>CAWILG010000007.1:0-50270 GCA_963836765.1 uncultured Alphaproteobacteria bacterium
AAGCCAAGATCACCCGGCTCAACGAGAAGATTGCAACGCTACGTGAGGAAATTCAACGCCTGAACGGTCTGAACACTCAGATGATGCAGACCGAGGACAAGCAGATATCCCTGACCGATCCCGATGCACGCTCGATGGCCAAGACGACGTTTATCTTTGTCCCGCCGGCGAGCAGCTAATCTATCACTACACCAACGAAGAGGATGGCCGGACACTGCGGCGCTACTGGACCAACACGTACAAGGCTGCACGCTGAAGGGCAAGTGTACGACAGGCAAAGAACGACGGATCTCACGTTGGGAGCACGAAGCCGTCCTTGAGGCCGTGCAAGCGAGGCTCGATCGAAACCCGGCGAAAATGCGCCTTCGCCGCCAGACCGTGGAGCATCCATTCGGCACGATAAAGTCCTGGATGGGATCGACGCACTTCCAGATGAAAACACTCAAGCACGTCGGTACCGAAATGGCGTTACACGTCCTGGCCTACAACATCAAAAGGGTAATCAGCATTCTGGGCGTTGGCGGACTGATCGAAGCGATCCGGGCATAGGATCGGCTTCATGAGCCAGCCGGCTGCGCCTGCAAACCTCAACATACGCGTTTTTACACAGTCTGGACCCAACTCGGACATTGGCGCGCCCGTTTTCCTGCCTCCGCCGCGTTCGAATGCGGTAGGCTGTAATCCTCGGCCGAGGGGTCGTTGAATAAGTCGCCGCGATGTAAACCAAAACGTTGCGCTCTAAAGGAGATTGCCATGGTGGTACTTAAGCATAAGCGTCGCTCTGTTTTAATGGGCTTGGCTGGTCTCGGCGTCGTCATGCTTTGCTACAGAGTGCGGCCGAGGCAGAAGGGGCAGATCCCAGGGATACGTGCTGGGCCCCGCCGAAGGCGAACACCTCGTCCATTTTCGCAATCCCGGGAACATCTTCATCAAGGTCGACCCCCTGAAAGGATCTAAAAATCTGGCCATCGGGACGCAGCAGGTGCCCGTCGGCGCAGGCATTCCGATCCACATCCATTTCGAAGCGGATGAAGCATTTTATATTTTAGAGGGCAGCGGATCATTCATACTGAACGATGTACCCCATCCATTCGAGAAAGGAGGTACAATTTTCATTCCCAAAAACTCTTGGCATGGGTTCAAAAATCCTGATCAAGAATTGCTTCTGCTCTGGATGGTGACGCCGACCGGCCTAGATGCCTTTTTTCGCGAAACCTGTAGTCCTCCCGGAATCGCACAAAAAAAGCTGACCAAAGAGCAGATCAATGAGATTGCGGGAAAATATGCGACGAAGTTCAGATAGTTCATACAAGACTACGGGCGAGCTTGATTAGCCCGCGCTAACAGGTGGTCTCGTGACGGCGCCAATATTGTGCGGTGCATGAGCCGCATCTGGCACGAAACGGACATGGCGCGATGTCCAACTTGAGTCCGCTTTCGGGGGTAAAGCGGAGTGCGCCGGGAGACCGGCAAGGAGTAGATGGTGCAAGTCCATCACGATGAAGGAGTAGCGAACCGCATCGACCCCGAGTTCATGCGCCAGTACCCGTGAGGGTATTGGCGAAGCGTTGACAGGGGAGCGCATAGGCCAGCCATTGAGCCGCGAAAGTACCCTCATCCTGGGTGCCGACGTCGTTCCGCTGACGGAAGGCAACACGGATGGGCGCGATAACGCGAGCGCCCAGACGGCCCGGCGTGGTCTTAGACACTGGCATGTGCGCACGCTCTTTGCTTGGGAACCGGGAGATCTCATGGTCGGCCAGCACCAGTATGCGTGCTGCACTGGCCCGCGTCGTGAAGGCGAGGAGCCGTAGCCGATGATGTACGATCATGAGAAGTCTGACCCCGCCATAGTAGCTGTGAAGCCAACGAACAAAGCCGGGCAACCGGCTGCGGAGTTGGTGGAGCCAAGGGCGGGGGCCGAGGGGAATGTGCGTCAGCAAAGCACGGGCCGGGCACAGTACCGGGGAACCGTGTCACAGGCGCTGGAGCGCATACGGCAAGCTGCAAGGCAAAGGAAGAAGGAGAAGTTCACCGCGCTCTTCCATCACGTCAGTATTGATCACCTCGCAGAGGCATTCTCTGAACTCAAGGAGAATGCTGCAGCTGGAGTGGATGGGCTGACATGTCGGGATTACGAGCAGCACCTTGAGCGTAATCTTGAGGACCTGCATGCTCGCGTCCATCGGGGAGCGTATCGGGCACTACCGTCGCGGCGTGTTTACATACCCAAGCCGGATGGTCGGCAACGCCCGATCGCGGTCGCCGCCCTTGAGGACAAGATCGTCCAGAGGGCCACGGCCGCGGTGCTGAGCGCGATCTACGAGGAAGATTTCCTCGGGTTCTCGTATGGGTTCCGACCCGGACGCAGCACGCACGATGCGATGGATGCGCTCATGGTCGGGATCACCAGCACAAAGGTGAACTGGATACTGGACGCTGACATCCGCTCGTTCTTCGACACGGTGAGCCAGGAGTGGCTCATCAGGTTTGTGGAACATCGCGTCGGCGACCGACGTATCATCCGCCTGATCCAGAAATGGTTCAAGGCAGGCGTCCTGGAAGACGGGATCGTGACGGTCAGTGACAAGGGGACCGGGCAGGGATCGGTGATCTCACCGCTTCTGGCCAATCTCTACTTACACTACGTTTTCGACCTTTGGGCCGAGCGCTGGCGACGGCGTGAGGCTGCGGGCAATATGATCATCGTGCGCTACGCCGACGACCTCATTGTTGGCTTCGAGCACGAGGCCGACGCCCGTCGCTTCCTCGACGAGATGCGTAAGCGGTTACAGGAGTTTGCACTGTCGCTTCATTCGGAGAAGACCCGGCTGATCGAATTTGGACGCTTTGCGGCGGAAAACCGCAAGCGGCGCGGGCTCGGCAAACCGGAGACCTTCACCTTCCTGGGCTTCACCTTTATCTGTAGCAAAACTCGTCGGGGCAAATTCCAAATCAAACGGAAGTCCCGGCGGGACCGCATGCGGGTAAAGTTGCAAGCCATCAAACAGGAATTGCGACGGAACATGCATCAGCCGATTCCCCAGCAGGGAAGATGGTTGCAGCAGGTCGTCACCGGCTACTTCAACTACCACGCGGTGCCGACGAACAGTTCGACACTGACCGCGTTCCTATTCCACGTCACCAATCTCTGGCGGCGCACGCTACGGCAGCGGAGCCAGAAAGACTGGACGACCTGGGAGCGGATCAAGCGGTTGGCAGACGACTGGCTCCCGAAACCGCGAATCCTTCATCCGTGGCCAGAGATTCGCTTCGCCGTTAGACATCCAAGGCGGGAGCCGTGTGCCCGAATTGGGCTCGCACGGATCTGTGCGGGGGGCGCGAGGTAACTCGCGTCCCTACCGCGAAAGTTGGACTTGGGGGCTGTCAGGGCAGCTTTTGACCCAACTGAGACATGGATCTGACCAGCTTCTGAGGTCGATTGGGTGTAATTACTCTCTCAATCGCCCGTTCCCAAAGTGCTAGGCTTACGTATTGCAAAAGCGTCGAATTCCCAGGGGACTACATGCAACGCCGCGAGTTCATCAGGTTTATCGGCGGAGCGACGGCGGCATGGGTGCCCTCCGCACACGCGCAGCAGCCCGGCCAGATGCGGCGCGTAGCCGTACTGATGAACAATGCTGAAAACGATATGGAGACGAAGGCGCAGCTATTCGCGTTCCGGCAGGGACTCCAACAGCTCGGGTGGTCGGAAGATCGCAACGTCAGTATCGACATCCGTTTTGCGGCCGATAGACCGGATCAATACCAGGCGCTTGCAAAAGAATTGGTTGCCCTCCAACCCGACGTCATTTTTGGCTATACGACGCCGATTAGCGCTGCGCTCCAACGCGAGACTCGCACAATTCCCGTCGTGTTCGCGCAAGTCTCTGATCCGATTGGTTCCGGACTGATTGCAAGCCTAGCGCGGCCAGAGGGCAATCTGACGGGATTCTTGCTGTACGAGAAGGGCATCACCGGTAAGTGGGCTGCAATGCTCAAAGAGATCGCGCCGCAGCTGCAGCGCGCCGCTCTACTGGCGAACCCCAAAACCACCCCCTATGACTACTTCGTCCGGTCGGCGGAGGCCACCGCACAATCCCTCGCGATTGAGCTTGTACCCAGTCCGGTCGAGAACGCTGCTGATATCGAGCGCGTCATTACGGATTTTGCAGGTACGCCTGCTAGCGGCTTGCTCGTTTTGCCGAGTGGCACGACCAGCTTGCACCGTGATCTCGTAGTTGAGCTGGCAGCGCGGTATCGCTTGCCGTCGGTTTATCCATTCCGTTTCTACATCACGGCCGGCGGACTCATGTCCTACAGTAGTGATCTCGTCGACCAGTCACGACAGGCGGCATCGTACGTCGACCGTATTCTTCGGGGAGCCAATCCCGCCGAACTTCCGGTGCAGGTGCCGACCAAGTACGTAACGGTAGTCAACCTGAAAACAGCGAAGGCGCTTGGCCTCGATGTACCGCCTTCGCTACTGGTACGCGCCGACGAGGTTATCGAATAAGGCTTGTCACTTCCGGTTTTGGCGCACTTAACGGACGTGCCGAGACGGTCTGGCGATGTCCGTTCACCGGTTGCAAAGCTGACATCCCGCTGCAAGACCGCGACTTCAGCTTTTGACCGACCCCAAGCGGACTTGACCTTTGACTACGCCACCATAGCGTCTCGACGAGTTTGGCGGCTAGGTCAGTGGCAGGTGCAGAACGAATGAAATGCCGCCGATGGCCCAACTTCCCGTTCCTTACCAGGTGGCATCGAGACCGAGATGCGCGAGCACTTGATGGCGAAGCTCGGCCAGATGCGGGTCGCCCCGATGGCGTGGATACGGCCTGGCGTTCACGATTTCCGCCTTGATGTGTGCTGGGCGCTGGCTGAACACGATAACCCGGCCGGCAAGGAACAACGCCTCTTCCACATCGTGGGTCACGAGCAGCGCAGTGAAGCCAGCGCGCTGCCACAATGACACGAGTTCGCCCTGCATCGTGATCCGCGTTAGCGAGTTCGAGCTGGCCCAAAGGCTCGTCGAGAATGAGCAGCTTTGGGTCGTTGACCAGCGCGCGCGCCAGAGCCGCGCGTTGCGCCATGCCGCCGGAAAGCTGGTGCGGGTAGGCATTGGCAGCCTGTGAGCCCGACCAGCCGCAATGCGTCTTCAATACGTCCGCGATGTGTGCGCAGCAATCCGCGTGCTTCCAGACCAAGCGCAACATTGCTCCACACCGTCCGCCATGGATAGAGGGTGGGGTCTTGAAAAACGACGACGCGCGACGGATCGGGTGATTCGATTTCCCTTCCCTCCGTTAGAAGAGAGCCGTCTGTTGGAGTGTCGAGCCCCGCGACTAGCCGCAGCAGGGTGGATTTTCCGCAACCACTCGGCCCCAGGAGAGCGACGAACTCGCCGCGGCCGACCTGCAGGCTGATGCGGTCCAATACTGGCAGCGGCTGCCCTTCCAGATCGAAGCAATGACTCACTTCGCGGAGGGTCAGCGTCGATCCGCGGACCGGGTCGTCGCTTACGGTCGCCGCTACCACCGCACCAGACCCTTCTGCCAGGATAGCAAGCGGTCCCGCAAGCGGAACAGCAGCGTGATCAGTCCGGAGCACTGCGCGCGCGGAGATCAGTATATTCATGTCCGGCAATATTCGGGTCGCAAGCGTCATTGATGGCCCCCTGTCTCCATTGCCCGGCTAGGAAGTTCTGTTCAACCTATACGGCCGCCAACGCGCTTTTTGCAGCATTTCTAGATCCAGTTCCGATATTGGCAGCCCGGACATGGTGCGGTGGTCCGACGACGTCTGCTGTTGGGGGTAGAACGGACATGCCGTTGAATCGGGCCGACTGTCGGTTTGCCCCACTTCGGACATCGACCAGATTTTTGTAATTTGGCGCTCGAGATCCACCTTGACCCCTTCCGGGATGCTGCTCAGCCGTTACGATGCCACCGATTGGACGGGGGCGAGCATGAGACGACGAGCATTTCTCGGTATCTTGGGCGGTGCTGCTGGATGGCCGGTCATCCCGCGGGCGCGGCAGTCGGGCGCGATGCGGCGCGTCGGCGTGCTGTTCAGTACCGCCAAGAGCGATCAGGAAGCAGAGTCTTTGATAGGCATAACTCGGCACCGGCTTGAGGAGTTGGGTTGGCGCGAAGGGCAAAATATTCAGATTGTGGATCGCTGGAGTGCCGGCGATAACAACCGCCTCCAGAATTACGCAGCCGAGTTGGCGCAACTAAATCCGGATGTCATCGTCTGCGAAGGTACGCCTGTGGTCGCGGCCCTCAAGCAGGCAACTCGCACAACCCCGATTGTGTTTGTGAACGCCAATAATCCGATTGGTTCTGGCTTCGTGGCGAGCATTGCGCGGCCCGGCGGCAATATCACGGGCTTAGTCTCCTTCGAGCCGGAAATAGGCGGAAAGTGGCTGCAGACGTTGAAAGAAATTGCTCCGGACGTTGCGCGTGTCGCTCTCATCTACAACCCGCAGACCCATACCGGCCAGCATTTTCAGTCCATTGATTCCGTTTCACGGGCGTTGGCCGTCAAGGCAATCCACCTGCCCTTCGGTAACGCCGCGGAAATCGAACATGCGCTCGGTGATTTTGCGCGCGAGCCGAAAAGCGGCCTTCTCGTGCTGCCAGACAACAGCACTAATTTGCATCGCGACTTGATCTGCGCGCTGGCAACTCGGTACCGATTTCCCGCGATCTATCCGTTTCGGCGCTTCATGGCCAGTGGCGGACTAGCATATTACGGGGCTGATACGAACGATATTTACCTTAAGCTTGCCGACTACGTTGATCGAATTCTGAAAGGTGCCAAACCTGCCGACTTGCCCGTGCAAACGCCGACCAAGTTCGAGCTAATCATCAGTCTGAAGACTGCGAAGGCGATTGACCTCTCCGTGCCGCCCGCGCTGCTCGCCCGCGCCGACCAGGTGATCGAGTAAGCTGTTAAATTGTGCGGTGCATGAGTCCGGTTGCCACCAACCGGACATCACACGATGTCCGACTTGAGTTCCGCTTTCAGGGGTAAAACTGAAGTCGGATTTCGGGGCCGTCAGGGCAGCTTTTTGACCCCAAGCCGACATTAACGTGGTCCAATCAGTCCAAGCCCGCTAGCGCTAAGCCGGTCCCTATGCTTGACTACTTTTGGCTGAGATCAACTGAGGGTCCTCCGTGGCGGGCGAGCGCGTCGAGCGGCGACTGGCAGCGGTGCTGGCGGCCGATGTCGCCGGTTATAGCCGCCTGATGGCTGCCGATGAGGTCGGCACCCTCGAGGCCTTGAAGGCGCACCGGCGCGAAGTGGTCGATCCCGCGATAGCTGAGTATCATGGTCGTATAGTCAAGACCACGGGAGACGGCATGCTGGTCGAGTTCGCCAGTGTTGTCGACGCTGTGACCGGCGCGATGGCGGTGCAAAGCAAAATGGCGCAGCGCAACTGCAACGTTACCCAAAAGATTGACCTCCGCATCGGCATCAATATTGGCGAGATCATCATAGACGGCGATGACATTTTTGGCGACGGTGTCAACATAGCGGCACGCGTCGAGAATGAGTGTGAGCCGGGTGGGGTATTCCTCTCGGGCAGTGCATTCGAGCAGGTTCGGGGAAAGACAAACTTCTTGTTCGAGGACCTTGGGGAGAGAGAACTGAAGAACATCGACCGCCGCGTTCGGCTGTACGCTGCCCGCTCTGCCGGTGCCAACCGAATTGATCAGAGTGCCGCACTCGTGCCATCCCGACCGATAGGAGGGGCGACACTCCCGATCCCGGACAAGCCCTCCATCGCGGTGCTGCCATTTACCAACATGAGCGGCGATCCCGCGCAGGAGTATTTCGCCGATGGCATGGTAGAAGACATAATCACCGCTTTGTCGCGTTTGAAGTCATTGTTCGTGATCGCGCGCAACTCGTCGTTCACGTACAAGGGTAAAGCTGTCGATATCAAGCAGGTTGGCCGCGAGCTGGGAGTACGTTACGTGCTGGAAGGCAGTGTGCGTTGCGTCGGCAACCGGCTGCGGATTACTAGCCAGCTCATTGAAACCGCAACCGGCAGTCACATTTGGGCCGATCGCTGGGACTGTGGCCTCACAGATATTTTCGAGACGCAGGATGAAATCACCGCAAGAATCCAAAATGCCATTGGTGATACGCTGGTCAAGACGGAGGCTAGACGCGCATCGCGCTGTGGGCAGGTCAATCTGCAGGCATGGCAGCTGCGTATGCAGGCGTGGGACGGATTCCACCGCTGGGACCGCCAAGGCTGCCTGCGTGGAGTCGAGCTTGGACGAGAGGCCATGCGTCTCGATCCGTATGAAAGCGAAAGTTATGTTGCCACCGCCTCGTGCCTTTACGTGCTTGCCTTGAGCGGTTGGGCAGAATCGAGTCGCGAGGCGTTCAATGAGGCAGTCGCGCTACTAAGCCGCGCAATTAACTTGGATGCCGAAGACGCTATGGCTTACAGCATGCTGGGCATCTTGTTGCTCGCTGTCGGTCGGCATGACGAGGCGATGGTCCAAGCCAGGCGCGCCTTCGCGTTGGCTCCGGGATCCTACTATGCTGCCCTTTGTAGCGGCATCGTCCTGGGATACTGTGGTGAGCCTCACGAATTCCCTCAGGTTCATTGAAACGGCCGTTCGCGTGAGTCCGCGTGACCCGCGCATTTACGCCACCTACCAATCGCAGTGTGTTCCGTTGTTCGTGCTTGATCGGTATGTCGAAGTCGTCGATGCGACGCAGCGCGTCATGCGTCAGTTACCCACTTGGCCAGAGGCCTTCACGATGCAAGCTGCCGCGCTCGCGAGGCTCGATCGCCTCGACGAGGCTCGATGCGTAGTCGACAGCCTGCTTGCCCTTGACGCGCGGTACTCACTCAAGCGCGCGTTGCGGCGACATCCGTATCGCAATATTACAGATCGCGACAAACTGGCCAGTGCTCTGACGCAGGCGGGACTTTTATAAGCACCTGAAGATCAAAGAGGATATGTCCAGTCGTTATCGATCATTGACGACCGGCGGACCGAGACCGAGATTGACAGGAGGACCGCATGATAAACGAAGAGAAACTTCGGCAATTCCTGGGAAAGATGGTGGTCGATCTCGGCGCGGCAATGAGTGTGCCGCTGGTCAGAATCGGGCTACGTTTTGGGCTGTACAAGGCAATGGACGGTGCCGGGCCGATGACCAGCGCAGAGTTGGCCGAGAAGACCAAGATCTCCGAGCGCTATGCCCGGGAATGGCTCGCACAAAACGCGGCGTCCGGCTATCTTAGTTATGACCCCGTTACCCGACGATTCGAATTACCGCCCGAACAAGCAATGGCGTTCGCGGACCAAGACGGTCCATTCTTCATCGGTGGCGCGTTCGACACTGTTGCGACCCTGTACCAGACCCAGCCCTTGGTCGAGGAGGCATTCAAGTCCGGCGGCGGCATCGACTGGGGCGATCATGCCGGCTGCCTGTTCTGCGCGGTTGGCGCGATGCTGCGGCCGCGCTATTCCGCGAATATCGTACAAAATTGGCTGCCGGCTCTGGACGGAGTGGCAAGCAAGCTCCATCGCGGCGCCAAGGTGGCCGATGTCGGCTGCGGCACTGGCTATTCGACCTTTCTTATGGCCAAGGCGTTTCCAAATTCAACTTTTATCGGCTACGATTTCCATGAGCCTTCGATCGCGCATGCGACCGAACGTGCGCTTCACACCGGTGGCAACAACATCCAATTCGAGGTAGCCAAGGCCAAGAATTTTCCCGCCAGGGATCTCGATCTGGTGACATGCTTTGATGTGCTGCACGATCTCGGCGATCCGGTGGGAGCCGCAACCCACATTTACCGCTCGCTCAAGCCGGACGGAACGTGGATGCTGATGGAGCCGCGCGCAGGCGACGCGACGGAAGATAATTTCGGTCCAGTCGGACGTCTCGCCTATGCTTTTTCGACCATGGCTTGCGTGCCGGTGTCGCTCTCGCAGGAAGTTGGTATGGCACTAGGCGCCCAGGCCGGACAAAGGAAGCTCACCGAAGTGATCAAGGCTGGCGGATTCAGCCAAGTTCGTCGTGCCGCAGAAACCGCCATTAATATGATCCTCGAAGCTCGGCACTGACGGTCAAGCGCAACCAAGTTTTTGGCAACCCCGCGTGTTAAGGCAATTTCCTTCGAATGGAGGCTCAACCCCGAAACCGGACCACCAGCGATGTCTGACTTTAGTCCGCTTTCGGAGGAAGAACGGAAGTTGGATTTCGACGACGTGAGGGCCGCTGTTGTTGAGGGTTTCGGATGCCGGCCGATCGCGGCGCTGCGGCTTGGACCGAGGCCGGCGTCCGAAAGCCGCCAAGGAAGGAACCCGCGGGAAATGTCAGGCGGTGGCGCGGCGAGCGCTGCGCTATGGATTTTTGTGTACGACGGAAGTGCGTGCTGGCAACCGACACTGATGAGTGTGCTGGCTGACGACGTAGCGGCGCATGATGGGTCGGTCGCAGGTAGGTGAATCTGGGATAAGCCAGCAAGATCGATGGCGAGTGTGACTTCGTAAAAGCATATTTGCGCAAACACCGCCGTTACGGATCGAGGGCCGGCGATCAAGAACGGGATTTTCAATCTGTGAGGTTGGCCATGTGATCATGACGTATCGATCCTGATCACGGTTGGCGGCGGCGGTCTGTATTGAGGTGTCGAACCGCGGTTGAAGGTCTCGATGATGTTCATGCGCCCGCCGCAACACGGGCACGGATGGGTGGTCTGGTCGTTTGCCGTGGCGCTATCGGGAGCCTGCTGCTTCTGCGCTTTTTGCGCAGGGCGTACCGCATCGATCAGTTCACGCGCTCGCGCGATGGTCTCGGCCTTGGTCCCACTCGCCAACAGCCCGCAGTGCCTGATGCGGTGGAAACCGTTCGGCAAGACGTGGATGAGAAATCGGCGGATGAACTCGCCCGGGTTAAGCGTCATGCTCTTGTAGCGGCCGGATCCCTCGATCCGATAGTCTTTGTAGCTGAACGTGACGCCGGTCGCGTTGGCGGCTATAAGGCGGCTGCTGGAGATCGCGACCCGGTGGGTGTAGCGGGACAGATAGGCGAGTACCTGCTCGGGTCCGGCGAATGGCCTTTTGCTATAGACGAACCACTTGGTCCGATGCAGCGGCGCGAGATAGGCCTTGAACGCGGCTTTGCAAGCGAGTTGGGCGTGGTCGGCGAAGAACTGCAAGCGGCCGGTCTCGTGTGCGGCGAGCAGCATCTGAAGCATCAAGCGGCGGAACAGTCGGGACAGGACCTTTACCGGCAAGAGAAAGTTTGGGCGGCAGCCGACCCAGCGGGTGCCGTCGAGCGATATCCCACCACCCGGCACGATCATGTGGACGTGTGGATGATGGGTCATCGCGGAGCCCCAGGTGTGGAGCACCGAGGTGAAGCCGATCTTGGCGCCGAGGTGCTTGGGATCGTCTGCAATCGTGCGCATTGTCTGTGAGGAAGCTTTGAACAGTAGATTGTAGACGACGGCCTTGTTCTGGTAGGCGATTGCGGCAATCCGCGCCGGCAGCGTGAACACGACGTGAAAGTAAGGGACGTCCAGCAGTTCTGACTTGCGCTGCTTCATCCATGCCAGCGCCTGCGAGCCCTGGCACTTGGGGCAATGTCTATTACGGCAGCTGTTATAGGCGATCTGCGTGTGAGCACAGTCCTCGCAACGCATGACATGGCCGCCGAGAGCCACCGTGCGGCAGCTCTCGATCGCCGACATCACCTTCAACTGGCCAAGGCTGACGTGACCTGCATTAGCTTTACGCCAGGCGGGCCCGTAGTCGCGAAAGATATCCGCGATCTGAAGGGCGGGGCGAGCCATGATCGCCGTGGCTTATGCCGGCGGCTTGTCCTCCGGTGTCAGCGGCGTGAGCCGATCCAACGGGCTCATGACCGCGCGGATCACGTTGGTGGCCACCTGTGCGTAAAGCGCGGTGGTGTCCACCCTGGCATGCCCGAGTAAAACCTGAATCAAACGGACATCGGTCTTCTCTTCGAGCAGGTGGGTGGCAAAGCTGTGTCGCAATGTATGAGGCGACACTCGCTTTTTGATCCCCGCCCGATCGGCCGCGACATGAACGACGCGATTGAATTGCCGCGTCGTCAGCGGCAGCAGCGGATCACGGCCCGGAAACAGCCAGACCGTGGGCCGGGCGATACGATACCAATCGCGCAGTAGCTCCAATAGCAGCGGGGAAAGCATTGCAAAACGATCCTTGCGCCCCTTGCCCTGCTCGATGCGCAGCAGCATCCGCTCGGAATCGATGTCCGACACCTTCAGCGCCACGACTTCGGAAACCCGCAGTCCAGCGCCATAAGCGGCGCTCAGCGCGGCCTTGTACTTCGGCCCGGGGGCGGCCTCCAGCAGCCGTGCGATCTCCTCCAGGCTCAAGATTACCGGGATCCTGCGCGGCTCCCGCACGAAGGTGAGGTACCTTGCCAGCTCGGGGCGGTCGAGCGTTACGGTGAAGAAGAAACGCAACGCCACAACCGAGCCATTGATGCTTGGTGCCCGGGCGCCGGTCTGTGTCTGGTGTAGCTGGAAAAGGCGAAGATCTTCAGGCGTGGCCGTATCTGGCGCGCGGCCGAGAAAGGCTGTGAAAGTCCTGACGCGTCGGATATAGTCATTGCGCGTCTTCTCGACGAAGTTGCGCACCGTCATGTCTTCGATCATGCGCCGGCGCAGCGGGTTGATGGGCTTCTCGCTCATTGGGAGCTCCTGTCTTGAGGTTGGAGTTTGTGAACCCCCGATCCTCAAGACGGAGCGACCGCCCGTCACCTGTGCTCGTTCAAATAGTTACCGCCGAAGACGTACCCCCCGACCGCGCCGCCAGCACCTCCCGCGTGAGCGGGTTCGTTCTTTGACCCCATCCCGACATGCCGGTCTGGCGCCCAGACCGGTCCGCTTTGTCCGAAATGTTTTGATTGACGTACCGCCATACCTATTGACCCCAAAAGGAACAGCTGTTCCGATTAGTGAGCCGGAATTAGGTTCCCATTCCTACGGTCCGCGCACAACCGCTGGTGGCCCGTCCCGGCTGCCAGTACCTGCATTCAAGGAGGGCGATATGAACAGGTTACTGTCAGTGAGCCGTTGTTTAATCCCGGCATTCGCAACCGCGTTTCTGGCGACTGGGTCGCTAGCCCAGCAAGGCCCGCCCGGTGGTCTTAATGTCAACGTCGTGAATACCCCGTTGTCGGTTACTGACACTATCGGCAGTCACCGGGTGCCTTTCGTCAAGTTGCTATGCACGAACAACATCGGACCACCCTGCGTTTCCAGCGCGGGCGGTGCCACTCCGGCCCTGCCGTCTTTCTTCATTGTTCCTACCGCCACGGCTTCTGGTGACGCGGTGAAGCAACTGGTTGTCGAGTTCGTCACCGGCAATTGCGTTGGCACGGCACGTACGACCGAGGTGTTTATCGACGCAAGGCCCGGCACCCAGACGTTGCAGGTGGCCGACACGGGCGACAACTTTTCTGCCAACAAATTCCCCCTGTCGGTGGCGCAGTTCAACGACACCTTGAACCAGAATGCCGATCAGGCTTTTGCGCAGCAGACGCAGATGACATACGTGCCTGGAACGACCGTTTCGATCAATTTCAGCATACAGAAATCCGGCTCAATGCAATGCGCCGTGCAACTGAACGGCCATTTTGTTACACGGTAGGATTTACTCGAATCCCCCGGTGGCGGTGGAGGAAGCGGCGGCCTTAGCCCATAGAGCATGACAGATACAAAGCCCCGGCCGATGCGCCGGGGTTTTTGTTTGTCGAATGTCTGCATGTGGCACGAAGCGGACATGACCCCGGTGCAGCGCGGTGTCCGTTGCTGGGGGGCAACCCCGAAGCGTGCATTGCCTCAATCCAATTGCTTGATCATAATTAGGTCTTGCTGCGGGCCGGGAAGGATCATGTAGAACCGTCGCGGGCTGGCTTATTTGCGCTGATGTCAACGGCACTGTCGGTATCTTTATCGCCACGAGCGTTCGCGAACGCGGCACGGGATTGCGCAAAGAGTACGCGCCAAACAGGATAATGCGATGTCGCGATTAGTCGACCGAATTTACGAATGCGCCTTTGTACCTGACCTTTGGCCGGAGATTCTGGCGGAATTGGTGTACCTCGGCGGCGCGCTGTCTGGCTGGTTATGCATCTCGAACGGAAGCGCCGTCCGATGGTCCGCTTCGAGTGAGGAGGCACGAGCTGATTTACGGCCCTTGATGGAGAGCGGATGGATCCCGCGATCGGAACGCTTCAACCGGCTGCTGCGCGCGAAACAGACTGGCTTCATACCCGATAGCACCCTCTATACGCCCGAAGAAATGAGCAATGATCCGGCCTACAGGGACATGTTGCACCCCCGCGGTATGGGGTGGGCCTCAGCGACCGCGATAGCGCTGCCGACAGGCGATGACATGGTGATCGCGTTGGAACGAGCATACGATCAAGGATCGGCGTCGCCCGCGGTGCTTGAGACCCTCAACGAGGTACACTCTCATTTGGCCAGGGCGTCGTTTGTCGCGGCCCGCATGCAATTGGAGCGAGCCCGGGCCGCCAGCCAGGTATTCGCTCTGCTTGGCATTCCTGCGCTCGTGTTCGCTGAAAATGGACAAGTCCTCGCTGCGAACCATTTGATCGAGACGCTGAGTGGCTTCATTAGGTGGCGCGCGAAAGATCAGATCGCGCTGAGCGACGCGCGCGCCGACGCGCTGTTGCGCGTCGCCGTCGCGACAGTGGATCAAGACGACACTCCGAGTGTGCGATCGTTTCCCGTTCGCAATGCGGGCTCCGCGATGATTGCGCATGTCGTGCCCATCCGCGGTTCGGCGCGCGACATATTTTCCCGCTGCGCCGCCATGTTGGTGTTAACACCTGTGACTAGGCCAGAGGCTCCGTCGGTCGAACTAATACGATCCCTTTTTGATTTAACCCCCGCCGAGGCGCGCATCGCCCGGGGCTTGGCCGCCGGCCAAACGGTGAAAGTCATGGCGGCGGACAGCGGCACATCCGCGAACACCGTCCGTACACACGTAAAAGGTGTTCTGACAAAGATCGGCTATAGTCGGCAGTCCGACGTGGTCGCGTTGTTGAATGGGCTCCGGCCGCCCGGCTCCGCGAGCGACGCCTGATATCTACGCGATCGCCTAGGACCGAGCGAACGCCATCGCAAACACGCTTATTTCTGCAGCGGTCCAACAGTCACATCGTTGGGAGACCTGCCTTTTGCGATACGGACCTGTGACGGGCTTTGGCGCGTCCGCGGCCGACCTCGCGGCCCGCCCTGAGGCGAACCGGACTAAATCAATCCGCAACGTTCATTGATGTTGCATTGCGCAATACCAATTGACCGAGGAGAGCCACGGTCTGCTCGAGTCCGATTTTCCCCCACTTTCGAGGCGCGGCGCGCGTTTCCGATGGCCTGGTTCGGGAAAATCATCGCCATCTCACCCATTTTGGTGACGCGAACCTATCCCCGTGCGCCGTAAATGGCGGATTTAAGTTTCCTCAAAGGGAAGCCGACGTGAGAATGGAAGCCGTCTGCTGGGAGGGGACCTGCTGGCTGTGGCTGCGGCGTTCGCTGCTGTACGCACTGTCGGGCCCGAGCTTTGGAGATCGAAAATGATTCTTAGCTCAAGAACCATCTCGCCCGTGCGCGCTGAAAACCCTGACGACGTCGCAACGCTTCAAACGCTCGTCATCTTTTGCGCCGTTGCGGCTCGCCGTGAACGGCTGGATCTGAGAGCAACCGGCGATGCAACAAGAAATCCGCCCTTCTCCGCCGACCGACGCTTTCCACGCAGTTCCCATTCCATAAGGTATTTCCCATGACCGCACTCGATCTTGTCAGTGCTTCCACGACCGGGGATGCGGGAATTGACAGCAGCGTATTTACGGATGCTTCCGTCCTGTCTGCGGACGGCCGCTTTGTGGCGTTTGCCAGCAATGCTTCGAACCTCCTGGCCGGTGACACCGCCGCCGCTTTGTTGGTGCGGCTCCGGAATCGAAGGCGCACCAGCTGAGCCAATTTTTTTTGCTTCATTTCTTTATTCAATGAGGGTGCCATGGCCGATTTCACAACCACCACGCTGCTCAATTCCTCCGACCGACTGCTCGGCATGTCCGGCAATGGCCGTTTCGTCTCCTATGTGGAAACATCGGGCCCAGACCAGACGCTCTACGTCCTCGACGTCAACACGGGTCAGAAATCTGCAATCGACACCTTCACGTCGGCGTTCACCGACGCCGGTGGCTTCTCATCAACGACCGGAATCGACGGCGGCATCTTCTCCTCGAACGGCCGATACCTTTTCTACAGCACCGGTCTGACCGATGGGAACGTTGCCAGCGGCACCGGTAACGTCCATTTTTTTGTCAGAGATTTGGAGTCTTCGACGCCGCCCGTCGATGTGACGCCGCCTTTCCAAAATGGGCCGTTTCCTGGAATCCTTTTGGGCCTGTCACCAAAGGCAATTTCGGACGATGGGCAGACCATTGCGTACGACGAAAACTTTGAGGATTTTAATCATACTTCTCCGAATTTTACGGGTGTCGTGGTGCAAAATCTCACCACGGGATCTCAGCAGCAATTTTCGACGCAGTTCAGGGATTTCATCAATCTGTCGCCGGATGGCAGCCTTCTAACGTTTACTGGCGGTGCAGCCTTTTCGGTAGAGAATTTGCAGTCCCACACCGGGGTCACATACGCGAACGACTTCGGCGGTGGAGCGGTCTCAAATGACGGCCGCTACACCGTCTATGAGACACCCCTTGACGCCAATGGGCAGCCGGCTTCCACAGGAACTGAACAACTGCTCGTTCATGACAACAACGCCTCGCCGTCCACTCCGGACCAGATCATCTCCACCAGCGCGGCCGGGACACTCGGGAATGGCGACAGCGCCTTCCTGGCGTTCTCGGGCGACGGCCGACATGTCGTTTTCGAAAGCGATGCGAGCAACCTGGTCCCCAACGACACCGACGGCACAGCCGACGTTTTCGTCAAGAATCTGATCACCGGCGAAATCCAGATGGTCCAGCCGGGCGTTCCCTCGGGCGAGATATTCGTCTCGTCGGATGGATCGCGCATTATCGCGCAGGGAAGCGACGGTGTCACCGTCACCCAGTTCCTGAACCCGACCCTGACCATCAATCCGATCACCGGCGACGATTACGTCAACGCCGCCGATGGTTCGATTATTACCATCTCGGGAACCTCTGACGCGATCGGCCAGACGATCAACGTCAGCAGGCCCGGCAGCCTCAGCATCCTCACGTCAAAGGCGGTGGTGCAGGCCGATGGCACCTGGAGCACGGCCGTCCAGGTCGGCGGCCTCGCCGACGGCTCGTACACGGTTCACGCCACCGTCACGAACGAACTGGCCGCCAGCGTCGACCGCCCATTCACGATCGACCGCACACCGCCGTCGCAGGTCGCGATCATATCGGTGGCCGGCGACGACATCATCAATGCGGCCGAAATTGCGCATGCGACGGTGACCGGAACGATTTTGATCGCCAGTCCCAATGGGCCGGGTACCGTTGTCGGCGAGCTTCAGCTCAAGATCGATCAAGGCCCGAACACCGACTTTTTCTCGCAGGCCAGTTCGTCGACCGCGGTCGAGAACTTTTCGCACAACATCAACGCGTCCGGTGTGGCCGATGGCACGCATACGATTACGCTGACGGCATTCGATGAAGCCGGCAACAAGACCGTCGTGACCAAACAGGTATTGATCGACACCACACCGCCGGCCGTCGCGATCCTTTCGGTGTCCGGCGACGACGTCGTCAATGCAACCGAAATCTCGACGCCGCAGTCCATTCACGGCACCTCCGACGCGATCGGGCAGACGGTGATGGTCCTGCTGGACGGGGTGGCCGCCGATAGCGCCGTCGTGCAGCCGGATGGCACCTGGTTATCGATCGTCAATTTCTCGTCGGCGGTCTCGGGCAACCATACCATCACCGCGCAGGTTTCGGACGCCGCGGGAAATATCGGCCAGGCCAGCACCGACGTGACGGTCGATACCGGCTTTGGCTTCGAACGGCTCTCGGTCGGAGCGCAGGGCGAGCAGGGCGACGGCGCCATAACGTCTCTTGGCCTTTCAACCGATGGCGCCCGGCTCTTGTTCACCGGTAACGATTTTGGCCTGCCTTCCGACATTAACCAGACCCAGGTCTTCATCAAGGATTTGACCACCGGCGCGCTCACGATCGTGACGCCCAACGCTTCCGACAACAGCGATAACGCCAAGTTTTCCGCTAACGGCGAGTTCATCTCGTTCTACAGCAACTCAATGCTCGATCCGGATACCCACGCTCAACTCGGTGTCGGCTACAGCCTCGATCAGGGCCCCCAACCCTATGTCGAAAACCTGATCACCGGACAAATCACCTTCATGGGCCTCACTGCCGACGACGTCGGCTCCATTACTGGCCAAGCATTCCCGATGCCGGTTTCGAACGACGGCACCATCCTTTACACAATCCCGTCTGTGACGCCGCAAGGCATTCCGATCGATGTCCTCGAGTACCGGGTTCTTAATGGCGCCCAAACCGAAGTCGTTATTCCCGGTGCTCCCCCGAGCAGCAGCAATCTTGAAGAGCATCTGTTTCCGCAACTCTCGGCCGACGGCACGATCATCGCGTTCCAGGGCGTCACCCATGTCGAGCGGGATTTCACGGCAGACCCCGACCAGTCGGTGAGCCAAATCTACGCCGGCACGCTCGGCAACATCGTCGATGTCTCGACCTTGAAAGATGGCACACCGCTGCCCGACGCGAGATACCCCGTCATGTCGGCCGACGGGCGCTATATCGCGTTCTGGTCGGGCACGGACGTCTATCTTAAGGATCGGACAACCGGCGACTTGACATTCGTGGCGCATGGCGAGCCGAGCGACCGCTTCAATGGCGGCGCCGAATCGCTCAGCATCTCCGCCGATGGCCACTTTGTGGCCTTCACCAGCGACGCACCCCTGACGGCTGGCGGCAACCACTTGCCTAACCTCTTTGTCAAAGACATGGTCACCGGCTCGATCCAGCTGGTGCCGCTGCCGGCGGGTACGGTTTCCGACGGAACTCAGCACCCAACTGAGCTTGTCGGGAGACGGGCAGTTCATCGCTTTTGCAACAGACGCTGCTCTGGCCGCTGACGATACCAACGCTAGTTCCGACATCTATGGCACCTCGCTGGCCACCCCGCCGCAGATCGCCATCGGCGCCGTCGCCGGGGATGACCGGCTAGGTGCCGCCGAGATCTCGAACCACGTCGCCGTCACCGGCACCTCCGACGCGATCGGACAAACGGTGACGCTTCTGGTCGACGGCGGCGCGCTTCCCGGCGTGGTCGTCGCGGCTGACGGCACCTGGTCGACGACCGTCGACTTCACCGGCCTGATCGACGGCGTGCATCAGCTCCGCGCCACGGTGGTGAATGCCGCAGGCTCGACCGGAACCGACGGCGATCTGATCACAGTGGACACGGTAGCACCCACCGTCACGCTATCATCCGACAAGACGCATCTTACGGCAGGCCAGACCGCGACCATTACCGCAATCTTCAGCGAAGGTATCGGCGGCGTCGGCAACAATTTCCTGTCCGCCACGGGCGGCACCATCGGCCCCTTCACCTTCGTCAACGATCACACGCTGACGGCGACATTTACCGCGGACGCCGGCGCGGACACGTTCACGGTAAAGGCCAATCCGGGCACCGCGTTCGACTTCGCGGGCAATCCCAATACCGCGTCCGGCATCACGGCCGGGCTGGCGTTTGACGGTTATCTGTCCGGCAGTTTCGTGTTCATGGATGCCAACGGCAATGGCGTCTACGACCCCGGCGAGGCCTCCACCACCACGGACGATACCGGCCATTTCGTGCTCAGTGGCGGCTTCGGTCCGCTGGTGCTGCAAGGGGGCTTCGATAATGCGACCATACTGCCATTCAATGGCGTGTTGTCGGCGCCGGAGGGCTTTGGCACCATCACTCCGCTGACGACGCTTGCAAGCTATGTGCAGCAGGAATCCGGCGGCGATACCAATTCGCTTGTTGTGCTTGTTGATGCGCTCGCTCACGCCAGCGGCGCGAGTGACCTGCAGGACATCGTCACCGATGCCGGCCTTGGGCAGGCCAATGCGCAAGCCTATCTGTTGAGCAGCGTCCAGGTCGCGGATGCCACCGCATTGATGGCCTCCGCGCTCGCAGGCGCGAGCGGCGTGGACTACGCCCAAGTCTATACCGACGTGATGCACGGCCTCGCGCACACCATTGTGGTGAATGGCGCGGACACCGACCTCCTGAAGCAGGTGCCGGCCATCATGTCGGAACTGAGCCAGACCTATGGCCTCGACCCGAACGTTACCCAGAACATTGCCGGCGTGACGAACTCCATTATCCAGAACATCGCAGACGCGGCGGCACATGTGCCGATGGGAGTGGACGGCGCCGGGTTCCTGACCGATCTCTACGGGATCGCGCGCCTCGCGGACGGGGCGGCCTCCGATGCAGTGGGCAGCGCCGCTGCTCGAACCTACGATCCGTTCGGCACGCTCGTGGCGGAATTCAGCAATGACAGCCTTGCGCGCGCGATCGTTGCGGCTACGGCGCAGACCACAAACGCCGACCTGGTCAACCATGCGCCTGATGTGACCGGCTCGGTGACGCTTGCGGCCATCACGGAGAACAGCGGGGCGCGGCTGATCACGCAAGCTGAACTGCTCGGCAACGTCTCGGATGCCGACGGGCCTTCGCTGACCGCGACAGAGTCTGGCCATTGCGACGGGCGCCGGCACGCTCGCCGACAATCTCGATGGCACCTGGAGCTACACCCCCGCCGCCGGCGACGACACCGGCGTGACACTCTTGTATCAGGTTACCGACGGCATCGCAGCGCCCGTCTCCGACAGCGCAACACTCGACATCATGCCGAACGATAACAACGCCGATGTTGGCGGCGACCTGTCGGTCAACGTATCCTTGGCGCTGGTCGGCGCGGCCGGCAGGATCGCGGTCGGTTTCACCGTCGCTGGCCTCGACCCGGATGCGACTGCGGTCGTTACTTTCAGCGATGTTTCCGGCAACACCGTCACGGCTCACGTGACCGGCAACGGAAGCGGCACGGCCGATCTTTCGACGCTTCACGACGGCAACATCTCGCTCGGCATCGTCGCCACGGATACGTCTGGCAACACGGCGTCCGGCGCGGGTAGCGCGCTGACGATCGACACCATTGCGGCGGCTCCGGGTGTCGCGCTGGCTGCCGACAGCGGAGCGTCCGGCACGGATCACATTACAAATTCGGGCGTGGTCGACGTCTCCGGTCTGGAGACCGGCGCGACCTGGCAGTATTCGATCGACAACGGTGCCCATTGGCTCACTGGCACCGGCTCGAGCTTCACGCTGACCGGCGACGGCAGCGAGAGCGTGCTGGTGCACCAGACCGACCTTGCCGGCAACACGTCGGCGACGGCTGCGCTGTCCTTTACCCTCGACACCATTGCGGCGGCTCCGGGTGTCGCGCTGGCTACCGACAGCGGAGCGTCCGGCACGGATCACATTACCAATTCGGGCATGGTCAACGTCTCCGGTCTGGAGACCGGCGCGACCTGGCAGTATTCGATCGACAACGGCGCCCATTGGCTCACTGGCACCGGCTCGAGCTTCACGCTGACCGGCGACGGCAGCGAGAGCGTGCTGGTGCACCAGACCGACCTCGCCGGCAATACGTCGGCGACGGCTGCGCTGTCCTTTACCCTCGACACCATTGCGGCGGCTCCGGGTGTCGCGCTGGCTACCGACAGCGGAGCGTCCGGCACGGATCACATTACCAATTCGGGCGTGGTCAACGTCTCCGGTCTGGAGACCGGTGCGGCGTGGCAGTATTCGATCGACAACGGTGCCCATTGGCTCACTGGCACCGGCTCGAGCTTCACGCTGACCGGCGACGGCAGCGAGAGCGTGCTGGTGCACCAGACCGACCTCGCCGGCAATACGTCGGCGACGGCCGCGCTGTCCTTTACCCTCGACACCGCCACGTCGGACGCAATCACCACGGCAAGTGCGGCGGTCACGAATCCGACACAGACCATTCAAGGCACCGGTGAGATCGGTGCCAGTATCCAGCTCCATGACGGCAGCAGTAACCTCGGCGGGCTTGTCACGGTCGATGCGAGCGGTCACTGGGCAGACACAGTCGCCTTGACCGGCGTCGGCGACCACATCATCACGGCGCTGGCGACCGATCTCGCGGGCAACAGCGCGCACAGCAACGTCATCACGCTCTCGCTCAGCGGCGCCAACGTGATCGACCAGCCGGGCGAATTGATTGTCAGCGGCTCGCCGCAGGCCGACCAGATCACCGTCCATGCCGAGAACTTGGTCGTGCTTGCCGGCGGCGGTGACGACGTCATCACGATTGCGCCGGATGCCGGACTGGGCCTCATCCACGTGCTCCAGGGAGGCGATGGCAACGATACGCTTGACCTGTCGCGCATCACGGACGACGTTTCCGTCGATCTCGGCTCCGGGTCTGGCGGTGACTCATTCGCGTTCCGGCACGTGTCCCAGACTGGTATCCTCCTGCTCAACAGTATCGAGAACGTAACCGGCGGCTCCGGCAACGACACTCTCATCGGCAATAATGCTTTCAACGTGCTCAACGGCGGTGCCGGCGCTGACACGATACGCGGCGGCAATGGCAACGACACCGTGATCGGCGGCAGCGGGAACGACATTCTGAGCGGGGGCAGTGGCGATGATGTCTTCGTCTTCCGCCCCGGCTTCGGTCACGACCGGATCGTTTCCCCTGCGGGCTCGACCGACTTCCAAGTCGGCACTGCAGCGCATCACGACACTCTCGATCTGCGCAGCCTTGGATTTGCCACTGTGCAGGACGTGCTCAATCACACCGATCTCGGGCCCAATGCTGTCATCCATGCCGGTGTCGACGAGATCACGCTGGTCGGAGTCACCAAGGCTCAGCTTCAGCTGCACACCTTCGATTTGACGATCTGACGAGCCCTGTCCGGAAGAGCGAAGGTGCGTGACGGCCTAACTTGCAGGAACCGGAGAGCTTCCCCTCTCGGCGATTTCTCAGCAGGACCGGCAACGAATACCCCGAGTTAAGGTGTTCCTTGATTTCCTCATGGAGCGCTTCGGAGAGGCACCGTGGCGAACGAGGCCGGACAAATAATATCAAACTCCGCAACCGGTCCTCCATCTCCAGCTCCTCGAAATCTCCGATGTGGGTCGTGGCAAATGCGTCTGCTGTTGGCACTTTTCGGACATGGCGGCGCACTCGCTCCATGTCCGTTGTTGGGGCCAAAGCAGAAAACATAGGCTCGCAGCGAGCATTTCGCCTTTTGACGGACATACCCCTTTCAGATTGTCAGCCTTACCGGCTACGATGCCGCGCCTGAAACCGGGAGCTGTAATGAGGCGGCGCGAGTTCATCATCCTGGTGGGTAGCGTCGCCGCCTGGCCACTTACCGCACGTGGGCAGCACAGCAACCAGATGCGGCGCATCGGGGTGCTGCTCGGGTCGTACACCGAGAGTGATAAAGCGGGGCAGGCACGCATTGCAGCTTTCCTCAAAGCGCTTGCAGATCTGGGTTGGAACACTGACCGCAATATCCGAATAGAATATCGGTGGGCCGCGAGCGACCCCGAGCAAACCAAGAAGCTCATTCTGGAAACGGTGCAGTCCGTACCAGATGCCATTGTCGCGACAAGCGATCCGGTACTGGCGCAACTTCACGGGCTGACAAGCACGCTCCCGATCATATTCACTCAGATTTCCGAGCCCGTTGAAACCGGCCTCGTCGCAAGCCTTGCACGGCCGGGCGGCAATATGACGGGGTTCCAGAATTTCAAGTCGGCGATAGGCGGCAAGTGGCTGGGAGTGCTCAAAGAGATGGCGCCCAATCTGAAACGCGTCGGGGCGCTGTTCATGCCGGATGCAAAGGCACATGCGTCATTTCTGGATGCCGCGAAGCAGGTCGCGCCATCAGCTGGAATAACCGTGGCTGTCGTCGATATCCAAAAGGACATTGAAAGTGCGATAGCTTCATATGCCGACCAGCCGGATTCCGGCCTGATCGTGTTTCCGCACCCGAAGACGATTGCAAACCGTAAATTGATCAGTTCTCTGGCGGCGCGGCATCATTTGCCGGCGATCTACCCTTATCGATACTTTGCAGCCGACGGGGGTCTGATCACCTATGGTCAGGATCAGATTGATCAATGGCGCGGCGCGGCAATCTACGTTGATCGCATTCTCAAAGGCGAGAAGCCAGCGGACCTGCCAGTGCAGACCCCGACAAAATATGAGCTGGCAATCAACTTAAAGACAGCGAAGACGCTTGGTCTGACCGTTGCATCAAGCCTCATCGCCCGCGCCGACGAGGTGATCGAATAGACGGCCAATGTCCGCTTCTCTAATCGGCCCTTTGAGGTCAAGCACTTTCAGACTATCCGCCAATGCGGTGTTGATGTCGCTCGCGGGCTCTTGCTTCTCTTCGGAATCGGCACCTGGGCCCTTCCACCATGGGATCCGAGGACGAGGCGGAACAATCTTTTGGACGACCTTGCCGTCAGTGTGACGGCAGGTCCAAGCGGACATACGAACTCACCTCATCCCATCGTCCCGCGAGGGACATCCTTCCACCGGTTGGCGGAGCTCTAGTTTTCTCCTATCGGGTTTGATGCTGAACGGTTTTCATGCTGCTGCCGCGGCTTGCTCCCGGGTCCACCGGAACTCGGTGCCGTCAACCCAGATGCGGTGCATGATCACGGCCAGCCGGCGAGCCAGAGCCACGATCTCCTTTTTCATCCCGCGGCGCCTCGCGATCTGCATGGCCCACGCTTTGAGCCATGACCATTTTTTTGAATGCATCATGCTTTGAGCTGCTTCGTAGAGCATCGTGCGCATCATCTCGTCGCCGCAGCGCGATATTTTGCCGCTCCAATCGATCTCACCCGATTGATACCTGGCGCACGTCAGTCCAAACACCGCCCCGACTGACTTGGATTTGCGGAACCGGGCTGGCACATCGACGGTGGCGCGATAGGTCAGCGCCACCACGGGCCGACACCCGGGGTCGTCATCAGGCGCCGGCAGACCTCATCCTCCCGGACGATCGCCAGCAAGCGACGGTGCAGGATGACGATCTGTTCACGGAGCACCCGCCGGACGATGAGCAGCGGCTCCACCAGTACCGCCAAGTCGGGGATATTCTCGACAAGCTCCTGGATGCGGGCCTCGAACTCAAAACGGTCGCCACGCTTGGGAAGCTCGACGTGCTGGTGAACAATGCTGGTACCGCCATCCCGAAGAAATTCGAGGACACCACGCTGGAGGAACTGGATCTCGTCATCAATATCAACCTCCGCGGCGTCTTCATCACGACGCAGGCTGCGCTCAAACACATGAACGACGGAGGGCGGATCGTCACTATCGGGTCCTGCGTCGGCGAGCGCATGCTGACCCCCGGGCTTGTACCTTACTCCGCAACCAAAGGCGCGATCCGGATGTTTACGCAGGGGTTGTCGCGGGAGGTGGGGGATCGGGGAATCACCGTGAATAACATTCAACCAGGTCCGATCGACACGGAATTAAACCCGGCCTCGGGCGAATGGGCCGTGCCCCAGAAGGCTAATACAGCGCTCAATCGCTACGGCACCGTGGACGACATCGCAGCGATGGTCGCCTTCGTTGCGGGACCGGATGCATCTTATATCACAGGCGCAAATCTCACCGTCGACGGTGGGACTAACGCGTGACCTAAGATCGCGCTGCGGATTATGGCCGCCGCCATTGCAATGGCTATGCGGCTTTAATGGCGATCATTTGTTCGCGGCTTTTGTAGGCCTTCACGCTCAATGAAAAGCGTGAAGGCCCGCGAACAAGAATCATGAACGATGGCCGAGACCGATGAAGTTTCCGCCGAGAAGCAACCATGCCAGTTCACGCGGGGCGCAAGTTTCTCACGAAATAGAGGTCGTAGGACCATGACCAAGATTACGCCCCTGCCGGATGCTCCCACCGAAATGCGTTCGGCATCTTCGCCGATCGCGCTCGGTCGTCGCGCTAGTCTGTTCGTGTCGGCAGGAGTGGTCGCACACACGCTGTGGACCAGCGCCGCGCCGGCGATGGCCTACCGGCTTTATGCAGATGAGTGGCATCTGACGCACACGGTGACGACCGGTCTCTTCGCCATTTATCCGGTCATGGTCGTCCTGACCTTAATTGGGTTCGGCGATCTTTCCGATCATATCGGCCAGCGGTCAACGATGCTGATCGGGCTTGGCGCCTCGCTCGTCGGCACGATGCTGTTCGCCGTGGCGCCGGATGTCTGGTGGTTGTTCGCGGGCCGGGGTCTCATGGGCGTCGGGGTTGGCATCACTGCGGGACCTTCGACTGCGGCAGTCACGGAGTTCACCGTCACAGACCCAGTGCAAAGTTTGTCCCGCCGTGCCGCGCTGATCGCGACGGTAGCTCAGGCCGGCGGCTTCGCCGCCGCCCTGTTAGTCGGAGGTGCGCTGATTGCATATGCGCCGTGGCCAACGCGTCTCCCCTTCTGGGTCTTGGCTATACTGCTCGCGCTTCTCCTTATTGCGACATGGTTCTTGCCGCGGCATCAGGCGACCGGCACAGGAATGGTTTGGCGCCCGCGCCTGCCATTCGTGCCTCGTGAGACGCGTAGCGCATTTGCGATCGCATCTGTGGCGATGATGACAGCCTATACCCACGGGGTCCTGGTTCTCTCGCTCGGAAGTCAGGTTGCTCATGACCTGATCGGATCGACGAACGCGCTGGTTAACGGCGCAGCCTTGTCGCTATTCGCAATTGTCTCCGGGGCAATTGGCATCATCGCCCGGCCGCTCTCGGCCCGGACGGCGACGACGCTCGGCGCCGTCGCCTCCGCCGCAGGAATGGGGTTGCTGGCAGTTGCCGTAGCGCTGCACGGCTTGTCTGCTTTCCTCTTGGCCACCGCCGCCTCCGGAGCCGGATATAGCCTGCTCTTCCTCAGCGCGCTGCGGGCAATCAATGACACCGCGCCGGCACAGCAACGCGGTTCCGTGCTTTCCGCGCTTTACCTCATGGCCTATCTGTCAATGGGTCCGGTCGCCATCATCCTTGGCATCGTGGCGACCCGCTGGGGGCTTCGCCTTGCCGTCGATCTGGGTGCTGCAGCCATCGCCAGCCTTAGCCTTGCAACACTCGTGCTTGCGAACGCGACGCGAGGATCGACCGTTCCTCTCTCCTGCCTGGCTTCCAGCGCCACATGTCCAAACTCGTGAGCACCGACGCGTTCCAAGCCCTCTATCAAAACCCCGGGTCAGTTCCGGGCCAAAGTCCACGCTAAGACGCCGGCACGACGCGGCGCGTCCGCCCCGGCTGCGCCTCCAGGAAAGGACCGAACGATGACCGCCACTTTCAACAACCTTCCGGACGTGTTGCAGCATGTGCGAACCAAGCCGCTATTCGTGATGCGCCTGAGTGTCAGTAAGTTGCAGGTTGTCGGTGCGACACCGGGCGCTTATCGCCGCGTCGGCGTCGTTCCCAGCGGAGTATTTGAAGGCGAACGCCTCTCGGGCGAGGTGCTTGAGGGAGGTAGTGACTGGCAAAACATCCGGAGTGACGGCAGCACGACCCTCGATGTCAGGCTCGTGTTGAAGACCAGGGATGACGCCCTCATCGGCGTGACCTATCGGGGCGTTCGCCAAGGGCCGGCCGAGGCGATAGCGCGCCTGGAAAAGGGCGAAGTCATCGATCCCGCGAGTTATTACTTCCGGATCGCTCCGTTTTTCGAGACCGAATCCCCAAAATACGCGTGGCTGAATAATGTAATTGCAATCGGGATTGGGCACCGCTTTGCCGATGGCCCCGTCTATAGCCTCTTCGAGGTTCTCTAAGATCATTCGACAGGCTGACGGGAGATATTCCCCTCTCGGGGAGCGCATTCTCTGCTTCGCCGAGCCGAAGCTGCAGCAAAGACAATGAGTCAGCCCGTGACGGCATGCACTAGCGAGCGCGTCCCCCATAGCGCGGAGCATAACTGCCGCCTTGGCGCTCGGCTTCTGAAACCGCTCAAAACTAGTGTTTGGGCCAGCAGTTCCGATTGCATCCCTCGATTGTGGTGGAAACGTTGACGTGTCCTGCGGGTACAATGAGTTCGCTGCCGGCGACCGGGTACCGGCACGTATGAAGGATGCCCGGAAGGCAAAATCGGAATACCGCGTGGGGCCGTTTCGCGACCGGCGGCTTCTGGCGCAAAGGCGCGTTTTCACACAGCCTGGGAGCGAATCGGACGTTCGCCAATTTGCCGTCTTCGGTTGAATGGCGCAAAGCCAACTGGTCATTCGACCACTGCAATGCTCATTGCGTTGACGTGTGTCAATGAACGTTGAAACGGGACCCTAGATTTTCACCCAAGAGGGACCCCCATGTTACGGCTGGCAGGAGCGGTAGCGCTCGCCGCGGCGCAGCTGGTCGGGATTGCGCAGCCGGGGCGAACGCGGGAACGCTAGGCGCAATTCTTGAAGCGCCAGCTCTCGTTCCCGGTTTCGACGATGTCCCAGTAGTGGGTGAGGCGATCGAGCAACGCCCTCGATCATGTCTGGTCCCGGGGAGATCCAGGGCACGGGCCTTCGAGCGAACCAGAACAACGACGGAAAGGCCTTTCGCTAGGGCTTCGCGGACGATCAGCCGTGTGTGAACGTCGCGGTTCACGCCGTCACGGCCTTCTGGGCGGCCGCGAAGACATCGCGAGGGGACGTCGTACCCGCTACGTGCTCCGTACCCTCGACTCCGAGGTCCATCCATCCTGCATTCACGGCCTCAAACATTTCTTCGGCAGGTCCGGTGTGGCCCTTCGGGACGCCGAATTGCTCGAACGCTTCCGCCCACCCTGCACGCGGGACTGCAAAGGCTTTCACGTTGAGATTCAGAACTTCACCCAATTGCTCCGCGACTTCATCCGCGGTGACCATCGAACCAAGCTCGACGACGCGCTGCCCTGACCACGTTGGCCCGGTCAAAAGGGTTGCGACCTCCGCGCCGATGTCGTTCGTCGCGACCATGGGCGATTTCCGGTTGGTCGGATTGTAGTAGACCGGTAGCGTTCCGCCCTGGGCGACCTGCAAGCCGTAGAGGAAGTTTTCGAAGAATCCACCTGCGCGCACAAATGCGATTGGCGATATCAGGTTGCGAAAACCTTGCTCCAGAAGCGACAAGGCCGTGATCATCCCAAGCCCGCTGGTCCTGTTCGCACCCATCGACGAAAGCGCTACCACCCGCGGCGGCGCTGCCTTGGTGAGCGCCTCGACATAGTTCGCAATCACGCCCTTGGCTTCTTTGTAATCGGGCGAGGGGGCCCAGACAGCCGGCAACATGACAAACGCGCCTTCGACGCCTTTGAGCGCCCGCTCGATGGCTGCGGAATCATTCCAGTCACCGTCAACTAGTTCCACGCCTTGGTTCGCCCAGCTTGACGCCTTCTCGCGATTGCGGACTAGCGCGCGTACTTCCTTGCCGTGCGCCAACAGATGTTCTGCCGTTGAGCCGCCTACTTTTCCCGTGATTCCCGTTACTAAAAACATGCGTTTTCTCCTGATCTTGAGGGACAGAGCACTTCCCCTGTTGCTTCAACGGATGAGCGGCAGAATGGCCCGGATTCGGGGATCGCGCGCGTAGAGGCCGCCCCATGTCATCGCGCCCAGAAGCAGGGAAATGATTTCCGGCGGCGACCCCAACTCACCAATGCGGACATGGGCGCAGATGGCACCTCCCAAAAAGCCCGTCACCAGGATCGCGCCGAGGACGGCGGTGGCCGGGATGGCGTAAAGGATGGCGCAGGCGAGCATGATCGGACCCACGACACGGGTCAGGTCCATCGCGAACCCGGTTTCCTGCAACATGCTCGCGATCTGTGCCGGCGCAAAAAGCTGAATAGTGCCGTCTGCCACCAGAGCGATAACGACAAACGCGCTCATTATCCGGCCGGCCCACAGGGCGCGATGCTGGGTCATAGTTTCAGGCAGCTGATGCAGGTTCATCGTTTCGGACACTTGTCATTCTCCGATGGTGGATCTCATATTCGGAGCCTACTGTGTCTCTCGGGTATGATAAACACTATGGAAATGAACTCACTGTTCTCTCTGTGGTGAACAATACCGAGGCATGAAAATGCAGAATCTCGAACCCATCCTGATTTTCATAACGGTAGCGGAAATGGGGAGCTTCACCCGCGCAGCCGATAGCCTGGGCATTCAGAAGGGAAGGGCCTCAACGGCGGTCCGGAAGCTGGAAGAAGATGTCGGTGTAAGGCTTCTGCACCGGACGACGCGTAGCGTGCAGTTGACGGAAGACGGACGGGTATTTCATGCACGTGCCCGCGATCTGCTTGCTCAAGTCGATGACCTACACTCGATGTTCGCAGGCGATCGCGTGGCACTTCGCGGGCGTTTACGGGTCGATCTTCCGACCGAGGTGGCGCGCACAACGATCGTGCCGGCCTTGCCGGATTTCATGGCGGCTCATCCCGAGTTGGAGCTGGAGGTGTCGAGTACGGATCGGCAAGTCGATCTGGTTCAAGAGGGGTTCGACTGTGTATTGCGGCTTGGACCCGTAGGGGACGAGACGCTGATTGCCCGCCCCCTGGGCCTGTTGCGCATGGTCAACGCTGCCAGTCCCGCCTATCTAGCGCGCTTTGGAGTGCCTCGATCGCTAGAAGATCTCCAACGTCAGGAACATCGGACAATTCATTTTTCGACGATGCTGGGCGCAAGACCCTATGGATGGGAATATCCGGACGGCGACAGCTACGCGACGCTTCAGTTGCCAGGGGCGCTGCACGTCAACAGCGCGCAGACCTACGAAGCCGCTGCCCTCGCCGGCCTTGGCCTGATTCAGGCGCCACTCTTGGGGATTGGCCGATACTTAGAGAGTGGAGCGCTTGTGGAGATCATACCCAATTTTCGTCGCCGGGCCCTCGCCGTGTCCCTCGTCGTGGCACATCGGCGTAACCTGTCGCGCCGAGTCCGCGCATTCATGAAATGGATCGAAAATGTGCTCGCGCCCTACCTAGAATAGCGAAACGAGCAGCTTCGTGTTCAGATTAACTGTACCGGAATTCTCAAGGGCGGATTTTGGCCGCGCAAAGCGGGCATTCGCCCATTCGACGAGGTCTGAAAAGTGCCCACGACCCACATCGGAGATTTGAAGGAGGAGATTGCGGACCGGTTGGGCAGTTGGATATTATTCGTTCCGCCTCGTTCGCCACGGTGCCTCTCCGAAGCGCTCCGTGAGGAAATCAAGGAACACCTTGAACTCGGGGCATTCGTTGCCGGCCCGGCTGATAAATCGCCCAGAGGGGAAAGGTCTCCGGTTCCTGCAAGTCTTCCAACAGGGGGACAAGCAGTCCGTCCCGGATCGCTTTGGCGACAATGATGTCGCCAAAACGGATGACGCCCACGCCGTCAGCAGCCAACTTGAGCAACATGTGCGCGCTGTCGGCGGTTACCGGACCTTTGACGTCCACCCGTACCGTTTCCCCGGCGACATTGAAGGACCAGGTTCTGGAGTCCTGTATATGGCTCAGGGTTAAACAGGCATGTTGCGCAAGATCGCGAGGATGGACGGGCCGACCATGCTTGGCCAAATACGCCGGACTTGCACAAACAACTTGTGTTAGGTCGGCGATCTTGCGCGCTTCGAACGAAGAATTGCTGAGCGGCCCAACCCGGAACGCGATGTCAATATTGTCGTCGACAAGATCGACGACGCGATTTGTGACCAGAAATTCAAAAGTGATACGAGGGTAGCGAGCTAGGAATTCCAACAATGCGGTGGAGAGATGATCAACCGCGAACGTGGGAAAGGCATGGACCCGCAGGTGCCCCTGCGGCGCCCTGCGCCCAGAAGCAACCTCGGATTCCGCTGCCTCGATGGCGTCGAGAATCTTCCGCGATCGATCGAGAAAGACCTCGCCTTCAGCAGTGAGTGCGAGTCGCCTGGTGGTGCGATTGAGAAGGCGCACACCGAGGCGCGACTCCAGTCGCGTGACGAGCTTCGAAACCGCCGAAGGCGACAAGCCGAGATCATCGGCAGCAGCCGCGAAGCTGCCGCGCTCAACCACCCGGGTGAAGATGTTCATCTCGTTCGACGAATTGGGCATTCGAGAACTAAATTCATGAGTGAAGGCGATTCATTGCTGATTATCTGCCCGCGGTAAATAGGTAAAATCAATCACACGACGCAGGGGGCGAGATGAGACAGTGGCCTGCCGCGCTTGCGATCATTGCCGCAACAGTGCTGGGTATCGGAATGTCGTCGACGCATGCTCAGAGCGACAAAGACCTTATTGGGACGTGGGCTTGGGCCTCGGTCGACAATAGCACCCCGGACGGCACCAAGACGCAACCATTCGGTCCAAGGCCTGGCGGCTATCTGACCTTTGACGCCAACGGTCGCTTCTTCTGGCTCATCACACGCCCCGGCCGGTCGAAGTTCGCGAGCGGCAAGCGCGATCAAGGTACCCCGGAAGAGAACAAGGCGACCGTCCAGGGAAGCCTGGCATATTGCGGCACCTACTCGGTCAGCAACGACACTCTCATCCTAAAGATCGAAGCCAGCAGCTATCCGAACGAGGAAGGCGCCGAGCAGAGGCGAACCTTTGCCCTCAATGGTGACGAATTGACGTGGAAGAATCCCATCGTGTCGACGGGCGCATCTGGCGTCGCCCGATTGAGGCGCGTCCACTAACTGCGGGACGAGACACAAGATGAACACGTCGCGCCGAAATGTTTTGCGCTTGGCAGGCGCTGCATTGGGGAGTTTGGCGGGTGCGCACACTGCGCGAGCGCAAACCTATCCCACACGGCCGGTCCGGTGGATCGTTCCGTTTCCCGCAGGCGGACCGAGTGACATCCTTGCACGTCTGATCGGCCAAGCGCTGTCGGAACAGTTGGGCCAGCCATTCGTGATCGAGAACCGTCCGGGCGCCAGCGGCAACGTCGGCACGCAAGCCGTGGTGAGCGCGGCGCCTGACGGTCACACGCTGCTCTTCGTGGCCGCGCCGAACGCGATCAATGCGACGCTCTACGAAAATCTCGGCTTCAATTTCATTCGCGACATCGCGCCGATCGCCAGCATCGCCCGTGGCGCTCTCATCATGCTGGTCGCTCCTTCATTCCCGGCTGCGACAGTTCCCGAATTTATCACCTATGCGAAGGCCAACCCCGGCAAGATCAATATCGCGTCCGCCGGGAATGGCACTCCGCCGCACGTCGCAGGCGAGCTGTTCAAGACAATGACGGGCGTAGACATGCTGCACGTGCCGTATCGCGGCGTCGCGCCAGCGATCACGGATCTGCTCGGTGGCCAAGTGCACGTGATTTTCGATCCCGTGCCCTCATCAATCGGATACGTCAGAGCTGCCAAGCTTCGGGCGTTGGCGGTCACGACGGCGCGGCGTTCGGAGGCGCTACCCGACATACCAGCAGTTGCCGAGTTCGTTCCGGGCTATGAGGCGAGCACCTGGTTTGGCGCTGGCGCTCCGAGGAAAACGCCGCCCGAAATCGTCAACAAACTTAATACCGAAATCAACGCTGTTCTTGCGAAACCAGCGATGAAAGCTCGGCTCGCTGACCTGGGAGCGACCGCATTCACCGGCGCGCCAGCCGAGTTCGGAAAGTACATCGTCGACGAAACCGACAAGTGGGCCAAAGTCGTGCAGCTCTCCGGCGTAAAGCAGGACTGACGCCACGCGACGGCACTAGATGAAAATGCCGGCCGTGCGGGCAACTATTTTACCCAGAGCTTGAGTGGAACTGCTTCGCGATCTGCGCAGCTCAGGGTGCCGTTATAGGCGTCCGACAATCTTCCAATATAACTGCACGAAACCCCGGCGACCGATAAGACCGCCTCCAACTGTTGGCCGGATATACGAAAGCTTATTTCACCGGTCTTCTCCTCCGGGCCGTCCTGAGTGCACAGACCAACGTGCTTCATCGTGAGTGGACCGGCATATCCTTTTCCACCGGGCGCGATTCCCGCGACAGTAGCCGTCAACTCCCACTCGCCGAGATAACCTGAGTATCCGATCACCTCGAGCGGCTGAGCGTGTGCCGGCACGAAAAGCGTGCAGAGCCCGAACGTTAGAAGAAGCGCTCTCACTGATGGCTCCCCTTGCACCGCGCCACTCAGAGCTTCTTCAGATATGCGCGAGCGTCGGTGACCTCGGTTCGGCTATCATCCGCGCCATCGGCGATCGTGACAATCTTCTCGTAATAATCCTTAGCCTTGGCTGTGTCTCCCGCCTTTTCGGCTGACGCCGCCGCGCCCGCGTAGGCTCCCAACCGGTTCGGCTCCTTCTTGAGTGTCGCTTCAAAGGCGATGAGCGCGTCCTTGGCATTGCCACTATCAAGCAGCATGACGCCGTAGAGTTCGCGGGCCGGCTTCGGCACGCCCGGAGTCACCGGATGCTTTTCAGTCTTGTCCTCGGCATCGGCAGCGGCGCTCATCGCATTCAGCGCGTCGTTGCGCGTGCCTTCAGCGTAAAGTACCCAGGCGGTTGCGACCTGCCGCTGAATATCGACCTGTTCCGACCAATAGCCATCCTTTGCATCGCGCAGTTTGTCCCGCAATTCGGTAAGCTTGGCGATGTCTGTCTTGGCAGCCTCAGGATTGCCCGAACGGGCCTCTCCGAGAGCGCGCGCGAAATAAGTGATCGCCTGCACATTTGCCAGCGGGCTGGGACGGACCTGAAGTTCCGCTGCAGCCTTCCAGTCGCCGCGCTCTATCGCGTAACGCGCCGGCGAAGCAGCCAGCGCATACGGCCCGGGAAGAAAAGTCTCGGTAAATCCCCTGACCGTATTCATGTCGTCAAGCACGGCCTTGGCTTTGCTGTCTTGTCCGACCTGCAGATAGGCATAAACTAAGTAGTCCATCGAATGCAGCTGATCGTGGAGATCCGCGGAAGCCTTCGCGACGCGCCCCGATTCGATATTGGAGGCAATCGACTCTCGCCAATAACCGAGCCGCGTGAAAATGTGCGACGGCATGTGCTGCGCGTGCGCCGCAGCGGGCGCCACCTTGGCGTACCGTCGCGCGGCAGCCAGTCCTCTCTCGGCGAGCGCCGGCGTATCGTAAAGATGGATCAAATAGTGAGCAATTCCCGGATGCTCCGGCTGTCGTGTCCAGATTGTTTCCAGGATTGCCGCCCCCTTGAGCTGATTGGCATAGGTCTTGTCGGCGGGTGAAGCGGCGACATTGAGGGCGAGAGCGTAGTGGATCTGCGCTTCGTCATCGTCGGGGTAGCGTTGCGCCAGTTGTTCCATTGCCTTGAGGTAGGCGAGGACGCGCGTGCGATGGTCGACCTTGTCATGATCGGTGTACATGGCGCTGAGCGCCTCGATATAATCGCGCTCCCGCTGCGTCTTTGCGCCCGCGGCTCTGCCCTTTTCAAGCGCCGCAGCGCCCTCCGCCAGGTTTTTGACCGGCGGGGCGACGTGCGGATTGTACAGCAGGCTCAGCGCGATGCCCCAATAGGCGATCGCGCACTCGGGATCGGCCTTTAGGGCGTCTTCGAAGGACTTCTGCGAAGCCCGATACCAGAACGAATGCTGGTACAGCATCGCTTGATCGAAACGCTGCTGCGCTTCGGGTTTGCACGATGTCTCGAAGTGGACCTTGCCCAGAGTCTTGTCGTCCGACTGTCCAAATACAGGCTGTGCGAGTGAAATGCTGGTAGCTACCACGGCTGTAGCCACAAATGATTTTTTGACCACAATCAAGCTCCTCGTCGGTCCGATTCTTAACCTACCGTTATGGATGGGCGGATCGCTTGAGCCCGGCTATGCAATTGCCGCATCGCTATACAAATCCCGCCGAGAACGTCGGGAATGGGGTATACTCGGACGTCCTCCTGTTGAGCTAGGTCAGCTATGTCGGCGCCCGATCCAATTCCAGAGGCGTTATGCGATCCGACGATCGCGCCGGGGATCTCATCGGCGTTGCCGGCAGACCTGGTAAGGGCTCTCGGCTGGCTTCGTGGCCATCTGTCCGAGCCAATCCAGCTTGAACGGCTTGCTCAGATCGCTGGCGTGCGTCCGCGGACGTTTGAGACGCACTTCAAGATGTTTCTGGGCACGACGCCACTCGGCTGGGTACGCCGGATGCGGCTCGCGCGTGCCCGCCAGGAAATGCTTCACCCCGGTCCGGAGGACACAGTCACGGGTGTTGCACTTAGTAGTGGCTTCGGCCAGTTGGGTCGGTTCGCAGCCGATTATCGTAGAGCCTTCGGAGAGCTTCCATCAACGACCATGCAGCGGGCCAGAAGCTCACTGCAAAACGGTGCTGACATGAACCTTGATGAAGCCATTCGATTGACGTTGGGCGCGCTGCCATTTGCTTTCGCGGTCGCGCCGAAACAATGCAGCATTGCTCTGGAGGAATTATGCCGCCCCCAGGAATTGGCCCCCTCTTACGGGTTGCCAAAAGCGATCACCGCTTGGTGCTGGGGGCAGCGCGCGGCCCACCGTTTCAGCGCGACTCTCGATCTTGATCGAGAGCGCTCCTGCCAACTCGCCAACGAGGCATATGATCTGGCGCCGAATGATGCGCTAACCCTGACTTTGAGCAGCGGGGCTCTCGTACTGGCGCACCGCCTCGAAGAAGCCGACCGAAGGCTCGAACGAGCATTGGCTCTTGATCCCTGGCTGGCATACGCGTGGATACGCCGCGGATGGATGTCGGCCTATTTCGGGGATAGTGACGCTGCAATCCGTGAACTCAGCATCGCACTTCATCTGATGCCGTTCGAACCCCTGCGACATCTCAGTTTCATTGGAATGGGGTGTGCTCACTTTGCCGCGGGCCGATATGATCGGGCGGCGCTATGGGTGCACAGCGGTGTGAAGGCGTCTCCAGGTTCTTTTTGGGCGCAAAGAATCGCGGTAGCCGCAGCGGCGCTAACCGGAGAGCGGGGAGAAGCTCGTCGCATGGGCCGTCAGCTGATGCGGAAAGATCCCGATCTCACTATCGCGGAGGCCAAACAAGCGTGGCCGTTCACGCCAGCCTTTATGTCCCGTCTGGGCGACGGTCTCGAAATCGCTGGTCTACCGCGAGCATGAGCCGTTGTAGAGCCAACCCATTTTCTGTTGTAAATCTAATCAACGAACTTCGTACCGCAACGTGGCGACTTCTGCTGTTGGGGCACAAAGCTGAAGTGGCTCCGGACGTGAGCGATGTCCGCATCGGGGTGAAAAGCAGACATCCATGACATCCGATCGGGTGCGTTGTGGGGCGCCGCGCCTGTGCCGTCGGCTCCCGCCCAGCCCCACGCTGCTCCACCCAGCGCCGCAATACGGAATCGCGCAGGCCAAGTTCCTTGGCCACCGATCCGATCGAGCGACCGCTCGAAGCCACCAGATCGACTGCTTGCCGCTTGTAATCGTTCGTAAACGACCGACGTTGACGTGCTTCCATCCGACACCTCCTGGCTCCTCAAGCCTACTACAGGTGTCCATCAATTCGGAGGAGGTTCAACTTTTTCGGACATGGCGCGATGTCTGACTTTAGGTCCGTTATGCGGGGGCTAAAACAGACATCCCATTTCAAGGGGTCACGACCGTTTTGACCCCAAGTGGTTATAAGGAAGGTCCAATAATCCGCAGCCTTACCCGATCCCGCGTCAGACTGCTGAACGTCATTTACATGAAAGCTCCGAGATACATTGGGATGCTAAATAAGCAAAGCTTAGCCGCCCGCTTGCTCGATGAGCTGACTCTCAATCACCATGCGCCGGCAGAACGTCTTTCTCATGCAATAAAAAGCCCCGCTCACCAGCGGGGCTTTTTTAGCGTATCACTTTTCCGGTGACTTCGAACCTGAGCCAGCTGGTCCAGTTGTCGTTTTTGGAGCCGGGCCATCGTAAGGTCCCTTTTCACTAATACCTGACCACCCGGTTTCTTTATCCTTCGTGTTCGACATACCGGTTGTTGTGCTGTCTTTCTTCACGGCATCCGAATTTGTGTTCGTCAGGCCCGCCTTATCCTGCTGGCCAGCGGGGCCAGTGGTTTGTGCGTAAGCGCCGCTGACCAATCCAATCGCCAATGCGCTAGTGAGTGTTGCGATCTTTAACATGCTCGCTCCTTTGTTGCTGCTGCAAACCAACCCAGCGATGTGAGCTACGTTCCGCTAATTGTTCACTTCTGCTTCGGGCAGAGCGGAACAAATTAGCGCGCGTCGCGCTTACCTTAAGATTTGAGGGGGAGGCAGCGATGTTATTACGTTCATTTTTTTTAATTGTATCAATAGGCTGCTCGGCGGCCACCGCGCTTTCAGCCGCGGAAACTGAGCCGAAGGCCGTGGCCCACCAGAGCCTCAAAAGTCCATCGGAATTTGACTCGATCGGAGACCAGGCAGAACGCTCGCGCGCGATTTTTGCCGAGATTGGAAAATTGTTGACGCATCCGCGGTGCATGAGCTGTCATCCCGCAGGCGATCACCCGCTTCAGGGCGCCGACCATCATGAGCACATGCCGCGAGTCTGGCGCAGTGATGCTGGAAAACTCGGTACCCATTGCGTAGAGTGTCACACCGACAACAATTTCACGTTGCATGAGGCCGCCACTTATCAGAGCATTCCAGGCCATCCACGCTGGGGTCTCGCGCCACTGTCGATGGCTTGGGAAGGCAAAACTTTCGGGGACATCTGTCGCCAGTTGAAAGATACCAGCCGCAACGGCGGGCGCGATCTAGCGATGTTGCAGGAGCATGTCGCCAAAGACGATCTGGTGGCTTGGGGGTGGAATCCCGGACTAGGTCGCGAACCCGCTCCGGGAAGTCAGGAATCCGCCGGGGCATTGGTCCAAGCCTGGATCAACAGTGGAGCACAATGCCCGTAGTCCCGCAGAGTAATGGCCCGTAAACGTCGGACGCCTGCGGGTTATTTTCGACAACGGCACCGAGAGCAATATGCTCATTGCGCTCACTCCAGCGGCCGCTCCATGCTGATCCGCAGGACGACGCATTACCCAGCCCGATGCCGGCTCTCTCTTTGGCGATTGGTCCGAAGACGGAGATTTTGGCAGCGGCGCGATTTATGTGTTGCGCAGCGATTCCAAAGATCCCCGCATCCAAGACAATCGTGGCGTGATCCATAAAATCGGAGTCACTGGCAATGATGTGAACGGGCGTCGTTCGTGATCGACGGCGAGGCAGTGCTGCTGGGCGTCGACGGCCGATCGGACCTCAATGGACCTTCACAGCCGCAAGCACGATGACGAAGTGCAGTTATACGCTTTCGATATGTTGATCAGCGACGGCGAAGACGTCCGCAAGCTGCCGCTATCGATGCGCAAGACCAATTTGGCGTGGCTATTGGCGCGGCGTGTTGACGGCATCTTCCTAAGCGACTTCGAACAGGGCGAGATCGGTCCGGACCTGTTCCGGCATGCGTGCTTGCTTGGGGTGGAAGGCCTGGTTTCAAAGCATCGCGACGGTAGCTATCGCGGTGGCCGGTTCGATCGCTGGATCAAGGTCAAGAACCGGCAGCATGCAGCGTTTAGCCGGGTGATGGATCAGTTTGGTTGAGGCCAAAAGCAGGCGAAGCCAGGAACAATCCTAACCGTTCAGCGTAGGAGGTGTGGCGGCGCGTGAAGCCCTGCGTCGTCAGGGCCCTGGCTCGCGTTGGACCGTGGACATCTTCGAGGGCTGGGGCCCTTCCTTTAGCAGAGCCATAGTTGATAGTCGACCGCGAGAAATTCCCCCGATCCTCATTGCCGAGCCGCCGCCGCTGGAGGAAGGGTCGCGCCGTGGGCTGACGCCCGACGCCGAGGCGCTGCTGTTCATGGGCCATGGTGGCGGCGCTGGTGGCGATGGTGTCGGCGGGCTAGGAACAAGGCCACGCAACGCCGATTGGTTCGACGCCTCACCGCAGCCACGGCGATCCCAGTCAGTCCCCGTCGTGGGGTGTGGCAGGCCTGACTTTTAGGCCGCGCCAGCGTTCAGTAAGGCGCGGCCTGCTTTTTTTCCGCGGCGCCGCCGCTTTCGTTCGATCTCCGCTGGCGCGACGACAACGCACTGCTTGGCAATGTGGTGCATTGAGAGCTTAAGGCAGCGATGTGGCTGCTTTCGACTTATGAGGTTCGCGGATTTGGCTATTAGCGAGCGGAGGTGATGATCGCGGCTGCCTGACCCTGGCTCAAGGCTTTCGATCGGGTGCAACGAGCTATCGCCAAATTTTGGTGACGGCCGGGCCGGTCAGGCGGCGGCGGTTATGGGCTGAAGGTCAGCCGGTTTAGCGATGACCTCGATCCCGTTGTTGAATGTCACACCGAGAACGAGTTTTGGCAACTGGTAGTGGCCGTCAAGACGACGCCAGCTTTTCTGCGCGGCCTCGAGCAGTTTAAAGACCATCGCGAGCGCGGTGCTGTTGGACAGGCATCCCTTCGATCGGATCGTGCGGTGGCGCACGGTAGCGAAGGTGCTTTCAATGGGATTGGTGGTCCGCAGGTGTTTCCAGTGCTCGGCCGGGAAGTCGTAGAACGCCAATAGCGTGTCTCGATCCTTGCTCAGGCAGTCGGCCGCCTTGTCGTATTTGGGCGTGTAGCTCTCGATGAAGGCGTCGAACGCCAGCTCGGCGGCGGCCTTGGTTCCGGCCATCCATATCTCCTGCAACGCGCGTTTGGCCTTCGGCTGCTGGCTCTTCGGCAGCTTGGCGAGCACGTTCGCGGTCTTGTGCACCCAGCAGCGCTGCTCGCGCGTTTTCGGCCAGACCTCGCCAGCGGCCTTCCAGAACCCGAGCGCGCCGTCGGCGATGGTGAGTCGCGGCGGCACGTCGAGCCCGCGCCGCTTCAGGTCGAGCAGCAGATCGCGCCAGTCGTGCGCGCTCTCGCGGGCGCCATCGGTGAAGCCGACCAGTTCCTTGCGGCCTTCCGGCGTCGCGCCGATCAAAACCAGGATGCACTGCTTTTCGTCTTCGAGGCGCGCCTGGAGATGGATGCCATCGGCCCAGATGTAAACGTAGCGCTTCGCCGACAGATCGCGCTTTTGCCACGCGGCGTGCTCGTCGAGCCAGCCGTCCTTCAGGCGGCCGATGGCGGATGCCGACAACCCGGCAGCGTCCTTGCCGAGCAGCGCCGCCAGCGCCTCGGAGAAGTCGCCGGTCGAGATCCCCTTCAGATATAGGATCGGCAGCAGCGTCTCGATCGATTTTGACCGGCGCATGTAGGGCGGCAGGATCGACGGAGTGAACCGGATGCGGTCGGGGTCGGTAGCGTCCACCTCGCGATCACGCACACGCGGCTGCCTGACGGCGACCGGACCAATACCGGTCATCACCTCGCGTTCCGGCAGGTGACCGTGGCGCACGACGCGCTGGTGGCCGTCTGTGGTCTTCAAATCGGCATGCTTGCCGAGAAAGTCCGCGACCTCCGCCTCAACCGCCTGGGCCAACAGAGCACGCGCTCCGTTGCGCAAGATTTCGGTGAGTCGATCGTCGACGTTTGCTGGCTGAATCAGCTGGATGATGTTATCTTTGGACACGGCATATCGCTCCTTCGGTGGAGAAGTGGAGGCGTCAAGCACCCCCACGATATGCCGCCTTCCCGAATTCCCGCCGTCACCAACTTTCAGCGATAGCTCGGTGCAACGAACGGATTTGTTTCGGCATTCTCTCGACTATTTTTCTCGAAGCAAGCTTCTAGACGCTCAAAGGCTGCCGCACTTCCATCCAGCGGGACCTGTAGCGTCGCGCCTTCTCCGCGGACATCAAGAACAGTAGCTGTTCGAAGTTTTCCGTTGAACGGGCGGTCTGCAAGCGCGACCGTCACACCCCTCGTTTCAGCTAAGGCTTTGGCTTCCACGGATTGCGAACCCGCGACGAGGCGAACAGTGTAGGCCTTGCCGCGATCGAGCTTCCATTTTGGGGAATCGAGAAGTAGCAAAAGCCCATCTGGAGCTCGCATAAAGCTTATGCCGAATCCGGCAGCAGAACGATTCATGACACAAGCATCGAACTTGTCTGCCTTGTAACTTGTTGCAATCTCCCATGGGCCGACAGTCGTTGTCTGGCTTCTTTGGGATTGTGCGTTGGATGATAAAGTTGAAAAGACGGAAATTATGAGCACTGAAAGTGGGAGTGGGAGTGGCGTTCGCATCGCTTACCCTTTATCTTGGCGCGTGCCGCAAAATCGTCCATGCTTGAACTCTCTCAGCGGGACGAAGGACGCTCTTGAAGGGAGGAAACGCGGCGGCCCCCTCCGGAGTTCCACTTTCAGTCTCCAAACTGCCATGAGGATTTCCGCTGAGCTTCGCCGCGGAACGGCCGTGCATTTGACCACATCGTCCGGATCAATCGTTCGGTGGTGAAGCTGTGGCAAGCGAAGATCGCCTGGACCTTCTTAAAGTCGGCGGCGAAGTCGATTTCGGCGACGGTTCTACGTTCGTTGTCGATCAGGTAACCGCGCATTTTCAAATCGCTGCGGAAGGAGTCGTCATGGCTTCAAAATTTGTAATTGGTGACAAGGTCGATCAGGCATTCGGCAACCACGCCGAAGAGCCTCCACAAACTGACGGCCATCAAGATATAGAGCATCGTCCACGCGATGGGAAACACCAAGGACGGCGGTGTCCAGCTTGATGATGTCAGCATACCAGGTTGGTATCTCCGGTCTCGTCACGAGCGACCCCACTATACCGACGCCGAGACACATCGCCACACTGAGCCCCAAGCGCACAATGGATTTCAGTCGCATTCAACGCCGCCTTGGTGGGTACTTCGTTAGCCGTCATAGCGGGTATTGATCATTGATTACTCGGCACGCTCAAGTGCTCTCTGGAGCCGCCTCGGTCGGGCCCTGAACAAAGCCCTTGGGATCACAACTGGCAGGTCATCTGCTGCATGACGGGATCACCCGGCTTGTATCCGGGACGAGGAGCAAGGGACTTCTGATGCGTCACAACGGCCCCGGTAGCTTCGTCCAAGCACAGCAACTTCCAACTGACTGGCTCACTGCTCACGCTACCGCCGCTCACCTGCCAAACTCTCATGACCGCGTTGTCATCTTTGGTGAAGCCCACCGCGTGAACCTCGACAGATCGAGAGTAACCGTCATACCGAAGCTCAAGAACGTGGCCTGATCGCAGCGCTTCGCAAGCTACTTGCACCCACATGCTAGACCTCCGGGACTAAGTGAACGCGGGCTTGCAGGATATGCATATTGCGAGACCTCAGGAAAGCAGGGTTACCTGCAAGAGGCTGGGCGAATGCAAAAATTGGCACCGCCAATGAAGCGACGACAAGGTAGCACGACGTGCCCTGCTCGCACAGTAAATCAAAACTTTTCATTCGATCACCAGACTTGAAAAAAATCGCTTAGTGATTTCAGCGTCCGAGATAGGCTTCTCGTCAGAGGCGAGCTGCGTGATAAATTCGTTCTTACAATTCAAACAGCGCCAAAGATACTGGACTTACGATCGCGCCGAGCTTGCGCAAGTCTCGCAAAGGCTCGGGACCTGCCATCACGATATCGGGGTAGAAACCCGACTTGCGGCTCACGTCGAGCGTGAGGTTGCCGAGCGCGATCCCTCCGGCACGGATCATTTGCACGACGATGGGCTGGGGTAAAGTCACCACCACTATATGGTCCAGATCGAGATCGGCGTATTGCGGTTGAGACTTGGCCCACGACGGAAATGCGCCGACGATATCGTCGCTGAGCAACGCCATCAGAAGATGGTGTAATCGGCCGGCCCAGCTTGTGGATAGCTGAAGATTTTGGGTGCTGCGCTTCAGGCTGATGGTGAAAAACGAGGTCCTTGGTGACGACCTCAAGCATCAGAAGGAGAAGCGCAGCATGGACCATTTTGGTGGATTGGACGTATCGGTCAAGGAAACCAGCATCTGCATTGTGGATGACACGGGCAGGATCGTGAAGGAAGTGAAGGTAGCGAGCGAACCTGCAGCCCTGCTGAAGGTTCTGGGGAACCCGACCTACCGCTTCAAGCGGATCGGACTGGAAGCCGGGCCGCTGTCGCAATGGCTGTTCAGCGCTCTCGCCGAAGCCGAGTTACCGGTGATCTGTGTCGAGACGCGGCACATGCGGGCGGTGCTGAAGGCGCAGATCAACAAGACCGACCGCAACGACGCGCGCGGCATCGCTCAGATGATCCGGGTGGGACTGTACCGTCCGGTGCATGTGAAGACGCTCCGCAGTCAGAAACTGCGTATGCTGCTGACCCATCGCAAGCTTCTGCAGTCGAAGGCCATCGCCATCGAGAACGATCTGCGAGGTACTTTGCGCAACTTCGGCCTCAAGGTCGGAATGGTTGGCAAGGTGAGGTTCGAGGCCCGCATCCAGGAGCTTGTCGAGAATATCCCCGACTTGGCGGTACTGGTGGAGCCGCTGCTCATCGTCCGGCGGGTGCTCCGTGAACAGATCGTCATCCTGCACCGTCGCTTGCTGGCTATCGTCCGGGAGGATGAGGTCTGCCGGCGCCTGATGACGACCCCGGGTGTCGGCCCCGTGGTGGCGCTGACCTATCGCGCCACCGTCGATGTGCCAGCCCGGTTCCGCAAATCCAAGTCAGTCGGGGCGGTATTTGGACTGACGTGCGCCAGGTATCAATCGGGTGAGATCGATTGGAGCGGTAAAATATCGCGCTGCGGCGACGAGATGATGCGGACGATGCTCTACGAAGCTGCGCAGAGCATGATGCATTCAAAAAAGTGGTCATGGCTCAAGGCCTGGGCCATGCAGATCGCCAGGCGCCGCGGAATGAAAAAGGCGATCGTGGCTCTGGCTCGCCGGCTGGCCGTGATCATGCACCGCATCTGGGTTGACGGCACCGAGTTCCGGTGGACCCGGGAGCAAGCCGCGGCAGCAGCATGAAAACCGTTCAGCATCAAACCCGATAGGAGAAAACTAGAGCTCCGCCAACCGGTGGAAGGATGTCCCTCGCGGGACGATGGATGAGGTGAGTTCGTATGTCCGCTTGGACCTGCCGTCACACTGACGGCAAGGTCGTCCAAAAGATTGTTCCGCCTCGTCCTCGGATCCCATGGTGGAAGGGCCCAGGTGCCGATTCCGAAGAGAAGCAAGAGCCCGCGAGCGACATCGACACCGCATTGATGGATGGTCTGAAAGTGCTTGACCCCGAAGGGCCGATTAGAGAAGCGGACATCGCGGAGCACCGTCACCTGCGTGATTTTATTGCACTGGCGTACACTGCATGTCGGCGCCGACGATGAGTGGACCGCTGTAGATTTTTCGCAGATCGGCGATGGCCGCATCGAGATTGAACAGGCCAAAATGACTGACGATGAGTTGTCCAACGCCCGCCTCCCGCGCGATGCGACCGACGACTGCCGGCGTTGCATGTAAGGGATTGTTCGCACCCGGCGCGACAGCGAGATGCATGATTAGAACATTAGCCCCCTTCGCGAACTCGACGAATTTCGGATCAGTTCCGTTCTGATCGGAGCTGAACACGACCGAAACATTCCCGGTTTGCACACGGTACGCCAAAGTCGGCATGTTTCCATGCGGTATTCTCTGTGCTGTCACTGTGGTCCCATCGTGCTGAAACACCGGCGATGGATCGGCCTTAGCGGCGCCAATGACGCCAACGTCAAGACGAACACCTCCTGCGACGACTAGTCCGATATCGGGCCGCACACCTCCACCACCATGCGAACCACCCAATGCAGAACCGAGGACGGGAAATGCGCCTGATTTCTCATCGAAAAGCCGATTGAGGAACGTCGCAAAATCGGGCGCCGCATCGTTGCCTGTGGGTCCGAACACCTTCAACGGCTCTTTGCGGACCTCATGGCTGAGCCACAGGAATGCAGGCAAGTCGGAAACGTGATCGGGATGAAGATGGCTGATGCCGACCATCCACAAATCTTCGAGTTTCGCTTGTGATTGGCCGAAACGTTGGTAAGCCCCGCCTCCCATATCGACAAGTATCCTTGCCCGACCATCGAGCCAAAGGAGGTAGCTCGACGAGGCACGAGAGGGATTAAGTCTGGGACCACCGGAGCCAAGGATTTGCACAGCTATCGGGGTGTCGCCGCAGCCTTGTGCAGAGGCACTCAAACTATTCAATGAGATTGATAGAAGCCCAAAGAAACAAATCGTCACAAGTCGAATCACAAGAGCACCCATTCGGTTTAAATCGGTTCACTGGACGGATACGACGTCAAAGCTTTTTAGACGTTGGCGGGTGCTTCTCACCCAGCTTTGAGCGTAAGGAGTGGGGAGCCCGATGGCAAGTCTTGTCCGCTGAGGGTCAAAACCGGTCCTGACAGCGACGAAACGGCACTTCCGGATTAACCCAAGGAATGGACATCATCCGGGTCCGTCGGAATGTCTCGAACGTGCCACAACCGGACTCATGCACAGTAACAATTGGGATGCTGGTCAACAGCTCGAAGCTCGTATGCGCAAGCACTTGCTTGGAGATCGTCAAGATGGCCCATTCACGCTAACAGCAAGAACTTGGTGTGTGCGGGGGGAAGTTCCCAATTCGCAATAGTGTCTGTGTTGGGTCCAGACTGTGTGAAAACTCCGATCCGCAACTTGCGCGTAGAATTTCCATCTCGATTTCGTCGATATCGGAATCGATTGCACTGGCAGCCTCTTTCGGAAGAAGGCAATTGAGAAAACAATTCTGCGCATCTGTCGCGGAGGCGCGTTTTCACACAGCCTGGGTCGATCTCGATCGAATTGGGCTGTCCGGATCATGTCCGGTTTGCCCCCGTTAGCGACTGAACTGCGGACATTTCTGAAGGTCCGTTTCGTGCCAATAGGCGAAATCACTCGATCGCCTCATCGGCGCGGCCGAGCGCTGTCGCAGTCTTAAGATTGATACTCAGCTCGAATTTGGTCGGTCGGTAAAACGGGAGATCTCCCGGATTAGCACCTCTAAGAACGCAACGGCTAAATCATCACCCAGTCCTTGTGATCTTTGTCGGTGCTTTCGCCCTTGATGTCCCCAAAATTGAACGCTTTGTATGAACCTGCCGAAACCCTCGCCAATTCATTATAAGTCAATTCGTCGGCGGTCTTCGCTTCCTTGGTTGGCGTCCGCTGCGGTTGGATTTGCATCGTACTCTCCCTTGGCTGTGGGTTTGCCCGGCGGAAATTCTTCCTCTCTCTCCGATGATTGATGTTGGCACGGCCTAGCGCGAACAACTGTGATTTGTGTCACTTAGGCAGACGGGAGTAGCAACCGTTCGGGTTGCCTGACTGGCCTTTCTGAAATAGTCTGCCGCGCTGTTTCCCCGCTGTATTATTAGTTGCGGCCATTTAGGCGGCTCCGCCAAGCCGCGTGGGATCAATCCCGTCAGCCTTAAGGTTTTCGATCACGCTTTGTCTGATGTACTCCGACTTCGACTGCAGATGCTTGCTTGCTGCCACGTCGATTGCATCGGAGAGGTGCTCAGTCACTCGAAACTGCATTGGTCTTTGAAATCTCGTCGCGTCGTCCATGGTATTTCTCAACAACTTGCGAATTGCATGCGTATGAAATTACGTGGACTCGGAAATTGCGTGAGCAGGTTTTGCCGATTATGCAAACCGATCGAAGAACCGTGGCGCTATCGCGCTCGCCGAAGGTCAGGCGTCATCTGAGCGCTGTTCTGAATTTAGCTCAGTCTCAAAGCCATCGCTTTGCTGTCTTGCATCGCAACTCGCTTCTTGGACCTCGCGCCTCTTTGGCGATATCAGAAGCTGCTTCCGCATCTCGGCGAGGCGGGCACGGCAATATTCGCGGTAGAGGTGATCGAATAAGGCGGGCATGTGATCTAGCCTGACCGTTTGTGCTGAACGCCCATTATCATTTCTCTTGGGCCCAAGATGTGAACTGGATCACAGCCATGTTGCCGCTTTTGGCGGCATGTTGCTGAATGGAAGAGCCTGTCCCAAAGCCCGTCGCTCCCACCTGCACCAGATGCGGCGCGCAGCCTCGTTTCTTGTACATCGCGGCCCGGCGGAGTTGTTTGCTAATTTCTGCTCCCCGCGATATTCTGACAATCGGCTGGGGGGCCTCAGAATGTTCGATGTGTATCTTAACACTAACCGTGACCTGTTGGTTGTGCGCAAGGGTTTGCCAATTCCTCTTCCTGACGCGTCAGGCAGATGGCGTAAGAAGAAAAAAGTGACGAGCGTCAGCGAGGACATTAAGCTCGCCGTTCAGAGACAGGGCTACTACATGCGGAAGCTAACAGACTTTACGAAGCGTTAGTCCGCGAAGCGCATGTGCAATCTCTACAGCATCACCACCAACCAAGCCGCGATCATCGCACTGTTCCGCGTCGTCAACCGCTATGTCGGCAACCTCGCGTCGATGCCGGGCGTGTTTCCGGATTATCCGGCTCCCGTGGTCCGCAACACCGACACCGGGCGCGAGTTGAGCATGATGCGATGGGGCATGCCGCCGCTACCGCGCACAGGCGGGCACTGACTCCGCTCACGTTGGCGCCGTGCAATTTTGATTCTTAGGCAGCTCGAACAACGGATCGCTGTTGCAGGCGTCAGCGTCATTGGCAGAGAAAGCCACTGGCAAAGTGGTGTACTGAGAAACGACTGAGACGGAGCGTGCAAAGCGCAAGGAATCCGCTCTCTCAGTGGGCAACTCGTGCAACTACGGCCGCTAACCCGCGGAAGTCACGCGAGAATACTTGATGCGACGTTTTCTCTCTTAATATCAGTGACTTGCTGGCGGAGGAAGGGAGATTCGAACCCTCGATAGGTTCGTTTAGACGCACGCTTGTCTGGCGGGCATTTCTATGCGTGGGCGTGTTGTCGAGTTATGGCTACTACCGAGCCCTCCGACCGCACAGCCTCGCCGGCGAGATAGCCGGTCCACGCCGCCATCAATTTCTTTCTCTTGCTGAGATAGCTGCCGCGGTGATAGGCGCTGTCGAGTTCGCCCTGCGCATGCGCCAGTGCGGCCTCAATCACACCCTTCTCGTAGGTGGTGGTATCTGAGGCCCAGGTCCTGAACGTCGCCCTGAAGCCGTGCGTCGTAGCTAAGCCCTTGTAGCCCAGGTCAGCGATCAGATAGCGCAGCGTGGCATCGGAAATCACTGTGCCCTTGACGGCGCCAGGAAACACGTAGTTGGTCTTCGGATCACGGAAACGCTTTACTCGGGCGAGCACGCGCAACGCTGCATCACTCAACGGCACGACATGGGGTCGGCCCATTTTGGTGTCGGGGATTCGCCATGTCTTCTCAACCAGATTGACATGCGACCACCGCATCGGCTCGCTGTGCTGCTTGCCACCACCGACCACGTCGGCGACGCGAACCGCATTCAGCACCACAAACTCCAATGCCAGCGTCTTGACGCTTTCTTGCTGCGCGCGCAGCAGGGAAACAAATTCGCCCGCCTGCTCGTGAGCCAGTGAAGCGAAGTGCGTGACCCTTTGGTCGGCGAATGACAACGAGAACTTCAGCCGCTTGACCTCGAATGGGTTGGACTCGTCCTGGCGATGGCCTTCGGAGATCGCCCAGTTGACGGCACCTTCGAGGTGCTGACGGATTCGCTTCGCGGTCGGCCGTATCTTGTTCCAGATCGGTGCCAGCACCAGCTTGGCCTCGGCGAGCTGAATGTCCGATATCGCCATATCGCCGATGACTGGCCTGACATAGGTCTCTAGCCGCTCGCGGATCTGGTCGGGATAGCGCTCGGTCTTCCAGTCCGCCTGCATGGCGGTGATGTAGGCCTCGGCCGCATCCATCACCGAGAGCGACGACGCCACGACCTGGCGGTTTGCCTTGCGTGCCGCAATCGGATCGATGCCGGCGGTGACCTGCGCCACGGCGGCCCTGTGCAGCTCGCGGACCTTGCCCAACGTGACCGCGGGATAGCCGCCAAGGCCCATGGTCTTGCGCTTGCCGTTGCGCTCGAAGCGGTATTCCCAGGAGCGGCCGCCGCGCTCGTTGGCATAGAAGTACAAGCCGCCGCCATCGTGCAGCCGGCCGGGACCGGTGAAGGCTTTCACCTCGGTGGCGGTGAGCTTGTGAAGCGCGCGCGTCGTCATCTCGTTCTCGCTTTCGTAGGTCCTGGCGTCGGTCCTACCGATCGCCCTACCGTTTAGGGATTGTTACAGTCCATGCCTATTTGGGTCAGTCTGGGCGAGTTCGCAAGATAAATTGCGAGAGATACTGAAGATTTCAGAACAGCTTTTACAGTCTATGACAGTCTGAAACAGCCACCTGAGTTACCCG
>CAWILG010000008.1:0-433162 GCA_963836765.1 uncultured Alphaproteobacteria bacterium
CAGGCGAAGGTGATGTGGGGGAATAAGAGCGGCTCAGAACAGTCCAACGCCAGCGCCGTTCGGACCGCTTCGCGCGCTATGAAGCGGTGCCGCCATTCCCGATTTGCAACCGGTCGCCAACCGGTTCGTGCTGGAAGTCCATCGCCCTTTCTTCAACGCACCCTATATAATCATTGAGGAAATTTGGGTTCGTTTCGCCAAATGCAAGTGCGCTATCCCTACTTGCGGCCTTTTCCCTTTGTTGACTTCTTCAGGCGCACACCCGGGCCGCTACCGTTTTCATCAATGAACTCAATGCCCCCTCGTTCAAGGGCCGCGCGGATCATCGCGATTGCCTCCTTTGAAACCGAGCGCCGCGCACGTTCGAAGTCAACGATGGTGGAAAGCCCTAAGCCCGATGCGGCCGCAAGTCCGGGCTGAGTGAGGTCCAGCAATCCCCTGGCCCCCCGACATTGCGCGCGTGAAATAGAATCAACATTTTCTGTTGACATGACACCCAATCAACATTTACTGTTGATCCCAATGAAATAACTCGCGGTGACTTTGCGCGCTGCGATCCAAAACCGAAAGGAACGTTTGTCATGTTTCCAGAGAAAACGCCTCCTCTCCAGACGCATAGGAGGCATTTCATCGGCGGCTCAGACGCCCGGATAATCATGGGTTCGGACGAAGCGGCCCTGCATCCGGCTGTGGCGGGAGAAGCGGGGCGAGGTCGAGCCCGAGGATCTCGCGGGCAATTTGATTGTCCAGCTCGGACCGTGACCGAGCATCTCAACCGGCACTGGTACGAGCGCAATACCGGTCAGGTCGTCATCGACGTCCAGCGTCGGGTCTGTCATCCGGTCAAGCGCTGGATGGCGGCAACATTGGACGGCATGGTCGGGGGACCGGAGCGGTCTTCGAGGCCAAATTCATGCTGCCATGGTCGTTCTCGGAGGAAGGCGCGGCCGAGAAGCACATGGCCGCAGCTGCAGCACAACATGTGGGTCACCTTCCCGCACGGCGGTGCTTTCAATCATTACCGGTGGCGGCAAATGGGTGGAAATCACCCTCCCCGCCGACCCGCTCTACCAGCATCTGTTGCTCACGGCGGAAAAGAAGTTCTGGCGGTGTGTTGAGACCGGCGACCCCCCGCGCCTGTTTGGCATCGAACCACCCCGGCCTCGGATCGAAGCGGTGCGCATCGTCGACATGAGCGCATCCAACGCCTGGGCCGAGTTTGCCAGCCTATTTCTGAGCACCCGGCAGCGCATCTGGAGCACGAAAAGTCAAAGTCCGAGCTCAAGAGCTTGATGCCGGAGGATGCCAAGGAAGCAATCGGCCATGGTATCCGTGCCAAGCGCTCGAAATCCGGTGCCGTCAGCTTTGACTTGCTCGACATCGGAGGCCAGCCATGCAGCGCTCCAGTGAGACCATTGGTGCGATTGCAGGCGCCTTGCCAAGGCCCAGGCCGAACTGACCAATCCGGCAAAAGTCGCTCACAGCGACCATACCTGCCCTGTTCCCGCGGGAGGCGGACAGGACATTTCGCTATGCTCCCTTATCGGCGGGACTCGAGATTGTCCGGAAGTGTCTCGGCCAGCAAGAAATAGCCGTGGTTCAGACCACCGCGATCGACAAGGAGGCTGGCTTCATCCAACTCACCACCCTGCTGGCGCACTCCTCCGGGGAATGGATGTCCTCCGATTGGCCGGTCTGCCCGGTCTCCGAGACCGCCGCCCCGCACCGCATGGGCGCCGCCCTCACCTATGCCCGGCGCTATGCCCTGTTCACGCTGGTGGGGATCGCTGGCGAGGACGACCTCGATGCCCCCGACCTGCCGACACTGGAGCTCAGAGGCGAAGTTGGTATCACGCCCCAATCGGCCCCCAGCGGGCGATCCAATGGACACGCGTCTGCGGCCGCCACAACCGCAATCGCCACCTCCAGGCCGCAGCGAAAATCCAGCATTCCTCTCGCAAAACCGATCCTGGACGCCGACGCGTCCGCGACCCTCCGCGATCAGCTACTCGGTGAAATTTCAGCTCTTGGCTCTAGCGAGCAGATCGACGAATGGGCGCCTCGTGGCTTAGCAGCCAAGAACACCCTCCACGCCGGGGATGCGCTGCTCATCGAAGATGCATTTCGTCAGAAAATCGCCGAACTGCAGCATCTGCATGATCGTCAAGGCGAAACCACTGCCCCGCAAGTCTCCTCACCATCCGAGGTCGCTCCTCACGCAAACGATACAGCCGCAGACCCTGACCGGCCCGCCACAGACCTCCCAGATTTCGAGCACTACGCTGTCACGCCCAAACCGCGCCGACTGCGCGACAAGCTTCACCGCGAGTTTGTGGCGACCCAGCCCTGTGTCGTGTGCGGTCGCCAGCCCTCCGACGCCCATCATCTGCGCTTCACACAGCCCAGGGCACTCGGTCGCAAGGTCAGCGATGAGTTCACGGTGCCGCTCTGCCGCATGCATCATCGTGAGATCCATCGCACGGTTAAAGAGCAGCACTGGTGGTCACGAGTGGGCATCGATCCAATCCCCATCGCAGACAAGCTTTGGGCTCAAACTCATCCCGGCACCCCGAAGTCCCCCGCACAAATTCAAGCTGATACCTTCAGCGTCCAGTCGACTGCGGCACCATGACATCGCTCAAACAAATCGAAGCCAATCGCCGCAATGCCGAAGACAGTACAGGACCGAGAAGCAAGGCCGGCAAACAGCGCTCCTCACGCAATGCCATTCGCCACGGCTTGACCGCCGAGACCGTCATTGAGCCGCTGGAAGATGCCGAGGATTACTCGGCTTTTGAAGAAGCCATTGCCGCGAGTTTTGATCCCGAAACGGCGGTCGAACGCGAATTAATCCTGCGGCTGGCCAGTCTGCTGTGGCGGCTGCGGCGGGCGACCTCGATCGAGACCGCATTGTTTCAGATGAAAATAGAGCATGACAGCGGCCCGCAGCCCGTGTCCGAACTTTCGCGCTCGCCTCCATCCCGCTTGGTCGGCATTCAAGTTGCGCCAGCCAATATCCGGGGCCGCGATGATGTTGGCGTCGTCCCTACAATAGGCACGGGTCTGGCGCGACAATCTGGATGGGAACACGCATTGCCTCGCCGGAAATGTTCCTGAAAAGTGACCCGTTGCCTCACGTAATTTGCTCCCCACCGAAACCGACGAGCAGGGGCAACGATGAGGCGACTTTGCATGGCGACGCGGAAGGAACTGACAAGAGCTGTTGGCGAGCGTTACAGATCGTCAGACCGCGCGGAGAAGGCGCGCATTCTGGATGAATTCGTCATCATCACGGGTTTCCATCGCAAGCACGCCATGAGGCTCCTTCGCACCCCCGGAGGCGGAGTAACGGCCCGCCGCGCGCGGCGGCGGATTTATGACGAAGCGGAGCAAAATGCCCTCGTGCTGCTTTGGGAGGCTTCGGACCGAGTTTGCAGCAAGCGGTTGAAGGCGATTCTTCCGGTGCTGATCGAGGCGATGGAGCGACATGGTCATCTTAGCCTTGCGCCCGAACTTCGCGGCAAGCTGCTGGCGATGAGCGCGGCGACGATCGATCGGGCGCTGCGACCGATCCGGGAGGGATCGGGACCTCGGCGCCGGCGGCCGGCGGCAAACGCGCTGCGACACAGCATTCCGATAAGGACCTCGGCTGATTGGGGAGACCCGGCGCCTGGTCACGTGGAGGCCGATCTTGTCGCTCACAGTGGCCCGTCAGCGCGCGGCAGTTTCATCCAGACGCTGGTGCTGACCGACGTAGCAACCGGCTGGACCGAATGTGCGCCACTGCTCGTCCGCGAACAGACCTTGCTCAGCACGGTGCTGACCGAGCTGCGCAAGCAGCTTCCGGTCCCGCTTCTCGGCCTGGATACGGATAACGACACGGTCTTCATGAACGAGACGCTGAAAGCGTATTGCGATCAGGCGAACATTGTTTTTACGCGCTGCCGGCCGTACCGCAAGAACGATCAGGCCTTCGTCGAGCAGAAAAATGGCTCGATCGTGCGGCGAATGGTCGGCTACCGTCGGTTTGAAGGTCTTGAGGCGGCCGCGCTGCTGGCTCAGCTTTATCGCGCGGTTCGGCTCTTCGTGAACTTCTTTCAACCATCGTTCAAGCTGATCGGGAAGCAGCGCGACGGCGCACGGGTTCGCAAGACTTACAGCGCGCCGGCAACTCCGCATCAGCGAATGATCTCTGAAGTTCGCACGCCGGACGCGGTTCGCAACCACCTGCAAGAAATCTATGCGGGGCTGGATCCGGTCGTGCTGTTGCGCGACATCAGGGCTGTCCAGGATTCCCTGGCGGCGCTTGCCGACATAAAGCCGGTTGCCGAAAACGCCGTCGAACCACCGTCAATCGAGCGCTTCTTGGCAAGCTTGCGAACGGCCTGGAAGGATGGCGGAATACGACCGACCGACCGACCGGTCGTGAAGGCAAAGAGAGAACGTCGCCGCCCCGATCCGCTCATTCGGGCGACTGCGGAATTGCGAACCTGGTTCGAAGCTGAGCCGTGGCGTACCGGCAGCGAGCTTCTTGGCAAGCTGCAAGCCGAACATCCCGGCGCCTATCCTGACAAACTTCTGAGAACGCTTCAGCGCCGTCTCAAATCATGGCGCAGCGAGCAGGCCAACGCGCTCCTGTTCAGCACTACGACTTCGGGCACAGCGAATTAGCGATGAAGACACAATGAGGCAACCGATCCCCGGAGGAGGCCGGCCGTTGCGCAATTTGACAGCTCCACGACCGGCCTCCTCCTCCATTCGGTCCGGGAGCAAAATTGGTGAGGCAACGACTGGTCCTTCAGGAACATTTCTACATGAGGCAATACGGATTCCCATCTTGATTGTCGCGCTGCGCACGGGGATGCAAGAGACCCAAACCGCATTGGCACGCTGCTTTCTGCGTGTGATCAATCTCACCGACGACGCATTTGAACGCTTAGGGCGTTACGAAGCGGCGCTATGGCGCCAGGTTCGGCAGACGCTGTTCTCGCTTGAGGGATTGCGCCTGGGCCGGTCCGCCAAACGTTATCGACGCTCGCACTATCGATGGACTTCTCTCGCAAACGTGGCTTCTGGTGAGGACATCTCAGAAAACTCTTGTGACCGATAGCGTACTGCTCCAAGTTGAAGGAAATGACAGCTGTGGTGCACGAAAATCGGCGGGCAACATTCTTTTGCGCAATTTAAAAGTCAAACAGTCGCTCATCATCTATGCGATCCAAAGCTTACCGGCGCTGTGATCGACAATTCCAAAATTGACACCAGCAGCACCAAAGAGGAAGCACCGGACTTGGACCGCTTTGCGGACCCTATAGCCGGTCGCTTCCATGGAATGCTCGGTCACCGGTTCGACTGGCTAAGCCGATTCGCAGTCGACACAAGCGACGCGCTTGTCAAGTAAAACGACCTGAGATTCGATTTTTCTTGAACAAATAATTTCGAGCCATGACATTGCGTTTTCATCCAAAAATACCACGTGCCCGTCCCAACTCCTGACCGAGGCCGCAACCGATGGGGGGAATCTTGATTGAAGACAACGAGCAAACTGAACTTGCGACAGTGCCTCCAACCGATGGAGGCACTATCGCAGCGGGTCATCTCGAACTTTTTGGGCCGCCACCGCTGCTCGACGGCGAAAGCCAGGAGGTCTATGACACGTTGCTGGCACGCGTAACCGGAACTGTTAATCCCAAAGACATTATTGAAGAGATCTGGGTGCATGACATCGTCAATCTGGTTTGGGAGATTCTGCGTCTGCGGCGATTAAGGGTCGCTCTACTGTCGTCATCGGTCGGACGCGGACTGCATAAGCTCTGCCGCGACCGCGATGAAATACGCCATGGGCAGTTTGATCGCAAGATGGTCGGCACGGGAGCCAGCCGCAGTCAAAAAGGTTGAGCAATTCTTAAAGGACCACGGATTAACGATGGATGCTGTCATGGCACATTCGTTCGTGGCTTGCCTCAATGAGATCGAACGGATAGACATCGCGATCTCGAGAGCCGAGGCTCGGAGGAATGCAGCGCAGCGCGAGATCGAACGGCGGCGATCCGTTTTCGGTCAAATGCTGCAGCGAACGGTACAGCAAATTGAACATGAGGCTGTCGTTCCCGTCGAAGGTGTTGGATGACCAGCGCACGCAAGGTCCGGACCAATCGAACGAACGTGCGGGCTAGCACTGGACCGAAAACCTCAGCGGGCCGCGCGCGCTCGGCGCGCAACGCACTGCGCCACGGCCTCAATGTGCCGATTGCTGATCTCGAAGTGTTTTCGCCCGAAGTGGAACGGCTCGCCAAAGCAATCGGCGGCACCCAGCCCAGTGACGCGCAGCTAGAACGACACGTACGTTTGGTGGCTGAAGCGCAGATCGACATGCTCCGGGTGCGCCAAGCGCGGGACCGCTTTCTGGCTGATAAGCTTGGCCAAAGAGACTACCAAAAGCGGTCGACGGTTCGGCTCAAAAAAGAGCTGCTGCGCCGAAACCTGCTAGGTCGGATGACCGGTATTCCTTTCTTCCAGGGTATAATTGACCGCGTGGACCAGTTTCCGGAAGGCGCGGAAAAGTTCGCGCTTATTCTACAGCAGGAATCAAGGCAGCTTGCCTTGTTCGATCGGTATGAGAACCGGGCTCGGCGACGTCGCAACCGCGCCATCCGCGCTCTGGATGAGGCGCGTCTCCTGAAAACGAAATCGTGCTGAGACACATGCAGCCGGGAAAACACCCGCTGCAACGAATCGGGCCGCACACACACTGGCGGGCCGGACCTGCTTCGATAGCACCAGACGTTTAATCAGGCGACAACATGAATATTGGCGGCCACCAGTGGCACGCCGTTCTCAAGATGTGCCATCTGGATAGCTGCTAGGCCTGCTGCTCCGTCCGCATCGTATGAGAGAACGTGCGACGTAGTATTATAGACGAACTCAGGCCCAGCGAGGTTCGACGTGCCCGTTGCATTGGCCTCAAAATTCGTCCCGTCGGTAAGTGGTCCGAGCGGCAAGTTGCCAAACGCGCTCTGCTTGAAGTCCAGCACATCGGTTCCGGGGGTGAAGTCCACTATCTCGTCGAGCCCATCAGTGGTCGCGTTATAAACGAAGTGATCGGCGCCCGCCCCGCCGACCAGCAAGTCATTACCACTGCCGCCATCGACGGTGTCATCGCCGGCACCGGCGAAGATAAGATCGTTTCCGCCGCTGCCACCGTTCAGGGTGTCGTTGCCGCTGGTCCCGGCGACGATGTCGTCACCGCCCGACGTGCTAAGGATATTATAGGGACCCGTGCCCAGCGAGTAGCCGGCATAGTTTCCGCCATCGAACGACATATTTTCAATTCCGACGTCGTTGCCCTTGTCTCCGGAAAATTGGTTGATGACGGTGATGGACTGGCCGTTGTAAGTGATCAGAAGATCGTCAATCGATCCACCCGAGTCAGCGTCGACACGCTGAAAATTGAGATCTGTGTACGAGGCACCGACGGGTGTCATGATCTGGATGATGTCGTTGCCCTTGCCTCCTAGAATGGACTCGTTGATCTGATCGTTGCCGCCGCCGGTGAATCCAAACTGATAGGTGTCGTTGCCCTTGCCACCGAAGAAATAGTCCGTACCCGGGCCGCCGATGAACACATCGTTGCCGTTGCTGAACGTATCGCTGCCGTTGCTGTTGCCAGGGAACATATACGAGAAATCATAAGTCTCCCGTGACAGATCGACGGTTTGGCCCCCGCCGACCTGCATGACGCCCACATCGACCGTCGCGGTCGAGCCATCGGAGACCGTGTAGGTGAAGGTATTGCCGATAAGATCGCTGGTGTCGGGCGTGTTGAAGGTGATTGTTTTCGCGATCGCGTCGAGGGTGACTGGGATCGTTCCGCCGATAACGCCATTCAGGTCCGTGACGCCAGTAATGGTGGCGTGCGGATCGCTGTCATTGGCGAGCAGCGCGCTCCACGGCACAACCACCGTTGTCGAATTGGACACGAGGATGGTGTCTTCATGTGCGCCCGCGCCGGTGATGTTGATCGTCACGGTTTGCACGTCAGAGGCGCTGCCATCGGTCGCCTGCACCGTGTAGGCAAGCGTCAGCGTGTCGGCCGAGTTCAGGAAGTTGAAGGCCTGTGCGCCGGAATTGAACGTCCAGCCAAGGTTGTTGCGTATCCCCGGGATCGGCCGCAATCGAGCCGAGGGGTCACTGACAACATTCCCAGCACGTCGGCGGCCGTCAGCCCACCGGTCGTCCCGCTGAGTGCGACCGCGGTCACCGATGCGGTGACTGCATCGGTGAGGTCGGGATCCCCGACGGTCATGGTGCCGCTCGTCGTCAGGCCCGCACCCGTTTCGGTCAGATTTGCTGTAGCGCTATCGCCGCTATGAAGAATGATGTCCGGCGCGTCATTGGTTCCGGTGATGACGATGGTGAGGGGTGCGGACGAGGTGGCACCGCTGGCGTCGGCCATGGTGTAGGTGAAGACGTCGGTGGCGGTCTGCCCCTGCGCCAGCGCATTGGTGTCGGGGTCGGCGTTGTCGAGAGCGTAGCTCCAGCTGCCGTTGGCCAGAAGCGTCAGCGTGCCGTAGGTGCCGATCAGCGGATGGCCGACGTTGGTTGCTTCGCCGTTGACGGCAACCACCGTCTTGGTATCGCCGCTGTCCACGTCAAGGTCGTTGTTCAGCACGTTGCCGGCCGCCGAGGGGTCGCCGGCAAACGGCGTGTTGCCTGGATTGACGCCGCTCTCGGTCACCGGATCCCCGGCGTTGTTGTCGGCCACGGCCGCAGGGGTATCGTTGCTGCCGTCGATGGTGATGGTCACCAGCTGCTGGGTGCCGCCGGCCGTGGTGGCAGTGAAGGTGTCGGTCAGCGTCTGCCCGACATTGAGCGCCTGCACCGTGGCGTTGCTGTTGTCGAGCGTATAGGTCCAGACGCCTGTGGCTGTCAGAGCGTAGCTGCCGAAGCCGCTGGCGCTGACGGCGCCGGCCGCTACCGCCGTCCAGATGTCGTTCGGATTGTCGATGTCGAAGGAGTTCAGATCGCCGGTGGCGGTCGGCGTGCCGAGGTTACTGTTGTTGACGTCGCCCGCCTCCAGCACAGTGCCGGTCACAGGGCCAGTGATGACAGCAGCATCGTCGGCGCCGTTGATGGTGATGGTCACCAGCTGCTGGGTGCCGTCGATCGTCGCGACGGTGAACGTATCGGTCAGCGTCTGCCCTACATTGCGCGCCTGCACGGCGGGATTGTCGTTGTCCAGCGTGTAGGTCCAGACTCCGGCCGCCGTCAGCGTGTAGCTGCCGAATTCGCTCGGCAACGGCGTGCCGATGGAATCCCAGAGGGCGTTGGGATTGTCGACGTCGGTCGAGGTCAGATTGCCTGTCGCGGTCGGGGTGCCCGGCGAACCGTTATTGACGCCGCCGGCTTCGGTCACCGACCCGTTGGCGACGCCGCTGATCACTGGGGCGTCGTTCGCGCCGTTGATGCTGATTGTGACCAGCTGCTGGGTGCCGTCAACCGTGATGGCGGTGAAGGTGTCGGTCAGCGTCTGCCCGACATTGAGCGCCTGCACCGTGGCGTTGCTGTTGTCGAGCGTATAGGTCCAGACGCCTGTGGCTGTCAGAGCATAGCTGCCGAAGCCGCTGGTGGTTGGCGAGCTGACGGCAGCCCAGGCATCGTTCGGGTTGTCGACGTCGGTGGAGTTGAGGTCGCCGGTCGCGGTAGGAGCGCCCGGCGTGCCGTTGTTGACACCGCCGGCCTCGATCACGCTCCCCGTCGTCTTGCCGGTGATCACTGCGGCGTCGTTGGCGCCGTTGATGGTGATCGTCACCCGTTGCTCGGTGCCGTCGACCGTGATGGCGGTTAGCGTATCGGTCAGCGTCTGCCCGACGTTGAGTGCCTGCACGGCCGGATTGCTGTTGTCTAGCGTGTAGGTCCAGACGCCGTCCGCCGTCACCGTGTACGTGCTGAAGCCGCTGTCGCCCCGCAACGACGTGCCGTCTGGTTCCCAGGCGTCGTTGGGATTGTCGACATCGGCCGAGTTCAGATTACCGGTCGCGGTCGGGGTGCCCGGCGTGCCGTTGGCGACGCCGCCGGCCTCGGTTACCGTGCCGGTCACGGGACCAATTATGACGGCAGCGTCGTTGGCGCCGTGGATGGTGATGGTGATCAGCTGTGTGCTGCCGTCCACTGTCCTGGCCGTGAAGGTGTCGGTCAGGGTCTCGTCCGGATTGAGCGCCTGCACCGTCGTGTTGCTATCGTCCAGCGTGTAGGTCCAGACGCCGGCCGCCGTCAGGGTGTAGCTGCCGAAGCCGTTGTCGCCCGGTGTCAGCGTGACGACGGGCGTCCAGGCCGGCGGACTGTCGGCGTCGGCGGCATTCAGAGCTCCGGTGGCGGTGGGTATGCCCGGCGTTCCGTTGGCGAAACCGCCGGCCTCGAGCACCGTCCCGGAGAAGTCGCCGCTGATCACCGCCGCGTCGTCGGTGCCATGTATGGTGATCGTGACTACCTGGGGCGTGCCGTCGACGGTGGTGGCGGTGAACGTATCGGTCAGCGTCTGCCCGGTGCTGAGCGCCTGCACGGCCGGATTGCTGTTATCCAGCGTGTAGGTCCAGATGCCGGCCGCCGTCAGAGTGTAGGTGCCGTAGCCATTGACGCCTGGCGTGGGTGTGGCGACCGGGGTCCAGTCGTCTGGCGGGTTGTCCACTTCGCTGGCGTCCAGATGGCCGACAGCGATCGGGATGCCCGGTATCCCGGAACCCACTCCGCCTTCCTCGATCACGCTCCCCGTCGTCGCGCCGGTGACTACAGCTGCGTCGTTGGCGCCGTTGATGGTGACGGTCACCAGCTGGGCGGTGCCGTCGACCGTTGCAACGGTGAACGTGTCGATGAGGGTGTCGTCGACGTTGAGTGCCTGCACAGCCGGATTACTGTTGTTGAGCGTATAGGTCCAGACGCCTGCGTCGGTCAGCGTGTAGCTGCCGAAACCGCTGGCACTGGCGGCCGGCGAGCTGACGGCGGCCCAGGCATCGTTCGTATTGTCAACATCGTTTGCATTGAGACTGCCGGTCGCGGTGGGCGTGCCCGGGGTGGCGTTGGCGACACCGCCGGCCTCCACGACGGCGCCATCGGCGATGCCGCTGATCACCGCGGCGTCGTTGGCGCCGTTGATGGTGATGGTCACCAGCTGAGCCGTGCCGTCGACCGTGGCGACGGTGAACGTATCGGTCAGCGTCTGCCCGGCACTGAGCGCCTGCACGGATGCATCGCTGTCGTTGAGCGTATAGGTCCAGATTCCGGCCGCTGTCATCGTGTAGCTGCCGTATCCGCTGGCGCTAACGATCGGCGTGCCGACCGCCGTCCAAGCGTCGTTCGGATCGTCGACGTCGGTGAAATTGAGGTCGCCGGCAACGGTGGGCGTGCCGGGGCTGCCATTACCAATACCGCCGGCCTCGACCACGCTTCCCGTCGTGGCACCGCTGACGACGGCGGCGTCGTTGGTGCCATGGATGGTGATGGTGACGACCTGCGAAGTGCCGTCGATCGTGAAGACCGTAAACGTATCGCTCAGTATCTGCCCGACATTGCGCGCCTGCACGTCGGCATTGCTGTTGTCGAGCGTGTAGGTCCACAACCCGGCGGCGGTGAGCGTATAGCTGCCGTAGCCTTTAGTGCTTGCGATCGCCGTGCCGACCGCGGTCCAGGCATCGCTCGGGTTGTCGACATCCGTCGAGTTCAGATCGCCGGTTGCAATCGGGATGCCCGGTGTGCCGTTGGCGACGCCGCCGGCCTCGGTCACGGATCCGTTGGCGACGCCGCTGATCTCCGCCACATCATTGGCGCCGTTGATGGTGATGGTGACGAGTTGCGCGGTGCCATCGACCGTGGTGGCGGTGAAGGTGTCGGTCAGCGTCTGCCCGACATTGAGCGCCTGCACCGTGGCGTTGCTGTTGTCCAGCGTGTAAGTCCACACGCCGGTGGTGGTGAGCGTGTAGCTGCCGAAACTGTTGTCGCCCCGCAACGACGCGCCGACTGGGTTCCAGGCATCATCCGGATTGTCCACGTCGGTCGAGTTCAGATGACCGGTTGCGATCTCGGTGCCCGGCGTACCATTGGCGACGCCGCTGGCCTCGATTAGGCTACCCGTGGTGTCGCCGGTAATGACGGCCGCGTCGTTGGCGCCGCTGATGGTGACTATCACCAACTGGGGGGTGCCGTCGATCGTGGTGACGGTAAAGCGATCGGTCAGCGTGTCGCCGACATTGAGCGCCTGCACCGCCGGATTGTTGTCGTCGAGTGTGTAGGTCCACACCCCGGTCGTTGACAGCGCGTAGCTGCCGTAGCCATTAGCGGTGGCGGCGCCGGCGGCTACCGCCTGCCAGTCGCTCGTGTTGTCGACATCGGCGGAATGGAGATCGCCGGTCGCGATCGGAGTGCCCGGCGTGCCGTTGGCGATGCCGCCGGCCTCCACCACCGTTCCGGTCACGGGGCCGGTGATCACCGCGGCGTCGTTGCTGCCATTGATGGTGATGGTCACCAGCTGGGTGGTGCCGTCGGCGGTCGTGGCGGTGAACGTGTCGGTCAGCGAGTCGCCGACATTGAGTGCCTGCACGGCCGGATTGCCATTATCAAGTATGTATACCCACAGGCCCGCTGCATCGATCGTGACGGTCCCATAATGGTTGTCGCTCAGCGTCGGCGTATCGATTGCCTTCCAACTGTCCGGCGTGTTGTCGACGTCGGCGGCATCGAGGTCCCCGACCACAAACGAAGTGCCAGGCGAGGCGTCGGCCACGCCGCCGGCCCCGACCACGCTCCCCGTTGTGTCGCCGGTAATGACGGCCGCGTCGTTCTGCGCCGCGATGGTGATGGTCACGACCTGCGCAGTGCCGTCCGCGGTCAACGCCGTGAAGCTGTCCGTGAGCGTGGCGGTGTCGTTGAGCGCCTGCACCGCCGGATTGTTGTCGTCGAGCGTATAGGTCCACACCCCGGTCGCTGACAGCGCGTAGCTACCGAAGCCGCCGGCGCTGGCGGTACCGGCCGCTACCGGCTGCCAGGCATCGGCCGCATTGTCGATATCGATTGCGTTGAGATCGCCGGTGGCGGTGGGTATGCCGGGCGTGGCGTTGGCGATGCCGCCGGCTTCCGTCACGTTGCCCGACGTAGTGCCGCTGATTACTGCGGCATCGTCGATCGTGTAAGCCTGGTCGTCGGTCGCCGTCGTGGCGTTGCCCGCCGCGTCAGTCGCCGTGACGCTGGCATGCACCGTCAAGTCCGCATCCGCCACCAGGTCGCTGCCCGCAACGTCGATGCTGAACGTCAAGCCCGCCTGCACCTGGCCGGTGTAGGAGGGGTTGCCATTGATCGTCAGGGTGACGGTGTCGCCAACCTGCACGTCGCCGCCCACCGTGCCGGTCACGGCAACCGTACCGGCAGCCTCCGCCGCGTTGACGACGTTGTCGGCCGTGATGGCGTCAAGGATAATGCTCGCCACCGGCGCCACCGTGTCGACCGTGTAAGCCTGGTCGGCGGTCGCCGTGGCGGTGTTGCCCGCCGCGTCGGCCGTGTTCACGCTGGCATGCACGTTGGTGGCGGCCGCAAGATCGCTGCCCGCAACGTTGATGCTGAACGTCAAGCCCGCCTGCACCTGGCCGGTGTAGGAGGAGTTGCCATCGACCGTCAGGGTGACGGTGTCGCCAACTTGGACGTCGCCGCCCACCGTGCCGGTCACCGCAACCGTACCGGCAGCCTCCGCCGCGTTGACGATGTTGTCGGCCGTGATGGCGTCTACGACAATGCTCGCCACCGGCGCGAGCGTATCCACTGCCTGCACCGACAGGGCCGCCGCCAGGTTCGGGGTGGCGGCCGCATCGAAGGCGACGCCAGCCGCCACGCCCACGGTCAGAATGCCCTGGAAGTCTGCCATCGGCGTCACCACCAGCGTGTAGGTGTCGCCATCGACCGCCGTGAACGCACCCGGTGTTCCGTTGACAACCGTGATGTCGGCTGCGTCAAAGCCGGTCACTATCTCGCTGAACTGGAAAGTATAGAGAATGCTGCCACTGGCGATGTTAGCCGTCCCAGCCTCATCGTCGGTGATCGTGACGGTCGGGGCCGGCGGAGGGGTCAACGTCACGCCAATGCTGCCGGCTGCGGTGTCGCCGTCACCGTCAACGACTTGAACCGGGACACTGAAATCGACCGGGGCGGTGCTTAGTTTGGCAGCACCGAAGTTGCCGATCTTGAAGGTATCGCCAGCCACCCAAGTGTATTCGAGCGAGTTATAACCATTTGCGGTGAAGGTCGCGATCGACGTTGTGCCAGCCACACCGCCGAGGTCGATCGACCCATCGGCTTTCTCAGTAATCGTGAAAGTATGTCCTGCAACCACGGGGGAGGGATTAGTAAGCTGCGTCAAATCGAGGAAGCCGGAGGTGCTGCCGCCGAACCGAATCACGACGCCCGTTATCGTGTCTTTGACGCCATCGCCGACAATGTTATTGCCGTCAGGATCATCGAACGCCGCGATATTGATTGTGCTGCCCGACGTCGCGGTGAAGTCGGTACTCGAGCCATCTACTGTGTAATGGCCGTCGAAGACGTGGTCGCGGTTAGCTGGATTGCCGTAATTAGCTTGCCCAGCATCAGCAGGGTCTCCCCTCAAATCCGTCACGAAGTCGACGCGGAACGTCTCTGGAAGGTTGCCGACTGAGCCAACGCTTTGACCGCTGCCGACGCCGCCGCTATTTGCGCTTGTATTGATAGAACTTGCGTTCTGATGATTGACCGCAGGCGTAAGCAGCAGATCTGGACTGTTGTTGTCGATCGGATTGGCTACGGTTTCGTTCGCGGGGATAAACTCGGCCCACGAATCGTTACCGCCGACGAAATTATGAGCGCCGCTGTTGAAGTCGATATGGGTCGCACTGTCGACCCGGCCGAGCATCTGGACAGTATAGGTGTCGCTCGCGATCGTGAGGCTCTTATCCAGATTGAGGTTGATCGTGAAAATGGCCGTGGTGTCCGTAGCAGGATCGTACACGCCATTCAGATTTTTATCCGCAAAGCCCGTTAGCGTGTGCCCGCCATTTGAAGTCTGGTAGAAGATCTTTTGCGCGCTCGAGGTCAACCCGCTGTCTTGACCATTAAGGGATGCGGCGAATATCACTGTCCCGCCATCAGCCCCGTAGTTATTGTCGGTATTGGAATCGACATCCAATGGTGCAGTTCCGGACCCTGAGCCGTTCAGCAAGCTGACCGCGCCAGGAGTGATATTCGAAGGACCGTCGTCAAGGAACGTGATGTGATTGCCGATCGAGGCCGACGCAGATGCCCGGTCGCCGTCGCCGTCGGTCTTGGTCACCACAGCCTGCACCGAATCCGTCGCCAGCGAGATACCATCGTTCGGCGTGGCCGGTGCGGTGTCCTGGGTCAGCGACACATAGTCGGCAACATAGATGTTGCCCGTCGCCGGATCGATCGCCAGCGCAAACGCTACCTTGCCGGCCGGATTGGCGGTATCAACCGCGCCGTTCTCGGTGCCGATCCGGCCCAGGATCAGGCCGGCTTCGGTGCCGATGCCGTTGTAAAGGAAGATCTGGGTGCCGGCAGCCACCGTCAGCCCGGTCGTGTTGACGCCGGCATAGGTGCCGTCCGTCACGTGCAGCGCGTAGGTCACCGAGCCGGTAGCCGCCGGACCGTCGGCACCAAACGTCTGCGCGCCCGTATTGCCCACCGTCACCAGCGAGGCCGCGCTCGCCGCAAAGCTCAGCGCGCTGTGGTCCAGCGACGCCGCCGGCACATCCGGATCAACCGTGACATCGCCCGCCGTCACAATCGCCGCGAACTGGGCCTGAATTGCCGCGGGCAGCCCCGTGAACAACACGTCCTGCGTACCGGCATCAACCCCAGGCGTCTCGTCAACCGCCACACTCCCGTCGCTCACCGTCACCACCGGCGCCGTCGGCGCATCGTCGCGGAAGCCGATCTCGGCCCCGATGTTGAGGATGTTGGAGGTCGCCGTGTCGCCGTCGCCGTCGGTGATCGTCGCCTGGACCTGGACCGCGCCGTCAGTCAGCTGGATCGGATCATTCGGATCCGCCGCATTCGGATTGTGCAGCGACAGGTACTGCGCCACATACAGTTCACCCGTCGTCTGATCAATCGCGATCGCAAACGCTGTCTTGCCGCTGTTCGGGTCGCCGGCCGCAACCGTACCAATGATCCGCCCGGAGCTGTCCAGCGACAGCGTGATCGCCGCGCCGTCGGTCAGCGTCAGCCCGGAGGCCGCTGCCCCGAGCACAAGCTTGAACACCGTCGTCCCGGCACCATCCGCCCCAAAGCTGCCGCCAGCGGCGATTATCAGGCTCGCCACCGAGTTGACGGTGCCGTTCGAGGTCTCGCTCAAGGCATAGCCGATCGCGCCACCCACGTCGTGCGGCACGTCCGGATCGCTGCCCAGGCTCGCGGCAGGAATGCTGGAGAATATGCCGGCAATCGTAGTGACGACGCCGTTGAACGTCACCGAGGTCGATCCCAAAATATCGGTCGAAACCCCCGCAACGTTTTGAACGCTTGCCGTCTCGTCATGCGCTACAAACGCACCTGGCGTCAGCGTCAGCGCCGGCGCCGTCGGCGCATCGTCGCGGAAGCCGATCTCGCCCCCGATGTTGAGGACGTTGGAGGTCGCCGTGTCGCCGTCGCCGTCGGTGATCGTCGCCTGGACCTGGACCGCGCCGTCAGTCAGCTGGATCGGATCATTCGGATCCGCCGCATTCGGATTGTGCAGCGACAGGTACTGCGCCACATACAGTTCACCCGTCGTCTGATCAATCGCGATCGCAAACGCTGTCTTGCCGCTGTTCGGGTCGCCGGCCGCAACCGTACCAATGATCCGCCCGGAGCTGTCCAGCGACAGCGTGATCGCCGCGCCGTCGGTCAGCGTCAGCCCGGAGGCCGCTGCCCCGAGCACAAGCTTGAACACCGTCGTCCCGGCACCATCCGCCCCAAAGCTGCCGCCAGCGGCGATTATCAGGCTCGCCACCGAGTTGACGGTGCCGTTCGAGGTCTCGCTCAAGGCATAGCCGATCGCGCCACCCACGTCGTGCGGCACGTCCGGATCGCTGCCCAGGCTCGCGGCAGGAATGCTGGAGAATATGCCGGCAATCGTAGTGACGACGCCGTTGAACGTCACCGAGGTCGATCCCAAAATATCGGTCGAAACCCCCGCAACGTTTTGAACGCTTGCCGTCTCGTCATGCGCTACAAACGCACCTGGCGTCAGCGTCAGCGTCGGCGCCGTCGGCGCATCGTCGCGGAAGCCGATCTCGGCGCCGATGTTGAGGATGTTGGAGGTCGCCGTGTCGCCGTCGCCGTCGGTGATCGTCACCTGAACCTGGACCGCGCCGTTGGCCAGGTTGACCGGTTCGTTCGGGTTGGTGACGTCGGGGCTATGCAGCGACAGATACTGCGCCACATACAGCTCACCCGTCGTCTGATCGATCGCGATTGCAAACGCCGTCTTGCCGCTGTTCGGGTCGCCGGCCGCAACCGTACCAATGATCCGCCCGGCGCCGTCCAGCGACAGCGTGATCGCCGCGCCGTCCGTCAGCGTCACGCCGGAGGCCGCAGCCCCGAGCACAAGCTTGAACACCGTCGTCCCGGGACCATCCGCCCCAAAGCTGCCACCAGCCACCGCAAACAACGCGCCAAGCGTCCCGCTCGACAGCTCGCTCGCCGCATAGCCAATCGCAAACCCAGGCGCCGCCGCATCATGCGACACGTCCGGATCGCTTCCCGGCAGGGCCACCGTCGAGAAGATGCTGGCAATCGACGTGCCCGCCGTGCCGTTGAACGTCACCAGTGTCGAACCCAGCAGGTCCGTCGATACGCCCGCAACATGCTGGATCCCGCCGGTCTCGTCATGCGCCACCAGCGCACCCGGCGTCAGCGTCACCGTCGGCGCCGTCGGACCGTCGTCGAAGAAGCTGACATGGCTGCTGATGTCGGTCGCCGTTGTCGCAACCTGGTCGCCGTCGCCGTCGGTCAGCGTCACCGTCACCCCGATGGTGCTCGCCGCCAGCGAAATAAAGTCATTCGGATTGGTGGCGTCGGGGTTATGCAGCGACAGGTATTGCGCCACATAGGCTTCGCCGGTCGCCGGATCGATCGCGATCGCCAACGCCACCTTGCCGGTCAGGCCGGTATTGACACTATCCGTGCCCACCGTGCCGATCACCATCCCGTTGACCAGCGACAGCGTGATCGCCGTGCCATCGGTCAGCGTCAGGCCAGCCGGCGTCGGATTGCTCACCGTCAGCGCATAGCTCACCGGATTGACCGCCGCCGGACCGTCGGCGCCAAAGGCGCCGTTCGCGATCAGCGTCGCCAGCGGCGGCAGGTTCAAAACGTCGCCCGTGCTCGAGGCAAAGCTCAGCGCGCCATTGTCCAGCGAAGCCGCGGGAACATCGGGATCGACGCCCGCATTGACAACGCCCGCAAACACGCCGGCCACCGTGGTCGGCGCGCCGCCAAACGTGATCGACGTCGAACCCGCAATATCGGTCTCCGCCGGCACCGCCGGCGGCCCGACAATCGCGGCCGCGTCCTGCACCCCAGGCGTCTCGTCAACACCAACCGTCGCCGCGCTCACCGTCACCGTCGGCGCCGTCGGGCCGTCATCGGCAAACTGCACGTGATTGCTCACGTCGGCCGCAACCGAGGTGACCTGGTCGCCGTCGCCGTCGGTCAGCCTCACCGTCACCCCGACCGATCCCGCCGCCAGCGTCACAAAGTCGTTCGGCGTGTTGGTCAGACTGTCCTGATGCAGCGACAGGTACTGCGCCACATACATCTCGCCTGTTACCGGGTCGAGCGCGATCGCAAACGCCACCTTGCCGCTCAGCCCGGTATTGACACCATCCGTGCCCGCCGTGCCGATCACCCGACCGTCAACCAGCGACAATGTAATCGCCGTGCCGTCGGTCAGGGTCAGCCCAGACGCCGCATTGGTCACACTAAGCGCATAGGTCGTGGCCGCCGAAGCCGCAGGACCGTCCGCGCCAAAGGCACCGCCCGTCACCGTCACGATGCTGCCCGCCCCGCTCGAGGCAAAGCTCAGCGCGCCATTGTCCAGCGAAGTAGCGGGAACATCGGGATCGGTGCCCTTGTTAGCAACGTTCGTAAACAGCCCCGCAACCGTGGTCGCGGCACCGTTGAAGCTGATCGCGCTCGTGCCCAGAACATCGCTCGATACACTCGCAACAACCTGCACCCCGGGCGTCTCGTCAACGCCAACGATCGCCGCACTCACCGTCACCGTCGGTGCCGTCGGGCCGTCATCCAGGAACTTGATCCGGCTGCTGACGTCGGTCGCAACCGAGGTGACCTGGTCGCCGTCGCCGTCGGTCAGCGTCACCGTCACCCCGACCGATCCCGCCGCCAGCATCACAGAATTGTTCGGGTTGGCGGCGTTGGGGTTATGCAGCGACAGATATTGCGCCACATACTCTTCGCCCGTCACCGGATCGATCGCAATCGCAAACGCCGTCTTGCCGCTGTTCGGGTCGCCCGCCGCAACCGTACCAATGATCCGCCCGGAGCCGTCCAGCGACAATGTGATCGCCGCGCCGTCGGTCAGGGTCAGGCCAGACGCCGCGTTATTAACCGTCAGCGCGAACTTCTCTGCTCCGCTCGCCGCGGGGCCGTCCGCGCCAAAATTGAGCGTCCCAAGCGACACCAGCGAACGGCTGCTCGCCGCAAAGCTCAGCGCGCCATTGTCCAGCGAAGGACCGGGAACATCGGGATCGGTGCCCTTGTTGGCAACGTTCGCAAACAGCCCCGCGACCGTGGTCGCGGCGCCGTTGAACGTGATCGCGCTCGAACCCAGAACGTCGGTCGCCCCGCCCGTGGTCTGCACCGCAGGCGTCTCGTCAACCGCCACACTCCCGTCGCTCACCGTCAGCGCCGGCGCCGTCGGCGCATCGTCGCGGAAGCCGATCTCGGCCCCGATGTTGAGGACGTTGGAGCTCGCCCTGTCGCCGTCGCCGTCGGTGATCGTCACCTGAACCTGGACTGCGCCGTTGGCCAGGTTGACCGGTTCGTTCGAGTTGCTGGGGTCGGGGTTATGCAGCGACAGATATTGCGCCACATACAGCTCACCCGTCGTCTGATCGATCGCGATCGCAAACGCCGTCTTGCCGCTGTTCGGGTCGCCGGCCGCAACCGTACCAATGATCCGCCCGGAGCCGTCCAGCGACAGCGTGATCGCCGCGCCGTCCGTCAGCGTCAGCCCGGAGGCCGCAGCCCCGAGCACAAGCTTGAACACCGTCGTCCCCGGACCATCCGCCCCAAAGCTGCCGCCCGCGGCCGCAAACAACGCGCCAAGCGTCCCGCTCGACAGCTCGCTCGCCGCATAGCCAATTGCAAACCCGGGCGCCGCCGCATCATGCGATACGTCCGGATCGCTTCCCGGCAGGGCGACCGTCGAGAAGATGCTGGCAATCGACGTGCCCGCCGTGCCGTTGAACGTCACCAGTGTCGAACCCAGCAGGTCCGTCGATACGCCCGCAACATGCTGGATCCCGCCGGTCTCGTCATGCGCCACCAACGCACCCGGCGTCAGCGTCAATGTCGGTGCCGTCGGCGCATCGTCGCGGAAGCCGATCTCGGCCCCGATGTTGAGGATGTTGGAGGTCGCCGTGTCGCCGTCGCCGTCGGTGATCGTCACCTGGACCTGGACCGCGCCGTCGGCCAGGTTGACCGGTTCGTTCGAGTTGGTGGGGTCGGGGTTATGCAGCGACAGATATTGCGCCACATACAGCTCACCCGTCGTCTGATCGATCGCGATCGCAAACGCCGTCTTGCCGCTGTTCGGGTCGCCGGCCGCAACCGTACCAATGATCCGCCCGGAGCCGTCCAGCGACAGCGTGATCGCCGCGCCGTCCGTCAGCGTCAGCCCGGAGGCCGCAGCCCCGAGCACAAGCTTGAACACCGTCGTCCCCGGACCATCCGCCCCAAAGCTGCCGCCCGCGGCCGCAAACAACGCGCCAAGCGTCCCGCTCGACAGCTCGCTCGCCGCATAGCCAATTGCAAACCCGGGCGCCGCCGCATCATGCGACACGTCCGGATCGCTTCCCGGCAGGGCGACCGTCGAGAAGATGCTGGCAATCGACGTGCCCGCCGTGCCGTTGAACGTCACCAGTGTCGAACCCAGCAGGTCCGTCGATACGCCCGCAACATGCTGGATCCCGCCGGTCTCGTCGTGCGCCACCAGCGCACCCGGCGTCAGCGTCACCGTCGGCGCCGTCGGACCGTCGTCGAAGAAGCTGACATGGCTGCTGATGTCGGTCGCCGTTGTCGCAACCTGGTCGCCGTCGCCGTCGGTCAGCGTCACCGTCACCCCGATGGTGTTCACCGCCAGCGAAATAAAGTCATTCGGATTGGTGGCGTCGGGGTTATGCAGCGACAGGTATTGCGCCACATAGGCTTCGCCGGTCGCCGGATCGATCGCGATCGCCAACGCCACCTTGCCGGTCAGGCCGGTATTGACACTATCCGTACCCACCGTGCCGATCACCATCCCGTTGACCAGCGACAGCGTGATCGCCGTGCCGTCCGTCAGCGTCAGGCCCGCCGGCGTCGGATTGCTCAACGTCAGCGCATAGCTCACCGGATTGAGCGCCGCCGGACCGTCCGCGCCAAAGGCGCCGTTCGCGATCAGCGTCGCCAGCGGCGGCAGGTTCAAAACGTCGCCCGTGCTCGAGGCAAAGCTCAGCGCGCCATTATCCAGCGAAGCCGCGGGAACATCGGGATCGACGCCCGCATTGACAACGCCCGCAAACACGCCGGCAACCGTGGTCGGCGCGCCGCCAAACGTGATCGAAGTCGAGCCCGCAATATCGGTCTCCGCCGGCACCGCCGGCGGCCCGACAATCGCGGCCGCGTCCTGCACCCCAGGCGTCTCGTCAACACCGATCGTCGCCGCGCTCACCGTCACCGTCGGTGCCGTCGGACCGTCGTCGGCAAAGCTGATCTGGGCCGAGACGTCGGTCGGGGCGCTCGCCTTGTCGCCGTCGCCGTCGGTCACCGTCACCGTCACCGCCAGCGAGTTCAGCGCCAACGACACCGAGTCATTCGGCGTGTCTGCCAGGCTGTCCTGGTGCAGCGACAGATACTGCTCGACTGTCACCACCCCGGTCGAGGAGATCGAAATCGCAAACGCCGCCTGGCCGGCAAACGGGCTGCCAACCTGAACCACGCCGACAATCACGCTGCCGTCGCCGCGGATGTCGACAAGGTTGATCGCCGCACCGTCGGTCACCTGCAGCCCCGACACCGGGTTGGTCACCGACAGCGCATAGCTCGTTGCCGTGGTCGGCGATCCGCCAAACGGACCGTCTGCGCCAAACGCGATCGTCGGCGTCACCAGCGAGCCTGCGCTCACCGCGTGCGAAATGTAGCCCGTGCCCGCGACATCCGGATCGTCGCCCTGGACGATCGGCCCGGTGTTGATGGTCGCCGGCGTGCTGGTCGGCGGCGAGCCGGTATCGGTATTGCCCTCGTCCAGCGCCAGCGTCACGCCGGACGACACCGCGGTTACGCGCGGACCGTCGTCGGCAAAGCTGATCTGGGCCGAGACGTCGGTCGGGGCGCTCGCCTTGTCGCCGTCGCCGTCGGTTGCCGTCACCGTCACCGCCAGCGAGTTCGGCGCCAACGACACCGAGTCATTCGGCGTGTTGGTCGCGCTGTCCTGATGCAGCGACAGATATTGTTCAACCGTCACCACCCCGGTCGCGGAGATCGAGATCGCAAACGCCGCCTCGCCGTTGAAGCTGCCGCCAGAGACGACGCCAACCACCACGCCGCTCACCAGCTGCAGGGTGATCGTCGACCCGTCGGTCACACTCAGGCCCGACACCGGATTGGTCACCGTCAGCGCAAAGCTCGTTGCCGTGGTCGGCGCTCCGCCAAACGGGCCGTCCGCGCCAAACGCGATCGTCGGCGTCACCAGCGAGCCCGTGCTCACCGCGTGCGAAATGTAGCCCGTGCCCGCGACATCCGGATCGTCGCCCTTGGCGATCGCCCCGGTGTCGATGGTTGCCGGCGTGCTGGTCGGCGGCGAGCCGCTATTGGTATTGCCCTCGTCCAGCGCCACCGTCACCCCCGACGTCACCGCGGTAACGCTCGGGCCGTCGTCCAGGAAGTTGATGTGGGTGGCGATATCGGTCGGCGCCGTGGTGACCTGGTCACCGTCGCCGTCGGTCAGCGTCACCGTCACTGCGACCGATCCCGCCGCCAGTGACAGCAGGTCATTCGGCGTCGTGGTCAGGCTGTCCTGGTGCAGCGACAGATACTGCGCCACATAGACCTGGCCGGTCAGCGGGTCGAGCGCAATCGCAAACGCCACCTTGCCGGTCAAGCCCGGAATTGACAACATCGTTGCCCACCGTGCCGATGATCTGCCCGTTGACCAGCGACAGCGTGATCGCCGTGCCGTCGGTCAGGGTCAGCCCAGACGCCGCATTGGTCACACTCAGCGCAGAGCTCGTCGTCCCCGGGCCGTCCGCGCCAAAGGCGCCGCCCGTCACCGTCACGATGCTGCTCGCCCCGCTCGAGGCAAAGCTCAGCGCGCCATTGTCCAGCGAAGCCGCCGGAACATCGGGGTCGGTGCCCTTGTTGGCAACGCGCTAAACAGCCCCGCAACCGTGGTCGCCGCACCGTTGAACGTGATTGCGGTCGAACCCAGGACATCGCTCGCCCCGTCCGTGGTCTGCACCGCAGGCGTCTCGTCAACGCCAACCGTCGCCGCGCTCACCGTCACCGTCGGCGCCGTCGGGCCGTCATCCAGGAAGTTGATGTGGGTGCCGATATCAGCCGTCGAGCTGACCTGGTCGCCGTCGCCGTCGGTCAGCGTCACCGTCACTGCGACCGATCCCGCCGCCAGCGACAGCAGGTCATTCGGCGTCGTGGTCAGGCTGTCCTGATGCAGCGACAGATACTGCGCCACATAGACCTGGCCGGTCAGCGGATCCAGCGCAATCGCAAACGCCACCTTGCCGCTCAAGCTCGGATTGGCCGCATCGGCCCCAACCGTGCCGATGATCTGACCTCCGACCAGCGACAATGTGATCGCTGTGCCGTCCGTCAGGGTCAGCCCAGACGCCGCATTGATCACACTCAGCGCAGAACTCGTTCCCGTGGCCGGCGTTCCGCCAAACGGACCGTCCGCGCCAAAGGCGCCGCCCGTCACCGTCACGATGCTGCTCGCCCCGCTCGAGGCAAAACTCAGCGCGCCATTGTCCAGCGAAGCCGCGGGAACATCGGGGTCGGTGCCCTTGTTGGCAACAGCGCTAAACAGCCCCGCAACCGTGGTCGCCGCACCGTTGAACGTGATTGCGGTCGAACCCAGGACATCGCTCGCCCCGCCCGTGGTCTGCACCGCAGGCGTCTCGTCCACACCAACCGTCGCCGCGCTCACCGTCACCGTCGGCGCCGTCGGGCCGTCGTCCAGGAAGTTGATGTGGGTGGCGATGTCGGTCGCCGTCGAGCTGACCTGGTCGCCGTCGCCGTCGGTCAGCGTCACCGTCACTGCGACCGATCCCGCCGCCAGCGACAGCAGGTCATTCGGCGTCGTGGTCAGGCTGTCCTGATGCAGCGACAGATACTGCGCCACATAGACCTGGCCGGTCAGCGGATCCAGCGCAATCGCAAACGCCACCTTGCCGCTCAAGCTCGGATTGGCCGCATCGGCCCCAACCGTGCCGATGATCTGACCTCCGACCAGCGACAATGTGATCGCCGTGCCGTCCGTCAGGGTCAGCCCAGACGCCGCACTGGTCACACTCAGCGCAGAGCTCGTTCCCGTGGCCGGCGTTCCGCCAAACGGACCGTCGGCGCCAAAGGCGCCGCCCGCCAGCGTCACGATGCTGCTCGCCCCGCTCGAGGCAAAGCTCAGCGCGCCATTGTCCAGCGATCCAGCCGGAACATCGGGATCGGTGCCCTTGTTGAGAACGCCCGCAAACAGCCCGGCAACCGTGGTCGCGGCACCGTTGAAATTGATTGCGGTCGAACCCAGGACATCGCTCGCCCCGCCCGTGGTCTGCACCGCAGGCGTCTCGTCAACACCAACCGTCGCCGCGCTCACCGTCACCACCGGCGCCGTCGGACCGTCGTCCAGGAAGTTGATGTGGGTGCCGATATCAGCCGTCGAGCTGACCTGGTCGCCGTCGCCGTCGGTCAGCGTCACCGTCACTGCGACTGATCCCGCCGCCAGCGACAGCAGGTCGTTCGGCGTGTTGGTCGCACTGTCCTGGTGCAGCGACAGATACTGCGCCACATAGACCTGGCCGGTCAGCGGGTCGAGCGCAATCGCAAACGCCACCTTGCCGGTCAGCCCGGAATTGACAACATCGTTGCCCACCGTGCCGATGATCTGCCCGTTGACCAGCGACAGCGTGATCGCCGTGCCGTCGGTCAGGGTCAGCCCAGACGCCGCATTGGTCACACTCAGCGCAGAGCTCGTCGTCCCCGGGCCGTCCGCGCCAAAGGCGCCGCCCGTCACCGTCACGATGCTGCTCGCCCCGCTCGAGGCAAAGCTCAGCGCGCCATTGTCCAGCGAAGCCGCCGGAACATCGGGGTCGGTGCCCTTGTTGGCAACAGCGCTAAACAGCCCCGCAACCGTGGTCGCCGCACCGTTGAACGTGATTGCGGTCGAACCCAGGACATCGCTCGCCCCGTCCGTGGTCTGCACCGCAGGCGTCTCGTCCACACCAACCGTCGCCGCGCTCACCGTCACCACCGGCGCCGTCGGCACGTCGTCGATGACGTTGATCGTGATCGTGCCGGTGACGGTGTTGTTGCTGGCGTCATGTGCCGTATAGCTAAAGCTCTCGACGCCGTTCACCGTGTCGGCGCCGTTGTTGGACGCAGGCGACTCGGTCACAGGGCTCGTCAGCGTATAGGTGTAGGTGCCGTCCGCGCTCAGTTGGAACAGGCCGTGCGTGCCCGTGACGCTTTGCGCCACATAACCCGTCGCTCCCGCAACCGCCAGAGCGCCCGTCACCGTCTCGGCCGGCGATACCAGGTTCGAACCCGTCACCGTGCCATGGCCGAGGTCGCCGGGATCGGTTACCGTATCCAGCGCCGCTTCGTTCACGGTCTTCGTCTGATTGTCCGCAACCAGCGTCACATTGGCAAGGTTGATCGTCAGCGTCGTCGTCGACAGATCGCCGTCGCCGTCCTTGATCGTGTAGACAAACACGTCGGTGGTGTTCGCCGTGATGTTGTTCGCCGTCGACTGGTAGGTGTAGCTGCCGTCGGCATTCAGATGCAGCGTGCCGTGCAGGCCGGCAATGGGCGTATTGACGCCCGTCGTCACATCCGTCGTCAGGTCGCCGCCCGCCGCGCGAACCCCGACAACCCCGCCGCCGGCCGCAAAGCCGTCCGCCCCGGCAACGTCGTTCGACAGCACCCCGGCCGCCGCAACCGTCAGCAGCGCGCCTTCGTTCACATTGCCGCTGTCCACATGCGCCGTCGGCACGTCGTCGATGATGCTGATGGAGATCGTCGAGCTCGAGGTGTTACCGAGGCCGTCCGTCACCGTGAAGGTGAAGACGTCCCGCGCCGGCTCCGTGTTGGGGCCGTTGTTGGCGTCCGGCGAGGTGTGGTAGGGCGACGTCAGTGTATAGGTATAGCTGCCGTCGGCGTTGACGTGCAGGAGGCCGTAGCTGCCGGTCACGTTGGTGCCGACATTGCCCACAGCCGAGCCGACATTGCCGGCCGCAACGCCGGTCACCGTCACCGGCGCATCCGGGTCCGAGAACGTCAGCGTGCCCGTCGTCGTCTCCGCCGTCGATGCCGGGTTCGAACCCGTCACCGTGCCGTGGCCGAGGTCGCCGGGATCCGTTACCCTATCCAGCGCCGCCTCGTTCACCGTCGCACTCGCGGGGCTGACCGACGGCTGGCCGTTGGTCACCGTGATCGTCAGCGTCGAGGGCGAGGTGTCGCCGTCGCCGTCCGTGATCGTGTAGTTGAACACGTCGGTCCCCGACGTCGTGTTCGCATTGGCGTGATAGCTGTAGCCGCCAGTGCCGTTGAACGTCAGCACGCCATGCGCCAGAGTCACCGTGTTGCCGATCGCTCCCGCCCAGGCAATCGACGCAATCCCGTCGGCGCCCGCCGTGTCGTTCGTCTCCACATTGCCGGTCACCGTCTGGCCGGACTGCGCAGCGTTCGCATCCACATGCGCCGTCGGGCCGTCATCCTGGAACCTGATCCGGCTGCTGACGTCGGTGCCCGAGGTCGAGATCGTATCGCCGTCGCCGTCGGTCAGTGTCACCACGACGCCAACGGTGTTCGACGCCAGGTTAATCTGATCGTCGTATGCCGCGGGCGTGCTGCCCGCTACTGGGTTATGCAGCGACAGATAATCGGCAATGTAGACTTTGCCGCTCGCCGGATCGATCGCCAGCGCAAACGCCACCTTACCGTTCGGGTCCGGTGTATCCAAACCAGGCGTGCTCGAAGCCTCGATCCCAACCCGACCCAGAATCAGGCCGGCCATCGGCCCCGTCGTCTGCAGGTACAGGAACACATCATGGCCTTCGGTGGTCTGAAGGCCCGAGAATATCCCAGCCGTCGTCACCTTCAGCGCGTAGGACGTGCCAGACGCAGCCGTCCCGCCCGCAGGACCGTCCGCGCCAAAATTGCGCGTCCCAAGCGACACCAGCGAACCGCTGCTCGCCGCAAAACTCAGCGCGCCATCGTCCAACAAAATCGGGGCGACATCGGTGTCAACACCACGTGCCGCACCAATCGCGTCAAACTTCGCCAAAATCGCCGCCGGCACCGCGGTGCTCAAAACATCATTCGCCGGATTCGGATCCGCCGCCGTCTGAACCCCGGGCGTCTCGTCAACCGCCACACTCCCGTCGCTCGCCGTTACCGTCGGCGCTGTCGGAGCGTCGTCGCGGAAGCTAATCTCGGCCCCGATGTTGAGGACGTTCGAGGTCGCCGTGTCGCCGTCGCCGTCGGTGATCGTCGCCTGGACCTGGACCGCGCCGTCGGCCAGGTTGACAGGTTCGTTCTGGTTGGTGGCGTCGGGGTTATGCAGCGACAGGTACTGCGCCACATACAGCTCACCCGTCGTCTGATCGATCGCGATCGCAAACGCCGTCTTGCCGGCCAGGCCGGGGTTGGCGGCGTCGGCGCCAACCGTACCAATGATCCGCCCGGAGCCATCCAGCGACAGCGTGATCGCCGCGCCGTCCGTCAGCGTCAGCCCGGAGGCCGCAGCCCCGAGCACAAGCTTGAACACCGTCGTCCCGGGACCATCCGCCCCAAAGCTGCCGCCAGTGGCCGCAAACAACGAGCCAAGCGTCCCGTTCGACAGCTCGCTCGCCGCATAGCCAATTGCAAACCCGGGCGCCGCCGCATCATGCGATACGTCCGGATCGCTGCCAGGGCTGGGCACCGTCGAGAAGATGCTGGCAATCGACGTACCCGCCGTGCCGTTGAACGTCACCAGTGTCGAACCCAGCAGGTCCGTCGATACGGCCGCAACATGCTGGATCCCGCCGGTCTCGTCATGCGCCACCAGCGCACCCGGCGTCAGCGTCAGCGTCGGCGCCGTCGGAGCATCGTCGCGGAAGACAATCTCGGTGCCGATGTTGAGGGCGTTGGAGGTCGCCGTGTCGCCGTCGCCGTCGGTGATCGTCGCCTGAACCTGGACCGCGCCGTTGGCCAGGTTGACCGGTTCATTCGGGTTGGTGGCGTCGGGGTTATGCAGCGACAGATATTGCGCCACATACAGTTCACCCGTCGTCTGATCGATCGCGATCGCAAACGCCGTCTTGCCGCCGTTCGGGTCGCCGGCCGCAACCGTACCAATGATCCGCCCGGAGCCGTCCAGCGACAGCGTGATCGCCGCGCCGTCCGTCAGCGTCACGCCGGAGGCCGCAGCCCCGAGCACAAGCTTGAACACCGTCGTCCCGGGACCATCCGCCCCAAAGCTGCCACCAGCGACCGCAAACAACGCGCCAAGCGTCCCGCTCGACAGCTCGCTCGCCGCATAGCCAATCGCAAACCCAGGCGCCGCCGCATCATGCGACACGTCCGGATCGCTTCCCGGCAGGGCCACCGTCGAGAAGATGCTGGCAATCGACGTGCCCGCCGTGCCGTTGAACGTCACCAGTGTCGAACCCAGCAGGTCCGTCGATACGCCCGCAACATGCTGGATCCCGCCGGTCTCGTCATGCGCCACCAGCGCACCCGGCGTCAGCGTCACCGTCGGCGCCGTCGGACCGTCGTCGAAGAAGCTGACATGGCTGCTGATGTCGGTCGCCGTTGTCGCAACCTGGTCGCCGTCGCCGTCGGTCAGCGTCACCGTCACCCCGATGGTGTTCACCGCCAGCGAAATAAAGTCATTCGGATTGGTGGCGTCGGGGTTATGCAGCGACAGGTATTGCGCCACATAGGCTTCGCCGGTCGCCGGATCGATCGCGATCGCAAACGCCACCTTGCCGGTCAGGCCGGTATTGACACTATCCGTGCCCACCGTGCCGATCACCATCCCGTTGACCAGCGACAGCGTGATCGCCGTGCCATCGGTCAGCGTCAGGCCAGCCGGCGTCGGATTGCTCACCGTCAGCGCATAGCTCACCGGATTGACCGCCGCCGGACCGTCGGCGCCAAAGGCGCCGTTCGCGATCAGCGTCGCCAGCGGCGGCAGGTTCAAAACGTCGCCCGTGCTCGAGGCAAAGCTCAGCGCGCCATTGTCCAGCGAAGCCGCGGGAACATCGGGATCGACGCCCGCATTGACAACGCCCGCAAACACGCCGGCCACCGTGGTCGGCGCGCCGCCAAACGTGATCGACGTCGAACCCGCAATATCGGTCTCCGCCGGCACCGCCGGCGGCCCGACAATCGCGGCCGCGTCCTGCACCCCAGGCGTCTCGTCAACACCAACCGTCGCCGCGCTCACCGTCACCGTCGGCGCCGTCGGGCCGTCATCGGCAAACTGCACGTGATTGCTCACGTCGGCCGCAACCGAGGTGACCTGGTCGCCGTCGCCGTCGGTCAGCCTCACCGTCACCCCGACCGATCCCGCCGCCAGCGTCACAAAGTCGTTCGGCGTGTTGGTCAGACTGTCCTGATGCAGCGACAGGTACTGCGCCACATACATCTCGCCTGTTACCGGGTCGAGCGCGATCGCAAACGCCACCTTGCCGCTCAGCCCGGTATTGACACCATCCGTGCCCGCCGTGCCGATCACCCGACCGTCAACCAGCGACAATGTAATCGCCGTGCCGTCGGTCAGGGTCAGCCCAGACGCCGCATTGGTCACACTAAGCGCATAGGTCGTGGCCGCCGAAGCCGCAGGACCGTCCGCGCCAAAGGCACCGCCCGTCACCGTCACGATGCTGCCCGCCCCGCTCGAGGCAAAGCTCAGCGCGCCATTGTCCAGCGAAGTAGCGGGAACATCGGGATCGGTGCCCTTGTTAGCAACGTTCGTAAACAGCCCCGCAACCGTGGTCGCGGCACCGTTGAAGCTGATCGCGCTCGTGCCCAGAACATCGCTCGATACACTCGCAACAACCTGCACCCCGGGCGTCTCGTCAACGCCAACGATCGCCGCACTCACCGTCACCGTCGGTGCCGTCGGGCCGTCATCCAGGAACTTGATCCGGCTGCTGACGTCGGTCGCAACCGAGGTGACCTGGTCGCCGTCGCCGTCGGTCAGCGTCACCGTCACCCCGACCGATCCCGCCGCCAGCATCACAGAATCGTTCGGGTTGGCGGCGTTGGGGTTATGCAGCGACAGATATTGCGCCACATACTCTTCGCCCGTCACCGGATCGATCGCAATCGCAAACGCCGTCTTGCCGCTGTTCGGGTCGCCGGCCGCAACCGTACCAATGATCCGCCCGGAGCCGTCCAGCGACAATGTGATCGCCGCGCCGTCGGTCAGGGTCAGGCCAGACGCCGCGTTATTAACCGTCAGCGCGAACTTCTCTGCTCCGCTCGCCGCGGGGCCGTCCGCGCCAAAATTGAGCGTCCCAAGCGACACCAGCGAACGGCTGCTCGCCGCAAAGCTCAGCGCGCCATTGTCCAGCGAAGGACCGGGAACATCGGGATCGGTGCCCTTGTTGGCAACGTTCGCAAACAGCCCCGCGACCGTGGTCGCGGCGCCGTTGAACGTGATCGCGCTCGAACCCAGAACGTCGGTCGCCCCGCCCGTGGTCTGCACCGCAGGCGTCTCGTCAACCGCCACACTCCCGTCGCTCACCGTCAGCGCCGGCGCCGTCGGCGCATCGTCGCGGAAGCCGATCTCGGCCCCGATGTTGAGGACGTTGGAGCTCGCCGTGTCGCCGTCGCCGTCGGTGATCGTCACCTGAACCTGGACTGCGCCGTTGGCCAGGTTGACCGGTTCGTTCGAGTTGGTGGGGTCGGGGTTATGCAGCGACAGATATTGCGCCACATACAGCTCACCCGTCGTCTGATCGATCGCGATCGCAAACGCCGTCTTGCCGCTGTTCGGGTCGCCGGCCGCAACCGTACCAATGATCCGCCCGGAGCCGTCCAGCGACAGCGTGATCGCCGCGCCGTCCGTCAGCGTCAGCCCGGAGGCCGCAGCCCCGAGCACAAGCTTGAACACCGTCGTCCCCGGACCATCCGCCCCAAAGCTGCCGCCCGCGGCCGCAAACAACGCGCCAAGCGTCCCGCTCGACAGCTCGCTCGCCGCATAGCCAATTGCAAACCCGGGCGCCGCCGCATCATGCGATACGTCCGGATCGCTTCCCGGCAGGGCGACCGTCGAGAAGATGCTGGCAATCGACGTGCCCGCCGTGCCGTTGAACGTCACCAGTGTCGAACCCAGCAGGTCCGTCGATACGCCCGCAACATGCTGGATCCCGCCGGTCTCGTCATGCGCCACCAACGCACCCGGCGTCAGCGTCAATGTCGGTGCCGTCGGCGCATCGTCGCGGAAGCCGATCTCGGCCCCGATGTTGAGGATGTTGGAGGTCGCCGTGTCGCCGTCGCCGTCGGTGATCGTCACCTGGACCTGGACCGCGCCGTCGGCCAGGTTGACCGGTTCGTTCGAGTTGGTGGGGTCGGGGTTATGCAGCGACAGATATTGCGCCACATACAGCTCACCCGTCGTCTGATCGATCGCGATCGCAAACGCCGTCTTGCCGTCAGTTCGGTATTGTCGCCGGCCGGCCAACCGTACCAATGATCCGCCCGGAGCTCCAGCGACAGCGTGATCGCCGCGCCGTCCGTCAGCGTCAGCCCGGCGGCGCGCAGCCCCGAGCACAAGCTTGAACGACCGTCGTCCCCGGACCATCCGCCCCAAAGCTGCCGCCGGGCCGCAAACAGCGTCGCCAGCGGCGGCCGGTTCAAAGCTCGCTCGCCGCATGCCGAGGCAAAGCTCCGCGCGCCATGTCCAGCGAAGCCATGCGAACATCCGGATCGCTGCCCGCAGGGCAACGCGCCGAGAAGATGCCTGGCAACCGTGGCCGCCGCGCCGTTAAACGTGATCGAATGTCGAACCCAGCAAATCGGTCTCCGCCGGCACCGCCCGCAGCCCGACAATCGCCGGTCGCGTCATGCGCCCCAGGCGTCTCGTCAACACCGATCGTCGCCGCGCTCAGCGTCACCGTCGGCGCCGTCGGGCCGTCGTCGAAGAAGCTGACATGGCTGCTGATGTCGGTCGCCGTTGTCGCAACCTGGTCGCCGTCGCCATCGGTCAGCGTCACCGTCACGCCAACCGTGCCGGACGCCAGCGAAATAAAGTCGTTCGGATTGGTGGCGTCGGGGTTATGCAGCGACAGGTATTGCGCCACATAGGCTTCGCCCGTCGCCGGATCGATCGCGATCGCCAACGCCACCTTGCCGGTCAGGCCGGGATTGACACTATCCGTGCCCACCGTGCCGATCACCATCCCGTTGACCAGCGACAGCGTGATCGCCGTGCCATCGGTCAGCGTCAGGCCAGCCGGCGTCGGATTGCTCACCGTCAGCGCATAGCTCACCGGATTGACCGCCGCCGGACCGTCGGCGCCAAAGGCGCCGTTCGCGATCAGCGTCGCCAGCGGCGGCAGGTTCAAAACGTCGCCCGTGCTCGAGGCAAAGCTCAGCGCACCATTATCCAGCGAGGCGCCGGGAACATCGGGATCGACGCCCGCATTGACAACGCCCGCAAACACGCCGGCAACCGTGGTCGGCGCGCCGCCAAACGTGATCGAAGTCGAGCCCGCAATATCGGTCTCCGCCGGCACCGGCGGCGGCCCGATAATCGCGGCCGCGTCCTGCACCCCAGGCGTCTCGTCAACACCAACCGTCGCCGCGCTCACCGTCACCGTCGGTAACGTCGGGCCGTCGTCGAAAGCTGATCTGGGCCGAGACGTCGGTCGGGGCGCTCGCCTTGTCGCCGTCGCCGTCGGTTACCGTCACCGTCACCGCCAGCGAGTTCGGCGCCAACGACACCGAGTCATTCGGCGTGTTGGTCGGGCTGTCCTGATGCAGCGACAGATATTGTTCAACCGTCACCACCCCGGTCGCGGAGATCGAGATCGCAAACGCCGCCTCGCCGGCAAACGGGCTGCCAGCCTGAACCACGCCGACAATCACGCTGCCGTCGCCGTTGATGTCGACAAGGTTGATCGCCGCACCGTCGGTCACCGAAAGCCCCGATGCCGGGTTGGTCACCGTCAGCGCATAGCTCGTTGCCGTGGTCGGCGATCCGCCAAACGGACCGTCCGCGCCAAACGCGATCGTCGGCGTCACCAGCGAGCCTGCGCTCACCGCGTGCGAAATGTAGCCCGTGCCCGCGACATCCGGATCGTCGCCCTGGACGATCGGCCCGGTGTTGATGGTGCCGGCGTGCTGGTCGGCGGCGAGCCGCTATCGGTATTGCCCTCGTCCAGCGCCAGCGTCACGCCGGACGACACCGCGGTTACGCGCGGACCGTCGTCGGCAAAGCTGATCTGGGCCGACACGTCCGTGAGGCTCTGCGCCTTGTCGCCGTCGCCGTCCGTCACCGTCACCGTCACCGCCAACGAGTTCAGCGCCAACGACACCGAGTCATTCGGCGTGTCGGTCAGGCTGTCCTGGTGCAGCGACAGGTACTGCTCGACTGTCACCACCCCGGTCGAGGAGATCGAAATCGCAAACGCCGCCTCGCCGGCAAACGGGCTGCCAGCCTGAACCACGCCGACAATCACGCTGCCGTCGCCGTTGATGTCGACAAGGTTGATCGCCGCACCGTCGGTCACCTGCAGGCCCGACACTGGATTGGTCACCGACAGCGCATAGCTCGTTGCCGTGGTCGGCGACGGACCGTCCGCGCCAAATGCGATCGTCGGCGTCACCAGCGCGCCCGCGCTCACCGCGTGCGAAATGTAGCCCGTGCCCGCGACATCCGGATCGTCGCCCTTGACGATCGCCCCGGTGTCGATGGTTGCCGGCGTGCTAGTCGGCGGCGAGCCGGTATCGGTATTGCCCTCGTCCAGCGCCAGCGTCACGCCCGACAACACCGCGGTTACGCGCGGGCCGTCGTCGGCAAAGCTGATCTGGGCCGACACGTCGACGTGCCCGGTCGCCTGGTCATTGTCTGCGTCGGTTGCCGTCACCGTGATGCCAAGCCGGCCCGCCAGCATCGACACCGTGTCGTCCGGCGTGTCGCTCAGGCTGTCCTGATGCAGCGACAGATACTGTTCAACCGTCACCACGCCCGTGCTGCTGTCGATCGCGATCGCAAACGCCGCCTGGCCGCCGAACGTGCCGGCCGACACCACGCCCACCACCACGCCGTTCACCAGCTGCAGGTCGATCGCCGAACCGTCGGTCACAAACAGACCAGAGATCGCATTGTCCACCGTCAGCGCATACACAGCGCCGCCGGGACCATCCGCGCCAAACGTGGTCATCGGCGACACCAGCGAGCCCGCGCTCACCGCGTGCGAGATGTAGCCGCTGCCGGCGACGTCCGGATCGTCGCCCTTGACAATGGCGCCGGTATCGATCGTCGCCGGCGTGCTGGTCGACGGCGAGCCGGTATCGGTATTGCCCTCGTCCAGCGCCACCGTCACGCCCGACGTCACCGCAGTTTCGCTCGGGCCGTCGTCCAGGAGGAATACCTGCCTGCCAAGGTCAATGGTCGCAGACTGATTGTCGCCGTCCGCGTCCGTAATCGTCGCGGTCAACGTCACCAGATTGGCGATGCTGTTCAGGCTGATCGCCTCAGATTGGTCCGGGTCCTCGCCCACGCCCTGATGCACCGCGCGGAAGTCGCTCAGCGTCACCACGCCCGTTGACGCATCTACTACAAGCGTGAATACAAGGTCGCCGCCAACCGCCGTGCGACCTTCAACAACACCGCCGTTCACCGACAGAAGCACATTCTCCCCACTCCGCGAGTCAGTGAGGCCAGAACCCACGTCCGGAGATAACACCCCAAGCCTATAGGCGATCGTCGCGCCGTCAGCGCCCTGGACCGAAGCGAACGCCCCAGAGAAGCCACCGGTCGAAACAGTCAGCGCCGGATCCGGCGTGGAACCGTTCGGCAAGAAACTTTCGTCAACCGACACCGCGGGTCCGGCACCAATTGCCGTGACGGTCGGACCGTCGTCCAGGAGAGTTAGAAACGGCCCGACATCGACAGCTGCGCTTGCACTTGCGTTATTTATGTCGGTGACCGTCCCGGTCAGCGAGACCAAGCCAGCGGGCAGATGAGTTCCCTCGCTGATATCGCCCGTCTCGCCGACACCCTGATGCACTGACCGGAGGTCTGTCAGGGTCATCGTACCAGCCGCATCAACCGAAATCGTGAAATCCCTAGCGCCGCCTGCCGCCGCGGCGGAATTGACACCTTCTCGACCGACAACTTCGCCGTTCTCCAGAAACAGGAACACATGATGGCTAGTTTGAGAGTCGATCAGGCCGGAATCCACGCCCGCAGTGCTAACCGAAAGCGCAAATGTCAGCGACTGCTGGCCGGCCGGGGCATCGACAATGAATGGCACAACGCCTGTGGCGATGGTCAGCGCCGCATTTGGAGTGGAGCCGGAAATACCGTTGGTTGCGGCCGTCAGAAAGCTCTCATCCACCACCAGCTCAGGGACGAGGCCGGCTAGGATTGTCGGAAGAGCTGCCGGCGGGGGCGTCTCTTCCGAGATGACATTGCCGCCGACCACGCCCAGGATGACGTTGCCCCCCGTCGGGATCTCGATAACAAAGTTCCCCAATTCTTCCTGCGGGGCCAGTTGATTGAGCGGCACCGGGTCGAACGGGTCCACCGAAAACGGGCTGAAGTATGCACCGCTCGCCTGCGCGTTGGCGTTCGAATTGCCACCCTGGTCAGTCGCTGGCAACACTGAAATATCGGTCGTGATTGGGAATAGTATTGCAAACTCCGAGAGCGAGATGTCGCGACCAGGCGTCATCTCAACTGCGATATCATCCCGCGTTTCGTCTCCAAGCCCATCCGCCCGCGATTTGAAAACCGGCTCGACGGTCACTGTCGATTGGTTGTCGAACAGGATGATCAGCTTTTCGCCGACGTGAACGAGCGTGATTTTTTCGTTGGCAATTGCAGAAAAATCGACCTTTACTTTTTGGTCGTAGCCGAGATTGACCATCACCGCCTGGTCGGTGAGCGGCTTCGTCAGTTTGTATATTCGTACAGGGGTTCCGGTGCTGGAGGCGGCGGTGTCGCTAGCCTGAGCAACCTGAAGGGGACCGTTCATACATTACTCCGCCGACGCTGACGGTCGGATGAATTTGCAGAACCTTTCCCCACAAAGTTCTGCTTTAACCTATTGTTAACCCCGCCGGGGGTCAAGAAATGTGTTTGGTTAATCAATACTTTCGCTGCGAATTTGGTAAGACAGACTAAGGCCGCCGGGACGAGGTTAGCCAACATTAATCTTTTGACCGGCGACTTCTTGACCTTAGGCTGTTCACTTGCGCCGCAATTTGGGAGGGATCGATGCGGGTAATCTCTCAAGCATTCACCATAGGCTTGCTTGTGGGTTCGTTTAACTGTGCAGTCGCTCAGGTTCCGATGGAGCGGACCGTCGAGCGGTCGGTCACTGCGGTGCCAAATAAGGACACCCGAATAGGCGTATACTTGAACGTGTTACCTGACTGCACATCGGGGCCGTTGCCGACCATTCGACTGGTCAGCCCACCGACCGCTGGCAAAGTCGTCGTAAAGACTGCGAAGGCGAAGGCCACCAATTACAAGGCCTGCCTTGCGTTAGAAGTGCCTGCTTACGTCGCATTCTATAAATCGTCGCCGAATTTTTTAGGCGACGATGTTCTGACGATTGAGGTCAAATACGCCGGCGGACGTACGGAAATCCAGAAAATAACGGTCAAGGTCAGCGGACCCGGAGGCCAACGAAACATCTAGCGGGCACGTTTTCGAGCTTGGAGCTCGGCATCGCCGACCGGATAAGGAAGAGACGCGCGATTGCATTTAGGAAGAGGCCCAATAGACCCTCAGCCACGCGAGGATACAGCGAAATATCCGACGGCGAGAGGATAGCACAGCGGCGTCCAAGATGACCCTCAGCTTTGACGTGGCCTATCGCGGGCTCGATGGTGGGTCGGCGACGCAGTTCGCGTTGATGATGCCGACACGCCGCGCTTCTGTCCTGAGGTGAAGATGCGGCGCGGGTTGTCGGTGTCATGACCGCAGGCCCTTATCAACATAGCCGCGTTCGATCTCGCAGCCGGTGCTCGGGTGTCTCAGATGCCCTCACGCAGGGTGTGCCCATCATAGCGATTGTCTGACAAAGCCTTGGCGTGCAGCACGAACTGGCCGCCCGGACAGAGGGTGTTGGAGATCACGATCGAGACCTTGACGCCGAACACGCAGGGTCGCGCTGGCGTTGCCTTTGCGGATGCACGGCTTTTTCGGTCGCATCGTTCTTCCGATGCGGCAAGAGAGTCATGCTTCGAGTGCAAACCGGAAATCGCAAAAGAGAAATCGCGAATTTCCGGGAGCTTCACACCCTGAAACTTTCTCAAAACCGCGGGGGTGCCAAAAAGCAACTCTCGATCAGCGGCTTAGACGCTATTCGGAGACGACTGATATGTCCGGCTTTGAGCATAACGGATTCAAGTCCGACATCGCGCCGTGTCCGAAAATGTCGATTGCAATATCCAATTGACGCTTTTGAGGACTTTTGCTCTGGTAGGATATCTTAATCCGCTTTTGGGGGTTGTGATGCGCGCAGAAATTTTTAGGTCTGTTGCGGCTATTGCTTTTCTAGTTGTAGCGGTGGGCGCCAATTCCCATTCGGCCGTCGCGGCGGACCTCGGGATCATGACGTCGGGCGCGAGCGCTATTGGAAGATGCAACGAAATCGTCTTCACCTGCCAAAATGGACACACCTACCCGCTCTGTCCGATTGCCGTCAGTGTCGTCGGCGAGGTCGTCACCGCTTCCCTTCACACCGGTCGTGGCTCAACACACGTACGAATGATCCCGATGGGGGTTGGTTACCGCTACGCCGGGCGTGGAGTTTGGCTGGACGGCTTCCGCGAGAACGCGCTCGTGCATTTCGGAAAGCACGGCCAAATCGCCTGCACCATTCAGCCATCCTGAACGCCGATCATCCGCCTCGAAATTGAGGTTTTTATGCAGAATTCTTTGTTTGCAACGTTGTTTGCCGCCGTCATGTTTCTTTCAAGCGGCAGTGCATACGCTGGACCCTATCCATTCGGGGACGAGCCGTATCGCCTCGACTGGGGATACGATCCCCAGATCCAGTCGGGCTGCTTGAAGTGGAATTGGCAACAGTATCAGTGGAACAACCATTGTCCGATCTATGTGCAGCCCAAGGCTTACATGTATCCAGGTCGCGGGGTCTTGCGGGTCAAAGGATGAACCAGCGATCCGAGGTGACTGAGACGAGGCTTTACTCTTCTAGATTTTAGTTGCGTCCGCAAGGCGGTGCCACTCCAACAAGTAGCGCCTAAGCAGCGAATTGGTCTGCGTGCGCCGTGAATTCTTAATCTGGATTTAACGTGCGCGTGCCTCGAATGTCGTTTATGAGTTGGCCGCACCCGCAAGCTGCCCCTGGGTAAATGACGATGATCGTAGATGGTGACCTCGTTAGGCCGAAGACCTTGGCCTGCAGCCTTTGCGCCGTGCTCGCTTTAGTGTTGTCTGCACCTTTACTGTCATCTCAAGCCCAGGCAGGAGAAGCGTTTGGCGGCCCGACGTTCCGAAAAGGGTTGTGGCGTTTTGTTCGAACCCTGGAAATCGTTAAGCCTCGAGATGTCAGGCAGACGTTGCTCGAGCAGGAGATGACGCGGTGTGTCGATCCGACCCAGGCGATGAAAGCCACTTTTGCATCCGCGTCTATCGGCAGCTGTCACACTTCCAAACCAGAAAAGGTCAGCAACAAGTATATCTTCTCGAACCGGTGCGATTACATGGGCCCGGTTAGAACTGTGATCACAGTCCAAAGCGATGAAGCTTATACCGAAGTCAATGAGCTTACGGTCGGCCAGCTTCTTCGGAAGGATTTAGTGACCGCCAAGAGGATTGGTGATTGCCGCAAGGATAGTACAGCCCTAAGGACGCTATCCGATTTAAAGATTGAGCACTGAATCCGCGCCGACGTTACTATCCACCTTCGACCGCATCGAAAACGGCTCTTTGCCACCGATCCTGTGCTCGCCGAAATCGTCTGTCGGGCGCCCGCATCTGTAGATGCTGCAGCGTGAAGATCGTTTGCCTGACTTGCCGCCAAAGTGCTGCCTCATAGCGGCCTAGCCGTTCGAACGCTGCCTTGTCTAGATCGGCAAGACCCAGGAAACAACACGCGGCCTCGACTGCGCGCTCATCAATGTCAACTGTGACTTCTGAGCACTCAGATTCAAAGTTTTGCGTTTCCTGCTGGTTAGGGTCTCGGCGCGCGTCGTGGTGAGATCCGCGCGGTTCGGGTTGGAAGATCGTCATGATGGTGGAATCTCGTGTCGGTCGGTTAGCCGGATGGGGCGGCATTCGGTGCTGGATTTGGAGCAGCCCTGTTTCGATCGCAGTCGCGCGTCGTAGCCGCCACAACAAGCTCGCCAGCCGAAGCACCAGTTCGCGTTCGACCGCGGTCTCGGCGTCATAGTCGGCGGTCACCGCCTGCTCGAAGGCGCGGTAATCATCGGGATCCTCAAGGAGTTTTATGACCGTTTCGGCGGTCAAGCCGTGACGTACGGCACTTCGGGAGGCACGGGCCTTTCCGTCGTCTGTTTTTGGGCCGCTGCTCTTCTGGGCGTTGCGGCGGTTGGATTCGATCTGTCTGAGCGAGGTCATGTCGGCAAATCCGGCAACTGGGTTCGTTTCGTCATTTGCATTCGCCGCGCCCGCTTCAAACTGGCGATAGCGCGGTCGTTGTCGGGCGCGCAGGGTTCGGTTGCCGGTCGCGCCAATTCTCGATGACCTGACTGGGCCTGCAGCGGGTGGGTCTCGAGCCAGAACTGGCGGGCGACGCCGATCGGCTCGATGCTTTTCCTCACCCACCACTCCACTTCCTTGCCGGATTGGTGAAGTTCACGGTGATGGGCGCGACACAGCGGGACTGTGAATTCGTCGCTGACCTTCAGCCCCAGGCCGCGCGATTGCGCGAAACGCAGATGATGCGCATCGCAGGGCTGCCGGCCGCACACTAGACAGGGTTGCTTAGCGACGAACTGGAGGTGAGGCTTGTCGCGCAGCCGACGCGGCAGAGGAAGGGTAAGCAAGCTCTTGTCAATCCGGCTGATCGGTTTTGGGGAGGGCTCCCCGGCGTGGGACGGTTCGCTGGGCTGCTCACTTTGAGGTTTCAGGGGCTGCCTGACTGTATCGGACATGACCGGGGCCCATCCATGTTCAAGCGCCACTCCAAGGGCGGTTAATTTGATCTGGAAAGCATCTTCGACCAGCTGGGCGTCCGCTGAGGTGAGTGTGTTTTTGATCGGCAGGCCGCGATGGGCCCAGCGATGGAGTTCCGCGCCAGCCACAATCCCGGCGACCTCGGTCAGGAGCTGTTCACGGGTGGCACGAGAGGCTTCGGGGTCCAATGTCGGTGGTGCGCTTTGCTTGCGTCGGTTGGCGACGGCGCTCCCGAAAGTGAAAGCTTGCCCGTTTGCCTTGCGCGATCCGTTTCCGTTCGCAGAAGGTGTGGGCCCAAGCGTGTCCATTGAGGGCAGGTCAGGCGCATCCTGATCATCCTCGCCGGCAATCCCGACGAGCGTGAAGAGCGCGTAGCGCCGGGCATAGGTGAGAGCGGCGCCCATGCGGTGGGGTGCATTGGTTTCGCTGATGGGACACACCGGCCAATCCGAGGACATCCATTCGCCGGAGGAATGGGCGAGCGTGGTGGTGAGGTGTACCAACCCAGCCCCCGTGTCGATCGTCGTGGTCTGGATAGTTGCGATCTCATGGTGGCCGAGACATTTGCGAACCAGGTCCAATCCACTGGCCAAGGAGGCATAGCGGAAACTGCGGGCCTCCTCGCGTGGAAAGACGCCCGGCAGGATGGCAGTGAGTGACTTTTCTGGGTTGCTAAGCTCGGCCTGGGCCTTGGCCAGCGCACTTGCGAGTGCGCCGATGGTGCTACTGCAGTTCTGCATGGCCGATTTCCTGCGCCAGAAGCTGAAAGCTGATCGATCCAGATTTCGAGCGCTTGGCCCGTACGCCATGGCCGGCTGCCTCTTTGGCGTCTTCCGGCATCAGCTTTTTCAACTCAGACTTGGCAGCCTCGTGCTCCGCCACGACGGATCGGGTCCGGCAATAAATCCCTGCAAACTCCGCCCAGGAATTCGAACCGCTCATGTCGATCACCCGGACTGCCTCGATCCTTGGTCGAGGGGCCTCGATGCCAAACAGATGAGGGGTCTCGCCGTTTTCGACGCAGCGCCAGAATTTGCTTTCGGCGGTCAGCAGGAGATGCTGGTAGAGCGGATCGGCATGGAATCGTGAGTCTCGACCCATTTGCCGCCTCCGGTAATGATCGACAGTACGGCAGACCTCGACTGGATGACCCACATATTGTGCTGCAGCTGCGCCATATGCTTTGCCGCAGCGGCTTCCTCCGAGAAAGCCCATGGCAACATGAACTTGGCCTCGAACACGGCGCCAGTGCCCTCGACGATGCCGTCCAGGGTCGCCGCCATCCAGCGCTGAGCTGGATGCTACATATGCCTCTGGATATCCCTGACCACCTGCCCGGTATTAATTCGTACCAGCGCCGGTTGAGGTCCTCGGTGACCGATGCCGAGCTGGACGACCAGGTTGTCCGACAGGTCTTCCGGCTCGATCTCGCCCCGTTTTTCCCGCCATAGCCGGAGCAAGGGGCTCTCGTCATCCCCCATGATCATCCGGGCGTCGGAGCCGCCAATAAAGGACCGTCGATTGAGCAAACGCGACATCACCATCTCCTTGTTGTGGTCAACCCACTTCGGGTTACCGGGCAGGAGTGCCGCGTCGGGCAAGCCCTCTTTGAAGGTGAAATGCGTGAAGGTGTCGATTGGGGGCCGTCGGATGCTAAGCTCGAGAAAGAAGACGGACGGAATTGAGAGGTCAGGTCCAGCCCACTGCCCAATTGCTCGTATCACGTTTTTGGCGCGACGGTCGGACCTGCAGGTTCCTCAGCCACAATTGCAAATGCGGATGGCGGGCAGCCCAAACCAGCATGGCACAGGAGATCGCGAGATCATCGTGCTGCCCGGCAGGACAACTATAAACCGTCCCGCTTTCACGAAACTCCGTCTCCAGATTGGCCAGTTGTTCATAGGCCTTGCGGAGCCCCGCATTGCCGGTCATCCGAACTTGATCGCACTGCAATTCACTTTGCAGAAGCTCGAGCAGATAAGTCCGGCCGACCGTGTAGACTATCATCGTGCTGCCGTTGACGGGCCGTCGCTCAAATTTCATGCCCTCTCCACTGCGTGTGATCTGGACCCCGATCACCCGCCGACCGAACGTCTCGATCAGGTACTCGGCATAGCTGGCGTCATTGCTGAGATCGGCAACGATCAGGGCGTTGCCGTGATACCGCCGGTCGACCACGGCAAGCGCGCTGGCGCGCGCACTGCCAAAGAGGTTTTGTGGCAATTCCTCGGCCTCTGTTATTCCCACGATCTGTTGCCGGTACGGGCTGTTACCGCCGACCACCGCGGTTGAACGGTCGCGGCTGCACCCGACATCATGGGCGATGATCAGCGGCCTGAAGTCGGGCCAGGTGCTAACATCATGCAGGGATGGCCCGAAAGCCCGGCCCGCCGCCGCCATCGGCGCCTGGATTCGCGTCGCGCGGTCATATAATTCCCATTGGAACGGGCTGGCCTCCGCGCCGAGGGGAATACCAAAATACTCGCGCCGAAAGCTGTGCTCGCCCAGCAAACGAAGTTGTTCCTGCAGGAATTGTTCAGAGAAGAAATCGACATCCTCCGCGGTCGCCTTTAGCCGTGTCCACGAAGGGTCATTGGTTTCCCATATCGTCCAGAAGGGGTCAGTTCTGCTCCACGCTGTGGACAGCATGGCAAAGCGCGCCTGGGTACGGCGTGCCCGCATCGGCCCCAGGGCCGCGATCAAATCCGGGCTGAGGCGGGCGGCCTCATCGGCGACAATCCAGCCATCGACGGTGAGACCGCGGATCGAATCATCGCTTGAAGGTAATGCCAGGACCCGGGATCCGTTCGTGAGTTCCAGCGCATAGACATTATCGGTGGTAAGTGTAGCACCAACGCCGATCAGGATATCGTGGACCCGCCGCACCGCTTCCGCGCTCTGGCGCTGGGCCGGACAGGCAATTACGCTCAAACTCCCGGGCGTGAACAGCATGTGGTGCGCGATTGCCCAGCCTGCTGTCGTGGTCTTGCCGACCTGCCGTGCCGTTAGTGCGATGATCGAGGCGCCAAGCGGCGCACGTAAGAATTCAGCCTGCCATGGCGCAGGTTCAACCCCAAGTTTTTCGCGGACCCATTGTACCGGGTCAATTCGATAGGCCAATTCACGTATTTCGTTCATTGTCGATCTCCAATAGAGCTTGCGCAATTCGCGCCTTCAGTTCCGGTTCGCGATCAAATTTATTGATGACGCGCTCGGCGATCTGCGTCAGGTTCAGGTTGACATTGGTCTGCACCGCCACATTGACCTGGGTCCCCTGCCGGTCAAAACCTGAAAGTCGCGACAGGCTGTCGAGCGTCTGCCGGATCGAGTTGAGGCCGGATAACGCGACCTGAAGCGAGCCCTGCTGCTCGGCCTGCGTGACGATCTGGTCGATCCGCGACCGCAGATCAAAATAGGCGGTGCTAAGATTGTCCTTGGACGGCAAGCAGGCGACCGCGGCAGTGCCGCGCGAAACCTCTTTCATGATCGCGTTCGACGATGAAAGCTTCAGGCAATTGGTTCGATGCCGGTGCAGGCTCGATGGATTCAGCTTATAGTCACGCGCGATTTGGCCGCCTGGCTCTCCCGCCGCAATCCGGCGGTCAATTTCAGCCCGCTTGATATTGTCTGAAGAGATCCTAAGGTCAGGTTAACACCCGGCCGTGCCCTCTTTTTCCTAAAGGCCGGTGGTAAACGAGTAGTAAACGCCAAAGATCTCGGATCCGGCCGCCGCGGGTCTGGATTCGAGCCTAGTGTCGACGGTGGAGACCGATAGCCGGGCCGAAGGGGTGTGGCGGACGGTGCTCGAAAGGATATGCGCGCTCACACCGCCAGGCCCGCTATTGCCGTCCCTTGTCGGTGCAAGCAGTGAAATGTGTCCGACCGACTGCAAGTCAGGCTAGGGTGCTCTGGAACTACAAATGATCTCGGTCGGCGTAGCCGCATCGGCTTGCCGCTCATAGGCTACCAAGATGTTGGACCCGGGTCGCCGATGCCGTTTTCTGATAATTGGCTTCTGCGCGAGGTTTCCGGGGTTCGGCAAACCGGAGCCCGTGCTGTTCGAAATTTTCCGTTTCGTCGCTCGCATTCCGAAATAATATCGGAGACCGCGTCTTTCTGAATTTTGTCGCAAAAGGTAATATCGCAAGCCCAATCCAAATCTTCGGTCGGCACGAAGAATATCGGCCGATTTCGAAACGGCCCCGGCCCGCCCCCGTTAAATGCCGTCATCCCGATTGGTGGCCAGACAAGGGGAGCGCCCCGGTTTCGGCTTATGGGCGGACCGATACGAAGCGCAACCAAGACGCAAAGAAGGAAATTGCCCCGAGCAAGAAAATCGATGACCGGCGGCTAACTTCCTCCGGGATAGCGGGTCGTCAGTCGTATCGCGGGCTGGAAAAGGTACAACGGTGCACCGGCCGAGCCTCGATCAAAAGGCAAGCAACAAGGGCCGGGTCGGCACCAACTTTGCGGACGTCACTAAAACCTAGCAGAAACGTGCCCAAAGACCTGCCAAAGGCTGATAAGCCAACCTTTCAGCCGCATGACACTATATGGAGTGTGAGGCTCCGAGAAGACTCCCCTCACATCGGCGGTGTAATCCCGTCGCGGCCGACATTGACGCGGTTGGCTTCGAGCACACCGTCGTCCTTCTTCACCGCGCCGAAAATGATGATCTTGACGCCGGGCTTGATCTCGGACTTGTCGCCGGCGACGAAGGTGACGATCGGCGTATCCGGCGGCACCACCACTTTCTTCTCGCCGTCCTTGTACTTGACCAGAATGTTCTGGCCGTCGGTGCCCTTGACCGTCTGCGCTACGGTGGCATTGGTCATGGTGCTGCCCGGGCGCTGATCCCAGGGCCGGAAGCCCTCGGCAGCGCCGCGCTGATTCTCCGGGAAAATATGAACCGCGACCGCCTTCTGGGTGCCATCAGGCTCCGGCATCGCGGTGACGCCGATATAGGAACCCTCCTTGATTTCCGACAGCGCGGTCTTGGCGACGCCGAACACCGCGACATTGTCGGTCATGCGGACCTTCATGTCGGTGCCTTCGCGCGACTTGATCGACAGCATGGCGCCATCGACGGCCTCGATGGTGCCGCGAATGCGAACCGGCGGCGGTTGCTGCGCCCAGGCCGCCGTTCCCAACAAAACAGCGGATATCAGCGACGCCGCGAGCGCGCGCGGCAGCAGCGAAGAAATCGTCGGCATGGTGTTGTCCTCCCAAGGGTTCAGCGGCCCATCCATCGCAAACACCGGAAGCAAGTTCCTATTCCTTCGCCCCGGCCTTATCTCACATCGGCGGGGTCAGCCCGTCACGGCCGACGCTGACGCGGTTGGTCTCGAACGAGCCGTCCGGCAGCTTTTTCATGAAGGCGATCACCTTTGCGCCGGCCTTGAGGTCGGATTTGTCGGCGGGAACATAGGTCACGACCGGGGTTTCGGGCGAGACCACGACCTTCTTCTCGCCGTCCTTGTATTTGATCAACAGCGTGTGACCGTCATTGCCGGCGACCGACTGGTCCACCGTCGCGTTGGTCATGGTGCTGTTGGGACGCAGATCGTAGGGCCGCGAGCCCTCGCCGGTGCCGCGCATGGCTTCCGGGAACACATGCACCTCGACCGCGTTCTGGCTGCCGTCCGGGCCGGGCACCGTGGTGGTGCCGATGAAGGAACCGACCTTGATATCGGACAGCGCGATCTTGGCGATCCCGACCACGCGCATGTCGCCGGTCATGTGCAGCTTGACGTCCTCGCCGCTGCGCGACTTGACCGACAGCACATCGCCCTCGACCCCCTCGATGGTGCCGCGAACCCGCGACGGCGTCGGCGGCTGCTGGGCGATCGCATAAAGCGTCGAGGCGGCAACCATCGCAACGGCGACGAGCGGGCGAATGAGGGTGGAACGATGGATGGGCATGCACGATTCTCCAAGACGGGGCCTTGACCTAACACTGGACCCCAACGCCGCAACGATATTCCGGTTCAAATGCGCGCGAAGGAATCCTTTGGCAGATCACGCGTGCGTGAGATCGGCTTCGATCAGCGCACGAAGTTCCGGTGTGACTTCGGGGCGTTGCCCGAACCACAATTCGAACCCGCGCACCGCCTGATGCAGCAGCATGCCGAGGCCGTCGGCGGTCCGCAGTCCCCGCGCCCGCGATGCCGCCAGCAACGGCGTTTCCTGCGGCACATAGACGAGATCGGCAACGACGGCATTTTCCGGCAGCCGGCCGACATCCACTTCAAGCGCGGGCTGGCCGTGCATCCCGAGTGACGTCGTATTCACCAAAAGTCCCGCGCGCGGCAAAAGATCGCCAATCGCATCCCTTGCGACCGGCAGCACGCGCGCGCCGAATTGATCCGCCAGCGCGCCGGCCCGCGCGACGGTGCGGTTGGCCAGATGCACCCGCTGGATGCCGCGCTCGATCAGCCCGAACACGACCGCGCGCGCCGCGCCGCCGGCGCCCAGCACCAGCGCATCCGTCGCCTTGTCCCATCCGGGTGCAGAGACATCCAGATTGTTGATAAAGCCTTCGACGTCGGTGTTGGTCGAACACAATTCGCCGTCCTGGAACCACAGCGTGTTGGCGGCGCCGACGGCGCTGGCGCGCGCGTCCGGCTTCGACAACGCCAGCGCCCGCTCCTTGTGCGGGATGGTGACATTGGCGCCGGCAAAACCGCGGAGCGACAGCCGGAAGACAAAATCCCCGAACTCGTCGGGCGGTACCGCTTCGATGACGTAGCCGCCCTCGATGCCGAGCGTCCGCAGCCAGTAATGATGGATCAGCGGCGAGCGCGAATGCGCCGCCGGCCAGCCGATCAGACACGCCGCGCGGGGTTTGGTTCCTGACGTCATGGCTGTCCAATCGGACAAGCCGCGTTCGCTGTCAATGTGTAGCAACGACGACGGTCTGCTCCCTCTCCCGCAGGGAGAGGTGAGCCGCCGTCCGGGGCCATGATCCCGGCTACATCACGCCGCCACCCTGTGCGCGGCGATGATCTGGTCGGCGGCGCGGCCGGTGACTTCGGCCATGCGGTCGAAAGCCCGGGTAAAGCCGCCGGCGCCGGCGGTGGCCGAGCGCAATTCCACGATCAGATCGCCGATTTCCGCTTCCGGCATGGTGGCGCGGACGCAGTCCCATCCGGGCCAGCCCTCGCGGGTATCGAAGCCGAGGATCTGGCCGCGCCGCGCCGAGAGGATGGCGTTGATCTTGGCAGTAGCGTCGGTCGGACAGACGATCTCGACCTGGTGGATCGGCTCCAGCAGCACCGGCTGGCACTGCGGCAGCGCCTCGCTCATGCCGACCCGGGCCGCGGTGCGGAACGCGAGATCGGAGGAATCGACGCTGTGGTAGGAGCCATCGGTCAAGGTGACGTGCAGGTCGATGACGGGGAAACCGAGCGGCCCGCGCACCAGACCGTCGACCACGCCCTCTTCCACCGCGCCGATATAGTTGCGCGGCACCGCGCCGCCGACCACCTTTTCGTGGAATTCGAAACCGGTGCCGCGTGGCATCGGCTTGATCTCCAGCACGACGTCGCCGAACTGGCCGTGGCCGCCGGACTGCTTCTTGTGCCGGCCGCGCTGGGTCATCGATTTGCGGATCGTCTCCTGATAGCCGATCGCAGGCGGCTGCGATTTGACGTTGACACCAAAGCGATCCTTGAGACGCTCGAGCGCGACGCGCAGATGCATCTCGCCCTGCCCCCACAGCACGATGTCGTGGGTGCGCGGATTCTGGATCATCGACAGCGAACCATCTTCGTCGTTCAGCCGCTGCAAGGCCTGGCCGAGCTTGACGTCGTCCTTGCGGTCGGTCGCCGACAGCGAGATCGCCAGCACCGGCGGCGTCGGTTCGAGCTTGACCAGCGCCGGCGGCGCGGTCTTGCCGCTCGACACCGTGTCGCCGGTCTTGACGCCATCGAGCTTGCCGAGTGCTACGGTTTCGCCGGCCTCGGCCGCGGGGCGTTTGGTATCGTGCGCGCCGTTGACCGCGAGGATGCCGGATACCCGACCGGCTTCGCCCAACGACGATTGTAATGTCGCGCCGTCATCGAGATGACCGGCGAGCAGCCGCGCCAGCGACAGTTTTCCGCCGTGCTGCAGATGCACGGTCTTGAGCACATAGCCCAGCGCATCCTTTTGCGAGGACGCACCGAGACGCTTTGCGGTCTCGGCAATGCCGGGCGCTTCATGGCGCAGCGCCTTCATCAGCCGCAGCACGCCGTTCTCGCGCGCGGCGGCGCCGAGCAGCACCGGACAGATCAGTCCCTCGCGCAGTTCGCGGGCGAGATCGTCGAACACTGCGTCGCGCGGCGGCTGGATGTCTTCCAGCAATTGCTCCATCAGCGCGTCGTCGTGGTCGGCGAGTTTCTCCAGCATCGAGAAGCGCGCCTCCTTTTCGCGGTCGAGATTGCCGCCTTCGAGGCCGACGACCTCGGAAGCCTTGTGTTCGCGATAGACGAAGGCGCGCTCCAGCGCGAGATCGACAAAGCCTTCGATCAGTTCGCCATTCCAGATCGGAATTTGCCGCAACACCAGCGGCACGCGCGATGCCGGCTGCAGGGTCGCGAGCGTCTCGCGGATGCGCTTGTTGGCGCGATCGATCTTGTTCAGGAACAGAAAGCGGGGAATTCCGAGGTCCTCGAGCTCGCGCAAAATGATCTGCAGCTGCGGCAGCTTCTTCTCGTCGGCTTCGCAAACCACGACTGCGGCGTCGACCGCGGGAAGCGCGGCGCGCATGTCATGCGCGAACTCGATCGAACCGGGACAATCGATAAAGGTGTAACTGTCGCCCATGAAATTGGTGGTGGCGGCGGTGAGGCCGGTGCCCATCTTGTGGTGGCGCGCCTCGGGGCTGGCATCGCCGACGGAAGTTCCGGCATCGACGCTGCCGGCGTTACGAATGGCGCCCGTCCGCGCCAATATGGCTTCTAGGAGTGTGGTTTTACCGCTCTGGAAAGGGCCCACCAGCGCAATGCACCGTGGACCGCGGGGACTTCTGACGTCCTGTCCCATTGCCGCCTCCTCATCTGGAGCTCGGCCCTTGATTGGGTCGGCGCACTAATGCTCCGCCCGTCCCGACGATTTGGCAAGCAGGAAAATGTCGCTGCGGTGCATCGTGAGGCAAAGATGCCGGCGCCACGGCGTCATTGCGAGCAGCGTTAGCGACGACGCAATCCACACTTTCCAAGCGGATGGATGGATTGCTTCGCTCGCAATGACGGGGAGAATTGGGAGATTACCGTCCCGGCCGGAGTTCCAGGCTTTCCAGCCCGGCCGCGACGTTGACGCCGACCTGGCCCTGCAGGCTGAGCGGCTGCAGCGCGATCGAATTGTTGGAACCGCCGACCAGCACGTTGCCGCCGACGCCGACGCCGAGCGTCGCGCTGCCCTGCGCGCCGGCATAATCGCCAGAGAGATCGCCCGGCCCAAGCCGCGACACCGGCGCAAACACGCCCCAGGCCAGCGCCGATTCCTGTGTGATGCCGAGATCGAGACCGACTTTGCGGATGGTCGCGATGTAGCGATCGTCAGGCACGCCATCGACGCGCAGCACACAACCGAGATTGGTCACGGAACCGACGATGAAACCGACGCTTGCGCCGCCACGGCACTCCAGAACGCCGACTTGCACCCGCTGCATCGGCGCTTGCGCATTGGCTCCGGCGATGGATGCGGCCAGCAGGGTCAGGGCGGCACTGGCGAGGAGGATGAAGCGACGCATGACTAAATCTCCGGCTGAAACGATGTGATGCGAGCAAAGAGACAAAAACCGCGCCGTGCCCGCGGCGCTGACGTCTCTATGCCACAACAGCGGCAGCGGTGCCAGATTTGCCGTGTGCTAATAAAAAAGGCCCGCTTCCGCGGGCCTCTTTCGTTACGTTATATTTCCTCAACCGTGATGGTGATGCCGGTGATGGTAGTGCCGGCCGCCGCCGAAGTGAACCGGCTGCAACTCGAGGCCGGCGACGCCGGCCGCAACGTTCAGTCCGGTCTGGCCCTGCAGGCTGATCGGCTGCAGCGCGTAGGAATTGGCGGGACCACCGACCAGGAAGTTGCCGCCGCCGCCGATGCCGACCGAGGCGTTGGCGCCGATGCCGCCATAACTGCCCGCGAGATCGCCGCGTTCGAGCCTGGTGTTCGGCGCATTCACCGCCCAGGTGAATTGGGTCTGCTCGGTGACGCCGAGGTCGAGGCCGATCCGGCGCACGGTGGCGATATAGGGTTCGGGTCGGCGGCCTTCGCTCTGGAACAGGCATTCGAGGCTGGTGACCGAGCCGACGACGAAGCCGACATTCTGGCCGCCCTGGCATTGCAGGATGCCGGCGCGCACCGGCGGCAGCGCGTTGGCGCTTGCGATCGGCGCGATCAGCGCGAGCGTGGCGAGGGTGAGTGTCGAGAGTCGCATAGGTCTGGTCTCCGCTTGATGAACTGAATTAGTGGAGCGGACAGGAAGGAAGCGCCGTGTTCAAAACAAGGCGTTTCCAAAAAGAAGCCTTCAAAACATCAAGGGTTCAAAGTGCGATGTGATTTGACACGCCTTTTTTCGGACGCGCTTTCTTGCGCGTTTTTCTTGCGGCATTCTCCTAGCGCGAACCGGAAACCCATCCCGCATCCAAATGCGGGACAGGCTGTGCTTGAAAACACGCTATCTCAAATTGCCGCAAAAGCGCTGGATGCGCTTGCAGGCGTCTTCGAGATCGGAGGTCTTGGTCGCATAGGAAATCCGGAACGCCGGTCCAAGACCGAACGCGGAACCCTGCACCACGGCAACGCCTTCGTTCTCCAGCAACTCGGTGACGAAATCTTCGTCATTGGCGAGCACCTTGCCGGACGGCGAGGTCTTGCCCATGGTGCCGGCGCAGGACGGATAGACATAGAATGCGCCTTCCGGCCGCGGGCAATCGATGCCCTTGGCCTGGTTCAGCATCGACACCACGAGATCGCGGCGTTCCTTGAAGACCTTGTTGTGCACCGGGATGAAATCCTGCGGACCGTTGAGCGCTTCGACCGAGGCCCACTGCGCGATCGACGACGGGTTCGACGTCGATTGCGACTGGATCGTCTGCATCGCCTTGATCAGTTCGGCGGGTCCGCCGGCATAGCCGATGCGCCAGCCGGTCATGCAATAGGCTTTCGAGACGCCGTTCACCGTCAGCGTGCGGTCGTACAGTTTCGGCTCGATCTGCGCCGGCGTCGTGAACACGAAGTCGTCATAGACCAGGTGCTCGTACATGTCGTCGGTCATCACCCAGACATTCGGATACTTCACCAGCACGTCGGTGATCGCCTTCAACTCGGCACGCGTATAGGCCGCGCCGGTCGGGTTCGACGGCGAACAGAGGATGATCCATTTGGTCTTCGGCGTGATCGCTTTTTCCAGATCCGCAGGGTTCAGCTTGAAGCCGTGCGCCGCCGTGCAGATGACCGGCACGGTTTCGCCGCCGGCCAGCGCCACCATCTCCGGATAGCTCACCCAATAGGGCGCGGGAATGATCACCTCGTCGCCGGGATTGATGGTCGCCATCAGCGCATTGTACAGCACCTGCTTGCCGCCGGTGCCGACGATGATCTGGTTCGGCTTGTAGGTCAGGCCGTTCTCGCGCTGAAACTTGCCGATGATGGCTTCCTTCAGCTCGGGGATACCGCCGACGTCGGTGTACTTGGTCTTGCCCGCCTCGATCGCACGGATCGCCGCCAGCTTGATGTTGGCGGGGGTGTCGAAGTCAGGCTCGCCGGCGCCGAGGCCGATGACGTTGCGTCCCGCCGCTTTCAGCGCGCGTGCTTTATCCGTGACCGCGATCGTCGCGGACGGCTTCACACGGTCGAGCGCAGCGGACAGGAAGGGCATCATCATCTCCTGGCAAACGTCGTGAACACGGAAATCCACGACTCTATTTGGATGGGATCGATCCACCCTAAGACGCTGGACGCTGCATCGCAAGAAGCTTGGCCCGAAACACCAGAACTTTAGAGACCGGAAAAAGGCGGTCGCCGGATTCGCGCAATATTCGGAAAAATTCCACGCCGAAATGACTCATTTCTGGCCATATCTGTGACCTCTCCAGCCGCCTGATCGACCGGGCGCCTCTGCACCGATTGCTCCGAGGGGTGCCGCGGACGGACCGGCCCGGACGGGCCGCGCGGCACGGCGGTTCTGATAGGAAAATATCCAGCCGTACATCCAGGCGGCGACCATTACCGCGTCGCGATCGCATTCCCGTGCAAGCCACGCCGAGCAAAGCTTCCGCGATTCGAGATCAGCCAACTGACACAGCGAACAGCGCGCCGCGACTCGCGCAAGCGTGATCTGATTTGTTCCGACGCGCGAATAGAAACATTCTACGCGCGTGCAGTGCGGTAGAGGTTTTCGACTTTTTCCATTGCGCGCCTCTTGCGACGCATCCGTATCGGCATCATTGTTTAGCCGCGTTACGCCGCGACAAGACGATCCCTGCTGCCGCGCGCGATGTGTTCTATCGATCGAATGAAATCCGACAGATGTACAAACTCTATTCGATGCAGCGCTCTGGAAACAGCTACAAGGTCCGCCTCGCGCTGGCGCTGCTCAACGCGCCGTATCATGCGATCGAGATCGATATCCTGCGCGGCGAAAGCCGCACGCCGGATTTTCTGGCGAAGAACCCGAGCGGACAGGTGCCGCTGCTGGAAGTCGCGGAGGGGCGCTACCTCGCCGAGTCCAACGCCATCCTCTGGTATGTCTGCGGCGGTACGCCGCTCGCGCCGGAATCGCGAGTTGAACGCGCCGAAGCGCTGCAATGGATGTTCTTCGAACAGCACGCGCTGGAGCCCAACATCGGCGCCGCCTATTTCTGGCTGTCGCTGGTCAAGGGCGGCCGCGACCTGCAGACCCACGCGCTGGAAGACTGGATGGAGCGCGGCTATGCGGCGCTGCAGGTGATGGAAAACCACCTCAAGACCCATCAATATTTTGCCGCGGGCCAGCTCACCGTCGCCGATATCGCGCTGTACGGCTACACCCATGTCGCCGATCGCTGCGACTACGATCTGGCGACCTTCCCGGCGATCCGGGCCTGGCTGCGGCGGGTCGAGCAGACCCCCGGTTTCGTGGCGATGGACTGGCGTCCCGAGGCGGAAATCGACGATTCCGTCCGCGTTGCCGCCGGAGCCTGATCGCCCGGCCGGGGCTCGATCGAAAACGCCACAGGCGCTAACGAAGGCGGAACCAGCGTTAACGTTTGCGGCGGTTTGGCCATTTTCCGGACGAGAGCCGGCCGCAATATTGCCAGCGAGGATTGCGAGGTTGCCTGACGCCGCGGGTGATTTGTCCGCGCCTGTAGGATTTTGACCATGATACGGTCGCCCGGCACGGCCGGCTTCGAAAGCCGCCTTGCGCCTGTCGCCTCTTCCCGACTGACCAACGCGATCGCTGCCTCGCTCGCGATCGGCTCACTGTCGCTATGCCTCGCGGTTACGCTGACGGTGCTGTCGATCAAGGTCAGCATGGCGATGCCGCTTCCGATTTGATCCCGACATTTTCCTGTTTGCACCTTTGCCACGGCAACGCGCGATGATTTGCATCGCGATCGGATCATGATGAAGACACCTGTCGGACTTGTGACCCTCGCGCTGGCGGCGGCGATCCTGCTGGCGGCATCGCTGTTGATCGTCACCGGCACGCATGGCGAAAGCCGCGATCCAGCGGCGCTGCTGCTGTCGCCGGCCAACAAGTGACGCGCCATCAGCGCATGCGCGACGGCCTATGTTTCACGTCCATTTGTGGAAAATCAAGAACGCCCCGGCGGCGATGAACGCAAAACCCAGCGCGTGATTCAGCCCAGCGGCTCCTTCAGATACAGCACCGAGAAGCAGGCGAACACGACCAGCGTGATCACCTCCTGCATGGTCTTGAGCTGTGCGGCCGAATACACCGCGCTGCCCCAGCGGTTGGCCGGCACCGCCAGCCAGTATTCGAACAACGCAATTCCCCAGCTCACCATGATGACCAATGGCAGCGGGCTTTGCTTGAATTTCAGATGGCCGTACCAGGCGAAGGTCATGAACACGTTGGAGGCAAACAGCATCAGGATCGGCAAAACCTGCGGGGAAATGGCGGGCATCAATGTCCTCTTTTGTCGGTCACGCGCGCTAACGGCCGGGCACGGAACCCGGTTCCAGCGGCATTCCTTATCATTTGATTTCAAACCCTTGAAAGTTTTGCCGCCTGGCTCAACCGCCGCTTCAGGATGTGACCTCAAAAAACCGCCGCAATTGGAAATATCCGGCAAACTGCCCGCCTTATTCCGGAAGGCAACGAGAATAATTCCGGGAGGCGACGAGGACGGGCATGCAGTTCGACTGGCGTGCAATCTCCGGTCCGGCTCTACGACAGCGACGGCGTTGACCGCCTTCGTTGTCGATCGTCACGTCATTGCCATGCCCAATCCCGCTCCATTGTTCGTCTGCATCGTCGCGTTCGCAAGCTCGATCGGCGGCATCGCCCGTCCTATTCGTGAGAGTGCGGGTTTTTGGTCCGATTGATGCGGCCGCACATCTCCTCTGACGAGGCGCACAGGATTGCCTTCGGCTTTTCACCGCCTGACGACCCGTACTTTGCAACGCGCTTGAGGGATGGGTTGGGCGAACGGGGGCGGCACGCCCCGCCGGTCAAGGACCGAGCGGCAGCAGCGCGCCTGGCAAGCAGCGGATCAGGTCGGCTTCGGGACATGCCGCGGCGAACGCAAGGCGAATGCGGCTCGTGGTCTCGACGACACGGGCGGCGATTTTCAAGAGACGAAGACGCAGCGTCGCGAACTCGGCAGTGGCCAATTCCCGGACTTTGGGAATGGCGTCGCGCACGGTCAGCATCAACCAATAAGCGGCGGTGTGGAGAACGAGGCGGACTTGATTGGCGAGCGCCGAACGGCAACTGGTGCGATCGGAGGCGAGCTGCGTCTTATGCAGCTTGATCAAATTCTCGGCTTGGCCGCGCGCGCAATACAGGCTGTCGTAGATCCACTCGGCCGAGCCGACATCGAGGCTGGTGACGACGAAGCGGATGTCGAGGCCGAGCATCGTCGCCTCAATACGGGCGACGGTGCGCCGTTCGCGATCCCAGGACTTTGCCTTGTGGCGCGTCTCGGTATAGCCGCGCAGAACAGCCAGGTTCTCGATGGCGCGTCGCGTGCGGATGTCGTCGGCGACCTCGTCGACTTTTCTGGCGAGAGGCTTGGTACCGGACAGACCGAAGATGTAGTCGATGCCGTTGTTCTCGCACCACGTCATCGCCTCCGGCCGAGCATAGTGCCCGTCGCCACGGAACGTAATTCGCGTCTTGTGCCATCGCGTGCGGATGTGCCGTACCAGGCGTCGAAGATGGGCACGCACCTCGACGCCGCCCGGCGTCTTGCCGGGCCGCAGCACGACCGCCACGGGCCGGCTCTTCTCCGTGTCATAGACGTGGATCGGCAGGAAGCAGCGTTCGTCATAATGAGCGTTGAACAGCGAGAGCTGCTGATGGCCGTGGACGACATCGCAGGTGTCGTCGATGTCGAGCGTGACGGATGCCGGCTCGCACGGATAGCTATCCATCCATGCGTCGACCAAGGTGTAGGTCAGGCGGATCACGTCGCGCAGGCGCGGAGCATTCTCCAGCCGCGACAGCGTCGGTTGGGAACACAAATCCCGGCCCGTGTCCGGCAGGCGACCGCAGGCGAGCTTGAACGCCGGATCGGACCGCAGATGATCGAGGTCGTCGGCGTCCTCGTAGCCGCAGCAGATCGCGAACATGCGAGCGCGGAACATATCGACAAGGCTGTGCACGACCCGCGTCGGATCGCGCCGATCCGGGAACACCCGGGCCAAATTGTCGGCCAAACCGAGACGCCGCTCGGCCATCGCCAGAAGCATCACGCCCCCATTCGAGGTCAGGCGACCGCCATCGAAGGCAGCTGTGACTTTCTTGGCGTGAACGGCTGGAAACGAGAATGGCAGAATCGTATCATCGGTCATGGCGGGCGTGGCGTTCGCGGTTGAAGGTGATGGGGTTGGCTTCGCAACCGAATCCTACGCCGCATCAGCGCTTTACACCACGCTCGCCAGCCTCTCAGGCGCCCTCTGGCGAATAAGACGGGCTAGGTTGCACCTGCGTTTGATCAGGCCCCCCGTCTCAGATCACGCGCCCCAAGCGGCCCCCGTCAGTCGCCGCGTCTGACCGGGGCCGCATCTTTTTGCGCTGCATTCACCGGGATGATGCCGGCGCCGGACCGGCCGCGGTACGGCAGCACCTTGCGACGCCAAAGCGCGCGGGCCACAATGGGATCCTGTCCCCGGCCCCCCACTCGCCCACGCCCTACAGGATCATTCCATGCAAATTCGCAATCTCGGCGGCTCCGGCCTGCGCGTTTCCGCCGTCGGCCTCGGCTGCAACAATTTCGGCCAGCGCACCGATCTCGAAGCCTCCCGCAAGGTGATCCACAAGGCGATCGACCTCGGCATCACGCTGTTCGATACCGCCGACATCTATTCCGGCATGGGCGGCTCCGAAACCGTGCTCGGCGCCGTGCTCGGCGACCGCCGCAAGGACATCGTGCTGGCGACCAAATATTCCAAGCCGATGGCGGAGGACGGCACCAGGCAGGGCGCCTCGCGCCGCTACATCATGTCCGCGGTCGAGGCCAGCCTGACGCGGCTGAAGACCGACTATATCGATCTCTACCAGCAGCACGATTACGACCCGCTGACGCCGATCGAGGAAAGCCTGCGCGCGCTCGACGACCTCGTGCGGCAAGGCAAGGTGCGCTACATCGGCAATTCGAATTTTCCGGCCTGGCGCGTCGCGGAAGCCGAATATGTCGCGCGCGCGATGAACGTCAGCCGTTTTGTCTCATGCCAGGACGAATACAGCCTCGTGGTGCGCGGCATCGAACAGGACCTGCTGCCGGTCGCGCAGGAATACAAGCTCGGCCTGCTGCCGTTCTTCCCGCTCGCCTCCGGCCTTCTGACCGGCAAATACAAGAAGGGCGAGGCCGCGCCGGACGACAGCCGGTTCGGCAAGGTGCCGCGGTTGCGCGATCGCTACGCCACGCCGCGCAACCAGGACATCGTCGAGAAGCTGCAGGCTTTTGCGAAGGCACGCGGCCACAGCATGCTCGAACTCGCATTCTCCTGGCTGGCGTCGCGCCCGCAGGTCTCGAGCGTGATCGCCGGCGCCACCCGCGTCGAGCAGGTCGAGCAGAACGTGAAAGCGATCGACTGGAGCTTGAGCGCGGAGGAGATCGCCGAAATCGACGGGATTACGAAGGGGTGAGCGGACCGAGGCGCCGGCCTCTCGCTCCCTCTCCCCGTTCTTCACGGGGAAAGGGTTGGGGTGAGGGGCTCCATCCGCGAAGCCGGTGCAAATTGAAAGACCTGTACCCCCTCACCCGGATCGCATCTGCGATGCGATCCGACCTCTCCCCGCAAGCGGGGCGAGGTTAAGAGGGCCGCAATACTTACTTCGATAACTCGGTCTGAATCGCGGTGAGAACGCCTTCGATATTACCGAGCACATCGTTGTTCCAGAACCGGAGCACTTGGTAGCCGTCCTCCGCCAAGCGACGATCTCGTATCGCATCTGCTGCAAATTCATTGTGCTGCCCGCCATCCACTTCGATGATCAAACGCTTTTCACGGCAAACGAAATCGCAGATGTAACCCGCAATCGGCTCTTGCCTGACAAATTTGTGTTCGTCGATCTGCCGGTTGCGAATCCAATTCCACAGCACTGTCTCTAAATCCGTTTGATTGACGCGCAGTCGCTTTGCGATTCGGATGGTCTTTTCATTGCGGCCGCGCACTGCCTTGTCACCCCACCAATCCCTTCATCGGCTTCACCGGCGCGCTGTCGGGAAACACCTGCTCCGCCAGCAGGCGGTCGGTGAGGCCGAACTGGTCGTGCAGCACGCCTTTCATCACCGCGCGCAAATCCGTGGTCGGCGCAAGGTCGCGGCCCTGATAGAGGTTGGCGGGCTTCAGCCCGGGCCAGTCCGAGATCACCCTGCCGCCCTTCACTGCACCGCCCGCGAGCAGCGCGATCGTGCCGGTGCCGTGATCGGTGCCTTCGGTGCCGTTGATGCGCGCGGTGCGGCCGAACTCGGTGGCTACCACGATGACCGTGTCGCGCCAGCGGTCGCCGAGCCCGCTTTCGAACTCCGCCAGCGCACCGTCGAGCCCGCCGAGCAATTGCGCGAGCCGGCCGACCGGGCCGCCTTCATTGGCATGGGTGTCCCAGCCGTCAAAGGCGAGCGCGCCTATCCGCGGGCCGTCGTCGGCCGCCATCAGCTTGGCGGCGCCGCGCGCCACCAGCCGCATCGCACCGGCGCCGTTGGTGCCGGGTTTTGGTTTCATGTCGTCGCCTTGCGCGGCCTTGTCGAGTCGCAGGCCCTGCGTCAGTGCCGTCGCAAGCGCGGGATCGCGGTGCTGATAGAGTTCGGCAAGCCGCATCGCGGTATCGTCGGCGGCCTGCGGCAGCGCCACCGGCGCCCAGCCGACAATTGGCGCCGAGCCGCGCAGCACCAGCGGCGTGGTCGGCCCGACCGCGAGCGCGCTCATCACCCGGTCGCCTCTCGGCAAGCCTTCCAGCGCGCGGTTGAGCCAGCCGGACTGCACCCTGCCGGGCCCGGCAAAGCCGCTTTCGAGCACGTCCTGGCCGTCGAAATGCGAGCGGTCGCGATAGGAGGTCGCGACCGCATGGATCACCGCGGCCTGCTTCTGCTTGTAGAGCCGCGCAAAGTTCGGCATCGCCGGATGCAGCGCGAAGAACAAATCCAGCATGACAGCCGCGTTCGGTCCGCTCGATGTCAACGCGATCGAACCATGCAGGCCGGCATAGTCGGGATCGCCGATCGGCGCCACGGTCGCAAGACCATCGAGCGCGCCGCGCAGGATCACGACGACCAGCCGCGGATCGCGGCCGTCGGCGGCGCGCGCGAATTTCGGCAAATACGCCCACGCTGCAAACGAAGCGCCGCCGAGCAGCAGCGCGCGACGTGACGTGGCCGATGATGTCAGGCCTTCGCAGCAATCCATCGTCATCTCCTCTGGAATTCCGGCGACATCAACAACAGGGCCAGCGCCTGCTGCCGCAATTCCGCGCGCTCGATGGTCCGCCGCGTGTCCGGCGAGGCGGCATCGGCGGCAACGAATTCGAGCAGATCGCGGGGATCGATGCGGTCGGCCAGCGTCGAGGCGAACTGCGCGGATATGTCGAGGCGCAGCTTGATGCCCTCCGGCGCGGCCCAGGCCGCGTTGGTGTCGGGAAAACCATTGGGTCCGGCGGGCGACCACAATGGCTGGCCCAGCACATTGAGGCCGTTGAGGTAGCGGCCGGGATCTTCCGGGTTGCGCGCCAGCAACCGGCCGCTGGCGACCAGGAATTCGTACGGCGAGCGCAGCTTGGTCAGCGGCGCCTGCCAGGCCTCGTCGGAATCCAGAAGTGCTGTCGCCAGCGCCTTGAGGTCGCCGTCCGTTTTGGTGAACACATCCTGCAGCCGCGCCACCAGTGAAGGCGGCGGCTCGTCGGCCACGAAGTGACGGACGAATTTGCCGGCGATGAATTTCGCGGTGGAAGGATGGCGCGCGATATCCGCCAGCACTGCCTCGCCCTGGGTCACGCCGTTGGCCGCGTAGATTTTCCCCATCACCCGCTGCGCGCCGGGCTGGTGCGCATTGGCGTTGAACACGAAGGTGCCGGGCGTGCCGAGCTGGCCTTGCCGTCCGGCATAGGTCCAGCCGGTGATGATCCGCGCCAGCGAGGTCACGTCGTCCTGCGAATAGCCGCCGCCGACGCCGAGCGTATGCAGTTCCATGATTTCGCGCGCGAGATTTTCGTTCAGGCCGCGGTTGCGGTTGATCCCGGCGCGCAAATCCGGACCCAGCGATTGCTGGTTGTCGAGAAAGAACAGCATCGCCGGATGCTGCTCGACCGCCTGCAGCATGTCGGCGAAGCGCCCGAGCGCGTGAGGCCGGATCGCCTCGCGTTCGAACGCGCCCGCCCACATCCGCGCCAGCGGGCCCTTGTTGGCCGAGATGCAGAAATGATTGGACCAGAACACCACCAGCCGCTCGGCGAATCCGCAATCGGCAACCGAGGCGCGCTGCAGCCGCGCCAGCGCCTCGGCGCGATATGTCTTCTGGATGATGTTGAGCGGCTGCGGCGGCGATTTTGCAGCAGTGGGCTGCATCGGCGCCATCGTGGCGTCGCTGTTTTCGGCGCTCTGCATCATCGGCTCCTTGGCCGTGATGTCCTTGGCGATGCTGGAGAGCGACAGGTTCCGCCGCTGCACGCTCGCATCCGGCGATGGCGCGCCTTCGGTGGTGGTTGGCGGCGCGCCCGACTTCGACGCCGCGTCGCGGGCTTGCTTGATCTCGAACTGATAATCGAACACCGCCTTGCCCAGCGCCGGGGTCGACAACAGGCCTGGCACCTCAAGCAGCACACCGTTGGGACGGCTCAGTTCGGCTTTGACAAAACCGCGCGGATCGGAGGCGGCGTTGACGAAATCACCGGACGCGCCGCCGCGGGCGCCGAAGCCGAAGCGATTAAGCGCAACGAGCGCGGCTTGCAAATCGCGGGCCATCGGATTTCCCTTGAGACATTCCCGGGCGTATATTGGTGCGCAGTATAACGCGCCTGGAAATGAACCCGAGATTAATTCCGCATAGGGATGCGGCCCCAATTCATGACAAATCGGTTAGAAAACCAGCCCTCGCGCCTTCTTGCCTGCTCCGGCTGCGGCACTGAATTCACCTGCAACCCGGCGGGTCCGTGCTGGTGCGCGGAAGAGACCTTCTTGCTGCCGATGCCGCTCGATGGCGGCGATTGCCTGTGCGTGGATTGCCTGCGCAACAAGGCGGCGCAGGCGACGCGTGCGGTTTCGACGTGACAGCTGCGTGGCATGTCGGCGCTGTGCTGCTCGACATGGACGGCACCCTGCTCGACACCGAAAGAGTATATTTTGACGGCCTCGTCGCGGCGCTGACGTCGTGCGGCTACACCGACGACGTCACCGCGCTAAGCCATGCGATGATCGGCTTGCCGGGTCCGCAATGCGAAACGATGCTGATCGAGCACTACGGTGGCAATTTCCCGATCGCGAAGATCAATGCGGCGTTCGCAATCCATTGCGGTGCGGTCTTCCGCTCCGGGCTGCCGCTCAAGCCGGGCGCCATCGAACTGCTCGACGCGCTCGCGGACGCCCAATGTCCTTTTGCGATTGTCACCTCGTCGTCGCGACGCACCGCCGACGAGCACCTGACGCTGGCAGGAATCCGCGCGCGCTTCGACACGATCCTGACCCGCGACGACGTCACGCGCGGCAAGCCCAGCCCCGATATGTATCTGCTGGCGGCGGCAAGACTCCGCGTGAAGCCGAAATCTTGCGTCGCCGTGGAAGATTCCAATCACGGCGTGACCGCCGCCCACGCCGCGGGCGCCATCACCATCATGGTGCCCGACCTGGTGCCGCCGACCGAGCAGTCGCGGGCGCGGTGCGCGGCGGTGCTGTCCGATCTCAACGCCGTGCGGGCGATGCTGCGCGAGCGCGGCGGGCTTGCGCGCCGCTCGTAGGCATCGCGGCACGCGAATTGGCGCTGCGGATCATCGGTCACTCCCCGCTCGCGGTCGGATGCATCATCACCGCCGTTACGCGCGGCCTGAACATGGGCATCGCCGAGGGGCTGCTGGTCGAGAGCGAGCAATTCGCCGCGATGGTGCCGACGCGCGATCTCGCCGAAGGCCTCGAGACATGGGCGGCGCGTTCGCGACAGCCAAGTGTCGGACCAAAGGGCTAGACGGCATATCCCGGTGATTTCCGCGCCATGCCGTCGAACGCATCGAGCAGCCGTTCGCGCCACGCGTAAACCGGATCGTCCTCGGCGAGCAGTTTGAACGGACTGACCACCCGCGCCCATTGGAACGGACCGAACACGATATAGTCGGCGTAATTCGGCGCCGCGCCGCCGAGAAATTTTTGCGTCTTCAGCGTCAACCGCAGCGGATCGAGCGCCTTTCGAAACGCCTCGACGGATTTGTCGCGACCGGCCGTGACTTCTTCCAGCGGCTTGCCGAAGCGCGCTTCGCGGGTCTTGCGGAAATACGCCGCATCGACCGGCTTCAGATGCGCCGGGATGTCGGCGACGATCAGCGGAAACAGGCCACCCATCACGGTGACGTCACCCCACCAGTTCAGCATCCGCCCGATGGCGCGGCCGCCCTCACCGCCGAACAGCGACGGCTGGTCCGGATAAGTGTCTTCGAGATAATTGGCGATGACCCAGGAATCGACGATCGCCGCGTCGCCGTCGAGCAGCACTGGCACTTTTTCAGATTGATGCGGAGCGATCGCCGCCTTGTCCGTAAAGCACCACGGGATCGTTTCCGCCGACAACCCCTTGTGCGCCAACGCCATCCGCGTCCGCCAGCAGAACGGACTGAACGGACGGGCGTCATCGGTGCCGACGAGTTCGTAGAGTTTGAGGGGCATGGCGATATCCTCGTCGAACTTCAGCTCTCGAACAAAAGCCGTAATTGCGAGGAGCGCAGCGACGAAGCAATCCATTCTTTCTTCGCGTGGCTCTATGGATTGCCTCGCTGCGCTCGCAATGACGTTGATAGAGTAGCGCCGGTCGCTACTTCACCACCGCCGCGGTCTGCCCGAACAGCAGCTTGCGCTCTTCCTCGGTGCGGATCGCGGGCTGGCCGAAATTCGGATTGACCTCCTTGGCCAGCGCATAGGCGCGCACCGTGGCCGGCCGCTCGCGGATGGTCTCGAGCCAGCGCTTCAGGTGCGGAAAATCGTCGATGTTCTGCTCCTGGTTCTTGTAGGGCACGATCCAGGGATAGCTCGCCATATCCGCGATCGAATATTCGCCGGCGATGAATTCGCGATCGGCCAGCCGCTTGTTGAGCACACCGTAAAGCCGGTTGGTCTCGTTCACATAGCGGTCGATGGCGTATTTGATCTTTTCGACGGCGTAATTCCGGAAGTGATGGTTCTGGCCGGCCATCGGCCCGAGGCCGCCCATCTGCCAGAACGTCCACTGGATCGCGTCGTAGCGGCCGTAGAAATCGGCTGGCAGGAACTTTCCGGTCTTCTCGGCGAGATACAACAGCATCGCGCCGGATTCGAAGATCGAGATCGGCTTAGCCCCGCCCTTCGGCTCGTGGTCGAGCATCGCCGGAATCCGGTTGTTCGGCGCGATCGCCAGAAACTCCGGCTTGAACTGATCGCCCTTGCCGATGTTGACCGGGAAAATCTTGTATTTCAGTCCGGCTTCCTCGAGGAACATCGTTATCTTGTGACCGTTCGGCGTGGTCCAGTAATGGAGGTCGATCATGGGACGATCCTGCTATGATGAAACCGTGCATTGCAAAAGTGGATGCCGATGCATGAATGTGATCAGGTCGCGCCGCCAAGTCAATGGTATCGGCATGACGCGCGCGAAAGTGATGAGCGGCCCTGCCCCTCCCGCATATTGAGCGGGTGCACGATTGGACCTAAGCTCGTCGGATTGATTGCAGACTTCGCGCGCAAATTTTGGGGTACCCAATGACCAAGGATCTGGCCCGCCGCGATTTTCTGAAGGCTTCGGCCGCATTCGCCGGCGCCGCCGCCGCGAACGCGTTTTCATGTGTCGAGATCGCAAGCTCGGCGCCGATCGAGGTGCCGACCGTCGACAAGCTCTCGATCCGCGTGCTGGTCGATAGCAGTTTCGATCAGTTCTTCCGGCCCAAGCAGGCCAACGGCGTATCGATCGTCCCGCTGCCGCGCGGCGGCGATTTCCGCAAAACGCTGCACAATGAATGGGGATTGTCGCTATGGCTGGAATCGCAGGCGGCGCGCACCCAGCGCTCGCTGATGCTGGATTACGGCTATACGCCCGACGTCCTCATCAACAACATGGAGCTGGTCGGCGTCGATCCGTCGAAACTCGATGCCTTGATCGTCAGCCACGGCCATTACGATCATTTCGGCGGCTTGCTCGGCTTCCTCGACAAGTTCCGCGACAACCTGCCCGCCGATGTAAAACTCTATGCCGGCGGCGAGGATAATTTCTGCCATCGCGTCAATGCGACGCCGACCAAGGGCCAGTTCACCGATTTCGGCGCGCTCGATCGCCGCCAGCTCGCCGCGCAGAAGGTCACGACTGTGTTGTGCGAAACGCCGACCGTGATCGCCGGCCATGCGTTCACGACCGGCAAGATCACGCGGCGCAGCATGGAGCGCATCCTGCCGCAGACCTGGGTCGAGTTTGGCATCAAGGATGGCCTGGGCTGCAACGCCGGCCACTATCTGCCGGCCGAGATGGAGGGCAAGATCGTGCCCGACGAACACATCCACGAGCACGCGACCTGCTTCAACATCAGGGATATGGGCCTCGTGGTGATCAGTTCCTGCGGCCATGTCGGCATCGTCAACTCGGTCAAGCAGGCCCAGGAAGTCTCCGGCATCCAGAAGGTGCACGCCATCGTCGGCGGCTTCCATCTCGGACCGGCGCCGGCGGACTATCTCAAGGAGGTCGTCGCCGAGGTCAAGAAACTCGATCCCGACGTGCTGATCCCGATGCATTGCAGCGGATTGAATTTCGTCCAGGAAGCGACCGCGCAGATGGGCGACAAGGTGCTGGTCACCACCACCGGCAGCCGGCTCTCCTTCGGCATATGAGGCTTCGCGCCGCATGCCGGGCCGGCATCGGCCTGTGGCTGATGCTGGCGCCGGCCTGGGCCGGCGACGCTCCGGCGCGCTCGCCCGCGGAAATCATGGACATCCTGATGTGGAATCGGGAGCCGGTCGGCGGGCCGTTCGAACTCACCGACCACACCGGCCATGCGCGCAGCAACAACGATTTCCGCGGCAAGCTGATGCTGGTCTATTTCGGCTTCACCTATTGTCCCGATATCTGCCCGACCGACCTGCAGGCGATCGGCCTCGCGCTGGACAAGTTGGGCAAGGATGGCGAAAGCGTGCAGCCGCTGTTCATCACCGTCGACCCCGAGCGCGATACGACCGAGCATCTGGCGCAATATGTGCCGATGTTTCATCCGCGCCTGATCGGCTTGACCGGCAGCGCTGAAGCGATCCGCAAGGCCGCCGACGCCTACAAGGTCTATTACGCCAAAATCGCCCTCGGCAAGACAGCCGACGACTACACCGTCGACCACACCGCCTTCATCTATCTGATGGACCGCGACGGCAATTATCTCGGCTTCTTCCCGCCCGGCACCTCCGCCGACCGCATGGTGGAGATCATCCGGCCGCGGCTTGGCGAACCGGCGAGATAGCGGGCCTGACGATGTCCGCTATGCATGGTGGTCTCACGGTCGACGCAACACTTTATCTTAGGGGAAAAAGATGGAGTGTAGCGATGGATCAGGGATTTCGTCGAGGATTCACAGCAGCCGAGAAGTCGGAGTTATGGGATCGCTGGCAGCGCGGGGAGTCGCTCAAGGCGATCGGTCGGGCGTTTGGTAAGCCGTCATCGTCGATTTATTTCCAGGTGTCACCGCACGGTGGGATTCGTCCAGCTCCCCGGCGTCGCTCACGGTTGGCGCTGACACTCTCGGAACGCGAGGAGATATCGAGAGGCATTGCGGTACATCGATCGGCAAGAACGATGGCTGGGTTGCTGGGCCGCTCGCCCTCGACGGTGAGCCGGGAAATCAGCCGGAATGGCGGCTATGATGGCTACCGAGCGGCGCTGGCCGACGAGAATGCCTGGAAACGAGCCCGCCGCCCGAAACGCTGTAAGCTGGCGACCAATTCCTGGTTGCGACAGGCGGTGGCCAGCAAGCTGAGATTAAATTGGGCGCCCGAGCAGATAGCCGGCTGGCTTAAGAGAGCCCATCCTGAAGGTGAGCGTTATCACGTGTCACACGAGACGATCTATCGCAGTCTATTCGTTCAGGCCCGCGGGGTGCTTAAGAAAGAGCTGCTTTGCCATCTTCGATCGAAGCGCACGATCCGCCGATCGAAACAGGCGGGTCTCCAAGGCGATGGACGGGGACAAATCAAGGATCCCCTCTCGATCCGTCAGCGACCGGCAGCGGTTGAAGATCGGGCGGTGCCTGGCCATTGGGAAGGCGATCTCTTGTCCGGGTCCAAGAACAGCTATATCGCGACCCTGGTCGAACGTCATACCCGCTACGTGATGCTGGCGAAGGTGGCCAATAAGGACACCCAGACGGTCGTATCCGCGCTCATCAAGCAGGCAAAAAAGCTGCCGAGCGAGCTGTACAAATCGCTGACCTGGGACCGGGGCAAGGAACTTGCGGATCATCGACGATTTACGTTGACGACCAACATTGACGTTTACTTTTGTGATCCGCAAAGCCCATGGCAGCGCGGTTCAAATGAGAACACCAATGGTCTGCTGAGACAGTACTTCCCCAAGGGCACCGACCTGTCGGTGCATTCGCAAGCCTACCTGAACAAAGTGGCTCGTCAGCTCAACGAACGACCACGCGAGACCTTGCAATTTGAAACCCCAGCGGAGAGATTTAACGCCTGTGTTGCGTCGACCGGTTGAGCCGGGCATCGATAGCGACCAGCTTTCGCGGCGCAGCTAAATGACGCAACGTGCCAGAACCGGACATGCACCTATCATTTTCGCTTCGCCAGAGGTTTGGAGACCTCGCGCGCACGGTCGATGAAAAGCTTGGCGACGGGGCTGAGCGCGCGGTTCTTCAGGGTAACGATTCCATTTGGCCGGCGTGCCGTTGGCAGTTCAACCGGCAAGATCTTAAGCTCCGAGCGCTTGGCGAGAAATCTAAATGCGGAAGCCGGGAAAATGGTGACAAAACGGCCGGTCGCCAACAGACTAATGCGCATATGCGGGCAATCCGTGACCACGCTCACCCGAGGATAATCGAGCCCGCTGGCACGAAAAGCGTCCATTACGATCGACCCGATCACGCTGTCCGGTGGTGGCAGCACCCACAACTCGTTCACCAGTTCGGCAATCTCGATCCTGCGCCGCCGTCCCCATTGATTTTGCGCACCTGCCGCGACGACATAGGAATCATCAAAGAGGAATTCGAAGTCGTATCGCGGGTCTGCGATCGGGCCGGAGCCCCGTATGATCAAGAGATCGACATTACGTTCGGCGAGCTCCTGGTGCAGTGTCTCCGTGTATCCGGTCACGACATGGAATACGATGCGCGGATAGCGCCGAGAGAGCCGGTCGACGAGAGCGGAAACGAAGCTCGCGGCCAGAAAGGTGGTGGTTCCAATCCGCAATTCCCCGGCCGTAGGGTCCGCGAGAAACGCGATGTTCTTTACGCCTTCGCGCAAGTCATCGAATACGGCCGCCCCGCAATCCAGCAAGGCGCGACCGTACTCGGTCGGCTCGACGCCCTGGCGATGGCGATCGAGCAATCGAACGCCCAGCGCTTGCTCCAGTTCTCCGATTGATCTGGAAACGTTCGGCTGAGTGGTGTTGAGGATTTGCGCCGCCCTCCCCATGCTGCCGGCCTGAACCACGGTCATGAGCACGTGCAGGTCTTGCAGCTTCATCCGATTTCCGATGCGATCGCTCAACTGCATGACGGCACCCATTTCCAGTTTGAGATGATATCATCAGATAATAGCCTTATGCGCTTATGGCGGCATCAACTATCGTCTCAGGCCTAGGCGCGCGGAATAGCCGGCAAGCGAGGCGCGCGTCGTGCAGGCTCGGACCCGAGGAGCAAGTTGTGGAATTTTGCCGTCGCCAACTCCTGCACCTTGCAGCCGGTGCTGCCGTACTTCCTGCCTTGTCGCGCTTCGCGTCGGCGCAAACCTATCCATCGCGGCCGGTGCGCATTATCGTCGGCTTTGCCGCCGGCGGGCCGAACGACATCCTCGCGCGTCTGATCGGTCAGTGGCTGTCGGAGCGGCTCGGCCGGCCATTCGTGATCGAGAACCGGCCGGGCGCCGGCAGTAATATCGCCACCGAGGCGGTCGTGCATGCAACTCCGGACGGTTACACGCTGCTCCTGGTCGGTACGCCGAACGCGATCAATGCGACGCTTTACGACAACCTCAATTTCAACTTCATTCGCGACATCGCACCGATCGGGGGCTTGATCCGCGGTGCCCTTGTCATGGTGGTCCATCCCTCGGTTCAGGCCAAGACGCTTCCCGAGTTCATCGCCTATGCCAGGGCGAATCCGGGCAAGCTCTCCTACGGTTCGGGCGGCGTCGGCGGAATCACCCACATCACGGCCGAGAAATTCAAGCAAGACGCGGGCGGTCTCGATATTGTGCATGTGCCCTATCGCGGGGTGGCGCCCGCGCTCACCGATCTGCTCGGCGGGCAAGTGCAGGTCCTCTTTACGAACCTCGCCCTATTGATTGGATATATCGAGACCGGCAAGCTGCGTGCGCTCGCAATAACTACGGCGAAGCGCTCGGAGGCACTCCTGAACATCCCGACCATAGGCGAGTTCGTCCCGGGCTATGAGGCAAGCTCGGTGTTTGGCCTCGGCGCGCCCAGGAACACGCCCATCGAGATCATCGACAAACTCAGCAACGAGATCAACGCCGCGCTCGCCGATCCCGGTTTCAAGGCGCGGCTTGCCCACCTGGATGGCACCGCGCTTGGCGGCTCACCCACCGATTTCGGCAAGCTCATCGCGGAGGAAACCGAGAAATGGCGCAAGGTGATCCGGCTAGCCAATATCAAGCCGGAATGAGGTTGATCGCCAGATGTTGCGCAGAATTAGGAGAGAACTCACATGCAGCCGCTCAACGCCGCAGGCCGGACGTATGAAGTTGAACGTCGCGCCCATCACGCTGTTCGGCCCGGTTTCCGCATCGCCGAGATGCAGATCGGTCCGACCCAAGCGATACCCTGGCATTACCACACGCAAGCGCAGGATACGTTCTACGTCATCAACGGATCGATACGCGTTTTTATGCGCGAGCCGGAAGAGCAGGTGAGCCTGACGGTCGGTGAGACCTATTCTGTCCGTCCGGGACGTCCTCACCTTGTCGCTAATGCTGGTGACACCTCAGCCGTATTTCTGGTCCTGCAAGGGATGGGCGAGCACGATTTTGTTCCGCTCAACTGATGATGGGCGGCTCGCTGCGTCGCCCAGCGGTAGCAGCCGTGCCTTGAGCATATAAAGGCCTGTAAAGCCGATATGGCCGATACCCTGGCCTATCTCGGCAAACTCCCGAAATTCAATGCGCGGCCGCGCGGCGATTGGTAGTAGGACCCGTTTTGACCCACTCAGTATCTCCTGCAGCAATTTTCCACAGAGCAACAGCGCGGCTAATCAATCACCTCGTCGGCGGCGGCGAGCAGCGACGGCGGCACATCAAGGCCGAGCGCCTTGGCGGTCTTGAGGTTAACCACCAGCTCGAACTTGACTGGCGCCTGGACGGGAAGCTCGCTCGGTTTAGAGCCCTTGAGAATGCGGTCGACGTACGACGCGGCACGTCGGAACTCATCGACGATAAATGGGCCGTAGGAAATCAAGCCGCCGATTTCAGTAAATGAGCGGGACCAATAAACGGCAGGGACATGGTAGCGAGCAGCCAGCGCAATAATCTCCGCGCGATGCTGGATAGTGAAGGCGTCCGGTATCACGACGAGGCCACTATTTGGCGCGCGTGCCTCTGTTGCAATGAGGGGTTCGAGGTCGGGCATGTCGTTGGCGGGGGCAACAATCGCTTCCGCGCCGACGGAGGCAGCGGCGGCTTTGAATGGATCCAGATAACCCTCGACAAATGTCGCCGTTGGCGGATTGAACAATAACGCGACCCGGGCGAGCCGCGGTGCAATCTCCTTTAGAAGCTCCACCCACTTCCCACCCAGCGACCTCACGATGGGAGTGAAACCAGTCGCGTTGCCGCCGGGCCGCGGCAGGCTTGCGACGAAACCGCTGCCGACAGGATCGGCAACGATCACGAAAACAATGGGGATGGTGTGCGTCTCATGGCCGCGGCAGCCGGGGTGCTGCTCGTAAGAATGAGGTCGGGTTGAAGCGCGGCGAGTTCCTTCGCGAATCGTTTCATCAACTCGACGTCAGCCGCCGCCCAGCGAATGTCGATCTCGATGTTACGGCCCTCGATCCACCCGAGCTTCCGAAGCGCCTCCCGAAACGCCGCGACCGAGGACTGCCCTTCCTGGTCGCTCTCGGCGGAGAACGTCAGGATACCGATCCGGCGCACCCGTTCGGTCTGCTGCGCGTGGGCCGCAACCGACCACGCCAAGGTCGCACCGCCGAGCAGCCTGGTAAACTCGCGCCGCCTCATGGGGCCTCCCTCCAGCCAACATTCCGATCGCGCTGATGTTATCACATCAAACCGCAAGGCCGCCGATGCCTACAAGGTCTATTACGCCAAAATCGCCCTCGGCAAGACAGCCGACGACTACACCGTCGACCACACCGCCTTCATCTATCTGATGGATCGCGACGGCAATTATCTCGGCTTCTTCCCGCCGGGCACCTCGGCCGACCGCATGGTGGAGATCATCCGGCCGCGACTTGGCGAACCGGCGCGGCAGGAAGCGCGCGCCCACCGCGCGCGTGATGGTGATGGTTTTGACCTCGGTCCTTTTTGTCCCGGGGCGCTACGTCGGTTGGGCTTGGCCCGCTTGCTGCCGCCGGGAGCGGGAGTATATTGGGTCGATGGCTGTCAGCTCCCCCGATCTGAAAGCGTTCTTGATCGCCACACCCTTCTTCGGTGGCCTCTCAGACGCAAGCCTCGATCTCCTGGTCTCGATGCTGGTCGAGCGCCGCTTCGACACCGGTGCCACTGTGGTGGCGGAAGGAGAACCGGGGCGCTCAATGTTCATTGTTCATTCCGGCAAGCTGGTGGTGGGCAAGCTGGGGGATTCCGGGCACGTCATTCGGATGGCGGGTCTCGATCCCGGTGATTTTTTCGGCGAAATGACGCTTATCGAAATGCAGAACCGATCGGCAACAGTCGTCGCGGAGAGCCCAACCCTGCTGTACGAGCTCACGGCCCAAAAACTCTACGCGTGCTACAAGGCCGACATCCATGCGTATGTGATGGTGATGCAGAATATCAACCGCGAGCTTTGTCGGCGGCTCCGCCGCGCCGATAAACGCATTGCCGAGCTCCAGATGCTTCACGCGATTCAATGACGCAGGTTCGGGTGCGTCATGTGGGTTGAGAAGAACCTGCGACCGGTCAATAAGACGCGACCGAGCTGCCGGCCAGCAACAGCCAGCTTCCATAGAGGATGTAGTAACTCGCGACCGTGGTGATCAGCCGGTTGGCCCAGGTGCGGAATTGCGCGTCACTCATCGCTTCGAGGATCCGCCGCGCCAGGCTGGTGCCGAGCATCGAGGCCGCGATCGCAACCCCGGCCAGCACCGGATCGAGGGTGGCGGCCTGGTCGATGATGCCGCCGAAATAGATCAGCTTTGTAAAATGGCTGGCGACCTGGCAGGTCGCCTTGGTGGCGACGATTTCGCGGCGGCCGAAATTGCCGCCGAGAAAAAACGTGTCCAGCAGCGGACCGGAAACCCCGGTCATCAGCATCAGCCCCATGCAGATCGAGCCGTACAACGCGCCCTGCCAGACACTGTCGGGGTTCGGCTTGATGTTGGCTGGCATCAGCCGCGCCAGGAACGGCGTCACGCCGAGGAGGAGCAGCGCCACCGGCTTGTCCGGCACATAGCGGGTGATCGACCAGGTGCCGAGCGCGAGCGCGCATCCGATCAGATAGACCATCACCGGCCGCCAGCGGATATGCGCGCGCCACAGGAAGGCGCGCCAGCCGTTCGACGCCATCTGCGTGATCGCATGCAACACCATCGCGGTCGGCAGCGGCATCAGCGCCAGCAGCACGCCTATCAGGATCAGCCCGCCGGCCATGCCGAACAGGCCCGACAGGAACGCGGTCGCGACCATCAGCAAGCCGAGCGCTGCGATCAAAAGCGGCGTCATTTCGAATCTCCCGCTTACGCTTGTGCCGCGCTTGGACGGCACGCGCAAACTGAGTTATCTTGCTCTGGCATCAGTTTTCCTGAGGGTTATGTGCGGCGGCTGCTCTTTCTCAACGGCATCAAGGCGTTCGAAGCCGCGGCGCGGACCGGCAGTTTTGCCGCGGCCGGATCCGAGCTGAACGTCTCGGTGGCGGCGGTCAGCCGGATGGTGCATCTGCTGGAAGAGCGGCACGGGCTTGCGCTGTTCGAGCGCAAGGCCAATCGCCTGGTGACGACCGCGGCCGGCCGCGCCTATCAGAGCGGCCTGACGCCGATCTTCGATGCGCTGGCGAGCCTGACCGCGCAGGTCACCGCACCTGCCAGCGTCCGGGTGCTGACGGTCGGCGTCGGGCCGACCTTTGCGATGAAATGGCTGATCCCGCGGCTGGCGGATTTCCGCAAACAGGAACCCGACATCGAGGTGCGGATCACCACCGGCGGCGCCGCGGCGCCGTTCGGCGACGACTGGAGCTGTGGCATCAAGCTCGGCGACGGCGAGTGGCCGGGTCTCGTCGCCGAACCGCTGTTTGCGGACGATCTGCTGCCGGTGTGCACGCCGCGGCTGGCCGGCCCGTTGAAGCGGCACGCCGACCTGAAGGGGCCGAGCCTGTTGCGCGTCGCCCATTCGCCGGACGACTGGCCGCTATGGCTGCGCGCTGCCGGAATCGCGCGCGTAACCGCGCGCGGACCGGAGTTTCAATTTTACGGCCAGGCGCTGCAGGCCGCGATCGACGGCCTCGGCATTGCGATGGGCATCCGCCCCTATATTGACGACGACCTCGCCGCCGGACGGCTGGTGGCGCCGTTTGCGCTCAGCGTGCCCAAGGGCATGCGCTGGTATCTGGTCTACCGCGACTTCCGCACCGGGCAGCGCGACTTTGCCGCGTTCCGGCGCTGGATCATCCGCGCCGTGGCCGAGCCCACCAGCCGAGCCCGGGGCCAGCGCCATGCCGGTTGAACCGGTCGAGACGCTGGTGATCGGCGGCGGCCAGGCTGGGCTCGTGATGAGCCACCGGCTCAAGCAGCGCGGGCTGTCGCATCTGGTGCTGGAGCGGCACCGGATCGCCGAACGCTGGCGCAGCGAGCGCTGGGACGGGCTGAAATTCCAGTTTCCGAACTGGTCGGTGGCGTTGCCGGAGTTTGCGTTTCCGCAGGCCGAGCCCGACGCTTTCGCGAGCACCGGCGCTATCGTCGATTTCATCGACGCCTATGCCGCCTTTGTCGCGCCGCCGATTCGCTGCGGTGTCGAGGCGACGCGGCTGCGGCGCCGCGACGGCGGTTCCGGCTTCATGGTCGAGACCACGGATGGCACCATCGAAGCTGCCAATGTCGTGGTCGCCACCGGTCCCTATCAGCGCGCCCTGATGCCGGATCTATTGCGGGACGACGCCATCTTCCAGATCCACGCCAGCCGCTACAAAAATCCCGAACAATTGCCGCCGGGCGCGGTGCTGGTGATCGGCGCCGGCGCGTCCGGCGCGCAGATCGCCGAGGAACTGCATCGCGCCGGCCGCCGTATCTTTCTCTCGGTCGGTCAGCACACGCGTATGCCGCGCCGGTACCGCGGACAGGATTTGACGTGGTGGTTCGGCGCGCTGGGCGTGTTTGACAGGACGCCGGAGCAACGCGGACCGGTCCGGGTAAATCCCTCGATCACCGGCGCCTATGGCGGCCACACCATCGACTTCCGCCGCTTCGCGGCCGACGGCATTACGCTGCTGGGGCGGGTCAATGCCGCGCGCGACGGCGTCCTCGATATCGCCCCCGGTCTCGCCGAGAGCCTGGGATGCGGGGATGCCGGCTATGCTGGCTTGCTCGACCAGTTGGACGCGCATGCCGAACAACACGGCCTCGATCTGCCCGGCGACCCCGCCGCCCGGACGGTGCTGGCCGACCCGCCTTGCGTCACCGCGCCGCTGCGGCACCTGGACCTCGGCAAAGAAGGCATCCATGCGGTGATCTGGGCCACCGGCTACGGCCTCGATTTCGGCTGGATCGATGTTCCGGTCATGGACGCCAGGGGCGAGCCGGTTCACCGTGGCGGCATCACCGGGGTGCCGGGCCTGTATTTCCTCGGCCTGCAATGGCTGGCGCGGATGAAATCCGCGTTTTTGTCGGGCGTCGGCGACGATGCCGCCGTGCTCGCCGACCACATTGCCGCACGCAGCTGAGGTTCGGCTCCTGGTGGGCCGGTGAGCTTTCGGAAAAATATCGCCGTGAGATGTGAAGCCCTTCACAAAAGCTTCGGCCTCGCCGTGCTTCCGTTCAGCGAGGACAATCCCAGGGGTCGCGACATGATCTACAGCGGCTTTGAAATTCAGTCGTTCGAGGCGGGGAGCGGGCTATGGCACGCCAGGATTCAGCGAGCAGATCTAGAGCCGGTCGTCATCGATGGCATCCAGTTTCCGACGCTCGAAGTCGGCTTGGCATGGCCCGATCCGGATGCGGCGGTCGCGGATGCGAAAGCTCACATCGACCGGCTGGAGCGGCGTCATGCGACGTCCCGGACGATGCGGTCGAACGAACACAGCACCTCGCCATAGGCGGCTGGAAAATGGTTGCCCCCTTGCCCCACCTCGAACCCGAGCAGCCGCCGGCTTCCGCAGCCGTGATGTCGAACTGCCCGCAATGCAACGCCGAACTGGCGGTGCTGCGCATCATCCCGGGCCGGGGCGGCGCCGAATACTGGACCATGCGATGCACGAAATGCGGCGGCATCCATCTCGACATCGTCAGATCGTCCGCGCCATCCCGGGCGCCCCAGGATCCCGGCGACCTGCGCGCCTGACCCACTCGCAGCTCTATCCCGCGGCCGCCGGCTTTCCTTCCGCGAGGACTCCGGCGGGACTGAGCGCGACGCGGAGCATGCGCGCCAGATCGAGCTTGCGGTACGGCTTCGCGAGCAGCAACACGCCGCTATCCAGCCGGCCATGATGGATGATGGCATTTTCGGTATAGCCCGACGTAAACAGCACTTTCAGCGCCGGGCGCCGCTGCATCATTTCCGCGGCAAGCTGCCGTCCGTTCATTCCGCCTGGCATGATGACATCGGTGAACAACAGATCGAAGGCGGCGCCGCCGTCGGCGATCGCCAGCGCTTCGGTGCCGTTGGCGGCCGACAGGGTCGCATAGCCCAGGCTCTGCAGCTGGGTGTTGACATAGGAACGCACCAGTGGATCGTCCTCCACGACCAAAATCGTCTCGTCGCCGCCCTCGATCTCCGATGTCGGCGGTTCGGCGGCGAGCCATTCCCGCCGCGCGTCGGCCTGCGGCAGATAGAGCCGGAACGTGGTGCCGTAGCCCTCTTCGCTGTAGACCTTGATGTGGCCGCCGGACTGCTTGACGAAGCCGTAGACCATGCTGAGCCCGAGCCCGGTGCCCTTGCCGACTTCCTTGGTCGAAAAGAACGGGTCGAACACCCGGTCGCGGATCGCCTCCGGAATTCCGCTGCCGGTATCGCTCACCGCGATCATCACATAATCCCCGGCCTGGACGTCGTTGGCGGCGGCGTAATCCGCATCGAAACTGACGTTCTTGGTCTCGAGCGTCAGCTTGCCGCCACCCGGCATGGCGTCGCGGGCGTTGATCGCGAGATTCAGCAGCGCCGAACTGAGCTGGCCCGGGTCGACCAGGGCCTCGCACAGCGAGGCGGCCAGCCGCGATTCGATTTCGACATGTTCGCCCAGCGCCGGCCGCATCAGCCGTGAGGATTCCACGATCAGCCGGTTGATGTCGGTTTCGCGCGGTTGCAGCGGCTGCTTGCGGGCGAAGGCAAGCAGATGGCCGGTGAGTTCGGCGCCGCGGTCGGCGGCCTCGCTGATCAGTCGGGTGATGGCGGCAAGATTCGGCTTGGCGGCAACCTCCTCGGCCAGGATCTCGATGGTGCCGGTGATCACGGTCAGCACATTGTTGAAATCGTGCGCGATGCCGCCGGTCAGCTGGCCGATCGCTTCCATCTTCTGGGCCTGCCGCAACTGCTCCTCCGCGGCGACGCGTTGGGTGAGATCCCTGACGAAGGAATTGAACACATAGCCGCCGCGCCGGCGCAGCGCCTTCAGCGACACCTCGACCTTGAGCAGCTGGCCATCCTTGCGCTGGGCCTCGACCTCGAAGCGCGAGCCCGCGGCGGCATTCTCCGCGTTGCGGATCAAGCGCTGGCTCATTGTGTCGAACTGCGGCCGCAGCGCTTCCGGCAGCATCAGCTCGGTCGGGTGCCTGCCGATCGCCTCCTGGCGCGACCAGCCGAAGATCGCCTCGGCCTGCGGATTCCATTCCAGGATGGCGCCGCGCTCGTCGGTCTGAACGAACGCCTCCAGGGCATTCTCGATCACCTCCCGCGCCATCTGCTCGCTTTCGAGCAGTGCGGCCTGCGCGATTTTCTGCGCGGTGATGTCGCGCACCACCTTCGCGGCGCCGATGATCGCGCCCGATTGCGAACGGATCGGGGCGATGCCGACCGAGACGTCGATCCAGCGGCTGTTCCTGTCGACGCGAACGGTTTCGCTGTATTCGATTTTTTCTCCGGCGCGTATCTTGTCGAGAAATCCCCTGGTCTCGCCGCGCAGCGGCTCCGGCACGATGATGTCGATGCTGCGGCCGATCGCTTCCGGCGCGGTGAATCCGAACAGGCGTTCGGCGGCCGGATTCCAGCCGGTGATGATGCCGTCGAGGGTTTCGGTGACGATCGCGTCGTTGGAGGATTCCACCGCGGCGATGAACAGCTGCTCGCGCTCGAAGGTACCGCGGCGCTGCTCGATCTCCCGGTTGAGCGCGGCCGTCTTCGCCCGCGACCCGGCTGCCATGGCGGCGAAGGCATCGGCGAGCACGCTGATCTCGTAGTCGCCCCCCGCCGGCAGCGCGACCGTTTCGTCGCGGGTAAATCCCTCGACGGCCTTGGTCATCTGCACCAGCGGCCGCGTCAGCGAGCGGGCGACGATCAGCGCCAGCACGAACGCGCAGAACGTCGCAACGGCGCCGCCCATCAGGCTGGAGTCGCGCACGGCAGTGGCGGCGGCCATCAGCACCGAATACGGCACCGCCTGGATCACCGCGACCTCTGGACCTTCGGCCAGGCGCACGAACTGCGTGGCGAACCCGAAGCGGTTGCCGGCCCGGTCGGCGATCACGCGCGTCACCGAATCGCCTCGCGCGAGGACGTTCGCAAAATCCGGAAAATCGTCCTGGATACGAACCGGCTTGCCGGATTCAAAGTCGAATTCGCGGGCCCGGTCCGGATGCACGAGATAGTCGCCCTGATCGTTGACCACATAGCTCACGCCGCCCTTGATCGCGCTGGCGCGAATCCGGTCGAACGCCGGCCCCATATCGACATTGATGATCATGATGCCGAACGGCTGTCCGTCCGGGGCGCGCACCGCGGTTGCGACGCGCAGCACCGGGGTTCGCGGCGGTTCGACATCGCGGTCGACCGGCGAGACATAAACCTCGCCGGGCGGCAATGCGATGGTTTGCTGAAAGGCGTCCCGATCGTTCTTGTTCTGCGATTCGCCGCTGGGAACGATGCGGACGGCACCGCCCGGACCGGAGCGGTCGACCCGCACCAGTTCGCGCCCGTCATTATCGACCCCGACGTAGCGGAATTCGTAATAATTCGGCTTGGAGGCCAGTTCGGCGGCGAAACGCTGGCCGAGGCGTTTTCGCGATTCCGCTTCGGCCGCGGCGGCGGCCGGATCGGTGCTGCGGCCAAGATGCGCCGTCATGATGTCGATGGCGGCGACAGCCGCGCGAAAGCCGACCACGTCGGCATGGGCGCTGCGAACCGAGGCCTCGAGGTCGTTGGCGAGCAACTGGGCGTGGGCGTCGACGCGGTCCAGCGCCCTGGGCAGCGCGAACCTGGCGATATTGCGATAGGTCAGTACGCCGACCCCGCTCGTCGCCAGCAGCACCAACGCCACCATCGCAACGGTCAACCTGGTCGACAACCTCATGGATTGTCCTCTGGGCGGCGCCTCGGTTGCGCCACTGTGCCCCCCGATCGAATCCAAATCAACCGACCGCGGCGATATTCCCGGCGTCGCACGGCGGCCATGCGGTGCCGTTCGACGCAACCGCGAAGATGGTGGATAGCGCGTCTTGAACGTCTTCGCCATCAGGCGCGACATAGTTATCGCCGGCGCCGGCAATGGCGCGTTGCAGAGAACCCGATGCGATATTCGAACGACGATTTGCGCGCCGCGGCCGTGGCCGGCACCATCACTCCCGACCAGCTCGAGGCCCTGCTCGCATTCCTGGCGACGCGTGCGCCCGGCCAGCCGGCGGCAGCCCCGAAATTCGATGTGGTGCATGTGCTGTGGTACATGGGCGCGCTGATCGTGATCTCGGCCATGGGCCTGTTCTCGACACTGGCGTTTTCGAAAATGGGCGGCTCGGCGCTGTCAGCCACCGCGCTGCTCTATGCCGCGCTGTTCGGCGGCGCCGGCCACTATCTCTGGACGGTTCGAAAACTTCGCACCCCCGGCGGGCTGTTGATCGCCATCGCGGTATCGATGATCCCTCTCGCGGTCTACGGCGTGCAGGATACCTGGGGCGTGTGGAGCAATTTCGGCAAGCCGGGCACGGTTCGCGACTTCTATGTCTGGGTCAAGGGCAGCTGGATCTTCATGGAGATCGCCCCATCGCCGGCGCCATCATCGCGCTGCGATTCTATCGCTTTCCCTTCATCGTCTTCATCATGGCGGTGGCGCTGTGGTTCCTGTCGATGGACATCGTGCCCTGGATCACCGGCTCGCCGATCGGCAACTGGGAAACCTCGCGCCGCGTCTCCATAGGCTTCGGTCTCGGCATCATCGTCGCGGCCGTCATCGTCAACATGCGGCAGCGATCCGGCGATTTCGCTTTCTGGCTCTATCTGTTCGGCGTCATGACCTTCTGGGGCGGCATTACCGCAAGTTCTTACGGCACGACTGTCGACAAGGCGCTGTATTGCGCGATGAATGTCGGCTTTCTCCTGCTCGCCGCGGGCCTGGCGCGCCGCGTGTTCGCGGTTTTCGGAACCATCGGCATTGCGTTCTATCTCGGCGACCTCGCCGACAAGGTATTCAAGGATTCGATGCTGTTCCCGTTCGCGCTGTCGCTGATCGGCATCGGCATCATCGCGTTCGGGCTGTACTATCACCGCCATCAGGACGCCATCCGCGACTGGATGGAACCACGCTTGCCGGATTTGCTCAAGCGGTTGCGGCCCGCGCATGCGCTGCGTTGACGAACGATAAACCTCTCGGCCCGACCTCAACGGACCCTTTTTTCGCGCGCCGATTGGCCCCATATTGCCGGGATGGCGAAGAATCCCGACACCCCCAAAAAGCCCGGCACCCCCCCGAAATCCAAGGCGCCAAATTCCAAGGCGTCGCGCCCCGACGTGCAGCCGATCGGACCGGCTCTGGCCGAACTGCTCAATCCCGCGATCAATCGCGGCGATGCCGGCATGGGTTCGGGCACCGGCCTGCAGCCGCCGCCGGATAATTCCTGGGATCGCCGCGCCGGCGGCGAGGCCGCCGCGCATCGGGCACGGGCCTCGACGCGCGAGACCAGCGACGAAGTCGCAAAACGCGATGTGCTGCCATCTGCCGCCAAACAAGGTTTTGACGAGGCCCCGCAGGCCAATTACGGCACCTCGGCGACGATCCCGACGCTCGACCCGGAACTGGCAAAACAACTCGGCTTCACCACCGAGGAGGAAGACGCCGCTGCAATCGCGCGTCCGCCGCGCAACAAGATGGAGGCGCTCGGCGTCGCCGCCACCGCCGATGCGCTGGACGCGCTGATTCGCGACGGCCGTCCGGAATTCAAGGGCGAGGACGGCCAGGTCAGGATCTGGGCGCCGCATCGCCCGCCCCGCCCGGAAAAGTCCGAAGGCGGTGTACGCTTCGTCATCAAGTCGGAATACGAACCGAAGGGCGACCAGCCGACCGCGATCAAGGAATTGGTCGAGGGCATCAGCCGCAACGACCGCACGCAGGTGCTGCTCGGCGTCACCGGAAGCGGCAAGACCTACACCATGGCCAAGGTGATCGAGGCGACGCAGCGCCCCGCCATCATCCTGGCGCCGAACAAGACGCTGGCCGCCCAGCTCTATGGCGAGTTCAAGAGTTTTTTCCCCGACAACGCGGTGGAATATTTCGTCAGCTATTACGACTACTACCAGCCCGAGGCCTATGTGCCGCGGACCGACACCTATATCGAAAAAGATTCCTCGATCAACGAGCAGATCGACCGCATGCGCCACTCGGCGACGCGCGCGCTGCTGGAGCGCGACGACGTCATCATCGTGGCTTCGGTGTCGTGCATCTACGGTATCGGCTCGGTCGAGACCTATACCGCGATGACGTTTGCGCTGAAGAAGGGCGAGCGCATCGACCAGCGGCAATTGATCGCCGACCTCGTCGCGCTGCAATACAAGCGCACCCAGGCCGACTTTACCCGCGGTACCTTTCGCGTCCGCGGCGACGTCATCGACATTTTTCCGGCGCACTATGAAGACCGCGCCTGGCGCGTGAACCTGTTCGGCGACACCGTCGAAAATATCGAGGAATTCGATCCGCTCACCGGCCACAAGCAGGACGATCTCGAATTCATCAAGATCTACGCCAATTCACACTATGTGACGCCGCGGCCGACGCTGGTGCAGGCGATCAAGTCGATCAAGAGCGAATTGAAGCTGCGGCTGGACCAGCTCAACAACCAGGGCCGCCTGCTGGAAGCGCAACGGCTGGAGCAGCGCACCACCTTCGATCTCGAAATGATGGAAGCGACGGGGAGTTGCGCCGGCATCGAAAACTATTCGCGCTACCTCACCGGCCGCCGCCCCGGCGAGCCGCCGCCGACGCTGTTCGAATATGTCCCCGACAACGCGCTGGTGTTCGCCGACGAAAGCCACGTCACGGTGCCGCAGATCGGCGGCATGTTCAAAGGCGATTTCCGCCGCAAGGCGACGCTGGCCGAATACGGTTTCCGGCTGCCCTCTTGCATGGACAACCGTCCGCTGCGCTTTGAAGAGTGGGACATGATGCGCCCGCAATCGGTCGCGGTCTCCGCGACGCCGAGCGGCTGGGAGCTGAACGAAAGCGGCGGCGTGTTCGTCGAACAGGTGATCCGCCCGACCGGCCTGATCGATCCGCCCGTCAATATCCGCCCGGCGCGCACCCAGGTCGACGATCTCGTCGGCGAAGTCCGCGCCACCGCGCAGGCCGGTTACCGCAGCCTGATAACCGTTCTGACGAAGCGGATGGCGGAAGACCTCACCGAATATCTGCACGAGCAGGGCATTCGCGTCCGCTACATGCACTCGGACATCGACACCATCGAGCGCATAGAGATCATTCGCGACTTGCGGCTCGGCGCCTTCGACGCGCTGGTCGGCATCAACCTGCTGCGCGAAGGCCTCGACATTCCCGAATGCGCGCTGGTCGCGATCCTCGACGCCGACAAGGAAGGTTTTTTGCGCAGCGAAACGTCTCTGATCCAGACCATCGGCCGCGCCGCGCGCAACGTCGACGGCAAGGTGATCCTCTATGCCGACCAGATGACGGGCTCGATGGAGCGCGCCATCGCCGAAACCGACCGCCGTCGCGAAAAGCAGGTCGAATACAATGCCGAGCACGGCATCACACCGGAGAGCATCAAAAAATCCATCGGCGACATCATGAACAGCGTCTACGAGCGCGACCATGTGCTGGTGGAAATCGGCGACGGCGGCATGGCCGACGACGTCATCAGTATCGGCCACAATTTCGAAACCGTCCTGGCCGACCTCGAAACCCGAATGCGCGAAGCCGCCGCCGATTTGAATTTCGAAGAAGCCGCCCGCCTGCGCGACGAAGTCAAGCGCCTCCGCGCGACGGAACTGGCGGTCGTCGACGATCCCACGGCAAAGCAGCGCTCGGTGCAAAACAAGGCCGGCGCCTACGCCGGGATGAAGAAATACGGCGAGGCCGCGAACCTGCCCGCCAGCGCGATGAAGAAGCGCGGCGGCAGCGCCGCTTCCCCCTCGCCCCGTTCTTCACGGGGGAAGGGTCGGGGTGAGGGGCGATCCACGGGTGGTGTCAGCGGGACCTCCCGCGTCCACAAACCCCATCTCGACGAAATGCATGGCCCGGAATCCCTGCCCTACCGCCCCGGTCGCGCAAAACCTTCGCGCGACGACGCCGAAACAGGCAGCGGCAGCAAAATCTTCCAGCCCACCGACTCCCGCCAATCCGGCCCGGAGTTCGGACCGGCGCCGCGATCGAGCGGCGGCGCGCCGGGGCATCGGGGTGGGTGGAAGAAGCGGTAGTTGCTGTCCGCAATTCCAGGGCGTGAACCCATAAATTCAGATTGGTCGGCGGACGTCGCGTTAGCGCGCATTCCGGATTCAAGTCGGACCATCGCGTGAGGTCTGAAACGCGCCAATAACGGACATCAATGCGGTTACGATTGCTTAACTGACAAAACTCCTTGAGTTGCATTCTTGTTCGACAATTATTGTCGATTGTCTTTTTATTGGGCAAAATGATTTGTCTCTTGCACGCCGTCCGCACGTTAGGTCCAAGCATGCCGAAAACGCGCATCATGTATATCGAGGACAAATCTAGTTCGCTGAATGGACTGGCGCGGATTGGCCGCGTCACGTTCTCGAAGACGGGCAAGTCTATCAGCTATGGAGGACGCACTTTTCAAAGCCTGAAAGGTAGCGGCTTCAAGGCAAACTATTTTGACGTTGAAACCGGAGAAAGGTTTTGGATTTCAGGTCCGCGAAAAGATGGCAAGGATCGCCTCTATCCTGAAAGCTCCGCGCAAATTGAAATCGACCCCGACGTTGCGGAAGAATACTGGCGCGAAATCAGGGAGAGCGGTTCCGCCATGCGCGCCGAGAATTAGATGAGCTATGCGTCAAGGGTCATTCTCCACCTGCCACTATCGAACGAAGACCTATTGGATGCCTTCGTCGAGCAGTGCCTTCGCGATAACGTTGCTCTTATCGCAGTCGTAGGAGAAGGCGCGGCGCGGATAGAGGACATCATCGACGAGCTCGTGGTAAGCGACGGGTCGGATGACACGCGCTTTGGTTTTGGAGTTCGCCGGCTGGTGGAAAGACGAGCGAAATCAGCCCGTCCAAATAGTAAAGTTATAGTCCGCAACAATGCCGGCTCCGGGTCGTTTGCGTCGATTTTGGCTGTCCGGTTACGGGTAGTCTCGGGAGTGCCGGTGGTCGGTTTTGCATGTTGGAGGCGTCAGTTGCACCAATGGATTCCGGGCTCACCGCTGCGCGGTGACCCGGAATGACAATGGAGAGATTGGCTACGACCAACCGCCGACTATTCCCTGAAAGTAGTCGTCCCGGTTCGATCCGTCATACGCGCCGGACTTCATGCAGCAGGCTTTGAAACCTGCGTCCGGAGCCGCACGGGCACAGATCATTGCGGCCGAGCTTTTCGGTCAGCTCGACGTCGCCATGGACGAAACGCCGTCCACGCTTGACATGGGTTTCCGAGGGGAAGGACTTCCGCCGCTTACGCGTGACGCTGAAAGCAGGGGAGGTTTTCGAAATCGCGATGCTTGCGCATGGCACACCTCCGTTGGTTCAAAAGCGGCCGATCGCCGCGGGGCGTAGCTAGCACAATCTTCGTCATTCCGGAAGCCGCGCAGCGGCTGTCAGGAATCCATACTCCCGATCGTGGTTATGGATTCCGGGCTCGCCGCTGTGCGGCGCCCCGGAATGACGACCGAAAATTCACCCCGACCGTCTGCTGCTCGTATTCTGCACCAGATTCCCGTGCGCGGCCTGTTCGCGGATGTTGTGCTTTTCGTCGTCGCGATGGCCTCTGGTGGTGTCGGGGGGAACGGCGGGCGCGCTGCCGGGGCCCTTGTGGCACTGGTTGTCATCAGGAACGGGCTGGATGGGTTTGGTCAGCGGCTTCGTCATGGATGTCTCCGTTACGCATCACGGGAAAACGCCGGGCGCGCTTGCATCGTTCCCGGCTGAATTGCGCGGAACTGCCGCGCGACCCGTCAGCGCTTGTGTTGCCCTGACGGGCAAATCAAAAAAAGCTGTCAAGTCCCGATAGAGAAAATATTCCTGTTTCAAAATACCCCAAATCAGGTCTTGAAATGCTGCCGTCCTGTCCCGAACGAGGGGCGTTGGCCATCGTCACGAACGTTGGGATGGGATGCGGTGGACGCGGCAGCGCCGGCGCGCAGGTTGGTTCACAGGGCGATCCGTCGTGAGTGAACACCGGCGCGCAGGACGAACGGCGCTGAAGCGTACGGCAAAACCGTGTGGTTCCGGCACCCGTTGCTGGTGTCAAGCTGCCGGTGGCAAGATCGATCCAACCGGATTCGATTCAGCCATCAAGCCGGCAGCGACGGTGACAAGACGAATTCGTCGCCGAGGAGAGCGCGATATAAGCCGTAAAGCCATTGCGCGGGGGATGCCGGAGTGTTTCCGCTGAACCTGTATGCTCGTGTGCGCCCTTTTCGCACAATTTTGCACACGAGACCGCGGGTGCAGCGCGCACCCGGCATCCCCTGCTCCCTCTTTTCGGGGGAGGTTCGTGCAAGCCTCGGACGCATCGCGCCGCGAGACGGCGGACGTGTATTCGCTGTTTGAAATTTGAATCAGGAATTTGCCGTAAGGGCGTCGCACGGTGGGCGCGCCGACGAACACTGTCGTTGCGAAGAGCGAACCGACGAAGCAATCCATTTTTCCTTTACGCGGCTCGATGGATTGCTTCGCTACGCTCGCAATGACGCGGAGGGAGACGAACTCTACAGCTTCTCCTGCCCGGCCGGCGCCGGCTGGCCCTGGCCCTGCTGCTGCTTGTCCTGCTCCTTGGCACGGTGGCGGCCGTAGAGGCACCCGGCGGCGGCGCCGAGCATGCCGTGATGGCCGGCATAGTGACCGGCGACACCGCCGACCACGGCGCCTTTCAGGCAGCCTTTTGCGTCAGCGGGAGACGTGGCGGCGAACGCCAAGGCGGCGACGGCTAAAATGGCGGCTGCGGTTTTCATCGGTGTTCTCTCCAGAGGATTTCGCGGTACTAACGGCGGCCGGACGCCGCGGTTCCCGTCCCCACCGGGGTCATTGAGCTGCGTGAACCATTTTGCCGCCAGCGACGTCTAACGCCTGCTTCCTTTTGCCGATTGATCCCCAAACCGTTCCAGCCACAATGCGGCCGGTCGCAAGCAAGTCGGATCGGGACGGAGAACGAGATGTCTGCGGATCTTCACGGTCAACGCGTGCTGAAATTTCTCGAGGTGTTCTATTCCGGCGACGTCGAAGGCGCGCTGGCGCGCTGCACCGACGACATCGACTTCCTCGCCAACGCGCCGGTCGACATCCTCCCGCATATGGGCCACCGCCACGGCAAGGAAGCGATGCGGGAAATGTGGACCACGGTCCATGCCCGCTATTCCGGGATGCGCCATGAGGTGCCGATCCTGGTCGCCGAGGGCGACAAGGTCGCGGCGCATATCAGGGTGTTCTTCCGCAAGAGCAGCAACGACCGGGTGGTGCAGTTCGACATCGCCGCCTTCTACACGCTGCGCGACGGCCGCATCGCCGAGATCCGGGAGATCCTCGACACTTTCGACCTGGTGCAGCAGGTGCTCGAGCGCGACGTCACCGCGGTGCTGACCGGCGGCAAGACCGAGGGGATCTAGGCGGAGCGCTTCGGAATGCGGCCCTGGAAGGCCACTCTCGCTTACCTCGCCCCGCTTGCGGGGAGAGGTCGAAGCCGGAGCGAAGCGAGGGCTTCGGGTGAGGGGGATTCTCCGCGAGCTGAGTTTGCAGAGAGTCCCCCTCACCCGGCGCTGCGCGCCGACCTCTCCCCGCAAGCGGGGCGAGGTGAGAACTACGCCGCCGCCTGCCGTCTTGGCTGGAAATACCTCCAACCGCGTTGAACCTCACCGCCCCCGCCGTGACTTACCACTGGGCTTGTTGGGGTCATCGGGGCTCAAGAAGAAGCATGAAGATCGCGTTGCTGGCTTTTGCTTGGGTTGGCGTTGGGGACGCTGGGCGGCGCAGCACTCGGGATCGGGGCCGGGCTGGCCTGGGTCGAAATCTTTAAAACCACGAGTTTTGAAGGGTATAGCGGCATGCTGGTGTTCCTCACCTTCATGCCGGTGGGGGCCGCGGTCGGCGGCATCGCCGGCGCCCTGCTGTTCGGCTTGATCGCGTTCCGGGACGCCGAAATCGCCATCGAACGCGAGCCGGCAAATGACCGGTAAGTGATGGGAACCCGTGCATTTGTGCAATGCAAAAATGTCAATTGTATTTTGGCAATTTGACCATATTGTTCGTACACTAATGAATTGCACCACCCTGACGCGGCGTCAAAGCTGACGCCCACAGGGGCGTCGCCGTTTCAGCAATCAAAGTATTAGGAACCACCTGAAATGACAGAGCACAGTCTCTGGCGTTTTTCGCACGCGTTTCATCGCGCGATCAATGAGCGCCAGTCCGCCGACCTCGAAGCCCTGCTCGACGATGACGTCGACTGGGCGATCTATGGCCCGATCGACATGTTTCCGTTCTTCGGCTCGCGCCGGGGCAAGGCCGCCGTGATCGAGGTGATCCGGCAGATATCGGAGAATGTCCGGGTCCATCGCTTCGATCGGGAGTCGATCATGCTGGGGACCGAATTCGGCGTCCTCGATGATGCGCTATTCGCTGACGGCGCTGGATTCGAACAAGCCGATCAGCTTGCGCATCGCGCATTTCGCGCAGTTCAAGGCCGGCCGGCTGACCAATTTCCGCGTCCTGGTCGACACCTTCGATCTGGTCGAGCAGACCGTGGGCTATCCGATCCACCTGCCGCGGATGGCGGGGTAACGGCCAATACTTTCGTCATGCCCGGCCTTATCCCGGGTATCCACGTCTTGCTTCGCCAGCCCCAAGTAAGACATGGATGGCCGGAACATACGGCGCGAAGACGCTTCGCGCTTTTGCCCGGCCATGACGACTCTAATTGCAAATGGCGTTCGCCGCCCGCCATAATTTCGCACCAGAGCCGACGCATCTTCGGCGGCATCTGGAATGCGGGCGGGTAATGACTTCCTCAACACGATATCGCTGGGCAAGGCTCCCGCTGCTGGTGGCCGGCTTCAGCCTGGCCACAATGCTGGCGGCGGCGGCGCAGACGCCGCCTGCGGAAGACGATACGGAAGAGCCCGCGGCGGAAGCCGCCGCTCCCGACGTCAATGACGTCGATATCATGAAGGACATCGACGTCAGCAGCCTGGACTGGAGCCAGCTCAATCTCGACGCCTCAACCAGGAACGGCCCGGGCCCTAGGGGGCGCAATGCGCCGAAGACCGCCGGTACCGACGCATCGTGGTCGTCGAACGACAAGCCGAACGGCTCATCCGCCGTCTCGGTCAAGCAGTCGGTGTCGCCGTTCCTCGACACCCGGATCGGCGCCGACATGACGGTCGCCCGGCAAGGCACATTGACGGCCTCCGAAGTGCTGTCGGAAAAACTGGCCAATGGCGGCAGCGTGCCGCAATCCTCCGGCACCGCCTGGGCGGCGATCACCGCCCCCGGCGTCGGCTCGATCTGGGACAAGACCGCGGTCGAGGCCCGCGTCGATCCCGGACAGGACCAGAGCAAGCTCGGCACCTCTCTGAGCAAATCGCTGCCGCTCAGCGAGCAATATTCGGTCACCCTGCAGAACGACTATAATCTGATCCAGCAGGGCATCGTGCCGGTTCCCGGCATCATCAGCCGCCCGGTGCGCAGCTACGAGACCGACCAGTCGGCCAAGCTCAGCATCACCGATACCGGCACCAGCTTCACGGCCGGCCAGACGCTGTCGACCAACGACGACAAATGGCTGCGCAAGGTCGGCGCCGAGCAAAAGCTGTTCGACGGCGTCACCATCTCGGGCTCGATCGGTGAAACCGCGCAGGGCACCGCCAACAAGAGCTTCAGCGCCGGCTTCAAGCGCAGCTGGTAGCTAAACTTAAACCATTCCGCGATCGCCCAGGAATGATCCAGCCTTGCCGCATATTGGCCCAGATGCGGTCAAAATCGGCAGCCCTGATAGCACCGTTCACTTCGTCGTGCGGGGGACGTCCGCGCTCGCTTCATGCGAAACAGAGGAATAGCCGATGAACGCTACCATTCGTTCCGAACAAATTGATTCAACCGAGGATGTGGTCGACAGCAATCTCGCGGCGGTCTCCGAAGTCGAGGCGGGGATCCGCGACTTCGTCCGCAACGATATCGCCTATCTGCGCCGCCCGGCGGTTCCGAGCCCGGAAACGGCGCCGCTCGAGCCCAACACCGAGGCCACCGTCAACAACGTCAACTCGCTGATCCAGCGTGTCGCCGGCACGTCGCTGGCGGAAATCGAAAAACTGATTTCTGAACTCGAGAGCCTGCGCGACCTGCTGCATGCCGAAGGCCAGCGCGTCCAGCGCGAAATCTCCGGGTATGCCCAGCTCAGCCAGGCCGCGATGAAGTCGACGCGCATGATCGCCGACAACGTCACGCAGTGGAAACGCGCCGCCGACGGGCTGCGCAACAGCTGATTCCGACCGTTGCAAAAATCTGACACCCGCCGCCTTTCCTCACGGAAGCGCGGCGGTTTCATTTGGCAAGGGTCGATCTGAACCCTATAAGCTCATTTTGCGACCAAGGACGGACGCCGTCACGCGGCAGATTATTTCTGGGGGTACGTCTCCGATGCAAAGCATTCAGCCGGACAACGCCAATCCGATGCCGTTGCGACAATCGCCGCACGGCATGATGACCCTTGTGATCCGCTTTGTCGGCTTGCTGGCGGTTGCCGTAGTGCTGATGACGCTGATCTGGAACCGTTAACCACCGAACGAAGATCCGTTCCGGATGGTTAGCAGATTCTGGAACTATCGACGGACGAACGACGTGCTTTCGAGCTTATAGCCGCCGTCGGAGTATCCTTTCACCACCATCGCGGTGGTCAGCATCACCCCCACGGTGACGGTTGCGAAGATAAAGCCGACAAATTTCAGGCTGCTGCGGTCTGCCATGGTCGTCTCCTGGGCAACGTTCCCCTGGAATCCATTTGGCAGGGACAAAGTTCAAAATGCGTTAGCAAAAAAATGGTTCCGGCGAATCATCGCGTGCCGCGAAGTACGGAAGCAATTCGGTAACCATGCTGGCGTAGCGCGGCGCGTCAGGAGCCCTTGTTCCGCCGGGGCACGAAGGCCGTCGCGAGGAACGAAAACACCACTTCGCCGCGTTGGTTCGTACCGGTGTTGCGGGCCTGCAGGATCCCCCATTCGGGACGCTTATCCGAGGTTCGCTTGGTTTCGACCTGGTTCGAAAAGCTGATGGTGTCGCCGGCGAGCACCGGTTTGATCCAGCGCAACTCGCGAAAGCCCGGCGATGGCCCCCACACCGCGACCTCTTCGCCGCGGGCCCGCGCCTCCTGCATCTGACGCTTGCCGTCGCCGACCAGCACCTTCATGCAGATGGACGCAACGTGCCAGCCTGACGCGGCAAGCCCGCCGAACAGCGACTTGCGTCCTGCCTCCTCGTCGAGGTGAAAGCGTTGCGGATCGAATTGCGTGGCAAACGTCTTGATTGAATCCGCGGTGAAGGTGAACGAGCCCAACTCGCGCCGTGCGCCGATCTCGATGTCTTCGAAAAAATGCATCGCGTGCTACTCCGCGGCCCCGGCGCGCCGGCTCACGATGATCGGCGATTCCATCTCGCACAGCACCACGCCGGCCGCGTTGCGGATCGTGCCCTTGAACGTCACGATGCCGGTCTCGGGACGGCTGCGGGAAACTCTGGCTTCCGCAACGTCGACGTCGAGCATCAGGTCGTCGCCCGGACGAAGCGGCGCGAGCCAGCGCATCTCGTTGACCCCGGGCGAGCCCATCGAGGCGGTGCGGCCGATAAAGCCGTCGAACAGCATCCGCATCATGATCGAGCCGAGATGCCAGCCCGATCCGGACAAGCCCCCGAGCATCGACTTCTTCGCCGCCTCCTCGTCCAGATGCATCGGCTGCGGATCGTACTCGGCGGCAAAGGCCAGAATTTCCTCCCGCGTGACGTGACGCGGGCCGAATGTGCCGAACCGGCCGGGCTTGAAGTCTTCGAAAATGAGCGTGGTCATGATGGGGATATAATGGAGGGAAGCCCGATTGTGGCCGTTATTTGCGGCAATCTCAACCCGCCCACTCGCATAGCTCGTCCCTGACTTGCCCGAACCGGTATTCGGAGCTAGCCCATTGCCCTCAGGGGACAGCTTGGACGCGAATCATATTCGACCTGCCGGGAGAACCACGATGTTCGATTTTCAGGACCTGTTTCAGTGGGACCGCTTCATCACGCCCACCATTATCAAGACCTTTTACTGGCTGGTGATCGGATTGATCGTGCTGTTCGGCATCTCCGGTATCTTCTCCGGCCTCGCCGCCATGGCGATCAGCCCGTTCGGCGGCTTCATCCTGCTGCTGTCGTCGATCGCCGGCGTGGTCGTCGGCGTGGTGTTTTCGCGCATCGCCGCGGAATTCATCCTGATCGTGTTTCGCATCAACGAGCACCTCGGCGCGATCCGCGACCAGGGACAGATGCGGTAGTTCACACACCGAGGACCGTAGCCCGGATGGAGCGCAGCACAATCCGGGAACGTATCGTTGGCCGCGGTCCCGGATTGCGCTGCGCTCCATCCGGGCTACATCAGCTCAATTATTGAATCGGAAATGCATGACGTCGCCGTCGGCGACGACATATTCCTTGCCTTCCAGCCGCAGCTTGCCGGCGTCGCGGGCGCCGGCTTCACCGCCGAGCGCGACATAGTCGGCATAGGCAATGGTCTCGGCGCGGATGAAGCCCTTTTCGAAATCGGTATGGATGACGCCGGCCGCCGCCGGCGCCTTGGTGCCGCGGTTGACGGTCCAGGCGCGGGCTTCCTTCGGACCGACGGTGAAATAGGTGATGAGGTCGAGCAGCTGATAGCCGGCGCGGATCAGCCGATCGAGGCCGGCCTCTTCCAGGCCGAGCGTATCGAGAAACTCGGTGCGCTCCTCGCGCGACAGGGTTGCGATCTCGGATTCGATCTTGGCGGAGATCGCCACCGCGACCGCACCTTCCTTCCTGGCGTGCTCGAACACCTGCGCCGAGAAATTGTTGCCGTCCTTGGCCGAGCTTTCCTCGACATTGCAGACATACAGCACCGGCTTCGACGTCAGCAGCCCGAGCATGCCAAAGGCGCGCTCTTCTTCCGGCTTGCGCTGAAGAAACCGCGCCGGCTTGCCTTCGCGCAACAGCACCAGCGCGCGGTTGACGAGATCGAGTTGTTCCTTGGCTTCCTTGTCGTTGCCCTTGGCCTTCTTGGAGAGATTGTCGACGCGCTTTTCGAGACTGTCGAGATCGGCGAGCATCAGCTCGGTTTCGATGATCTCGATGTCAGCCAATGGCGCGATCTTGCCTTCGACATGGGTGATGTCGGAATCCTCAAAACAGCGCACCACATGCGCGACCGCATCGACCTCGCGAATGGTGGCGAGGAACTGGTTGCCGAGACCTTCGCCCTTGGAGGCGCCGCGGACCAGGCCGGCGATATCGACGAAGGTCAGCCGCGTCGGGATGATCTGCGCCGACTTGGCGATTGCCGACAGCTTGTCCAGCCGAGGATCGGGCACCGCGACCTCTCCGACATTCGGCTCGATGGTGCAGAACGGATAGTTCGCCGCCTGCGCCGCAGCCGTCTCGGTCAGCGCGTTGAACAGCGTCGATTTGCCGACATTGGGCAACCCGACGATACCGCATTTGAATCCCATAATGTGTCCTGAAGTCCGTTGCGGACGGTCGGCGGCACGTTACGCAGCGCCGTCATCGCCCTTGTCGAAAAATCCCCTGGCCTGCAGTGCCAGGTGCACCCTGTTCTGGAACGTCGAATCCTTGTCGGTTGCGAGCAGACCGGCATTGTCGGCGACCGCCTCGCACAGCGCCTCGACCCAGGGTCGATCGCCCTTGGCGAAATCCGACAGCACGTGGCTATGCACCATTTCCTTGATGCCGGGATGACCGATCCCGAGCCGCACCCGGCGATACTCGTTGCCGATATGCGAGGAGATCGAACGCAACCCGTTATGGCCGGCGATGCCGCCGCCGATCTTGACGCGCACTTTCGCCGGCGGCAGCTCGAGTTCGTCCTGGAACACGGTGATCTCGCCGGCCGCAAGCTTGAAGAAATTCGCAGCTTCCTGAACCGCGCGCCCCGATTCGTTCATGAACGTCGTGGGCTTCAGCAAAACGACGCGTTCGCGATCGAGCGTGCCTTCCGACGTCTCGCCCTGAAAACGGCGGCGCCATGGTGCGAAACCATGACGCCGCGCAATTTCATCGACGACCGAAAAACCGACGTTGTGGCGGTTGTTCGCGTACTTCGCGCCGGGGTTACCGAGACCGACAAACAGTCGCATGACGCGGCATCCCGCGTCCGCTTACTTCTTCTTGTCGCCACCGGCAGGCGCCTTCGCGCCGGCCGCAGGTGCCTTCGCACCCGTCGCCGGGGCAGCAGCACCCGCTGCGGGCGCAGCCGCTGCGGCACCGGCAGCCGGAGCCGCACCGGCAGCAGGAGCAGCAGCACCGCTAGCCGCAGCAGCCGCAGCAGCCTTCTGTTCTTCGGCGTAGCCGGACGGCGGCACGATGGTCACGAGCGTCGCGTCCTCACGCGACAGCGACTTCACGCCGGCAGGCAGCTTGATGTCGGATAGATGCAGCGAGTGGCTGATTTCCAGCGTGCTGGCATCAGCTTCGATGTACGGCGGAATGTTCTCGACCGAGCATTCGATGTCGATGGTGTGGGTGACGATGTTGATGGTGCCGCCGCGCTTGACGCCGGGCGAGGCGTCGCCGTTCGTCACGTGCAGGGGAACGCTGACGCGGATGGTGGCGCCTTCGCCGAGCCGCATGAAGTCGACGTGCAGCGGGAAATCACGCACCGGATCGAGATGGAAGTCGCGCGGAATCACGCGGTGCTTCCTGCCCTCGAGATCGATGTCGTAAATCGTGGTCAGGAACCGGCCGGCCAGGATGCGCTGGCGCAGTTCGGCATCATCGACCGAGATGGTCACGGGGGGCTGGTTGTCACCATAGATCACTCCGGGAACTCTCCCGGCGCGACGCTCTGCCCGGGCGGCCCCCTTGCCGCTCTTCGGACGTGCGGTCGCCTTCAATTCCTTGACGGTCGCCATTGTGCTTAAGTCCTTGTTTTCTAAAAAGTTAAAGGCCGCATCGCGGCCCGGTAGCGTCCCACAGCAAGCCTCCAGGGGTGCGGGGGCTGCGGACGTGGCGGGCTTTTAGCCCCAAAGGGGCGAAATGACAAGGAAATGCCGGGATTTTTATCAAGGTTGGGGCGGAAATGACCCGCAACCCGGCTTTTCCCGGGCATCCATCGTTTGCCCTTAGCCCGGATGGAGCGAAGCGCAATCCGGGAAAAGTCCGGCAGGATGCGAGGACCCCGGATTTCGCTTCGCTCCATCCGGGCTACGGGGCGTAAACAGCCCTAGCCGTCCGTCCTCATGCTCCCGGCGCCGAGGGCGAAACCCCGAGCTTGGCCTCCAGCGCCGCGATACGCGTCTTCAGTGCCTCGTTCTCCTCGCGCGCCAGCCGCGCCATGTCCTTGACCGCGTCGAACTCCTCGCGCTTGACGAGGTCGAGGTCGCGCAGGATGCGTTCGGCCTGATTGCGGACCACGGTATCGACCTCGCGCTTGACCCCCTGGGCGGCGCCGGCGGCGTCGTTCATCAGGCGGCCGATCTCGTCGAAAAACCGGTTGCTGGTCTGGGTCATCTGGAACGCTCCGCTTGCTGCAAATTGCAAAATAGATAGCCAATAGCTAAGCCGAGACAATGGCGATCCGGAGGCCGCGGTTCAAGGCCAACCTGCTGCCGGTTCGCCTTGTCATGCTGCGGTTTCCTTGCAATCGTATTCAACGCCCAAAAACAAATCAGAATCACAACAGGTGAAGAAACGCCCATGATCGACCAGCAAATCGACATCCCGACCAAGGACGGCAAAACCACCACTTTCATCACCCATCCCGAACGCGGCGGCCCGTTTCCCGTCATCATCTTCTACATGGACGCACCCGCGATCCGCGAGGAACTGCGCGACATGGCCCGCCGGCTCGGCACATCCGGCTATTACGTGATGCTGCCCAACATGTATTACCGCTCCGGCGCCATGGAACTCGGGCCGATCAATCCGGATCCGAATTCGCCCGAGCGCAAGCGCATGTTCGAACTGATGAACTCGCTCAACATTCCGCTGGTGATGGAGGACACCAAGGCGCTGCTCGCTTATGCCGACGGCCAGCCGGCCGCGAATACGAAGATCGTCGGCACCGTCGGCTACTGTATGAGCGGGCAATACGCCATCAATGCCGCCACGCATTTTCCGGAACGGGTGAAGGCCGCAGCTTCGATGTACGGCGTGCAGCTGGCGACCGACCGGTCCGACAGTCCGCATCTCGCCGGCCAGAAGACCAAAGCCGAACTTTATTTCGGTTGCGCCGAGACCGACGTCTACGCACCGATGGAGATCGTCGAGAAGGTGAAGAGCCAAATGAAGGCCGATGGCGCCAAGGCCGAGGTCGAACTCTATCCCGGCACCCATCACGGTTTTGCGTTCCCAAAGCGCCCGGTCTATGACCGCGACGCCGCCGAGCGGCACTGGGAACGGCTGCTGGCGCTGTATCGCCGCAATCTTTCGTAAATTCAGGACTCGATGCCCTTCCTCACCATCACCTTTCCGGTGTTCGACCCGATCGCGATCTCGATCGGGCCGGTTGCGATCCGCTGGTACGCGCTGGCCTATATCGGCGGCATCGTGCTGGGGTGGATCTACGCGCGTGCGCTGCTCAAGAACGAGAGATTGTGGGGCGGGCCGGCACCGATCTCGCTGGTACAGCTCGACGACTTCATCCTGTGGGTCACCGTGGGCATCATCCTCGGCGGCCGCACCGGCTACGTTCTGTTCTACAATCTGCCGTTCTTCATCCAGCATCCGGCCGAGATTTTCGAATTGTGGAAGGGCGGCATGTCGTTCCACGGTGGCTTCCTCGGCTGCGTCGCCGCGGTGATCCTGTTCTGCCGTACGAACAACCTCCCGATCCTGTCGCTCGGCGACATCACCACCGCGGTCGGGCCGATCGGGCTGTTCCTCGGGCGGCTCGCCAATTTCATCAACAGCGAGCTGTGGGGCCGGCCGGCAGATGCCAGCGTGCCGTGGGCGATGGTGTTTCCCAATGGCGGACCGCTGCCGCGGCACCCCAGCCAGCTCTATGAGGCCGGGCTCGAGGGTATCCTGCTGTTTACGATCCTAGCGGTGATGATCCGGATGGGGGCCCTGAAGCGGCCCGGCCTGATCCTCGGCAGTTTCATTGCGATCTATGGTTTTGCCCGGATTACCGGCGAATTCTTCCGCGAGCCCGACCCGCAGCTCGGATTTTTGTGGGGCGGCCTGACTATGGGTATGCTGCTTTCCGTGCCAATGATCATTGTCGGCGCTATCATTATTGTGAGGGCTTGGCGCCGCAAGGCGCCGGAGCCTGGCTAGAAACTTAAGGCAGGCCGTGACCGAATATTCGCCGCTGCAGTCCGAGATCAAGAAGCTGATCAAATCGTCAGGCCCCATGCCGGTCTGGCGCTATATGGAACTGTGCCTGATGCATCCCGAGCACGGCTATTACGTGTCGCGCGATCCGCTGGGACGGGAGGGCGATTTCACCACCGCGCCCGAAGTGAGCCAGATGTTCGGCGAACTGCTCGGGCTGTGGGCCGCGTCGGTCTGGAAGGCGATCGGTTCGCCGCCGACGCTGCGGCTGGTCGAACTCGGCCCCGGCCGCGGCACCATGATGGCGGACGCACTGCGCGCGCTTCGGGTATTGCCGCCGCTGTACCAGTCGCTCAGCATCCATCTGGTCGAGATCAATCCGGTGCTGCGCGAAAAGCAGCGGGCGACGCTGGCGGGCGTGCGCAACATCGCCTGGCATGACAGCATCGACGAGGTGCCGGAGGGCCCTGCGGTCATCCTCGCCAACGAATATTTCGACGTGCTGCCGATTCACCAGGTGGTGAAGCGCGAGACCGGCTGGCACGAACGCGTGGTTCTGCTCGACGACACCGGCAAACTGGTGTTCGGCGCCGCCGCCGAGCCGACCCCGCGCTTCGAAGTGCTGCTGCCGCCGCTGGTGCGGGCCGCACCCGTCGGCGCGGTGTTCGAATGGCGGCCCGATGCCGAAATCATGAAGATCGCGACTCGAGTCCGCGACCAGGACGGCGCCGCGCTGATCATCGATTACGGCCATTTGCGCAGCGACGCCGGCGACACCTTTCAGGCCATCGCGCGTCATAGTTTTACCGATCCCCTGAAAAATCCCGGCCAGGCCGACGTCACCGCCCATGTCGATTTCCAGGCACTGGTGCGCGCCGCCGAAGATTTGGGTGCTCGCGTCCACGGCCCGGTAACGCAGGGCGAGTTGCTGAAGCGACTTGGCGTCGAGGCGCGTGCGCTCAGCTTGATGGCGAAAGCTTCCCCCGAAGTTTCGGAGGATATTTTGGGCGCGCTGAAGCGGCTGACCGATAGCGGCCGCGGCGGCATGGGCTCGATGTTCAAGGCGCTGGCGATCACCGAACCGAACCTCACCGAACTTGCGGGCCTGAGCGACGCGCCGGCGGCCGGAGCCGACCAGCCATGACCTTCGGATCGTCGCTGCTCTCGGCCATTCCGGGCCTCCGTCACGCCTTCCCGACGCGCGGGGGCGGCGTGTCCGGCGGCATCTATGAAAGCCTCAATGGCGGGCTCGGTTCGCATGACGACCCGGCCCATGTCGCGGAAAACCGCCGCCGGATGGCCAAGCAGATGGGGGTCGCGCCGGAGCACTTTCTCAGCGTGCACCAGATCCATTCGCCCGACGTGGTGGTGGCGACCGGGCCATGGCCGGGCGACAAGCCGCGCGCCGACGCCCTCGTCACCCGCACCGAAGGCATCGCGATCGGCGTCACCGCGGCCGATTGCGGACCGATCTTGCTGGTCGATCCGGCCGCGCGCGTGATTGGCGCCGCGCATGCGGGCTGGAAAGGCGCGCTGACCGGCGTGCTCGAATCGACCGTGGCGGCGATGGAGAAACTCGGCGCCGACAGAGGCGGCATCGTCGCGGCGATCGGCCCGCTAATCCGGCAGCACTCCTACGAAGTCGGCGGCGAATTCGTCGAACGCTTCCTCGACGCCGACGCCGACAATGCCGCGTTCTTCATTCCCTCGGTCCGCGACGGCCACGCGATGTTCGATCTCGCCGGCTTCATCCGGATGCGGCTGGAGAATGCCGGCGTGTTGATGATCGACGACATCGGCGTCGATACCTATTCCGACGAGCGCTTCTACAGCTACCGCCGCTCGGTGCATCGCAAAGAGCCAGACTACGGCCGGCACGTTCACGCAATCGCGCTGGAGCGCGAGTAGCTGATTTCAATCGACGGCAGCATGCAAAACAGGCCATCGCTGCGTGAATCCAGCTCTGTGCGATGTCCGGTTTCGGCTAATAGCGGCGCTTCCCCTGTTGCCGGAGAAAGTCTCAAAGGTGCCAAAGGGAGACATGGCGCCGCTTCACTTGATGACCTTGGAAGTCCGTGTGTGGCAAGTAGCAATGGCGGATTGGTTTGAGAGGCCCAAGGGCGGCAGGCAGCAGCGCTCAACAAGTGTAACTTACTTCGCGCGCTCGAAGGTGGTAGTTGCCACCCCACCGGCTGACGCGTGCGGGTCTGTAAACCGTAGTTCATCGCCGGCGATCACAAATGAACGCTTAGTGTTCTTGCCCTCCCAATTTGGAAATGTGGCGCGGTCGACCTGAAACGTGAAGCTCTTGTCCGCCTCGTCGACAACGTACGTGCCGAAATGAGCTAGGCTGCCTGCTATAACCGCTTTGTTTTCATCTGCAGTACCGTTGGAACGGTTACCGGACACAAATTTAGGAAGGTTAGCTGCAATAAAAATTATCGAATACCGCCCCTTCTCATCGAACAACAGCAAGCCTTTTGCGTTTCGGCCATATGTATCGGATTTACTACCGTCCCGCTCAGTTACGACCGAGACGAGCGTCCATGTGCCTACCAAGTCCTTCGCATTATGACTCACCGAAGGGTTCGGTTCGCGCGTGATCATGGAACGGTTCTCCTTTTTCCTCGAAAAACATTTCTTGGCTGCAGCAAACAGCATCTTCATCGTTCAAAACTCTTCGCTGCAACGAAGCTATTCTTGCCGAGCATCTTCCTCACGACTAGGAGCTTTCGCGCGGCCTTCAGCCGAACGTTTAGTGGTAACAAAGGCACGGATAATTTGAGGCGTCAAATAGATCGGTAGCTGGACCAGCGCGAAATAAAGCCATGTTAGCTCTGGCAGAGACCCGGATTGGGCAGCAGCCATGAGTCCAACATTGCGGTGCCCCGTGGCAAAACCTGTTATGAAGGCTTCGTCAGCACCCATGGCTCGAAGCACAATCATGGCGGTCCCGATGCTGCCAAGTGCGACAATAAAAGCGACGGCAGACAGACTGAGCAACAGGAGCGGCTCCGCAAAGATCCTTAGGACGACTCCATCGAACATTGCGAGACCAAACAGCGTGAAAACCAAAAGGTTTGTGCCAGCAAGCTCGTGGCGGTACGCCTCGAGTCGAGCGTGACCGAGCAACTGCCTCAAACCCGCTGCAACTAGCGCGGAGCCGCCGATCATGATGAGCAGATTGCGGCCAAGAACAAAGCTATCAATCGGGACAACCGTCCCAGCAACCCAGCTTACCAAGAGAGGGGCGGTGAATGGTTGGACGGTCATCGTGGCCAGCAAGAGCAGTACCGAGAAGGTCACCTCGATATCAAGCACCAGAGCGACCGCCGGGGTGGCCATGATCGGTGCAGCCCCGGCCTGCAAACTCAATGCCAAGACCAAACCAGGATCGAACCGATCCCGGCCTACCGTCGTTAAGATTGCCCAGAACAGAGTCGGAATGAAGAGCACCGCCCAACCGGTCGCCAAGAGCAGCTTCAAAGGCCGAGCGATAGTTCGCTTCGCATGGCCCAATTCAAGCCGTGCAAACGCATTCACGAGGAATACGGCTATCATCAAGGGGAGGCCCGGCCTGAGGGAGGCGCCCAATCCGGGGAAAATCACCGGAACGAATGCGCCGATACATAAGGCAATGCTCATTCCTCCCGCACCCTGCTTACCTAAAATCGACAGCAGGGTTCGCAGTCCGGCCATTCAAACCGTCTCCTTGGGAGCAGCACGATATCGGCGGAGCCGCCGCTCTGCGCCTGATACTAGCATTGCACATCGATCAGACCCAAGGTCCGATACGGGTCTTGGTTGTGTGAAAACGCCAAGACGCCGGACGGCGATAGAAGAAGTTATTCGTCCAAGACTGTTTTAGCCCTCAAACGCGTAAGCGTACTCAACTCAGTGAACGAACTGAAGAATGTAATTCTCGCCGCGTTTCGATCATTCGCGTTTTTACACAGCCAGGGTCATTCGCGTCGATTTGGCATTTACGCCTAGCTAGATCCGATTGGCGGGTAGTTTCGGACGTCATCGTTTGCTGTCGATAGGCTGCACCGGTGGTGATTCAAGCTTTGTCCTCCGACATCATCCAAGCGCAGTCTTCAATTGCTCGACGAACGCAGCGGCCGCGACCGGAAGAACGCGGCTTCGTCGGGTCGCGAGCAGCAATCGTGCCTGCAACAAGGGCGGATCGACCAGCGGAAGCGCGATCATGTCTCCGGGCGGGATCAACGCCTTGCCTGGGCTGCGGAACTGGAAGCAGACGCCGCGATTCATATGGGCGAAGGCCTTCATCGCTTCGACCGAGTTCGAAACCAATCGGGGATCGAGATCGAACGAAGCGTTCGCCAAAACCTGCTCGATCAGGCCGCGACCAGCCAAGCTGGTGTCAGCCAACGCCAACGGAAATGCCAGGCAGTCGCGCAGGCGAAGCTCGTGGCGGCTGGCCAGCGGGTGATCGGGGACCACCATGGCACAGAGCGCCTGTCGCGCAACGGCGACGACGGCGACATCTTTCTTGCGCGGCGCGTCATGCGTCAAAATAAGGTCGACCTGATCCGCGACCAACGCCTCGACCAACTCTTCGGGCGCGCCGATCCGGACGTGGAAGCGAACATAGGGATGGGTTGCCTGAAACTGGGTGATCGCGGACGGCAACAATTCACCGGCCACGGATTCCGCGGCGGCCACGCTCACCCGCCCACGCACGAGGCCGCGAAGCTGTTCGATGCGCGATTCGACCGCTTTCAACTCGGAAATCACCAGACGGGCATAGACCAGAAAAGCTTCACCGGCCGAGGTGACGCGGACGCCACGCGGCAAACGTTCGAACAATGGCGAGCCGAGATCCGCTTCGAGGTCGAGAATCTGGCGGTTCAAGGCCGATGACGCGACGTTGAGGGCGTCGGCCGCCTTGCGGATCGAACCACAGCGGGCGACAGCATCGACATAAGTCAGCGCCCGCGGCGGACGCAGCCGGCTGCGGGATGTCGTTTTGGCGCGACCGGCCGCGCGCGGCGGCGGCGCGACCGCTCGCCTGACCGGCTTTGCGCTCAGCTTCTTTTTTCGCATTTTCGAGCGGCTCCCTGGCTCCGCCTGCTTGGAGAACAGCAAGGCCTGTGCCGTCCGAAACCCCGGTGAAATGACGAGTTCTGGCGTTTCCGTGCCGCGCGATCAGGCAGCGTGATCGATAAGTGAGCTGTTTTTGCGCACGGTCCAGCCTGTTTTTGCTTCTAGGCGCGCTCGCTGGAAAGGGATGATCTCCATGGCATGGATTATCCCCAGGAGGGCAGCGATCATGTTTTACCGCACTGTTTTGTCCATCGTAGCCACGGTTTTGAGCGGGGTGCTCGCGGCGGCCCAGGCCGAGGAATCGGTGACGCTGCGGTTGAAATGGTTTCATCAGGCGCAGTTCGCCGGCTTCTACGTCGCGAAGGAGAAGGACCTCTACAAGTCGGCCGGCCTGAATGTCGACATCCAGCCGGGCGGGCCGGATTTTCCGGCGATCCAGATGGTGACGGGCGGTAACGAGCAGTTCGGCGTCACCGGCGCCGACCAGATCCTGATTGCGCGCAGCAAGGGCGTTCCGGTCGTCGCCCTCGCCGTCATCTTCCGTCGCAACCCCTTCGTGCTGTTTTCGCTGGCCAAATCCGGCATCAAGACGCCGACCGACTATGTCGGAAGGAACATCGGCGTGAAGATCGGCGGCAATGAGGAGCTGATCTATCGCGCGGTGCTGGCCAAGGCCGGTGTCGACAAGGCCAAACTGAACGAAGTCCCGGTCAAATTCGATATTACGCCACTGCTCGCCGGCGCGGTCGACGTGTGGCCCGGTTATCTCATCAACGAGGTTCTCGCGGCCAAGGAGAAGGGGTTTGACGTCAACGTCGTGTCGCCTCCGGACTACGGTGTCGATCTCTATGCGGACACCCTGTTCACGACCGAGAAGATGCTCAAGGAGAAGCCGGACGTCGTTCGCAAGTTCGTGACCGCGACGCTCAAGGGCTGGGACGGCGCCATCGCGGCGCCTGAAGAGGCCGCGCAGATTACCGTCAAATACGGCACCAAGCTGACCTACGAACATGAGTTCGCGATGATGAAGGCGAGCCTGCCCTTGCTTCGGCCTGATGCGCAACCGGTGGGCTGGATGGATGCGGCAAACTGGAGCGCCACCCAGAAAATGCTGGTCGACGCCGGGTTCCAGAAGGCTCCCGTCGACATCGGCAGCGCGTTCACGGTCGAGTTTCTCAAGTGAGCGCAATCGCGCTCGCAACCTGGCCGAAGGCGACGACACTGTCCCTGCCCGATCCCCTGGTGACGATTGAAGGCCTCGAGGTTCGCTTCGACAATCTGGTTGCCATCGAAAATCTGAACCTCACCGTGCGGCGAGGCGAATTCGTCTCGCTGCTCGGACCGAGCGGATGCGGCAAGTCCACATTGCTGAAGGCGATCGCGCGACTGGTCCCGTCGACCCAGGGCAGGATCGTGCTGAGCGACACCAATCTGCGCGTCGGTTTCATGTTCCAGAAGCCGTTGCTGCTGCCGTGGCGGACGACGCTCGACAACGTGTTGCTGCCGGTGGAGATCCAGCGCGGCGGCAGCGCGGTCGATCCGACGGATCGCCGTCGGGCCAGCCTGATGCTCGAACTGGTCGGGCTGAACGATTTCGCCGGCGCCTACCCGTATCAATTGTCGGGTGGAATGCAGCAGCGCGTGGCGCTCGCTCGCGCGCTGATAGGCGACCCCGATGTCCTGTTGCTCGACGAACCGTTCGGCGCGCTCGACGAACTGACGCGTGACGTTCTCAACGAAGAGCTGATCCGCATCTGGCAGAGCGGCAACACCCGATTGCACACCATCATCATGGTCACCCATTCGATACCCGAAGCGGTGACCATGTCCGATCGCGTCGTCGTCTTGACGGACCGGCCGGCGCGACTGCTGGAGGCCGTCGATATCGACTGCGCGCGGCCTCGCGCGCCGGAAGATCCGGAAACCAGCCCGATCATCCGGCAAATCCGCGCCATGGTGCGAGGTGGCCAATGAAATCGCATATTCAGGCACCCCTGATCGTAGGCCTGCTCGTGCTCGCGGCATGGCAGGCCATCGTCATGGCAGCGCATATCCCCGAATATCTCCTGCCCGCGCCGACCGCGATCTTTGCCAATATCGATCGCACGCTCCTGATCCAGTTCGGCGTCACCTTCGTCGAAGCCCTGATAGGCTTCCTGATCGCAACCACCGTGGCGTTCGGCTGCGCCATCCTGTTCGTTCGATTCACGGCACTTGAGCAAGGGCTGTTTCCGATCGCCATCGCCGTCAAGACGACTCCGATCGTAGCCGTTGCCCCGCTGCTGGTGATCTGGCTCGGAACGGGCTGGTGGTCGAAGATCGTCGCGGTGATCCTGATATGCTTTTTTCCGGTGCTGGTGAACGCGGTCAAGGGGCTCAAGGCCGCGGACGCGGAATATCGCGAGCTGTTCCAGACGCTCGGCGCGACCCCGGCGCAGGAATTCCGCAAGCTCAGAATCCCCTACTGTCTGCCGTATCTGTTCTCGGCATTGAAAATCTCGTCCTCGCTTGCGATCGTGGGCGCGATCGTCGGCGAATTCGTCGGAGCCACGAAGGGGCTCGGCTATCTCATCATGGTGTCCTCCGCCCATCTCGAAACGGCGACCTTGTTCGCCGCGATCGCGGCCGCCGCGGTCGCGGGTATCACAATGTTCTATGTCATCGGATGGACCGAACAACGCGTCATCTTCTGGCACAGCGGCAATATGGAATGACCATGCGCACGACATCTGTCGACGTCGTCCAGATCCCGACCAGGGGTCCCGGCGACGTCTCGGGGTTGATGAGGCTTATCGAAGCGGGCGAAATCGAGCCGGCGTCGATCCTGGCCATCCTCGGAAAGACCGAGGGCAATGGCGGCGTCAATGATTTTACCAGGGAGTATGCGGTGTCGGCGCTGAGCGCCGCGCTGGCGTCTCATGTCGGCTTGCCTCCCCGCGAGGTCGAGCAAAGGATTGCGTTTGTCATGTCGGGCGGCACCGAAGGCGTGCTCAGTCCGCATATCACGGTGTTTTCGCGGGCCGCGATGGAAGGCGGCGTTGCCGACCGAACCATCTCCGGCAAGCGCCTGAGCATCGGCATCGCACACACCCGTGATTTCATGCCGGAAGAGATCGGCCGCGGCGTGCAGATCGACGAGACCGCAAGGGCCGTTCGCGTGGCGATGGCGGATGCCGGGATCGACGACCCGCAAGAGGTGCATTTCGTGCAGATCAAATGTCCGTTGCTGACGAGCGAGCGGGTCGAGGCCGCCCAGACCAGAGGGCAAAAGACGGTGACGACCAGCGCGTATGGGTCGATGGCCTATTCGCGCGGCGCCTCGGCGCTCGGCGTGGCCGCCGCACTCGGGGAGATCGACGGCGATATCCGCGATGAGCAGGTCTTGAGGGATTGGCGGCTGTTTTCGTCGGTGGCCTCCACCTCGGCCGGCATCGAGCTGATGCACAATGTGGTGATGGTCCTCGGCAATTCGAACACCTCTGCCAGCCCGTTTGTGATTGGACACGGCGTCATGACCGACTCGATCGACGCCGCAGCCGTGATTGCGACGCTCAACAGCGTGGGGCTCGGTCTCGGCGATATCGCAGGTCCGGTCGCGCCAAGCCGTCTGGTCAATATTTTCGCCAAGGCGGAAGCTTCGCCGGACGGAACCGTGCGCGGGTGGCGCCACACCATGCTCGACGATTCCGACATCGGCGCCACCCGACATGCCCGCGCCGCCGTCGGTGGGCTCATCAGCGGCCTCGCAGGGACAGGGGCCGTCTATGTATCCGGAGGCGCCGAACATCAGGGCCCGCCCGGCGGCGGACCCGTAGCGGCAATAGCTCGCCTGTAAGCGTTGGCGACGTCTTATTCGCCTCCCCCCAACGGCTGGAAGCCGCCCCAACTTGATACAAATTGCCGGCCCGCAATCAGCGACTTCCTCACGTTCGGCCCGGCATTGTGGCTTCCCCGCCCTAGACCTTAATGCATTTTAACGATATCGCAGGGACCGATGAGGGACACTTTCGCAATCCCGTTCCGGGCGATCCGGATGGCGCCGCGCGCGGCGATAGCCGCGGCGCTGCTTTTCGCAGCCTGCGCGCTCGGCGGCTGCGCCAGCGGCGGGGCGGTCAACGACTCCTTTGCCATGGCCTCGACCGGCGGCGGCACCACCGTCGCCTTCGAATCGATCGACGGCCCGCCGCCGCAAGTGTTCGACCGCATGGTGAGCGTGCTCGACAGCGAATCGAAGCTGCGCAATCTCTCGATCGTGTCCCGCGAAGGCGGCGCGTCGTACCGCGTGCGAAGCTATCTCTCGGCGCAGGTTGTTCGCGGCCGGACCATGATCGCCTGGGTCTGGGACGTCTATGACAACAACCAGCAGCGCGCGCTGCGGCTCTCCGGCGAGGAACCCGCCGGCAAGGCCGGACGCGACGCCTGGGCCGCCGCCGACGACCTGGTGTTGCGGAAAATCGCCCAAGCGGGGCTGAGCGGCCTCTCCGGCATGATCAACGGAACACCGGTGGATACGCCGCCCGCCGCCCCGGCGCCCGGCCGCCGCGGTCCGGCGGTGGCGAGCGCGGAACAAACTGAGCCCGGATCGGGCGGTTTTCGCGTCAGCTCCCTGAGCTACACCGGACATTAGCCAAATCGCCGGGGGTGCGGCCATTTTTGCCCGGGAAAACCGGGGCAATGGGTTGCCAGCCGGGCCACATTTGATATGACCTCGCTCGTCGAAACGCGCCGGTTTTGAGGATCTCTCGATATGCTGAACGTGGTATCCAGCAAGGCGCGAGGAGAAGCGTCGATGTCGGCCAAGAACGGCTCGATCAAGCTGGTCGCCGGCAACTCCAATCCCGCGCTGGCGCAGGAAATCGCCAACTGGCTGCATCTGCCGCTGACCAAGGCCGTGGTCCGGCGCTTCGCGGACATGGAGATCTTCGTCGAGATCCAGGAGAACGTCCGCGGCTCTGACGTCTACATCATCCAGTCGACGTCGTTTCCGGCCAACGACCACCTGATGGAACTCCTGATCATCACCGACGCGCTGCGCCGGTCGTCGGCGCGCCGCATCACCGCGGTGATTCCGTATTTCGGCTATGCCAGGCAGGATCGCAAATCCGGCTCGCGGACGCCGATTTCGGCCAAGCTGGTCGCCAACCTGATCAGCCGGGCCGGCGTCGACCGCGTCATGACGCTCGACCTGCATGCCCTCCAGATCCAGGGCTTCTTCGACATCCCGACCGACAATCTGTTCGCCTCGCCGGTCATGGTGCGCGATATCAAGGAACGCTTCGACCTCGCCAATGTCATGGTGGTATCCCCCGACGTCGGCGGCGTGGTGCGCGCCCGCGGCCTCGCCAAGCGCATCAACACGCCCTTGGCGATCATCGACAAACGCCGCGAACGCGCCGGTGAATCCGAAGTCATGAACGTGATCGGCGATTGCGCCGGCTATACCTGCATCCTGGTCGACGACATCGTCGACTCCGGCGGCACGCTGGTGAACGCCGCCGACGCGCTGCTCGCCAACGGTGCCAAGGACGTCTACGCCTACATTTCCCACGGCGTATTGTCCGGCGGCGCCGCCGCCCGCATCGCCTCGTCGAAGCTGAAAGAGCTCGTCATCACCGATTCGATCCTGCCGACGGACGCCGTCGTCAAGGCGCCCAACATCCGTACCCTCTCGATCGCCGCATTGATCGGCGAAGCCATCGGCCGCACCGCCGCGGAAGAGTTGGTGTCGAGCTTGTTCGACTGAGACGACTGCCGTGGACTCCCTCTGTCGTCGACCCGGGGAACGCCGGGGCCCATACGCCGCGGCGCTCATTTTTCGGAAGATATCCAACGCCAGCGTTCTCACCGATAAGCCGCGGCGTATGGGGTCCCGGCTCAAGGCCGGGACGACGTTGTTGAGTCAATGAATGCACGCCCTCGCGATCTCGCGGCTCATTTTGCCCGAGTTTTGCCTTGAACTTTCCGCCCTCGGAAATCAGAGGGCGCAGGGAAGACCGGGTGCGCGCTGTACCCGCGGTCTCGTGTGCAAATGCACAAAGCAAAAACGCACACGAGCATACAGGTTCAGCGGAAACACTCCGGCCTTCCCTGCGCAATGGTTTTACGGCTTATAACGCGCTCTCCCCGGCGACCGGCTTTGTTGCCACCGTCATCCCTGAGAAGCGTTTGCCTCTCACGAACTTGACGCCAGCATCGGGGCGCCAGAACCACACGACTTCGCCGTCCGCGTCACGCGCCTTCGTCAAGGGCACATCAGCGTCCACCGCATCCCGCCCCCACGTCCGTGACGATCGCGAAACGCCCCTCTGGTTGGGACGGGATGGAGCGAGCTGATAGCGCTGATTTGCCCAACGGCGAAAGCGGAATATTTTCTTCGCGAGGACTGGACGGGGCAAATCACATTGAAAAGCTTCAAGAAATTAGGCTGTACGCGCAGCGGTCATCAAGTCGATATGTGGCGGATTGGGCCTCGAGCCGCAATCGGTGGATACTAGCTGTCGTTGAAAATGGCGTTGTCGGGACCAGATGGAAACGCTTCCTTCCGCGGCTCGTCCCCTTCCAGGGCAGCTCACCCGAACCGTTTCATCGCGAAATGAAATCCTCGAACGCAGCTACTCCCTCGTCGATGCCGCAGCAGATACGGCTGTCGACTGACGATTGTGCGTCCTGGTCGAACAGTTCAATCAGGAATAGTGGGCCATCTGCGGTATCCGCTTTCGAGGTTTCAAGCATGCGAACCTCATAATTTCCGATACGCGCAAGTAAAACCATTTTCGCAGCGCCTTCCGGAAAGCACAGGAGCTTGATGTAGGCACGTGCAATCCGCAATCTGCTGAACTCGATGTCAGATATTTTGCACACGATCGATTCCCGGAACGTTTGAAGTTTGATTACATTCGTCCATCGACGCGTCGTGGCGCGACGGTTCCGCTTCAAGAGCTACGCCTGCCCGCGCGGAAGATGATGTCGAAGAAAGGTCGGCATGGACGCCGTACCTTCGATCTAGGAAGCAAGTTTCGCGATCTAGGAAGCAGGTTTCGGATCACCGTCATCCGAATACTCGACGAATTTTTTGTAAGTCCAGCGTCGTCCACTGCGGCGTCGCCATACCGTTCCCCAAACGAGCCGACCAGAGATCGACCGCCTCGGGATGATAACACTCCAAAGATGCCATGCATCGGCCCATGCCGGTCCTGAACGTGAACCGACGGATTGGTCAATGTCGCCGCTCTTAGCTGTCACTGGGTGCCTCAGCAGAATTAGACAATGCCGTCGAACCGCACGCCGCGGCAGTGTGCGCCGCCGGTAACAGGTCTGGCAGCGGCCATGATAGCCGCTGCCAGACTTCAACTTTGATTTAGCCGTTTGCGAGCGGCACAGCGACGTAATGGGACGCGTCGCCAGAGCGAAGGCGCATCAACACGCTGCTCTTCTTGTCGGTGCGCGCAGCTTCGAGCGCTTCGCCGACGTCACGGGGATTCGAAACGCTTTTTCCGGCAACTTCCAGAATCACGTCGCCCTTCTTAAGCCCGCGATCCGCAGCCGCGCTCTTCGGTTCTACCTTCGTGATAACGACGCCTTCCTTGCCTGCGCCGTCTACCTTGACCGCCGGGGCGACCGTCAGGCCCAATCGCGGAACGTCCGTGTCGTGGGCTGACCCTTGATCGGTTTCATTGTCAGCTTTGGCCTCCTGAGCGTTTGGTAGTTGACCAAGGGTCAAACTGAGGACCTTGCTGCTCCCCTTATGCAGGACGTCAAGTTTGGCTGTGCTGCCAGGTGCGATGCCGCCGATGATCCGAGCCAGCTCTCGGGCATCCTTGACCGACTGACCGTTTACCGCGGTAATGACGTCGCCTGCCTCGACGCCGGCCTTTGCCGCCGGTCCATCCTTCTGAGGATCAGCCACGAGCGCGCCCTCCGTCTGCTTCAAACCCATGCTGTCGGCGATATCCTGGGTTACCGGCTGAATCTGGACACCGATCCAACCGCGGCTGACGCTTCCCTTATCCTTGAGTTGAGCGATCACGCTCTTTACCGTCGACGCCGGGATCGAAAATGCGATGCCGACACTGCCCCCGGATGGCGAATAGATCGCAGTGTTTACGCCGACGACCTCGCCCTGCATATTGAAGGCTGGGCCACCCGAATTGCCCTTGTTGACCGGCGCGTCGATCTGAATGAAATCGTCGTATGGACCATTTCCGATGTCGCGGCCGCTGGCCGAAACGATACCGGCCGTTACGGTACCACCAAGACCAAACGGGTTGCCTACTGCAAGTACCCAGTCACCAATTCTTGCCTTGCTCTCGGAAAGCTTCGCAAATGGAAATTCCGAGCTGCCCTCGACTTTGATCAAGGCAACGTCCGTCCGGGGGTCTGTCCCGATTACTTTCGCGGTGTAGGTCTTTCCGGCGTCCGTCGTTACCTCGACTTTGTCGGCTCCCTCAACGACGTGGTTGTTGGTGACCGCGTATCCATCGGATGAAACAAAGAAGCCAGACCCCTGACCCATCATTCCGCCGTGCCGACCCTCGCGACCGGGATTCTGCGGCGAGCCATCCGGGCCGCCGAACTGACGAAAGAAACGCTCCATGGGCGAGCCGGCCCCGTCGTCATCGCTCTTGTTGGCGGCGTCGCTGGCCCTCTCCTTCATCGTCACCTTGACCGAGATGACCGAGGGCTTCACCCGTTCCACCATGTCGGCGAAACCGAGGGGCTGCGAGGCACTGGATGCGGCATTGCTTACTTGAGCGTGAGCTGCGCTGCTGAAAATATCAAAACGATCGGACGGAGAGCTGAAGCCGTACACGGCGAGCCCGGTCACCACCGATGCCATCAATGCCACTTTTCGCGTCGAGAACAGGGAGCGTGTCTGCTCCCGATGACAGGAGACAACAGGATTACGTTGGTCGGTCATAAGAGATCTCCAAGATGAGGATTCAGCGCGCGGTTGCTCGCCCTTGTGCCGCCGTAGATGCGGGCTCTCGCATTACACAATGCTGGCCGGGGAATTAACGTTTCGAAATGAATCGTGAAAATCGACGGCGACCCTGGATCGAAAATCGCAACCACTGTCGCAACCGCGAACTGCCCGCCCGGCGAAGCGCGCACATCATCGACGCGTTAGCTTTGATTCCAGGAGTTGCACATCGGTTGGCGTCTGAGGTCGACCGACACCCACACGAGCCATGGCTGCTGCATTGTCAGAAGCGCGACACGTTGTCGCGATGACAGCACGGCATGACTCTCGGATCCTCACACTTCGACCCGAAGCGGCCTGAACACGCGGAACGGGAGCCTCATGAGGCCCTGCGGATTTGCGTGCAGATTTGCACTTGAAATAATTCAGAAAATTCTCTTGACGCCAGGACCACACGACTTTGCCGTCCGCATCAAATCCCAAAGCAAGCGATCGGCACGCGCAGCGGATGTCACCAGCGCCACTCAGAAGCATTGACTGGCTTCACTGTCGAACTTCCGAGTTTAGACGAGATCGCCCCACCCGATGGAAACAGCAGGAAATATCCGGCCGGGACGAAAAACAACGTCAGCAGCGAGGCGACGGCCAATCCCGACATCATGAGCACCGCCATCGGCTGCCATAATGCGCCGCCGGCGATCGCCATGGGCGCCAGACCGAGCACGGTCGTTGCCGAGGTCAGCAGGATCGGGCGCAAGCGCTTTTCCGACGCGGCCACGATCGCCTCCTGCAAATCCAGCTGTTGCCGCTCGATATCGATCTGGTCGATGAGCACGATCGCATTGTTGATGATGATGCCCGACAGGCTGATGATCCCGAGCGTGCCGAAGAACGACAGTGGTTGCCCCGTGGCCAGCAAGCCGACGGGAATTCCGATCAGGATCAGCGGTATGCTCATTAACGTCAGCAGCGTGCGACGGAACGAGTTGAATTGCAGGATGATGGCGAGCACCATGACGACCAGTGCGGCGGGAAATCCCGCGGCCAGCTTCTGGTTGGTCTCGGCGCTTTTCTGCAGCTCGCCGCCGATGCCGAGATGATAGGCGCCGCCAAGGTCAAGTGCTTGCAGTCCGGGCTTGATCGTGTCCAGCAACTTGCCGGCTGTCAGAGACGTGCTCCGTGCGCTGACGATGATCGTCCGTTCCTGATTCTTGCGGCGGATGCGGGCAAAATCGAACCCCGGCTTCAACCTGGCCACCTGCGCCAGCGATATCAGTTCGCCATTTTTCGCAAACGTGGCGCTGGTGAGGCCTTCCAGGCTCTGCGACGTGTAGGCTCCCGCCCGGAGCACGATCGGAATGAGATTGTCGCCCTCGCGATAGATCGAGACCGCCGCGCCGGTGAAGTAGGTATTGAGCAGCTGCGTGACCTCTTCCGAAGTGACGTTCAGTTGGCGGGCCCGGTCCTGGTCGATCTCGACGACGACCTTGATGATCTTGTTGCCCCAATCGTCGTCGTTGTCGCGGATGCCGGGCGTGGCCTGAAACAGCGATCGCACGCGCTCACCGAGCGTGAGCAGACGGTCGGCATCGGGACCCGAAATTTCCACATCGACGATGCCCAATTCCACCGACCCCATGGCGAGCCGCTTGATCTTGAAGCGAGCCTCCGGATGAATGGCATAAAGATAGTTCCAGGCGCGATCCGCGGCCCGCACCGCGCCCTGATAGTCTTTCGCATTGATCAGGAAGAAGGCCGATGCGGGATCCGGGGCAACCGGGGTCAAGGTCAGATAGAACCTTGGGCCGCCGTCCCCGACATAGAGAATCTGGCTTTCGATTTCGGGATTGGTCGACCTGTCCGCAAGCCATCTGGAAATCTCGAGCGCCCGCGCCTCGGTTTGCGAAATGTCGGTTCCATCAGGCATATTCATATAGACGAGGAACTGGTTGCGCTCGCTCAGGGGAAACATCTGCTTGGGCAGGCGACCGAACTGCGTCAGCGCCAGCACCACCGCGATGATGCAGACAGCGAGGACGATGGGAGCAAATCGAAGGGCGAAACGCAGCGCAGACCCATAAAAACGCTGCAGCCGGGAGCGAGAGGCGTCATCATCCGTTCGGGTACTTCCAGCTCCGATGAACCATACGGTGAGGGCCGGAAGGATATAGAGCGCCGCGATCCAGGAGCCACCCAGTGTCAAAGCAACCACGGCCGCGAGCGAGAAGGCATATTCGCCCGAAGCTCCTGATAGGAGAAACAGCGGCAGAAACGCGGCGATCGTGGTCACCGAGGAGATCAGCAGCGGAAGCGCGTACTGCTCGCCGGCGGCGAGGCCCGCGTCTTGAGCCGGCATGCCGCGGCCGACCCGGCTGACGATATCCTCAACCATCACCACGCCGTTGTCGACCAGCAGGCCAAGCGCGATGATGATGGCGGCGATCGATACCTGCTCCAGCGCGATCCCGAGCGCACGCATGCCAATCACCGAAAACATGACGGCGAACGGAACGATCATCGCCGCAATCAATCCGGCTCGCACGCCTAAGAAAACAACGACGAGGATGGCAACGACGATAAAGGTCTGCGCCACGTTGGACAGCGCAGAGTTGACGGAAGCGCCGACCTGTTCGGCTTGATACGTCGCGAAACCGATGGCGTATCCGATCGGCAGCCGTTGCTCGTAGTCGCGTGCCGCCGCGCGAAGCTTTTGGCCGAGTTGCGTGACGTCCTGATCCGGCTGCATGATGACGCTGAGCACGACGGCGGGGCGTCCGTTGAAGTAGATCGGCTTGACCTTGGGAGAGATGTAACCGCGGTGAACCGTGACGAGATCGGCGAGCCGCACCAGGCTGTCGCTGGTTCCAACCCGCGTCAGCATCGTTTCGATGGCCCGCACGCTCGGAAAATCACCGGAGGTCTCCAGCAGCAGGCGCGTTCCGTCCGCATCGATGTTGCCCGAGGGCAGCACGACGTTCTGGCTCTGGAGGTCCTTGATCAGCGTGTTGACCTGAACCCCGACGGCTGCAAGCTTTCGCGTGTCGAGCTCCAGCCAGATCCGTTCATCCTGCACGCCCAGGAGGTCGATCTTGGAAATTCCGCTCAGCTGATAAAGCTGCCTGCGGAAATCGTCGGCGACATCCTTGATTTCCCGTTGTGAAAAGCCCTCACCCGTGACCGCAATGGTTGCGATCGCAACATCGCCAAAGTCACTGTTGACGAAGGGCCCTATGACGCCATCAGGCAGTTCGATCTTGACATCGCCCATCTTGTCGCGAAGCCGCTGCCATGCGGCATTGACGTTGCCGATTTCGTCCTTGAGATCGACGTAAATCGTCAGCGAACCCTCGCTGACGAGCGTCCTGATATCCTTGACCTCGGCAAGCTCCCGGATTTTCCGCTCGATCGGGATGGCGACGAGGTTTTCCATCCGCTCCGGCGCCATTCCGGGAAACAGCGCCGACACCACCGCCGTGCGGATCACGATGACGGGATCCTCGCGCTTGGGGAAATTCGGATAGAGAACGATGCCGGCGAGCAACAGGCTGATCATCGCCGCGATGGTGAAGCGGGACCGCGCCAGACCAAATCGCGTGAGGAGGTTCACGGCGCCTGTTCCTCCAGGGGTAGCAGCTTCACCTTTTGTCCGTCGGTCAGATAAGAGACGCCCGCGGAGGCGACGATATCGCCCGCGGCAACGCCCCCGGTGACGACAAGACGATTGTCGCGAACTCCGCCGGCCGTGATGGCGCGTTTTTTCACGGTTGAGCTGCCGCTGTCATAGACAAACACAGTGCCCTTGCCCTGCATTTCCTTGCCACCCTCAGGGACCAGGACGCTGAGCGGCAACAGAAAGCCGCTCCGCCCCCCGATCAAGGGTTCCTCGATGCTGACTTCGGCGGACATTCCTGCGTTCAAACCGGGCGCGTCGTTGTCGAGCCGGACGATCACGGGAAAGGCCGAGACCTGCTCGGCCTTGGATCCCAATTCCTTGATCTCGCCTTTCAGCGCAAGGTCGGGCAGGTCGGCGATCTTGACGTCGACTGCCTGTCCGATGCGAAGGCTCTGGAACGTCGGCGAGGGCGCGAGGAACGACATTTCGAAGCGGTCGTCGCTGTAGAGCGTAACGATCGGTTGCCCGGCGGCGACCTGTGCAAACGACTTGACCTCGACGCGGGCGATGGTGCCGGAGAATGGCGCCAGGAGCTTGCTGCGATCGAGGTTGTGGTTGGCCAATTCGAACTGGCGGCGCGCCTGATCGAGCTGCGCCCGGGAGCTGAGCAGGGTGGCCCTCGATTGATCGAATACGGCCTGCGTCGCAACACCCCGCTTCAGCAGTTCTTCCTTGCGCTGAAAATCCCCTTCTGCGTTGTCCAGCTGCGCCTGTGCCTGCCGGACGCCGGCATTGGCCTGTTCAACCTGCGTCTGCAGCGAGCGCGGGTCGATTTCCGCCAGCGCGTCACCGAGTTGCACCTTCTGGCCGACAGTGAGAGTGATGGCCTTCAACTGCCCGCCAATTTCGAATGAAAGGCTGCTGACATCCGCGGGCTGCAGCACGCTGGGAAAACGGCGAAGGCGGCTTTCAGCCTCTGCCGCGACCTTGTATGCGCGAAGGCCGCGGACCGGCTGTTCGGCGGCTTCCTGCTTTCTATCGCCGCAGCCCTGCAGGCCGAAAACCAGCACGGCCGAGATAGCCAACCGTGAAAATTGTCGAGTCATTCTCGGCTCCATCGGACGATGACAACTCATCCGAGTTTTTTGATGATCCCGGGCAATTCCTGTCTGAAGGCCTCGAATTTGTCGAAGACGTTCTCTCTCGGCACGAGATTCGGCACCACTTGCATCGCCTCAAGGCGGTCGATCTGGCTTTGGGGCAGGCCGACCAGAAAGACGCGCAGGTTCGCGGCTTCGAGATCGACCAGGATGTCCTGCAAGGCATAAATTCCCGACTGATCCATGTAGGAGACGCGGTCCATCCTTAGCAAGAGTATCCTTCCGTCCGTCGCCTGGGAAGAAACCCTGCGAAGGGCCTGGGCAAAACCAAAGAACAGCGGGCCGTCCACGTGCTTGATCAGCAGGCGGTTTCTCAATTGTTCCGGAATTTCGATTTCATCGGCCCATGGCTCATCTTCCATGAGCGTGAGCTTCGTCCTCTGTTCCATGATCCCGGCAATCGACGCCACGAAGATCAAGGAGGCGGCGATCATGCCAATGCCCACGGCGGTGATCAGATCGGTGAAAATCGTCAACGCGACCACGAGCAGCATGACGCCGGTGTCAGCGCGTGGGGCACTCCGGAGATGGGCGAGACTGCGATAATCGACGATGCTCAACCCTGCGCTGATCAGAATTCCCGACAGAACGGCATGGGGGATATACCGCACCACGCCGGACAGGCCGAGCAGGACGGCGAGCAGGAACAGACCGTGTATGACACCCGAAGAACGATGACGTCCACCGGCCCTGACATTGATCGCCGTCCGCATGAACGCGCCGGCCCCGGGGATTCCGCCGAAAAGCGCAGCAGCCATGTTGCCCACACCTTGTCCCACAAGCTCCCGATTGCTGTCGTGATGCGTCCTGGTGATGTTGTCAGCGACGAGCGATGTCGTGAGCGCGTCTATCGACCCCAGGAAGGCAAGTTGAAACGCCGCGGTGATGATCAGTTTCGGATCGGCAAGATCGAAGCCGGGGATGATGAAGTGCGGCAGGCCTGCGGGTATATCGCCAATGGTCGGAGCCGAAATCCCGAAGACCGCGGCGATGGTCGTGAGCGTGACGAGCGCGATGAGCGACGGCGGAACGACGGAAACCATGCGGGGCAGCAGGAAAGCCAGCGCGACCGTGGCCGCGGCGAGCAACACCGCGCCCGGGCGGACGCCGTATTGCAGGTCCCTGAGGGATCGCAGAATCGCGACGGGATTCGAGGACGGCGAATCCAGCCCTGCGACCGGAAAGATTTGCTGAATGATGATGATGATGCCGATGCCGGTCATAAGGCCAGAGATCACCGGATAAGGCAGAAAGCGAACATAACGTCCGAGCCTTGCGATCCCGAACAAGGCCTGCAACGCGCCGGCAAGAACGAAGACGCCGAAGACATTGGAGAGATTCACTTGCCCTGTCGGAAGCGTGTTCGCGGCGACGACGCCTGCCGAGATCAAGGTCATCGGCGCCGTCGGACCGGACACCTGCACCGCAGTGCCGCCGGCAAGCGAGGCAACAATACCCAGTATGATGCCGCCATACAGACCAGCGGCAGCGCCCAATCCGGATGCAACACCGAACGCAAGGCAAAGCGGTAACGCCACAACGCCGGCGGTCAAACCACCGAAAATGTCGCCGCGCGTAATGGCGTATTGTGACATCTGGAAGCCCTCCCGCAGGTCCCTCTTGCCCTGGTTGGTGCTCGTCGCGCGCGGCCTGTATCGTCGCCGGACGAAAGGAAACTGATCAATTCGTCGGAGAGTAAGGCAAGGCAGACTTGTGCACGCAAAGACGGAGCTGTTGGTCGCGGCAAAGACGAAAGACAAAGGTCTTGTCGACCATGATGTCGTTGCCCTGATAGTCCGCCAGGTACACATTCCCCATGGTGATGGCGATGTTTCCGTGAATCTGGATGCCGTTTTCTGCCGCGTTGTTGTCATACCAAACCCGCGCCCACGGCTTCAGGGCAAATCCCTTGTCATCGGGAAAGTCCGGATCTCTTCCCACGAAATACGACACGGCGCCTTTTGCAGTGTCTCGAAACGTGTGTTTTCCGTGCGCCATTGTCGGCTTGAAAAATACGACCCCCTCTGCGTAGTCATATAGACCATTGACGAGAGCTATGGCGGCGGCTCTGACATCGCCGCCAGTTTGATGTATTTTGCCAGTCTCAACAAGTCCGTCGCACCAAGCTTGTTGAGCGGCGTTTACCTGGTCTTCGGTGATTGCCATGTCTTCTCCTCACTTGCGCATCAGCCCGACGCTCGACGTGCCCGCAGCATTTGTCATCACTTCTCCGCCGACCAGACTAGCCCGGCAAGCCGGCCTCCCGCAGCGCCGCGATGATCTGATGGCGGAGGTCCAAAGAGCGGGTCGGAAAAGCCTCTTCCGCGTGGGCCGCGCGGAAGTCGGGCTGTGACTTCAATAGCCGCACCGCCGCCTGTTGGGCTTCGGCAACCCGTCGGGCGCCAACGGCATTCACGATGTAGGCGCACAGCGTATGAGCATCTGCGACGACCTGAATTGATTTCGCCGCCGATGCGCAGCCTTCCTCGTACCGGCCAAGGCAAAAACACGCGAATGAACTTCCGTTCCAGGCGCTTATCCTCAGCGGGTCGAGGGGACTTAGCCTGATCATCCGGTCAAAACTCTCGATCGCGCGCTCGGCGTCACCACACATCATGCTGACCCATCCGCGACTGTACCAGGCAATCGCGAGATTCGGATTGAGCTCGACCGCCTGCTCGACCATCGACGCACCCCGATCATACTCGCCGCCGAGATAGGTCAGCACATGCCCTGACCTCGCCAATGTAAACGCGTCGTCGTTGCCCACTCTCCACGCCACATGACCAAGCCGAACGGCTTCGGCGCGCTTTTCCGCGGTCAACGGCACGCCGCTGATCCCCTGTTCCATCATCAGGGTTGCCGCAGCCATCGCGAATGCAGGGCCGTATTCGGGGTCCTGTTCATATGCCTTGCGGAAAAACCCGCGCGCCTCCGCCAGCGTTCGCTTGTGCGTCAGCGCCATGCCCCGCAAAAAGCAATCGTAGCTGTCGAGACTCTCGGTCGGCTTCTGCCTCGCCCGCTCGATCTCCGCCTGCTCGAGTTTTGGCGCAATCAGACCGATTACCCTGCTGGTCACCTGGTCCTGCAGCGCGAATACGTCCTCGAGCGCGCCGTCGAATTTGTCCGCCCATAAATGCCGGTCCGTTGCGGCCTCGATCAGCTGCCCCGTGATGCGAACGCGGCTACCCGATTTCCTGACGCTGCCTTCGAGCACATAGCGCACGCCGAGTTCGCGGCCGACCTGCTTGATGTCGACCGCCTTGCCCTTGTAGGTGAAGCTCGAATTGCGGGCGATCACGAACAGCGACTTGAACCGCGACAGCGCGGTAATGATGTCTTCCACCATGCCATCCGCGAAATATTCCTGCTCCGGATCGCCGCTCATGTTCGCGAACGGCAGCACGGCGATCGAGGGCTTGTCGGGAAGTTGCAGCGGTTTCCTGACTTCGATGGCTGGAGCCGTGGCGGCCGGCGCCGTGGTCACGCCGGCCGGACGCACCGCATAGATGCGAACCGGCCGCGACAGGTTCTTGACCGGCTGCTCGCCGCGATCCTCGAACGCCGCCTCGACCTTGCCGTCGACTTCGCTATGGATTTTCCCCGATATCAGAATACCCCCGGGATCGCAGAGGGCTTCCAGCCGTGCGGCCACATTGACCCCTTCGCCGTAGACGTCGCCGCTCTCCTCGACGATGACATCGCCAAGGTTGAGACCGATCCGCATCCGGAGTGGGCCGGGATCGCTGTTCAGATCGTCCCGGATGGCGATGGCGCACCGCAGGGCCGCGATCGGGCTGGCGAACTCGGCCAAGAAGCCGTCGCCGGTGGTCTTGATCATCCGTCCATGATGTTCGGCAAGGCGCGGCTCGATCAACTCGCGCCGCAGCCGGCCGACGCGGGCATACGTGCCCTCTTCGTCGCGCTCCATCAACGAGGAAAACCCGACGACGTCCGCGGCCAGGATAGCCGCCAGCCTCCGTTGAACCCGCTCGTCGACCAACGACTTCTCCCTTCGGAAGATATCGCGCATCAAACCATGATGGGAGGCGATCGGGCTAGGCCTAATGTCTCGAATGGGAGAGAGAAGCGGAAGTCGACCGGCACCCTGACCTCCTCGCCAGCCGCCTCGTCACTCAAACCCCGGCCGCGGCACCAAATTCATCAGCATGTTGGCGTAGCCGCCGTCGACGATGATCTCGTCGCCGTTGACATAGGAGGCGCGGTCGCTGGCCAGATACAGGATGGCATCGGCCATGTCCTGCGGCATGCCGATCCGGCGCGCGGGCACGACGGCCTTGCGCCGTTCGGTGACGCCGGGCGTGTCGTAGAACGACTGGCTCATCGGCGTGACGACGAGGCCGGGGCTGACGACGTTGCTGCGGATGCCGTGCGGGCCCCATTCATTGGCAAGCTGGCGCGACAGCATGATGACGCCGGCCTTGCTGACGCTGTAGGCGCCACTCTGCCCCTGGGCGTGACTGCCCGCGATCGACGCGATATGGACGAGGCTGCCGCGCCCGAGTGATCGCATCTGCCGGCCAAAACTCTGGGCGCAGAGAAAATAGCCGGTCAGGTTGACGGCGAGAACCGCGTTCCATTCGGCCAGCGACAGGGTGTCCAGCCCGCCGGGCCGCAACACCGCGGCGGTGTTGACCAGCACGCTGCACGGTCCCAGCGATTTCTCGATTATCTCCGCTGCGGCCGTGACACTCTCGACGCTGGTGGTGTCGCAACGTGTCACGACATGGCCGCTGCCCAGTTTACGCAACTCTGCGTCCGTGACCTCCAGGCCGCGTTCGTCGAGATCGATCGCCGCGACACGGGCGCCGGCCCGCGCGAAGCTTGTGGCCGTGGCGCGGCCGATGCCGCCTCCGCCGCCCGTCACCACGCAAACGCGGCCCGAAAGGCCAAGCCAATCCGACGAATCCTGCCCGGTCATGTGCGATCACTCTTTCGTGGTGAATTGATGCCGTGAGCTTAGCCGAAAGCGCCGGCCGACCAAGCGGGATTCGGTCGCTCCGCGCGACAGCGGTATGACACGCCCGTATTTGAACCGGGGCCCGACTGCCGATACAGTGCCGCGGCGCCGTCGGTCTCAGACCGATGGTGCACGCAGGCGGCAGGGCAATCCCGCACAGATACAGATCAGGCACGTGACAAATGGTTTCTTGTAGCGCGGCACGACGAACGGAGCCGGTCCAATGACCGCGTCCGGCCCAGCTCCAGTGTCCCAGCTCGTGGTCCAGGATTTGACCCGCGCCGCGATCTTTCTGGTGGTCACGATCAACCCCGGCACGGCGAACAAAGCGGCCATCCGGTCGTTCTGCGGCGACCTGCCGGCATTGGTCCGTGCGGTCGGCTTCCGCGACATCGAGGGCAACCTGTCCTGCGTGATGGGGATCGGATCCGACGCCTGGGACAGGCTGTTCGGCCAGCCGCGCCCGTCCGAACTGCATCCGTTCCGGGAAATCCAGTCCGGCCCGCGCCAGGCGGTGGCGACCCCGGGCGATCTGATGTTTCACATTCGCGCCAAACGCATGGACCTCTGTTTCGAGCTCGCGACCCAGATCATGACCCGGCTTGGCGGCGCGGTTTCGCCGGTCGACGAGGTGCACGGCTTCCGTTATTTCGACGACCGCGACCTGCTCGGCTTTGTCGACGGAACGGAAAACCCGGCCGCACAGGCCGCCATCGATGCCGCCTATATCGGGGCCGAAGACACAGCCTTTGCCGGCGGCGCTTACGTGATCGTGCAAAAATACCTGCACGATCTGGCCGGCTGGAATGCGCTGCCTGCGGAAACGCAGGAACGCATTATCGGCCGCACAAAACTTTCCGACATCGAGCTCGATGACGCCGTAAAGCCTGCATACGCCCACAACGCGCTCGCCAAGGTCGTGGTCGATCGCAAGGAAATCAAGATCATCCGCGACAACATGCCGTTCGGCCACGTCGCCGAAAAGGAATTCGGCACCTATTTCATCGGTTACGCGCGCTCGCCGCAAACCATCGAGCAGATGCTCGAAAACATGTTCGTGGGCCAGCCTCCCGGCAATTACGATCGCCTGCTCGATTTCAGCGTTGCCAAAACCGGCAATCTGTTCTTCGTGCCATCGGCGACGTTTTTGGAAAACATCCCCGACGATCAGGCTGCGGGACTCGCGCCGGAGCCGGCCGCCGCCGCGCCAAAGCCGGAGCCGCGGCGCGAGGGTTCGCTCGACATTGGTTCGCTCAAAGGAGATCCTGCGTCATGAATAATCTTCACCGCGAGCTTGCCCCGATATCCGACGCCGCATGGTCGGAGATCGAGGAGGAAACGTCGCGCACCATCAAGCGCTACCTTGCCGCGCGGCGCGTCGTCGACGTCCATGGGCCGGGTGGAATGGCGCTTTCCGCCATCGGCACCGGCCATCTGCGCAATGTCGCAGCCCCCGGAGACGGCATCGTGGCGCGACAGCGCGAAGTCAAGCCGCTGGTCGAACTGCGCGTGCCCTTCGAGCTCGATCGCCAGCAGATCGATGACGTCGAGCGCGGCGCCAGCAATTCTGATTGGCAGCCCGCCAAGGACGCCGCGCGGCTGTTGGCCTTTGCCGAGGACCGCGCCATCTTCGAGGGCTACGCCGCCGCCGGCATCGGCGGCATCCGCGAGGGCACCAGCAATCCGGTGCTGACCCTTCCGCCCGATGTGCGGGCCTATCCCGACGTCATTGCCCAGGCGCTCAGCGAACTCAGGCTTCAGGGCGTCAACGGCCCCTACTCGGTGTTGTTGGGCGCCGATGCCTATACCGCGCTGAGCGAGAGCAGCGATCACGGCTATCCAGTGCTGCGGCACATCAAGGAGCTCGTCGACGGCGAAATCATCTGGGCGCCCGCCATCAACGGCGCATTCGTGCTGACGACGCGCGGCGGCGATTTTGCCCTTCATATCGGCGAGGACGTATCGATCGGCTATCTCAGCCATGACGACAAGACGGTCCGCCTCTATCTCCAGGAGACGTTTACGTTCCTGCTGCTGACGACCGAAGCCGCCGTGGCGGTGAACGCCAAGGACGGCAAGGCCAAATCCTGATTTTCGCTTGCGGGCTACGCAATTGCGTACCCGCGTCATTGCGAGCGAAGCGAAGCAATCCATCGCGCGGCGAAGCAAGTCTGGATTGCTTCGTCGCTTACGCTCCTCGCAATGACGGTGGATAAGCCGCGCCGGCTCATCCGCCTACCGTGCCGCGCCGTGATCAATGACCGCGCGAATCGCGTTCCGGACCTTGCAGCGTGACGCCGCCGTCGACCACCAGCACCTGGCCGGTGATATAGCGGGCGTGGTCGCTGAGCAGGAATTTCACGGCCTGGCCGATGTCCCAGCCGGTACCTTCCGTCTTCAATACCGAGGCGTTGGCGCGTTGGGCGCGCGCGGCCTCGCTCATGCCGTTGCCGCGGGCGTAGACCATCGGCGTGTACACTGGACCCGGACAGATGCAGTTGACCCGGATGTTGTCGCGGCCGTGATCGACCGCCATCGCCTGGGTCAGTCCGATCACCGCGGCCTTCGAGGTCGTGTAGGTGGTGAGTCCGCGCGGCCGCAGGGCCGAGATCGACGAGATGTTGACGATTGCGCCGCCCCTGGCGGTCGTGATCATGGCGGGAATGGCGTGTTTCGAAAGCAGGAACATGGTCTCGACGTTGACCTGCATCACGCGCCGGTATTCCTCGGGCTTCTCGTCGACGACGCTGCCGCGGCTACCGATGCCGACATTGTTGTCGAGAAAGTCGAGCCGGCCCCAGCGGTCGACGGCGGCCTCGACCAACCGTTTGCATTCGGGTTCGCTCGTGACGTCGCAGGCCACTGCTGCCGCGCTGCCACCCTCGGCCTCGATCATCTCGACCGTGCGCCCGGCAAGCCCAGGATCGAGATCGGCCACCACCACTTTTGAGCCGGCGCGCGCCAGCAGGATCGCCGCAGCCCGGCCGTTGCCGATACCATCCCCCGCGGCGCCGCCGCCACTGACGATCGCGACCTTGCCAGCCAAACCGGAATCGTCCTCGCGGTCTTTCATGCGCGCTTCTGCCAATCGTCTCTCCACCGCGAAAAAGCCCTGAAGCCGGAACGTCAGCCCAATTCATCAAAGCACGGCGGGTTGATGTTGGGCCAGGGCCAAATCCGGATGGGTCGATCGGGCCGGTTTGATCCCAGGCCAGCCACTTCCGATCAACCCCAATCAACGGACCGGCCCGGCTTGTCCGTTTCGTGCCAACAACCAACTCAGTCACGAGCAGGTCCAGTCGTTATTACGGTTCGCGCTTGATCTCGGGTTTGTCGTACAAGACCGCATTCAATAGTGAACTGTTGACTTCTATTCTTCCGTTGTAGCCGATGAAGCCAAGCTTACGGAACTTATTCATAAAGAAGCTTACGCGGGATCGGGTCGTACCGATCATTTCAGCAAGCGTCTCTTGGCTGATATTGGGAATAATCGGTTGAGGGCTGCCTTCCTTGCCGAAATTCGCAAGCAGAAGCAGTAGGCGCGCCAACCGTTTTTCGCTCGAATTGAAGAGCTGGTCGATCAGATCCTCTTCAATACGGCTGTTGCGGGTCAGCAAATACGCCATGAACATCTCGGAAAACTTCGGTTGTTCGTGAAGTACAGCGAGCATCGCCGTCTTCGTGATAGCGGTGACCAGACAGTCTTCCATCGCGGTCGTGGTCGTGGTCGCAATGCGCAGCGAATGACCGTTCATGCAGCCTTCGCCGAAGAACTGGCCGGATCCGAAAATCCCGACCACCGCCTCCTTGCCTTGTTCGGATATGACAATAACCTTGACCCGTCCTTTTTGAATATAAAAGACGGTGTCTGCCGCATCTCCCTGGGCGAAGACGATCTGGTCCTTACGAAATTCAAGGATGGTCTTGCCCTCGCCCACGATGGCGAGAAACGTCTTGGGATCAAATGCAGCCTGATTGGTCGTGTTTGGCATGTCCAGTTTCGTCCCCGCGCGTGGGACGCTTACCTTAGCACTCAAGTCGTCGACGTTCCGAAATAAAAGTGCCGCGCGATGACAGAGCCGCAACAAAACAGTCGCAAAAGCTGACTATTGGCGACTAGATCGCAACTGGAAAACTCCCAGTCGTTTTGCATTCCGAACACTCGAAGGTGCGGACTTCATGCCCGGGTTCCGTTGGCTCGATACAAGCCAACCGCATGGGCTTGCCGCACTTGGAACACGGAAGAATTCCGATCTCTGAGCGGCTGTATAGTGGATTCGGTTGGATGGATGACATGACGCTTCCCCTGGGGCGGGAGCATTACCGATCTCTCTGTCACCGATGGATGCCGAAGGTGGAGCGATGATGGAACCAGCATGCGCCTCCGAGTTCCGACATTGCTGGTCAATATTGCTCAATTTTCAAAATTAAAGGGCTGACAAGAAACGGCCCAGCTCGGGGGAACTGAGGCCGTCATCTAAGAAGCGCCACGGCGTGAATGGCGATCCATGCCGCACTAAGAGAAGTCCGGCTCGCATTCTTTCCATGTGAGATGGTCTTACCGCCTTTACTCGGGAGCCTTGAGGCCCCCTGCCGTCCAACCCGTGTTGATTGCCTTCATCGGGTCCCCGACAACCATCTTTTGGACATGCTCGCACTTCGGACATTCGAACGTCAGAAAGTCGGAATGGGCGGGACCAGGTTCGATCCGGGACAGCATCATCCGTCCCTGACACCAAGGGCAGCGGGGCCGTTGGATGGGAAGCAAAGACGGGCCGATATGACTATAGGTTTCGGGCATGAGGCTTCCCTGCGTTGGGCGGGAGCGGAACACTCTCAGTCATCGGCAGGCGACGATATGAGGGACGGTGATGAAGCCAGCATGCTCTTCCGACTGGCGGAGTCGGTGGTCAATATTGCTCACATCGGAAAAGTTAAATGAAGGCAAATCGCACACTCACCTCACAACGCATTCAGGTCGTTGGGCACATCGCCGAACTTCCTGATCAGCCTATGCGATGAATTAACCTGCGTTGGAACGTTAGACTACTCAGCATGTTGTCGCTGCACACAAATGATCGTTGTGGTCGCCCAATCATCCCTTGGAGTGTCAGATGAGCAAACGTAAACCGGCAACGGCGTCAAAGCACGCCCACAACACGAAAATAGCCGCCCAACGGGCCAAGCAGGCTATTATAAGAAGCCCGAAAGACAGCCCCCTACGCTCGGTTGCGGCAGGCTCGACTAAATCGTCCCCTGAGCGTCATAACAACTCAAAACAAGAGGCTCCCCTTGTTGAGAAACCGGCGACAGCCTTACAAGATGACTGCAAACAGACGATGACGGATAACGATTCAAAGAAGGGGTTTGTTTTTTCTTCGGCCACGGCAAGCGTGCGGACTTATCAAGCAAACCTACTGGAAATGGCGCAAGCCAACATGCAATTGACTTTTGAATTCGCCCAGAGGTTTGCGACGATTAGGTCGCCCTTTGAAATTCTCAGCGTCATTGCAGAATTCACAAGCAAGCGGATCGCCCTGTTCCAGAAGTATTCGATAGAAATGGCTGAAGTAGGGACCAAGCGGTGAAAAAGCATCCGTGACGGAATCCAGCGAGTCGATATCAGCAAACAAGCGTGGCTGATGTCTCAGTCGGGTCTGAAACGGAAGTCGCGGCCTTGCGGCGGGATGTCTGCTTTCCCCCTGACATCGTCAGGCTGTGTCGGCATGTCCGAAAAGTGCCAGGAACACACATCAGCGCCCATAAGCCCGGCGTCGGATTGTCACAGCGATCACTGCACATCAAACCTCAGCCATTGCCTGGCTCTCACCTGTTTGGCCCGCGTCTGATCGATATAGGGGCCGATGAGCTTGTTCAGCGCCCTGATGACCTGATCGTACTCGTCGGCACAACCCTCGGCTCTTTCCTTGGGTAGATATCCCTTGTCCACGAGATCGGCGAACAGCTTGGAATCTGCTCCGTATGCCATGCACAACACGTTGTAGAAGCGCTGCGCCGGAAGGCCGTGCTCGTCAGCGAAAGGATTCTTTTTGGTGCTCGGTTTGGATGCGTCAATGTTGTACGAGTAAGCTACTCCGTAAATCAGTCTCCGCGCATCACTCTCGGCGAACTGCAAGAGGATGTATGCGGCAAACTGATCTGCCGCGTCTTCCTCGCGTCCCAAAATCGGCACGGAGAGATAATCGAACACTGCGTGGCCAGTCTCGTGCAGGAACACTTCGAGGGTCGGCCCCATGATGGCGTCCGTTCGGGTGACGCCCGCCGGCGTCGTTTCCCTGGGAGCGTTCTGCAGGATGTCTTCGAGGTATTCGTAGCAGACCGTGACGGCGTCATCTCCATACCAGGCGTTGGATTCTCCATCGCATCCCTCGACCTTCAACAGGAGCGCACGCGGCAGACGCAATGGGCTTAAAAGACCTTTGAATTTCTCGAGAGTTTGCCGTTCCTTCAGCAGTTGAAATAGGGGTTCATGGGCTGAATTCTTGGGCGGTACATAGGAAATTTGAATCCGATCCGCCCGCAAACTGGAGGATTTCTCGGCGGCTGCAGGCTCCGGGTTCAGGCCCGCGCCAATCACGATCAAGAGTGCGACAAACAACTTCATCGGAACTCCCGGAGCCATAACGGACCGCCCCGAAACGGGGGCGTGCGGTGACTGCGCCCGGCATCTCCGAAAAATGCCTTAAGCGGCGACGCTCGGGGGACATTCAGTACGCAATGGGCCACCCTTGGTGGCCCATCACGCGCTCCGCCTGTCTCTTCGCTGGGTTGCGGCTACTTGGGTGGTTCGGTCTTTTCCGGCGATGCTTTCATCTTTTTCTTCTTGTAGCCGCGCCGGTCGGCACGCCGAGCCGCGCCTGCAACGCTCACGGGGGAGAGTGGCTGACCAACGCGGGCCTCGGCATCCGTTGCGGTCATCAGCGTCGCCGGGACCGCGAGGCCCGACGCAATCACGAGCCCGAGCAGGGAAAAAACCCTTCGACGCGAAATCACTTCCGAATTCGATCTTTTCAATCATCACAACCTCCTGTTGGGTTTTGAGCCCTAACTGACGAGGCCACAGTGACCTTGACCTAGATCAAGCAAATCCGGAGCTTCGATGTCCGTTGCGGGGTCATTTGCGTCGGTTCGTTCCGCCGTTGACGCCATCCCGGGACGTGCCAAACTTCGACATCGACGTTCGGCGCGACCGGATGGTGTCTATCGGCAAGCCCGGACCATCAGCTGTGTGCCGGCCAGTGGCGGTCGCGGAACCAGGGGCGGTATTCCGACATCTTCGCACGCTGCGCGGCCGGCGCGTGACGCTTGCATGTCGAGGCCTCCTCGCTGTTTTCGGGCGCCCCCCATCGCAACTCCACGCAGTCGTTGGGGTTGTAGGCCATCTCGAAATCCACCGCCCGGTCGACCACGTCCTTGACCGACAGCGTCCATTGCGAGCCGTCGCTGCGGGTATAGGAGATTTTCCGCGAGGCCAATTCGGACGCCAGCACGCCCTGCAATTCGTTCTTCATATCGGCCACGCTCTTGCCGGGCGGTATCGCGTAGCGGTCCGACCGGCGCGCAAAACGATCGGGAAATCCGCGCACCACGTCGATCGCGATCAACACCCGAAAATCGCGCGCCGGGGTCGAAAAATCCTCCCAGGCGCCGGAGGTCGCAAAGATCGCAGCACCATCCGGCATGGTGGCGTCGCCGGTAGCTTTGGCCTGATATTTTCGGCCGTTTTCCACCGCCGTGACGCGCGTCCTGATCTGTTCGGAGAGGCTCGCGATCGCGTCGGTCATCGCGGCTTGCGGATCGAGCGGCTCCGGCGACATCACGTCATCCATGCGATCGTAGAATTCCTCGACGGAGATTTGCGACTGCTCGGGTGAGAAATCGCCGAATTGCGGATTCTTGGCGATTTCGGCGTTGCTCAGCCGCCGCAACGGACCGTTCTTGTCGCGCACGATCGGACGGAAATGCTTGAAGCCGGGGCTGCCAAGCGATGGTTCATGCGCGAACAGGAAATTGCCGCGCCAGAAACGTTTTCGCGTGATCGACCCATCGGGCTCGGCGTCGACGGCCAGGAACACGCCCGGCGTGCCGTTCGCTTCCAGCACGCGATGCACCAGCATCAGCACGTGGCCGTAGGGATCGCCGTACACCGTCCCCGGGCGCAGCGACTGTTGGGTCAGCGCCACGGTGTAGAAATCGGCGTTGTCGTCGCCCGCGCGCACGGCTCCGGTATGGACGACGTCGCCGACGTCGCGCAGATATTCGCCGAAATTGGTCGGGCGCTTCGGCGGCGCCGGCACCGGCTTCGCAGCCGGCGTTGCGGATGGGTCGGCAGGCGGCGGCGACCGGCCAAACAAACCCAGCAGGCCGGGAGTCTGCGCGGGCGGTGCGGCGTCGGCCGCCTCCGGGGCTGTATCTTTTTCGGGCGGCGGGGGCGGACGCGTGACCTCGGGATGCTCGACGTCGAACCACTGGTAGCATTGCGGCGGCCTGCCGCCGACGCCGCGCGAGCAGTTGGTATAGCCGAACGGCAGTCCCATCTTGAATGCAAAATAGGCGCGCAGGAAGTAGACGAAGTCGGCGCAGTCGGGGCGAAGGCCGCTCTTCGCATTGTCCTCGCCGCGGCCGAGATAGTTGAACAGGAAATTGCGGGACTGGTCGCGCAGCACTTCGTGCCAGGCCTTCCAGGACAGATCCTGGTCGATCGGCGCGTCGAACAGTTTTTCGATCCATGCCGAGAACAGCGCTTCGTTGGTGCTGTTCCAGCTATTGGTCACCTGCCAGATGCTTCCCGCCGGGATGCGCACCGGTTCCGGCTTGCGCGCGCTGACGACGATGTCGCGGGTGACCGGGGCGCACTCCGCCGATGCACCGCCGCGATCAAGCTTTGCATGCCAGGTGCCGGCGGCAGGTGCTGCGACCTCGGCGAACCAGGAGTAAGGCGGCCCGCCGCGCCGGTCGGACGGCTTGACCGCGACGCTGCCATCCGGCGCGATCAGCGACAATGTGCCGTCGACCGGCTTCTCGGCGACGACCATGACGCGCAGCGGCGCGCCGGTCCAGGGCGACCGCGGCGACGGCAGGACGGTGATCTCGGCCGGGTTGGCGCAACTGTCGGATGCCGCCACGGCCGGGAACGCCGTTGCGAAAAACAGGGGCAAGAATGCCGTCGCAACGGCAGCAAAGCGGCGCGCAAGAAGCATTTGAATGTCATCCCGTCAAGAACGCGAAACCCGCATGGCCGGCGGGCCTCTGCGCAAGATACCGAATTAACAGGAACAAGTCAGCGGAATTGACTAGACTTCAGTATGGGTTCGCGGCCGGGCGACGCTGAACAGGAGAGAGAAGATTTGCATGCCTTTGCTGGTTTCAGGCGCCGAATTGAAAAATCGGCCGGGGAAAACTCGGCCAAAGAAAATCTGGCCAGGCCGGATTAACATCTTTGGAGCGTTGACGGGGGCCTGCCTGCTGGTTGCCTGCGTTTGGTCACTGGTGGTGGTTCCCGTGGCCAACGCCGCCTCGGCGGCACCGGTGGCCGCTGAAAAGGGCATGGTGGTCAGTGCGCAGCATTTGGCGACCAGGATCGGCGTCGACATTCTCAAGCGCGGCGGCAATGCGATCGATGCGGCTGTCGCGGTAGGATATGCCCTGGCCGTGGTCTATCCGGCCGCCGGTAATCTGGGCGGCGGCGGCTTCATGACGATCCGGTTTGCCGATGGCCGAAAGACTTTTCTCGATTTTCGCGAAAAGGCGCCGCGGGCGGCGAGCCGGGACATGTATCTGGACAAGGACGGAAACATCATCAAGGGCCTGAGTACGGTCGGCTGGCTGGCGGTCGGCGTCCCCGGCACGGTGTCCGGTCTCGAATATGCGCGAAAAAAGTACGGGACGTTGGAGCTGGCCACGTTGATCGAGCCGGCGATCGAACTGGCGGAGGATGGATTCATTCTGGATCAGGGCGACATCGACATGCTCGCGACCGCGATCGAGGATTTCAAAAGATTTTCAGCTACCGGCGAGATTTTTCTCAGTGAAGGACAGCCTTTTGTGGCCGGCCAAAGGCTGGTGCAGCGTGACCTTGCGGGCACCTTGCGTTCGATCAAAGACCAGGGCGCCGACGGATTCTACAAGGGCAGCACGGGGGCGGCCATCGTCGATTCAGCCGGACAGGCGGCGGAATCATCGATCAGGACGATCTGGATCGCTACGCGACCCGTGAGCTCGCACCCGTCGAGTGCGATTACCGGTCCTATCATTTGATCTCGGCACCGCCGCCGAGCTCGGGCGGCGTTGCCATCTGCGAGATACTGAACATTCTGGAGGGGTATCAACTCCACGAGCTGGGTTGGGGATCGGCGCAGGCGCTGCATTACGAAATAGAGGCGATGCGCCACGCCTTCGCCGATCGAAGCGGTCTGCTGGGCGATCCGGATTTCGTCAGCGTTCCCATCGGAAAGCTGATCGACAAGCGGTATGCAGCGAGGATCCGGGACACGATAAAGCCGGACAAGGCCGGAATCTCAGCCGATATCAAACAGGGTGTTGCGCCGCACGAAGGAAGCAACACGACGCACTTCTCGATCATCGACGATGCGGGCAACGCCGTGTCGATGACCACTACGCTCAATGACTGGTTCGGCGCACGGGTCGTTGCGTCAGGCACCGGCGTGCTGATGAATGACGAAATGGACGATTTCACGCCAAACCCCGGTGCGGCGAACGCTAACGGGGTTGTCCAGGGAGACGCGAATGCCATCGCGCCGGGCAAGGCCCCTCGAAGTTCGATGACCCCGACGATCATCACCAAAGACGACAAGCCCGTCCTCGTTCTCGGCACGCCGGGCGGAGCTAAGATTATCACGACCGTCCTGCAAACCATCCTCAATGTCGTCGATTTCCAGATGAACGTTCAGGAAGCCGTCGATGCCCCGCGCATCCATCAGCAGTGGCTGCCGGATGTGACCAACACCGAGCGATACGCCGTTTCGCCTGACACACGCCGGGTACTGGAGAGCATGGGGCACCGGCTCGCGGATCAGCCGCCGGCCAACCACGTCGCCGCGATCATGGTGGGTGCGCCGAGTTTGGCGGGAACGCCGATCGCCCGGAACAGGTTCTACGGCGCGAACGACCCGCGTGGCGGCACCGGACTGGCGCTGGGTTACTGAACCGCGGTTATTTGCGGGTCCGTTTTTCTTCCTTGGCCAGATCGACCAGAAACTCAGCCAGTACTCGCTTCCCGGCGGTTTGCGCGGCGTAATCGGATTTGAACCCGTCCGCCGTCATCTTGACGCCCATCGGTTTGCTCTTGCGGCGTATTTCCCAGCTCCAGCGTTCAGGATGGTGTCCACGCCGGGATGTAAACAGATAGTAATCATTATTGGTCATTGCGGCGGCACGCTTTGCAGATGTGCCGCGTCGAATCTTGTTATTGCGCGCCATCCATTTGCTTTTTCGCGCCAATCACGCGCTGAATTCGTACGGGGTCGCGTTATCGCTCAATCGCGGCGTGCCGCAGGCCAGTCATGCCAATCGGCCGGTGAAGGCCGGTGCGACGGGTTACTCCACCGGGTCCGAGCAGGCGCCCGGTGATGGCTGTCCTCAAGCCGGCACATCGGACGTCGAGGCGAGGTCCAATGTCCGTTGCTTTCCTGCCGCGAGCTGCGCTCCCGCCATTATTCCGCGGGCTGCTCCACCAGGGTAATCTGCGCCACCAACTCCTTGCCCCTGGTTTCCGGGCTGTAGAGCAGCGTAATGACGAAGATGATCGCAGCTCCCGTCGTCGCGACCAGCATCGGAATGGTGAAGCCCATCGGCTGGCCCGCCGCGAAGTAAGTCAGTATAGGCCCGGTGAAGCCGGCCCAGATCGCGCCCTGGTGATAACAGAAGCCCGACGCGGTCGCCCGTACCTCGGTCGGGAAGCGCTCGCTCAGGTAAGCCGGATTCTGTCCGTAGATCGCGCCGAGGAAGGCGCCCTGCACGATGAAGGCGCCGGCCACCATTGGGTAGGAATCGAACAGCAGATAGAACGGCGTGATCAGGGCGCCGATCGCAGCCGGGATGATCATTGCCCATCTGCGCCCCAGCACGTCGGCGACATGGCCCCAGAAGCCGCTCGCCAGGAACGCGATCAGGTTGGCCAGCGCGATCGGCATCGCCACCATGCCGGGGCTCAGATGCAGGTCCTTCTGCAGGTGGGTGGCAAACATACCGTAGACCGAATAGTAGATCACGAAACCGCTCGCCATCCACAGGCACGCCATCAGCGTGTTGGGCAGCATGCGCAGGCGGAAGATATCGAGCAGCGGCGCACGGAATTCCCGATGCTGCTCGCGTTGAATGCGGCGGTTCTCCACCCACACTTTTGGTTCTTTCACATAAACGCGGATCCAAACGACCGCCAAAGCCGGCAGCACACCGAGGATCAGGAGCCCGCGCCAGCCGATGCTGTCGTAGAGCAGCCCATAAGCGAGGCTCGACAGCAGGAAGCCGATGCTCCAGGAGCCCTGCAGCACGCCGCTCATCAGACCGCGAGAGCGGGCGGGCCAGGATTCCATGGCGAGCGCAGCGCCGGCGGGCCACTCCGCGCCCATGCCAATGCCGAGCAGCGCACGGAACAGGAAGAGCCACGCGAAACTCGGCGCGAGGCCGGCAAGAAGATTGCAGACCGAGTACCACAGGATCGAGATCATCAGCGGCGTCTTGCGTCCGATGCGATCGGCGAGCCAGCCGGAGCCGACCGCGCCCACCAGCCGCAACCACAATGTGATGGTGAAAACCGCTGTCACCTCGATCAGCGAAACGTGGAAGGATTCCGCGATCGGCACCATGATCAGGAGGAAGATGGTGAAGTCGAACGCATCGAGGGTCCAGCCGAGCCAGGCGGCAATCCAGGCGACCCATTGATCCTTGGTAGGCTCTTTCCACCACGGCACCTGGCCGGGCATTTCAGCCGTCATTGTCATAGGCGTTGCTCCCTGTGGTTTACGTCAATTCATTCTCCATGTGTCAAGCTGCGCGGCCGTCGTCGCCGTCTGGGCAGCACTGTTGGGACGGCCAGGGCCGCCGGTTGAGATTTCAGAAACAGAAAAGAGACGCGCGCTCGCTTCCGCTCCGCACTCTCGGCGGCTTTCAAGCGCTGCACGATGCCAGTCATTTGTCCGCGCGAAAGTATGTCGCTGCGGTTGCACCCTGACAAGCGATTCAGGCGGATCGCGCATTATCATTTAGGCTTGTCATTCAGGCTTGCTGCACTGCCCGCGTTGCGGCGTCGCGCACCCTTCGCAATGACGATTGCTAGGCCGCGCCAGTCAGCCTGCCCAACCAGCCCTTTGGCGCCGCTTCCGCGGGAGCCTCTGCCACCCCGCCGACAACGTCGCCGAACGACTTGAAAAACTCGCCCGCCAGTTTCTTCGCGGTGGAATCGATCAGGCGGGACCCAAGCTGCGCCAGCTTGCCGCCGATCTGGGCGTCGACCTCGTAGTGCAGGATCGTGACGTCGGGGCTTTCGGCTTCGAGCCGCACCGTCGCGCCGCCCTTGGCAAAACCGGCGACGCCGCCGGAGCCTTCGCCCGAGATGCGATAGGCGTTCGGCGGATCGAGATCGGACAGCGTCACCTTGCCGCCAAAAGTCGCCTTCACCGGGCCAACCTTGAACACGACGGTCGCGGTCATCTCGGTCGGCGAGGTCATCTCGAGCGACTGACAGCCGGGAATGCATTGCTTCAGGATCAGGGGATCGTTGAGCGCCGCCCACACCTTGTCCCTGGATGCCGGGATACGCTGGCTGTCATTCATCTGCATGGTGGGATTCCTGGCTGAAGGTTATTTCGGGGGGACGCGCTGGCCGCGGCGGCGCTCGACGGTGATTTCGGCCAAAATCGACATCGCGATTTCTTCCGGCGTGATGGCGCCGAGATCGAGTCCGGCGGGCGCCTTGACCCGGTCGATCGCGCCGGCGTCGACGCCCTGCGCGACGAGTTTTTCGCGCAGCGCCGCCATCTTGCGGCGGCTGCCGACGAAGGCGCGATATTCGGCCGGCGTCGCGGCCGCCGCGCGCAGCGCGGCCTCATCGCCCTTGCCCTGGGTCGAGACGACGATGAAGCGCCGCGCCTGATGCAGTTTTCCCGGCGCAAAGCCATCGACCAGCGCATCGGCGTCGGGCACCGCCACGAGATCGGCCGCCGGCGCCGCCAACGTGACGTGATAGCCGAGCTGCCGCGCCTGCGCCGCCAGCGACATCGCGACCGGGCTGGCGCCAAAAATCACCAGCGACGGATGCGGCAACACCGGCTCGACGAAAATATCCATGGTGCCTTTGCTCGGGCATAAATTGCTGGCGAAGCGGATGCCGTCTCGGTTCTCGCCGGGCTGGACGCCGAGTTCGGCCAGCAGATCTTCCGGCTGCACCGACACCATGCGCGGCTCGCCATCGGCCAGCGCCTCGCGCGCCGCCTTCAGCACCGCGCCCCGCGCGCAGCCACCGCCGATCCAGCCCGCCACGATGGTGCCGTCGGGCCGGATGATCGCCTTGGCCCCGGCTTTCGCCGCGGTGACCGACACCGTGCGCACCACCGTCGCCAGCACGAACGCCTGCTCGGCGGCCTTCATCTGCGCGACCAGGTCCATCACTTCGACATGCGCGGTCATCGGTGTGTCTCTATCGGTCACCTCTCCCCACCGGGGAGCGGTCGGCGCGTTAGCGCCGGGTGAGGGGGCGCTGCACTCACGAGAGAGCGTAACCCCTCACCCGCGCCTTCGGCGCGACCTCTCCCGATGGGAGAGGTGAAGTGAACAGCCCGGCTTGATCTCATCTCAATTCTCATAGCTTCGCCAAATACGGTTCGAGCGCGGTCAGGCTTTTGAGCGTATTGGCCGGCGCGTAGAGATCGACATGCGGCAATGCCGCCTTGATGCCGGCGGCTTCGGGCGCATAGCCCTGCCATGCCATCATCGGATTGAGCCAGACGATGCGGCGGCAGCGGCGGCCCAGCGCCGCCATCTCGCGGCCGAGCAGTGCGGCGTCGCCGGTCTCATAGCCGTCGGACACGATCATCACGACGGTGCGCGAATGGATCACGCGCGCGGCGTGCCAGCGGTTGAAGGTCTGCAGGCTCTCGCCGATTTTGGTGCCGCCGCCGGCGCCCTGCGCCAGCAGCGAGAGCCGGTCGAGCGCGCGCGCGGCGTCCTTTTCCTTCATGGCGTCGGAGACATGCGCCAGCCGTGTGTGAAACAAAAACGCCTCGGCCTCGCGAAATTCGTCCAGCACGCCGTGGATGAAGCGCAGGAACACGCCGGTGTACATGCTCATCGAGCCGGAGGCGTCGAGCAGCATCACGAGCCGCAGCGGCTTTTCCTTGCGCTGCCGCTTCACCAGCGCGATCGGCACACCGCCATGGCTGATATTGCTGTGGATCGTCCGGCGCAGATCGAGCCGATAGCCGCGCCGCCGCGCCAGATCGCGCCGCGTGAGCCGCGTGCGCATGGTCTTTGCCAGTTGCGCCGCGACCGCGTGGGCCTGCTCGATCTGTTCGGGGTCCGCCATCTTGCGGAAATCGATCTCGGCGAGGTTTTGCGCGCGCGACGCCCCCTCCATGCGGCCTTCGCCGCTACGGTCATTGTCCGCGCCATCAGTGGACGGGACCTGATCCATCGCGCCGTCGCCGCCGGTGCGCTGGTCGGGACGGTTGTTCGCCAGACTCTTCAGCGACGGATTGTTGGCGGCTTTTGCCGAGCCCATCGTGACCGATCGCGATCTGACCCGCTTGCCGAGCCAGAACGCGTCAAAGATCCCGTCGAATTTTTCCCAATCGGATTTCCGCGCCGAGAACAGATGCTTGAACGCCGAGCGCAGCAAGCCCGGCTTCTTCGCATAGCCCGCGGCCATCAAGCCTGCCGCGTCCTGGCCTTCGGCGAGGCCGACCGCAAAGCCGCTGTCGCGCAGGGTTTTGAGGAACGCAGCGAGCTTCCCCGAGACGAGCCGCGAGACCTCGTCGAGCTGTTCATAATCAGGATTGGTGCCGCAGCAGCTCATGCGACTTTCCCCAGCAGGCGTTCGCTGACTTCGCGGGTGAGGCGCGACTTGTCCTCATGGGTTTTCAGCAGGCACATCAGGGTTTCGTGCACGGTCTCGGGCGCGTCATGCAGGTCGCGGACGTCGAGCCCGACCAGTGCCGCCGCCCAGTCCAGCGTCTCGGCGACGCCCGGCACCTTGCGCAGCTCTTCCTTGCGGATTCTTTCGACCATGCGCGCGATCTGCAGCGACAAGGATGCGCTCGCGCCATCGATACGCGCCATGATGATGCGCGCCTCGCGGTCGGCGTCGGGATAATCGACATAATGATAGAGGCAGCGGCGGCGCAGCGCGTCGGAGAGTTCGCGCGTTCCGTTGGAGGTCAGCACTACGTGCGGGATCGTGGTGGCCTTGATGGTGCCGAGCTCGGGGATCGAGACCTGGAAGTCGGACAACAGCTCCAGGAGGAACGCCTCGAACTCGTCGTCGGCGCGGTCGATCTCGTCGATCAGCAGCACCGGCGGGGTGTCGCGCCGGATCGCCGCCAAGAGCGGCCGCTCCAGCAGGTATTTTTCCGAAAAGATCTGGTCCTCGACGGCGTCGGGATTGTCGCCGCGATGGGCCTGGATCGAGAGCAATTGCCGCTGGTAGTTCCACTCGTACAGCGCCGCCGATTGATCGAGCCCCTCATAGCATTGCAGGCGGATCAGTTCGGTCGCATGCGCGGAAGCCAGCGCTTTTGCGACCTCGGTCTTGCCGACGCCCGCCTCGCCCTCCAGCAGCAGCGGCCGCCGCAGCAATTGCATCAGCGAGATCGCGGTCGCGAGTTCGCTGTCGGCGATATAGCCGGAGGCGGCCAGCGCTTGCGCGATCTCGTTACGGGTTTTCATCGTTATGCGAACACTCCCAAATTCTTCGCGGCCTTCCAGTTGCGCCAGAAATCGTGCGGCATCTGGATGTGGGTCGACCCTAAGAACGAGAACGCGTCGTTGACGGCGTTGGAAAACGCCGGCACGCCGCCGACATTCGGGCTCTCGCCGACGCCCTTGGCGCCGATCGGATGATGCGGCGACGGGGTGACGGTGAAGTCGGTCTCCCAATGCGGGGTCTCGACCGCGGTCGGCATGAAGAAATCCATGAACGAGCCGGTCACCACATTGCCGTCGTCATCATAGCGGATTTCCTGGCCCATCGCGATCGCGAAGGCTTCGGTCAATCCGCCGTGCACCTGGCCCTCGATGATCATCGGGTTGATGCGGGTGCCGCAATCGTCCAGCGCGTAGAAGCGGCGGACCTTGTAGACACCGGTATCGACGTCGATGTTCATGACGCAGATATACGCACCAAAAGGATACGTCATGTTGGGCGGATCGTAGTAGCTGACCGCCTCCAGACCCGGCTCCATGCCCGGCGGCACCGAATTATAGGCCGCCCAGCAGATGTCCTTCATCGACATCGTCTTCTCCGGCAGGCCCTTGACCCTGAAGCCGTCGATGTCCCATTCGAGGTCGCCCTCGTGGACCTCGAGCTTGTAGGCCGCGATCATCTGCGCCTTGGCCTTGATCTTCCGCGCTGCCATCGCGATCGCAGCCCCCGCCACCGGCGTCGAGCGCGAACCGTAGGTGCCGAGTCCGTAGGGCGCGGTATCGGTATTGCCCTCCTCGATCATGATGTTGTCGGCGGGAAGTCCGATCTCGGTAGCGATGATCTGGGCCCAGGTGGTCTCGTGGCCCTGGCCGGTACTCTTGGTGCCGACCCGGGCAATGCCAGCGCCGGTCGGATGCAGGCGAATTTCGCAGGAATCGAACATCGCGATCCCCAGGATGTCGCAGTTCTTCGACGGGCCGGCGCCGACGATCTCGGTGAAGAACGACACGCCGAGGCCCATGATCTCGCGGGTCTCGCCGCGCTTGAACGCCGCGCGCTTCTCCACCTGCTCCTTGCGCAGGCCGGAATAGTCGACGGTGTCCATCATCTTTTTCATGGCGGTGTGGTAGTCGCCGGAATCATATTCCCAGCCCAGCGCCGAGTGATACGGGAACTGTTCTTTGCTGATGAAATTCTTCAGCCGCAGCTCGGCCGGATCCATTCCCAATTTCTGGGCGAGGATGTCCATCCCGCGTTCGATGCAATAGGCCGCCTCCGTCACCCGGAACGAGCAGCGATAGGCGACGCCGCCCGGCGCCTTGTTGGTGTAGATGCCGTCCACCGCCAGATGCGCGGTCGGGAAGTCATACGATCCCGTGACGATGTTGAAGAAGCCGGCCGGCCATTTCGACGGGTCGGCGCAGGCGTCGAACGCGCCGTGATCGGCCAGCACGTGAACGCGCAGGCCAGTGACCTTGCCCTCCTTGGTCGCCGCGATTTCGGTGGTCATGTGGTAGTCGCGCGCGAACGAGGTCGCGGTCAGGTTCTCGATGCGGTCCTCGACCCATTTGACGGGTTTGCCGGTGACGATCGAGGCGACCGCGGCACAGATGTAGCCGGGATAGGCGCCGACCTTGTTGCCGAAACCGCCGCCGACGTCGGGCGAGATCACATGGATCTTGTGCTCGGGGATTTTCGCGATCAGCGCCACCACGGTGCGGATCACATGCGGGGCCTGGAACGTGCCCCAGATCGACAGCTCGCCCTTGATCTTGTCGAACGAGCAGACGCACTGGCAGGTTTCCAGCGGCGACGGATGGGTGCGGTGATAGGAGATCATCTCCTTGATCGTCACCTCGGCCTTCCTGAACGCGGCGTCGGTCAGATCCTTGTCGCCGACGGTCCATTCGAAGATGTGGTTGTGATGCTTGCGCGGGCCATGCGCGCCGGTCGTCTTGCCGGCGAGGTCCTCGCGCAGCACCGGCGCATCCGCGTCCATCGCCTTGAACGGATCGATCACGACCGGCAGCGGCTTCGTATTCGACCACGACCTTGTTGATGCCGTCATCGGCGGCATAGCGGTCGGTGGCGACCACGAAGGCGACTTCCTGATTCTGGAACAGCACCTTGCCGTCGGCCAAAACCATCTGCACGTCGCCGGCGAGCGTCGGCATCCAGGCGAGGTTGACGGTCTTCAGCGTCTCGGCGGTGATCACCGCCAGCACGCCCGGCACCTTCAGCGCCTCGTCGCCGTTGATCGACTTGACGCGCGCATGCGCATGCGGCGAACGGACGAAATCGCCGTGCAGCATGCCCGGCAGTTTCAGGTCGTCGACGTAATTGCCCTTGCCTTGCGTGAAGCGGGTGTCCTCGACGCGCTTGCGCTTGCAGCCCATGCCTTCGAGACTGGCTTCGCGTTGTTCCCGCGTGGGAGTCATGTCGTTCATTCCGCAGCCTCCTTGAATTCGACGCCATTGATCTTGTCGGCGGCGTACTGGATCGCCTTGACGATGTTCTGGTAGCCGGTGCAGCGGCAGATATTGCCGGAAATGCCCATCCGGATTTCCTCTTCCGTCGGCCGTGGGTTTTCCTTGCAGCAGCCGATGCGCGCGCAAGATCATGCCGGGCGTGCAGAAGCCGCATTGCAGGCCGTGCATCATGCGAAAGCCTTCCTGCAGCGCCGACAGCGTGCCGTCGGCATTGGCGACGCCCTCGATGGTCATGATGTCGGACCCTTGGGCCTGCACCGCGAACATGGTGCAGGACTTCACCGACATGCCGTCGATATCGACGGTGCAGGCGCCGCAATGCGTGGTCTCGCAGCCGATATGGGTGCCGGTCAGCTGCAGGTTTTCGCGGATGAAATGCACCAGCAGCGTGCGCGGTTCGACGAGGCCTTCGACCTCGGCGCCGTTCACCTTCATGGTGATATGGGTTTTTGCCATTTTCGTTCTCCCCTTAACCGGCGCGGCCGGCGGCGCGCTGTCAGCGCCCGCATCACCATGATGCCGCCGACATGTTTGCGGTATTCGACGGGACCGCGGGCGTCCGCGGCCGGCGCCATGATCGCGTCCGCCGCGGCCGCGGCCTTTTTCAACGTGGCCGCATCGAGGCTGGTGCCGATCACGGCCTTGGCGGCGTCATCGGCGAGCAGCGGCGTTTCCGACAGATTGGTGAGGCCGATTTTGCAGGTGGCGACCTTGCCGCCCGCCATCGTCAGCACCACAGCGGCGGCCGCGGTGGCGTAGTCGCCGACCTTGCGCTTTAGTTTTTCGTAGGCGTAGCCGTGACCGGCTGCGGGCACCGGAATGGAAATCGAGGTCAGCAGTTCGCCGGGCTCGAGCGCGGTGAAATAGGCGCCCTGGTAGAATTCGCTCGCCGCGACATCGCGCGCGCCCGATCTGCCTTCGAGCCGGTAGCTCGCGCCCAGCGTCATCATCAGCGCCGGCATGTCGTTGCCGGGATCGCCATTGGCGACATTGCCGCCGATGGTGCCGCGGTAGCGCACCTGGGGATCGGCGATCAGCAACGCGGTCTCGTGCAGGATCGGCACGCGATTTGGCGATCTCGTCCGACGCCAGCAATTCGTGCTGGGTGGTCATGGCGCCGATCACGATCTTGTTGCCGTCGCGGCGGATGCCCTTGAGGCCGGCGATGCCGTGCAGATCGACCAGATGCTCGGGCGTGGCGAGCCGGAGCTTCATCATCGGGACCAGGCTGTGGCCGCCGGCCAGCGGCCGGGCCTCATCGCCCAGGGTCGAGAGCAGTTTGACCGCATCGGCCACCGTCGCCGGCCGGTGATAGCTGAATGGGCCAGGAATCATGCGTCTCCTCCATTCGTCCTTTGGCGCTTGGAGGCGCGGACGTTGGAAGGCAGGCTGTTCCTGGTATGTTTTCGCGCGCAATCGCAGGCGGCACAAAGTCGGGAAATTCGCACGAAATGCGGATAGCCGCGCACGAAATGCGTCAGCGTTGGCGACCTAACGGTCATTCACGACCGTCATCCAGAGGTGCGAGCGCTGCGGTGCACTTGCACCGTAGGGCGAGCCTCGAAGGATGAGCGGCCCGGCTGTCAGACCCGGGCTGTCGCCCTTCGAGGCGAGCCGAAGACGGCTCGCTCCTCAGGGTGACGGGGATAGAGCGAGTGCGCTGCTTAAGCGTGCCGCCTTGCGAGGCCCAACCGTGCCTTCACCTCGGCGATCTTGGCGCGGCTGACGGGCACGCGGTGCGGCGACGGGCCGTCGAGTTCGACGATGGCGCCGTCGCCTTCCTTGCGGACGAAGGTGACATGGGGGATCGCGACGATATGGCTGCGGTGCACCCGGACGAACAGGCCGGGATCGAGCTGGGCTTCGGCCTCCGAGATCGACCACGGGCACATCCGCTCCCGGGTGCCGTCATGGACCTTGGTGTAATGGGCGTCGGCCCGGACGCTCCTGACATCGGCGGTATCGATGAAATGGGTGCCGTCGGCGCCTTCGACCGGCAGCCGCGGCGCGGGTGCGGCGCGCGGCGGCTGGCCGATGCCGCCGAGCGGGGCCGGCCGCAGCCGCGGGCTGGTGGGCGCGCTGCTTGCGTCGGCCGATGGCATATCGGCCGCGAGGCGGACCGGATCGGCGACGGCGGCGGCCATACCAGACAGTGCCACAGATTTCTTGCGCGGGTCCGGCACCAGCGACAGCAGGAAACCGGCCGCGATCACAAAACAGAGCAGCGCCACCACCAGCGACAACATTTGCGAGGACGCGGCCAGTCCCTCGATATGGTGATGCGATCCCTCCGATGGCGGAGCCATATGCATGCCGGCCATCGCGGTATAGTGCATGCCCGACACCGCGACCCCAAAGGCGACTGCGCTGAGCGTCAGTTGCACGCCGCCCTGCCGCGCCAGGAAGGCGCGCAGCCCGCCATAGGCCGCGACGATCGCGATCACGACCGACAGCACCACCATGCCGTCGTCATGCGCCATCGCAAAATCACCGGACAGACCGTGCATGCCGACATAATGCATGCTGGCGATCCCGAGCCCGAGCAGCACCGCCGACGACATCACGCGCGACAGCGACGGCTCGCCGGTCGAGACAAAGAACAACGAAATGCCCACGACCAGCGCGCAGATCAGGAACGAGATGATGGTCGGCAGCACCAGATAGACCGTGCCGGCCGGCAAGCGGCGCGGCCAGCATGCCGACGAAATGCATGGTCCAGATGCCGATGGCGAGGAAGAACGCGGCGCCGGCCAGTAGCACGCGATGACTGGCGTCCGGCGTCCCGCGGATGCGCGCGGTGAGGCCGAAGCCGGTGTAACCACCCAGAATCGCGATCACCACCGAGAGCGCGACGAGATAGGGATCGTGTCCTTCGAACATGATCTTCTCGGCCGCCCGTCTCCACGGGCGGGCCTCCTCCCGCCGCCGAGCTTACATGGCCGGCGGCGGGAATGACAATCAGCCGATGGTGAGGCCTTCTCCCTCCCTCCGCTCTTGCGGGGAGAGGGTTGGGGGTGAGGGGCTGTCTCAGCGAGTTCGATGGACGTGAGTGTGCGGAGAGCCCCCCTCACCCGAAATTCGCTATCGCGAATTTCGACCTCTCCCCGCAAGCGGGGAGAGGTGACCAGAGTTTACCGATCCCTACCCCACGATCCCCGCGGCGACCTGGCCGCGCAGCCGTTCCAGGCTGAGCAGCGTGTTGGCGCAGGCTTCCGCGACCTCGATGCCCTTGGTCGCGAAATGCTTACGGAAGAAATCGAAATGCGCGGCACTTTCATGGAAATGCTGCGGCGTCAGCACCGCCGAAAACACCGGCACCTCGGTGCGCAACTGCACATCCATCAGCGCCTTGATCACGGTGTCTGCGACGAACTCATGGCGATAGATGCCGCCATCGACCACCAGACCTGCGGCGACGATCGCGGTGTAGCGCCGCGTCTTGGCGAGTATCTGCGCGTGCAGCGGGATCTCGAACGAGCCCGGCACCTCGAACACATCGATATTGGTGATGTGCCGCGCCTCGCTTTCGGCGAGGAACGCGATGCGGCATTCCTCCACCACCTCGCGATGCCAGGACGATTGCACGAAGGCGACCCGTTGCGGCTTTGCGAACCGCGGATGCGACGGCGCCGGCGGGTGCGCCGGAGGAGGTTCGGGGGTTTGGGAGTGTTGGACTTCAGGCTCTTGCAACATCTGATTCATGGCTTTCCTCTTTCAGGACCAGAATCAGGGCACACGGAACGACTTTAGCCACCCGCAAACGCGAGAGGCTGCCGCAACCGTTCTCTTTCATCCGGACTTTAACCGTCGGCTTCGGAATTACACCGAATCTGCTGACCCTTTTTCTCTGGTTCCCCCAAATCGGGTTCCGCAAGGAAGAAGGCGCTCGCGGGCTTGGGCTGCTTAACCCTTACCGCCGGTGGGGATTTTCACCCCGCCCTGAGAACATCGGCTGCCCGGATGGGCAACCTGCCGGAAATTATGACGAAACGCCGACGGGGAGCAAGGTCTTTGGCATGGGGATTTGGCATGTCCCCATGTGCCCACAGCGAGCCTCGCCTGTTCCGGGCGAGCCGGCGTGTCCGGTGTGAAGTGCGCGAACCGCCAGGCGGAACATTCGCCATCCAAAAGTTAACGATTGCGGCGACCGCTAAATCCGATTCCGGTTTGTTCTCAAATTAATAATTATGACGCCGATGAGCTGTGGACGAGCGCCGCTTTCGTTGTGGACGAACTCGGGGTGCGGTTGCGCCGATTCCGCAAATCACATCACTTCATCCCGGCAAGCCTCGGGGGGACCCAAAGGGATTCCAGGGATTGCAGTCGGCAACAGCGCATTGTCTTGGCGCGTTCCGGCGCCGTGTGCGTATCAACAGAATTCAAAAGAACAAGGGTCGAGACGGCATGTCCCTCCTCGAAGGCATTATCAATTCCAGGACCAACCCGCTCGCGGTGGTCGAGGATATCGCATCCGATAACAACTGGGCGTTCGAACGTTCCGGCGAAGACGAAGTGACCATCGTCTCCAAGGGCGACTGGACCGATTACCAGCTCTCCTTCACCTGGATGGCCGAGATCGAAGCGCTGCATCTGGCCTGCGCCTTCGACATGAAGATTCCAAACGCGCGCCGCGCCGAAGTGCAGCGGCTGATTGCCGCGATCAACGAGCAATTATGGGTCGGGCATTTCGACATCTGGACCCACACCGGCATGATCATGTACCGGCAGGCGCTGCTGCTGCCGGGCGGACTCACCGCCTCGGCCGCGCAATGCGAGAGCATGCTGGTCGGCGCCATCCACGCCAGCGAACGCTACTACCCCGCGCTCCAGTTCGTGGTCTGGGCCGGCAAGACCGCGGCGGAGGCCATGAGTGCCGCGATGTTCGACACCGAGGGCGAGGCGTAGGGGGCGGCAGGCCCGTCTCTCTCGACCGTCGTCCCGGCGACACACATCTGGTGCGGCGGATTGACTCGGGGTCCAGAAATGGGATTCCAGAATCAGGAATTCATGTGATTTCTATTGCGACACTTCGGCTTTTGGCAGGGGTGTCGACATGCTGGCGCAAATTGACTGGTCATTGGGTCGGTTCGGGGATCGTCGTCTCGATAAAAGGGGGCGGCGCTCGTCGAACGCATGGTTGCGAGCAGGGATGTCTGCCTGCGGCGGCTGGCAAGAGGCATCCGCGCCCGGGAAGTGCAGTTCCACCGCTTCCTTGGCAATGCCAAGGTGACGACCGAGCGCGTGATCGAAAGCTGGAGCGAGGGCACGGTAGCCGCAGCTGAAGGCCGCCATGTACTAGCGATCCAGGACACCAGCGAAATCAATTTTGCCACGACTGCAAAACGCCGGCGCGGGCTCGGGGAGATCGGTCATGGCAACGGCCGCGGGGTGCTGCTGCACCCGATGCTGGCGGTGGACGCCGAGAGCGGTAGCTGTCTTGGTTTGTTGAGCGGTCAGGTGTGGACCCGCAAGGGCCGCCGTACCGTCTCGCACGACCTGCGCGATTTGTCGGACAAGGAATCGCAGCGCTGGATCGCCACGGCGCTGGCGACCAAACCGCTGCTGGCCAAGGCCGCCATGGTGACTGCGCTGGGCGACCGCGAGAGCGATATCTTCGCCCTTTATGCCAGCGCGGCCGAGCAGCACTTCCATGTGATCGCCCGCAGCATGCATGAGCGCAAGCTCGCGGACGGGACCGGCCTGTATGCGGCCAGCGAAGCCATGGCGGTCGTGGAGCAGCGCGCCATCGTGCTGCCGGCGCGCGCGCAGCGGCCCGAACGCGTCGTGCCTCTCGAACTTCGCTTCGGCGCGGTCAGCCTGGCCAGGCCGCAAAGCAAGTTCCTGCGCCATCTGCCTGAAAGCTTGCCGCTGACCCTGGTCGACGTGCGTGAGGTCGATCCGCATGTCGGCACCGAGCCGCTACACTGGCGGCTTCTCACCACGCACCCAGTAGCGAATGCAGAACAAGCCTGGCGCATCGTCGAATGGTACAAGCGGCGCTGGCTGATCGAGCAGTTCTTCCGCGTCCTCAAGACCCAAGGCTTCAGGCTCGAAGACAGCCAGATCGCTACCGCCGACCGCCTCCTCAAGCTCGTCGCGATTGCGGCAAAGGCGGCGGTCATCACCATCCAGCTCCTGCAGGCACGTGATGGCCGAAGCCATCTGCCGGTCCGCCTTGCCTTCGATTCCAACGAGGTCGCAACGCTCGCCGCCCTCAACCAAAATCTCGAGGCCCAAACCAAGCGGCTCAAGAACCCGCATCCACCCGACAACCTTGCCTGGGCGGCCTGGATCATCGGCCGTCTAGGCGGATGGGACGGCTATCCGTCATCCAAACCGCCCGGTCCGATCACCATGAAACACGGCCTCGAATACTTCTACGTCTTCGCTGCTGGATGGAGCCTCAGAGATGTGTGCATGCCCTAGGGCGAAGGCCGGGACCCCGTGACGTCAAGGCTTTAAGCAAACTGCTTGTCGCCCGCCTTTCGCCTTACTAGAACCGCCTGTGGTTATGGGTCCCGGCCCCAGGTGCGCAATCGCGCACCAGGCCGGGACGACGACCGTATTTGTGGTGACGCCTTTGAATAGCAACAGCGCCTTGAAAAACGTCCACGGCACCATCGCGCTTGCCGGCGCGGGAAAAATGGGCGGCGCGATGCTGACCGGCTGGCTGGCGCAGGGCCTCGATCCCAAACGCGTCGTCGTGATCGAACCGCATCCGTCGGCCGAGATCGACGCGCTGGCTGCCAAGGGTGTTCGCCTCAATCCGACCGCACACCAGGTCGGCGAAGTCGACACGCTGGTGGTCGCGGTGAAACCGCAGTCGTTCCGCGAGGCCGGTGCTGCGCTGAAAGCGTTCACGGGAGCGTCGACACTGGTGGTCTCGATCATGGCGGGCACCACGATCGCGTCGCTCGAAGCGGTCTGCGGCGGCAGCGTGGTCCGCGCCATGCCGAACACGCCGGCCGCGATCGGCCGCGGCATCACGGTCGCGGTCGCGGCCAGGAATGTCAGCGCCGCGCAGCGCGCGATCGCCGACGCGCTGTTGCGCGCCACCGGTTCGGTCGAATGGGTCGCCGAGGAAAGCCTGATGGACGCGGTGACGGCGGTGTCCGGCTCCGGCCCGGCCTATGTGTTCCTGCTCGCCGAAGAACTGGCGCGCGCCGGCGTCGAGGCCGGCTTGCCCGAAGAGCTCGCGACCAAACTCGCGCGCGAAACCGTCGCCGGCTCCGGCGAGTTGCTGCACCGCTCGGACCTCGCTTCGTCGACGCTGCGCCAGAACGTGACCTCGCCCGGCGGCACCACGGCGGCGGCGCTCGACGTGCTGATGGGTCCGAACGGAATGCAGAAGCTGCTGACGCGCGCGGTCGCGGCGGCGACGCAGCGGTCGAAGGATCTGGCGAAGTAGCTAAGCCTCTCCCGTCATCCTGAGGTGCGCGCCCCTGCGCGCCTCGAAGGATGACTGGCTCGGTGCCCGCGGCCATCCTTCGAGGCTCGCCGAAGACGGCGAGCACCTTAGGATGACGGCGGAGCAAACCGCTACTTCGCCCCAAGCCGCTTGTTGAACGCCTCGACATTGACGAGCCCGCGGGCGTGGCGGCCGTCGCCGATCTTGCGCTCGCCCTCAAAGGCCTCGACCTCGAAGCGGATCACGCGACGTTCCACCGCGATCACTTTGGCGAAAGTCCGCACCGTGGCGCCGACCAGCGACGCGCCGAGATGGCGGATATCGACCTCGGTGCCGACTGTGACCCAGCCCGGCACAAGAAACCTGCGGATGGCGTCACCGGACGCCATCTCCATTTCCAAAATCATCATCGGTGTCGCATAGACCATCGGCATGCCAGGCACGAAATGCCCGACCGTGCGCTCGACAGGCACCACCAGCGTTCGCTCGGCGCTCATGCCGATCTTGATGATTTCGCGTGCGTCCATGGATGATCCTTCTTCCCCTCTCCCCTTGTGGGAGAGGGTGGCGCCTCACGAAGTGAGGCGACGGGTGAGGGGTCTGTCTCCGCGGATAGAGACCCCTCATCCGGCGCGGCTTTGCCGCGCCACCTTCTCCCACAAGGGGAGAAGGAAGGGGCGCGCTACTACTTCTTCGCCGCCGCCGCGCGTTCCACAAAGGTCTTGCCGCCCTTCATCTTGTGGGCCAGCGGGGCTTCGTTGATCTGGATCACGACCGCATCGGCATCGACGCCGAGGTTCTTCACCAGCGCCTGCGTGATGTCGCGCATCATGCCGGCCTTTTGGTCATCGGTGCGGCCGGCGGCCATGCTTATGGTGATCTCAGGCATTTTTGTTTCTCCCGTTTCTCTTGCTAACTGGTTCGTCATTCCGGGGCGCGCGAAGCGCGAGCCCGGAATCCATAACCACGATCGGGAGTATGGATTCCGGGCCTGCGCCAAGCGGCGCATCCCGGAATGACAATGCATGGAAATCCGTTCCGTCTCAACTATCCCCACTTCACGTCATGGCGCGCCAAGACTTCGCGTACTTTGGCGACGATCTCGCCTTCCGCACACGAAAACTGCGCCGGACGGGTCTCGCGCCATTCCTGGTTGGAGGCGATCGCAGCGGCCGCCTTGGCGCCTTCGATCAGATCCTTGATCTGGATCTCGCCGCGCGCCTTTTCGTCAGAACCCTGGATGATGACGCAGGGGCTGTTGCGGCGGTCGGCATATTTGAGCTGGTTGCCCATGTTCTTGGGGTTGCCGAGATAGAGCTCGGCCCGGATGTTGGCATTGCGCAACTGCGCGACCATTTTTTGATAATCCGCGACACGGTCGCGGTCGAACACGGTGACGACCACAGGCCCGAAGTCCGGCGTGGTGTCGAGCTTGCCCAGCATGGTCAGCGCGGCCTGCAGCCGCGACACGCCGATCGAAAATCCGGTCGCCGGCACCGGTTCGCCGCGAAAGCGCGAGACGAGACCGTCATAGCGGCCGCCGCCGCCGACCGAGCCGAAGCGCACAGGACGACCTTTTTCGTCTTTGGTTTCGAGGGTGAGTTCCACTTCGTAGACGGGACCGGTGTAGTATTCGAGGCCGCGGACAACGGAAGGATCGATCTTGATTTGGTCTGCACCATAGCCGGACGCCGCAACGAGCCTGCTGATTTCGTCGAGCTCTCCACGGCCTTCCTGGCCGATCTTGCTGTCGCGCAAGCGTGCATCCATTTGCGCGCCCTCTTCGATCGCGCCGACCACGAGGGCAATGTCGTCCGCTTTCAATCCGGCGCCCTTCGTCACATCGCCGAACTCATCCTTGCGGCCTTCACCCAGCAATTGCTGAACGCCGGAAATGCCCAACCGATCAAGCTTGTCGATCGCGCGCATCACAGTCAGCCATTGGCCGTCGTCAGAAATGCCGAGCGCGTCTCGCACCCCGTCAAGCACCTTGCGGTTATTCACCTTCACCACATATTGGCCGCGCTCAATACCCAGCGCTTCCATCGTATCCGCCGCCATCATGCACATCTCGGCGTCGGCCGCCGGCGACGCGGAGCCGACCGTGTCGGCGTCGAACTGCATGAACTGGCGGAAACGGCCGGGGCCCGGCTTTTCGTTGCGGAACACCCAGCCGTGACGATAGCTGCGATAAGGGAGAACCAGGCTGTCGGTTCCGTATCGCTCGCCGACATACCGCGCCAGCGGCGCGGTCAAATCGTAGCGCAGCGAGATCCACTGCTCGTCGTCGTCCTGGAACGAGAACACGCCCTCGTTCGGGCGGTCCTGGTCGGGCAGGAATTTGCCGAGCGCGTCGGTGAATTCCATTGCCGGGGTTTCCACCGGCTCGAAGCCGTAGCGCTCATAGACCTCGCGGATTTTCTCGACCATCTGCCGCGTGGCGGCGATGGCGGCGGGGCCACGGTCTTCCAGCCCGCGAGGCAGGCGGGCGCGAAGTTTTTGCGGTTTTTTGGGTTTGTCGGCCATGGCGGGGTGGTACCAGCCGAGGCGCGATGCGGCAACCGGGGCTTTTTCCCTTCTCCCCTTGTGGGAGAAGGTGGCGCGGACGCAGTCCGCGACGGATGAGGGGTCTGTATCCGCACGAGAGGTCTGCATCCGCGGAGAGAGACCCCTCACCCGCCTTCGCTTCGCTACGGCACCCTCTCCCACAAGGGGAGAGGGAAAAGAAGCGTGCGCCTTGTCAGAAAAGCGCCAGAATAATTCCGCCGCCGCTCACATGACCTTTCTGATCCAGTCGTGCGGGTCGGCGGCGCGGCCGTACTGGATGTCGACCAGTTTTTTGCGCATTCCCATGGCGACGGGGCCGGCAGCGCCCCCGCTGATTTGAAAATCGCCGCTCGCTGAACACACCTTGCCGATCGGCGAGATCACGGCGGCGGTGCCGCAGGCGAACGCCTCTTTCAGCTTGCCGCTGGCGGCGTCCGCGCGCCACTGCTCGATCGTGTAGGCCTCCTCGCGCACGGGCAAGCCGGCATCCTTCGCCAGCGCGATGATCGAATCGCGCGTGATGCCCGGCAGGATGGTGCCGAGCGGCGGCGTCGCGAGCGAGCCGTCGTCGAACACGAAGAAGACGTTCATGCCGCCGAGTTCCTCGACGTAGCGGCGCTCGACCGCATCGAGGAAAACCACCTGATCGCAGCCGTGATCGATCGCCTCGGCCTGCGCGCGCAGGCTGGCGGCGTAATTGCCGCCGCATTTGACGGCCCCGGTGCCGCCGATCGCGGCGCGCGTGTAGTTCTCCGACACCCAGATCGACACCGGCGCGGGCCCGCCCTTGAAATAGGAGCCGACCGGCGAGGCGATGACGGCGAAGATGTATTCCGCCGACGGCTTCACGCCGAGGAAGACCTCGCTCGCGATCATGAACGGCCGCAAATAGAGACTGCCCTCGCCGCCCGGGATCCAGGCAGAGTCGATGCGCACGAGTTGCTCGACCGCTTCGATGAACACCGCCTCGGGCAGCGGCGCCATCGCCATGCGCTCGGCTGAATTACGGAATCGCCTTGCGTTGGCGTCGGGGCGGAACAGGTTCACACCGTTGTCGCGCTTGTAGGCCTTGAGACCTTCAAAGATCTCCTGGGCGTAATGGAGGACGGCGGTGGCCGGATCGAGCGGGAAATTGGCGCGGGATTCGACCCGCGCGCCGTGCCAGCCCTGCGTCTGATTGTAGCGGACGATCGACATATGATCGGTGAAAATCCGGCCGAAGCCGGGGTCCACGAGCCTGGCCGCCCGGTCCTTCTCGGAAGTCGGATTGGCCGTCGGCTGAATGTCGAATTTCAATGCCACCGTCGGAGCCCCTGCCGGCCGGGCCTGCTGGCCCGATTTGGACCTGACGTCATCGATCTTGTCGGCCGCAACTGCCATGGTTCTCTCCCGGATTGGCACGGATAACCCGCGCCTTGCGCCTTTTGGCTGTTCGAGCCGTGGCGCGGTTTAGTTGACCTGGACTTCACCTGCCAGCCCCGCGGCCGGCCTCCCGCGGCGTCATGCCGTTTCAGGACATGCTTTTGCGAAATGCCGAAGTCCAGTATGTTTGTCGAAATGCCGCTCGACAATCGCACGGTAGTCAAATTCGCGGCCCAAACCGCCATTGCTGGCTTTTTCCGGCTGCCTAGCTATCGTCACGGTCGAAGCGATCTAATGTTTCGTCGTGGCTGGCAGTTTTGTAACATTGAACCCAAGATATGTCAACATGACTGACATAAATTTCTCAGGCCCGGCAGGAGCACCCGATTCGAAGGGTGCGGACGGCGCTGGCCCGGATTCCCGCGACCTGCGCTGGGACCTCATCGAGCTGTTGTTCTTCGCCTACCGCGATTTTGTCGGCGACGCCGACCATGAGTTGGAGGCGTTCGGCTTCGGCCGCGCCCATCACCGGGTGATGCATTTCGTCCACCGCTATCCCGGCCTGAAGGTCGCCGACCTGCTCGATGTGCTGCGTATCACCAAACAGTCGCTGGGCCGGGTGCTGAAGCAACTGCTCGATGAAGGCTACATCGTGCAGAAGACCGGCAATAACGACCGGCGCCAGCGCCTGCTTTACGCCACGCCGAAAGGCGAGGCGCTGGTCGGCAAGCTCGCCGGCTTGCAGACCGACCGGATCAACCGCGCGATCGCGGACATCGATCCGGCCGGCGTCGAAACGGTGCGCCAGTTCCTGCGCGCGATGATCGATCGCGACGATCCCGACAAGGTCCTGGAAACGATCTTCGGCTCCGGCAGCAAGAAACCGAGGGAGTGATCGTGGCCCAGGGGATAGCGACAATTTCGGCGGCCATCGCGCGAACGCCGCTGCAGCCGGCCGACGACGCCCCGCATCTGCTGCTGGTCGACGACGACCGCCGCATCCGCGACCTGTTGTCGCGCTTTCTGTGCGGCGAAGGCTATCGCGTCACCACGGCAGCGAGCGCCGACGATGCCCGCGCCAAGCTGCTCGGCCTGCATTTCGATCTGCTGATCCTCGACGTGATGATGCCCGGGGAAACCGGGTTCGATCTGGCGCGGTTCATCCGCACCTCGTCCTCGGTGCCGATCATCATGCTGACCGCGCGCCATGAGGCCGAAGCCCGCATCGAGGGCCTGCAGATCGGCGCCGACGATTACGTCGCAAAACCATTCGAGCCGCGCGAGCTGGTGTTGCGGATCGGAAACATCTTGAAGCGCACCACGCGGCCGCCGGTGGAGACGCTGGAGCAGATCGCGTTCGGTCCTTACGTGTTTCACCTCGAACGCGGCGAACTGCGGCAGGGCGAGGAGATCATTCATCTGACCGACCGCGAGCGCGAAATGCTGCGCATTCTGGCGGTCGCGCCCGGCGACACCGTGCCGCGCGCTGCCCTGACCGGCGGCGGCACCGTCAACGAGCGCGCCGTCGACGTGCAGATCAACCGTCTAAGGCGCAAGATCGAGAAGGATCCCGCCAATCCGTTGTTCCTGCAGGCGGTGCGCGGCATCGGCTATCGCCTCGTCGCGTCCCCATAAAAGCTTTTGTTTTGACGCGTTTTCTACCGCAGATAAGTCTACGCAATCTGCGCAAGCTTGATTGCTATTCGAACCGGTGCCCACTTCGCTCGAAAACGCTATGGTAAGTCATGAGCACGCTCGACACCGGCCTGACCCTGATCCGCAACGCGTCGCAACGCGTCTCGGCGGCCAATGGCTGGATGGGCAACGCGTTCAAGAGCTGGATGCCGACCGGCCTCTATGCCCGCGCGCTCTTGATCATGATCGTGCCGATGGTGATTCTGCAGACCGTGGTCGCGTTCGTGTTCATGGAGCGGCACTGGAACACGGTGACGCGGCGGCTGTCGGCCGCTGTGGTGCAGGACGTCGCCAGCCTGATCGACGTCTACAAGGGCTACCCGCAGGACAAGGACCGCGCGCAGGTGCGCCGCATCGCGCAGCGAATGCAGCTGGTGCTGGATTTTCTCCCCGTCGGCGACATGCCGCCGCCCGGCCCGAAACCGTTCTTCTCGCTGCTCGACCAGACGCTGTCGGTGCAGCTCGGCCGCCAGATCGGCAAGCCGTTCTGGATCGACACCGTCGGCAATTCCAACCTGGTCGAAATCCGCATCCAGCTCGACGACGCCGTGATGCGCATCTTCGCCCAGCGCAGTTCCGCCTATGCCTCGAATTCGGAGATCTTCATCTTCTGGATGCTCGGCACGTCCTCGATCCTCTTGATCGTCTCGGTGCTGTTCCTGCGCAACCAGATCAAGCCGATCCTGCGGCTGGCGGACGCCGCCGAAAGTTTCGGCAAGGGCCGCGAGGCGCCGAACTTCCGGCCCCGCGGCGCGCGGGAAGTCCGCCGCGCGGCGCAGGCATTTTTGGAAATGAAGGCGCGCATCGAGCGCTCGATCGAGCAGCGCACCGCGATGCTGGCCGGCGTCAGCCACGATCTGCGCACCATCCTGACCCGCTTCAAGCTCGAACTGGTGCTGATCGGCGACAGTCCCGAGGTCGACGGCATGCGCCGGGACGTCGACGAGATGTCCGGCATGCTGGAGGATTATCTCGCGTTCGCGCGCGGCGACTCTGGCGAGGTCGCGCAGCCGACCGACATGACGCTGGCGCTGGAAGAATTACGCAGCGACGCCGAGCGCAACGGCCATACCGCAAGCGTCGCGTTCCACGGCCTGCCGGTGGTGACGGTGAAGCCGGCCTCGTTCAAGCGCTGCCTCGCCAACCTCGTCTCCAACGCCGCACGGCATGCCGACGCGATTTCAATCAGCGGCCATCGCGACCACCGTTATTTGACGGTGACGATCGACGACGACGGACCGGGAATCCCCGCCAATATGCGCGAGGAAGTGTTCAAGCCGTTCCTGCGGCTCGACGACGCCCGCAACCAGGACGAGGGCGGCACCGGCTTGGGCCTTGCAATCGCCCGCGACATCGCCCGCTCGCATGGCGGCGACATCATGCTCGGCGACAGCCCGATGGGCGGCTTGCGGGCCGCGGTGCGGATCCCGGTGTGAGGTGCTTCTTCTCCCTCGCCCCGCTTGCGGGGAGAGGGCCGGGGTGAGGGGGACTCTCCACGATTCGCGCTCGTTGAGAGTCCCCCTCACCCGGATTGCTGCGCAATCCGACCTCTCCCCGCAAGCGGGGCGAGGTAAAAAGCGCGCTACTTCGGCATCTGCGGCAGTTGCTTCGGGATCATGGCCTTCAGCTTTTCCATGTCCTTGACGTTCATCTTCATGCCGCCCGGCATCACGATATCGCCGGGCTTCTGATCGGGCTTGCAGGAACCGAGCCATTTTGCCTCGATCGTCGTCGTGGTGTCGCGCGCGCCGGCGGGGCCGCCTTCGCTGTGCGAGGTCGACTTCACGCTATAGGCGGAATTGAAGTCGCCGATGATTTCGGAATGCGAGATGATCGACATGCTGGCGACGCTGCAGACGGAATCGCTGACATAGCCGGTCGCGGTCTTCTGGATATCCTGCTTGGAGCACATTTCCTTCGCCATCGGCGAGGCTGCGGTGCTCATCTCCTTGTCGGTCGTCTCGTCGGTGCAGTGCTGCATCGTCATCGCGGGCATCGGCGAGCCGGTGCGCAGCACCTTCATTTCCCACAGCCCCGCCTTGCGGACCGGCAATTCCACCGCGCCGGCGTCGCCCGCCGGCAGCAGCGCCAGCAGGCCGAGGGCCGAAGCAAATAGAACAAGCTGCCGCGTCATGGCCCGCACTCCCGGTTAATCGCTTGATCTCAGGCGAGGCGCCTCAGTAGAGCGAGCGCAGCGGCCGCGCATTGGCCCCATAGGGCACCCAGCGGCAGGCGAACGAAATGTAGCCGCCATCGTGCGGTTCGACCGCGAGGAATTTCACCACCTTGCCGTAATAGGCGCAGTGATCGACCGCGAGCTGGCGGGCGTCGACCTGGGCCGCCATCGAATAGGCGATGATACCGCCGGTATCGTTGCCCTTGAACGGCGGTACCCAGTCGGCCCGGGCCGGTGCGCCCGTCAACATTCCGCATATCGCAACCAGGCCCGCGGCCGTGATGATTCGCATTGCAAACTCCATTCGCTGCGCGGCACCTTAAAGCGCCTCGAGGGCCGTGAAAAGAACGGCCAGTGGCCGGCGTGCGGAGTCTCGGCAGGTGTTGCCGCGTTGCACTTGACCTCGCCCGGGCTTCACGGCACCGTCCCCGCCGTTGGATCATCGGCGGAATCCCCATGCGCAACCTCTTCACCTCCCTTAGAGCATTCGGCATTGCGGCTGCGTTCGCGCTGCTGGCGTTCGGCCATGCGGCCGAGGCCGCCAACCCGCTGGAGCTGAATTTTTGGCTGTCCGGTCCGAAATATGACGGGCGCGTTGCGGAATGCGAGAAGGCGCTGACGACTATCGCTTGGCAATTCCGGGAGAAGGAAAGCACCTTCTGGAACTCGCCGCTGACCATCACCTCCTATGCCCGGATCCACGAAACCGCGTTCCGGCCCTGGCAATCCGACAACATCCCGCGCCGTTATTGCAGCGCCGATGTCGTGACCAGCGACGGCAAGCTGCGGGCCGTGCATTACTCGATCGTCGAGGACGCCGGCTTTGCCGGTTACGGCCAAGGCGTTGAATGGTGCGTCACCGGACTTGATCGCAACTGGGCCTACAATCCCAACTGCAAGGCCGCGCGACCCTGATTCCAGGCTGATTTCCGCAGACAGACACGGCCGGTCCGATCGTTTTCGGGCCTGCCGGTATTTTTGTTCTTGAAATGTTCCGGTTCCCTGCTAGGCTCGGGGCAGTCGAGTAAGGGGTGCTGCAATGTTCCGACCGGCCACGATTTCGCGATTTCTCATTTCCGTTGTCATCTTGATTGGTGTGTTTGCCGGGGCGGCATCCGCCCAGGATCGCCGGCAGAACGCGCCCGGCGAGTTCGATTTTTACGTACTGTCGCTGTCATGGTCGCCGTCGTTCTGCGAGGAGGCCTCCGAACGGGGCAACAGCGGGCGGTCGCAGGCGCAGTGCGGCGGCCGGCCGTTCTCCTTCGTGGTACACGGCCTGTGGCCGCAATATGAGCGCGGCTTTCCCGAATATTGCGAACGGCCCTCGCCGCGGCTCGAGCGCAACATCATGACCTCGATGCTGGATTTGATGCCGGCGCCCGGGCTGATCTTCAACGAATGGGACAAGCACGGCACCTGTTCGGGACTGGGCGCGCGGGCCTATTTCGAGGCCATCCGCAAGGCTCGCGCGGCGGTGAAAATCCCCGAGGAATTCCTGCAATTGTCGGAGCCGAAGACGATTTCGCCCGACGATCTCGAAGCGGCCTTCATCAAGGTCAATCCGGGCCTCTCCAGCTCGGCTATCTCGGTGACCTGCAACCGCCAGCGCCTCAGCGAGGTCCGGATTTGCCTGAGCCGGGATCTGCAATTCCGCTCCTGCGAGGAAATCGACCGCCGCGCCTGCCGGCGCGACCAGGTCCTGATGCCGCCGCTGCGGGGCGGCTGACGGTCCCTCCGCCGTCATTGCGAGCGCAGCGAAGCAATCCATTCTTTCGTTCGTGGCCGCATCGATTGCTTCGCTGCGCTCGCAATGACGTGGTAACCCCCTCCCATGAACTACCGACACGCCTTCCACGCCGGCGGCTTTGCCGACGTCATCAAGCACATCGTGCTGGTGCGTATCCTGACCTATCTGCAGGAAAAGCCGGCCGCATTTCGCGTCATCGACACCCATGCGGGGGCCGGGATCTACGATCTCGGCGGCGACGAGGCGCGCCGCAGCGGCGAATGGCTGACCGGCATCGCCCGGGTGATGCAGGCGCGGTTCTCCGAAAAGGCCATGCCGTTGATGACGCCCTATCTCGACATCGTCAGGGCCTTCAATCCGAAAGCCGACCTGAAGGCCTACCCCGGGTCGCCGCTGATCACGCGCGCCATGCTGCGGCCGCAGGACCGCCTCACCGCCTGCGAAATCGAGCCGAATGCCCGCAAGCAACTGGTCGGCGCGCTGCGCCGCGACACCCAGGCGCGGGTGGTCGATCTCGATGGCTGGACCGCGTTGCCGGCCTTCGTCCCCCCCAATGAGCGCCGCGGCCTGGTCCTGATCGACCCGTCGTTTGAGCAAAAGGACGAATTCGAACGGCTGGCCGATGGATTTACCGAGGCGTTCGGGAAATGGCCGACCGGTACATACCTGCTGTGGTATCCGGTCAAAAGCCGGCGCGTCACCGACGGCCTGGCGCGCCATGTCGCCGGCGTGGCCGAAACCAGTAAGCCGGCCGGAAAATGCCTGCGGCTGGAATTCAGCGTTGCGCCGCAAGAGGCCGGCGGGCCGCTGACGTCGACCGGACTTTTGATCGTCAACCCGCCGTGGACGCTGGCCGCCGAGCTGAAGACGATTTTGCTCGAGCTGGAAAAGCCGCTCGGCCAGGGTGGCGCCAGCCGGTTCAGGCTTGAGACCCCCAAACCCTAGGGGGCAGGCTTTCCGCGAAAAGTGCGATTTGGGGCGTAGTCAATTTACGCTGAACCGTATTATGCTCAGCATGTTGAGACTGGCTTTACGTTCCGCTTCCGCGAATGGTTGCGGCGGAGTGACAAGGCCTCAAAAAAATCCAGGCCGATCGGTGGCGTGACCCGCTCGGCTCAGGTGGCCAAGCTCCGGACAGCGAATGTCCGGTCGGCCGCTACGCGATATCTGCGTAGCGGCGGAAAAGTGCGGGGAGGAGTTTCCCGATGGCCATGACTGGTACGGTCAAGTTCTTCAATGGAGAACGCGGCTACGGCTTCATCAAGCCCGATGACGGCGGCCGCGATGTGTTCGTTCACATCACCGCCGTGGAGCGGGCGGGATTGAAGGATCTGACAGAAGGACAGCGCATTACATTCGAGGTCGAACCGGACAAGAAGGGCAAGGGCCCCAAGGCGGTCAACCTGGTGATCTCATCGTGAGCCCACAAGCAACTCGATGAGAGCGGACTGAATTTTTGGCTGTGAGATATTGGCCGCGCCTGAGCTCGCCGCTCAGATCGTGGAGGCGTGCATGACGTGACCGCCCCTGCCCGGCGCCGTGCGTTCGGCTTCCGGGAAAAAACGCGCCATGATCTCGGCCGGGCCGAGATCGTCGACGTGCCGAAACCCGGCTGCGCTCAATTTCGCGCACAGCTGCGCGGTGTCGAAATAGCTCTGGAAACGCTCGCCGAGCGAGGCGACCCTTTCGGCGAGCCCCTGATGCGCGGCACGTCCGGCGGGTGCCACCGAAGCCACCGGATTGACATAGTCGAACACCACCTCACTGCCGCCCGGCAGTTGCGCGATCCAGGAAAGCGTCGAGAAGATCGCCTGCTCGGTCAGATAGGGCGTGACGCCGAGCCAGCTGAAAAAGCTGCGCTCGATGGTGGAAAAACCCGTCGATTGCAATTGGTCCGCCAGCGTCTGCCGTTCGAAATCGACGGCGACGAATTTCAAGCCCTGCGGCACCGCGATCGCGGCGGCGGCCAGCATTTCCTGCTTCCACACCTGCGTCGCCGGATGATCGACCTCGAAGATACGCAGCCGCCCGGCGAGCGGCGTGCGATAGGCCAGCGTGTCGAGCCCGGCGCCGAGCACCACGAGCTGGGTGGCGCCAGCATTGACCGCAATGGTGAGGGCATCTTCGGCAATGCGCGAGCGCGCCGCAATGAACCAGCGCATCCGCGGCCCCATCGGGTGAGCTTCGGCATGATCGAGCGCGATCTCGATCTCCGTCCCGAGAATCCGCACCGCCAGCGGATCAGCCAGAATGGAGGCGCCGTCCAGCACCTGGTGCGCCGCGCGCAAGCGGGCGGCACCTAGCGCGGTCCGGCTTGGCTGTCCAGGCTGCATATCGCCCAGGGTTTTAGGCGCCCGGCGCCGCGCTGTCCACGCGACAAAAAAATCCCGGCGGCATGATGCCGCCGGGAGGTTGGAAGCCCGATTTTCTTGTTCTCAGAAGTGGTAGTTCACGCCGGCTCGCACTAACCCGAACCGGTAGCCATTTGACGCGCCTGTAATGACGAAATTGCTGTTGGCGAGGTCGACATAGAGATATTCGACCTTGGCGCTCCAGTTCGGTGCGAAACCCATTTCGGCGCCGACGCCGGCGGTCCAGCCGGCATTGGTATGGGATTCCGACAGGCCGAAAGTGGTGGCGCGGAGTTCGCCAAAGGCAAGGCCGCCGGTGCCGTAGAACAGGACGTTGCCGAGCGCATAGCCGACCCGGCCGCGCACCGTGCCGAACCACGGGTTGGCGAACTTCCACGGCGCGAAGGTATCGTCGGCGCCGGTCGCCTGGATGTCGCCTTCGATACCGAACACCCACGGACCACCTTGCTGCCAGTTGTAGCCGGCCTGAACGCCGCCCGCGACGCCCGACGGCTTGGTCAGATTGTTGTCGACCGAACCCCAGGCATAGCCGAGATTGCCGCCGAGATAGGGACCGGCCCAGCTATAGGCATTGAGCGGCTGGTTGACCGTATAGGGCGCACGCGATCCGTAATTGAGGTCGGCCGCCTGCGCCGAGATGGTCCAGCCTGCGGCGATCAGCGCCAACGCGCGCAACACAAACCTGCTCATCACTCAACTCCCACTACGCCATTGCCGCGACCGCCGGCCCAAAGCCGGCATGGTTACGGAACCCCAGTCTTTTCGCGTAAGATTTATCGAGAGTTTTAAGTTAAAGGGTTGTTAAGCCGGGTTACCGGGCCGCTCATCATTCTTAAGAATGTGTTACCCGGCGCGGCCTCCCCCTTCCCCGCTATGGCTGGCGATGCCGGACACCAGCGCTTAATTTAGGCCCATGGATCCCGATTCTACCGACCAGCCGAAAACGCCCGCCCCGCAAAAGGCGCGGCGCGGCTCAAAGCCGGATCTGCCGCCGCAGGACCCGGCGCTGCTGTCCGATGATGTCGACCCCGCCATTTCGGCCCCCGATGAGGACGAGGAGGCGCGCCTTCCGGACGCGACCGACGAGCCCACGGAGGCGATCGGTGAGGGCACGCTTTCGGTCGGCCATGCCGCGATCGAGAACGCGGTGCGGCTGGCGCCGACCTCGCCCGGCGTCTACCGCATGCTCAATCTGGCCCACGACGTGCTCTATGTCGGCAAGGCGAAAAACGTCCGCAAGCGCCTGTCCTCCTATGCCCGCGTCAACGCGCCGCTGCCGGCGCGCATCCTGCGCATGATCGCGGCGACCGTCGCCGTCGAGATCATCTCGACCTCGACCGAGACCGAGGCGCTGCTGCTCGAGGCCAACCTGATCAAGCAATTGCGGCCGCGCTTCAACGTGCAGCTGCGCGACGACAAGTCGTTCCCCTATATCCTGATCACGGGCGACCATTGGGCGCCGCAGATCCTGAAACATCGCGGCGCGCAATCGCGGCCGGGACGCTATTTCGGGCCGTTCGCCTCCGCCGGCGCGGTCGGCCGCACCATTACGGCGCTGCAGCGCGCGTTCCTGATCCGCTCCTGCACCGACGGATTTTTCGAAAGCCGCACCCGCCCCTGCCTGCTCTATCAAATCCGCCGCTGTTCGGGCCCCTGCACCGGCGAGATCGATTTCCCCGGCTATACCGAGCTCGTGCGGGAAGCCAGCGACTTCCTGTCCGGCCGCAGCCACCTCGTGAAAAAAGAGCTGGCCGGCGAGATGGAGAAGGCCTCGGCCGAACTCGAATTCGAGACCGCGGCACTCTACCGCGACCGCCTCGCCGCGCTGTCGGCGATCCAGTCGCAGCAGGGAATCAATCCGCGCACCGTGGAAGAGGCGGACGTGTTCGCCATCCATCAGGAAGGCGGCTATTCCTGCGTCGAGGTGTTCTTCTTCCGTACCGGGCAGAACTGGGGCAACCGCGCTTATTTCCCGCGCGCGGAAAAGTCGTTCACGCCGGAGGAAGTGCTGGCCTCGTTCCTGGCGCAATTCTACGACGACAAGCCGCCGCCGAAACTGATCCTGCTGTCGCACGAGATCGAGGAAAGCGCGCTCCTGGCCGACGCGTTGTCGGTGAAGGCCGGGCACAAGGTCGAGGTCTCCACCCCCAAGCGCGGCGAGAAGAAGGAACTGATCGCGCACGCGCTGACCAATGCGCGCGAGGCGCTCGGCCGCAAGCTCGCCGATACCGCGACCCAGGGCCGGCTGCTTGAGGGCATGGTCACCACGCTCGGCCTGCCGCATGCGCCCAAGCGCATCGAGGTCTACGACAACAGCCATATCCAGGGCACCAACGCGGTCGGCGCCATGATCGTGGCGGGGCCGGACGGCTTCATCAAGAACCAGTACCGCAAGTTCAACATCAAGTCGGAGGGCCTGACGCCGGGCGACGATTACGCGATGATGCGCGAGGTGCTGGAGCGGCGCTTCAAGCGGCTGTTGAAGCCAGTGGAGGGCGACGCCGCCAAGCCCAAAGCGGACGACAATTCGTTTCCGCAATGGCCCGATCTCGTCATCATCGACGGCGGCCGGGGGCAACTCAACGCAGTCCGGGAGATCTTCGAAAACCTGGAGTTGACCCAGGTGTCATTGCTGGCGGTCGCCAAGGGGCCGGAGCGCGACGCCGGCCGAGAAACCCTGTTCATGCCAGGCCGCGAAGCGATCAAACTCGAGCCGCGCGACCCTGTGCTGTATTTCATTCAACGGCTGCGCGACGAGGCGCATCGGTTCGTGATCGGGTCGCACCGCAAGCTGCGCAAAAAGGACATCCGCGAGGCCGGCCTGCAGGAGATTCCGGGCATCGGCCCGTCACGCAAACGTGCCTTGCTGCATCATTTTGGAACGCTGAAGGAGATCGAACGGGCCTCGATCGCCGACCTCGGCAAGGTTCCAGGGGTCAGCGCCGAAAGCGCCCGCAAGATTTTCGAGTTTTTCCACGCCCAGCCGGGCTAAAGGGAGTTTTAAGTCACACCTTGTGTCATTTGGGCGTCGCCTGCGACCGATCATCCTAGGCCAGCCCAGTTGACCTTCACGCTTCAGCGGTATTGGTAAGACGGATGAACATCGCCACGACAAGGGGACCGTCCAAGTCCATGTCCCTTCCGAACCTCCTGACCTATGCCCGCATCGCCGCCATACCGGTGGTGGTCGGCTGCGTTTTCTGGGAATCCATCCTCGATGGCCCGATGTGGCTGCGCTGGGTTGCGCTGGCCGTGTTCATCGCCGCCGGCGTTACCGACTATCTCGATGGCTATTATGCGCAAATCTGGGACCAGCAATCGGCCTTCGGCCGCATGCTCGACCCGATCGCCGACAAGCTTTTGGTCGCGTCCTGCCTGTTGATGCTGGCCGCCGACAACTCGATCCATGGCTGGACCCTGTGGGCCGCGATCGTGATCCTGTGCCGCGAAATCCTGGTCTCGGGCCTGCGCGAATATCTCGCCGGCCTTCGGGTCAGCGTACCCGTCACCAAGCTTGCGAAGTGGAAGACCACCATTCAACTGGTTGCGATCGGCTTTCTGATCGCGGGCGAGGCCGGCGAGCAGATCATCCCCGCGACCACCCTGATCGGCATCGTGCTGCTGTGGATGTCGGCGATCTTCACGATCTACACCGGCTGGGATTATTTCCGCGCCGGCATCCATCACCTCATCAAGGAGGATGAGGGATGAAGGTCAAATATTTCGCCTGGGTGCGCGAGCGGGTCGGCATGGCCGAGGAAACCGTCGAGCCGCCGGCGGATGTGCGCACGGTGGGCGACCTGATCGGCTGGCTCTCCAGGCGCGGCGAAAGCTACGCCCACGCCTTCGAGACGCCGCGGGTGATCCGCGCCGCGATTGACCACGCCCATGTCAAGCCGGACGCGGCCATCGCCGGCGCCCGCGAGATCGCCTTTTTCCCGCCGATGACCGGCGGCTGACGCATGATCCGGAAAAGTGGGAACCGGTTTTCCGAAAAGATCATGCACAACTAAGAAGTTCTGATGACCGCCATCGCGACCATCCGCATCCAGGAAACCGATTTCGACATCGGCCAGGAGATTGCGGCGCTGACCAAAGGCCGCGCCGATGTCGGCGCCGTCGTCAGCTTCTCCGGGATCTGCCGCGGCAGCGAAAACGGCGAACCGATCGCGGCGCTGACGCTCGAACATTACCCTGAAATGGCCGAGGCCGAAATCCAGCGCCATGCCGATGAGGCGCTTGCGCGCTGGCCGCTGACCGGCCTGACCGTCATCCATCGCGTCGGGCGGATCACGCCCGGTGAAAATATCGTGCTGGTGCTGGCGGCATCTCAGCACCGCCAGGCGGCGTTTCAGGCGGCGGAGTTCTTGATGGATTACCTGAAAGCCAACGCGCCGTTCTGGAAGCGCGAGGAAGGCCTCAAAGGCTCGAGCTGGATCGAGGCGCGCGGCCACGATGACGCCGCGGCGGCGCGCTGGACCAAATCCTGATGGCCAAACAAAGCAAGGTGCCGCCCAAGCGCGGTCGCGCCGGTTCGACAGTCCCAAAGACGAAATTTCCCAAAGTCGCTCCCGGCGAATTGCTGACGCTGCTCGATTTCGTCCGCTTTGCGGTCAGCCGTTTCATCGAGGCCAGACTGGTGTTCGCGCATGGCACCACCGATCCGGTGGCCGAAGCCGCCTTCCTGGTCTGCGAAGCGCTGCATCTGCATCCCGACCAGTTCGAGGCCTTTGCGACCGCGCGCGTCACCGTGGCCGAAGGCAAAAAGATCCTCGACTTGATCGAGCGCCGCGTCACCACGCGAAAGCCCACAGCCTATCTCGTCAACAAGATCTACATGCGCGGCCTGCCGTTCTATGTCGACGAGCGCACCATCGTGCCGCGCTCCTTCATCGGCGAATTGCTGGATTCCCATTTCGGCGGCGACGATGAGCGAGGCGGTTCGCTGATCGACGATCCCTTGTCGGTCGAAAGCGTGCTCGATCTCTGCACCGGCTCGGGCTGCCTTGCGATCCTGGCCAGCCGGAATTTTCCGAACGCCGCGATCGACGCAGTGGATATTTCCAAGGATGCGCTCGAGGTCGCCGCGCGCAATGTCGCCGATTACGGCCTGGAGGATCGTCTCACGCTTCACCGCGGCGACCTGTTCAAGCCGCTTGGCGGCAAGCGCTACGATCTCATCATCACCAATCCGCCCTATGTCGACGCCGACGGTATGGCCGCGCTGCCGCGCGAATGCCGCGCCGAGCCAAAACTTGCATTCGACGGCGGCGCCGACGGGCTCGATATCGTCAGGCGCATCCTCGATGAGGCCAAGGCGCATCTCGCGCCGCAGGGCGGGCTGTTGTGCGAGATCGGCCGCGGCCGCGAAGTTCTGGAGGAGGCCTACCCGCAGTTGCCGCTGTTGTGGCTCGATACCGAAGACTCCGACGGCGAAGTGTTCTGGATCGGCGCCGCGGATCTGTGAGCCGCCCTCGAAAGCGCCTCGGTTGAGTGGAAATATCGCAACCGCCGGCGTTCCCGCCACCCGGCGAAGCTGATAGTTTGGTGGGCAACCAACCCATTCAAACCCGAAGAGGCCTCCCATGCTGGACAAGAGCCCCAACGCCCCCGCCGTCAACGTTCCCAACGATCTCGCCGCGCACTGGATGCCGTTCACCGCGAACCGGGCGTTCAAGAAGAACCCGCGGCTGCTCGCCGGCGCCAAGGACATGCATTACATCACCGTCGACGGCCGCAAGATCATCGACGGCGCCGCCGGCATGTGGTGCTGCAATGCCGGCCACGGCCGCAGCCAGATTTCTGAGGCGATCGGCAAGCAGGCCGCAGCCCTCGACTACGCGCCGCCGTTCCAGTTCGGCATCCCGCAGGCGTTCGAACTCGCCAGCCGCATCGCCGATCTCGCCCCCGCCGGCCTCGACCACGTATTCTTCTGCAACTCGGGCTCGGAAGCCGCCGACACCGCGCTCAAGATCGCGCTGGCCTATCACCAGATCAGCGGCCAGGGCGGCCGGGTCCGGCTGATCGGCCGCGAGCGCGGCTATCACGGCGTCGGCTTTGGCGGCACCTCGGTCGGCGGCATCGTCGGCAACCGCAAGATCTACGGCTCGCTGCTGTCGGGCGTCGACCATTTGCCCCACACCTATGACCGCGAGAAGCAGGCCTTTACCAAGGGCGAGCCGGAATACGGCGCGCATTTCGCCGACGAACTGGAGCGCCTCGTCAACCTGCACGGCGCCAACACCATCGCGGCCGTGATCGTCGAGCCGATGGCGGGATCGACCGGCGTGCTGGCGGCGCCGAAGGGTTATCTCAAGCGGCTGCGCGAGATCACCCAGAAGCACGGCATTTTGCTGATCTTCGACGAGGTCATCACCGGCTACGGCCGGCTCGGCTTCGCCTTCGCCGCCGAGCGCTACGGCGTGCTGCCTGACATGCTGACCTTCGCCAAGGGCATCACCAATGGCGCAGCGCCGATGGGCGGGGTGCTGGTGCGCGACACCATCCACGATGCCTTCATGAACGGCCCGGAACATATGGTCGAACTGACCCACGGCTACACCTATTCGGCGCATCCGATCGCCTGCGCGGCGGCGCTCGCGACCCTCGATATCTACCGCGACGAGAAGCTGTTCGAGCGGGCCAACAAGCTCGAGCCGAAATTCGCCGACGCGGTGATGTCGCTGCGCAGCCAGCCCGGCGTGCTGGATATCCGTACCATCGGCCTGACCGCCGGCATCGACCTTGCGCCGCGCCCGGACCTGCCCGGCAAGCGCGGTTTTGACGCGCTGAACAGCGCCTTCCACGACAATGATTTGATGCTGCGGGTGGCCGGCGACACGCTGGCGCTGACGCCGCCTCTGATCGTCACCGAGGACCAGATCGGCGAGATCGTCGACAAGGTCGCCAAGGTGATCCGCGCGACGGCGTAAGCTCCCCTCGGAACCTTCAAAACCGATCCACGTTCATCCCCGGCGAGGACATTCTGTCCTCGCTAGTGGAGGAAACCATGCTCGCGCCTTCGAGCGACCTGTTGCGTGCCGGAGTGGGACTGAAGCTCAACCAGGTCAAACGCGCGACGCGATCCTATCTGCGCGACCGCACCGGTCAGGCGACGGGCGCCGTCACGTCATATGCCATCGCCGCCGGGCTGTTCGCCGCAGCGGGTGTTTTCCTGATCGCCGCCTGTCTGGTCGGCGCCACCGCTTTGTTTCGCTGGGTTGAAATCCATTACGGCCTGTTTCCTGCGTTCGGCGCTATCGGCGCATTGCTGGTCGCGATCGCGGCGATCTGCGCGGGACTGGCCGCCGCAAAACTCCGGCAGCCTCCGCCGCATTTTCCTTCCCTGACCAGCCGTCTGCGCGTCGCCATCAAGGCCAATCCGATCAGACCGGACCAGGCCGAAGGCGTCAGAGACACCGCCGCTTCGATCCTGATGGCGCCGTCGGCGCCGGTGACGCCTGCCGATCGCAGACGGCGCCTCCGCCGCGATAAGCGGAACATGCAGGTTGGCCTGGTCCTGACCGCGACATTACTGGGCTGGGTGGCGGCCCGGCGACGGCAGCAGGCGCGGCGAACGGCGATCTGATGCCACGCGCACGGTCCGGGCCCACGGATAATTTGCTCCTGATCGCCGCCACCACGATCCTGATCCTGATGGCGCAGCGCTATTTGCAGCCGGTCCCGGCCTTGAAATCCGAAAATCCCGCGATTGCGCCGGCCGGCGATTTTGCGCGCGAACTCTCCGAACACGGTCGCGGCCGCCGCGCGGCCAATCCGCTCCAGAGTCCTTTCGCCGGCTGGAAAGCCATCCTGTGGCGTACCTATACGCGGATCAATAACGACCGTCTGCTCGCCACCGCCGGCGGCGTGGTGTTCTTCGGCCTGCTGGCGGTGTTTCCCGCGATCACGGCGCTGGTTTCCTCCTACGGTCTGTTCGCCGACCCCTCGACCATCGGCGCCAATCTGCAGACGCTGGCGCTGATGCTGCCGGACGGCTCGTTTCAGATCGTCCAGGACCAGATCGCGCGGGTGCTCGCCAAGGGCAGCACCGCGCTCGGCTGGACATTCCTGTTCGGCCTCGCGCTGGCGGTCTGGAGCGCCAATGCCGGGGTGAAAGCCGTGATCGACGCGCTCAACGTCGCCTACGAGGAGCGGGAAAAACGCAGCTTTGTGAAACTGAACCTGATGTCGCTGGCCTTCACCACCGGCGGGATCGCCGCGTTACTGCTGATGGTCAGCGCAGTGGTGGCGTATCCGCTGGCGCTCGATCATCTCGGGCTTGCCCCGGAGAGCCGGTTCATCGTCAGCCTCGCGCGATGGCCGCTATTGTTCGTGATCCTGCTATTCGCCCTCGGCGTTCTCTACCGGTTCGGACCCAGCCGGCACGCGGCGCGGTGGGAATGGTTGAGCGTCGGCACGCTGGCCGCCGGCTTGCTCTGGATCGCGGGCTCATCGGCGCTGTCCTGGTATCTCCAGAATTTTGGAAATTACAACGCGACCTACGGCTCGCTCGGCGCCGCGATCGGGCTGATGATGTGGATGTGGATGTGGATGTCGGCCATCATCGTGCTGTGCGGGGCCGAGCTCAATTCGGAAATCGAGCGCCAGACCGCCGTCGACACCAGCATCGGCCATCCCGGACTGCCGGGCGCCCGTGACGCCGTGATGGCCAATTCACCGGGACCGGCGGTTCCACCGCCGCCCAAACAACACTAGCCCATCGAATCAACATTGATGCTAAGGTTGCGGCGCTAGGGGAGCGTGGCGCGCGACATGATTCGCATTTCGACGATTTTCACCGCCATCTGCATGGTGCTGGTCGCAGCTTCCCTTGGCCTTGTCCTGTATTCGGTGGCAGGCATCAGCGGCACCGAATCCGCGATCGTGGCGCTGACGGCGCTGACCTTCCTGATCCTTTACAACGCCGTCTCGATGCGGCTGCGCGACCGCACCGACGTCGGCAGCCAGATCGCGGACCTGTCGCGCGGCACCGCCGACCTCGCCCGCCAGGTGGCGGAATTCGGCCGCCGGCTCGCCGCCGTCGAGGGCCGGGTGGTGTCGGCGAATTCCACCGCGGCCGACCGCATCCAGGCCGTGGTCGGTGAAATCAACGAACTCGGCGTGCTGGTCAAACAGCTCGCCTCCTCCGTCGCCAGCCATGACGACATGCTGTCCGCGGGCGCCGCGGCCCCCGCGCCGGTCAGCAAGGCGGATTTGGAGCAGGGCGCGATGCCGCTTCCCACCCCGGCGGCCGAGGCGGCCGCCGACGTCGCAGCCGCGGTCATCAATGCCACGCCGGTTCCCGTTGCCGCCGAGCCCGCCGCGCCCGCGCGCAGCCAGCAAGGGCTGCTCGCCGCGGTGAAAAACGCGATCGAGGAAACCCGGCTCGATATCTACCTGCAGCCGATGGTGACGCTGCCGCAGCGCAAGGTGCGCTTCTACGAGGCGGTGACGCGGCTGCGCGACGACAAGGACCAGGTCATCGCCGCGGACGATTTCATCGGTGTCGCCGAAGCCGGCGGCCTGATCGGGCGCATCGACCACATGGTGATGCTGCGCTGTATCCAGGTGCTGCGCCGCTTGATGGTGCGCAACAAGGATGTCGGCGTGTTCTGCAACGTATCCGCCGCGACGCTGGGCCATCCCGCCAATTTCGCGCAATGCCTTGATTTCCTCGAGGCCAACCGGGCGCTGGCGCCGTCCTTCGTGCTTGAATTCAAGCAGGCGACGTTCCGTAATCTCGGCCCCGTCGAGACCGAGCATCTGGCGGCGCTGTCGCAGCGCGGTTACCGTTTCTCGATCGACCATGTCAGCGATCTCAGGGTCGAGCCGCGCGAACTCGCCGATCGCGGCGTCCGCTTCATCAAGGTGCCGGCCGCCCTGCTGCTCGACCCGAAGCAGAACTCGGCATCCGACATTCACCCCTCCGACCTTTCCGACCTGCTCGGCCGCTTCGGCATCGACCTGATCGCCGAACGGATCGAGGGCGAGCGGGCGGTGGTGGACCTCTTGGATTACGACGTGCGGTTTGGGCAGGGGTTCCTGTTTGCCCCGCCGCGGCCGTTGCGGCCCGAGGGGGCATCTGCTACCGCCGGGGCCGTTCCGAACAAGGCTCAAGAACCCCAACAAACACCCAATGGCTCCAGCACTACGGGTCCCATCGCCAATCCAGCCGCCGACCAGCCGCCGCGGGCGACCGGCAATGCTGCCCTGGCGCGCCGCGCCGCCGGACCCGGCTAACCGGCGCTCGATGCCATGACGTCACTTCGTTTCGTCGAACAACTGCGCGACCTCGTCGGCGGGGTCGAGGTGGTGCTCTCCGATATCTGGGGCGTGGTGCATAACGGGCTGGTCGCCTTTCCCGAAGCCTGCGAGGCGCTGCACACCTACCGCCAGCAGGGCGGCACCGTCATCCTCATCACCAACGCGCCGCGGCCGGCCAATTCCGTGCAGCGGCAATTGCGCAAGCTCGGCGTCGCCGACGACACCTACGACGCGATCGTCAGTTCCGGCGACCTGACCCGGCACTTCGTCGCCGACCATCCGGGTAAGAAAATATTCTGGCTCGGGCCGGAGCGCGACAATTCGATCTATCGCGGACTCGACGCCGTGCTCGGTCCGCTGGAGCAGGCCGATTATATCATCTGCACCGGGCTGTTCGACGACGAGACCGAGTCGGCGGAAGATTATCGTGCGATGATGCTGCAGGCGCTCGAACGCAAGCTGCCGCTGATCTGCGCCAATCCCGACATCGTGGTCGAGCGCGGCGACCGCCTGATCTATTGCGCGGGTGCGATCGCCGAACTCTATCGTGAATTCGGCGGCGAAGTGATCTTCTACGGCAAGCCGCACCGGCCAATCTATGAGCGCGCGATGCAATTGGCCGCCGAGCGCCGCGGCCATTCGGCCCCGCTCAGCCGCGTGCTGGCGATCGGCAATTCGGTGCGGACGGATCTGGCCGGCGCCCATGGTTTTGGCATCGATCTGCTGTTCGTGACCCGCGGCATCCACTCCGAGGAGTTCGAAGGCGTCGATCAGCTCGACCCGGCCTCGGTGAAAGAGCTGTTCGGCCACCCGCCGCGGGCGCTGACAAGGGAGCTGCGGTGGTAGGGGGCGCACGCCTCTATTCTCCCTCGCCCCGCTCTTGCGGGGAGAGGGTTGGGGTGAGGGGCTGTTTCGGCAAATTCGGTAGGAATAGAGTTCGCGGTGAGTCCCCCTCACCCGACGCGCTTCGCGCGTCGACCTCTCCCCGCAAGCGGGGCGAGGTACGAAACCTTACGCCGTCGCCATGTCCGGGAAGACGGCTTCGATCTTGGTCTTCAGGGTGGCCGCGTTGAACGGCTTGACGATGTAATTGTTGACGCCGGCCTTCTTGGCGGCGATCACGTTCTCGGTCTTGGATTCCGCCGTGATCATGATGAACGGCGTGGTGGCGAGGTTGGGGTCGGCACGGACTTCCTTGAGCAGGTCGTAGCCCGTCATCGGCTCCATATTCCAGTCGGAAATCACGAGCCCGTATTTCTTGCCGCGCATCTTGTTCAGCGCCTCCGAGCCGTCGGAGGCATCGTCGATATTATCGAAGCCGAGCTGTTTCAGAAGATTCCGGATGATGCGGATCATGGTGTTGTAGTCATCGACCACCAGAACCGACATGGACAAATCAACCGCCATCTTCTTCCCCCACTCGACGCTACGCTACAAACAATAAAGGGCTGCGCGACCCGCAGTCCTCCCTCACCACTAGCATCAGGCGTTAAACAGCGCGTTAACCCGATAATGCGGGATTGTGCCCGTTTTGATGCGATTCCAGCGGCTTGACTTCGGCTGCGCCGCCGCGTCACGGTCCGGCCGCATCGATCGCGCCCAGAAATCCCAGACCTATCCCTGAAGAATCCCGAAATGACGACTGGTTTTACCGTTATCCGCGACACCACCCCTGCGAACACCATTCCCCGCGGCGCCGTGGTGGCGATGGGCAATTTCGACGGCGTCCATCTCGGCCACCGCGCCGTCATCGAGGCCGCCCTGCGGATGGGCCGCGCCCATGGCAAGCCGGCCTTTGCGGTGACCTTCGAGCCGCATCCGCGCAGCTTCTTCAGCCCCAACAGCCCGCAATTCCGGCTTTCCGACGAAGCCAACAAGCTGCGGCTGCTCGCCGGAACGGGGCTCGACGGCGCCGTGGTGATGACCTTCGACAAGGGCCGCGCCGGCACTTCGGCGCAGGATTTCATTCACCATGACCTGATCGAGCGGCTCGGCATCTCAGGCATTGCGGTCGGCTATGACTTCCATTTCGGCAAGGGTCGCGTCGGCTCGCCGAGCCTGTTGGTCAGCGAGGCGCCGCGGCTTGGCATCGAGGTCGACGTCCAGGCCCATATCGATATCGACGAGCGGCCGGTTTCCTCCAGCGCGATCCGGATGGCGCTGGCCGAGGGACAGATCGCCGACGCCACCGCGATGCTGGGCGGGCCGTGGTTCGTCACCGGCGAGGTGATCCATGGCGAGAAGCGCGGCCGCGATCTCGGCTATCCCACCGCCAATATCCGCCTCGACAAGAATTGCAGCCTCAAGCACGGCATCTATGCGGTGCGGGTCGGACGTGGGCAAGGAAGGGATCAGGTACGATTCGACGCAGTCGCAAGCTTCGGCCGCCGTCCGACCTTCGACAATGGCGCGCCCTTGCTTGAAGTGTTCCTGTTTGATTTCACCGGCGATCTCTATGGCGCAGCGCTCGACGTCGCCTTCATCGGCTTCATCCGCGACGAACTGAAGTTCGACGGCATCGATGCGCTGATCCGGCAAATGGACGACGACTCGGCCAAAGCCCGCGCGGCGCTGGCCGCGGCGCCCGACGCGTTTCCGAGGCTCGGGGTGATCTCTTGAGCCGCCGGCCGCGGCCTTTGCGATTTCCCCTTCCGGCTGCTATGGAGAGCCATGTTTGCGCGGCGCATCATAAGCATTAGCGGCCCGGCTTCCGCCTGAGCTTTCGGCTCGGCGCAAGACCGGGATTTTCCTCGTTCACCCGCGAATGATCGCGTATCCCGCGCCTTTCTTGAGCCAATCAGAGCATTCATGTCCGACAAGCCGCAAAAATCCGACGCCACCGACTATTCCAAAACCCTGTTCCTGCCGCAGACGGAATTCCCGATGCGCGCCGGCCTGCCCAAGCGCGAGCCGGAAATCCTCAAACACTGGAACGAGATTGATCTCTACGGCCAGTTGCGCAAGGGCGCCGAGGGCCGGGCGAAATTCGTGCTGCATGACGGGCCGCCCTACGCCAACGGCAACATCCATATCGGGCACGCGCTGAACAAGATCCTCAAAGACGTGGTCACCAAGAGCCAGCAGATGCTGGGCTTCGATTCCAACTACGTGCCCGGCTGGGACTGTCACGGCCTGCCGATCGAATGGAAGATCGAGGAAGAGAACTACCGCTCCAAGGGCAAGCAGAAGCCAGATTTTCGCGACTCCGCCGCGATGGTAGCGTTCCGGAAAGAGTGCCGCGCCTATGCGACGCACTGGATCAACGTGCAGCGCGAGGAATTCAAGCGGCTCGGCATCATCGGCGACTGGGACCATCCCTATCAGACGATGAGCTACCCGGCCGAAGCGCAGATCGCGCGCGAACTGATGAAGTTCGCCGCCAACGGCACGCTGTATCGCGGCTCCAAGCCCGTGATGTGGAGCGTGGTCGAGAAGACCGCACTGGCCGAAGCCGAGGTCGAATACGAGGATTACACCTCGGATACGGTGTGGGTGAAGTTTCCCTTGACGTCGCCGGCGCATGGCGCGCTCGCCAATGCCTGCGTCGTGATCTGGACCACCACGCCATGGACGCTGCCCGGCAACCGCGCCATCAGTTTCTCGCCGAAGATCGCCTACGGCCTCTTTGAAGTCACCGATGCGCCCGCGGACAACTGGGCCAAGAACGGCGACCTGCTGATCCTCGCCGATGCGCTGGCCGAAAGCGTGTTCAAGCAGGCGCGCGTGACCGCTTACAAGAAAGTGCGCCACTTGCCGGCCGACACGCTCGACGCGGTGGAATGCGCGCATCCGTTGAACGGCTTTGGTGGCGGCTACGAATTCACCGTCCCCTTGCTGGCCGGCGACCACGTCACCGACGACACCGGTACCGGCTTCGTGCACACCGCGCCGAGCCATGGCCGCGAGGATTTTGACGTCTGGACCGCCAATACCCGCGAGCTCGACGCGCGCGGCATCAACACCGCAATCCCCTACACCGTCGACGAGAACGGCGCCTTCACCGACCAGGCGCCGGGCTTCACCGGAAAACGCGTGCTCAACGACAAGGGCGAAAAGGGCGACGCCAACGAGGCCGTCATCAAGGCGCTGATCGAACGCGGCATGCTGCTGGCGCGCGGGCGCCTGAAGCATCAATACCCGCATTCCTGGCGCTCGAAGAAGCCGGTGATCTTCCGCAACACGCCACAATGGTTCATCGCGATGGACAAGGACATCGTCGATGACGGCAAGGCCAGGCCCGGCGACACGCTGCGCGCCCGCGCGCTGCACGCGATCTCGGTGACGCAATGGGTGCCGCCCGCGGGCCAGAACCGCATCAACGGCATGATCGCGGGCCGCCCGGACTGGGTGATCTCGCGCCAGCGCGCCTGGGGCGTGCCAATCGCGGTGTTCGTCCGCGAAAAGGGCGACGGCTCGGCGGAAATCCTGCAGGACGAAATCGTCAATCAGCGCATCGCCGAGGCCTTCATGGAGGAAGGCGCCGACGCCTGGTACATGGACGGCGCGCGCGAGCGCTTTCTCGGATCCCGCGCCAGCGAGGACTGGAAGAAGGTCGACGACATCTGCGACGTCTGGTTCGATTCCGGCTCGACCCACGCCTTCGTGCTGGAAGACCGCCAGCACTTCCCCAATCTCGGCAACATCGTCCGCAAGATCGACGGCGGCGGCGATACCGTGATGTATCTGGAAGGAAGCGACCAGCATCGCGGCTGGTTCCACTCCTCGCTGCTGGAAAGCAGCGGCACCCGCGGCCGCGCGCCCTATGACATCGTGCTGACACACGGCTTCACGCTCGACGAGAACGGCCGCAAGATGTCGAAATCGCTCGGCAACACCGTCGAGCCGCAAAAGGTGATGAAGGACTCGGGCGCCGATATTTTGCGTCTGTGGGTCTGCGCCACCGATTATGCCGACGACCAGCGCATCGGCCCGGAGATCCTCAAAAACACCATCGAGACCTACCGCAAGCTGCGCAACTCAATCCGCTGGATGCTCGGCACGCTGCATCATCTGAAACCGGGCGACGAGGTCGATGGCGCGCAGATGCCCGAACTCGAACGGCTGATGCTGCACCGGTTGAGCGAAATCGATGCCGTGGTGCGCGAAGCCTATGAAAGCTTCGACTACAAGACCGTGGTCGCCTCATTGTCGAACTTCATGAACACCGACCTGTCGGCGTTCTACTTCGATATCCGAAAGGATGCGCTGTACTGCGAGCCGCCGTCGTCGGTCACGCGCAAGGCGGCGCTTACCACCGTCGACATTCTCTGCGATGCGATCCTGAAATGGCTGGCGCCGATCATCAGCTTTACCGCCGACGAAGCCTGGCTGATGTATCGGCCCGGCGGGAGCCCTTCGGTGCACATGCTGCCGTTCCCGGACGATCTGGCCGGTTACCGTGACGAAGCACTGGCCGCGAAATGGGAGACCATCCGCGAGGTCCGCCGCGTCGTCACCGGCGCGCTGGAACTCGAGCGCGCCGCCAAGAACATCGGTTCGTCGCTGGAAGCTTCTCCGCTGGTCTATGTTTCGGACCAGAAGATCCTCGACACGCTGTTTGATGTGGATCTGGCCGAGATCTGCATCACCTCGAATGCGATGGTGACCAATGCCGACGCGCCGGCGAACGCGTTCCGCCTCAACGACGTCAAGGGCGTCGCCGTCGTGGTCGAAAAAGCCGTCGGCACCAAATGCGCGCGGTCGTGGAAGATCCTGCCGACCGTGGGCGAGGACGCCGAATACCCCGACGTCTCACCGCGCGACGCGCAAGCCTTGCGCGAATGGAAGGCGCTGGGAGTAAGCATTTGACCTCCCCCCTCCGCGCTGGCGCGATCGCCGCGATCGCAACATTGGTGATCGACCAGGCCTCAAAGCTCTGGCTGCTCTATACGTTCGATATCGCCCAGCGCGGCTCGGTGAGGGTAACGCCGTTTTTCGATCTGGTGCTGGCCTGGAACCCGGGCATCAGTTTTGGCTGGTTCCAGAGCGAGAGCCCGGCCGCCCAGATCGGGCTGATGGCGGTCAAGGCGGTGGCGGTGATCGTGCTGGCGATCTGGATGGCGCGGTCGCGCACCCTTTTGGCGACGCTGGCGCTTGGCCTGATCATCGGCGGCGCCATCGGCAACGCGATCGACCGCTTTGTCTATGGCGCGGTGGTCGATTTCGCCCTGTTCCACGTCCAGATCGGGGAGAAAACCCTTAACTGGTACGTGTTTAACCTTGCGGATGTGGCCATTGTTGCCGGGGTGGCGGCCCTATTGTATGACTCGTTCCTGGGGGTACCCGCCGCAAAAGCGCCCTGATCCCGGCCGATACGGACCCTCAAAGCGGTATGTTGCTTGCAGGAGCGGAATGACGCCGTAAGCCCGGCGCGCCCCTTGCGGAAATCTTGAATGGGAACAGCCTGATGCGCGAGACCGAAGCCAGCTTCCGGATTGTGCAGAATTCATCGAAAACGCTGCAACGCGCCCTGCGTCTGGCCGTCATCGCCATGGGCGTCGGCCTCGTCATGACCGCGGGCGCCGCCAGGGCCGGCGACGACGACGACGATGAAAAGACCTTCGAGGAAAAGATCATCGAAGGCATCATGAAGGGCATCGGCGGCACCAACATGGAAAACCAGGGCATCGACTACCGCGAGCGCTCGCCGCTGGTGGTGCCCCCCAAGATCGATCTGCCGCCGCCGGCCTCGACCTCGGCCGAGGTCAAGGCGCCGAACTGGCCCAAGGACCCTGACGATCAGCGCCGCAAGGCCGCGATCGCGGCCCGCAAGAAAGCCAACAAGGATCCGGTCGAAGCGGCCCGAATCCTGACGCCAAACGAACTGGCCAAGGGCAAGGTCAGCGAAAAATCGACGGGCGGCGAATCCGTCGACCAACCCGGCGGCAATCCCGGCGCCAACGCGATCCTCAGCCCCTCGCAGCTCGGCTATAGCGGCGGCTTCAAAGGCCTGTTCGGCGGCAGCAAAGTCGAGACCGCGCCGTTCAAGGGCGAGCCGACGCGGGAATCGCTGACGCAGCCGCCGCCCGGTTACCAGACGCCGTCGCCGAACTATGCTTACGGGACCGGGCCGAAGGAATCGCTGAACAAGGAATACAACCCGTCCCAAGGCAAGTATGGCGAATAGTTAAGTTTTTCTCTCAGCTTCGTGACATTGCCGGGTTGCCGTGCGGTGTACCATGCCGCCGCTTTATCCCGAACGCTTGGGTTCGGGCTTCCAGATAGGTCATGATGTCCTCGCACCGTTTCTCCGTTTCACTTGTTGCATTGATCTCGACGCTCGCTTTCTCCACCGGCAGCGTTCTCGCCCAGACCACGGTGACGTCGGAACGCCCCGCCAGCTTCACCCTCGGCAACGGCCTGCAAGTGGTGGTCATTCCTGATCACCGCACCCCTGTGGTCACCCAGATGATCTGGTACAAGGTCGGCTCCGCCGACGAGACGCCGGGCAAATCGGGACTGGCGCACTTCCTCGAACATCTGATGTTCAAGGGCACCAGCAAGCATCCCGCCGGCGAGTTCTCCCAGACCGTGCTCCGGGTCGGCGGCAACGAGAACGCCTTCACCTCGACCGACTACACCGGCTATTTCCAGCGCGTACCGCGCGAACAACTCGGCACCATGATGGAATTCGAGGCCGACCGCATGACCGGCCTCATCCTCAAGGATGAAAACGTGCTGCCGGAGCGCGACGTCGTGCTCGAGGAATTCAACATGCGGGTCGCCAACAACCCGGATGCGCGGCTGACCGAGCAGATCATGGCGGCGCTGTATCTCAATCATCCCTATGGCCGCCCGGTGATCGGCTGGCACCAGGAGATCGAGAAACTCGACCGCGAGGATGCGCTGGCGTTCTACAAGCGCTTCTACGCGCCGAACAACGCGATCCTGGTGATCGCCGGCGACGTCGACGCCAAGGACATCCGCCCAATGGTGGAAAAGAATTTTGCCGGCATTCCCGCGCAACCGGCCATTCCGGCGCAGCGCATGCGTCCGCAGGAGCCGGTACCGGCGGCGCCCCGCACCGTGACGCTGTCCGACCCGCGCGTCGAACAGACCGGCTTGCGGCGCTATTATCTGGTTCCCTCTTCCGCCACGGCGGCGGCCGGAGAAAGCCCGGCGCTCGACGTGCTGGCCCAGTTGATGGGTGGCGGCGCCAACTCCTATCTTTATCGCGCGCTGGTGATCGACAATCCGCTCGCGATCTCGGCCGGCGCCGGCTACCAGGGCACCTCGCTCGACCCGACGCAGTTCTCGATCTCGGTTTCGCCGAAGCCCGGCGTCGAATTTTCGCAGATCGAGCAGGTGATCGACAAGGTGATCGCGGACATCGGGCAGAACACCGCCCGCGCCGAGGATTTGGAGCGGGTCAAGACCCAGCTGATTGCGGAAGCGATCTACGCCCAGGACAACCAGGCGACATTGGCGCGCTGGTATGGCGGCGCGCTCACCACCGGCCTGAGCATCGACGACATCAGAAGCTGGCCGGACCGGATTCGCGCCGTCACCGCCGAACAGGTGCGCGACGCCGCGAAAAAATGGCTCGAGAAAAATCGTTCGGTGACCGGCTATCTGATCAAGGATCCGACGCCGAAACGCGAGGAGAAGCGCTCGTGAATTATTCCCTCACACGGCGCGCCGCCCTGATCGGCGGCGCCTGCCTCGCATTCACGGCCCTTTCAGCCGCTCCCTCGCAGGCCGCGGCCAAGATCCAGCGCCTGGTTTCCCCCGGCGGCATCGAGGCCTGGTTCGTGCAGGACGCGACCGTGCCCCTGATCGCGATGGAATATGCCTTCGGCGGCGGCGCGACCCAGGACCCATCAGGCAAACCCGGCGTCGGCAACATGGTCGCCGACCTGCTCGATGAAGGCTCCGGCGATCTCGATTCCAAGACCTTCCACGAGCGCCTCGACCGCCGCGCGATCGAATTGAGCTTCTCGTCGACCCGCGACTATTTCCGCGGCAGCCTGCGGATGCTCAAGGACAACAAGGACGAAGCCTTCGACCTGCTGCGGATGTCGCTGACATCGGCGCATTTCGACCCGACCGACGTCGAACGGATTCGCGCCCAGGTGACTTCAGGGCTGCGCCGCGACTCGACCAACCCGACCGCGCTTGCCAGCCGCAAATTCCTCGAAGTCGCCTTCGGCGACCATCCCTATGGCCGGCAGGCGACCGGCACGCTGGACAGCGTGCCGAAGATCGATATCGCCGACATGAAGGATTATGTCAGCCGCGTGCTGGCCAAGGACACGCTGCGGGTCGCCGTGGTCGGCGACGTCGACGCCGACACGCTCGGCAAGCTGCTCGACAAGACTTTTGGCACGCTGCCCGCCAAGGCCAATCTCACGCCGGTTGCCGATGTGGTGGCCGCCAAGCCGCCGCAGCGCGCCTTCATTCCGCTCGACGTGCCGCAGACCGTGGTGACGTTCGGCGGTCCCGGCATCAACCGCCACGACCCGGATTTCATGGCCGGCTATGTCGTCAACCACATCCTCGGCGGCGGCGGCCTGTCGTCGCGGCTGTACAAGGAAGTCCGCGAGAAGCGCGGACTGGCCTATTCGGTCTATGAATCGCTGCTGTGGATGGATCACTCCGCGCTGTTCGTCGGCAACACCGGCACCCGCGCCGACCGCGCCGGCGAGACCGTGGACGCCATCGAGAAGGAAATCCGCCGCATCGCCGCCGATGGTCCGACCCAGAACGAGCTGGATGAGGCCAAATCCTATCTGAAGGGTTCGCAGATGCTGGCGCTCGACACCTCGTCGAAGCTGGCGCAGGCCTTGCTGCAATATCAGCTCGACAAGCTGCCGATCGATTACATCGAGAAGCGCAACGCCATCGTCGATGCGGTGACGCTGGACGATGCCAGGAAGGCCGCGCAGCGGCTGTGGGGCCAGGGCCTGCTCACCGTAATCGTCGGCCGCGCCCCGCAGGCCGCCGCGCAACCGGCCGCAGCGGCGGCTCCGGCGACGGCAAAGGATTAGGGCTAAGGCCCGACCCGTGTCCCGGACGCGGTGCAGCGCCTCTTCGGCGGTGCGCCGCAGAGCCGGGACCCACGCTCATCGTCAGTCACGGACCCCGGATCACCGGCGCACCACGCCGCAAGCGCGGCGCGCTGCACTGCATCCGGGGAACGCATCCATCGATCCTTCAGCGAAGCCAGCAAAGCCGCTATGTTGCAGCGCCAATTCCCCTTCCTCCGGTGAACGCCATGCTGCGGGTTGCCCGCGACCTCACGATCGACGAGAACGACATCGAGATCGGCTTCGTCCGCGCTTCCGGCCCGGGCGGGCAGAACGTCAACAAGCTCTCGACCGCAGCGCAACTGCGTTTCGACACCCGCAAGATCACGCTCCCCGAGGATGCCGCGCTGCGGCTCAATCGGCTCGCCGGCCAGCGCATGACCAAGGACGGCGTGATCGTGATCCACGCCCAGCGTTTTCGTACCCAGGAACGCAACCGCGCCGACGCCATCGACCGCCTGCTCGAACTGCTGCGTGAGGCGATGGTGAGGCCGACGCCCCGGCGGGCCACCAAGCCGACCTTCGGATCGAAGCAGCGCCGTCTCGAAGGCAAAAAACGCCGCAGCGACATCAAGGCGGGACGTGGCTCGGGTCGGTTCGACGATTGACTGAAAAATCTGACGGGAAAGATAGACCTTTCCTGCCGCGAAAAACTCCGGCCGCTCGCGCGCCCGGAGTTTCTCGTTTTCCAGAAGGAACCGGTCCGAGGGCGCAGCGTCCTAGTTGCGCTTGCTTCCAGTCGTGGGATCGACGGTCGAACCGCCGGTACCTCTCTGCGCTCCGCTACCGGCGCCTACGGTGCCTTTCGCGCCGGTCTTCGCATTGACGCCGGCCTTGGCTCCGGCGGCGCCCGGCGGCGCGCTGATTTCCTCGTCGTCGGTGCCCGACGCCCCGCCCTGCATATTGCTCCTGCCCTGCATGCTGCCGCCGCGGGTCTGGGTATCGGACGAGGCGCCTTGCGCCAGCACGGGGCCGGCCAGGATGGCCGACATGGCAAGCGCGATCACTGAGGTTTTCACTAACTTCATTCACTTCTCCCAATTTGATCAGGGATGAACAGTCCAGCCATTCGCTGCGCCGCCCGCCTGGAGCTGACCTGCTCATCGCCCGCAATAGACCGTGTCGCGAGCGGCGCACGCGCCATGCAAGCCGCGTCGTGTGGTCATCGTGCAGAAATTTCGGGGTGATTTCGCGAAACCTTGGCCACGGACCGACCGCATATGCGGCAACCGACATCGTGACGCGACCTCGTTCACAAAAACTCCGCGAAAATTCCTCTTTGCGTTGCTTTGCCGGTGGTGCCGGCAACTCCGGAAAACTTTGGAGAAGGCGGCCTCAGTCGCGGATGAGATTTTTCACAAACGACCATCCCGGGTTCCGGAACCGGTTTGGCCGGCCGATGTCATGGCCGCTTTTGTTCTGCGCTGAAACAGCCCGCTACTACCACCGCCGGTTTGCCGCGACCTAAAGTCCGTGCACGGAACGGTGATGTACATGACAAAGCTGCGCGCGACACAGGCGATCGGGCTGGGATTTTGCGGCGCGTTGCTCGCCGTGCAGACCGTCGGCGCGCAGATGCCGCTGCCCGTGGCCAAGCCGCCCGATGGGGCGACGCTGTTCAAGCAGCAATGCGCGACCTGCCACACCACCAACCTCTCCGATCCGGTCCGGCAGGGTCCGTCGCTGTTCAAGATCGTCGGCAGGCCGGCCGGCAAGATGGACGGCTTTCACTATTCCGCAGGCTTCGCCAAGGCCGACTTCACCTGGGATGAGGCGAAACTCGACGCGTGGCTGGCCAATCCGCAGGAGATGATTCCCGGCGCCGTCATGGCCTATCGCCAGGCCAAGCCGGAGACCCGCGCCGCCGTCATCGCCTATCTCAAGGAGTTGAACTGAATGGCAAAGCCGGTGCACTCGATGATCCGCGTGCTCGACGAGGCGAAATCGCTGGATTTCTACGCGCGCGCCTTCGGGCTCGAAATCGCCGACCACCTCAAATTCCCGGATTTCGCATTGATCTATCTGCGACATCCCACCTCGCCCTTCGAGGTCGAACTGACCGTCAATTTCGATCGCAAGGAAAGCTATGCGCTCGGCGACGGCTACGGCCATCTCGCCGTCGTCGTCGATGACATCGACGCCGAACATTCCAGATTCGAGCAGGAGAAATTGTCGCCCGGACCGCTGCGCGACTTCAAGCATGACGGCAAAACGCTGGCGCGCTTCTTCTTCGTCGCCGATCCCGACGGTTACAAGATCGAAGTGATCCAGCGCGGCGGCCGCTTTGGCTAATTGCGATCAACAGGCATTCAACGCAAAAACTTCAACGGAGGACAGCCATGAGAGAAGTCGATCGTCGAAGCAAATATAATCGCCGCGTCTTTCTCCAGGGCGCCGCCACGACGGTGCCGGCCGTCGCCATCGCGACCAGTGCGGGCCTCGGCATCACCGACGCCTGGGCCGACGATGCGACCACGCTGACACCGGCGACGCTGAAGACGCTGGTGAAGATGGCGCGCGATATCTATCCGCACGACTTCCTCGGCGACAGCTACTACATCACCGCGGTCAAGCCGTGGGACGGCAAGGCCGCGAAAGATCCAGCAGTAAAGTCGCTGATCAACGACGGCGTGGGCCGGCTCGATCAGGAGGCCAACGACCGTCACAAGGTTCCCTATGCCGGGGTGGCATGGGAAGCCGATCGCGTGGCGCTGCTGCAGCGCATCGAGCAGACCGCCTTCTTCCAGCAGATCCGCGGCGACCTCGTCGTCTCGCTCTACAACCAGAAAGAGCTGTGGCCGAAGCTCGGCTACGAGGGCTCGTCGGCCGAACATGGCGGCTACATCAAACGCGGCTTCGCCGACATCGACTGGCTCCCGAAGGTTTGATCCCACTGATGGTGCGGAGGAAATTCAAATGGCAAAATTCGATCTGAATGACAGCGGCGTGGTGGTGATCGTGGGCTCGGGCGCGGGCGGCGGCACGCTCGGCAATGAACTCGCGCAAAAGGGCGTCAAGGTGGTGATCCTCGAGGCCGGCGCGCGCATCGAGAACCAGGACTTCGTCAACGACGAATGGGAGAGTTTTGGCCAGCTCGCCTGGGCCGACATGCGCACCACATCGGGGAGCTGGCGCGTAGCCAGGGACTTCCCCAGCGTTCCGGCCTGGATCGTCAAGGCGGTCGGCGGCTCGACCACCCACTGGGCAGGCGCGTCGCTGCGCTTCGACGAACACGAATTCAAGATCAAGACGACCTATGGCGGCATGCCCGGCGCCAATCTGCTGGACTGGCCGATCACGCTCGCCGAAATGGAGCCGTGGTACGCCAAGGCCGAAGACAAGATGGGTGTCACCCGCACCAACGGCATTCCCGGCCTGCCCGGCAACAATAATTTCAAGGTGATGGAAGCCGGCGCGAAGAAGCTTGGCTACAAGGAAGTCCATACCGGCCGCATGGCGATCAACAGCGAACCGCGCGACGGCCGCGGATCCTGCCAGCAGATCGGATTCTGCTTCCAGGGCTGCAAGTCCGGTGCGAAATGGTCGACGCTCTACACCGAAATTCCCAAGGGCGAAGCCACCGGCAATCTCGAAGTGCGCCCCAACAGCATGGCGATCAAGGTCGAGCATGATGCGTCCGGAAAGGTGACCGGCGTGGTTTATGCCGACGGGTCCGGCGCCATGCAGCGCCAGAAAGCGCGCGTGGTGGCGGTGGCCGGCAACTCGATCGAGAGCCCGCGGCTGTTGCTCAACAGCGCCTCGAACCTGTTCCCGGACGGCCTTGCCAATTCATCCGGTCAGGTCGGCCGCAACTACATGCGGCACATGACCGGCAGCGTGTATGCCGTGTTCGAAAAATCGGTGCACATGTATCGCGGCACCACCATGGCCGGCATCATCCGCGATGAGGCGGCAAACGACCCCAAACGCGGCTTTGTCGGCGGCTACGAGATGGAGACGCTGTCGCTCGGCATTCCCTTCATGGCAGCCTTCCTCAATCCGGGCGCGTGGGGACGACCGTTCTCGAGCGCGATGGAAGCCTATCCGCGGATGGCGGGCATGTGGCTGGTCGGCGAGGACATGCCGCAGGAGACCAACCGCATCACGCTCGACCCGAAGGCCAAGGACAAGTTCGGCATGCCGGTCGCGAGCGTGCATTTCGACGACCACCCCAACGACCTCGCGATGCGCGATCACGCCTACAAGCAAGGCTCCGCCGTCTATGAGGCGGTCGGCGCCACCGTGACCTATCCGACGCCGCCCTATCCGAGCACCCACAACATGGGCACCAACCGGATGAGCGAGAACCCGAAAGACGGCGTGGTGAACAAGTTCGGCCAGAGCCACGACGTCAAGAACCTGTTCGTGTCGGACGGCAGCCAGTTCACCAGCGGCGCCGCCTGCAATCCGACGCTGACGATCGTCTCGCTCGCGATCCGCCAGGCCGACCACATCGCCGGCGCGATGCAGCGCAAGGAGATCTAGCGCGTAGCGCGATCGGGTTGAGCCGGAGCGACGAGGGTTCACTTCTCCCGTAGGGAGAGGTGCAGACATGGCGCTCTTTTGCAGGTGCGGAGCGAATTCTATTCGGCGGCGTCGAGAATGGCCGCTTCACTGCCGCGAAATTCCGGAACCGCGACAGTGCTCTTCGAGCGATAGATCAGGCACGAGCAGCGCAGCAGCGAAGCGAAATTATTGACCTCGCCGTGGTGGTCGAGGACTTCGTTGTGCAGCGTCGTGAGGAATTTGGCGAGGCTCATGCCCTCCTTCGCGGCGATTTCCTCCAGCGTGTCCCAGAACGACATTTCCAGCCGGATCGAGGTGCAATGGCCGCCGATCCGCAGCGATCGGGTCTGCGATTCATAGTCCCGCTGGGGCTGATGCGCGAACAGATGGCACATGGCGTTCCTCCCGTCAGATTATAATTTTTCTAAACGATATACCCGTGCGTGCGACCTCACAATCCCGGGCAGGGAGCACGCCAATCAATGTCGAACCTCAGCATCTTCAAGGCGATAGTTCGCCTTCATCCCCAGCGGGGAACGAATTCGGCGCGCCGCCCATGCATTTGCCGTCGTACCCGCCTAGAATAGGGACCACGCCTCGAATCGTGACCGAGACCCCATGCCCGTCCGCCAGCTTCCCGAACAGATCGTCAACCGCATCGCCGCCGGCGAAGTGGTCGAACGTCCTGCGAGCGTGGTCAAGGAACTGGTCGAGAACGCCATTGACGCCGGCGCCAGCCGGATCGACATTTTCACCGATGGCGGCGGCCGGCGGCGGATCGGCATCACCGATGATGGCAGCGGCATGACCCATGCCGATCTGGCGCTGGCCGTCGACCGCCACGCCACCTCCAAGCTCGACGACGAAGATCTGTTGCGGATCCGCACGCTCGGGTTCCGCGGCGAGGCGCTGCCCTCGATCGGCGCCGTCGCCAGACTCGGCATCACCACCCGCCACGCCAGCGAACCGCATGCCTGGTCGCTCTCGGTCGAAGGCGGCGCAAAATCGCCGATCATGCCGGCAGCCCTTGGCCACGGCACCCGCGTCGAGGTCAGCGATCTGTTTTATGCCACGCCGGCGCGGCTGAAGTTCCTCAAGACCGACCGCACCGAGGCCGAGGCGATCCGCGAAGTGGTGCGGCGCCTCGCCATGGCACGGCCCGACATCGCTTTCACGCTGGCCGGCGAGGAACGCGCGCCAGTGACCTGGGCCGCCGCCCTGCCCGGCGCCGCCGGCCGGCTGACGCGGCTTGGCGACATCTTAGGTGCGGATTTTCGTTCCAGTGCCATCGAGGTTGGTTCCGAGCGCGAAGGCGTCGTGGTCGAAGGCTTTGCCGCCGCCCCCTCGCTGACGCGCGCCAATGCGCTCGGCCAATATCTGTTCGTCAACGGCCGCCCGGTACGCGACAAGCTCATTCTCGGCGCGGTGCGCGCAGCCTATTCGGATTATTTGCCGCGCGACCGCCATCCTGTCGTGGCGCTGTTCGTGACGCTGCCGCCGCAGGAGGTCGACGCCAATGTGCATCCGGCCAAGACCGAGGTCCGGTTCCGCAATGCCGGCCTGGTGCGCGCGCTGATCGTGCACGCGCTGAAAGACGGCCTCGCCCGCGAAGGCCGGCGCACCGCCGCCAATACCGACGGCGCTGCCATCTCGGCGTTCCGGCCGTCCTTCGCGCCGCGTCCGACCAACTGGGACTGGCAGCGCTCGCCGGCCTTTCCGGTGCGGCCGATGCCGGCTTTCGACGGCGCGGCGGCCACCGCTTTTGCCGAACCGGGCCAGGCCGCGTTCGACGTCGGCACGCCAACCGCCGACGTGCGCTTCCAGGAGCAGCCCTCCGCCGACCTGCTCGATCGTCCGCTGGGAGCGGCGCGAACGCAGATCCACGAGACCTACATCGTGTCGCAGACCCGCGACGGATTGATCGTGGTGGACCAGCACGCCGCCCATGAGCGCATCGTCTATGAGCGGCTGAAGGCCTCGCTTGCGAAGAACGGCGTGCAGCGGCAGATCCTCTTGATCCCGGAGATCGTCGAACTCGACGAGGCGACGGTGGAGAAGCTGTTGGACCGCGCCGAGGAACTCTGCGCCTTCGGGCTCGCGATCGAATCCTTCGGACCCGGTGCCGTTGCAGTGCGCGAGACGCCGTCGCTGCTCGGCAAGGCCAATGCGGCGGGGCTGCTGCGCGATCTCGCCGAGCACATGGCGGAGTGGGACGAGGCACTGCCGCTGGAGCGCCGGCTGATGCATGTCGCCGCCACCATGGCCTGCCACGGCTCGGTCCGCGCCGGCCGCCGTCTCAAGCCGGAAGAGATGAACGCGCTGCTGCGCGAAATGGAAGACACGCCGAATTCCGGCCAGTGCAACCACGGCCGTCCAACCTATGTTGAGCTGAAGCTGTCGGATATCGAGAAGTTGTTCGGGCGGAGGTGATGACGTCATCCTGAGGTGCGAGCCCTCTTCGGCGAGCCTCGAAGGATGACCGCCGACGGTGTTTGTTGCTCATCCTTCGAGGCGCGCAAGAGCGCGCACCTCAGGATGACGCTGTGCAATCGGAGCGGTCAGGCAAATCGCAAAAACACAAACTCGGTATCGTCATACGCCCGCCGCTCCAGTTCCTCGAAACCTTCCGGCGTGACGAATTCCGCCGCCTTCGCTTCCTCGACCACCAGCAGCGCGCCCGACGTCAGCCAGCCGCCATCGCGCAGCGAGGCCAATGCCTTGTCTGCAAGGCCTTTGCCATAGGGCGGATCCAGAAACACCAGCGAGAACGGCTCGACCGGATGCGCCGGGCCGAGATCGGTGGCGTCGCGGCGATAGACTTTTGTGACGCCGCCGAGGCCAAGCGCCTCGACATTGTTGCGCAACAGCGCGCGGGCTTCGGCGCCATTGTCGACGAACAGCGTGAATTTCGCGCCGCGCGACACCGCCTCGATGCCGAGCGCACCGGTGCCGGCAAACAGGTCGAGCACGCGCGCGTCTTCAATGGGATCGTCATAGGCGTGGACGAGGATATTGAACACCGACTCGCGCAAGCGATCCGCGGTCGGACGGATCTCGCGCCCCGACGGTGACGCGAGATTACGGCCCTTCAATCGTCCCCCGACGACGCGCATTAACGTGCACTCGACAGTTCGGCGCGGGAGGTATGCCCCCTCTCCCATGGGGAGAGGGCTGGGGTGAGGGGGTACGGTCTCTCGATAGGCCGTACCCCCTCACCCGGATTGCTTCGCAATCCGACCTCTCCCGATGGGAGAGGTGAAACTGAACTCGCTGCAAGCTCCGATCGCAAACGCATCGAAAACGGCTCTACTCGTCCTTCGGCTTCAGATCGCGCTTGCCGTGATAGCCGCGCTGGGGGCGGCGTGGCGGGCCGTAGCCGTTGGCTTCCTCTTCGTTGCGCGCGCGGGCTTCGTCGCTGCCGGTGCGTTGCACCAGCACGCGGCGGCCCTTGCGGTCGGCGATCAGCGCGCTTTTGCCGAGCGGCTTGAACGGCTTTTTGCCGCGCGGGGCCGCATCGTCGACGGTTTCGTCCTTGGCGTCGCCCGGCATCGGCCGGTTGAAATCAGCACCCGCGAGTGCCGCGATCTTTTCGCCGAGCTGCTCGCGCAGCACGCGGGTTTTGACCTCCTCGACCTGGCCCTCGGCGAGTTCGCCGAGCTGGAACGGGCCGTAAGACACCCGGATCAGCCGGTTCACTTCGAGACCGAGATGCGCCATCACGTTACGGACTTCGCGGTTCTTGCCTTCGCGGATCGCAAACACCAGCCAGACATTGGCGCCCTGGTCACGTTCCAGCGTCGCATCGATCGAACCGTATTTGACGCCGTCGACCTCGACGCCCTTTTTCAATTCATCGAGCTGCGCCTGCGTGACCTCGCCATGGGCGCGGACGCGGTAGCGCCGCAGCCAGCCGGTGTCCGGCAATTCAAGCGCGCGCGCCAAGCCGCCGTCATTGGTGAGGAGCAGCAGGCCTTCGGTGTTGAAGTCGAGCCGGCCGATCGAGATCAGCCGCGGCAGGCCGTCCGGCAGATTGTCGAACACGGTCGGCCGCCCTTCCGGATCGGCGTGCGTGGTCATCAGGCCGCGCGGCTTGTGGAACATCCACAGCCGCGTGCGCTCGCGCGGCGGCAACGGCTTGCCGTCGACGGTGATGACATCATTGGTAGTGACGTCGAGCGCCGGCGAATTGATGACGCGGCCGTTGACGCTGACGCGGCCCTGCGTGATCCATTCCTCGGCGTCGCGGCGCGATGCCAGGCCTGCGCGCGACACCACCTTGGCGATGCGCTCGCCGGATTTCTTTTCCTTTGGCGGTCGCGGTCCGCGCTTTTCGAATTCAGTCGCGCGCTCGCGATAGGCGCCACGGCCGCCGAATGCCGGGCGTTTTGCAAAAATCCTGCTGTCGTCCTCGTTCTCGCGACGCGGCCGATCATCACCCTGCTCGCTGCGCGGATGTTCCTGCCAGTCGGTGCGGCCTTCCGGGCGCTGACGCGGACGGTCGAACTTTGGGCGATCGCCACGGTCTTCCCGAGGACGATCGAACTTCGGACGTTCACGGAACGGACGGTCGCCTGCGGGGCGATCTTCGCGGGGCCGGTCAAAACGCGGCTTGTCGAAATTTCGCGCGTCGTCGCGGGGCGGACGCGAATCGCGTTCGCCGCGATCCTCGCGCTTCTGCCACGGCTTGGAATCGCCGCGCTGCGGCCTGTCGCCAAAGTCCTTGCGGGGGCCACGGTCGGGTGCGCCGCGGGAGGAGAATTTCTTGTCGCCGCCAAATTTTCGCTCGGGGCGATCGCCGTCGCGCGACGGCCGCGGGCTGTACGGGCGATCGCCGCGCGGCCGGTCGCCGTCCTTGCGAAAACCTTCGCCGCGCGGGGTATAGGGCCGCTTTTCGCCGTCGCGTTCGCGCGGCGTGTAGGGCTTTTTGTCGCCGAATTTCCGGTCGGAAGATCGCGCGGCCGGACGGGCGTCGTCGCGATCACGACGCGGCGGGCGGTCGTCGCGGTTGAAGTTCGGCCGGTCGCCGCGCGGCGTGTACGGACGCTTCTCGCCGCCACGGTCTTCACGCGGTTTGAACGAACGCTTCTCGCCGTCGCCGCCACGCGACGGACGGTCCTCCCGGTTGAAGCGGGGCGGCCGATCGCCAGCGGAACGGTCGTCGCGATTGAATCGCGGCGGACGCGGCGCATCGCCATGATCGCGGCGCGGCGGACGGTCGTCGCGATTGCCGGCATAGGGCTTTTTGCCAAAGGATTTCGCGCCGTCGGATTTGCCGGCATAGGGACGGCGCTCGCCGTCGCCATCGCTTTTGCTGGCAAAGCCGCGCTTGGCGAATTTCTTCTCGGGTCCGCGTGCGGCACCGGAACGGCCCTTGCCGCCGGACGGGCGGTCACGCCGGCCGCGGGAATCGTTGTTTTTATCGTTATCGCGGGGCATGAATGGTCTCTCGTAAACGAATGAAATGGCGATCAGGCTGACGTGGATGGGCTGTCATAGCGATAACGCGCGCGCGCTTGGCTCAAGGCGCATTCTCACGCAAAACCGGTATCCACTTTTGCTGAAGGCGCACCTCATAGCAGGTTTCTTCCAATGATACGAGGCATGACCGTCCCTTCTTTCATGGATTTGGCCCTGAAAACCGCCGAAAACACCGGAAAAGCGGGCGAAGTTCCGATCGGATGCGTGATTGTCAGGGGTTACGAGGTCATCGCCACCGCCGGCAACCGGACCCTGACCGACCGCGATCCGACCGCCCATGCCGAGATTTTGGCGATCCGGCAGGCCGCCGAGGCCATCGGCACCGAGCGGCTGGTCGATTGCGACCTCTATGTCACGCTGGAGCCGTGCACGATGTGCGCGGGTGCGATCTCGTTTGCGCGGATCCGGCGGCTGTATTACGGCGCCGCCGACCCCAAGGGCGGCGCCGTCAATTCCGGCGTACGGTTCTTTGCGTCCCCGACCTGCCATCACGTCCCCGAGGTCTATTCCGCCGTCGGCGAGACCGAGGCGGCGACGCTGCTCAAGGAGTTTTTCAAGGTGCGAAGGTAGCCCCGCGCCGTCATTGCGAGCGAAGCGAAGCAATCCATGGCGCGGCATAACCGATAGATGGATTGCTTCGTCGCTTCGCTCCTCGCAATGACGGGAAATTACGCCGGCGTAAAAAACTCCCGCAACGCCTTCGCCGTCACGTCCGGATTCTCCTCCGTCAGAAAATGCCCGCTGTCCACCGGCGACCCCGTGACGTTGGTCGCCCAGTTCTTCCAGGTATCGAGCGGCGTGGCGGCGGCGCTGGCGACGCCGGCGTCGCCCCATAACGCCAGCATCGGGATCGTGATTTTTTTGCCGGCGTCGTGATCGACCTTGTCGATCTCATAGTCCGCATAGGCGCCGGCGCGATAATCCTCGCACATCGCATGCACGCGGGAGGGATCGCGGAACGGCGCCAGATAATGTTCCAGCGCGCGCGGATCAATCGCGGCCAATGTTTTCGACTTGGTCTGGCTCGCCATCTTCTGCTTCAGGAAGAAATCCGGATTGCCGCCAATCAATGTCTCCGGCAGCGGGAACGGCTGCGCCAGAAAAGTCCAGTGATAGATTTTCAGCGCATAGAGCCGGTTCATGCGCTCCCAGTAATTATAGGTCGGCAGGATATCGAGCACCGCCAGTTGCGACAGCCGGCCGGGATGATCGAGCGCCAGCCGGTACGACACCCGCCCGCCGCGATCGTGGCCGGCGAGCGCGAAATGGACATGGCCGAGCTGTTCCATCGCCTCCACCATCGTCTTCGCCATCGCGCGCTTGGTGTAGGGCAGATGCTCCTCGTCGCTGTCGGGCATGTCCGACCAGCCATAGCCGGGCAGGTCGGCGATGATCAGCGTGAACCTGTCGGCCAGTTGCGGCGCGACACGGTGCCACTGCACATGGGTCTGCGAAAATCCGTGCAGCAGCATGAGCGGCGGCCCCTTGCCGCCGACGCGCGCGAAGATGCGCCCCGCCGAAGTGTTGATCCATTCGGAGCCAAAGCCTGGAAACAAATCGGCGAGATCGGGCATCGCTTTGGCACTCCCTGGCCGACGCGTTATTGCTTCAAACTTTGTTTGTCGTTGCCGCTGGCACGTCGCAGGTTTATGCCATCTCCAGGCCCAACCAACAACAAACCGAAACGAGGAAGTGCCATGTCGATCGATTTCGAAATTCCGGCCGAAGCCAAGGCGATCCGCGAAAAAGTCCGCAAATGGGTCCATGACGAATGCATCCCCGCGGAAAAAGAACTAGATAGCAAGCCGCTCGCCGAAGTGCTGGGCCCGCTGCGAAAGAAGGCCCGCGCACAGGGCCTGTGGTGCCCGTGGGTGCCGAAGGAATATGGCGGCATGGGCTTAGGGCCGCTGGCCAACGCGCTGGTGCAGATGGAGCTCGGCGAGAGCATGCTCGGCGCGCTGTCGATGAACACGCAGGGCCCCGACGACGCCTCGATGATGACGATCCTGGCCCATGGCACGGAATATCAGAAGGAGAAATTCCTAAAGCCGCTACTCAACGGAGACAAGCGCATCTGTTTCTCGATGACCGAGAAGGCCGCCGGCGCCGATGCTACCGGCATGCAGACCACCGCGGTGAAGGACGGCAACGAGAATTACATCCTCAACGGCGAAAAGTGGTTCTCCTCCTCCGCCAGCGTCGCCGACATGGCGTTGGTGATGGCCAAGACCGATCCGAGCGCGCCGCGGCACAAGCAGTATTCGACCTTCATCGTCGAACTGCCGAACCCCGGCTACAAGATCAAGCGCAACGTCGCCAACATGGCGATCGAGGGACCGCATGACGACGTCATCCATGGCGGCCACTCCGAGATCGACATCAGGGACCTGAAGGTTCCGGCCGACAATCTGCTCGGCGGCGAAGGCAACGGTTTTGCGATGGGCCAGCACCGCCTCGCTTACGGCCGCTTGCGCCACGGCATGCACAACGTCGCCAAGGCCCAGCGCGCGCTCGACATGGCTGTCGCGCATGTGACAACACGCTCGACCTTCGGCTCGCTGCTGGCCGACCGCCAGGGCGTGCAGTTCATGCTCGCCGATTGCGCCAGCGAGCTTTATATCGGCCGGCTGATGCTGCTGCATATCGCCTACAAGGCCGAAAAGGGTCTCGACATCAGGCAGGAAAACTCGATCGCCAAGATCTTCCATGCCCACATGGTGCACAAGGTGATCGACACCGCGATCCAGCTCCACGGCGCGCTCGGCTTCAGCCAGGATACGCCGCTTGCCAAATGGTACACCCAGGTCCGTGCCCAGCGGCTGGTCGACGGTCCCGACGAAGTGCACAAATGGCGGATCGGCAAGAACGTCATCAAGGCATTCCGCGAGCACGGCACCACGGCGAGTGCAGCGGGTGGCGATTTGCTCTGACGTCATTGCGAGCGAAGCGAAGCAATCCATAGCGCGGCATACGCGGAGAGATGGATTGCTTCGTCGGGGCTGTAAGTATTTCGCCTGTGGCGGCGAACTGCAATGGGATTGGACGGGATGTGCGGCTCGTGCGGCATGTGATGGGAGGTGGATCAGGCCGTCTTCAGCGCGCGGCGGCAGCTAATGGCCCACATAAGGTTGTGGGTCACGGCATGAAGCCAACATGCGATGCGGACTTTGGCCAAGCCACGCAGGGCCATGCGCTCAAAGCCGCGGTTCTTCAGGCGGGCATGGGCGTGTTCGGTGTTGCTGCGCCGTTTGTAGACCGCTTGGCCTTCTTCACTGTCCATGCGGGCGCGCCACTCCCTCAGGCATTGCGGTTCGGCTGCGCGGTTGCGTTCATATCGCGCCTTGCTTGCTGGTTTGGAGGACGTCTTGCAGGCCGGTGGCGGACTGAACACCTGCATGGAGGGGTGAGTTTGCGCAAGCGTCGCGATGTCGGCGGCGGTCATCGCGCCGGTGTCGGCCAGCAGGCGGGTCGGCAGCTTGCCACAACGCTGTTGGACCTGCGCCACCACTGCCGGCGCAAGACCTCGATCATTACGCCGCTGGACCGGCTCGATCGCGACCACGAAGCCGCAGGCGCCCGCCACTTGCACGTTATAGGCGACCCGCACGGCACCGTCCGCCATCCGCATCAATGGCGCGTCCGGATCAGTCGTCGAGACACGCTCTTCCTTGGGTTTCTTGCCGCTCTTGCCGCCGCCGGCCAGCGGGGGATCGCCCCCCTCGTTCTGGTCTTTCTCGTCCTTCGGCGTTGCTGCAGGATGTTTCGCCAACGCTGCCGCAACACGACGGGCGCGGTCTTCGGCTGCAGAGAGGCGACGCTTCGACAGCCGCCGCTCGCCCGCCGCAGAATCGGCCTCCAATTCCTGCTTCAACTCGGCAACCCTGATCCGGGCCTTTTCTTCCAATTCCACCAGGGTTTGCCTTCGCCGCATCGACGAGCGGCTTGCCGCGGCCCTGACCTTGGTACCGTCGGTGATGACCTCGTCCAGTGTGATCAGGCCTTCCTTCATCAAAGCCGCCAGACTGCTCGTCAGAAGGCGATCGAGGAACTCGCCGCTCTCCAGACGGAACTCCGACAGCATCGTGTGGTTCACCCCGACCCCGCCGCAGATCCAGCGATAGATCGTATGATGCTCGCACAGCCGCGCCAGCGCGCGGGCCGACCCAATCCCGTCGGCTGTCGCATACAGCCAAAGCGCAAGCAGAATGCGCGGGTCGGTCGCAGGCCGACCAGGTATCTCGCCACGCGCCTTGATGCGATCGTAGAACGACTGAAGGTCCAAGCCTTCCACGAAGGACCACACCGCTCGTACCGAGTGGTCGTCAACCACCAGGCTCTCAAGATCGACCAGCTCAAAACCAGCCTGCCGACGTTCCGCTTGCCGAATACGAATGTCCATCACGTGCTCCGAATCGATCCACGCAATAAATCACGCCGCAGCACCAAAAAAATGACGGGCCCGTCGCTGCGCTCCTCGCAATGACAGTGGAGGTGGCTAGAGCATGATGGGATTAGTCTGAACTGGAGCGGCATCGAAGGTTTACCTCTCCCGCAGGGAGAGGTAAAGAGCGCACGGGCAACGCGATTCAACCAAACCGCATCACGCTCTAACCCTTCGCGCGCTCCACTTCCACCGCCTGCCAGGCGATGTCGCGGCGGCAGAAGCCGTCCGGCCATTGGATGCGGTCGACGGCCTGATAGGCGCGTGCCTGCGCTTCGCTGACCGTCTTGCCGGACGCGCAGACATTCAGCACGCGGCCGCCGTTGGCGAGGACCGCGCCGTCCTTGGCTACCGTCCCGGCGTGGAAGATTTCGACGCCCTCGATTTTGGCCGCGTCATCGAGGCCTTCGATGCGCGTGCCCTTGGCGTAATCGCCGGGATAACCTTTCGCCGCCATCACCACCGTCAGCGCCGGGTCGGGAAACCAGCGGACGTCAAAGTGTTTCAACTCGCCGTCGCAGGAGGCCAGGAACGCCGGCACAATGTCGGACATCATCCGCAGCATCAAGACCTGGCATTCGGGATCGCCGAAGCGGACATTGTATTCGAACAGTTTTGGGCCCTGCGCCGTCAGCATCACGCCGGCATAGAGCACGCCGCGAAACGGCATGCCGCGTTGCTTCATGCCGGCCACGGTCGGCAAAATGATCCGCGCCATGATCTGGTCGTGGATCTCCGATGTCACGAACGGGGTCGGCGAATAGGCGCCCATGCCGCCGGTATTCGGCCCCTCATCGTGATCGAATACGCGCTTGTGGTCCTGGGCCGTGGCAAGCGGGATCGCGGTGTCGCCGTCGCACAGCGCAAAGAAGCTGATCTCGCGGCCCGACAGAAATTCTTCGATCACGACCTCGGCGCCGGCCGAGCCGAAGGCGCCTTCGAACATCATGGCGATGGCGGCTTCGGCCTCCGGCAAGCTCATGGCCACCACCACGCCCTTGCCGGCGGCGAGCCCGTCGGCCTTGACCACGATCGGCGCGCCCTGCGCGCGGACATAGGCGAGCGCCTCGTTCGCGTTGTCAAAGCGGCGGTAGGCGCCGGTCGGAATGTCGAATTCGCTGCAGAGGTCCTTTGTAAATCCCTTGGAGCCCTCGAGCTGGGCGGCGAGTTTGCTCGGCCCGAACGCCTTGATACCGGCGACGGTGAGATCATCGACGATCCCGGCCGCCAGCGGCGTCTCCGGGCCGACCACGACCAGATCCACCGCGTTACGCCGGCAGAAATCGATCACCGCCTTGTGGTCGGCGACATCGAGCGCGATGCATTCGGCTTCCCGGGCGATCCCGGCATTGCCCGGCGCGCACCATAGTTTCGTCAGCAGCGGGGATGCTGCGATCTTCCACGCCAAAGCGTGTTCGCGGCCGCCGGAACCGAGCAGGAGGATGTTCATGAATGCAACCAAATGGGGGTACGTAACGGTGTCGGTCGCACAAGTCTCCCTCTTCCTGCAAGAGGGATGAACCATCAATCGTTGCCCCCGCCCGACGCAGCGATGATTTCCTGCAGCATCGCGACATGGCGGGCGAACGCGGCGCGGCCGGCGGCGGTGGCGGTCACCGTGGTCTGCGGCTTCTTGCCGACAAAGGCCTTTTCGACCCCGACATAGCCTGATTTCGCCAGCGTCTCGATATGGGCGCCGAGATTGCCGTCGGTGGCGCCGGTCAGCTTCTTCAGTTTTGAGAACTCCAGCCCGGTATTGACAGGCATGGCGTTCAACGCCGCCATGATTCTCAAGCGCAACGGCTGGTGGATGACGTCGTCGAGCTCGGCCATCGGTCAGTTCCGCCGCATCCAGAGCCCGCCGAGCACGAGCCCGCCGCCGTGAACCACCGCCATCCACAACAGGAAGGCCGGCCCAACGTAGTAGTAGCCGATCAACGTCAGGGCAGTCGTGCAGACCGCAATCACGATGAATGCGTAACCGAACCATAGGCCGGCCATCGCATAAAACAGCATGCCATAGAGGGCCCAGAACACGATCGTCTGGCGCGGGCCAAAATGGCCAAGCACGAGCGAGCAAAAGACGCCGAATGCGCCGATCAGCACGAAGGTGATCAACGAGCGGATCGGAAAGGCGCGGACCCCGGAGCGGACATTCGTCCAGACGCCGACGGCGGCCGAAAGGGCGAGGCCGACGAGGTTGGCGACCGTCCAGATCGTGTAGCCCTGGCGTGGCCAAGTGTAGTTGGCGATGTAAGCTGCGAACAGTATTACGCCCCACATCGTGATCAGGACGCTGGCGATCTGATAGATTCGGGATTGACGGACGCGCCGGACGACGTCGTTGATGTCATCGAGCGCCGCGCTGGCTTGCTGGCTGTCGATCACGATGGCACCCCGCTCTGCTCGGCCAGCTTGGCGGAAGCCGATGGCGCGTCGGCAGGCGGCCGATGCTTCCCAATCACGACATAGGCGATCGTCATCACCACAATCGACAAGACAAATGACACCAGCCCGATCTTCCCGGGCGTCATCGGCGGCGCCATCCGCACCGCGATTTGTATCGCTGCCGCTGATATCGGCGACACGTAGGACCAGGAGATGAAGTAATAGTGGGTCAATCTCCAGTTCGCCGGCCGCGGGCTGCGCAGCAGCGGAACGACCGCCAACACAATGCAGGCGAAGTTTATGATCGCGGCGACATGGAACAGGTTGAAACTGCCGGTGAACCGATAGAGCAGCATCGCCGCCCCGTCAGCGAACAGCATGGCATAGACATAGAAATAGCCGCGCGCCCGATGGCCCGGGCCGCGCTTCGGACGCAGGAACTGGATCAGCCCGACGCCGATGCACAACACCGCCAGGGTGACGTGGATTGCGCCTGCAAAGGTGAGATGTTGGATCATGGTTCAGCTCCCCTCCCCCCTCAACCCGGCATCGGTGCGGCATCGCGCGGGCGGTCGCCTGCAAGACGTCGACGACGCGCAACGCCAATGGTGCGCATCGCCGTGTAGCCGATCAGGAACATCGCGGCCTTGCTGGCGATGCCATAGATCGACATGGTCGCCGACCAGGTGACTACGTCGAAGTTGAGGGCCACGATCACGTTCAGGACCGCAGAGAAGAACATCAGGCCCGACCAGGCATAGCCGACAATGACAGCGATATCCGGCACCAGTTCGATCGCGACTGGCGGCAAATAGCGGTTCATCCATCCGCGCTTCAGCATCACGACCCCGACGATGAGATAGATCACGCTCGGCTTGATCATCATGAACCGCGGATCGTTGGTGATCAGCGTGACGGTGCCGGCGCCCAGCACCAGAAACAGGCTCATCCACTGCATGGTGTCGATCGGCTTGCCGCGCGCGATCTGCCAGCCAATCTGGGCGATGCCCAGCGCCATGCCGAGCACCACCGACAAGGTGACGTTGTGGGTCAGCAGATAAAGCACGAGAAAAAACAGCGTCGCCGCCATGTCGAGCAGCAGCAGCTTTCCGGCTTCCAACAGGTTCTTCATGGAAATCTCCACGCCTTGCTGTGAATAATATAGAGTACTCTATTTCACAGAGTATATGGATTTACAAGCCCGATTTGCGGCCCGGGCCAAAATCCCTACCTTGTGCACCTGTCCCGAAAGCCCGAATCGATTGCCGATGCCGCCAGCGGAAAACCTGATCAACGCGCCCGAATTCACCGTCTCGGAACTCTCCTCCGCCCTGAAGCGGACGGTGGAGGACGCCTATGGCCATGTCCGGGTGCGCGGCGAAATCTCCGGGTTCCGCGGGCCGCACTCCTCCGGGCACTGCTATTTCGCGCTGAAGGACGAGAGCGCCAAGATCGAGGCGGTGATCTGGAAGGGCGTGCATTCCCGGATGCGGTTCAAGCCGCAGGAGGGGCTCGAGATCATCGCCACCGGCAAGCTCACGACCTATCCGGGCTCGTCAAAGTACCAGATCGTGATCGAGGCGATCGAGCCGGCCGGGATCGGCGCACTGATGGCGCTGATGGAAGAGCGCAAGAAGAAGCTCGCCGCAGAGGGCCTGTTCGACGAGGCGCGCAAGCAGTTGCTGCCCTGGCTGCCGGACGTGATCGGCGTCGTCACCTCGCCGACCGGTGCCGTGATCCGCGACATCCTGCACCGGCTGGAAGACCGCTTTCCACGTCGCGTGCTGGTGTGGCCGGTCAAGGTGCAGGGCGAAGGCTCGGCCGAACAGGTCGCCGCCGCGATCCGCGGCTTTAATGCGCTGCCGGAGGGCGGTAAAATTCCGCGGCCGGATTTGCTGATCGTCGCGCGCGGCGGCGGCTCGCTGGAGGATCTGTGGTCGTTCAACGAGGAGATCGTGGTCCGCGCCGCCGCAGAGAGCATGATTCCGCTGATCTCGGCGGTCGGGCACGAAACCGACATCACGCTGATCGATTTCGCCGCCGACAAGCGCGCGCCGACGCCGACCGCGGCCGCCGAAATGGCGGTCCCGGTGCGCAGCGAATTGTTTGTCGAAATTGCCGCTCTGGCGCGGCGCACCATGGTGTGCTGGCTGCGCGGCCAGGAAAGCCGCCGCAACGAATTGCGCGCCGCGGCGCGCGCGCTGCCTGCCGCCGGCGAGTTGCTGGCGATCCCGCGGCAGCGGCTGGATCATCTGGGCGCAGCCTTGCCGCGCGGATTGAAGGCCAACACCCATGCGCATCACCGCCGCTTCGCGCAGATCAGCGCAGGCCTGACCCTGCGGGTGCTGCGCGGGCAGGTCTCGCAGGCCAAGCAGCGCCTGACCGCGTCCGGCGAGCGCATGAGGCTTTCCACCCGCGCGTTTTTGCGCAACCGCAGGGATCGCTTTGCCGGGCTGGAAGTCCGACTGAAAGCCTCCAGGCTTTCCAACGCGCAGGCGCAACGAGCCAAAATCGCGCGGGAACGCGAGCGCACGCAGCGGCTGGCCGAGCGCGCCCGCCGAGCGCTGGTGACGGTCATGCAGCGGCTGGACGCACGCATTGCCCATAGCGGCCAGTTGCTGTCGGCGCTGTCCTATCGCGGCGTGCTCGCGCGCGGATTTGCATTGGTACGTGACGAACAGGGCCACGCCGTGCACGCCGCCGCCGCCGTCGGGCCGAACGCGCATCTGTCGATCGAATTCGCCGACGGCCGCGTCACCGCGACCGCGGATGCGGACCGGCCGGCGGCGACAGCGGCACCGGCGAGTGGGCCGAAGGTTGTCGTGCAGGAATCGAAGACGGCAGCGCCCAAGCGCTTTGCAAAACCGGTCGATCAGGGAAGCTTGTTTTAGCGAGCGCCTAACTTACCGCGCCAGCCACTCGGCAACGCGCTTTTGCGAATCCGCGCGGGCTTCGGTGTCGGTGCCGATATGGCCGTGCTCGGGGACCGCGGCATCGGCATTGCCGCCGATGGCATGCAGCGGCAGATTGGCGCGGTCGAAATCATGGGCGGCGCCGGGATAGATTTCGATCCGCGTCAGCGCGGAGCGGCCGCGCGCGCCGTCGACCATCTGGCGGCAGGCCGCCGGCGAACTGACGTCGTCCTTGGCGCCGATCAGGAGCAGCGTCGGCACCCGCGCGCTCCAGCCGAGCCTGGAGGAGACGCGGCAGTCCGGATAGAATGCGATCGCCGAACGAAAATCCGGTTCAGTGCTGCGGGACGATTGCGGACGTACCGCCCACAGCAAGGCGCTGGCGCCGTTGGCCCATCCGATCAGGCTGATGCGGTCATGCGCGGCCCAGGGCTGCTGCGCCAGCCATTGCCGCGCCGCAAGGATGTCGGCGACCCGCTCGCGGCGTGCGCGCACATGGCGCTCGTTGACCCGGCATTGCGGGCCGAGTTCACGCGAGCCGTAGCTGTCCGGCAGCAGCACCGCATGACCGGTCGTCAGCAACTGCTCCGCCCAGTCGCGGTAGCGCGGCAGCACCGGCTCGGAATGTCCGCCCAATCCGCCGCAACCATGCAGCGCGATCACGGTGGGAAAAGGCCCGTCGCCGTCCGGCTTGTAGAGCTGGGCATGCAGGGTCAGATTGGCCGCGGGGATGTCGACCTGATGCGGCGCAGGCAACGGAGCGGCATCCGCGGCGAATGCCAGCGCGAAGCTCGCGGCAACGGCCAAGATAAAATGCGTCAGGAATGCGGTTGCTGACCGAGGGCGCATCGGGTCGGGCCGGATCTTGATCGCGCTGGAAACGCAGCGAACCATGGCCGCGAGGCTATCATGTGAAAGGGGCACAAAATCATCACAAGTAGGTGGGTTTCGGGGGCGGACACTACGACCTATTTATGATAGAGCGAATCTGGAAAATACACTTTTAAGCCCCCCAAAGCGGCCGGGCCTGGCGGAGAATTGAACAGTGCTGAATAAATTCGGTCCCTCGGGCAGTGGCGAAGCGCAGGTGCAATATCTGGATGGCGATTTCCGCGTGATCTCGCCGGGAACCTATGTGCGCTGCGCGGTCACCGACGCGCGGATCCCGCTCGACGAACTGAAATATTGGAGCGTCGATTTGCAGGAAGCCTATGCCGTTCCCACGGCCGTACTGCAGCGGCATTTTCCCGGCGCGCTGAAGGCGTGACCCTTCGTCGTCCCGGCCTTCGCCCTAGGGCATGCACACATCTCTGAGGCTCCATCCAGCAGCGAAGACGTAGAAGTATTCGAGGCCGTGTTTCATGGTGATCGGACCGGGCGGTTTGGATGACGGATAGCCGTCCCATCCGCCTAGACGGCCGATGATCCAGGCCGCCCAGGCAAGGTTGTCGGGTGGATGCGGGTTCTTGAGCCGCTTGGTTTGGGCCTCGAGATTTTGGTTGAGGGCGGCGAGCGTTGCGACCTCGTTGGAATCGAAGGCAAGGCGGACCGGCAGATGGCTTCGGCCATCACGTGCCTGCAGGAGCTGGATGGTGATGACCGCCGCCTTTGCCGCAATCGCGACGAGCTTGAGGAGGCGGTCGGCGGTAGCGATCTGGCTGTCTTCGAGCCTGAAGCCTTGGGTCTTGAGGACGCGGAAGAACTGCTCGATCAGCCAGCGCCGCTTGTACCATTCGACGATGCGCCAGGCTTGTTCTGCATTCGCTACTGGGTGCGTGGTGAGAAGCCGCAGTGTAGCGGCTCGGTGCCGACATGCGGATCGACCTCACGCACGTCGACCAGGGTCAGCGGCAAGCTTTCAGGCAGATGGCGCAGGAACTTGCTTTGCGGCCTGGCCAGGCTGACCGCGCCGAAGCGAAGTTCGAGAGGCACGACGCGTTCGGGCCGCTGCGCGCGCGCCGGCAGCACGATGGCGCGCTGCTCCACGACCGCCATGGCTTCGCTGGCCGCATACAGGCCGGTCCCGTCCGCGAGCTTGCGCTCATGCATGCTGCGGGCGATCACATGGAAGTGCTGCTCGGCCGCGCTGGCATAAAGGGCGAAGATATCGCTCTCGCGGTCGCCCAGCGCAGTCACCATGGCGGCCTTGGCCAGCAGCGGTTTGGTCGCCAGCGCCGTGGCGATCCAGCGCTGCGATTCCTTGTCCGACAAATCGCGCAGGTCGTGCGAGACGGTACGGCGGCCCTTGCGGGTCCACACCTGACCGCTCAACAAACCAAGACAGCTACCGCTCTCGGCGTCCACCGCCAGCATCGGGTGCAGCAGCACCCCGCGGCCGTTGCCATGACCGATCTCCCCGAGCCCGCGCCGGCGTTTTGCAGTCGTGGCAAAATTGATTTCGCTGGTGTCCTGGATCGCTAGTACATGGCGGCCTTCAGCTGCGGCTACCGTGCCCTCGCTCCAGCTTTCGATCACGCGCTCGGTCGTCACCTTGGCATTGCCAAGGAAGCGGTGGAACTGCACTTCCCGGGCGCGGATGCCTCTTGCCAGCCGCCGCAGGCAGACATCCCTGCTCGCAACCATGCGTTCGACGAGCGCCGCCCCCCTTTATCGAGACGACGATCCCCGAACCGACCCAATGACCAGTCAATTTGCGCCAGCATGTCGACACCCCTGCCAAAAGCCGAAGTGTCGCAATAGAAATCACATGAATTCCTGATTCTGAAATCCCATTTCTGGACCCCAAGTCAATCCGCCGCACCAGATGTGTGCATGCCTAATCTTACTGCGTCATAAACGTTGATTGATCGACATTTTGTGCCCGGCGTCTGCAACACGGACATCGTTGCAAGGTTCTGATGATCGCGTCGGCCAGCCGCCTGCGCATGGTTGCGATCGAATTTGGAATGTGGCGTTCAGGCCGCAAGGGCGGATCCTCTGGGTCGATAACCGTCGGGAACGGCAAGTTGCGGGAAGAGAACGGTCGAGCGAGGTCCTGAGGGGGGAATCGTCTCCCGTTCGGAGATCAGGAATCCGTAGGCCGCGACGCAGAGCGTGGCGTGATGATGGAAGCCGCGCCAGCCGCGCCCTTCAAAGTGACCGAGCCCGACCTCCTGCTTCAGCTCCTGATAATCGCGCTCGATGCGCCAGCGCAATTTGGCGAGATCGACCAGACGGGCGAAGCCAATATTCTCCGGCAGAGTTGAAAGCCAATACTTTGTCGGCTCCTCTTCTCCCTTCGGCCATTCGATCAAAAGCCATTCTTCCGGCCAAGGTTCGCTGCGGTTGAAGTCGCGATGGGCGATGCGAATGCGCAGCCGCGCAAAACGCGATTTGAGGGGCACATTGGTTCCCTCGCGCCAAGTGATCGTCCGCCAGAGCTTGGCCGGAAGGCTGAAGGCAAGATCCTTGACTTTGACCGGTTGGTGCTCGGCATCGCGGCGCAGCTGTTTGGTCGGCCGGCCGCGGCCCGGGACGTAAGGCTTAGGCGGCAAGGGCCCCGTGCCAGGCGCCCAGACCGTTGTGTTCGAGAGAATGCCGGCAATATAAGGCAACCCAAGCACCGTAACGGCCCTGCGCAGATCGATGTGAGTGCCATAGCCCGCATCCATCAGAACTACTCCGCGCGGCAAGCCCGCTGCGCAGGCCGCGCGGATCTGATCGAGCGCGATCTCAGGCTTGGTTTGAAAGCCGATCTCCTCAGGCACGCCTGCCTTCTTGCGGCGGGCAGGGTCAGAGGCCCAACTCTCCGGCAGATACAAGCGGTAGGCCACCGGAAGACTCGCATGTGCATTGGCCAGCGACAGCGACACCGCGACCTGGCAATTGTCCTGCTTGCCGAGTTGGCCGCAATACTGCCGAGCCACTCCAACCGAATGCGTGCCCTTCTTGGGAAAGCCCGTGTCGTCGATGATCCAGGCCTCGATCGGCCCATGCCGCTCGATCGCGGGCAGAACCATCTCGCGAACTTTGGCCAGGACCCGCTCGTCCGACCAACGCCCCTCGCCGACAAAATGCAACAGAGACTGGTGCTGCGCCGCAGTTCGCTCGGGTGCCGTCACCGCAGCCATCGGTTCCACGCTCTTGCGCTCGCACGGCAGCATCAGGCCCTGGCAATAATCCCGCAGTGGCTTTGCCCGGTCGGCGTGACCAATCACCCCCACGAGTTCCTCGACATAGGCCGAAAACCGCACCTCACTGCTCTTCTCTTGAAGATCCATCTCAGCCCTCGCTTGCTGAAAACCGAATCCCCCAACGCTACAACAAGTCGCCGCGCCATTGCCCTGCGGCTTTCTGACTCAGTAAGACTAGGGCGAAGGCCGGGACCCATATGTGGACGGCCCCCGTGCCGCAAGAGCTTTTGATGGTCTGATCGGATCGCTTGCATCCATATGTCCGGCCTGTTGATGCGGTTGGTGACCGCTGGCCAAGATGGTTTTCCGCGACGCGAGTTCCAAACACTCCAGCGACCTTTACAGGCCAATGGGTCCCACGGATTGTCTCGCACCTCGGATCGATCGATCCTACCATCTGTCTCCTCTTGCAGCTCCGGCTCAGCCGGTGCGGCGAACCCGCCGACCGACTGATCTCTTAAGCGGCGAGCGCCGATGCGCCAGGCATCCGCGCGCCGTCGTAACTCTCGCCCGTCGTCAGCAGCTTCCAGGCGATGCGGGCAATCTTGTTGGCGAGTGCCACCGCCGCGAGCTTCGGCGACTTGCGCGCCAGCAGCGCGAGGAGCCAAGGCAACGGACGGCCGCGGCTTTTTCTGGCTTGCTGGATCACGGCGGTTGCTCCCGCCACCAGCACGCTGCGCAGCATCTCATCTCCGGCGCGGGTGATCTTGCCGATCCGGGTCTTGCCGGCGGTGGAATGGTCTTTCGGTGTCAGCCCGATTCATGCCGCAAAGTGCCGGCCGGACGGGAACAGGCGAGGATCGGGGGCCTTCATGACCAGCGCGGTGGCGCCGATCGGCCCGATCCCCGGAATCTTTGCCAGCCGCCGGCTGTCGGCATTAGCACGGTGCCAGGCCAGCAGCCTGGCCTCGATCGCCTTCAGTTCTATTTGCAGCCGCGCGTAGTCGCGGCCCTGCATCGCAAACATATCGCGCGCCAGCTCCGGTAAGCTCTCGTCTTGCGCGATCCGCGCCAATAGCGGCTCGAGCTTGTCGAGACCCTTGGCGGTGATCAGACCGAACTCCGTCGCATAGCCCCGGATCGCGTTGCCAAGCTGGGTGCGCCTGGTGATCAGTTGCTGGCGGACCCCCATCAGCATCAGCGCCGCCTGCTGCTCCTCGGTCTTCACCGGCACGAACTGCATCGTCGGCCGGCTCATCGCCTCGCAAAGACCCTCGGCGTCGCGTCCGTCATTCTTGTTGCGCTTGATGTAGGCCTTCACATGCTGCGGCGCCATCAGCTTGACCTCGTGGCCGAGCTTGCGCAGCTCCCGCGCCCAGTAATGCCCCGCCCCGCAGGCCTCCATCCCGATCAAGGTTGGCGGCAGCTTGGCAAAAAACGCCAATACCTCGTTACGCCGCAGCTTCCTGCGCAACACCGGCCGCTCGGCGGCATCCACCCCGTGCAGCTGAAAAAAATGCTTCGACGTATCCATTCCAATGCGGATAATCTGGTCCACGGACGGCTCCCTTGTCTGAGATCTCAACAACCTCATTCTGGCACAATCGATGCCGTAGGGGGCCGTCCACACCATCACCCACAGGTCGTGGTGGTTATGCCAGGCTGGTGCACAGCGCTTCTCAATCATTGACAGCGGTGGTTATGGGTCCCGGCTCCTTGTGCGCAATTGCGCACAGGGCCGGGACGACGACCGTGGACGCATTAATCGCGAAACTTCCTGTCGCGCGCCTGAAACAATCGCTCCGTCACGAACTTCCGCAACAGCACGGCGTCCTCAAATTCCAGCGTCACCGCGAACGGCACGACCGCGCGCGCCCAATCGGGCACTGCCCCGCCTGTCCGCAGCCGCGCAAGATCCTTTTCCGTCGTCACCAGCGTCAGCTCCTCGCGTTTGGCCTCCGCGATCAGCGCTTCGACCTCGCCTTGCGAAAACCGGTGGTGATCGGCGAAGGCGCGCTGGCTGGCCAGTTCGATCCCGCTGGCGCGCAGTGTTGCGAAGAAGCGGACGGGATCGCCGATACCGGCAAAGGCCAGCACGCGCTGGCCCCGAAGCGACGCGACCGACGCGTCGCCGGGCTTCAGATGCGCCCGCAGCACCGGCTTGCCGCGCGCGGCGAGATCGGCCGCTACGGTCCCGGCGGCGTCGCCCTGGCCGACAATGACCAGCGCATCGGTACGCGCGAGTTGCGGCCGCAGCGGCGCGCGCAACGGACCGGCGGGAAGCACGCGGCCGTTGCCGAGGCCGCGGTCGCCGTCGATCACGATCAGCGAGACGTCCTTGGCCACCGATGGATTCTGGAAACCGTCATCCATCAAGATCACGGAAGCGCCCTGCGCGCGCGCCAGCGGCACGCCGTCGGCGCGTTCGCGCGAGACCACCACGGGCAGCGAAGCGGCCATCATCAGCGGCTCGTCGCCGATCTCGGTGGCGCTGTGCCTGGTGGGGTCGACCCTGACCGGTCCGCGCAGTTTGCCGCCATAGCCGCGGCTCAGCACCACCGGCGTCTCGCCGAGATCGCGGAGCAATTTGGCCAGCGCCAGCACCGTCGGCGTTTTGCCGGCACCGCCGACATGGTAATTGCCGACGCAGAGCACGGGGACGCCGGCATCGAGCCCCTGGCGCTGCAGGCGTTTGGCGGCGATGGCGCCATAGAGCGCGCCGAGCGGCCTCAATAGATGCGATTTCCAGGACGACGGACCGTGCCAGAAGCCCGGTTCACGCATTCGCGGCTCCCATTTCGAGCCGCAGCTGCAACAGATAGGGCTCGAGCGCAGTCAGCGTCCGTTCGAGCGCGCCGCCAAGCTGTTCGACCACGCGCTCGGAGGCCGCTAGCGATGCGTCGCGCGCCTTGGGATCGGCCAATAGCTGTCCGAGCTGTTTTACCAGCGCTTCCTGGCCGTCGGCCCGTCGCGCGCCGCCGGCCGCATCGAGCGCTTCGTACACATCGGTGAAATTGAAGACATGCGGGCCGTGAACGATCGACGCGCCGAGCTTGACCGCCTCGATCGGATTCTGCCCGCCATGCGCGACCAGCGAACCGCCCATGAACACGATCGGCGCGAGGCGATAGAACAGGCCGAGTTCGCCCATGGTATCGGCGAGATAGATATCGGTCGCAGCCGTCGGCAATTCCTCGCGCGAACGCAGGCTGGCGTGCAGGCCGGAAGCCTCGATGCTGCGGGCGATGGCCTCGCCGCGATCGGCATGGCGCGGCACGATCACGGTCAACAATCCCGGAAAGAAGCCGGCGAGCGTCCTGTGGGTCTCGACCAGAATTTCCTCCTCGCCGGGATGGGTGGATGCGGCGACCACGATCGGGCGGCCGCGCGTCATCGACATCAACCGCTCGAGCTTGGCCGGATCGGCGGGCGGGGCCGGAACATCCAGCTTCAGATTTCCCGTGGTCACGACGTTGCGGCTGCCGAGCGCCGAAAAGCGATCCGCATCGAGTTGCGACTGCGCCAGGCAGACATCGAACCGGCCGAGCAGCGCCGAAATCGTGTTCGAGACCCGGCGCCAGCGCGGAAACGAGCGTTGCGACATCCGACCGTTGATCAGCACCATCGGCAGCCGCCGCGCCGCACTCGCCAGGATCAGGTTCGGCCACAGATCGGATTCGATGAACAGCGCCAGCGACGGCCGCCAGTGATCGAGAAACCGCGCCACATAGCGCGGCGCGTCGTAGGGCACGTATTGATGGATCACATCCGGTGGAAACCGCTTGGCCACGATCGCCGCCGACGTCACCGTGCCCGAGGTCAGCAGGATGCGCAGATTCAACGCCCGCAGCTTTTCGATCAGGGCGGCCGCGGCCAGCACCTCGCCGACGCTGGCGCCGTGGATCCAGACCAGCGGCCCGTGCGGCCGGACATCGTCGCTCATGCCGCGCCGTTCGCCGACCCGCGCCGGATCCTCCTTGCCGAGTTTCAGCCGCCGCTTGATCAGCGCAGGCGCCAGCGGCACCATCGCGAACGACAACTTCCGGTAGACGCGCAACGTCATCGGTAGCGAATTAGCCAAGCGCTGCCTCCGGACGGCCGACGGCTGCATAGGCGCGTCGGGTCGCTTCGTTCAGATACGTCTCCACCTGCAGCCGCAGCCGTTCCATGGTCTTGGCATCGGCGTCAGGCGGCACGAACACGGCATCGATACCTACCACGGCGCCGCGCCCGAAGGGCAAATTGATGGTGGTACTGTCCCAATTCTTCAACCGGATGAACCGGCTGGTGACCATCGCGAACGGCATGATCGGCCGCCCGGACTCCCGCGCCAGCATGATCAGGCCGAGGCCCACGACGCGCGCGCGCTTCGGCACGTCGGCGGTGGTCGCCACATTCCAGTTGTCTTCCAGCGCCTGCACCATCTCCCTGAAGGCGCCGACGCCGCCCTTGCGGTGAAAGGCCCCGCCATGGTCGCCGGAGCCCCGGATGGTGCCGATGCCGAGCCGCTCGGCGGCGATCGCGTTGAATTCGCCGTCGCGATGCCGCGAGATCAGGACCTTGGCCCGATAGCTTTTCTTGGTCTTGATGAAGGGCGTCATGAAGTGCTGGCCGTGCCAGAACGCGAAGATCGCCGGCATGCTCGGCTCGACCTGGTCATAGACGTCGACAGGGTCGTAGCTGAAACGGTTGGTCAGCCAGACCAGCCGCAGATATTCGGCCGCGAGGAAACCCAGCGCGCGCTGAACCCAGCTGCTGCGCAGCAAATCGCGTACTAATCTTTTCAACGGGAGGGCTTTGTTTCTTGACCCGGATCCAGCAGCCGGTGGAGGTGGACCACGAAGTAGCGCATGTGGGCATTGTCCACGGTCTGCTGCGCTTTCGCTTTCCAGGCCGCATGCGCGGAAGCGTAATTTGGGTATACGCCGACGATTTCGACCTGGTCGAGATCCTTGAAGGTCGTGTGTTCGAGATCGGTCAACTCGCCGCCGATGACGAGATGAAGCAATTGCGGCTGGGCACTATCTGGCATGATGGTCTTTCCTAAACGAGATGCCCGGCAAGCAACACAGGTCGCGAGTACAGGATTTCCGGCGCGTGTCGGACGTGTTCAGGGCAACGGACGGTTTCGAAAATGCTCGACAATGCGTGCATGACGATCGCGTCCCGCTGCCACCAGCACCCCGTGCGCTACCTCCCGGCGATTGTACTCAATCGTGTCCCCCGAAAGCGCGGTCATCCTACCATTCGCTTCCTGCACGATCAAATTGGCCGCGGCAAGGTCCCAGTCCCGGCTCTGGCCGCCCGCAAAAGCGGCATCGAGGCTGCCTTGCGCGACCCGGCACAACCGCAGCGCCAATGAACCGATTCGCGGAAACAGCGTGATTTCTTCCGCAGACGGGCTCAGCCGCTGCACCAGCGGCTTTGGGCCGGCCATGCGGGAAAAATCCAACCCGGTGCCGGCGGTGGCAGACACGGCCACGTCGTTGAGCGTCGCGCCCTGCCCGCGCCCGGCGAAAAAGAATTCGTCGGTGGCCGGTGCAAAAACCGCTGCCAGCACCGGCGTTGCCCCCGCCACCAGCGCCACGCTGACGCACCAGTCCTCGCGACCCGCGAGATAGGCGCGGGTGCCGTCGATCGGATCGACGATCCAGACCAGCGGCTTGCCGAGACGCTCATCGTCGTCGACGCTTTCTTCCGACAGCCAGCCATAGCCCGGCGTCGCCCCGCGCAGCCGGCGTTCAAGCAGATCGTTGACGGCGATATCGGCCTCGGACACCGGCGAGGAGGCGCCCTTGGTCCAGTTCTTCAACTCGGTGCGAAACATCGACAGCGCCAGCGCACCCGCTTCCCGCACGGTATCGGTCAGCAGGGCGGCGTCGCGCGCCGGAATCGCCTCGACCGTGTCAGCGTCCGCCAAGCGTCAAACCCTCAATGCGCAGCGTCGGCGAATTGACGCCGTAGCGGAACTCCAGATCGTCGGCCGCGACCAGCGACTTGAACATCGGCAGCAGATGGCCTGCGATCGTCACTTCACTGACGGGATAGGTGATCTCGCCGTTCTCGATCCAGAAGCCGGAGGCGCCGCGGCTGTAGTCGCCGGTGACGCCATTGACGCCGGAGCCGATCAGGTCGGTGACGTAAAAACCCTGTTTGATGTCGGAGATCAATTCCTTCGGCGTCAGCTCGCCCGCCGCGAGATGCAGGTTATAGGACCCCGGCGACGGCGATGACGACACGCCGCGATGGGCATGCCCGGTCGTGACCATGCCGAGTTCGCGCGCGGTTGCTGAATCCAAAAGCCAGGTGGTCAGCACACCCTCGTCGATCAGCGCGAGCTTCTTCACCTTGACGCCTTCGGCGTCGAACGTCTGCGAACGCAGGCCGCGCACCCTCAAGGGATCGTCGATGATGCGGATGTTGCCGGCAAACAACTGCTCGCCGAGCCGGTCCTTCAGAAAACTGGTCTTGCGCGCGATCGAGGCGCCGTTGATCGCGCCGACGAGATGGCCGACCAGCGATCCTGCGACCCGGGGATCGAACACGACAGGCACCTTGCAGGTCTCGACCTTGCGCGGATTGGACCTGGCCACCGTGCGTTCGCCGGCCTTGCGGCCGACGCTTTCAGGCGAGGCGAGATCGGAAGCATGCGGCGCCGACGTAAAATCGTAGTCGCGCTCCATGCCGGTGCCGTCGCCGGAAATCGCGGTCATCGAGATTCCCTGAACTCGATCGCAGGTACGATCCGTGGAAGCCGGTCGAGGTCACCAGCACCATGCCGCCGATCCCGCTCGAGGCCGACGCGCCGCCGGATTTGCTGACGCCCTTGACCGCAAGGCCCGCGGCTTCCGCCTCCATGGCGCGGCGTTCGAGTTCCGCTGTCGACGGGACGGTGCGGTCGAGCAAGTCGAGATCGGGGAAATCGCGCGCCAGCAGCGACGGATCGGCGAGGCCGACATATTTGTCGTCGGGCGCCACGCGCGCCATCGCCACCGCACGTTCGGCCAGCTTGGCGACGCCATCGCCTGAGATGTCGTTGGTCGAGACCACCGCCTGGCGTTTGCCGACCAGCACGCGCAATCCGACATCGTCGCCTTCGGAACGCTCGGATTCCTCGACGCGACCGTCACGCACTTCGACGCCTTGCGACACGCCGCGCACCGCCACCGCGTCGGCGGCGTCAGCGCCGGCGCGCCGGGCCGCCTCGACGAGGCGCTGCGCCAGCGTCGAGAGGGCGGATTGGTCGAACAGGTCGGAGGTCGCGTCTTTCGACGAAAGCGGCGAAGCGGCGGATGGTGAAGAGTTCACAAACAAAATCCCTGACATTGCAGCGGGCTGGAACACAAATCAGCAGCCCCACCAGATGTGCCTGATTCACAGGGATTTCAAGCATTTTGCCACAGGAAAAGCCAAACAATTTCGGCGCTCTAGCAAGGTCTCGTCAATCATGTGAGCCAAGGTCTTGTCAATCATGCGGGCGAATGCAGCGCAGGTCACGGCGGGTTAACCAGGCTTTTTAAGGCGAAACGGAAACGGCTCCGCTAAGGTCATGCGTATCGACCGGGAACATAATCCTGGCGGGGAGACTAAAGCCGTGAGGCGTCAAACATCAACAAGCGGGATCAACCCCGCCGGGTCGAGCCGTGCTCTGCGGCTCGACCCTCTTTCTCTTCCGCTCAGCTTCGATGCGCAGGATACCCGCGCAGACGGCGGTGTGCGGAGAATCGAACTTCACCGCGAACGCGTTGTGCTGCGCCGTGCCGTCCAGGGCATGCAGATGGCCGTCAACGTTCGCGTCAGCGATTTTCTCGGCGTTGCGTTACGCGGCCTCGACGATGCGCAAATGCTGGTGCTGGTGCATCGCGACCCGTCATTGAACATCCCGCTTGGCACAAGCTCCGACCGCGAGGAGATTACCTCCGCCTGGCAGATGTGGAGCGATATCTTCCAGCTGCCGCAATTGCCGGAAGAAAAACCGAACGAGCCGTCCGTCCGGCGCCGCCGCCACAACGCGATCCGCGCGCGACGTCCGAAATTTCTGGTGCGGCGTCGCGGCGGCGACCTGCTTAACCCTGCGAACATCCACCAGGGCGAGCGCGAGATCATCGCGCGGGATTAGGGCGAGTAAATCAGAGCTTGTTGACGTCCGATTCGCACCGTGTCCCTACCTTTGATTCATGGTTGGCCCGATGTCCACATCTCCCGATAAGTCGCCCCTTTCACCTGAGCGGTTTCACCCCAGTCCCACTCTAATAGTCACGCTGATTTTAGCTGGAGCCTTAGGTCTTGGGTGCACATTCGCTGGGATCAAGCTTCTTTTTGGATCGGGGACAACGACTTTTAGTATTATCGGATTACAATTAACCACGAAACAAGCGGGCGTCGCATTGTCGTCTCTCGGGTTTGGTGTGTGCATTTTGACCTTCCGCAAAGTGATCAGGACGTTCATCGGGCTTCCGCTCTTCCTGATGAAGTAGTGGCGGATATCTGCTCCCGGTCGGGGCATATCTTGTAGGGTGAGTTAGCGCAGCGTAACCCACCAAGTTTTATCGCCCTATCGCGTCGACGATGGTGGGTTAGGCCTTCGGCTAACTCACCCTACGAATTCGCCCGCATCACCGCGTCCACCAGCAATCCCGCGAGCAGCAGCAGCCCCGCGTCGCGGTTGGATTTGAAGATCCGCAGGCACAGCGCGGGATCAGAGATATCGAGCCGCCTGATCTGCCAGACCAGATGCGCCGCGAACGCCGCGAGCCCGAGCCAGGCCGGCCATCGCACCCCCGCCAGCAACAGCGCCGCGCCGATCAGTGTGACCGCGAGCGCGTAGAACAGCACCAGCGCCCGATGGGTGCGCGCGCCGAACAGCCGCGCGGTGGATTTGATGCCGATCAGGGCATCGTCCTCGGCGTCCTGATGCGCGTAGATGGTGTCGTAGCCGATCACCCAGGCGATCGAGCCGGCATAGAGTGCCAGCGCGGTCAGGTCGATCCGTCCAAGGATGACGGAAAATCCCATCAGCGCGCCCCAGGAGAAGGCGAGGCCGAGCACGACTTGCGGCCACCAGGTGATGCGCTTCATGAACGGATAGACTGCGACGATGATCAGCGAGGCGATGCCGGTCATGATTGCGAAGCGGTTGAATTGCAGCAGCACGAGCAGCCCGATCAGCGCCTGCAGCACCAGGAAGGCGAACGCCTGCGGCACGCTGACCTGCCCGGCCGGGATCGGCCGCGAGCGGGTCCGCTCGACCATGGCATCGAGATCGCGATCGGTGATGTCGTTCCAGGTGCACCCCGCCCCGCGCATCACAAAGGCACCGATGAAGAACAGCACGACGGCAACGGGCAATTTGCCGATGTCGCGCGAGACGCCGGCAGCCAGCGCCGCCGACCACCAGCACGGCATCAAGAGCAGCCATGATCCGATCGGCCGGTCGAAGCGCGAGAGCCGCAGATAGGGCCGCGACCATGACGGCGCGCGGGTGTCGACCCAGTTGCCGGTCGCATCGGCGACGCGGGCGGTGGCGTCGCTCATCTTGGAGAGGTCATCGCGTGAGAACGTTGCCGTTCAGCGTATCGAAGGTGCTGCCGCCCTTTGGCGACGGCGTCGCTTCGGGAGCCGCGGCCGAGGAGCCCAGCACTTCGCTCAGGCTCGGCCCGGCCGGCCCGCGCGTCTGCGCCTGCTGCGCCACCGCGCAGACTTTCTTCAGCATCGCGTCGGTGTTCTTGTGACCGGCCTTGAGCTGGTCGCCGATCTGAGGCGGAATTCCGCATTTGGTCGCATTGGCTTCGATGTATTTGATCATCTTGATTTCGGACTGCCCGAAATTTCCGATCAGCTTGCAGGCCTCATCCGGCGGCGCATGCCGGTCGCTCGCGGCCTTGATCAGCTTGCCGCGCTTCTCCGCTTCTTCGCGCAAGGGAACGAACCCCTTCATGCAGGCCTCCGACGCACCGCCCGATGGCGGCGCAGGTCCGCGCTCAAACGCCGAGCCGGAGATCGGCGCGGCGCCGCCGGAGGGAAATGCGGCCGGCGCTGCGCCGTTGACCGGCGGAAATGCGGGATCGTTGGGCTGGCCGGCTTGATTGGGCAGCGGCGCGGGGAACGCGCCCTGCGCGAAGGCCTGACCCATATGGAGGGTGACGGCGGCAACAGTCAGCGGCACAATCAGGCGGCGGATGATCACGGGTGGTTCTCCGGCAAGGTCCAGCGGGCCCCAACGTCTTCCGATCGAAGCGCGACTTGCGAATAAGGCATTTTACAATTGCTGGGCACCCTTAACAACCCGTTGAATTGGGCAACAGCGCGGCATAGCGCCCCGGCGGCGGTCGAAAATCGCCTCTGGATTCTAGCGCTTTAGGCTAAAAGCGGGATTTGCAGCCGGTTTTGAGGTGTTTGACCCAAGTATCAAGGGTCAAAGGACAGGGGATGCAGGCCAGAAGTCGCCGACCGGTCCGGCCGGCTCTCCCCGCCCCGCCCGCGCCAATGCGCAGACCTTTCTAAGCATGGCCTCGGTGTTCTTGTGGCTGGCCTTGAGTTGGTCGGCGACCTGCGGCGCAATTCCGCATCCGGTCACGTTGGCTTCAATGAATTTGATCATCTTGATTTCGGACTGACCGAAACTCCCGATCAGCTTGCAGGCTTCCTCCGGCCGCGCGCGGCGCGCGCTGGCAGCCTTAATCAGCTTGCCGCGCCTCTCCGCCTCCTCGCGCAAGGGGGCGAATTCGCTCATGCAGGCATCCGAGGCACCGTTCGAAGGAGACGGAGCGAGAGCCCCACCGATGGAAGCAGATGGAGCCGCCCCGTTCACGGGCGGAAACGGCGAAGCGTCGCTCGCGGGGGCGCCGGCCTGACCAGGCAGCGGCGCTGGAAATGCGCCCTGCGCGAAAGCATGACCCGCGTAGAGTGCGATAGCGGCAAACGTCAGCGGCACAATCAAGCGGCGGATCATCACGACTGTCTCTCCGGCGAGGTGCCCATCGAAGCGCGATTTCCGGATAACGTCGTTTTGCGGTTAAAAGGCGGCACGGATTGGACACCACATGCCTGAACTCGACTTTCGCGCCCCCCGTTTGTTCGTCGATGCCGCCCTGAGCGCGGGCGAAACGGTCGCGCTCGAGCGGAACCAGAGCAATTATCTGGGCAATGTGCTGCGGCTTTCCACCGGCGAATCGGTCCGGGTGTTCAACGGCCGCGACGGCGAGTGGCAGGCCGAGATTGCCGGCCGCAAGCGGCCCGACAGCCTGACGATCACAGCCCAGACCCGGCCACAGGACCGCCTGCCCGACATCGCCTATGTCTTTGCGCCGCTGAAACACGCCCGGCTCGACTACATGGTGCAAAAGGCGGTCGAGATGGGCGCGTCCCGGCTGCAACCGGTTTTGACCCGCTTCACCCAGGTCTCCCGGGTCAATAGCGAGCGGATGCGCGCCAACGTGATCGAAGCCGCCGAGCAATGCGGCATCCTGAGCCTGGCCGGTGTCGCCGAGCCCGTCCCGCTCGACCGCTTTTTGAGCCAGCGCGAGAGCACCCGGCTGCTGGTATTTTGCGACGAGGCCTCCGATGTCGAAAATCCGTTGCAGGCGCTGCAGGGGGCCTCAGCCGCCGCAGGGGTCGATGTCCTGATCGGTCCCGAGGGCGGATTTGCCGAGGAGGAGCGCGCACTGCTGCTGCGCCAGCCGCAAACGTTGAGGCTCTCGCTGGGACCCCGGATCCTGCGGGCCGACACCGCGGGCGTCGCGGCGCTGGCGCTGGTACAGGCTGCGCGTGGCGACTGGGGCGGATCGGGCTAGCCAAGTGCGGCCAGAATCGTTAACGCACCCAAACATTAAGCGACTTGGCCAATCGCGGTCGAAACCCCGCCTTGGCCATGCTAAGGGCTGCGCCAACGAGAGCTTTGGAACCCGTTTTTTTGGGATATTGGACGTCAAAATGACCGTGACCGCCGCCGTCAGTGGTGCCGCCGGGTCCGCCGTATGGGCGGATGCACTGCTGTTGTCGTTTGCGCAGGCCGGTTACTTGAGGGCCGAGCCCGCCATCCTGCAGCCGGCCGAACCGTTCCTCGATCTCTCCGGCGAGGACATCCGCAAGAGCCTGTATCTGACCACCGATGCCAGCGGCGAGGAACTGTGCCTGCGTCCCGATCTCACCATTCCGGTGGCGCGGGACTATCTGGCCTCCGGCCGGGCCGGGCAGCCCCAGGGTTTCAGCTATCTCGGCCCGGTGTTCCGCTATCGCGGCGGCCAGCCGAGCGAGTTCTTGCAGGCCGGCATCGAATCCTTCGGCCGGCAGGATCGCGCCGCGGCCGATGCAGAGATGCTGGCGCTGGCGCTGGAAGCGACATCAGCCTTTGGATTGAAGGATGTCGAAATCCGCACAGGCGACGTCGCGCTGTTCAACGCGCTGATCGACGCGCTCGGGCTCTATCCGGTCTGGCGGCGGCGGCTGATCAAGGATTTCAACCGCAAGGTCAGCCTGGCCGAGGATATCGAACGGCTGACGCTGGCGACTGCCCCCGGCCGCAATGAATATGAGGGCGTGCTGGCGGCGCTGGCCGGCTCCGACCGCAAGGCGGCGCTGGCGCTGGTCACCGACCTGATGTCGATCGCCGGCACCACCAATGTCGGCGGTCGCACGGTTGCCGAAATCGCGGACCGCTTCCTCGAACAATCGACCTTGAAGGGCGGCGCGCTGCCGCGCGACGCGCTCGGGATCATCAAGCGCTTCCTCGCGATCGCGGGCGATCCCGACGATTCGATCGCGCAATTGCGGGCGCTGGCCGAGGACGCAAAACTCGATATCACCGCCGCGATCGATCAGTTCGAAAGCCGCGTCGGCTTCATGGCCGCGCGCGGCATCGACACCGGCACGACACGGTTTTCCACCTCGTTCGGGCGCGGCCTCGATTATTACACCGGCTTCGAGTTCGAGTTGCACGGCAAACGAAATACCTTGGGCAACGCCGTCGAGCCGCTGGTGGCGGGCGGCCGTTACGATGGCTTGATGACCCAGCTTGGCGCGGCCTCCCCGATCCCCGCGGTCGGATTTTCGGTCTGGATCGAAGCCTTGACGCAATCGGGCAAGCCCGCACGCGGTGATCTGTCATGAGCGCGCCCGTCGTTCTCGCGGTTCCCTCCAAGGGCCGCCTGCAGGAAAACGCCGAAGCCTTCTTCAGCCGCGCCGGAATGTCGCTGGCGAAACCGCGCGGCGCGCGCGACTATCGCGGCACTATCACGGGCCTCGACAATGTCGAGATCGCCTATCTGTCGGCGAGCGAGATCGCATCCCAGCTCGCGCGCGGCATGTTGCATCTCGGCGTCACCGGCGAGGATCTGGTGCGCGAGAGCATCGCGGATGCCGACGAGCGCGTTCTGTTGATCGACACGCTCGGCTTCGGCAGCGCCAATGTCGTGGTCGCAGTGCCGCAGGCCTGGATCGACGTTCGCACCATGGCCGATCTAGATGACGTCACCACCGGTTTCCGCGCCCAGCATAACCGGCGGATGCGGGTGGCGACCAAATACATCAACCTGACCCGGGGCTTCTTTGCCGCTCACGGCGTGGTCGATTACCGCATCGTCGAGAGCGCCGGCGCCACCGAAGGCGCGCCCGCGGTCGGCACCGCCGAGATGATCGTCGACATCACGACGACCGGGGCTACGCTCGCCGCCAACGGCCTGAAGGTGCTCGACGACGGCGTCATCCTGCGCAGCCAGGCCAACCTCGTGGCCTCAAAGGACGCCGACTGGTCGAGTGAAGCGCGCGAAACCGCGCGTGTCATCCTCGATCACATCGCGGCCCGCGCCCGCGCCAGCAAATACCGCGAGGTCCGCACCCGTTTTACCGGTTGCAACGACGCGCTTTTGACCGAAGCGCATAATCGTTTCGGCGTGGTCGCGCCGTTCGGCGGACCGACCTCTTCGGGAATGCTGACATTGCACTGCCCGCCGGCGCACCTTTACGCGCTCGCCAGCTTCCTCCGCCAGCATGGCGCCGACACGGTTTCGGTGGCTTCGCTCGACTATGTGCTCGACCGCGAGAACCCGCTATTCGCCAAACTCGAGGCGTTCCTGCGGCCGTGAGGCGTTTTCGTTCATGGTTGCGACAGCAAGCAGCGAGTAGCATATGCTGTCATGGGAACTTTGGAACCTGACCGATGATGCTGGGCACGGACGTATCTAGCCTGTCGACCACCGCGGCCAATGCTGCGGCGCAGGGGCTGTCGATCGTCGTGCCGCTGTATAACGAGGCCGCAGGCCTCGTACCGCTGCACGCGCGGCTGGTCGGCCTCGCCAAAACGCTAAAGGGCCGTTACGGCCTCCCCTGCGAAGTGGTCTATGTCGACGACGGCAGCGCCGACACCACGCTCGCCATTGCGCGCGGGCTTGCGGCCGATGCGCTCGACGTCCAGGTGGTGTCGCTGTCGCGCAATTTCGGCAAGGAAGCGGCGCTGATGGCGGGGCTCGACCATGCCAGGCACGGCGCGGTCCTGTTCATGGACGGCGACGGCCAGCATCCACCGAGCCTGGTCGAGCGGCTGGTCGGCCACTGGATCGATGACGGCTACGACGTCGTCTATACGGCGAAGGCCAATCGCGACAATGAATCGTTCCTGCGCCGGCTTGCCGTGCACGGCTTTTACGCGCTGATCAATTGGGGCGCGCGGCAGAAAATCCCCGAGGATGCCGGCGATTTCCGCCTGTTGTCGCCGCGCGCGGCCGCCGCGCTGAAACAGCTTCCCGAGCGCAACCGGTTCTTCAAGGGACTCGCGACCTGGATCGGTTTCCGCCAGATCCGCGTCGATTACGAGCCGGCGCCGCGCGAACACGGCGTCACCACGTTCAGCCCGGGTCGGCTGGTGGGCCTGTCGATCGAAGGGCTGACCTCGTTCTCGGTGGCGCCGTTGCGGTTCGCCAGCCTGCTCGGCGTCGTGCTGGCGACAGTGGCGTTCCTGTTCGGCCTCTCCATCCTCTGGGAAACCTGGACCACCGGAAAGTCGGTTCCCGGCTATCCATCGCTGGTGGTCGGCCTGATGACCATCGGCGGCGTGCAGCTCATCATGATCGGCATCGTCGGCGAATATATCGGCAAGATCCTGTCGGAATTGAAAGCGCGTCCGATCTATTTCGTCGCCGAACACAGCGAGAAACGCGCCGAAGCGGAAGCCGCCGCAAGCCCCGCAGAACGGACCGCCGCCGAATGAACGATGCCGCGCCTGCGCGCCGTATCTGGCTTTGCGCCGACGATTACGGTCTCAGCGAAGGCGTCAACCGCGGCATTCGCGACCTGATCGCGCGTGGCCGTCTCAATGCGACATCGGCGATGGTGGTCGGTGCCGCGATCGGCCGTGACGAGGTGGCCGCGCTGAACAGCGTCACTGCAAATAGCCCGCGCTGCGCGATCGGCCTGCATGCGACGCTGACCGCTCCGTTCCGTCCGCTGACGATGCACTTCCGGCCGACCGACGGCGGCATGTTTTTGGCCCTTGCAAAGATGTTGCGCGCGGGCCTGTTGCGGCGGCTCGATCCCGAAATCATCCGTGCCGAGCTGATGGTGCAGCTCACCGCGTTCAAGTATCTGTTCGGTCGCGATCCTGACTTCGTCGACGGTCACCAGCATGTGCAATTGTTTCCGCAAATCCGCGACGCATTTCTGCAAGCCGTCAGGGAAGCCGCGCCCGGCGCCTGGGTTCGTCAGGGCGGCCGCCGGCAACCGCTGGCGCAACGGCTCGGCGCGCCCAAGGCGCTGGTGCTCGACGTCTTGAGCGCCCAATTTCGCAAAAAGGCTTCGGCTGCGAACATCCCGTTCAACCCCGCCTTCGCCGGCGCCTATGATTTCACCGCGCAGCCGGATTTCGGTGCGCTGATGCGCCAGTTTCTCGATCGCCTGCCGGAGGGCGGCCTCGTGATGTGCCATCCCGGCTTCGTCGATGAAACCCTCATCAGCCTCGATCCCCTGACCACCCAGCGCGAAGCCGAACACGCCTATCTGGCGGGCACCGGTTTCCCGGCGCTGCTGGCCGCGAATAATGTTACATTGGATTGATATCGCGAAGGAAAACCCGCCGGCCGTATTGTCGCATACCGAAATTTAATCCGCCCTCCCACTACTTGCGACACAAAGCCCACCTACATTTCCAGCGCGCTTCGACACCCATTCGACGCGAGGGAGAAGGCCATGACACCGCAAGAACGCCAATTGATTGACGATCTTTTCGACCGGCTCGCCAAGCTCGAGAACGCGCCACGCGATCCCGAGGCGATGTCCGCGATCATGCAGGGCCTGCGCAAGGCGCCCAATTCCGTGTACGCGCTGGTGCAGACGGCGCTGGTGCAGGACGAGGCGCTGAAGCGCGCCAATAGCCACATCCAGGAGTTGGAAGCGGCGCTTTCGCCCGAACAGAATCAATCCGCGCAGAACCAACCCGGCGGCTTCCTCGATTCGATGCGCGACGCGGTCTTCGGCCAGGGCCAGCCGCCGCACGGCGGTTCGGTGCCCCCCGTGCGCGCGCCCGACATGGGCAGCCGGCCGGTATGGAATAGCGGCCAGGTGCTGCAGCAGTCGCAATCGCCAGGGCATTATGGTCAGGAGCCTTACGGTCAGTCCTATGGCGGTCAGCCCTACGGGGGTGGCCAGGCCTATGGCGGCCAGCCCTACGGAGCGCAGCAATCTCCGTTCGGCGGCGGTGGCGGCTCGTTCCTGGGAACCGCGGCGGCGGCCGCGGCCGGCATGGTCGGCGGATCGCTGCTGCTCGGCAGCATCCGTTCGATGATGGGCGGCGGCAGCCGCCAGGCGTTCGCCGATTCGTCGGGGCTCGGCGGCCAGGGCAACCAGAAGCCGTGGAGCGATCAGTCCAGCAGCGATCTGGCAAAGGATGCCGGCATCAACGACATCGGTTCATCGTCCGGACAGCGCGCCGACGACAGTTCCAGCTCGCGCGCCGGCCTGTTCGACCAGGCGTCGAACGACGACGACAACGACATGGATCACGATTCCGACGGCTTCGATGACGACGGCGGATCCGATTACGCCTGAGCCGGTTGATCCCTCGAAACGAAAGCGGCCGCTCGATCGAGCGGCCGTTTTTTGTTCAGCTCAAAACAATCAGATGACGATGACCTTGGTGCCGACGCCGACGCGGCCGTAAAGATCCATCACGTCTTCATTGCGCATCCGGATGCAGCCGGACGAGACGTTAGTGCCAATGGTCCAGGGCTCGTTGGAGCCGTGGATACGATAGAGCGACGATCCCAGATACATCGCGCGCGCGCCGAGCGGATTTTGCGGACCGCCTTCCATGTGCCGCGGCAGATCGGGACGGCGCACCAGCATTTCCGGTGGCGGCGTCCAGGCCGGCCATTCCTTCTTGGCCGAAATCGTCTTGACGCCCGACCAGGTGAAGCCGGGGCGGCCGACGCCGATGCCGTAGCGTAACGCCTTGCCGTCGCCCTGCACCAGGAACAGGAACTTGTTGGGGGTGTCGACGACGATGGTGCCGGCACCTTCCTTGCCGTGATACTCGACCATCTGCTTCTCGTATCTCGGATCGAACGGACGCTGCGTCGGATCGGCCGCCTCTTGCTGCGGCGACATCGATTGCTGCGGATCCATCGGCGGCAGCAGCGAACGTCGCCCGCCGTATCCGGGCTGCTGCTGATACATCGGCTGCTCGTAGCCCTGACCCGGCCCGTCGCCAAACAGGAACTGGATGAAGCCGCCGCCCATGTTGGAGCGTTCGGCGGAGGCCATGCGCACCGGCGCCGGTGGCGCTGGCTGATTGGCGTAGACCATTGTCGGTTCGGGAAGTGGCGAACCATCGATCGCCAACGCTTGATGCGGATTCGCAACCAGGAAGGACGCGCTGGCCAGCAGCGCAAGGGACATTTTCTTCATCGACGTACTCTGTACTGTTTCGTCACTGTTCAGTTCTTGGGAGCGTCTGAACGCCGCCGTTGCACGTGGTCAATAAAGGATCAAAAACGCATCGGTTTGGTAAACGAAAACCGCGTTTCGATTCACCACGTCGTCAGTCGCGCGCTGATTTTTCCGGTAGCGTTTATTTTGCGTGAACGCAGGATGCACATGGTTAATCGATCGTGTGCGCTAGCCGGCGAATGTGCGGCGACATGTTCCGCGCGTGAACCTGACGTTAAATCGCGTCTGTCTAAAACAGTGGGAGTGCAAGGGGTGGGAAAAACTCATGTCGGTTAGTCGCAAGCGTTTTCGTATCGAAGAAGCCATCATGGGCGACGTGCCCGCCTCCGCCGACGGTGAAGATGTCGGCCCGATGCATCGCGAGATCATGGCCGAGCTTCGCTCGATCCGCGCCCAGATGGCCAATGGCGCCGGCGCAGGCCGCGCCGCCGTCACCGAAACCGCCGAGGCGCAGGTCGCGCGCGAGGTTGCGGAAGCCCACACGCTGCTGGAAACCTACCGCGCCCAGATCGAGCAGTGCGAAAAGCTCAAGGTCGAGCTCGACCTGATCCACGACGCGATCAACCGCACCAAGCGCGAAATCGCGACCCTGCACGGCAAGAGCTTCGACGGCGGCGAAATGGCCAAGGTCAATGGCGAGCTCGGCGCCGTGGTCGGCGGCACCGAACAGGCCACCCAGCAGATTCTCGAAGCCACCGAGGCGATCGACCAGGCGGCGACCGCGCTGTCCAAGAACACCTCGCCGGACCAGCAAAAGCTGCTCAGTGAAGAAATCCAGGAACGCGTGATCTCGATCTTCGAGGCCTGCAACTTCCAGGATCTCACCGGCCAGCGCATCAGCAAGGTGATGGGTACGATGAAGTTCATCGAGAACCACATCACCGTGATGATGGAAATCTGGGGCGGCGTCGACGCCATCAAGGCCCACGCGGCGCCGATCGTCGATACCCGCGAAGGCGATGCCAAGCTGCTCAACGGCCCGAAGCTGGACGGCGACGTCGGTCATGCCTCCCAGGACGACATCGACGCGCTGTTCGACTGAATTGTGGACGCGCCGGGAGGTCACTCCCGGCGGACCATCCCACCAAACGCAAAACGCCGGCGCGATGCCGGCGTTTTTTATTTTCGGGTTCGGTTAAATTTTAAGGCTGCTCAGGCGCGGGGCGCGCAGCGCACATAGACCATGTTGCCGTAGCGGGTGGCGGCATCCTTGTCGACGAAGCGGGTGATCATGACGCGGCCGTCGAACGAGACGATCTCGCGATCCTGCTCGCCGGGGGTCGGTCCGGGCGGACCGATATAGTTCTTGCCGCTCGGGCTGCCCTTCAGCCGCAATTCCTGCGGCGTCGCCTGGTCGGCCAGATGCATGATCACGCCGCCGGACTGGCCGGCGCCGATCACGTAGGGCTGCTTGCACTGGTCCTTCGCCATCTTTTCGGTGCGGGCGCGATCGGGCGGATTCTGGAACGAGGCGAGGCCCCAGCGGCCGACGATTTCGTCGGCCCGGATGCTCGCCGGCATTTCCGGGGCGACCCCCGGTTCCACAGCCTCAGGTGCGGTGTTCGAGGACAGCGACGGCAGGCTCATGCTGCCGCACGCCCCCAGGAATATCGTCAGCGCCGATGCGGTCGCCAGCCTGGCAAGCGCGCGCGCATTTCCTAACCCGATCATCGTATTCCCCCGAGCAATTTCCCGGCTGCACCCGTCCTACAGCCAAGCGCAAAACGTCAGCAGGAGCAATGACGTCCGTTAAAATACGTCGCCGCCCCGATTTGGTTTCCCAGTGAGCATCCTATATTGGCCTCACCAAGGCCTTAACCCTCTTTGCTTGACAGGATCGGCGCCAAGCCATATTCCCCGGCGCACAATTAGCACTCCAATACCATGATTGCTAAGGCGCGGGGCCTCCTGCTTCGCGGTATCGACCAGGGCGCGTTACACGCCAGTCTCGATGAACCAGACCTGAAATCAAGCCTCCAAGAGAACGTAAAGAGGAAATGTCATGGCTAAATCCACCTTCCGCCCGCTGCACGACCGTGTCGTGGTCAAGCGTATCGATGCCGAAGAGAAGACCAAAGGCGGCATCATTATTCCCGACAGCGCCAAGGAAAAGCCCTCGCAGGGCGAAGTCACCACGGTCGGCCCCGGCGGCCGTGACGAGGCCGGCAAGCTGATCCCGATCGATCTCAAGGTCGGCGACCGCGTGCTGTTCGGCAAATGGTCGGGCACCGAGGTCAAGCTCGACGGCGAGGAGCTCCTGATCATGAAGGAATCCGACATCATGGGCGTGCTGGCCTGACAACACACTGACCTCACCCTGAGAAGGCAGCGAAGCTGCCGTCTCGAAGGGTGACTTTCCACAAGCTTATCCTTCGAGACGCGGGCCAAGGCCCGCTCCTCAGGATGAGTTCATTTCCAGGGAGCAATTCAAATGGCCGCCAAAGACGTTAAATTTTCCGGAGACGCCCGCGATCGCATGCTGCGCGGCGTCGATATCCTCGCCAACGCGGTGAAGGTGACGCTCGGCCCCAAGGGCCGCAACGTCGTCATCGAAAAGAGCTTTGGTGCCCCGCGCATCACCAAGGACGGCGTCACCGTCGCCAAGGAAATCGAGCTCGAGGACAAGTTCGAGAACATGGGCGCGCAGATGCTGCGCGAAGTCGCCTCCAAGACCAACGACACCGCCGGCGACGGCACCACCACGGCCACCGTGCTGGCCCAGGCGATCGTGCGCGAAGGCGGCAAGTCGGTCGCCGCCGGCATGAACCCGATGGATTTGAAGCGCGGCATCGACATCGCGGTCGCGGCCGTGGTCAAGGACATCGAGAAGCGCGCCAAGCCGGTCGCCTCCTCCGCCGAGGTCGCCCAGGTCGGCACCATCTCGGCCAACGGCGATGCCGCCATCGGCAAGATGATCGCCCAGGCGATGCAGAAGGTCGGCAATGAAGGCGTCATCACGGTCGAGGAAAACAAGTCGCTCGAGACCGAGGTCGACATTGTCGAGGGCATGAAGTTCGACCGCGGCTACCTCAGCCCCTACTTCATCACCAATGCCGAGAAGATGACGGCCGAGCTCGAGGACGTCTACGTGCTGCTGCACGAGAAGAAGCTCTCCGGCCTGCAGTCGATGCTGCCGGTGCTTGAAGCCGTGGTCCAGTCCGGCCGCCCGCTTTTGATCATCGCCGAAGACGTCGAGGGCGAGGCGCTTGCCACCCTCGTCGTCAACCGCCTGCGCGGCGGCCTGAAGGTCGCCGCCGTCAAGGCGCCCGGCTTCGGCGATCGCCGCAAGGCGATGCTGGAAGACATCGCGATCCTGACCGGCGGTCAACTGATCTCCGAGGAACTCGGCATGAAGCTCGAAAGCGTCACCGTCAACATGCTGGGACGCGCGCGCAAAGTGGTGATCGACAAGGAAAACACCACGATCGTCAGCGGCGCCGGCAAGAAAAAGGACATCGAAGGCCGCGTCGGCCAGATCAAGGCGCAGATCGAGGAGACCACCTCGGACTACGACCGTGAGAAGCTGCAGGAGCGTCTGGCCAAACTCGCCGGCGGCGTCGCGATCATTCGCGTCGGCGGCGCGACCGAAATCGAGGTCAAGGAGAAGAAGGATCGCGTCGAGGACGCCCTCAACGCGACCCGTGCGGCGGTGCAGGAAGGCATCGTGCCCGGCGGCGGCGTGGCGCTCTTGCGCGCCAAGAAGGCGGTCGGCCGTCTCACCAACGACAATTCCGACGTCCAGGCCGGTATCAATATCGTGCTGAAGGCGCTGGAAGCCCCGGTCCGTCAGATCTCCGAGAACGCCGGCGTCGAAGGCTCGATCGTGGTCGGCAAGATCCTCGAGAACAAGTCCGAGACCTGGGGTTTCGACGCCCAGACCGAGGAATATGTCGACATGGTCGCCAAGGGCATCATCGACCCGGCCAAGGTGGTGCGCACCGCCTTGCAGGACGCGGCTTCCGTGGCCGGCCTTTTGGTGACCACCGAAGCCATGGTCGCCGAACTGCCGAAGGAGCCGGCGGCTCCGATGCCGGGCGGCGGTGGCGGCGGCATGGGTGGAATGGGCGGCATGGGCTTCTAAAGCCCGTGCGTTCACCTCATGATGATATCGAAGGCCGCCTCCGGGCGGCCTTCTTTTTGGCTAATGACACAGAGGTTTGGTAACTACGACCATACCGATTCTGTCCTTTCGAGGAATTTCAGATGCGCGTGCTCCTGCTTTGCCTGTTCGGTCTGGTGACGGTTTTGCCGGATCTCGCTTTCGCCCAGATGAAACTCCCCTCCAAGGCCGCGCCCGGCGCCAGCGAGGTCCGCTATTTCACCTCGATCGACGGGCTGATGGACGGCAATGCCGACGTTGTCCTGAAGGAAACCCGCCAGGGCAAGAACGTCACCGCGGCCGTGCTCGACGTCTGCTACCCCGCCGAGAAGGGCTCCGACCGCAAGGACCGTTTTGTCGCCAACCTTGCCGCCAACGGCCAGAACCTGACCGGCACCACCCAGACCATCGGCGATAAATTGCCGGTCACCATCAAGCTGACGCGCAAGCCGACGGGCGACAGTTTCGAATTCCGCGGCCAGATCACCGTCGGCCAGACCGTGACCGAGGTGACGTCTTCGGACAATTCCGATCTCAGCGAGAAGGAATTTTTGGACAACCAGACCACCGATGACGGGATCACCCCGCAGCCAAAGGATTTTACCGAGGTCTCGCCGGAATCGGTCGGCGTGCGGGTCAAGCTGGACGCGGCGCTGGACTTCCTGAAGAGCCTGAAGGGCGAGGCCGTCGAAGTGGGCCTTGGCGGCCTCACCGTGTCCTGCGACGCGATGCGCGCCGGCGAGCAGACCATCAACCTTACCGTCGATCCTGATCACGCGAGCGCCCTGATCGCCAAGGCGAAATCGGCGCCAGGCGTGGTCGCAGCCGGCTGGACCAGCGGCAGCATGGATATGGATCGCACCATCCGCTTTGCCGCCGCCGAATGGCGCGACAGCGACAAGATCAACAAGGACAAGATCGCGACGGCGGTTTCCAACGTGCTTGCCAAAACGCTTGCGGCGAAGGCGGCCGCGGCGGAATGGAACGCCAACACCGGAAAACTGAAACTGACCTTCAAGCGCCCGAGCCAGGTCTATCCCGCGCTCGGCCTCACCGAGAGCGTCGAGATCACCGCATTGGTGGCGCCGGACAAGCCGGGCGCTTCCGACCGGCTGATATTGTGGATCTCAAGCCCCGTGATCACGACAACGGACGAAGGCGCGGGCCCCAAGCTGAACCTGTCCGAAGAGTCCAGCGGCGACGAGGAGGGCGGCGAGCCCAAGAACGACAACGGCTCGGTCGACGCGTTGGCCAGGGAGTTCAAGGGCCAGCGCTGGGATGCCGACAAATCGGTCTGGAAATAGCCGGCTTTTAGCCATTCCGAGCCAGCTCTATTTATTTTTGACGCGTTTTCTTCACGAGAACCGGTATCCACTTCGCTGGAAAACGCTATGGAGCACCCTGCCCCATGCCGTCAGCGCATTTGACACGCCGCGCCATTGCGGCAATGAACCATCTCCGGACACGGGTTTCAGGCTGAATGGCGCGGTATGATGTAGTGGTGATCGGCGCCGGCCTTGGCGGTTTGACGGCGGCGGCAATCCTCGCGCGCGCTGGACGCAAGGTGCTTGTGATCGAGCGCAGCAACTCGGTGGGTGGCGCGGCGTCGAGTTACAAGTCCGGCGATCTCTTCATCGAAGGTTCGTTGCAGGAAACCAGCAATCCGCAGGACCCGCGCGACCCCAAGCACGCCGTGCTGAACCGCGCGGGCGTGCTCGATGCCGTCAAATGGATCCCGGCCGGCGCCCTCTACGAAGTGCGCGGCGGCCCGCTCGAAAAGCCGTTTGTTCTGCCGGACAATTTTGCAGCGGCCCGGCTTGCATTGACCGCGAGATTCCCGGCGGCGCGGGCCGGCATCCGGCAATTGCTCGACGAGATGGAGGGCATCGCGTCCGCAACGGACGCGCCCTCATCCGGCGAGGCGCCGCAGTCATTGTCGCAAAAGCTCGATCGATTGTTCGGCGACGACGAAGCCGTCAAATGCGCGCTGGCGGCCAATCTGTCCTATTTCCACGACGATCCCGGTTCGCTGTGGTGGAATTTCTTTGCCATGGCGCAGGGCAGTTATCTTTTGAGCGGCGCACGCTTCGTGCAGGGCGGCTCGCAGCGCCTCTCGAGCGCGCTCGCCCGCGCCGTTCGCACCGCCGGCGGTGAGGTGGTGGTGCGCCGCGTCGCCTCCGCCATCGCGCTCGACCCGCAGGGCCGCACCAGCGCCGTCACCCACACCGCCAAGGACGGCAGCGACGCGCAGGTGGCGGAGTGCACGCAGGTCATCGGCGGCGCCGCGCCGGGCGCGCTGGCACAGCTTATGCCGGAAGATGCAGCGGCGAAATTGACCGCAGGCCATGCCGGCCTGACGCCGTCGATTTCCCTGTTCGCGCTGACGCTCGGGCTGACGAAACCGCCGCGCGAATACGGCGTCACGGCCTACTCCACGCAGCTGCTGCCCGACGACATGAAGCGTCTGTCCGATTACGGGCGCGGCGCGACATTGATGGCGGACGAGCCCGGTGAGCGGATGCCGCCGATGTCGATCGTCGATTACGCCGCGATCGATTCCGCCATTCCCGCCCCGCCTTTTGTGCTGTCGGTGTTCGGGCCGGACCGGCTTTCGAACTGGGACAGTTCGGACCTTGACGCTTATCGCGAGAAGCGCGGGCGGTGGCAGCAGGCGATGCTGCGCTATCTCGACAAATTCTATCCGGGCCTCGCTGACGGCGTGGTCGCATCGTCCTTCAACACCGCGCTGTCGGTGCGGCAATATCTCAACGCGCCCGATGGCGCGGTTTACGGATTTGCGCCGACACTTCCGTCCCCTGCCGGCAGCGCCCCGGTCCGTTCGCCGCGCACAGCGGTATCAGGGCTTTATCTCGCGTCGGCCCATGCCGGTTTCGGCGGTTATACCGGCGTGGTGCAATCCGGCGGCGCCTGCGCCGACATGATCTTGGGCGAGAGCTGATTTCCGCGTGACCCAACTGACACATGCGTCTAAGCAGCGCGCCCGGCGAGAGCGCCGCTACTTGACTCGCCTGCGAAGCCTCTCCAGTGTCCTGAATGGTAGTGCCCGCAAGGGCTAATCAAGGGAATACGGTGCGTCCGTGTAATGCGGACAATGCCGTAGCTGCCCCCGCAACTGTAAGCGGCGAGCCTGCGACCATTTCAAACCACTGGGATCGTCAGGTCCTGGGAAGGTGGTCCAAGGCCGTGACCCGTGAGCCAGGAGACCTGCTACCAGCCATGGTCGTGCGCGAACGCGTCGGGCGGGGTGCTCCGAAGCGTCGCAACAGTTGTAGCTATCTGCCGCATTAAAAGGCGAAGGGCGGATAGTCGCGGCAAGCGTGCATGACGGGTTGATTGTTCGCCGTCGAGCGTGTCGTGTCCATTTTCAAACTCCGCAACTCCCAAGCGCCGTCGCGCCGCTGTGCGCGCACGGTTTCGATCTCACACCTGCTGCCTGGCGCAGCGCTCCCGCTATTGGCCGTCGCGACACCCGTGGTCGCGCAACAGCGGACCATCGATCCCGTGGTGGTGTCGCCGGCGCAACCGCAGAGCGCGACGCACGCGGGCGGCGAGTCGCACGGCGTGCCAAAACGCGCGCGGCGCGCCGCGCGAAATCTGGCGGCAAAACCTGCGCCGCTGCCAGCGTCCGATAGCGCGCCGACGCCGCTCAACGGCAACCTCGTCGCGGGGAGCGCGAGCCGGCTCGGCCTCACCGTGCATGAGACGCCGGCGTCGGTCGATATCGTGACCCAGCCGACCATGCGCGAGCAGGGTTACCGGACCACGACCGAGACCGCGCAAGGCGCGGTCGGCGTCCTCGCGGGCGATGCGGCCGGCGCACCCGGCGGCTTTTCAATGCGCGGATTCAGCTTTGGCGAGGTGACCACGCTCTACAACGGCATCTGGATCGGACCGCAGAGCATCACCTCGCGGGTGATGGACACCGCCAATCTCCAGCAGGTCGAATTCGTGCACGGACCATTGTCGGTCATGTCGGGGCTCGCCGCGATCGGCGGCTCGGTCAACTTTGTGAGCCGGCAACCGACCACCGGCCCGATCAAGAACGAACTCGATACATCGATCGATACGCTCGGCACCTATCGCACGCATTTCGTTTCAGGCGGCAGCACGACCCTGCCCGGACTCGACTATCGCTTCGATGTCAGTTCGTCGAAGATCAACAGCTCCATCGACGGCGATTATCAGCAGCTGAACAACGTCGCCGGACAGCTCAACTACCGGGTCAACGACGCCTTCAAGGTGTTCGGCGCCATCGATTACAAACGCGATGATGGGCATGCCTATTGGGGCACGCCGCTGGTGCCGACCGCATTCGCCGGACCCTATGCCATTCACGGCGTGGTGGCCGGCAACGCGCTCAACACGTTCAACGCGGCAAGTGCAGCGGACGCGTCTGCCGTGTTCGGTCCGGTCACCGTGGATTCGAGGACGATCCGGACTAGCTACAATGTAGCCGACAATTCCACCGGCGCACATGAGCTGTGGCTTCGCGGCGGCTTCGAATGGAATATCAATGACGACGTCACGCTCAAGAACCAGGCCTATGAGTATGGCGCCAAGCGTCACTGGTATGACAGCGAGACCTATGCCTTCAACACCGGGACCTCGCTGATCGACCGCGACCGCTTTTTCGTCACGCACAAGCAGCAGGTGGTCGGCGACAACACCGATCTGGTCTGGAACTCGTCTTTCTTCGGGATGGAAAACCGCATGGCCGGTGCGTTGCAGGTCAGCCGCAACGACATCCAGTTCGCCCAGGAGGGAAATCCGAACACGTTCCCGGCCGACTCGGTCAGCGTGCTCGATCCGGATCCCGGCCTCTACGGCGTGCCGCAGCCGAACATTCGCAACAGCCGCCTCGACGATCTCGCGGTCACGATCGAGGACCGCCTGAAGATCACGCCGATGCTCGCTCTGATCGGCGGCATCCGCGCCGAAAATTTGACGCTCGCGCGCGACGGTGTCAATTTCGACGGCACGATCCCGGCGGGCCAGCCCTTCAGCAAGACCTGGACGCCGGTATCCTACCGCGCCGCGGCCACGTTCGAGCCGGTGAAGGGGCTGATGCTCTACGGCATGTATGCCACCGCCTATGATCCGGCCGCAGCCGGTATCTTCTCGGTGACCCCCGGCACGTCGCTGGAGCTGACCAGCGCGCGCATCTACGAGACCGGCGTCAAGGTGATCTCTTCCGACAAGCGCATGGAGTTCACCTTCGCGGCCTATGATATCGAGCGCCGCAATGTCTATGTGCAGATCACCAACGCCGTGGCAGCGCTCGCGGGGGCGATCCACTCCAGGGGCATCGAGATCGCGGGCGGGCTGCGTCCGGTCGACAATCTCAAGCTCTGGGGCAATGTGGCGTTCACGGAAGCGACTTACGCCGATTTCGATTTCTTCTCCGGCAATACGCCGTCGAATGTCGCGCCTGTCATCATCAACGCCGGCGCATCCTGGCGGTTCGATAACTGGCGCTGGCCGGTCGAGATCGGCGGCTCGGTGCGGCATGTCGGACAGCGCTTCGTCTACGAGGACGACCGCACTATCATGCTGCCCTACACCACGGCGGATCTGTTCGCCTTTGTCGACGTCCCGGGCCGCGACTTGCCGTGGCAAGGGGTCGACAAGATGCGGTTCGCGTTCCGTGTCCGCAACGTGACCAACGCGCTCTATGCGCAATGGTCCGACCCCGGTTATCCCGACCAGGTCTATCTGGGCGCGCCCCGGACGTTCGAACTGTCCGCCTCGGCGAAATGGTGATGCACATCATCGCCGCACTGCACCGCTGGTGGGGTGTCGCGTTTTGCCTGTTGTTTGCAATGTGGTTCGCCTCGGGCATCGTCATGCACTTCGTGCCGTTTCCGGCACGAGGCAAGGTGGCGGCGACTTTGGACCGCGCCGAAGTCCACTCTGAACAGGCCGCGCGGGATGTGGCAGCCGGCTACGCGGACGCGCACGGGCTCGACCTCTCCCGCACCGACGTCGAGCGCATCGCCTACGATCAATGGACGGTGTCGGGCGATTATGATTCCGATCGTCCGCTTTTTCGCGTCATTCTGAACGATGCCGCCCGCACCGAACTCTACGTCTCGTCGACGGCAGGCGATGTGGTTCTCGTGACGACCTGGCGGATGCGCATGCTCAATGATGCCGGCAGCATCGTGCACTGGATTTACCCGGCGGCGCTGCGTCACCACGCCGAAATCTGGCGCGCGCTGGTGTGGTGGCTGTCGCTGATCGGAACCATCGGCGCGAGCCTCGGCGTCGTCGTCGGCATCGCCCGGCTGGGTACGGCCATCCGGCAGAAGACACCGGCCTATCGGGGCTTGCAGGCCTGGCACCAAGGGCTCGGTCTTGTCTGCGCGCCGTTCATCCTCGGCTGGATTTTCTCCGGCTTTCTCTCGCTGGGGGATGACTGGCCGCTGCATAGCCTTCACACGCTCGATTTTGCCCCCCTCTCCTCGCGTCCGCTACTGCGGACGGTCGTGATCGTGACGCTCTGTCTCGGCGGCCTTGGCTTCAGTCTGACCGGCGCGGTGCTGGCATGGCGGATGACAACGCGCTCGCCTGAGCGCCGGGCCATGCGGGCCCGATGACAGAGGCTGCCAAACCGTTATCGTGGGCGCGGGAGGCCGATGGAGGTTGCAAATTGAGAGAGGACGCGCGCTGGCGCACCGACATCGAGTCCCTGGTCTTCCCGATCGGGGATCAAACCGCGATCTGCGCCGTTCACCGCGGCGCGTTCCGGACGTTGCTGGGCGGCGCGGAACCGACACCGCAAGCCTGCCTTGCCTATTTCGGGGAATTCGAAGCCGCATTCAGGGCGGCCGCCAGTTACAAGATCGCGCGCAAGTGCATTCCAGCCGACACGAATCTTCATCTAACGAGTTGCGATATCGCCCGAATATTGCTAGAGTTCGAACCAAATCAAACGCGGAGAACAACCATGAGCCAGTCCCAGGTCACGCATTTGCCGGTCGCTGCCGGCCAGGTTGGCCGGCTGGCCCAATCGCTGATGGCGATGATGCTCGGTCTCTTCATCGTGGGCGTCGTGGGCTTCTCCCATATCGATGTCGTTCACAACGCCGCGCACGACGTGCGCCATTCGAACGCTTTCCCCTGCCACTGACCGGATCGCATGGGTACCTTTCGTTCGATCGTGTTTTCGTCGGTCATTGCCGGTCTCGCCGTTGGCCTGATCGTCACCGTGCTCCAGCAATTCGGCACTGTACCGTTGATCCTGAAGGCTGAGGTGTTCGAGAAGGCGGCCGAGGCGCATCAAGCCGCGCCCGCCGCGGCAAGCCCGCAGGAAACGGTCGCCAGCCACAACCATTCGGACCATGTGCACGCCGCGGAGGCATGGGAGCCCAGGGACGGCCTTGAGCGCAACGCCTACACCGCAGCCGCAAACGTGCTGACCGCCATCGGTTTTGCGATGTTGCTTGCCGGCTTCTTCTCGGTGCGCAGCGGCGCGACGGGTGAGAACGTGTCGTGGCATGAAGGCCTGATGTGGGGACTGGCAGGTTTCCTCGTCTTCACGATCGCCCCTGGAATCGGCCTGCCTCCCGAATTGCCGGGTGTGCCGGCGGCGCCGCTGCTGTCCCGCCAGATCTGGTGGGGCGTGGCCGCGCTGGCGACGGCCGCGGGCCTCGGGCTCGTTGTTTTCCGCCGCTCCGCGCCGGCCTCGATCGCAGGACTGATGCTCATCGTGCTGCCCCATCTCATCGGCGCGCCGGAACTCGAGCATGTCGAGACCAACGTGCCGAGTTCACTGTCCCACCAGTTCGTGGTTGCGGTGACGCTGACGAGCCTCGTGTTCTGGTCCGCGCTCGGCGGCCTGGCCAGCATCGCCTTTGCCTATTTCGAGCGCGAAAGCGTCAAGCGGCATCAGCTTCGCGCCTGAGGCGATCGCCTCACGGGCATCAGAGCGGACCGAGGATGCCCCACCGGGGATCGCAAAATTCCCTCACCGCCGCCACGACAGCGCTGCTGATGATGTTCCGTCGCTCAGGCGATTCCATCTTGAGCTCTTCGTCCCGGTTGATGATCGAGCCCCCCTCCAGCAGGACCGCGGGCATCCGGGTCTTTCGCAGCACCACGAGCTGATCGTAACTGTAGACGCCGGTTTCCTTGTTCAGCAGCGGGTGCTGGTACCGCCCCATGATGGCCTGGCTATATTGCTGGGCATATTGCAGGCCCCCGGCCTTCATTTCCTTGCCGACCAGTTCGGCGAACGCGAAGCTGGTCTTGAAATCCGGATTGTCGTGGGAGACGAAAACCGAATAGCCGCTGAAGCGGTCGCTGAAATGGCTCTTCTTGCCCTCGAATTCCCAATTCTCGAGGAAGGAGTTGGGCACCGAATCATGGTGGATCGACAGGAAGAGATTGGCTTGCAGATTGTTGGCCGCGTCGACCCGCCGGACGAGGCTTGGCCTGGCCTTACCCCCGGTGACCAGCAGTTTGGTCTCGGCAAAGCCCGCAGCCTTCAACTTCTCCTCAATCTGCCGCGCAAGCCGCAGGTTGAAGAGGAACTCGGCAACGTTGCGGGCGCTGGTCGCGCCTTCCGATTCGGCGGTGTGTCCCACATCCAGAACGATCCGGAATTTCGAGGGATCGCACGGGGTTGCAGCCGGCTTCGGCCCGGACGGCTTCGCGGCGACTGTTGCCGGGGCGACAAGCTTCGCAGCGTGGCGCTTTGGCGTCGCAGCCGGCCTCGCCGATGCGACTGGCTTTGGCGCGGTGACGCGCTTTGGCGATTTTTCGGGCTTTGACGAGCCCTTGAAGACATCCGACAGCCAGCCGGCATCGCTGCCCGCAATCGGAAGCAGCACCCATGCGGCGATCGCGGCGATGATGGTGCAGCGGCGGGGCCAGATGCCAAAGCACGATCCGGCGAATTTTCTCCCTGACGACAGCAATCCCTGCTTTTCCCGGGCTGTTTTTCCGCGCGCGCTTCACGGCGAGACGAGACGGCGGTGGCCGGGATTATGGACCATGAATGACCGGTTGCAAGCGACCTGATCGCAAAACCCAAAGCGCAGCTTGTGCCTTCAACCCTTTTTTTGCTGCGCCTTGATCTCGTCGAACCTGGCAAGCGCCTCTTCAAATTTGGCATTGAACAGCCACATCGCATCGAGAATCTCGCGGTAGGTCGCAGACGTTCTCGCCCTGTCGGCCTGCCCGAAAGTAAAAATGCTGTTGTTTCGCAGATATCCCATGATCCTCGGATCGGAAATTCGGTAGTTGACGAGGTCGCCGGACTTGAGCGCGGACCTGGTCGGCGAGGGAATGATCTGGATGAGCTCAAACAGCTTCATTTGATCGATCGGATTAGGCAGCGTTTTCACGATCGCCGTTACTTGCGGGAAAATATCGGCGTGGGCGCTCATCAGCGCATCGCGCACGGCGGTCCAGTGATTGTATCGGTGATCCAGACTACCGGCCCGCGCCTCTTCCCGGTCGTCGCGAATATTCAGCGCGGGATCGACGGCTGCTATCGAACTCTTGATCGCGGCCCACTTCTTTCGACCGCCCTGATCTTCGGATGGGCCGGTTTGCAGGCTTCCCTTGTAGGTATTCGAGCGCGCGTTGCCGATGTTCTGATTGCCATTGGTCTCGGCAAAGAACAGCCCGAGGCTGATGCGGCCCGCCGCTTCGGCTCCCGCCGCATCAAGGCCCCTGGCCCGTGCAATCGCCGTTCCCAAATCGACGACGTCCTTGAACGGGGTATCCGATTTTTGCGCGTTGGCGGGCGGTGCCTGCATGACGTCGAACAGTTTCCGGTACTCATCGAGCAGCGGCTCACGGCCGGCGTCAAAATACGCCGGAGGGATGCCGTATTTGTTGGGCCCGCCGATTTTGGACGGAAGCGCGTCGGTGAGGTCCTTGTAGGCGCTGAGCATGTTGTTGCGCGCAAGGTAGAGGGCTTGTCCCGGCAGGTTCGGCAGCGGCTTGTTCGAATCGATCTGCGCGCGCCGCTGGCCCAGGATCGCTTCGAAATCGTTGGCGGCTTTGTTATAGGCGTCGAGTGCGTCGGATTGCTTTTTCGTGAGCGTGCCCGGCTGGCCCAATGCGGGGGAGATCAGGCCGAGATTGCCGATGGCGGCCGGGACGAGCAACGCGACCGCGTTGATGGTGATGGAAGCCGGCGGCGTCAAGAAAAGCCCAAGAGCAAACGCCGCCGTCGGCGCAGCGGTATGACTTTTCATCCTCATGGCGGTCTCCCGATGCTTCACCTGATACGACTCACTGGATCGTAAACAATGAACGCGCCGCTTGGCGAGACGAAAGCCGCCAATCCGCGTAACCGTTCTTGAGGCAGAGCGGACATGGTTCCTTGCCCAAGCGGTCCGCTTGTGATCCGGTAGCGAGCCAAAGACGCGCCTTGAGAGCGAGCCCTGCGAACGACCATGAGTTTCTTCGAGCGACTGAAGATAGCAGCATCCGCCGAGTGGCGGGCCTATACCGAACACCCCTTTACGAACGGGTTGGCGGACGGTTCGCTCCCCGAGGCGGCGTTTCGTCACTACCTCGTTCAGGACTATCTGTTCCTGATCGAGTTTGCGCGCGCCTACGCGCTCGCCGTCTACAAATCGCCCAAGCTCGCCGACATGCGCGAGGCGGCGGCCGGCCTCGCGGCCATTCTCGACGTCGAGATGAACCTGCATGTAAAACTCTGCGCCGGCTGGGGGCTGTCACCCGCCGATCTCGAGCAAGCGCCGCCCGCGGTCGAGATGCTGGCCTATACCCGTTACGTGCTCGACGCCGGAATGCGCGGCGATCTGCTGGCGCTCAAGGTGGCGCTTGCGCCTTGCGTGATCGGCTACGCCGAGATCGCGACCCGGCTCGCCGCGCGACCCGACGCGCTCGCGGTAACGAACCCCTATCGCGACTGGATCGCCGAATATGCCGGGGCACCCTACCAGGAGGTCGCGGCGAAAGCGCAAGCGCAGCTGGAAACTCTCGCCGACCGCTACGCCACGCCGGCCCGCGAGGCCGAGTTGATCGCGATCTTCAAGGAGGCCACCCGCCTCGAATCCGATTTTTGGGAAATGGGCTGGCGCGCGGGCAAGGCTTAACTCAATGGACCGGCTGGAATCCATCTGCCTTCAGGACGGCAACGGCGGAGGGAGATGAGATAAAGCTGATGAGCGCCTTGGCGGCGTCTGGCGCTTGACTGGTTGTGATGATTCCGGCGGCCATCAAAGTGGTGTTCTGGATCTCGCTGGGGAGCGGACCGGCAAGATCGACGCCGGGCGAGATAACGATCTCGGTGATCTGGCCGATTTGCATTTCAACTTCGCCCTTTGCAACGCCCAGGAAGACGTTCTCGGGAACATCGCCCTCTGATCTGTCGAGATGGAGCTTCGGCTTCAACTCTTGTGCAATGCCGAGCCGCTCGAGCAGGCCGGCTGTATAGATTCCGGACGTTGAACCGGTTATCGGATCGCGGTACCCGATCGACCGGGCGGAGAGCAGGGTCCGCTTGAACGCCTCGACAGTGCCGATATCCGGTTTGGGCGCTCCCTTGCGTACGGCTACGCCAAGCGCGATGCCCGCGATGTTGACGAGGCTCCCCTGGACGACCTTGCCAGTGCTTTCGAGCTTTTGCAGCTGAGACCTGGACACGATGACGACATCAGCGGCATCGTCCTTCTGAATCCGGCCAACAATGGCGCCTGCGGGACCATATTCAATTGTTGCGATGTTGCCGGACGCCTTTTGGAAGTCTGGAAGTAGTTGCGATAGTGCGGCCTTCATCGAACCGGACGACAGAACCCTGACTTCGGCGGCATCCGCCGTGCCCCCGGTGCACATCGCAGCCATCAAGGCAAAGGCAGCGATCCCAAGATATCTCACAAGAATTCTCATAAGGGCCTCCAGCCAAGCGGGCTTCATGGGTTTGCCGGCATCGCGAGCCTGCCGAGCAAAACAGACAGATCGTCGGTCTGATCGAGCGCCCACAATGCCTGCAGGGCGGCGTCCGTCCGCTGCTGCGGCCAACGCTTGCCCACGTTGCCGCGGAATTTCCGTTCCACATCGGCCCTGGTCGTTGGCCGTTCCGCAAAGCCGGGGGCGTAGTCCACCTCGCTCGAAACCCGCTGCCCGTCGACGAGAATCGCGGTCACGCGTGTGGGCGCTCCGGCTCGTGCAGTGAGAACAGGGTCCTCACGGACCGTAATCTTCTGCATGAAGGCGAGGATGCGCGGATCGCTGAACATATCGGATGCAAAACTTTCATTGGTGATGTCCCCGTCGAACATCGCCCGTGCCGTGATGTAGGGCAGGCTGTGGTCGGCGGTCTCCCGGGTCTTGGGCGACCATTTTTCAGGTTCGCTGCCGGTCCGTTGATAACCCCGTTGCGTCGTTGCGATCTCGATCGCCGCAATGCGGTCGAGCGATCCCACCTCTTTGGCCACTTCTATGCCGGCCACGATTGCCGTTTGAGTGTAGATCACGGCGGGATAAGGCTTGATGACGCAGCGATGGATCAGGAACGGCACGCCCCGTCGGCCGAATGTACCTGGGTCGACATTCCCAGGCCCGGACACCTGCTTGAAGAAGCCGGATTGTCCTTCGAAAATGGGAGCCGGGCCTGTCAGGCCGCCACGCGCCAGAACTGCGGCGAACACCGCGTTGCGCGCGGCTTCGGCGTCCGCAAAACCCTTCCAGTCGGACAGGGTCTGCACGCGGGTCTGGGCCATCGGAATATGGTCGTTGACGGCGAGGTTGACCGCCTGTGTCAGCTGGTCGGGACCGAGTTTCATGAGTTTGCCGGCGGCGAGTGCTACTGCCGGAAGACTCATGACCGGCGGATCCCAGCCGCGCGTCGTGATGTCGAGGGCGTCGACCAGCCGACAGTTCACTTCATAGGCGATGACGATCGCGGTAATCAAATCCTGAGCGCTGGCCCGCTCGGCCTCCGCCACCGCGAGACAAGCCGCAATATGATCGCTCGGATGAACGGAAAAGCGTCCGACATAGGTGTCATTGAAGTCGAAGTAGCGGAAGGCGGCACCATTGGCGAAGGATGCGAGGTCAGGCGTCGTGCGCCTGTTGGTGCCGATGATGGTTGAATGACCGCCGACCGCAAGCGCGACGTTGCGGCAAATACCGACCGGCCTCTCGTCGAAGGCGCCGATGCCGCATCCGATCGTATCGATCACGTGCGTCTTGACCCGTTCGATGGTGGCAGCGTCGATGTCGTCATAGCGCAGGCCATCGGCATAGGCAGCAAGGCTTTCGGCAAGCGGGCGGACGGGCGGCTCCGACGATGGCCCGGTCGAATGGCTTTGCGGATACGCGATCCGCGACGCGGCGGGGAGCGCTGCAACGCCCGCCGCCAGATGTAGAAAAGCCCGACGCGGGAGCTTCATGGCGTTTCCTCAATGTCGGACGTGCCGGAGTTCGGCACCGTCTCCTGGCTGCCTGGGAACAGGACTTGACGGGTTGCCAGACTATCCGAGCTTCGCTGCGATGTCTGCTGATGGAACTGGGCGATGTTCGACGTGAGTCCGGAACGCCCGCACGCGGAACCACCGGAGATTGAAATTGCTCTGATGACAAACCGGGGGCGCGGCAGTAGCCTCCGGCAAAATAAAACGCACGGGAGGATGGCATGCCAGACGCAACGGTCGCAGCATCTCTTTCAGAAGCAACACGCGGCAGTACGGCGCAACAGGTCGACGTCGCGGTGGTGGGCGCCGGATTTGCCGGCCTCTATCTCCTGCATCGCTTGCGCAAGGCCGGCTTCACGACAGTAGCTGCTGGAGGAGGCCGGCGACGTCGGCGGCACCTGGTACTGGAACCGGTATCCCGGCGCGCGCTGCGACATCCAGACCATCGACTACAGCTACACCTTCGATCCCGATCTGGAGAACGCGTGGCAATGGTCGGAAAAATACGCCACCCAGCCGGAAATCCTGCGCTACCTCGGCTTCGTCGCCGACCGTTATGATCTCCGGCGCGACATCCGCTTCGGCACCAAGGTCACGGCGGCGAATTGGGACGAGGCCACCGAGCGCTGGCAGCTCGACGACCGACAACGGCGCGACCGTCTCCTGCCGCACTTACATCATGGCCACCGGCTGTCTCTCCGCGCCAAAGCCGCCGGAGATCGACGGCGTCAAGGATTTCAAGGGCGAGGTCTATTTCACCGGCCGCTGGCCGCACCAGGAGGTCAAGCTCGCCGGCAAGCGCGTCGCCGTGATCGGCACTGGATCGTCGGGAATCCAGTCGATCCCGCTGATCGCCGAGCAGGCGGCGCAACTGACCGTGTTCCAGCGCACGCCGAACTTTGCCCTGCCCGCCCACAATGGTCCGCAGCCTGCGGATCGCATTGCCTTGCTGCGAGGGCGACCGCGCCGGCTACCGCGAGCAGGCCCGCTGGTCGATGGCAGGCGTACCGTATCCGCAACAGACGGCGGTGAGCTGGCAATTGAGCGACGCCGAGCGCCGCGAGCGCTTCGAGCAGGCGTGGGCCGCCGGCGATCTCGTCTACATCCTGACCCAGCTCTGGGCCGACCAGGGCGTCGACGTCGACGGCAACACGCTGCTCGCCGAGCTGATCCGCGAGAAAATCCGTGCCGACGGTGAAGGATCCCGAGACGGCCGCCGCGCTGAGCCCGCACGATCATCCGTTCGGGGCCAAGCGGCCCTGCCTCGATACCAACTACTACGCCACCTACAACCGTCCCAACGTCACGCTGGTGAATCTGCGGCAGGAGCCGATCAAAGCGATCACGGCCTCCGGCATCACGACCGACAAGCGCACGTTCGATGTCGACGTGATCGTGTTCGCCACCGGCTTCGACGCCATGACCGGCGCCATCATGGCCGTGCATCCGATCACCGGCCGCGGCGGCAAATCGCTGTCCGACGTCTGGGCCCACGGGCCGCAGACCTATCTCGGGCTCACGGTCGCGGGCTTCCCCAATCTGTTCATGATCACCGGTCCCGGCAGCCCGTCGGTGCTGTCGAACATGGCGGTGTCGATCGAGCAGCATGTCGACTGGGTCGTCGACCGGCTGATCGCGATGCGCGAGGCCGGCTTCACGACGATCGAGGCGACCGAAACCGCGCAAGCCGGCTGGGCGCGGCACATGGCCGATTGCGCGACGCTCACGCTGCATCGGCTGGCCAACACCTGGTACACCGGCGCCAACGTTCCCGGCAAGGCGCAGGGCGTGATGCCCTATACCGGCGGCGTCGGCCCCTATCGCAGCATCTGCAACGAGGTCGTCAGCCGCGGCATGCTGGGCTTCAAGCTCACCGGCCCCAATGGTGCCGAGCAATGCAACGATGGCGAGGTCGTTCGCCTGCAGCCGGACGTGCGGCTGGTGCTGGGCATGCTGGCGGAGATGAACCTGCCGCCGATCGAGTCGCTCGGCGCCCAGGGCGCGCGCGACTTCCTCAACGAGTTCAACAAGGGCCGTCCGGCGGGACGGCCGGTCGGCGAGGTCGGCAACGGCACGCTGCAAGGCGCCGATGGTCCGCTGCCCTACCGTCTCTACCGGCCGGCGACGCCGGGGCCGCATCCGATCGTGGTCTATTTCCACGGCGGCGGCTGGGTGTTGGGTGACGAGCAATCCGACGATCCGTTCTGCCGCGACCTGTGCCGGCGCACCGGGATGATCTTCGTCAGCGTCGGTTACCGCCATGCGCCCGAGCATCGCTTCCCGGCCGCGGCCGAGGATGGCTACGCGGCGACGCGCTGGATCGCCGAGCATGCGGCGGACCTCGGCGGCAGACCGGGACCGGTGATGGTCGCGGGCTGGAGCGCCGGCGCCAACATCGCGGCCGTCACCTGCCAGTTGGCGCGCGACCGCGGCGGCCCGCAGATCGCGGGTCAGCTTCTGGTGTGCCCGGTCACCGACTGCACGTTCGACCGCCCGTCCTACACCGACAACGCGACGGGCTACTTCCTGACGCGCGCGCTGATGTACTGGTTCTGGGACATCTACTGCTCGCCCGCCGACCGCACCGATCCGCGCGCCTCGCCGCTGCGCGGCAAGCTCGACGGGCCTGCCTCCGGCGTTCGTGGCGACCTGCGAGTTCGATCCGCTGCGTGACGAGGGTATCGCCTACGCCGAAGCGCTGGCGAGCCGCGGGCGTGCCGGTCGAGCAATTGCAGGCGCGCGGCCACTTCCACTCGTCCCTGACCATGGTCGACGTGGTGATCACCGGCGTCAGCGCGCGCGTGCAGATGGCCGAAGCGTTGCGCCGCTTCGCCGGGCTCCCCGCGGATGTCCAGACCGACCGGACGGCTGCGCCGCGGGAGATCAATGCGGCCGCGGGGTAGGACGCAGGAACGAACATTACCCCTTGGCTCCGTGCAGCCGGCGAACTGGGCACGTCGCCGGTGCGTGAGGCCAGCGGTTGCCAGTGACGACACCTTTCCGACTTGTCGGCGTCGGCGGCTGCTATATGGTGATCGACCGCAAGCAGGACATGTTCTTCGTGCTGCTTGAGCAGACGCCTTCGGAACGCCAGCGTGTCCAGGACCCTGGAGCAGCTCGTCCATGAATCGTTGGAGAACTGACGTTTTGGCGGGGCGTCGCCTTGTTGCGGCGGCGCTCGCGATTTTTTTTATCGGCGGCTGGCCGCACGAGGTGCGAGCCGAATCCCAGATGCTGGCCTCCCAAGCGCCGCCAGCCCAAGCGCCGCTCGCGCCAACTTTCTCACGCGCGGCCCTTGATCGAATTGGCGATTACCTTCGCAACGAAGTCGCGACGAGCAAGATTCCCGGCGCGATTCTGCTGATCCAGCAGCACGGCAAGCCGGTCTATTTCGAATGTTTCGGCGTGCGGGACCCCGAGACCGGACAGCCGATGACGCCGGACACGATTTTCCAGATCTATTCGATGTCGAAGACCATCACCTCGGTCGCCGCGATGATGCTGGTCGACGACGGCAAGCTGGCCCTCGATGATCCCGTATCGAAATACATTCATGCCTTTGCGGATACAAAAGTCGGCGTCGATCTTTCCGATGAAGCAGGACAATATCCGCTCAAGCTCGAGCCGTTGAAGCGCCCGATCACGATCAGGGATCTGCTGCGGCACACGTCGGGTATCACTTACGGCTTCTTCGGCGAAGCCGCGGTGACGAAACTCTATGCCAATCCCCAACTGTACGCCGGCGATTTCGATAACGCCGAATTCGCCGACCGGATCGCGACACTGCCGCTCGCCGATCAGCCCGCAACGCGTTGGAATTACAGCCATTCAATCGACATACTCGGCCGTGTCGTCGAGGTGATCTCGGGGCAGTCGCTGTTTCAATTCGAAAAGCAGAGACTGTTCGATCCGCTCGGCATGTCCGAGACCGCGTATTATGTCGCGGATGAAGCGAAGTGGCCGCGCATCGCCAGGTCATTTCCTGTTGATCGCTTTCGGGTGGCCGGAATAAGGGATCCGACATTGTCGCGGCGCTGGGAATCCGGCGGAGCGGGCCTGGTCTCGACGATCGGGGACTACGCCCGCTTCCTGCAAATGCTGCTGAACGGAGGCAAGCTGGACGGCAAGCGGTACCTCAAGTCCGAGACGGTCGCACTGATGACGTCGGATCAGATCGGGCCGGAGACGGGGATCATTCATGACCCCTTCTATTTTCCGGGCCCGACCAGCGGCTTTGGCCTTGGCTTCGCCGTGCGCACCTCGCCGCCGCCGAACACGACATGGCCGTTGGGTGAATACCGCTGGGACGCCGCGGGCGGCAGCTTCTATTTTGTCGATCCCCAGGACGACATGCTCGTTATCTGCATGGTGCAGGCCCCGACGCAGGGCGGTCGTATCCAACTGGCGCTGAAGACGATCATGTTTGAGGCGCTGGGCAAGGGCCTGCCCAAGGATTGACCAAAGCGGCCCTCCGCCCACGCCCCTTGGATTTATGAGTTCACGCGCTAATTGGTATTGAGGCGGAAGCGCAGCGTTCTTGCGCCGATGAACGACACCACCTCACCCTGGCGCCTCCAGGTCGCCGCATCGCCCAGCGCCGCGATCAGATCGTCGTCGGCCTGCGCCCGCTCCGGCGAACAGGGCCGGTTCTCCATCTCGCCGATAACAAAGATCACGGTATTGCCGGCCACCGAAAACTGGCCTTTGCCGCCCTTGCACCAGAGTTCGAGGATCACCTCGCCGCTCTCGCCGATATCGAGGTCCGGGATGCGTTTCGACCCCGGCATGCGCGCGGCCTCCAATGTCAGTTCCATGCCGAACGGAAAGCCGTCATCGGCGCGCGCCGGGCCGGACATCGGAGCGGCCGGCAAAAGCATCAAGGCGACGGCCGCGCTTCTGCAAATGTGTGCGACTGAAATCATGCAACCTCTCGAAATCGTTCAACCCAAATTCTTGTCTTGACGCGTTTTCTTCACGCGAACCGGTATCCACTTCGCTCGAAACGCTCCAATATCGGCGGCGCCGTTTTATGGGATGCGCGCAGCATTGACCAGATCGGCGGCGTTAAAAAACATCCGGAAAAACAACTCCCCGCGGGTTTGCCGCCCGCGGGGATCCTTGATTGTTCGCGCGTCGAGGCGCGGTCTATTTCAAAACCATCGCCGTGAACGGATAGACGTAGGCCTGCAGCATCACGAAAAGGCCGACGAGACATGCCAGAGCGATCGAGTGCTTGAACACGAAACGCAGGATGGTGCCTTCATGCCCATACCAATTGGTCGCCGTGGAAGCGACGACGATCGATTGCGCGTCAATCATCTTGCCCATCACGCCGCCGGACGAGTTGGCGGCAGCCATCAGCACCGAGGACAGACCCAGTTGCTCCGAGGTGATCTTCTGCAGATTGCCGAACAGGATGTTCGACGCCGTGTCCGATCCCGTCAACGCCACGCCCAGCCAGCCGAGCAGCGTGCCGAAGAAGGGATAGAGCACGCCGGTTGCGGCAAATGCCAGACCGAGCGTCGCATCGACGCCGGACAGTCGCGTCAACGTGCCGATCGCGAGCATCGCCGAGATCGTGATCAGCGAGATCGCGCACAGCTTGATGGTGCGGCCATATTCCGAAATCAGCCTGGCCGGCGAGAAGCCCGCCAGGAAGCCGGAAATGATCGCGGCGATCAGCATGCCCGTTCCCGTGAACGACAGATAGGTGAAGGCGAATACGGCACCTTCCGGCGTCGGCTTCGCCGCCACCGGCGGCACCTTGTTGATCATGTTGTGCAGATCCGGAATCGGATAATTCCAGGTGAAGATCGAGTTCGCCCAGGTCTTGAAGGCCCCGTTGCCCCAGATCAGCATCACCACGCAGACGATGATCCATGGCAGCAGCGCGCTCCACAGTTCGCCTTGGGTCAGCCCGGTCTTGTCCATCGGCTTCGGCGCGGTCATCGTCGCCGCCAATTCATCCCTGCCGCGCAACGCCGGCGACAGCCAGAGCTGCTTCGGTTGCCATACTTTCAGGAACAGGATCAGGCAGCCCATTGAGATCAGCGACGCCCCGATATCGACGATCCATGGATTGATGTAGTTCGAGATCACGAATTGCGGAATCGCGAACGACAGGCCGGTGACGAGAATCGCGGGCCAGATGTCCTTCATGCCGCGCCAGCCGGCGAAGGCCCACACCACCCAGAACGGCACGATCAGCGAGAACAGCGGCAATTGCCGGCCCACCATCGCCCCAAGAATATAGGGATCGAGACCGGTGACCGAGGCGAGACCCTGGATCGGCGTGCCCAGCGCGCCATAGGCGACCGGGGCGGTATTGGCGATCAGCGACAGGCCGGAGGCGGCCAGCGGCGAGAAGCCGAGGCCGATCAGGACCGAACCGGTGATCGCGACCGGCGTCCCGAAGCCGGAAGCGCCCTCGAAGAACGCGCCGAACGAAAATGCAATCAGCAGCAATTGCAGGCGCCGGTCTTCGGTGACGCCGCCGACCGCGCGCTTCAACAGTTCGAATTGGCCCGTCGCCACCGTGATCTGGTAGAGAAAGATGACGTTCAGGACGATCCAGCCGATCGGGAAGAACCCGGCGACGATGCCGAGCAGCGACGCGCGGATCGACATCCCCGCCGGCATGGTGAAGACAAAGATCGCGATCAGGTTGGTCAGGATCACGGCGACGATGGCCGCGATATGCGCCTTGACCTTGCCGCTGGCGATCAGCACCAGCAGCGTAACCACCGGAATTGCGGCGGCGATCGTCGACAACGCCGCGTTGCCGAGCGGATTATAGATTTGATTCCACATGACGGTTTTCTCCCCCACGCCATTATGCAGCGCGCCGGCCAGCGTGAACGGTCTGGCGCGCCTGGCGTGATCGCGGAGGTGTCCCGGTGATGTGCGAAACCTGCCCGCGAATTTGGCAGCGCCAAAACCGCTCACAAGCTCGCGAAATCCAAAGGTCCCCCGCCCCTCGCCGTTGCGCCCATGCTAGGGTTGACTTGAATGTCGGGACAAGCGAACGCTTGCATGCCAGACCTACGACTTTAGTCTAGAGCACCTCTGATTGTCCCGATTTCTCAGGCCTTTGAGGCCATCCCCCCGGGAGACGATGACCTGTGAATAACATTCGCTCGACGCTCGCGACGGTGTGGCGCATCGCTGCACAATATTTCAATTCCGAGGACAAATGGGCCGGCCGCGGCCTGCTCGCCACGGTGATCACCATTGAACTGGCGCTGGTCGGAACCAGCGTGCTGTTCAACCAGTGGCGCAATCGTTTCTACAACGCGCTGCAGGAGAAAGACTGGGACGGGTTCGTCCGGGAAATGATCGTCTTTTGTGTGCTGGCAACCATCCTGGTGGCGCTTCAGGTTTACTCGCTCTACTTCAATCAATGGCTTCAGATCCGCTGGCGTAACTGGACCACCAAAAGATATCTCGGCGAATGGTTGCACGACGCCAACCACTATCGCATGCAGCTTCAGGGGGATGCGGCCGATAACCCGGATCAGCGTATCTCCGACGACGTCAAGATGTTCGTCGATTCCACCCTCGGTCTCGGTGTCGGCCTGCTCAACGCGGTCGTGACGCTGGCGTCCTTTGTCATCATCCTGTGGGGACTGTCCGCGGCAGCGCCGCTGCATGTCTTCGGCCGCGACCTCTCGTTCCCCGGCTACCTGGTATGGGCCGCGCTGGTCTACGCGATCTTCGGAACGGCGCTGACGCAGTGGATCGGCTCGCCGCTGGTCAATCTCGATTTCCAGCAGCAGCGCCTCGAGGCCGATTTCCGCTTCAGCCTGGTGCGGGTCCGTGAAAACGCCGAACAGATCGCGCTGTTGAAGGGCGAGCCGGCCGAACGCGGGCGGTTGTCGGAGCGTTTCGGCCGCGTGGTCGCAAACTGGTACGGCATCATGAGCCGGACCAAGCGGCTGACGGCGTTCACCCAGAGCTTTGGCCAGGCCGCGGTAATATTCCCCGTCATTCTGGCAGCACCGGCCTATTTCGCCAACAATATCCAGCTCGGCGCCTTGCAGCAGACCATGGAGGCCTTTGGCAACGTGCAACAGGCACTGTCGTATTTCGTCGATGCGTATCGCAGGCTCGCCGAATGGCGCGCCGTCGTCGCCCGCCTCGACGGATTTGAGACGTCGATCGTAAACGCTGAAAAACTCGCGACCGATCCCGGTTCGATCGGGGCGGAGCCGGCAGCCGGCAGCGAAATCGGCCTGCGCCAGTTGTTGCTGAAACTGCCAAATGGCACGCCGCTGGTCTCAAGCGAAGATCTGACCATCCGCATCGGCGAACGAATCCTTGTCACCGGTCCGTCCGGTGCCGGCAAGTCGACGCTGTTCCGCGCCATTGCCGGTATCTGGCCGTTCGGCAACGGCTCGATTTCGATTCCGGCAAACGCCTCGCTGATGATGCTGCCGCAAAAGCCCTATTTTCCGATCGAGCCGCTGCATCGGGCGATCGCCTATCCCGCCGCAGCCGAAACCTTCAGCGCAGAACAGATCAGCAAGGTTCTCGCCGAGGTCGGCCTGCCGCAGCTTGGCGCGCGGCTGGACGAGGAAGCGCACTGGAACCGGATGCTCTCGCTTGGCGAGCAGCAACGGCTTGGGTTGGCACGCGCGCTGCTGCATGCGCCGGCATATCTGTTCCTCGACGAGGCCACCGCTTCGCTCGATGAGCCCTCGGAAGCGGCGCTCTACCGCTTGCTCGAGGAGAAATTGCCGGCGACCACCATCGTCTCGATCGGGCATCGCTCGACGCTGCAGGCATTCCATCAGCGCACCGTCGCACTGGTCCGCGACGGTGACCAGTTCGCGCTAAAGGAGCGCGCCGGACCGGCGATAGCCACGTAGCCCGAATGGAGCCAACCGGGCTACGCGCCGGGGCGGGCTCGATTTTAAAACCACCGCTGCGGCCATGGCTGGCGGCGAAGCCAGCGGTGCCAGAGATAGGCGAACGCGGCCAGCAGCAGCGCGCCGGCAAGCACCGGCGCCAGCAGGAACGACCACGGCAAATTGTTGGAAACCACCAGCAGGGGATTGATGCCCGCCGGCGGGTGAAACGTTCCGATCAAATACATCGCCAGAACAGACAGGCCGACGGCTGCGGCCGCAGCCCAAGCCTGCGGCCCGGTCAATTTGAGCACGGCGAACCCGACCAGCGTCGTGACGAGGTGCCCGCCGATCAACGCGCGCGGCTGCGCCGGCCCGGCTTCCGGCGATCCGATCACGAGTACGATCGAGGTCGCGAACGGGATCACGGCCAGCGGATAGTGGGCAGCGACGGAGAACCACTCCATGGCGCCGATGGCGATCGCGCCGCCAAGGCCCGCAACCGCTCCCGCCAGGATGTTGCGGTGGTCGTTGCGGGTAATCGCATCGCGCGCCGCGCGCCGCCAATCCCATTTCGCCACGCGAACGGTCTCCCCTTTGCTCGAAATGCTTACAGGAGCTACCGCAAAAGAGAAGGGGCGGCAGATCGCTCTGCCGCCCCTGTGTCTTCGACTTGGAAATCTTACTTGAGGTTGCTCACCGCGGTCAGGTCAGCCGAGAGCTTGACGATGCCGGTCGCGCCGCACCAGTTGGATTCGAAACCGAGCGGGTTGATCGCGGAGACGCTGCCAGCCGTCGCGACCTTTGCAGTGTAGTCGCTGGTGAAGGCGTTGCACGCACCCTTGGAGAGGTCGGTGTCGGAGTAGCGCAGATCGAGCGTGAACACCTTGTAGGTGAAGCCGATACCGATGTTCCAGGTGTTGTAGCTCGGCTCAGGAATACCGGCAGCGAAGGCCGGGTTGATCAAGCCGGTGCCGTAGAACGAATCTGACGTTCCGAGCCACTGACGGCCGAACTCGCCGGAGATGTACATGCCGACGCCGCTGGTACCGAAGGTGGTGCTCGGCGCGGTCCACTTGCCGGTGATCGAAGCGTAGTTGCCCCAGGCGCCGAGGTTCAGGAAGTTCGGCGAGTAGTACTCGTTCAAGCCAACCGCGAACTGGTCGTTGATGGTCACGTTGACCTTGGCATAACCTTCGTAGAAGGAGGCGTTCTTCTTGGCGACGTTGCCGTTGATCGGCAGAGCGCCGGTGACGGGGTCCGAATTGCCAAACGGGCTGACGGCGCAGCTTGCGTCCGAACCGGGAATGCCGGAACCGGGGACCGCGGCGGCGTTGTAGCAGGTCCCACCCGGATAGATGTAACCCCAGACACCGAAGTCGAACGCGAACATGCCGACAGTCGGGCGGATACCGCCGTAGATGTCGATTTCGGCCGCGGCGCGGTTCGGGAACGAGATGCTCTCACCGGAGGCGCCGACGTACAGCTGGACGTCCTTGTTGATGTTGTAGCGCGGCTCGAAATAGGCGGCGACCGAGGGCTTGTGGGCCGACTGGGTGATACCGCGGAACACGTAGTCGTTCATCAGCGCGCTGCCGAAGGCGACGTCCCAGGGATCGAACGGTGCCGGCGGCGGCGCCTTGACGGCCTTGACGGCCATATCCGCAGCGAGAGCCGAACCCGATACCATTGCCAGCGCCGTTGCTAACAAAGCCAGTTTCTTCATGACGATCCCCATCACTTTATAAAAACAGTCCCGTTCCGGCGCCCCCAAGGGCATGCGATAACCGACTGCAACCACATTCCGTTAACCTGCGCGCAATCTGGAGCGCGCCACCCGGCAGGTGAAGCAAAAAAGTCAAGCATCTGCCGACTTTTTAGGCGTTATGAGCAAATCGGGAAATGTTGTTGACGAGTGTTGCATTCCCACAACAATCTTGGCGGTCTCCGTGTCGGTTGGGCGACATTGGAAACCGGGAAAACACGGGCAATTTTGCGCGAGGGATGCGGCATTCGTCGAATCATCCGTTGCCGTGAAGGCCTCGGCCTCCCCCTCTGCATTTCATGAAAAAGGCCGCTGCGCTGAACGCCGCGGCCTTTTTTGATGGAGTGCTGCCGGCTGAACCGGCGCTAGCCGCCGCCGTCGGAACCACCCGAAGACCACGACGTGGTTGGCGCGGTGCTCGCCGTGGGCTCGCTCGGCGTAGCCCAACTGTGGGCGGCGGCCGGCTCGGGGGCCGGCGCCGGCGCTGCGACCGGGGCGGCAGGTCTGGGAGCAGCAGGCTTCGAAGCTGGAGGCTTCGGAGCTGCAGGCTTGGCGACAGCCTTCTTCTTTTTTGCCGGGCTCTTCTTGGCTGCCTTCTTCGGAGCCGCCTTCGACTTCTTGGCGGATTTCTTGACGGCTTTCTTGATGCCGCCCTTCTTGGCCTTCTTCGCCGACTTCTTGGCGGCCTTCTTGGCGGCCTTCTTCGAAGATTTCTTCGCGGCTTTCTTTTTGGCCGTTACAGCTTTCTTGGCCTTTTTGGCCTTCTTGCTTTTTTTGCTCTTCTTCGCTTTAGCCATCGTGGTCCTCCTGTTGCCGCTGATCCGTTTCCGTCGAGCGCTTCGAATGGTCCGCTTAGCCCAGCGCGGGATGACGCATCTTCGAAGCGTTCTCCCGCTCTATTGCTGGAGCATGATCGTTCGGAAAACCGGTAGCCAGTTTGCGCTACCGCAGCCCTCCGGGTCCGGATCATGCTCGGCCGATCGATCAATTCAATCCTGGCCGGGAACCTCCTGTCGCCCAATCGAGAAGCTCAATCGTGTGCACCACAGGAACTGACGTGCCGCTGGCAATCTGAATCATGCACCCAATATTGCCCGCAGCGATCATGTCCGGTTTGACTGTCGCAATATTGGCGACCTTGCGGTCGCGCAATCTGCTCGCAATGTCGGGCTGGAGAATGTTGTAGGTCCCCGCCGAACCGCAACACAAATGGCTCTCGGGCACATCTTTCACCACGAATCCATTCTTGGAAAGCAATTCTTTCGGAAGCGCTGTGATTTTCTGTCCGTGCTGCAGCGAACAAGCCGAATGATAGGCGATGGTGAGGCCGCCGTTTTGCCTTGAAGGAAGCAGCTCGATGCCGGCGAGATATTCGGTGATATCCCTTGCCAGCAGGGATATTCGCGCAGCGGGGCCCGCGAATTCGCGGTCCTCGCGCAGCATGAAACCGTAGTCCTTGATGACGGTGCCGCAGCCCGATGTCGTCACCAGGATGGCGTCAAGGCCGCCTTGTTCCAGCTCCCTCTGCCACACCGAGATGTTGGCTCGGGCGCGCCCCAGCGCGTCGCTATCGTGCCCGAGGTGATGGGTCAGCGCGCCGCAGCATTGCTCGTCCTTGACCAGCACCACCTCGACGCCGTGCCGCGTCAACAGATTGATCGCGGCCTGATTGATGCGCGGCGCCAGCACCTGCTGGGCGCAGCCCTGCAGCAGCGCGACCCGCCCGCGCCGCTCGCCGATGGCCGGAAAGACGCTGCCGCCAACCGGCCCCCGCGCCGGCAGGCCGTTCGGCGCCAGCGCCAGCATCGCCTTGATCCGCCGCAGCAAGGTCGGCGAGGCCGATCCCTCTTTGGGGGTCGGCAGCAGCGCGGCAAAAGGCCGGCCCAGCCGCGCCATGATCATTCCGGCGCGAAACAGGCCTGGCCGCGGCAGCACCCAGGCCAGCACCTGCGCGCAAGACGCGCTCGGATAGCGGCCTGGAAAAATCCCGCTCGATCCTGACCCGCGCCTGATCGACCAGATGCATGTAGTTCACGCCCGACGGACAGGTGGTCATGCAGGCAAGGCAGGAGAGGCAGCGGTCGATGTGCTTGACCACTTCCGCCGTCGGCGGCTTGTCCTTTTCCAGCATCTCCTTGATCAGATAGATTCGGCCGCGCGGGCTATCGAGCTCGTCGCCGAGCAGCACATAGGTCGGACAGGTCGCAGTGCAAAAACCGCAATGCACGCAGGCGCGCAGGATCTTGTCGGCTTCGGCGATATCGGGATCGGCAAGCTGGGCGAGTGAGAATTCGGTTTTCATGTCGCGACCGCCCGAATCAACCGGCCCCGGTTGAGGATGTTTTTGGGATCGAAGCTCAGGCGAACGCGCTCGCTCAGGCCGGCGAGGCCGCCTGATTGCGGATGGAACACGTCGACGTGGCGCCGCACCTGCTCGGAAGCCCGGATCAGCGTTGCATGACCGCCCACGGCGTCGACGCGCTGACGCACCAGCGCCGCCTGCGCGTCCGGCTTGGGCGGCAGCGCCGCCCAGATCAGCCCGCCGCCCCAGTCGTAGAAAACGTCGCCGCCGCTGTCGCACGCCAGCGCCTGGCCGAGCGCACCGCCGGAAGCTGGCGGACACACGATCCGCCACACCGGCCACGCCCCCAGCGCACCGCCGGCGGCGAACGGCTGCACGTCGCGGATCGAGTTCCAGATCGCCGCGGAGGCGCCATCCTGCAGGATTTCCACCGCCCCAAACGGGGCGAGGGTCTTGGCGAGCGAATCGGCGCGATGCGCGGCGGATGCCGCAATGCCTTCCAGCCGCAACAGCGTGACCGCCTGCCCCGGCGAGCCCAGTCCGGCCAGCGCGTCGGCGGAGGGCCGGAGCGCCGAATTGGGCAGATGCGCCGCGCCTGACACGTCGAACGGCGAACCCAGCGCCGCCGTCATTGCCCGGTTGGCGCTGACGTCGTCGAGGGAGCGCAGCACCAGCGTGCGCTCACTCTCCGGCTTCGGCATCACCTTCAAGCGTCACCTCGGTCATGACCGCGAGCGTGCCCCACGAACCGCTGAGCAATTTGCAGAGATCGTAGCCGGTGACGTTCTTCACCACCCGCCCGCCGGTTTTAAAACTGTCGCCGAACCCGGACACCGCGTGCGCCCCCAGCAGATGGTCGCGCGCGCCGCCGGCCTTGATGCGCCGCGGGCCCGCGAGGCCCGCGCCGATCATGCCGCCGATGGTGCCGATGTCAGGCGTGCCCAGCAGCGCAGACGTGTTGACCGGCTCGAACGCGAATTGCTGGTTCCTCGAATCGATCAGCGACTGCACGTCGGCGAGCGGCGCGCCGGCCTGCGCCGTGATGATCAGTTCGTTCGGTTCATAGGCCGTGACCGCGTTCAGCCCGGAAAGATCGAGCAGCGCATTGGTCGCCATCGGCTGGCCGATCAGGCGCTTGGAGCCATGACCGATGATTTCCAGCGGCTGGTCGCTGGCGATCGCCGCGCGCACCACCTGTTCGACGTCGGCGGCGTTCCGTACTTTTGAGGTGTCCATCGGTATCTCTAGAGGATTGCGCGCAGCGGCGACTTCCGCAAGACGAAAGCCGATGCCGCGAAGCTGCCGACGGCTGCAACCGCCGTCAGCAACAGGGCCTTCGCAATCGCATTCAGTGCAACCGCGTGCAGAAGGATGGCCGAACCGATCAGGATCGGTGGATGGATCAGATAGACGCCGAACGCGTTGTCGGAAAGCCAGCGCGCGACCGGCCCCTGCCGGTCGAAATGTCTTCGATAGACAGCAAGCATCAGCAGACCCATCCCCACACAGACCAGCGCTTCCCACAGGCATTTTCCGGCACTGACCGGATTGAAGCCGCCGGCATATTGCGCCGTCTCGCCCTGCAGGCCACCGCCGAACCAGATGAGCGCCGCAAATAGCGGGATTGCAAGGGTCAGCGCCAGCGATCCCCATTGGACGCAAAAACGTTCGGACAGTTCCGCGATCCAGCGGCCGCGATAGCCGAACGCACCGGCTGCGAACATCAGGACATATTGCGGAAAGTCGCCGGGATGGACGTTAAGCACCGAGGCCTCCTCGGTGACGCCGACGCGGACCAGGAATGTCGAGGCCGCCATGATGACGATGAAGATCGCCACGGCTGCCGCAGCCCGGCGATCGTCTTTGCGGCTCGATCCGATGCTCTTGCCATCCGGTCAGGCGGATCAGGCCATAGATGATCGCAAACACCAGAAGCGCCGCGCAAAACCACATCGGCCCGGTTTCGGACAGCCACTCGCCGTCCGTCAGATGCAGCAGCCACTGGTGCCCGAAGCCTCCGCGGCCCCAGGTCCACGACAGGAAATATTGGGTCAGCGGGCCGATCACCAACATATACAGCAGCGTCGGCAAGCCGAGCCGGACCAGGCGGTCGCGGACGAACCGCGAAAACCCCTTCCGGTCATAGGCCGCGGCGGAGAAATAGCCGGCAATGAAGAACAGCGCCGCCATGAAAAATGCCTGCAGAAAACTCTGGTAGACGCCGAAGAAAAGCGCGGTGCCGAGACCGGTTTTCTGCCGATCGACGTAATACCAGTTGCCGAACTGGCTGTAGGTGTCGCTGGCGTGCATGCTGAGCACCAGAATGATCATCGACCATCTGATGTTGTCGATGAACAGCAAGCCGGGCCGTGCCTTTCGCTGCGGCCGCCGCGCCCGTCGCCTCACCCATCGGGATGTCAGTCATGCTGCGCCACCGGGGATCGCCCGCCGTCCCTAAAACCGCGGCAGTTCGGGAAATGCCAGCTTGCCGCCGTGCACATGCACGCGGCCAAGCTCGGCGCAGCGGTGCAGGGTCGGAAACACTTTTCCGGGATTGAGCAGGCCCTGCGCGTCGAACGCGCATTTCAGCCGCTGCTGCTGGTTGAGATCGATCTCGCTGAACATTTCCGCCCATCAGGTCGCGCTTCTCGATGCCGACGCCATGTTCGCCGGTCAGGACGCCGCCGAGTTCGACGCAGCAGCGCAGGATATCGGCGCCGAAGGCCTCCGCCCGCTCCATCTCGCCGGGCTGGTTGGCATCGTAGAGGATCAGGGGATGCAGATTGCCGTCGCCGGCATGAAACACGTTGGCGACGCGCAGATCGTATTTGGCCGAGAGGTCGCGGATCCGCGCCAAGCGCCTTCGGCAGCGCGCCGCGCGGAATGGTGCCGTCCATGCAGAGATAGTCCGGCGAAATCCGCCCCACCGCCGGAAACGCCGCCTTGCGGCCGGCCCAGAACAGATTGCGCTCGGCCTCCGAAGTTCGAAATCTGGCAGCTCGTCGAGCCGCAGCTCTGCGCGATCGCCTCGACGCGCTTGATCAGTTCGTCGACCTCCACGCCGGGGCCGTCGAGTTCGATGATCAGGAGCGCCTCGACGTCGAGCGGATAGCCGGCATGGACGAAGGCTTCGGCCGCGTGGATCGCGGGCTTGTCCATCATCTCCATGCCGCCCGGGATGATGCCGGCGCCGATAATTTCGGCCACGCATTGGCCGGCCGCCTCGACTTGCGCGAAACCGACCATCAGCGCGCGCGCGGTTTCCGGCTTCTGCAGGATCCGCACCGTGATCTCGGTGATGACGCCGAGCAGGCCTTCGGAGCCGGTGATGATGCCCATCAGATCGTAGCCGCTGAGTTTCGGCGGACTTGCCGCCGATACGCAGGATCTCGCCCGTGATCAGCACGATTTCGCAGCCGAGCACGTTGTTGGTGGTCATGCCGTATTTCAGGCAATGCACGCCGCCGGAATTTTCCGCGACATTGCCGCCGATCGAGCAGGCGATCTGCGACGACGGATCGGGCGCATAATAAAATCCGGCATGCGCCACCGCCTGGCTGATGGCGAGGTTGGTGACGCCGGGTTCGGTCACCACCACGCGGTTGTCGAAATCGATCTCGCGGATACGCTTGAACTTGCCGAGGCCCAGCAGCACGCCGTCGGCCAGCGGCAGCGCGCCGCCGGACAGCGAGGTGCCGGAACCGCGCGGCACCACCTTGATGCCCTGCTCGAAGCAGTATTTCAGCACGCGCGAGACCTGCTCCGTGGTGTCCGGCAGCACCACGACCATCGGCGGCTGCCGATAGGCCATCAGGCCGTCGGACTCGTAGGGCAGCATTTCGGCGGCGCTGTCGATCACGCCCTCGCCGGGCACGATCGCGCGCAGGGCGGCGACGATGTCGCTGCGGCGATCCGAGAACCGCCTGATCGGCAGCCGGCATCATGATGGCCATGCGTGTCCCTCCAGGCCCCGCGCTTTATCGAATTGTCACGACAAATCAAGCACGTCTGCGCCGGTTTGGGTAGGTCACCCGAAAGTCGGATTGCCTGCCGCCACCCGTGAGTTCTCTCTCGGACAAGCCTGCTATGCCGAAACCTGTCAAGGTTTCGTGGCTTGTCCACGACGAAGCGGCCATGCCACAAGCAACCGCACCTCTATCAAGGAAGAGACGAAGAGCACCCCATGAAAAAACTGACCTTGAGCGCGCTGATGATCGTCACCTCCATGGCCGCCGCTTCGGGCGCGCTGGCGCAGGACGCCGCCGCCGGCAAAACCTCGTTCAACAAATGCCTGGCCTGCCACGCGATCGGCGAAGGCGCCAAGAACAAGGTCGGCCCGGAGCTCAACGGGATCGACGGCCGCAAATCCGGCACCGCGCCGGGCTATTCCTATTCGGATGCCAACAAGAATTCCGGCATCACCTGGAACGAGGCCCAGTTCAAGGAATACATCAAGGACCCGAAGGCGAAGATTCCCGGAACCAAGATGGCCTTCGCCGGCATCAAGAACGAGACGGAGATCAACAATCTCTGGGCGTTCATCTCGCAATACGACAAGGACGGCAAGACGAAGTAGGTCAGAAGCCGCGCCTGACCGTCACTCGACGACCTCGTCGGCGCGGCCGAGCAGCGCTATCGGCACGATAACGCCAAGCGCCTTGGCGGCTTTGAGGTTGATGCGCAACTCGATTTTGGTGGCCTGCTGGACCGGTAGGTCCGCCGGCTTCTCGCCCTTGAGAATACGGCCGACATAGCCGCCAGTGAGGCGATACGCATCGACGATATCGGCGCCGTAGCTGATCAAGCCCCCGGCTGCGGTGAATATCTGGTTGGCGCCGATCGTTGGCACCGCGTACCGCGTCGCCAGCGCTGCGAGCTGTGCACCCCGGCCCGCGAAGATGGCCGTCCCGGCACCGATCACCAGCCCGCTCGCCTGCAACTGGATTGTTTTTGCGAATACCGCTTCGAAGTCGCTTTCGGTGCTGGCGCCCAGCACGTGGAGTTCAAGGCCCAACGTACGGGCCGCCTCCCGCATCTGGTTGGCTGAGGTCTCGGCCACTTGGGGGTCGCTCGGGTCGACGAGAAACGCCATGACGCGCGCCGTGGGAAGCAGCTCGTGCAGCAATTCCAGCCGCTTCGGCGCGACCTCCACATTGGTCTGCGTGACACCCGTGGCGTTGCCGCCCGGCCGGTTCAGGCTGGCGACAAGGCCGAGCTGAACCGGGTCGGCGGCGGTTTCAAATACAATCGGAATGGTGGTGGTTGCCGCCTTTGCAGCCAGCGCCGCCGGCGTGCTGGTGGCGGCAATGACCGCGACCTGACGCTGAACCAGATCGGCTGCCAGCGCCGGAAGGCGGTCATTTTGGCTGTCCGCCCAGCGATATTCGATGCTGACGTTGCGGCCATCGGTGTACCCGGCCTCGCCGAGCCCTTTGAGAAAAGCGGCCGAGAACAGCGCGTAGCTTTGGGCCGAAGCGGCGTTGAGGAAGCCGATCACCGGCAGCGCGCCCTGCTGGGCGCGTGCCGCTCGCGGCCACGACACTGGCGTCACGGCCGCCGCACCCCCGAGAAGTGTGATGAACTCGCGTCGCCTCATGGCCGCCCCTCCGCCAGCGACAACATGCTACCATGTCGCCGGTCAGGTTCGGCACCGCCTATTTGGCCGCCGCCGTGCTCTGCGCCATTTTCCCGATCATCGCCTCGATCTCGGAAATGACCAGATCGGGCACCGCGTTCTGCACCATGTGACCGACGCCGGGCAGCACGATCAGTTTGGCGTTCAGCGCGGTGGCGGCGAGCGGCGGGAATGGATGCCGGTCGATACCGTCTTGTCGGCGTCTCCAGCCAGAATTGTGATCGGCGCCTTGATTTCGGCGTAGCGCGGCGCCTGTTCGGCCACCGCCGCCTTCAATGTCACCAGATCCCGGGCATTGGCGAGAAATTCGCGCGGCCGCAACAGCAATGAGGTCGCGGTGTTTTCGACAAATCCATCCGGCATGGCCTGTGGCAGAAACACGCCGCGTGCGCCCGACTTGGCGACGAAAGTGCCGAGCGGCAGCGTGATGGTGTAGGCCAGCAGCGGGCCGATCACGGGCAGGGTGACGATCCTGTTGTATTGCCCCACCCCGCCTGGCCACGGATAGGCCACCGGCGCCAGCATCACCAGGCCGGCCACCGCTTGCGGATAATCCAGCGCCATCCGCAGTCCGAGCGCGCCGGCCCAGGAATGCACCACGAAGATCGCCCGGCCGACGCCAAGTTTTGCCAACGCCTCGTCGATCATGCGTCCCTGGATATCAGGGGTCGAGTCCTCGAGGCTGGCGCGCGTACTCCAGCCATGCCCGGGACGATCGATCAGGATCACGCGATGAGTTGCCGCGCGCCGTTCGCCGACCGGCTGCCGCATCACCTCCAGATTCGAGCTCGCGCCATGCAGCAGTACGATCGGCGGGCCTATCGCGTCGCGCGAGCCGATCTCGACGACGTGGAGCACGGCGCCGGCCACTTCGATCATCCTGCCCCGGGCGGGATGGGCCCGCTCCGTGAGCCATACACCCGCCTGCGTGACCAGCGCGAGGAACGCCAGCGCCGCCACGACAATCACTGCCACCATTGAATATGTCCGGATGATCCTGTGCACCGATCAGCTACGGTTTTCGGCGGTGCGGGTTTCGAAGTTTCGGGCCGTATGATGGCATCAAGCCGGAGCAGGCCAAGTATGAGGCCGGGGTTTTCCACAAGCCGGCCAGCCCTGTGGATAGCGGGGTCATACGGTCGTCATCGGCTCTTTTATACGATGGCGTTAGCACTTTCGCCATCGGACGGCGTGTCTGATCGGGGGCGGTTGATGCCGAACCTGTACACAAAATCCACAGGAACCCGGGCGGAGGCCAGACATTGTTCCATGGTACCACCGGAGGACTTGCAATGATTTCCGACCCAAGCGAAGCGGCCATCGACCAGATCGTGGCCACCTGCAATGGCGACCTGCGCGGCGCGCTGAAGGCGCTGCTGCTGGTCAACGAGCATCTCGAGGCCGAACTGGCGCAGCTCTACGCCGCCGCCCAGGGCGAATTTACCGGCGGCAGCAAGCTTCTGCACTAGCAAGGTTGCGCCGTCGGCTGCGGCCTGTCGCGGGTTCTCCCGCGGGCCAATTCGCGCGAAAGCCGTGCGCTAGATATCGCGGCCTTCGACCTTCTCGCTGAGCGCCTTGACCAGTTCCGGCACTTTCTCGAGATGCGGATTGACCGCCAGCGCCCTGCGGAAGGCATCGAGCGCGCGCTTGTCGTCGCCGATGTCCTGCATGATCATGCCGAGCCCGGCCAGCGCCCCGAAATGACGGGGTTCGCGGCTCAGCACCTGCTGGATGTCCTCGATCGAATGGGCGTAGTCGTTTCTGAGGTAGTAAAGCGTCGCGCGCCGGTTCCAGGCCTCGATATAATCGGGGCGCAGTTTGACGACGGCATCCAGCAATTTTAGCGCGACGTCCATCTGCTGGGCGTCCATTGCCGCCTTGGCACGTATCATCAACAGGGCGGCGGTATCGCTTGGGGTCTGCAGCCACAGCGCCCAGATCCGTGCCTCGACATGCTTGGCGCTGGTCTCGTCGGGCGCGGCCTTGAGCGCGCCGAACAGGAAATCCAGACCGCGGATGCGGTCGGCGCCCACCTTGGGCAATTTGCTCGGCGCTTCCGGTAACTTCTTTTGCTGCTTCGGGGGCGGGATAACGCGTGGATCGTCCTGAGCGGACGCCACGACCGGCGCAGCCATCATCGCCACAGCGAGGATCGCAATCCGCCAGTTCCAGGCACGCGGGAATCGAAAAGCCATGGGCTAAGTCTAGACGCGCAAAATCGCGCTGCAAAGCAGCGCGTCGTCAAAGACCTGTGAAGCGAGGCGGTGGCGCGCGATTCCCTGGAGGGAACTTGGCCATTTCCCAAGAGGGAGCTTAGCCTTGGCGGGCCTTGAAGCGGCGCTGCACCTTGTTGATCACGTAAACCCGGCCCTTACGGCGGACCAGACGGTTGTTGCGGTGGCGGCCGCGCAGCGACTTCAGCGAGTTACGGACCTTCATGGGACAATCCTGATGCTTTGAAAGGCCGTGTTGGAGGCCGAACCGAGTTGCTGCCCGAAAGTGGCAAAATGGGATTAATCCCGCCAGCGGCGATCCGCCCGGGATGCGCGGTTTCTAAGCCATCGCAGGGCTGAATGTCAATCACCACCCGCAAAGCCCCAAATCCGCGCTACACCATCGTTATGGAACTGATTCTCCAGCTTTTTTTGCCGGGAAACAGCGTCAATTAGCCACAGATTTTGCAACCCGGCACAGGCCCGGTCCGTATAAGAGGAGCAACGTCGGTCGAGCCGGCGACGGCACCTTCCCCGAAATGGAACTGACCTTCGTATGATGACCGCTCCCCGGCCGACCGTTAAGACTGCCGTCCTTACCCCTGAAGACCTCATTGCCCCTCCCCCAACCGACGCCCTGATCCCGCTGCCAGCGGGCGTCAGGCCGTTTCGGCTGCACTGGCCCTACATCATCGGGATCGGTGCCTATCATGCCGTGGCGGTGATGGCCTTTCTGCCCGGCTATTTCAGCTGGAGTGGCGTGATCGTCGCCCTGCTGGGCACCCATCTGTGCGGTCTGTTTGGCATCAACCTTTGCTATCACCGGCTGCTCACCCATCGCGGCCTCAAATGTCCAAAATGGCTGGAGCACGCGATGGTGGTGATCGCGATGTCCTGTCTGCAGGAAACCCCGGCCCGCTGGGTCGCGATCCACCGCCGGCATCACCAATTCGCCGACGAGCAGCCCGACCCGCATAGCCCGCTTGCGGGTTTCTTCTGGAGCCACATCGGCTGGATTCTGGTCGATCAGCCGGAACTCGCGCGCCTTGGCATTTACGAACGTTACGCCCGCGACATCCTGCGCGATCGTTTTTACGTCGCGCTCGAACGCAACAACGGGCTGGTCTGGATCAATCTTGCACAGATGCCGCTGTTTTTCGGCGCCGGATTCGCCGTGGCATGGCTGTCGGGACAAGCAACGGTGGACGCCGTGCAGACCGGACTTGGCATTCTGATGTTCGGCGTCTTCGTCCGCACCGTGCTGGTCTGGCACATTACCTGGGCGATCAATTCGGTGACGCATCTGTGGGGATACCGCAACTACGCGACCGACGAGGACAGCCGCAACAACCTCGTCGTCGGCCTGATCTCCAACGGCGAGGGTTGGCACAACAACCATCACGCCGACCCGCGCTCGGCCCGCCACGGTCACCGCTGGTGGGAAATCGACAATACCTGGCTCACCATCCGGGCGCTGGCGTGGCTGGGGCTGGCTACCGACGTCGTTGCGCCGAACGCGTATCTGGCAAGGCAGCCTGCGGACAACAAGCTAACCACGCGAGGGTCGACGGGCGTCCCGGCCGAGTAAGAGCAAGAGCCAGGGCTCAGACGCAAAATCGCGAAAACAACCCCACGCAAAGTAGAATGAGCCCCGGCTCGCAGCACTCGTGCTGCGTTGCGTCCGGGGGCGCGAGGACAAATGGTCCGTCGTCACGGGCCAACATTAGCGCCGTCAATGCTCTGGCTTTACTTCCGCTTTCGCTGGCATAGCAGACATGGCCAGACCTGCCGCTGGTTCACCCCTGTAGCGAATGACCCAAAGCGGTCATCGACTATGCTATCGTGCCGCTCCACACTGGAATGGTTTGAAACGGGAAACGCGAATTGATGATCTCCACCATAGCCATCGAGCAAGGTCTAACGCTTAACAACGCCTTCAACAACGAAACTTTCATCTTCTCGGGACCGGTCGACGATCCGACAGTCGCGCGCTTCGATGTGCGTCTTGAGCAGGGCGGCTCCGGTGGAGGCAACGCCCTGGTGCACGTCCACCCGGGCGCGGACGAGCATTTCACGGTGAGAACGGGACGCATCAAAGTCGTGGTATCTGGCAACGAACAAGTGATCGGGCCTGGTGAGTGCGCCGTCGTGCCACGCGGAAAGCCGCACTTTTTCGCCAACGTCGGTGAAGGACCAGCCGAACTCACCATCGAGTTCACTCCGGCTCAGCAGCACCTGCGGTTCTTTGCGAACTTTGCCAGTATCGCGGCAAAACGGACGCACTGGTTCTCCGAGCGAGGCGACCCGCGCTTTCTCCTGATCGCGCTCATCCTGCACACCTATCGCAATCACCTCTATCTTGCCGGCCCGCCAGTCCTGCTGCAGAAGGTCTTGTTTGCGGTTCTGGCGCCGCTGGCCCAACTCAAGGGGTACCGCCTGGAAATCGAACCCGCCGGCTGACAAGGATCGTTACTTGCGCGACGGTTGCTCTTGGCACGAAACGGACCAACCGGGCCGGTCAGATGATGTCCGTTGATCAGGGGTAGACCGGAAGTGGCAGGAAGACCGTCAAACCGACGCGATTGACCCGAAGCCGACCTCGCGCTGTTTCAGCTTAATAATTAAATTACGCTAGGGAGTTGAATGTCAAGCTCATGCAACCAAGCGCGCGACTTTATGGATTGTAGGGCTTATAAAAGTGCGTGTGCCTCATCGCAGTCGACGTAAAGGGAACAAGAATGGGACTGCTTTGGTACCTCGCGGCAATTCTTGTCTGGTGGCTAATCAGTGGCATTCTGGGCGGTAGCGGACAACACAGCCACCTCGCAGACGTATGGATTGCGATCGCGTTCACGGCGTTCTTCTACGCGGGCTGGTGGCTATCGTACATCTCGTGGATCGCTTTCGGAGAATTCCTCTTCTTCAATAGCTACCCTGCGCGGAAAACGCCGTTCTTCGTCTTCGCCATTCTGAGCTTTGCTGCTTATTTGGTAGTGGCACTCAACTACCCGAAATGGAGCGGGCTTTGGCCCCTATTGGTTTGGCCCGCCTCAGTGGTGACCGTCATGTATATGGTGCGAAGGACTCTCAGAAAGGTTTCCCATGACAGCTGCGAGGCTGCGGAGAAAACCTAGGAGTCTCGGGCACTGCGCAGGGTGCCAACCGTTTGTGATGCAGGCGGCAATATCACTTCCGTTGTTGTGAAGGTTTGCGGATGGCGGCCCATGAAGGTGGCGCGGTGGTCACGGGGGCCGGCGTACGCAAACCTCCAGGGGAGGAAACCGCGGAAGATGTGATGAGGTGGTGCGTCAGGCGCTATGGGGATTTAGCTGCTGCCGGTCTTTTGCCGAGGTGGGTTGGGAGCTTTCTCGGCAGGCGATCGCGGGCGCTACGAAGCGGGTCGGCCGGTTGCAAGGAGCAGAATCGGAGTTGCGCGGCGGTGATGGAATGAGACGGCGACTATCGTGAGCAGCGCGACGGCGAGCATGGTCATTTCCGACCGATAGCCGGCGCAGCGGAAGTGCAGCACTGGGATGTTGCATCGAACGTGATCTGATCATGATGTGTCGATTCTGATTGTGGCAGGGGCTGCGGCGGGACGGGTGCGCGGTGAGCATCCGCGCTGGAACCTCTCGATGATAATCATGCGACCGCCGCAGCACGGGCACGGCTGCGATAGCGGCTTGGGTTCCTCAGTCTCGGCGCGCCTTGTATCCGCGGCCTCGGGCTGTGCCGTTGATGGGTCGAGCAATCGGCGCGCTCGGGCGATGTTACCGGCGCGCGTGCCGCTGGCGAGCAGGCCGTAGTGGCGGATGCGGTGGAAGCCGTGCGGCAGGACGTGGGTCAGAAATCTGCGGATGAACTCGGCGGTAACGAGTGTCATGACCTTCTGGCGATCACGACCTTCGGTGCGATAGTCCTTCCATCGGAAGGTGACGCCGTTGCGGTCGGAGGCAATCAATCTGCTGTTGGCGATGGCGACACGGTGGGTATAGCGCGACAGATAGGCCAAAACGGCGTGTGGCCCGCCGAACGGGCGCTTGGCATAGACCACCCATTCGACTCGGCGTAGCGGTGCCAGATATGCCGCGAACGCCTTCGTGTCGGCGAGAGCGACATGACCGCCGAAGAACTTCAGGTGGCCGGCTTTGTGGACCGCGATCAGCTTCTCCAGGAACAGCCGGCGAAACAGGCGCGAGAGCACACGCACTGGCAGGAAGAAGCCAGGCCGGCACGCCACCCAGCGCTTGCCATCGAGCGAGATGCCGCCGCCCGGCACGATCATGTGCACGTGCGGATGATGGGTCATGGCGGACCCCCAGGTATGGAGGACCGAGGTGATGCCGACGCGGGCGCCGAGGTGTTTTGGGTCGGCCGCGATCGTGATCAGGGTCTCGGCAGATGCCTTAAACAGGATATCGTAGACGACGGCCTTGTTCGGGTAGGCGATGTCGGCAACGAGCGCCGGCAGCGTGAACACGACATGATAGTACGGCACCGGCAGCAGGTCGGTCTCGCGCGCCGCCAGCCAGTCCTTTGCCGCCGCGCCCTGGCACTTCGGGCAGTGCCGGTTGCGGCAACTATTGTACGAGATCTGGCTGTGCGCGCAGTTCTCGCAGCGCGCGACATGCCCGCCGAGCGCCGCCGTGCGGCAGCTCTCGATCGCCGACATCACCTTGAGTTGGCCGAGGCTGACATGGCCGGCATTGGCCCGGCGCCATGCCGGGCCGTGGCCACGGAAGATGTCCGCGACCTCCAGCGATGGACGCGACACGCCGCGCGTCAGGCGGGCGGTTCGGCGCCCTCCTTGAGCTTGGCTGTAATGCGATCGAACGGGCTCACGATCTCCCGGATGGTCTTGGTGGCGACACGCGTATAGAGCGCGGTGGTGTCGAGCTTGGCATGTCCCAACAGTCGTGATTTATAATCCGCCTCTTGCTATCTCATTGAAACTTAAGGGTCTGCTGCGCGGGATTTGGTGTTACCGGCCCTGTTGACCGCTTCCGAGCACCGACTGCAGCCACATCCTCCGCCTTGATGACCCAGGGCGCACCCTTGCAGGCCTGCCGTCCATTGAGATCGCCTGTTCGAATCATACGCAGCGCCGTCATCTTGGCAACGCCAATGATCTGTGCGGCCGCATCGAGCGTGATCTCGGCGCGCTCAGCCCATTCGTCGTCCCGGTAAACCTCAATGTCGTGGTGTTTGCGGAAGCCGCGCACGCGCTGCTCCGTCCATCCGTTGCCATACCCCGTCGGCTTGCCGGAACGATTGAGGAGGCGTGCGATCTGTCGATCCGGCATCAAACGCGCCAGCTCGCGCACCAGCGCGATCGTATCTTCACGCAGCGGCCAATAGGGTCGACCGGCAGCATTCAATCTCAGCTTGACTTGTAGGGCAGTGTGATCGCCACCCTGCCAGTGAAGAACCATGTTGATGCCTGCGCCTTCCTTGCGCACCACGATCTCGTTGAGCGCCGTGCGCAATATCCGCTTGCGCGTAACGGCTGTGGCGCCTGGATGCGACCAGGCCAGCTCGAGGTCGGCGCCGAGCTGCATGAGTTGCTGTCGCTCCCTTTCGCCCAGCGGTGGGGGCTTGGCCGCGACAATTGCAGCGATCTCGCCTTCTATTCGGTGGATGGCCTGCAATGCCTCGTTCCAGCGGCGCTCCAGCTCGCCGGCCACTAAGCGATTGGCGGGGTCGACTGCATCGTATTGCCGACGAGCATGCGCGGCCTCGTAGCGCGCCTGTTGAAGCGACAGCTCAAGCTGCCTTTGCGCAGCCGATGTCTCGCACGTCTGGGTCTCGATCGCCTTGACGGCGGCATCAGTGCCGAGCGGCTTCAGGATACGCAGCACTTCCGCGCCAACGGCAGCATCGATGCTTAAGCCGCTGATCGAGATGCAGCGCGCCGTGCCGTGATTTGTGCGAGCGCCGTAGCAGCTGTAGCGGCCGAGCTTGCCGCTGTAGGACACATGCAGTTTGCGGCCGCAATGACCACAGCGCAGGAGTCCGGGCAGCAACAGCTCTCCGCGCCGAACCGCTCCCTTGACGGTGGCGCTGCCTTTGCCGGTGGCGTTGTTGGCGATCACGCGCTGGTTCCTCTCGAACTCCTCCCAGGTGATGTAGGCCTCATGATGATCCTTGATCAGTACATCCCATTCGCCCATCGGCCGATGCACGCCACGCCTCACGCGCTTGCGCCCCTGCTCGACGCTCACCTTGCTCGTCGTGCGCCCGAAGGCATAGGCGCCAGCATAAATCGGATTGGTCAGAATGTTGTGCACGATATTGTAGGCTGGCAACCTCCAGACGACACCGCGCGCCTCGCCAGCGCGCGACTTCACGGGCAACTCGATGCCTTCATCGCGAAGCCAGATGTGGACCTGACGTGCGCTCTGGAACTCGGCAAATTTTGCGAAGACGATCTGCAATGCATCCCGGACGCGCTGGTCGGGATTCTTCTCGATCCGGTCGCGCCCGACTTTGACATAGCCGGCAGCAACACCGAGGACTAGCGCACCGCGGCGCGCCTTCTGCTTCAACGCTTCCTGCGAACGCTGGCGAAACAGCGACAGCTCAAGTTCGCTCATCGTCCCTTTCATCCCAAGCAACAGCCGATCATTGGGATGCCGAGGATCGTAGATTCCGTCCTCGTCGACGATGATCGTTCCGACTAATCCACAGAACTCAATCAACGTGTGCCAGTCACGGCCGTTGCGCGCCAGTCGCGATACCTCGATCGCGAGCACAGCGCCAACGCGGGCTTCGCAGATTGCAGCCAGCAAGCGCTCGAAGCCCGGCCGAACGATGCCGCCGCCCGAACGGCCAAGATCATCGTCGATGACCTCGACCGTGGTCCAGCCGAGCTGACGGGCTCGATCCACGAGACCATATTGCCGGCGTCGGCTCTCCTGATTATGCGTCAGCTGATCGGCCGTCGACTGTCGGATGTAAACATAGGCGCCGCGCGCAAGATGCTCAGTCGTGATCTTGCTCATCGCCGCTCTCCACGTTTGCCAGGGCGGTCGCGATCTCGCGCAGCAGCGCTTCCACCAGAGCGGCCAGATCGCCCATTGGTGCGGCCGCCAAAACCACGCGAGGCGCCTCGTCCTCGAATAGGCTCGGTTGGAGGTTTTTGGCTTGGCGCGGCATTATCGGCTTCCTCCATCTTTGATTCGGACTGGAGAGAGCCTAGGAGCGCATCGGCTGCGGCGCGCAGGGATCGCAAGATATCAACGGAGAAACGGGGCTTCTCACAAAGCACGTATTGAGCGGCAGCCTCCCGTGTCATCCACGCCGGAATGCAAGCGAGCGAGCGGTCCGGCTGCAAGACGACTACCAGTTCGACACCTCGGTACTCGAGCTGCCGACTGATCAGCACGGTCTCGCCGAATTGTGGATGAAATCGGTAGTAGATCAGCCCTTCAACCAGGTGTTCGTGGGCAGTATGTCGCCGTTCCGAACAAGACCTGGATCACCCTGATATCGGTGTTTTGCTCCAGAAGATGCGTCGCAAAGCTGTGTCGCAGGGTGTGCGGGGACACCTGCTTGCCGATCTCGGCCATCTGGGCCGCGGTATCGCAGGCGCGCCTGAGCTGGCGGGCTGACATCGGGTTGACCGGGTTCATTCCGGGAAACAGCCACCCCTGTGGACGTGCCGCGTTGTACCAGGCGCGCAACAGCTCGAGCAGATGCGGCGAAAGCATCACGTAGCGGTCTTTGTGGCCCTTGCCCTGTTCGATCCGGATCACCATGCGCTTGCTGTCGATGTCGGATACCTTCAGCGCGACCACCTCGGACACGCGCAATCCGGCTCCATAGGCTACACTCAATGCCGCCTTGTATTTGAGCTCCGGTGCCGCATCGAGAAAGCGGGCGACCTCTTCCGGGCTCAGGACCACCGGCAGCTTGCGTGGCACGTGGATAAACTGGGTGTGGTTCACGATGTCGGCGCGCCCGAGCGTGATCTTGAAAAAGAACCGCAGTGTCGAGACGCTTTGGTTGAGGGTCGGAACGCCGGCGCCGCTCGTCGCCAGATGGAGCTGATAGCGGCGTACGTCTTCGAAGCTCGCCGTGTCGGGCGAGCGGCGGAGGAAGGCAGCGAAGTGCTTGACCCTCTGCACGTAGTCATGTTGGGTCTTCGGCGCGAACTTGCGGATCGTCATGTCTTCGATCATGCGCTGCCGCAGCGGGCTTATGGCCCTATCGGTCATGGGGGATGCTCCTGTTTTGAGTGAAGGTTGCGAACCCCTCATCTCAAGACAGGACGCCCTATGGCGCTATCCTATTTGCCGTGCCGCCAACCACGGCGCCCTACCGCGCGAGCGGTTTCGTCCTTTGGCACAAAGCAGACATGCTGAACACCAGCGCGAATGTCCGCTTCCAGCGCATAGCGAGCCTCGAAAGCCGCCCGCTCGACAGATTTATGGGTTCACGGCCTAATCTCACCCCGCGCTAATCTTACTGAGTCAGAAAGCCGCAGGGCAATGGCGCGGCGACTCGTTGTAGCGTTGGGGGATTCGGTTTTCAGCAAGCGAGGGCTGAGATGGATCTTCAAGAGAAGAGCAGTGAGGTGCGGTTTTCGGCCTATGTCGAGGAACTCGTGGGGGTGATTGGTCACGCCGACCGGGCAAAGCCACTGCGGGATTATTGCCAGGGCCTGATGCTGCCGTGCGAGCGCAAGAGCGTGGAACCGATGGCTGCGGTGACGGCACCCGAGCGAACTGCGGCGCAGCACCAGTCTCTGTTGCATTTTGTCGGCGAGGGGCGTTGGTCGGACGAGCGGGTCCTGGCCAAAGTTCGCGAGATGGTTCTGCCCGCGATCGAGCGGCATGGGCCGATCGAGGCCTGGATCATCGACGACACGGGCTTTCCCAAGAAGGGCACGCATTCGGTTGGAGTGGCTCGGCAGTATTGCGGCCAACTCGGCAAGCAGGACAATTGCCAGGTCGCGGTGTCGCTGTCGCTGGCCAATGCACATGCGAGTTTTCCGGTGGCCTACCGCTTGTATCTGCCGGAGAGTTGGGCCTCTGACCCTGCCCGCCGCAAGAAGGCAGGCGTGCCTGAGGAGATCGGCTTTCAAACCAAGCCTGAGATCGCGCTCGATCAGATCCGCGCGGCCTGCGCAGCGGGCTTGCCGCGCGGAGTAGTTCTGATGGATGCGGGCTATGGCACTCACATCGATCTGCGCAGGGCCGTTACGGTGCTTGGGTTGCCTTATATTGCCGGCATTCTCTCGAACACAACGGTCTGGGCGCCTGGCACGGGGCCCTTGCCGCCTAAGCCTTACGTCCCGGGCCGCGGCCGGCCGACCAAACAGCTGCGCCGCGATGCCGAGCACCAACCGGTCAAAGTCAAGGATCTTGCCTTCAGCCTTCCGGCCAAGCTCTGGCGGACGATCACTTGGCGCGAGGGAGCCAATGTGCCCCTCAAATCGCGTTTTGCGCGGCTGCGCATTCGCATCGCCCATCGCGACTTCAACCGCAGCGAACCTTGGCCGGAAGAATGGCTTTTGATCGAATGGCCGAAGGGAGAAGAGGAGCCGACAAAGTATTGGCTTTCAACTCTGCCGGAGAATATTGGCTTCGCCCGTCTGGTCGATCTCGCCAAATTGCGCTGGCGCATCGAGCGCGATTATCAGGAGCTGAAGCAGGAGGTCGGGCTCGGTCACTTTGAAGGGCGCGGCTGGCGCGGCTTCCATCATCACGCCACGCTCTGCGTCGCGGCCTACGGATTCCTGATCTCCGAACGGGAGACGATTCCCCCCTCAGGACCTCGCTCGACCGTTCTCTTCCCGCAACTTGCCGTTCCCGACGGTTATCGACCCAGAGGATCCGCCCTTGCGGCCTGAACGCCACATTCCAAATTCGATCGCAACCATGCGCAGGCGGCTGGCCGACGCGATCATCAGAACCTTGCAACGATGTCCGTGTTGCAGACGCCGGGCACAAAATGTCGATCAATCAACGTTTATGACGCAGTAAGACTAATTCGGGAACTCGACCATGGCCTCACCGGTCGCGACCTTCTCGTCGTTCTGGTTGCGCACCAGGACGTCGATCAGCACCCAGCGCGAGTTTTTCGTCACCTGCTTCGATTTGACGATCCCCGTCGGCTGGATGGTATCGCCGGGCCGGACCGGCTTGACCCATCGCGTCTCCAGCCGGCGGTGGATCGCGCCGCGCCGGATAGGCCCAGTCGGTCAGCATCCGCGAGATCAGCCCGAAATTGTTCATGCCGTGCATGATGATGCCGCCGAAATTGGTCTTGCCGAAATTGCCCTTCATGTAGTCGTCGTCGAGATGCAGCGGGTTGTAGTCGAGCGAGGCATCGCAGAACAGGCGGATGGATTCGCGGGAGACCGCGAATTTCGGTCCGTCGATGGCGTCGCCGGCGTTCAGATTTTCGAATGTGGTCGTCATGATCTCTCCCCTTACATCGGCCGGATGGTCCAGCCGCGGCCGGAACAGATCACATCGCCATGCTGGTTGAAGAAGACGTTGTCGTGCACCACGAACAGCCGCTCGCGCTTGATGAACTTGTCGAGCGCGCGGGCCTGCAAGGTGATGACGTCGTTGGGCCGCGCCGGGATGTTGTAGCTCCAGGACTGCCCGGCATTGACGGTGCCCGGCGAGCGCATCCAGTCATCCGCCGGCGTGCAGGAAAACATCAGCAAGATATGGATCGAGGGCGGCGCGATCAGCCCGCCATAGCGGGTGGTCTTCGCAAAGGCCTCGTCGAAATAGATCGGATGGTTCTCGCCGACCGATTTGCAGTACAGTTCGATCGCTTCCTTGCGTCAGCGTGTAGGGGATGGTCTTGCGCGGCTCGCCGGGGACGATGTCGTCCCAGACTTTTCGCAGATTGGCGTCTTTCCAGAAATCGGTCTCGAAGGCCTCTGCCTGCGCCATGCCATCCTCCCTGTTCTTTGTTGGTTTTCCGCGATTTGCTTCTGCCGCCTTGCGGAATTTGTTATATAGTATAATCAATTTGCCAGATCGAAAAATCAAGCCGCCGGGAAACCCGAAATGCCCAAGCTGAAACTGCCCAATATCGAAGACGTCGTGGCGATCGACATCCACACCCATGCCGAGGAGCCCTGCGGCATGCATGGCGACGACGGCTATGACGATTTCCAGGCGCAGATGGCCGACTATTTCAAGTCGCCGCACAAGCATCCGCCGACGGTGCCGGAAACCGCGGCCTATTACCGCTCCAAGAAGATCGCCGCCGTGATCTTCCCGGTCGACGCCGAGCGCGAGACCGGATTTCGCCGCTACAACAATTACGAGATGCTGGAAGTGGCTTCCGACAATCTCGACGTCCTGATCCCCTTCGTCAGCATCGATCCGCACAAGGGCAAGCTCGGCGTGCGCGAGGCGCGAAAGCTGATCGAGGAATACGGCGTCCGCGGCTTCAAATTCCATCCGACCATGCAGGGCTTTTACGCCAACGACCGCATGGCCTATCCGCTCTATGAAGCGATCAACGACGGCGGCGCGATCGCGCTGTTCCACACCGGCCAGACCGGCGTCGGCTCCGGCATGCCCGGCGGCATGGGCATGCGGCTGAAATATTCCAACCCGATGTACATGGACGACGTCGCGGCGGATTTTCCCGACCTGAAGATCATCCTCGCCCACCCGTCCTTTCCCTGGCAGGAAGAGGCGCTGTCGGTCGCGACCCACAAGCCGAACGTCTATATCGACCTCTCCGGCTGGTCGCCGAAATATTTCCCGCCGATCCTGGTGCGCTACATCAACTCGATCCTGCAGGACAAGATGCTGTTCGGCTCGGACTGGCCGGTGATCACGCCGGACCGCTGGCTGGCGGATTTTGCCAAGCTCGAGATCCGCGACGAGATCAGGCCCAAGGTATTGAAGGCCAACGCACGGAAGATTTTGGGTATATAAGCGAGGTGCCGTCGCCGGCCGTCACGCTCGCGCCGGATTGTCGAGCGAGATGGTGGCCCGTGACGAACCTCGCCAAAATGCGCTGCCTTCGTCGCCGCACTCCTGACCGGAGATGCGGCTCCATTGCCTTGCGGCTGAATCGCCCCCGACCGTCGTCGAAATCGAGAGCCCGCTGGCCAGTCCCCATCCGCTCCAGGGTTATCTGAGGCAAGCCAACGGTGCGGGCCCCTCGCCCGCCGTCGTATTGCTGCATAGCTGCAACGGAAATTGGGGCCGGCTCGACGAACGCTGGGGAAAGCGGATCGCGTCCTGGGGCTATGTGACGCTCACCGTGGACAGCTTCGGTCCGCGCGGCCTCAAGAACTGCGGCGACGGCGCTCCGCATCGATCTGGTCACGGACGCCTACCGCGCCCTGAATTTTCTGGTGCGCGCGCCGTTCGTCGATCCCGATCGCGTTGCGGTGCTGGGTTTTGCGCAAGGCGGCCGGCGTGGCCCTGATGTCGGTCGAACATGGCGCCATCGAACAGACCTCGCCCAACAAATTCCGTGCTGCCGTCGCTTTCTATCCGCCCTGCCGCTTGTTCAGGGGCAACGTGACGGTTCCGACCCTGATCCTGATCGGCGAGCGCGATGACGTGAACCCGGCGGCGGCCTGCCGCAACATGGTCGAGGGCCGCGACGATATGGGGAATATCACGACAGCGAGCCGAGGGCGCTCCGATCAAGCTTATCGTCTATCCCGGCGCCTATCACGCCTTCGATGCGCTCGTGCCCGAACTCAAGACACCGGCAAACCTCTCGGGGCACCACCTCGAATTCAACCAGTCGGCGACGGATCAATCGATCGACGCGCTCCACGAATTCCTCGACGCGACGATCGGCGGGAAATAGAAGAAAAGTGAGGTTTGCGAAGTGAACATCAAAGCCGTCGTGTTCGATGCCTATGGCACACTTTACGACATCCAGTCGGTGGCTGCCGTCACCGAACAAGCATTTCCCGGCTACGGCGACATCATCACGCAAGTCTGGCGCATCAAGCAGCTGGAATATACCTGGCTGCGTTCGCTGATGCGGCGCTATGAGGATTTTGCGGTCGTGACGCGGGAATCGCTAGCCTATACGCTGCGCTGCCTCGGACTGAAATACGACGCCAGCGCGTTCGAGCGCATCATGGACAAATATCTGCATCTCGATCTCTATCCCGATGCGCTGGCTTCGCTTGCGGCCATGAAGGACAGAAAGCTCGCCATTCTCTCCAACGGCAGCCCCGACATGCTGGGCGCGCTGGTGAGGAACAGCGGGCTCGACCGCGTGCTCGATGCCACCATCAGCGTCGACGCGAAAAGGATTTTCAAGCCGAGCCCGGAAGCCTACACCTTGATCGAGCAAACACTCCACATCCCGCCCTCGGACGTGCTGTTCATCTCCTCGAACCCATGGGATGCCTGCGGCGCCAAGGCCTTTGGTCTGAACGTCGCCTGGATCGAGCGGGTGACACCGGAAGCCATGGCGCTGGCCTGCATCAATAGCGAGACGGTCGCCCCGCTCACGATGTTCAAGGCGATTCGCACCCAGATGGACGAACTCGGGCTGGAGCCAGATCATCGCATCCACGCGCTCTCCGAACTGCCTGATCTGATTGCCCAGAGGTCCTGAAACATGAGTCTTGAATTCCGTCCGCGCCTTCTTTGCCGAGAAGGCGCCCGAAATTTCCATGATCGAATCGACCACGAGTTCCGCCACCGTCGTGCTGGCGGCCGAAGCCTATGGCGTCGAGCCGGCGCGGATTGCAAAGACGCTGAGCTTGCGGATCGGCGAACGCGTGGTGCTGATCGTCGCCGCCGGCACGTCGCGCATGGACAACAAAAAGGTCAAGGCGCAGTTCGGCGGCAAGCCCAAGATGCTCGGCCTCGACGAGGTCGCAGAGATCACCGGCCATGAAGTCGGCGGCGTCTGTCCGTTCGGACTGAAGACGCCGCTGCCGGTCTATTGCGACGTGTCGCTCCGGGCGTTCGACGTCGTGGTGCCGGCCGCGGGCTCGACCCACAGCGCGGTAAAGATCACGCCGGCGCGGATGGCCGAGCTGACCTCTGCCGAATGGGTCGACGTCTGCGAGCACAGACCCGAACGCGAAGCGCCGGCCTACTCATCGTCTCCATAAGGCATGGGCTGCACCGGCTGCGGTGGCGCCGGCGGCGCGGCATGAGCGTGAGGCGCCGCTTGTTGCGAGGACGCGCGAGGCGTTCCCTGCTGCTGCGCGCTGGCATTCGATTCGAACACCGCGCGGCAATTGTTCGATAGCTGCGGCGTATTCTGCCGCAAACAGGTCACGATGCGGTTGACGTCCGGTATCTGATCGCTGCAGAGACGCCACACATCGGGGGTACACGCCATCTGCTGTTCCCAGGTTCCGCGATATTCTTGCGAAAACGCCGGATCCCCAGCGGCGATGCCGCCGCCGATTGCTATCGCAAGACCGAGGACAATCCGTTGCGTTCGCATGTCCGGGTCCTTTCTTTTCCATTTTGACAAGCGCAGATGTTCCGCGCGGCGATGGTCCCAAGCCTGTCAAATGAATGCGGCCACGCAACGTTCACCAGGACAACAAAATGTGAAGCCGGTTCCCTACTCCACCTTGCCGATCTTCTTCACTGCCGCGATCAGGCGCGCCTGAATCCTCGGCGACGAATTTCGAAAATTCCGGCGCGTCGAGGTAGGCGACCGGGCTGCCCGCGGTTTCAAAGGTTTTTGTTACCTCCGGCGCCTTCACGGCCTGCGCCATCGCCTCACGCAGCCGCGTCATGATCGGCGCCGGCAAGGCACTCTGCGCGAACAGCCCGGCCCAGATGTAGAACTCGACATCCCGATAGCCGAGTTCCTTGAACGTGGGCAGATCGGGGAAACTCGGGATGCGTTCGGCGCCCCAGTTCGCGAGTACCCGCATCTTGCCGTCATCGACCTGCTGCTTCAGCGTGCCCGGCGCCGACGCCAGCGCCTGCACCGTGCCGCTGAGCAAGGCGGTCAACGCGGGACCTGCGCCGCGGAACGGCACGTGCAGCAATTTGATGCCGGCGCTGGCGGCGAACATTTCCATCGCCACATGCAGCGTGCCGTAGGGACCGGAGGAGCCGTAAGGGATTTGTCCCGGACGCTTCCTGGCGTCGTCGACGAACTCCTGCAGAGTCTTCCACGGCGCCGAGGCCGGCACCGGCAAGGAGCGTCGGGTCGGCCAGCACGCGCGCGACCGGTGCGAATTGCGAGACTTCATAGGCCACCGGACGGTCGAACAGCCGGTCGGCTTCCGGCAGCACCGCCAGCGACGACAGCGTCATCAACAGCGTGTAGCCGTCGGCATCGGCGCGCGCAGCCTGCGGCATTGCCGATCGAACCGCCGGCGCCGCCGGCGCGGTTATCGACGATGACAGGCTTGCCGAGGATGCGTTCCAGCGCCAGCGCCACCGGCCGCGCCGCAAGATCGGCCTGTCCGCCAGCCGGAAATGGCACGATCATGGTGATGTTGCGCGAGGGATAGGGAGTTTGCGCGAAGGCGCCGGTCGAGAGCGCGGTGTGCGCCAGCGGAAAGGCGGCTGCGGCCTGCAAGAGTTCGCGGCGGTTCATCGGCAAGTTTCTCCCCCAGTGATTTTTGTTTTGAATTGGAAAGAGAGCCTAACCGAAACCGCAGCGGTAGCGATAGCTGCTCACTTCTTCTTCCCCTTGGCAAAATGTTTCGCCAGAAAATCCGCCAGCACTTCGACGCGGGCGGGGCGCGGGCCGCCGGGCGGCGTCACCAGATGCACGGCGCCTTCGGGCTGTTTCCAGCCTTTCAGGATCACCTCGACCTCGCCGGAGGCGATGGCGTCGCCGACGATGAAATCCGGCAGGTCGGCGATGCCGAGGCCTGCGAGCACTGACGGCAGAACCGCTTCGCCATTGTTGACGCGCAATTGTCCGGCCGGGCGCACACTGGCCTGTTCGCCAGCGGCGTTGGTGTAGTGCCAGACGCCGGCCGTCGAGAGATAGGCGTAGCCAAAGCATTTGTGCTGGGCGAGATGCATCGGATGCGTCGGCCGGCCATAGCGCTTGAGATAGGACGGCGCCGCCACCGTGTAGCGCGGCATCGCGCACAGCCGCCGCGCGATCAGGGACGAATCCGGTAGCCGCGCGATGCGAAGGCCGGCGTCAAAACCTTCGCCGATCAGATCGACGGTCGCATCGCTCAAATGCAGGTCGATCGTTACTTCGGGATAGGCGGCCAGAAATTCCGGCAACAGCGGCGCCACGGCCTTGACGCCAAAGGTCATCGGCACCGCGAGCCGCACCAGCCCGCGCGGCGCCATCGATTGCGACAGCGCCTCGTTCTCCGCCGCCTCGCCGTCGGCCAGCAGCCGCGTCGCGCGCTCCGACAGTTTTTGCCCGGCATCGGTCAGCGCGAGCCGCCGCGAGGTGCGGTTGAACAGCCGCGCGCCGAGCCGCTCTTCGAGCCGGCTGACCGCCTTCGAGACGGTGGCCTTGGACAGCGCAAGCTCGGCCGCGGCCGCCGCAAACGACCTCAATTCCACGACTTTCGCGAAAATCGCGAGGCCTTCGAAATCCGGGAGTTTTGCCATCCGGCGCCCCTCACGATGCTGTTTTGGAAACAATGAGTTTCAATAGTTTCTATTTCTATACCACACCGGGAGGCATATCCAAGCGTCATCGGAATTCGAGGAGGTGAAATGCCATGACCAAGAAGCTCTTAGGCAAAGTTGCCCTCGTCACCGGCGGCTCGCGCGGCATCGGCGCGGCGAGCGCCCGGGCACTGGCGAATGAAGGCGCCAATGTCGCCATCAGCTATGTCGCCTCCCCCGACAATGCCGGCGTCGCCGTCGGCGGGCCGATCGAGATGCCAATACCGACACCGCGGCGCTGGCGCGCCAGGACGCGATCAACGTGCACGGCGTGATTACCGCGATCCGCTCGGCCTCGAAGCTGATGGGCGAAGGCGGACGCATCGTCACCATCGGTTCGGACATCGCAACCCGCGCTTCATTCCCCGGGCTCGCCGATTACGCCGCCACCAAGGCTGCGGTCGTCGGCTACACCAAGGGCGCATCGCGCGACCTCGGACCGCGCGGCATCACGGTGAACGTGCTGCAGCCGGGCTCGATCAACACCGACATGAACCCGGACGACGATCGCGAATTCGCCGAGGCGCAGCGCACCCAGCACGCGCTACAGCGCTTCGGCACCGCGGAAGAGATCGCCGCCGGCGTCGTGTTCCTCACCAGCCCGGAAGCGTCGTTCGTGACCGGCACGGTGCTCGATGGCGGTTTTGGCGCCTGATCCAGACAACCGGGCGCGGTGCGCCCGGCGCCCCCTGAAAATTCAAAACGAAAAGGAATATCCCATGATCGAACTCAGACCCTTTGCAAAACTCGGCGGCGCCGATCACGGCTGGCTGAAGGCAAAGCATCACTTCTCATTCGGCGGCCATTACGACCCCGAGAATATGGGCCACGGCTCCTTGCGGGTGTGGAACGACGACGAGATCGCACCGAACTCAGGCTTTCCCGCTCATCCCCACGCCAACATGGAGATCATCACCTATGTCCGCGAAGGCGCGATCACCCATCAGGACTCACTTGGCAACAAGGGCCGCACTGAAGCGGGCGACGTCCAGGTGATGAGCGCAGGCTCCGGCATTCGTCATTCCGAGTACAATCTGGAGCCTTCGAAGACAAAAATCTTCCAGATCTGGATCGAGCCGACGACGGAGGGCGGTCAGCCGACCTGGGGCGCCAAGCCATTCCCGAAGTCGGATCGCTCCGGCAAGCTCGTCACCATCGCCAGCGGTATAGCAGGCGACAAGGACGCGCTGCCGATCCGGGCCGATGCGCGGGTGCTCGCCACCACGCTGAAGGCCGGCGAGAGCGCGGAATACACGCCCGAGAAAACCCGCAACCTCTATCTGGTCCCGGCGGCCGGCAGCGTCGAGGTCAACGGCATCCGCGTCAACGCCCGCGACGGAGCCGCGATCCGCGGGGAAGCCAGGCTTCGGATCACCGCGCTGGAAGATTCCGAACTGGTGCTGGTCGACGCGGCCTAAGCAACCCGCACCCTCATGCGCGGGCAACAGCCCGCGCATGTCATCCCGCAAGAACAACCACCTACAAACTCAAACGGAGAGCCATCATGGCCAAAGTACTCGTCCTGTATTATTCCGCCTACGGTCACATCGAAACGATGGCGAATGCCGTCGCCGCGGGCGCGCGCGAAGCCGGCGCCACCGTCGATATCAAGCGCGTGCCTGAACTGGTGCCGCCGGATGTCGCCAAAGCCTCGTATTACAAGGTCGACCAGGCGGCCCCGGTCGCCAAGATCGACGAACTCGCCAATTACGACGCCATCATCGTCGGCACCGGCACGCGGTTCGGCCGCATGTCGTCGCAGATGGCGAATTTCCTCGATCAGGCCGGCGGCCTGTGGATCAAAGGCGCACTGCACGGCAAGGTTGGCGGCGCCTTCACCGCAAGCGCGACCCAGCATGGCGGCCAGGAAACCACGCTGTTTTCCATCATCACCAACCTCCTGCACTTCGGCATGACCATCGTCGGCCTGAATTATGGCTTCGCCGGCCAGATGAAGCTCGACGAAGTCACCGGCGGCGCGCCCTACGGCGCGACCACGATCACCGGCGGCGACGGCAGCCGCCAGCCGAGCGAAAACGAGCTCGCGGGCGCGCGCTATCAAGGGCGCGTGATCGCGGAGACCGCGAACAAACTGCATGGGTGATGCGATAAGGGCGGCGTTTTCATTTGCGAATGCCGCCCCATCTAACCCTTCGGGGACGATGGTCATCGCTATGGTCGAACTTCTTTTCATGGCTCAACTGGTGCGCAGTCCGCTGGAGGCGATTGCGCGGCGCTGGTGGTGCCGTAGCCTGTTCCGCGCCACGCGCGGTGCGCGCGCGCTGCCCGGAATGCACCAAATCGTGAAGCTCGCGTGAGGGAAACGTGTTAGGCGATGTGCCTGTACGTTCATCACGGACTAGGTTCAGCCATGAGCAACATATCGCAAGCCCCGTGGCCGGAATTGCCGACCGCGGCGTGGCGTGACACCTATGCGACGCTGCAGCTGTGGACCCAGATCGTCGGCAAGATCCGGTTGACGCAGATCCCCCTGGCTCAATCATTCCTGGCACGTCGCGCTCTACGTGACCGCGCGCGGGCTGACCACGTCGCCGATCCCGGATGGCACGCGAGCGTTCCAGATCGACTTTGATTTCATCGATCACGCCTTGCGCATTTCGACCAGCGACGGCGCCACGCGGCAGCTCGCTCTGGCCGGGCAATCGGTCGCGAGCTTTTACGCCGCGGTCATGGCCGCGCTTAAGGAACTCGGCATCGCGGTCGCGATCGACGAAATGCCGAACGAGCTGCCGGACCCGGTCCGATTCTCGCAAGACACCGTTCATGCGTCCTACGACCCGGATGCGGTACGGCGCTTTCAGCAAATTCTTGTCAATGGCGACCGCGTCTTCAAGCAATTCCGCACCGGCTTCCTCGGCAAGGCGAGCCCGGTGCATTTTTTCTGGGGCAGTTTTGACCTTGCGGTGACGCGATTTTCCGGGCGACGCGCGCCGCTTCATCCCGGCGGCGTGCCCAACCTGCCCGATGCGGTCGCGCAAGAGGCCTATTCGCACGAGGTCAGCAGCGCCGGCTTCTGGCCGGGCGGCGGCGCGATCGATTATCCCGCGTTCTATTCCTATGCCTATCCCGAGCCTGCGGGCTTCCGCACAATGAAGGTGAGGCCGGACGCGGCGTTCTTCAGCGAAGCGCTGGGCGAATTCATCCTGCCCTATGATGCCGTGCGTACCGCCGTCGATCCCGACCAGGCGTTGCTCGATTTCCTGCAAGGCACTTATGAGGCGGCGGCGATCGCGGCGAAATGGGATCGCGATGCGCTGGAATGCGGATTTGGCCGGCCGGGCGTGGTGCGGCAGGTTTAGTGTTGCAGCTCCGGCTTGGTCACTGTTTGCCTGATTTCCGTGCCGCAGTCAGAGCATTCATAGGTGAAGTCGATCTTCGCCATGCTCCAGTGCGGTTCGACGTCCTTGACGTACATCGGAAGCCCGACGCAGCTCGGACAAATAATGAAAGCTGGCTCGGCGTCTTCGTGATGATGAATATAGGCTGGCATGTCGGTTCTCCCCACGGAAGCACTCACCTATCGCCCCTGACCCGAGCAACAGCATACGCCTCCGCGCTCGCCACAATCATGAACTCTTGCGAACACAGGAAGAACGACCGCACTATCCCGCGGTGTGTGGCAGATCTGCACGACCGTGGCTCTTTTGCAACGGACGTTAGTTCTCTTCGCGCGACGCCGGTTTGCCAAGCGCGCGCTTCAGATACGCGCCAAGCCGCGGATAATGGCGCAGTTCGCGCGCAGCGCGATCGCGCAACGCATAGGGCAATCCGCGCCAGCTCAACGCCGCGCTGACATCGACCAGCGGCAACCGCGTGACGCCGAAGCGGCGCTTGTACGCGTAATTGCCGATGCTGAAATCGAATTCCCGCACGCCGTCCTGGTGCAGCGCAGCCATGGTGCGTTCGATAATCAGCCGGCCCGGCGAACAATTCGACCATTTGTCGCCGGCATTGCTGATGCGGATCATGACGTAGCGCGCGCCGCTGCGAATGCCGAGCAGCGTCGCCACGACTTCGTCGCCGACCGTAAGCGCCGATACCAGCGCGTAACCGCTGCCGACGCCATCGCGGACCAGATTGCGGTAGAACGCGGCACAGGTTTCGTCGTTGAGAACGAAGTCAGGCCGAGGCTCTGCATCCGCGTGCCCTGCTGCACCTCGGTGGCCGAGAGAATTCGCAGCGCCTCATGATGGTCGGTGACCAGGCTGAAGCCTGCGGCCGGATCGCGCGTGAACACGCGCCAGCTCCGCTCCAGTTCCTTGCGCACGGTTTTTTCCAGCGTGAAGCGCCAGGCGTCGTAATCCTCGTCCGTGGTGACAATATTGCCATTGAGCGAGCATGGGCCGGCATCGTCGAGCAGCGCCAGCGGATTGGGCCGGCCATCGAGTTCGACCGGGACCTTGCGGAGACGAATGAGATCGGCGCCGCCGGGCATTCGGCGCAAGCGCCGCGCTGCAAATCGCGCCACAGCGTCGCGCGCCGCACTGGCGTCGCGCGGCGCCGCACTGCCGAGGATCGGCGCGTTGTAATCAGTGAGATCGAGATCGGCGAATTCGACGATCCGCGATGCCGTTTTGCCGGCGGCGGATCAGCGGCAGCAAGGCCGCCTGCTCGCCGGTCGCGGCATCGGTGACGACGGCAATCAACGGCTCGACACCATCGGCGCCGGCAAAGGCGCCGTACCAGGCCTCGTACCATTGCGGATGCTGGAACGGCGTCGACGGGTTGATGTCGTTCCAGCGCGCCGCGGCCTGCTTCCAGTCACGGACCAGCTCGACGCGGAAGCTGGCCGCGCGGGCCTTCGGCCGCGCGTGCAGCTTTCCCGCATTGTGTCGTCAAGAACCGTCATCTTTGATGCGTCCGCTTACGCCGCCTTCGGCAGGTCGACGATCTTGCCGGGCTCGGCGGCGTCGAGGCGGAAATCGATCGGACGGCGCGCGCTGCGCTCGCGCTTGACCCATTTGCCGTCGCGCAACAGTTTTTGCATCACCGCCTTGGCAAAGTAGGACGGGCCGCGCAGATTGCGGCGTCTTCGGCGTATAGCCGAAGCGATGGCGCAGCATGCCGTTGGCGAGGTTGACGATCTCGTGCGCGGCGGATTTCCTCGTTGGTGTAGGAGATCGTCATCGAGACATTGAAGGTGTCGAGATTTTCGACCCGGTGCGGCGCATTCATCTGCCAGCCCAGCATCTGGCCGGGACCGATGTCGAGCACCTTGGCGTGGTCGTCGTACCAATCCTTGTAGGGCAGATCGACCTCGACGTTGAACAGCGCGATGTCTTCGAGATGCTGCGGCGGTGATGAACGGCGCGGTGTTGGGATAGACATAGACCCGCTTGCGGCCGGCGATCTGCACCAGGCTCTGCCCCGGCAGATCGGCGTGGTAATAGACCTGCGCGTCCGGCGACGAGATCAGGATGCTTTCCTGATGACCCCTCGGCATCTCGAAGCCCGGCACCTTGGCGGCGATTTCCTCGAACATCTGGTCGACCAGCTTGCGGTAGCGGCTGTCGACCGCGCCGACGTCGCGCATGTTGAGCCAGAGCCCGCCGCGGGAGATCGCCTCGATGACTTCGCGCCCGCGAGAGATTGCCGATATCGCCCTCGCGCCACACGCGGCTGGAGCCGCGGGCGCCGGTCTTGCACCAGGCTGTAATGTTCGCGCGGATAACTTTCGATCAGCTTGGCGAGATCGTCCATCGAGAAGGCCGGCGACTTGTGCATTTCGTGCTCGAGCCGGATCGGCTGGTGGCTCCACAATTCGGAATGCGTCTCGTCCCATTTGGTGAAGATCTTGCCTGTCGTCATTGTCGCGCTCCTCTTGGCTTCCTGTTCCATTTGCTTCGGCGGCCGCGATTTTCGATTGTCTCGAAATCCTGCGTGGCCGCTATACCGCTGGCCGCCCGATGTCCCGTTATGAGACGGCCGGGCGATCCCTGCGATCAGATTGGCAAGAAGGGTGCCGCCATGGCCGAAGGCCGCTTACCGGAAGCTAATGTCTGGGAGGTATGGCTAACGCGGATGTTCCCGGGAAACTTCGCAGCGATACGATGACGTCAGACCCCCGATATCGGGCGCTGTTTCTCGGCGCGGGACCGCAGATGCAGTGCGGCGTCGGGCAATTTACGCGGTTGCTGCAGGAGACGATCGAAAAGCGCGATCCCGGTACCAGCACGACGTTAACCTTGACCCGCACCGAAGGCACTTTCGGTGAGACCTGGCGCGCCGTCGGCTCGGCACAATGCGTGGTCTGCAACTTTCCCGATCGTGGCCTGGAAGCGCGTGATCCTCGCGCCGCTGCTGGCGCTGGTGGTGGCAAAGCTGCGACGGCGCAAGATTGTCCTGATTCAGCACGAATGGAACGGCCTGCACTGGCTGCGCCGGCATCACCTACATTCCGGCGCTGTTGCTCGCCGACACCATCATCATGTTCTCGCCGCTGGTGCGGCGTGAACTCGCCGGCGATCTGCTGGTGGGCTGGACCGCCGGCAAAGGCGTGCTGGCGCCGCTGCCGCCGAACATCGAAGCGCCCGAAGAGGCCGGGGATTCGGAATTGCGGCAGCGGCTCGCCGCCGCCCGGCAAGCCGGCCGGCTGGTGATCGGTCATTTCGGATCGATCTATCCGGCCAAGCAACCCAATGCGCTGCTCGAGATCGGCGCGATATTGAAGGCGCGCGGGCTCAAGCCGCTGATCGTCTATATCGGTTCGTTCATCCGCGGCGTCGACAACGTCGAGGAAGATTTTCGCGCCCGCGCCGCCGAGCTCGGTATCGCCGACGACGTGATCGTCAGTGGCTTTGTCGCCTCCGATCAGGAGGTGTTCGGTCTGTTCAATGAGAGTCGACGCCTTCTGCTACCCGCTCGATGAAGGCCTCACGGCCCGGCGCTCCAGCATACTTACCTGCGTGCAATCCGGCCGGCCGCTGATCGTGACCGGCCCTGCCTTGTCGGAAGAATTCGATCATCATTCGCGCTTCAAGGAATTGATCGATCGCGGCGCTATCGTGCTGGTCGCGCGCGGGTCGGCGGACGACGGTCTATGCGGACCGGATCGTTGCTGCGCTCAAATCGCCGTCGGCAAAAAAGCCATTCGATTTCGATGGATGGTGGCAGGATGCGGCGGAAGCGGTGCGCGCGCAGCTCTGAACATCACGCCCGCGCGCGAAACCGCGCCAGATAGTGCAGGCCGAACATCGCCACCAGGAACGTGAACCACAGGGGATCGGCGCGGTCGAGGAAGAAGCTTTCCATCGACGACAGATAAAGCCCGAACAGCCAGATCCGCAGGAACACCATCGCCAGCGGACCGTTGTTGCCGCCCTCGTCGGTGCCCTGGAAATCGCGCAGCGGCTTGACGACGATCGCCGCCATCAAGAGCAGCAGCCCGGGCAGGCCCATGCCGAGCGTGGTGTCGAGATAGCCGTTATGGCTGTGCGAGGCGAAGGCCGCCCATTCCTTGCCTTCCGGCAGGTTCTGGATGGCACCGCTGCCCCAGAAGGACGCGAAGCCATAGCCGGTCGCCAACCTTCCGTGCAGCGATTGCAGCGCGAAGGTCCAGATGTCGGTGCGGCCGGTGAAACTCGAATCCAGCGGCAACAGCTTTGCGATTTCGGCGAGGGTCTCGCTGCATCACCGTGCCGACGCTGAACAGGTTCAGCAACAGCAGCGGCGTCAGCAACATCACGGCGCGCAGCCAGAACGAACGAACCACCGAGGTCAGCGACGTCAGCAGCAGCACCGCAAAGCACAGGCGTCAGCGAGCTCTTGCCGGCGGAATAGAACAGGAACAGCGACGACAGCATGACCACCGCGACGCCGGCAATCCATCCGCCGGCGCGGATGAAGTAGATGCCGAGGAACAGCAGCATCGCCATGATGGCGGCCGCCATGTTCTTGTGGCCGAACGAGCCGCGCCAGTTGCCGGCAAGCCGCGGCTCCTGCGGATCGGTCGCCAGATGGATCGAAAGATGCGGCGCCAGCAATATTCCGAGATAGCAGATCGCCAGCAACGCGAGCGCCGCGATGCTGAACCAGCGCATCAGTTCATGCTGCGATTTCGCCAGCAGCGGCAGCGCCGCGGCGACCGCGACAACGCAGGCCGTCAGGCGAGACGCGCCGGATCGACGTGCTCGGATCGAACGACAGCACGACCGTCAGCCAGCAGCCAGCCGCGCGAACAGCAGCGAACGGCGGCGACAACAACGTCTGCCAGTCCCCGCGAGGTTGTCGCGCATGGCCAGTGCCACGCGTCAGTACCGCGAGGCCGCCGAACACCACATAGGTCGTCATCTCGTTGCCGGTCGCGGTGTCGCCGACCTGCATGTCGCCGAGATCTTCGAACGGATGCAGCGACACCCACGCCAGCAGCAGCGTTCCGACGAATGTCGGCGCCGCGGACGATGTCCATCACCTGCTGGCGCCGGATCTCGCCGACGACGGCGCGGACTTCCGAGGTGGTGACGAACTGGCTCACGAGACGATCTTCGACGCTTTGTAGGGCTGCGGTTCGATACCGATCGCGGCCAGCGCGCTGCCGATCGCCACCGTCATCGGGTGCATGGCGATGGTCGCGCTTGCGTTCGGTCAGAAATGCCCGCACGGCATAGGACAGCGACAGCGGCAGCGCCGCGAGCAATTTGAACCCAAGCCTGATCCGCGACCAGGCCGTCGGCGTCGCCTTGCGCTGGACGTGATAATTGATCGCACCGATCCTTAAGCCGCGCGTGATCAGCCAGCTCAGGCTGGTCCGGTTCTGCGGCACGGTCTCGCTGATGGTGGCTTCAGCCACCCAGTGAAATCGCATACCGAGCCGCCGGCAACGGTAGAAGAAATCGGTGTCGCCGCCGCCGAGGAAATTGAAGCGCAGATCGAACGCCGGCGTGCCGACGCGCGTCGAATACCGAGCCGCCGGATCAGGCAATTGCCGCAGCCATAGATCACCGGCACCGGGCCGGAGGCCTGGTAGGCCGGCGCGAACGCCGGATGGCGGCGCAGCCCCCGCTTCAGCTCGTCATCGAAATTCGGCAATACCGGCCCGCCCACTACGTCGGCGCCGGTGGCCTCCGCGGCCGAGACCATCAGTTCGAGCCAGTCCGGCGAGGCGATTTCGTCATCATCGATCATCAGAAAGCTGGTCGCCGCGGGAAACGTCGCCAGCGCGGTTTCGAACGCGGCGTTGATCGCATGGCAATTGCCCTGGCGCGGCTCGACGACGCAGAGGCCCGGAAATTTGCCTGACGCCAGGAATTCGGTAGCCACCGGGACGCTCTCGCGTCCGTAGCGCGTCGTTCTCGACAATCACGACGGCAAAGCGGCGGCCGGTGCGCTGATGCGGCAAGCGAATGCAGGGTCTGCCGCAGGTGCTGCGGCCGGCGGAAACTTGGAATGCAGACCACGATCTCGATCGAGGGATCGAGTGCCGGCGAGATCGCCACCCATGCGCGAGACGCGTCCGGCATGGCATCAACCTCTTCGGGCATTCCGGTCGAAATCTGGCTCATGGCGAATTCTCGGCGGCTCTCTGGCATCGTCCCGAAGCGGGATCGCTCCGCGATATCGGGACATCGTCGCTCCGGCACGATGGTTCGTTCCGGGAAGCATTCGGAACCCAACCGTTACAGAGGCAATGTTGCAATATCCGGTCCAGCAGTGCGCGTTGCCCCACCGATTTCTTGCGACGGTTAACGGACGGAGTTAACCCGCGCTAAACAACGCGCGCCGGCGGCATCAACGGCTGAACAGTTTCCGGAACAGCTGCTGTGACTTGGGGAACCGGCCGTTGTCGATCTGCGTGGGCCACAATCCATCGACGTCGAAATAGGCCGCATAGGCGATAATGGCTTGGTTCTTCACGAACCAGTCATGCATCTGCTGGATGAAATACGGATTGTCGCCGGCATTGCCGACGCCCCATTCGGGATAGCTCATGCGCTTGCCGTGCCGGACCGCAAAGTCCCGATGCCATTCCAGGCCGAACGGCGCCTTCATGTAGAAGAGCTCCCACCGTTCCTCCACCGAGCCTTCATGTTTGAAATCGTAGACGTCGAGGCCGATATAATCGACGACGTCGTCGCCGGGATAGGCCAGATCCGCCGGCGCTGTCCTGCGGCGCCCCAGCCCGGACACCAGTCGTAGCTTGAAATCGGCAGAGTGCCGCCTGAATATGCCGACGACGCGCCGGAACGCCCTGATGTAGTCGGCCTCCTGGTCCTTGGCGAACCACGCCATGGTCGAAAGGTTCATTTCCCAGCCGAGGCGGATGATCGCCTTCGGCTGCGTTTCGGCGATCGTGCGCGCCGCCGCTTCGAATTCGGCATCGTGAAGACCGTTGGCGACATCGGCGAGCGGCGTCCCCTTGACCGTCAGCGGCACCGACCAGACCACGTTGCGCGCCGGGTTGAGCTTTTTCCAGATGCCCGGCACCCAGCCGAATTTGTAGAAATCGTCCCAGGTCGACTGCCCATAGAAGTCGACGCCGAGCACCGACGACGGCGACTGCTTCAGCCATTTTTCCCAGACCTGCAGCGTATGCTCGCGGCCGACGGGTCCCCAATCGACGAAGGCTCCGGCAAACTTCGCCGGAGTTTGAAAACCCGCGCGCCGCTGCACGCGCCGTCACTTGCAGCCGCGGCAAAGCCGCTCAGCACGAAAACCATCAGGAGGAGTGCCAGCCCTTTCGCCGATGCCGATTGCGGCGTGTTCGATCAGTTCGACGACATCGGTCTGCCCTCGCAAATTTCCTCAAAGGCGGCCGAAAGCCTTCGCCCGACTTCAATGGAGCCCTTTGCCGTGAGATGGCCGGCGTCGAACTGCATGGGAAATCGCCGTCCGACGAATTCGTCGCAACGACCCTCGTGGCAGACGGCGTCGTAAACCGAGAGATAGGTCGCGCCATGGGCGGTCACCATCTCCCGCATCGCCAGATCGCGCTCTCGAATGCCCGGCGTGCGCTTGGCTGTTTGCCATGGCGAGGGCTGTCGTGCAGGATTTCGTCGGCAAGCAGCCGCGGCAGGGCCGCGTCGTATTCGACGATCGGTCCCAGCACGGTGACGTCGACGATTGTCTTCAGCAGTCAGCGTGCGACAGGATCGGCAGGTCCTCGTCTTTCCACGACGCCGCGAGCAAGAACCTTATCGATCCTGTTGTTGACGAGCGAATCGTCGAAGACGAATTCCATGCAGGGGCTTCGGCACGCCGGCGTTTCGTAGTCGCGAACCCGGCCAGCACCGCCGGCCGGCAAAGACTGGCGGTCGCCTGCATGACGTTGACATCCGGCATCGCCGACGAAAGGCCGAACCAGAGATGCGCGGCGTGGCTGTCGCCGACCAGAAGATAATTCGGCCGCACCGAGTCCGGCTTCAGTGCAGGTCTCGGCGTCGAGCTGCTGGCGGTTGGTCGACAGGAAACAGTGCCCGGTGCGGAACTGCGGCCGAGGAATCGTAGGCGAGATAGGCACCGATCTCCACGACGCGATCCGGAAAGCGAGACGGTGCGCCACCGACGATCAGCGTCAATCCGCACAGCGTCAACACCGCCGCCATCGCGCGTCGACGCCGCACCGAAAGCCGGTGGCTTTGGACGTCTCGCGCGCCAGCGCCCGGAACGGGAGTCTCGACCAGTTTCCAGGACAGATAGGCGATGCCGACCGACAGGATGATCAGCGTCAGCTTGGCGGACGCCGGCGATTCAGCCGAGAACAGCGCGTCGGTGCGCTGAAACACCGTCAGCGGCCAATGCCACAGATAGAGTGAATAGGAGATCAGGCCGATGAACACGAACGGCGACAGCGACAGCAACCGTCCAACCAGCGAAATCCCGCGCTCGCTGGAGGCAATGACCAGCGTCGCGCCGACGCTGGCGAGCGACGTCATCAACAAGCAGCGGCGCGGATGACGATCCGAGGAAAATGACGCCGAGCAGGAGCAACAATCCCGTGCCGCCGCAAACATTTCTCCAGAATCCGGTTTCCGGCGCCGGGATAAACCCGATCGCAAGCAGCGCGCCGAGCGCCAGCTCCCACCCGCGAAATGGCGTGAGATAGAAGACAAAGGTCTCGTTTCGATAGCTGACCGCGAGTGCCGCGGCAAAGGACAACGTGGCGGCGACGGCAAACAGGAGTTTTGCCCGCCTTGGCGCGAACCGGTAGGCGAGCAGCATCAAAAGCGGCACGATAAAATAGAACTGCTCCTCCACGCCCAGCGACCACGTATGCAACAACGGCTTGGTTTCGGCCGGCGCCTCGAAATATCCGGCCGTCTGCGCGAAGTAGAAATTCGAGACCGACGCGACCGCGCCGGCAAGGCTCCGCGAATAGTCCTGCAGCTCGACCGGAAGGCAATAGACATAGGCCAGCACGCTGGTGACCAGGAACATCACGAACAGCGCGGGCAGGATGCGCAGGATCCGCCGTTTGTAGAAGTCACCGAGCGAGAATGATCTGGCGCGGATGTCCGCATCGATCATGCCGCAGATCAGATAGCCCGAGATGACGAAGAAGATGTCGACGCCGACAAAGCCGCCCGAGAAGCCGGGAACGCCGACGTGATAAAGCAGCACCGGCACGACGGCGAGTGCCCGCAGCCCGTCGATATCGGCGCGGTACTTCATGACGCGGACGCCGGTTCGGCGCCGCGAGCCGCGAAGGCCGTCGCCGTGCCAAAAGCGGACACCCCGGACAATCCGGTTGTGCCGAAAAGAACTGGCCTCGCGGCCGCGATGCCGTTCGCGAGGAAATCCAGCCGGAAAATCGACCCTATCGTCATGCGCCCCTACCTTCGCCGAACCAGCATCGGCGATACCGGCTCGGGCTCTGCAATTTCCGGGCAATCGTCATCCCGCGCCGCTGCGCCGCGCGAAAGCCGCTCGAACTATGGTTACTGCGCGCGGTTAACCGCCGCGCGATGGTTAAGCGCAGACAAAATTAACCACGCCTAACCGCGGCAACAGCGACCGGAGCGCTCCGGCACCGATCTTGCTCATTGGCTTTCACCAAGGAAACGGCACCCAGAGAACCGCTCGTGAATGTTAACGCCAGAGAGACCAGCGAGATGAACTCCGTCGCGTTGTTAACCCCAACCTACGGGCGCGACCTGGAGCTCTGCACGCTGCTGTGCGAGAGCGTGGACCGTCACGTCATCGTCGTTCTCGAAGCATTATCTGCTGGTTCCCGACTGCGACCTGCCGTTGTTCGCCCATCTTGCAAGCGAGCGCCGCATCGTGATTCCGGCATCGGCCTACCTGCCGGATTGGCTGCGGCCGCTGCCGCGCATCATCCAGCGCAAGCGGCGGCAGTTCTGGTGGTCGTTGCGGGCAAAGCCGGTGAGCGGCTGGCATGTCCAGCAATTCCTGAAGATCGCAGCAACCATCTCGCTGCCCCACCAGCGCTACTGCATCCTGGATTCGGACGTCGTGTTTTTCCGGGATTTCGACCTGTCGCGTTTCGAGTACCCAGGACCCGATCCCGCTTCTGACCATGGCGAACGCGGTCGTGGCCGATCAGCCGCGCCATTCGCGCTGGGTCGAGACCAGCCATCAGCTGCTGGGATATCCCACGCCGCCGCTGCCGGCATCCGACTTCATCGGACACATCATATTCTGGGACCAGCAGACCACGCGCGCTCTGATCTCGCAGAATCGAAGCCGTGACCGGCCTCGACTGGGTCGACGCGCTCTGCAAGACCCGCGAGTTCTCCGAATACATGCTGTACGGATATTTCGTTGCAGAACGATCCGGCGTCTTCCACCGTCCATCGCGCCGTCCCGACGACGCCATGCGTCAGCTATTGGGAGCAGCCGACGCTGAGCAAGGGTGAACTGAACCAGTTGCTCCGGAGCGCCAACAGGCACGACGTTGCGTTCTCGATCGCGTCCTTCTCCGGCACACCGGTCGAAACCATTCGCGCCGCCATCGCCGAGAGCGACGCCATCCTTGCGCCGGTCGCCCCCTCCAACGAACTTGCGGGGCTCGCAGCGCCATGCTGATCGGGCAAGCCAGCATCAATCTGACCGCCAATATCCTCTCGGCCGTGCTGGGGCTGTTGAGCGTGTTCATATTCACGCGGCTGTTTTCGCCGCATGATTATGGCGTCTATCTGCTCGGCATCGGCTTTGCCTCCGTCGTCAGCGTTTTCCTGGTCGGCTGGTTCCGCAATCTGATTCTGAGCGGCCACGCGCGCAATGACGGCACCGACGTCCGCGGCCTCGTGATTTCAGGGTATTTGATCTGCTGCCTGACCGCGCCGATCGCCTACGGCTTGGGACGGCTGGTCGGACTGGACCCCACGGCAGCGCTCGCCGCGGTGGTGCTTTCGGTCGCAATCGGCCTGTTCGAACTGACCCAGGACCTGGTGCGCGCCCGGCTGATGGCGTTCTCGGTCATGAAGGCTACGCTGGTCCGCGCCGTCGCGGTGCTCGGCCTTGGCGTCGTGGTAGCGCTCGTCAGCCCGGCCGGCTTCGTGCTGCTGCTGTCGTCCGCGCTCGCTTATCTGATCGCGGTGCTGGTGCAGTCGCGCACCGCTTGGCGCGGCACCATCGTCAGGTTCGACGGCGCCCGCCTCGCGGCCGCTGGCAAGAGCGGGTCTGCCGCTGACGCTGTCACTGACGTTGCTCGGGATTTCCAGCGTCACCGACCGCTTCATGATCGCCAATCTGGTCGGCGCCGCCGACGCCGGAAAGTATGTCGCGGCGCTCGACCTGGTCCGGCAAACCCTGATGATGCCGGCGATGAGCGCCGCCGCGGCGTTCTTTCCGCTGGCGATACAAATCCACGCCAAGCAGGGCGACGCGGCGGTACGCTCGCATCTCGCCGAATGCGTCGAACTGCTGCTCAGCATCACCCTGCCGGCCTGCCTCGGCTTTGCGGTCATTTCCTCCCACGTCGCCAATGTCATTCTCGGCGCCGATTTCCGCGAACTGGCGGCGCAGACCATGCCGATCGTCGCCGTCGCCGTGATCTTCCAGATCCTGACCCAGCAATATCTGCATGCAAGCTTCCTGCTGTCGGGCCGCAACTCGTTCTATCTGATCAACACCGCCTCGATCATCGTCGCCAATGTGGTCCTGTCCTATGTTCTGGTCGAGCCATTACGGCACCGTCGGCGCGGCCTGGGCACGGCTCGGCGCCGACGCCTTCGGATTTGCCGGTGCGCTGCTGCTCAGCCGCTTTGCCTTCCCGATTCCGCTTCCGCTCGGCCGGCTGGCCCTGACTGTCATCGCCGGCTTGGTGATGGCGCTCCTCGTCGGCGCGCGTCGACCGCAGCCTGCATGTTGCCGACCTCGCCGCCTGCGCCGTGCTGGCATGCGCAGGGCTCGTTGCCTACGCCGCGCTGTGCTGGCTGTTCGACATTTCCCGAATTCGCGGGCGCCTGAAGACCGGCGTTGCGATGTTCCGAACCAAATTCGCAAACAGCAACATTGGATAAGAACCAATGACCAAGACATTAGCTCTCAATCCTGTTCATGCTCTTCGCCGGCGCAGCGGCCAAGCCGGCGCCGGCGCATCCGCAATCGCTGCTCGATCTGCCGCCCGGCGAGGCGCGGCAGAGCCTGTTGACCGTCCACAGCATTCTCGAGGCGAAACTGCCCGCGATCTGGGCTGGCGATCTACGAGGCCGGCGGCGGCTCGACCAGCTTCCTGCCGCTCAATGTGCTGCGCCGCGCCCACGTCACCGTGGTCGATATCGACGAGGACCAGATCCGCAACAATGATTACGCGCAGGAAACCATCCTCGGCGACATCCAGACCTATCGCTTCGCACCCGACAGCTTCGACCTCGTCATTTGCTACAACGTGATCGAGCACGTTCCCGACGTCGAAGCCGCCCTGCTCGGCTTCTGCCAGTCGCTGAAGCCGAACGGCATGATCCTGATCGGCGCGCCGAATCCGGCCTCGCTGTCCGGCGTCGTCACCAAATACTCGCCGCACTGGTTCCACGTCTGGTTCTACCGCCATGTGCGCGGCGACAAGAAACGCCGGCCTGCCCGGCTGCGCGCCGTTCCCGACCCACTTCCATCCGCTGGTCACGCTTTCGAATCTCGAAGCCTTTGCCGACAGGCAACGGCCTGCAGATGATCTACCGCAAGCAGTATGAGAGCCCGCGCTATCCGGAGATGCGCCGGCGCAAGCCGCTGTTCGCCGCCCTGGTCGATGCCGCCGCCAAGGCAATGAACTTCTTGCTGCCCGGCAAGACCGATGTGCGCCACGGCGACTACCACGTGATTTTGCGAAAGCGATGAAAATGAACGCAATGTTGTCCGAGGCGAGGGTAAAGGTCAGCCACCGGCTGGCGATGCATCTGCACGTCAACCTGGTTCGGCTGCGCAATGCCACGCCGATGGTCAGCTTCACCTTCGACGATCTCCCGAAGAGCGCCGTGACCACCGGCGCCGAAATCCTCGAGGCGCATGGCGCGCGCGGCACGTTCTATGTGTCGGGCGGCCTGGTCGGCGTCGGAACGCCCGACTGGGACGCCGGCGACGCCGCGGACGTGCGTGTCGCTGCATCATCGCGGCCACGAGATCGGCTGTCACACCTTCTCGCACCTGCGCGCCTGCGATCTCGACGAGCCGTCGCTGGCCGACGAAATCGCGCGCAACCGCGCCTATTTTCGTTCGCTCGATTCGTCCATCGAGATCAGAACCTTCGCCTATCCGTTCGGCTACGGATCGTTCGCGCCGCAAGCAGCAGCTCAAGGACGCGTTCCAGACCTGCCGCAGCATCGTTCCGGGCATCAACCGCGGCAGCGTGGACTTGCAGTTCCTTCGCGCGATGCCGCTGATCGATCGCCAGATGAGATCGCGACGGGATCGAGCGCGCGTTCGACGAGGCGCAAGAGCAATAACGGATGGTTAATTTTCTACGGCCACGACGTCGCCGGAACGGCCGAGCCCCTATGGCTGCTCGCCGGCACTCGCTCGATTACGCCCTCGAGGCGGCGGCGCCGCAGGAAAATCCCGGCCCTGACCATGGCGGAGGCGATGCGATGCGCCCGCGTTTAAACGCTTTGTTTGCCATTTCGGTGAATAGTCCCTCACTGAGTATGGTTAATTTTCCCTGTTGCGTTGTTCCCGCGTTGGCCTGCAGCGCCCGTGGCGTAACCCGAAGAGTAACCCCTCAGCCGATGCGTGCGGCAGTTCGAATGGAAGCTGGGGTCGATGCTTAATTATGACCAGCCGATAAACCAGGCCAAAGCCAGACGCAAGGGCAGCGCCGGCAGCGGCGTCCGGCCGGCTTCAGCGTGCTGGATCTGGCCCAGTTGCTGTGGCAGCGGAAAATCGCGATCGCCTCGGCGGCGCTGATTTGCGCCTGCGTCGCGGTTGCGATCGGCAAGAGCCTGACACCGAAATATACCGCCTCCGCCCAGCTCTACGTCGACCCCCGCGAATTGCAGCTGGTCGATCGCGAACTCACGCCGCGCGCCCAGGATATTTCCGGCCTCGCGATGGTGGTCGAGAGCCAGGCGCGCCTGATCACCTCGAACAACGTGCTGCTGCAGGTGATCCAGCGACACCAATCTGGACAAGGATCCCGAGTTCGGCGGCGCGCGATGCCAAGGGCATCTTCGCTTCGCTGCTCGGCCTGTTCGGGATCGAGTTGCGCCCGACCGCCGAGCAGCAGAAGGCAGATCCAGATGGGCGCGCTGGAAGCGCTCAACCGCCACGTCAACGTGAAGAAGACCGACCGCACCTTCATCGTCGACATCGACGTCTGGTCGTATGACCCGGCCAAGGCGGCGATGCTCGCCAACGCGATCACCAAAGGCCTATCTCGCCGAATCCAAGCAGTCGCAGGCTGCCGCTGCGCGGCGCGCGACCAGCGACCTCTCCGGCCGGTTGAAGGAATTGCAGGAACGGCTTCGCAACGCCGAGAACACGCTCGCGGTCTACAAGGCGCAGAACAATTTCGTCGGCACCCAGGATACGCTGATCAGCGACCAGCAGCTCTCCGCCAGCAACCAGCGGCTCGCCGCGGCGCGGGCGCTGACGCTCGACGCGCAAGCCAAGTACGACCAGATCGAAGCCAGCCGCAAGCGCCTCCACCGATGCCGGCGCCATCCCCGAGGCGCTGCAGTCGCAGACCATCGCCAATCTGCGCGCGCAATTTGCCGACGCCAAGAAGCGCCAGGCCGAGTTGCAGAGCGAATTGGGGCCGCGGCATCCGGCGCTGCGCCAGATGGAACAGCAGGTCGAGGATCTGCGCCGGACCATCAATGAAGAGGTCGAGCGCTACGCCCAGTCGGCGAAGAACGACCTGACCCGCGCCCGCGACTACGAAGCCTCGCTGAACAAGGCACTGGAAACCCAGAAGCGCCAGAGCGTCCAGATGAGCCAGGCCTCGGTGCGGCTGCGCGAACTCGAACGCGAGGTCGAGGCGAGCCGCGACGTCTATCAGTCGTTCCTCAAGCGCTCGCGCGAAACCGAGGAACAGGAAAGCCTGAACACCTCGAGCGCGCGCGTCATCGGCGACGCCACCGTGCCGCAACGGCGCACCTTCCCGCCGGCCATGAGCCTGCTCGCGATGATCGGCTTTGTGTTCGGCGCGCTCGCCGCGGCCGCCTGGATCGATCGCCAGCCGACCAGTTGATGCCGGGCGCAAGCCCGCTTCAGCCCAAGACACCGCGCGTCGCTCCGGAGAAGCAGACCGTTGCCGCTGCCCCGAAGCAGCCGCCCGCCACGCCAGCCCGGGCTCAGCCCGCGGTCAGCCTGATCGAAAAGCCGCTGATTGCGCGGCTGCAGGAAGTCCGACGTGATGCGGACGCTCGGCGGCATCCTGGCAACAGCCAGCACCGCCGACGTCACGCGGCTGGGCTGGCCGACGCTGCGCGCGGGCTTTCCGACGATGACCTTCCCAACCCATGCGCGAGATGCGCGCGGCACTGGCCAAGACGCGCCGCCGGCAAACCGCGCCCGTCATGGCCGTGATCGGTGCCGGCGCCGGCGAGGACCGCAGCATCGTCGCGCTGAACATCGCGCTCGCGGCCGCGCGCGACGGCGCCAAGGTGCTGATGATCGACGCCGACTCATGGAATGCACGCGCTGTCGGACAAGGTCAGCCCACTCGGCCAAGAGCGAGCCCAGCCGTCTCGGCTGGCTCAGCATCGGCAGCCAAGGCTTCGCGAGCGATCGAGACCGCGAACGGAATTTCGATCCTGCCCGCGGTCCAAAGCGCCGACGCCAGAGTGCGTGACGTCAAGGCAAGCGACGCCATCCGCAAGCGCGATCGCGCAGGCCCGCTCCACCGGCGGCTACGACCTCGTCATTCTCGACGGGCCGGCGATGCCATGGAGCGCCGACCGACCGCAAACTGCTCGACATCGCCGACGGTCTCGTCGCGGTCCTCCCGGTCCATCTCGATCATCAACGACAGCATGGAAGACATCATCGCCGCTCTCGGTGGGGCGGAGCGCAAGCTGGTCGGCGTCATCCTCAACGAACTCAACCCCACGGTCGTCAACCGTCAGCGAGACAAGCAATATGCGTGAGCGTCGCGTAAATCCCGTCGGGAGAGCCGCCACCGCCAGCGTGCCCCGGATCACATTGGGCGGGCTCCGGCTCGCCGTGCTCGATCTCGAGCAGACCGCGAACTTCATGATCGATATGGTGTTCCCGCAACGCCGGCCCGATCGCCCGCTCTATCTGACCTCGGCCAATGGCGAGGTGCTGGCGCGCTGCTCGACCGAGCCGATGACCGACCGGCTGTTTCGCGCCGCCGACCTGATCAATGCCGACGGCCAGCCGCTGGTCACCGTGTCGCGGTTCAAGTCAACGACGCCGCTGCCCGAGCGCGTCGCGACCACCGACCTGTTTCACGTCGTCGCCCGCAAGGCGCAGGCGGCCGGATTGACCTTCTACATGTTCGGCGCCGACGAGGTGGAGAACGCCGCCGCCGTCGCCAACGTTCGCAGCCTGTATCCCGACCTGAAGATCGTCGGCCGTTCGCCACGGCTTTCTCCGGGGCGAGGCGCTGCGCGCCAAGGTCGACGAAATCAACGCACTGGCGCCGGATTATCTGTGGGTCGCGCTCGGCGTTCCCTATGAACAGGCCTTTGTCGAGGAATTCACGCCGCGCGCCTGTCCAATGTCGGCGTCATCAAGACCTCGGGCGGATTGTTCAACTTCCTGTCCGGCAGCCGCGCCCGCGCGCCGCAATGGATGCAGGCATGCGGGCCTCGAATGGGCCTGGCGCATCTGGCTGGAGCCGCGCCGCCTGTTCTGGCGCTATCTGACCACCAATCCGCGCGCGCTCTATCTGTTGTTCAACAAGAGCCGGCCGTCGATCACCGACCGGACAGCGCGACTGATGAGCGACCGACCCGCCATCCTCGTCACGGGCGGTGCGGGCTATATCGGCTCGCATTGCTGCCGGGCGCTGGATGCGGCCGGTTACCTGCCGGTTTGCTACGACAATTTTTCCACCGGCCACCGCAGTTTTGTCACGGGCGCGCTGGTCGCCGGCGACATCGCCGACAAGGCCACGCTCGCCCGTGCCTTTGCCGAGCACGACATCACGGCCGTCATGCACTTCGCGGCGTCAAGCCTGGTCGGCGAATCCGTCGTCGATCCGCAGAAATACTACAGCAACAATCTCGCCGGCACGCTGTCGCTGCTGGACGCAATGCGCGAGGCCGGCTGCAACCGCCTGGTGTTTTCGTCGACCGGCGCGGTCTATGGCAACGCCGACAGCAAGGCGCTGCCCGAAGATTACGCCTGTGCGCCGATCAACCCCTATGGCGCCTCGAAATGGATGATCGAGCGCGTGCTGGCGGATTATCGCGGGGCTTACGGGCTCGGTTCATTCGCGCTGCGCTACTTCAACGCCAGCGGCGCCGATCCGTGCCGGCGGCATCGGCGAGCTGCGCGACGTCGAAACCCATCTCATTCCCCGCGCCATGATGGCACTGCAGGGGCACGTGCCCGACTTTGCCGTGTTCGGCGACGATTATGACACGCCCGACGGCACGGCGATCCGCGACTACATCCATGTCACCGATCTTGCGGCAGCGCATGTGCTGGCGCTGAAGTTGTTGCTGCAGGGACATTCCGGCGGCGCCTTCAATCTCGGCACCGGCAAGGGATTTTCGGTGCGCGAGATCCTCGGCGCGATCGCGGCCGAGACCGGACGCGAGGTACCGCATGTGGTCAAGCCACGGCGCGCCGGCGATCCGACCTATCTGGTCGCCGACGCCTCCGCCGCGCGCGCGACACTGAATTTCCAGCCAGCCCATTCGGATCTTGCGACCATCATCCGCACCGCCTGGGCCTGGCATCAAAAAGCTCACCCGCCAACGACGGGTGAGCTTGATCGCGATCAGGCGGGCCTGCCGCCGGCCGCCCGAGTTACAGCGGCTTGATCTGCACCTTGCGGAACTTGACCACGCCCGAGCCGTATTGAAGCGCGAATGTGGCCGCTGGCGTGTTTTGAATCCTGGGCGTCGACGGTCTTCTGGCCATTGAGCACGACCACGAAGTGCGGGCCCTGCGCGGTGATCTCATAGGTGTTCCATTTGCCGGCCGCCTTCGGCATCGGATCGACCTTGCCGACATCGACGATCGCGCCGGTGCCGTAGCTCGGGTCGGGCCGCTTGTCGAAGATGTTCACCTCATAGCAGACCTTGGAGTCGATCTTCTTGGTCTCCTCGCAGCGAATGAAGATGCCGCTGTTGGCTTCCTCGTCGGTCCAGAACTCCGCCTTGATCTGGAAATCCTTGTAGGAATTCTTGCTGACGAGATAGGACAGGTCCTTGCCGTCGAGCTTGTCGGCGACCAGCGCACCGTCTTTCATCGCCCAATTGGCCTTTCCGACCTCATCCCAGTCGCCCATCTTGCTGCTGTCGAGCAGCGTGATCCAGCCATCGCTCTGGCCGGACGCAGTGCCCGAAAATTGAAAGGCGGCGGCGCCGATCAAGAGACCCGCCGCAAGTACCGACAAACGCTTCATCAAGTAGTCTCCTCCCTTGTTTTTGGTTGGCCGCAACCTAACACCGCGGCGCGCGGCGTAAATCCGTTTTTCATGCTGCAGTTGCGTTGTGCGATGTTTCTGTTGTCGCACCACGCATGCAGCAGCGCGCGGCTTGCCCCGCGGGAACGAGACCAGCTAGCATCGGAGACAACAGAGATGAGCGCGTTTCAGCTCACGGAGTTGTCAACAAAGGAGGAACACCATGAAGGCGACAAAACGGTTTTGGCGATACCTTGCGGCGCCGCTTGCCTTTCGCCGGCATGCTGAGCATCAGCTCCGCCGCCGAGCTCAATCCCGCTGCCGTGATCTACAAATTGCCGGACCAGATTCCCTGGGGCCCGGTCGACGCGCGCGGCGCGACAAAACGCCGTGGTTGTTGGCGATCCCACAAAGCCCGGCTTCTACATGGTCTATACCAAATGGACCAAGGGCAATCATTTCAGCCGCCCGCATTTCCACCCCAACGACCGCTACATCGTCGTGCTTCAGGGCACCTGGTGGGTGGGTTCGGGCCCGAAATTCGATCCCGCCAACACGACGCCGATGCCCGCCGGGAGTTTTGTGACGCATTTCGGCAAGCAGGTGCATTGGGACGGCGCCAAGGATGAAGACGCCGTGTTGCTGATCATGGGCGAGGGTCCGGCGACCTCGACGGCGGCGGAGGAGAAATAGCCTGCGAGAGCGGTGGTGGAGATTCGTTCGGAACGGTTGACGCTTCGGAGCTGGCGGGAATCCGACCGGGCTGCATTTGCCGCCTTGAACAACGCGCCTGACGTCACCCAGGATTTGGGCGGTCCGCTGGATCGCGCCCGAAGCGACGCCAAGTTCGATCGCTATGTGACGACGTTTAAAAACCACGGCTTTTGTCGCTGGGCGCTGGAAGATGCCACCGGGCAATTCCTCGGCTATGCCGGCGTCATGCCGTCGAGGCCACATCATCCGCTCGGACCGCATGCCGACATCGGCTGGCGCCTGGTGCGCTCGGCCTGGGGCCGCGGCTATGCCACCGAAGCCGCCAGGGCTTCATTGCGCGATGTTTTCGCGCGCGCGCAATTGAGGGAAGTGCTCGCCTACACCTCGGCGGACAATTTGCGCTCCCGGGCCGTCATCGGACGGCTGAACATGCAGCGCGCCGCATCACTGGACTATTCCGAACCGCTCGGCACTGAGACATGGCACGGCCTGGTCTGGATCGCACGGCCGGAAGGCGGCTGACTGCACCGCCGCCGACGCGCATTGCGCCGCCCGCGGGTACGGCTATCATCGCGCCAACAAGGGATTTCGATGATGCATCCGGCCGCCAAGCTGCAATTCGAGCGCGTTGTCGACGAATTTGTACGTTGGCGGGCGCTTGGCGAGGATGAGCGGCCGCCGGCCCCGGCATGGTGGTGGGGTCCGGCGATGGAGGTGCAGAACATTTCGATGAAACTGCCGCCGGGCAGCGCCGCCCGGTTGGGATTATCCGATGGCGCGACCTACGCGGCGGGCGCCAGGATTCTGTTCCAATCGCTGGCTGGCCAGACGTTCCAGCCATGGCCGTACGATTTCTCGCGCAAGGTGGATTCCACCGATTCCGATGTCCGCGACCTGCACCCGCAGCCGTCAGACGACAGCGCTTTTCAGGCTTGATCGCGGAACGGCGTGTTCGGGAGCGTCGCCGCCTTCAGGCTGAAGCGGCGGCGAGACAAACCGCGGCGCGGCGCGCAGCAGATCGGCTATTTCCCGGGGCGGCAGCGGCTTGGAAAACAGGAAGCCCTGCATTTCGTCGCAGGAATGATTGCGCAGGAACGCCTCCTGCTCGACGGTTTCGACGCCTTCGGCAATGATCGTCATCCCGAGCGCCTTGCCCATGCTGATGATCGCCTGCGCGATGGCCCGATCCTCGGAATCATCCGGCAGGTCGCGAACGAAGGAACGGTCGATCTTGATGGTGTCGATCGGAAACTGCTTCATCAACGACATCGACGAGTAGCCGGTTCCGAAATCGTCGATCGCAAGCCGGATGCCGCGGCTCTGGATCGCGTCGAGCACCTTGATCGCGCGCGTTACGTTGCGCATCACCATGCTTTCGGTGACTTCGAGTTGCAGCAATACCGGCGACATGCCGCTTGCCAGCAAGGCCTCGTCGACGTCCTGCAGCAGGTGCGCGTCGGCGAATTGCCGCGGCGAGAGATTGACCGCCATCGTCACCGGCCTTAAGCCGCGGCGTTGCCAGGCCATGTTCTGCGCGCAGGCTTCCTTCAACACCCAGCGCCCGATCGGGACGATCAGCCCGATCTCCTCGGCGAGTGGAATGAATTGCGCTGGCGACACCATGCCGAGGTCCGGATGAGTCCAGCGCAACAACGCCTCGACGCCGGTGATCTGCCCGCTCGCCATATCGACTTTAGGCTGGTAGTGCAGCGAGAACTGGTCGCGCTCCAGAGCGCGGCGCAAGGCGGCCTCCAGTGTCAGGCGCTCGATCGACTGCGCCTTGATCTCCTTGGTAAAGAAGCGGAAGCCGTTCTTGCCGTCTTCCTTGGCAAGATACATCGCCATGTCGGCATTCTTGGTCAGCGTCTGCATGTCGGCGCCGTCGGACGGGTACATCGCGATACCGATCGATGCCGTGGTATGGCATTCGTGGCCGCTCAACTGCAGCGGCTGGCTGAGCGCCGATAAAAGCTCGCCGGCGACGCGTTCGACGTCATGGCGTTCGGCGGCTTCCTCCAGGATGACGACGAATTCGTCGCCGCCGAGCCGGGCCACGACGTCGCTCGCGCGCAGGGCGTCGCGTAACCGGCCCGCGATTTCCACCAGCAACATATCGCCGGCATCGTGGCCGAGCGAATCGTTGATGATCTTGAACCTGTCGAGATCGATGAACAGCAGGGCAAATTTCCGGCGGTAACGGCCAGCGGCATCGATCGCATGGCGAAGCAATTCGTTGAACATCTCTCGATTGGGGAGATGGGTCAGGCTGTCGTGCGATGCCAGATATTCGATCCGCTCGTCGGCCTTGTTCTTCTCGTCGGCGCGGTCGAAGCTCTCCAGCGCGAACGACACGTTGTCGGCCAGCCGTTGCAGGAGCTCGGCGAATTCCGGCGTGAACGTGTCCTTTTCGGTTGCGACGAAAATCATGACGCCGGCCACCTGGCCGCGCGCGAACAACGGAAAGGACGCGCCGGACTTGGTGCCATCGCTGCGAGCCCTGGCATGGAAAACGCGGGTATGCGGATCGGCGAAATAATCATTGATGATGCAGGCCCGCCGTGAACGGATCGCCCTGCCGCACGCTCCGCGCCCCTCCGGATGCGCCTCATTGACCGAGAGGGTGACCTCCCATGCCCCCTCTGCGGTCGGTCCGGCGGTGGCGACGATGTCGAGATAGTCGCTGTCGGGCTTCACCAGCGCGATGGTGGTGGAAGTGAACTTGCCGCCATTCGCTGCCGCTTCGCACACCAATTGATAGAGTTCGGCACGTGATCCCGCCCGCATGATCGCTTCGTTGGTGGCGCTGAGCGCCGCGAACATGCGCGACAGGCGCTCCTTCTGCGCGTCGGCCCGCGCCTTTTCATCGGCGCGGTCGAAATTGTCGAGCGCGAACGCGACATTCTCGGTCAACCGCTGCAGCAACCTGATCAATTCGGGGCTGAACGCACCGAACTCGCTGGAGAGAAACACCAGTGCGCCGATGGCCTCGCCGTTCTTCAACAGCGGAACAGCGGCGCCGGACCGGGTCCCGCTATCGCGCACGACCGTGTAGAAATGCGCCGAGGTGCCGAATTCACCCAGATAGTCGTTGCTGATGCAGGGTTTTCGCGTGCGGATTGCGACCCCGGTAAGGCCCTGCCCCTCGGGGCGGCTGGCATCGGCCGACAATCGCACCTCTTTTGCCCGCGCCCGGTCGGGTCCAGCGGATGCGACGTTTTGCAGGAAATCCTCGCCCGGCTGCAGCAGCGCGATGGCCGTAGAGGTGAATTGGCCGCCGACGGCAGCGGCCTCGCAGACCAGTTCAAACAGCTCGCCGCGGGACTTCGCCCGCATGATGGCTTCGTTGGTCGCGCTCAGCGCCGCGAACATGCGCGTCAGCCGTTGCTTTTGCTCTTCGGTTCTGGCCTTTTCGTCGGCGCGATCGAAACTTTCGAGCGCAAAGGACACGTTGTCGGCAAGCCGTTGCAGCAGCTCGGCGAATTCGGAAGTGAATGTGTCACTTTCGGAGGAGATGAAGAGCATCACGCCAACGGGTGTCCCGTCGACCAGCAGCGGAAATGCCGCACCCGACTTTGCACCCTCGCTGTGAATGACGTCTTGAAACGCCGCGCCGCGCGGGTCGCTCGGAAAATCGTTCGAGATGCAGGCCAGACGCGAACGGAACGCCGTCCCGCACAGCCCGCGCCCTTCCGGAACGGCCTCGTTGATCGAGACCTTCAGCCGACGCGCGTTGCTTGCAGTCGGCCCCGCGACGGCGGCCATGTCGAGATAGTCGCTGTCGGGCCGCGCCAGGATGATGCTGGTCGAGTTGAATCGTCCGCCTTTCGCCGCGGCTTCGCATACCAGTTCGAACAACTCGTCGCGGGATTTGGCCCGCATGATCGCCTCGTTGGTCGCGCTCAGCGCGGCAAACATCCGCGACAACCGCTCCTTCTGCTCGCCGGCTCTCGCCTTTTCATCGGCAAGATCGAAATTGCCGAAGGCAAAGGAGATATTGTCCGCGAGGCGCTGCAGAAGATCCACGGCGTCCGGCGTGAACGCATCCTGCTCGGCGGCAATGAAGAGCAAAATGCCGACGGGTTCGCCACTGCTGAACAGAGGAAATGCGGCAACCGCTCTTCCACCGTCAGTACGGACCGATCCGTGAAATGTGGTGCCGCGTGAATCGGCGAGGTAGTCGTTGCTAATGCAGGCCTTTCCCGAGCGAAACGCTATGCCGCTTATCCCCTGGCCCTCGGGGCGGTGTTCCCTAACAGACAGCCTTACCTCTCTGGTCACCTCGGCGGTCGGACCCGCGCTGGCAACGATGTTGAGAAAGTCCTTGCCGGGCCGCACCAGACCAATGGTCGTGGAAGTGAACTTGCCGCCCTTGGCCGCGGCTTCGCATACCAGTTCATAAAGCTCGGTGCGGGATTTGGCCCGCATGATCGCTTCATTGGTTGCGCTGAGCGCTGCGAACATGCGCGTCAACCGCACCTGCTGCTGGTCGGTTCTCGCCTTCTCGTCGGCGCGGTCGAAATTGCCCAGCGCAAAGGCGACGTTCTCGGCCAACCGCTCCAGTAACTCGACCAGCTCGGGCGTAAATGTCCCCAGCTCCGTCGAATTGAAGACGATAACGCCCTCGACCCGATCCCCGTTCAGCAGCGGTATCGCCGCCGAAGCCTTGACGCCGACACGCAAGGCGTTGTCGCGCCAGATCCTTGTCCGCGCATCGGCCAGAAAGTCGTTGCTGATGCAGGCCCGCCGGGTCCGGTATGCCGTCCCGATCAAGCCGCGTCCCTCGGGCAGTGATTCGGTAACGGCGAACCGCTGCTTCCTCATCTCGTCTGCGCTGGCGCCGTGGGCGGCGACGACACGGAAAAATTCGCTGCCGGGCTCGGCAACCGCAATGGTCACGCAATTGAATTTCGCCCCATGGGCGGCGGCCTCGCAGACCAGGTCGAACAGCTCGGTTCGCGACTTGGCCCGCATGATCGCTTCGTTGGTCTCGCTGAGAACAGCGAACATGCGCGAAAGCCGCTCCTTCTGCTCGTCGGTTTTGGCTTTCTCCTTCGAGCGCTCGAAATTATCGAGTGCGAACGAGACGTTCTCCGCAATCCGCGCCAGGAGCGCGATAATCTCTTCGTCGACCGCCCATGATTGGCCGACAAAGAACATCAAGACGCCGACGCTCTCGCCGGCCTTGATCAGGGGAATCGCAACGCAGGCAACGACGCCGGCTTCGCGTCCGGCCTGCTGCCAGGGCCCGCCTTGTGTCGTCTTGGGAATGTCGCGGTTGACGCAAGCCCGCTGGGTCCGGAACGCTTCACCGCAGACGCCTTTGCCGAACTCGTTATCGGGATCGATCGAGAACTGCGTCCGCATGATCAGATCAAAACTCTCGCCAGTGGCGGCGGCCGGCTTCAACCAGATTGAATCCGGCTCGGCGAGCAGGACGGCCGTGGCGACGGATTTTCCGCTGTAAACGGCGGCGTCGCAAACGCGCTGGTAGAGCTCGTGCTCGGTCTTGGCGCGGAGGATGGCTTCGTTGGTCGCGCTGATGGCGCCGAACATCCGGGCCAGCCTTCGCATCGCCCGCTCGCCGCTTTTGCGCGCCGCCTCATGGTCGAAATTATCCAGCGCAAATGAGAGATTTGCCGACATGCGCTCAAGCAGCGCGACGATCGGGCGGTCGATCGATCCCGGTTCCTGCCGGGTGACGAGCAACACGCCGACGCTGCGGCCATTGCAGGTCAGCGGCAGCGCCGCCGCCGCACCCACCTGCCCGGCGCGCGCTCCGTGACGCCAGGCCAGCGAACGCGCGTCGTTCAGAAAATCGTTGCTGATGGAAACCTTTTGGTCGCGAAAGGCCTGCCCGCAGACCCCGGACCCCTCCGGCGTACTGGCAACAATCGAAATATCGATACTGCGCAACCTGACGGTATCCTCGCCAAAGCCGGCGGCGAAACGAAGGAGGCCGGTCTCCGGCTCCAGCAAAAAGACAGCCGTCGCCAGGAAGTCTCCGCTGGAAAAAGCGGCTTCGCAGACCTTCTCGTACAATTCGTCTGGCGATTTCGCATGCAGGATCGCTTCGTTGGTTGCGTTCAACGCCGCGAATGTACGCGCCATACTGGTCTTCAACGTCCTCGAGCTCCCCTGCGGGCAACACGGCCGGCCCCTGCGGATTTTATGCGGAGGAGACGCCTAAATGGTCGTTATAGTCGGCTCCAAACCGCAATTCAGAGTAAATGCAACGCCAATAACGCTGCCAGAATCCCCGGAGAATTACGGTTCCGTTGATGAATTCGTAACCCTGCCGCCGGCGCGGCCCAGCGGCGGGATTTGCCGGACGGCGAACCGCCGGTTTCGCCCTGTGAAATTCGGAGCGCGCGAGGCCGTGCCAGCGACATGGCCACCCGGATATTCTGCCCTTGCTCTCAAGCCACCGCTTTGAGACCATGCCGCCAGCGACAACGAACAAGACCCGCCGTTCGCGCGGGCCGCAACGAGGAAATCCCATGCCGATCGTCCAGGCCGACCGTCTCACACGCATCGGCACGGCGCTGCTTCGGGCCGCCGGCGCTTCGGACGAGGAAGCCAGCGCCGTGGCCTCGGGCTGCGTCAACGCCAACCTCGCCGGCCATGATTCACACGGCATCATCGCGGTCCCGACCTATATCGACCGCATCAAGGCCGGCCATATCGTACCCGGCGCGAAATGGACCATCGTGCAGGAATCGCCGACCACGACGGTGATCAACGGCCATTGGGGTTTTGGGTTTCACGTCAACGCCAAGGCGATGGCGCTGACGATCGAAAAGGCGAAGACCGCCAATGTCGCCGCCTGCACGGTATTTCGACAAAGTCATGTCGGGCGGCTCGCCGCCTATCCCCTGATGGCCATAAAGGAAGGCATGATCGGGATCGCTACCGCCGATTCCGGCCGGTCGCCGAAGATCGTGGCGCCGTTCGGTGGCCGCGAGGCGCGGCTTGGGACCAACCCGATCTCGATTGCGGTGCCCTCGGACCTTGACGCGCCGCTCTATCTTGACATGGCGACCTCGGCGGTCGCGGCGGGAAAGATCGCGCTGGCGGTTTCGCGCGGCGAGGAAATCCCGACCGGCTGGATCGTCGACAGCGAGGGACGGCATACCACCGATCCCAGGCAATATCGCAAGGGCGGCGCGTTGCTGCCACTCGGCGGCAGCGAAGGCTACAAGGGCAGCGGCTTGGCCGCGATGGTCGAAGTGCTGTGCGGCCTGCTGACCGGGCTTGGCTTCGGCGTCGAGCCGACCGGGCGGCATAACGACGGATGCTTCATGGCCGTGTTCAATGTCGCGGCGTTTCGTCCGCTGAAGGATTTCAAGAAGGAAGTCGCCGAATTCGCCCGCTATCTCAAGGAAACGCCGCCATCGGAGGGGTCGACCGGCGTATTGTATCCGGGCGAGATCGAATACATCCGCGAACAAAAACGTAAAGCCGAAGGCATCGAGATCGAGGATGCGACCTGGGACAAGCTGAAGGCGCTGGCCGGCGAATACAACCTCGCCACCGGGCTCGATCTCGCCTGAGACTTCGTCCATAGCGTTTTCAAACGACGTACGATCCGGTTCGCGTGAAGAAAACGCGTCAAGAAGAAGATGAGAGCCGGGTAACCGGCTCTGGCCGACAAAGGGAGAACGACATGACACGGCAAATGGCGATGGTTGGTTTCCTGCAGGCGCAGAACTGCACCAACCTGCCGAGTTCATGGCGGCACCCGGAATCTCGCGACGATTCGATGTCGGCGGATTATTATCAGGAGATCGCCCGGGTCCTCGAAGCCGGCAAATTCCACATGGCGTTCTTCGACGACCGCCTGGCGATGCCGGATCGCTACGGCAGCGACCACGCACATACCGTGGAATACGGCATCCGATGCGTGAAGATGGACCCGATCGTGGTGCTGACCACGATGGGCATGGTGACCGAAAAGCTCGGCCTGGCCTCGACCTGTTCGACCACCTATTACGAGCCGTTCGACGTGGCGCGCCGCTTCGCTACCCTCGATCTCATGACCAACGGCCGCGCCGCCTGGAACGTCGTCACCTCGGTCAATGACGGCGAAGCCCACAACATGGGGCGCGACCAGCATCTGGAGCATGATCTGCGTTACGACCGCGCCGACGAGTTCATGGAAGTCGTGCTCGGCCACTGGGATTCCTGGGAAGACGGCTCGCTGATCATCGACAAGAAGAGCGGACGCTTTGCCGATCCGGCCAAGGTGAAACGGCTGGACCACAAGGGCGCCTTCTTCAAGTCGCGCGGGCCGTTCACGGTACCGCGCTCGCAGCAGGGTCATCCGGTCGTCATCCAGGCCGGCGCTTCCGGCCGCGGCCAGCGCTTTGCCGGCCGATGGGGTGAGGTGATCTTCACCGCCGCGCGCAATCTGGCAAATGCCAAACAGGGCTATGACGCGATCCGCAACGAAGCCGCCAAGGCCGGCCGCGATCCCGACCAGATGTTCCTCTGCAATCTGATCACGCCGGTATGCGCGGCGACCAGGGCCGAGGCCGAGGACAAGATGGCGCTGATCGGCAAGCTGCCGCTGGAGATCGATGCGCTGTCGCTGCTAGCGGAGGGACTGAATTTCGATTTCGGCGCCAAGGGCATCGACGAGCCGCTGACGACCGAAGAACTGCAGGGCATGCAGGGTATGCTCGGCATCCGCGACGGCGTACTGAAAACCTCCGGCAAAACCAATCCAAGCACGCGCGACTTCATCACCTTCTCCGGTCGCGGCCAGACCCAGGACGCGATCGTGGGCGGGCCGAAGGAGATCGCCGACAGGCTGGAAGAAATGTTCGTCGGCCGCGGTTGCGACGGTTTTGTCATCGCCGCGACCTATGTGCCCGGCTCCTATGCCGATTTTGTCAACCACGTCGTGCCGGAATTGCAGCGCCGCGGGCTGTTCCACAAGGATTACACCGGCAAGACGCTGCGCGAAAATCTCGGCTTGCGGCGTCCTGCCGCCGGCGCCTGGAAAACCCGGCCGCAAGCCGCGGCCGAATAACAACAAGAGGACATTTCATGCGTTGGCTCAAATTCACGGCGGCCGGCAAGACCTCTTGGGGCGTCGTCGAGGGCGACAAAGTCATCGCCGTCAGCGGCGACCCCTTCGGCGAATGGCAGCGCACGCCGCAATCCCGTGCGCTGAAGGACGTCAAGATCGAACTGCCGCTGATCCCCCGCACCTTCTATTGCGTCGGTCTCAACTACCTCAAGCATCTCAAGGAAGCCGCCGACAAGGCCGGCACGGTCCCGAACGTGCCTGACCGGCCCGAGATCGGCTACCGCGCCCAGAACGCGCTGATCGGGCATGACGAGGACGTCGTGATTCCGGCGACTGCGACTGAAAAGATCCACTACGAGGGCGAGCTCGTCGTCGTGATCGGCAAGAAGGCAAAGCATCTGACCGAAGCCAACGCGATGTCGTGCGTGTTCGGCTACACCATCGGCAACGACGTCAGCGAACGCACCTGGCAGAAGGCGGATCGCGGGCTGTGGCGCGCCAAGAACGCCGACACCTTCAAGCCGATGGGTCCCTGGATCGAAACCGATGTCGACCTCGACAAGATGGAAACCGTCATCAAGGTCAACGGCAAGGAGACCGGCCGCTTCCACACCAACGACATGATCTTCGGCGTTGTGCCGTTCATCGTCGAGCTGACGAAATATTTTACGCTGTGGCCGGGCGACGTGATCTGGATGGGCACCGACGGCGCCTCGCCGGACCTCAAGGCCGGCGACGTCGTCGAGATCGACATCACTGGCATCGGCACCTTGCGCAACAAATTCGTCGCCGAGAAGCGATAGCGCATGGGCCGTCACACCACCGCGCATTATTTCCTCGAAGGGCTGGTCGATCTCGGCGTCGAATACATCTTCGCCAATCTCGGCACCGACCATGTGTCGCTGATCGAGGAAATGGCGCGCTGGGACAAGGAGGGCCGCAAACATCCCGAGATGATCCTGTGCCCGCATGAAGTGGTGGCGGTGCATATGGCCGGCGGCTACGCGCTGGCGACCGGGCGGGCCCAGGCGGTGCTGGTGCATGTCGACGCCGGCACGGCGAATGCCTGCATGGCGATCCAGAATTTGTTCCGTTACCGCCTGCCGGTGATGCTGTTCGCCGGCCGCGCGCCGCACACACTTCATGGCGAACTGACGGGATCGCGCGACAGCTATGTGCACTTCGTGCAAGACCCCTTCGATATCGCGAGCATCGTCCGCCCTTACGTCAAATGGGAATATTCGCTGCCCTCCGGCGTCGTGGTGAAGGAAGCCCTGGCCCGCGCCAGCGCGTTTGCGCACAGCGATCCGCCGGGCCCGGTTTACATGATGCTGCCACGCGAGACGCTTGCGCAAGAATGGGACGAGGCCGCGATGCCGGCCTATCCGCCCGCGCGCTACGGCAGCGTGCATGCCGGCGGCATCGAGCCTGCGCGCGTCGACGCCATCGCTAAAACCCTGATGGCGGCGGAAAACCCGGTCGCGTTCGCGGCCTATCTCGGCCGCAAGCCGCAGGCGGTCGCGATCCTCGACCGGCTGGCGCGAGCGACCGGCATCCGCGTCGCCGAGTTCAATTCGATCGATCTCAATATCCCGCAGGATTCGCCGTGCTTTGCCGGCGCCGACCCGCTGCCGTTGCTCGAAGGCGCCGATCTCGGCCTGCTGCTCGATTGCGACGTGCCGTTCGTGCCGAAATATGCCGGGCGGGCGAATGCGATGAAATGGATCCAGATCGATCTCGATCCCTTGAAGTCGGATTTTCCGATGTGGGGATTTCCGACCGATATGAGGGTCCAGGGCGATTGCGCGGTGGTGCTGCAGCAGGTGCTCGATGCGGTCGAGGCTCGCGCCGATGACGCATATCGCACGCGCGTCGCCGGACGCATCGCGAGCTGGAGCGGCGCGCGCGACGCATCCGCCAAGCGCCGCGCGGCCGCGAGCGCGAGCAAGGGCGTGACCGGCGCGCTCAACCCGGCCTTTGTATTCGCGACGCTGAGCGGAAAGCTTTCGCAGGATGACGTCGTTCTCAATGAAGCCATCCGCAATGGTCCTATCCTGCAGGAACACGTGACGCGTACCAAGCCGCAAAGTTACGTTGGCCTTGCCGGCGGCGGCCTCGGCTTCAGCGGCGGCATGGCATTGGGGCTGAAACTCGCGAAGGCCGATCGCCGCATCGTGCAGGTGATCGGCGACGGCGGATTTCATTTCTCCTCGCCGGACAGCGTCTATGCGGTGGCGCAGCAATATCAGATACCGATTTTCACCATCGTGCTCGACAATGGCGGCTGGCAGGCGGTGAAATCGGCGGTGCAGCGGGTCTATCCGAAGGGCATCGCCGCCGAGACCGACCAGTTCCAGTCGCGGCTGACGTCCGGCCGCCAGGGCGACCGGCGGGATTTTTCCGACGTGGCAAAAGCGTTCGGCGCCTACGGCGAATGCGTCACCGAGCCGGACGAGCTTGCAGCCGCCATCGATCGCGCCTTTGCGGCGCTCGACGACGGCAAGGCCGCCGTACTGCATGTTCACGTGACGCGGCTTTGAATTTCCGATCGTTTTGAAGGGACCAATTCCATGCGAACGCCGGGCCGGACTTGCCTGATTGGTACGTTTCTTGGATTGCTGGCGATCATCGCGCCCGCGTCCGCGCAGGAAGACGCCTCAAAATATCCGATCGCGCGCCATTCACATCATCGTCGGCTTCGCCGCCGGCGGCGGCAACGACATCATCGCGCGCGTCTACGGGCAGAAACTGTCCGAAAGTTTTGGCCAGCCCGTCATCGTCGAGAACAAGCCCGGCGGCGGCGCGATCGTCGCGACCGAGTATGTCGCCAAATCCGCACCCGACGGGTACACGACGCTGATGAGCGCCAGCGGCATATCGATCAATCCCGCCGTCTATGCCAAGCTGCCCTACGACGCCGATGAAGGACTTTGTCGCGGTCTCCGAACTCGCCTCGTTTCCGCTGATCATGGTCGTCAACGCGTCGTCGCCGATCAAATCGGTGGCGGATCTGGTCAGCTATGCCAAGGCCAATCCCGACAAGATGAACTACGCAAGCTCATCGGCCTCGTTCCAGCTCGTGACCGAACTGTTCAAGCAGAAGACCGGCGCGCCGATGCAGGTCATTCCCTACAAGAGCGCCAACGAGTCGGTGCTGGCGGTGATTTCCGCCCAGGTGACCACGACCATTGCGGACGCCGGCCCCGTCGTCAGCCAAGTCAAGGCGGGGACGGTGCGCGCGCTCGCGGTCGCGGCACCGATGCGGATGGAGGACTTGCCCGACGTGCCGACCCTGAAGGAGGCCGGAGCCGACGTCGACGCAGTGCTGTGGAGCGGCATCTTCGTGCCCAAGAGCACGCCGCCGGCGATTGTAAGCAAGCTCGAGAGCGAATTGATGCGGATCGCCAAATTGCCCGACGTGATCGCCCGCCTCAGGCTGCTCGGTATCGACACCGTCGGCAATTCATCGGAACGAATTCGCGAAAATCCTGGCAGCCGACCTCGCGCGGTGGGCCGAGGTCGCCAGGGCCGGCAATATCAGGATCGAGCAGTAGCGCCGATTCGCTTCGGCGAAATCAGCCCGACAATGACGGTGGCGACCGCGGCGATCACAATGTTGAGGATCAGCGCACCGAGCCCGACATAGAACACGTAGCTGGCGCCGCCGAGGTCGATCGTCGCGAGCGGCTTCAGGCCATTGCTCCACGCCGTCCACGACCCCCAGCCGATGCCGGCCGCCCAGCCGAGCAGCAGGCCTTCGGCGCGGAACCAGCGCGTGAACAATCCGAACACCAGCGCCGGAAAGGTCTGCAAAATCCACAGGCCGCCGAGCAATTGCAGGTCGAGCGCATATTGCGTCGGCAGGAACAGGATGAAGGCGAGTGCGCCGACCTTGACCACCAGCGAGGCGATTTTCGCCACCGCGGCTTCACCGGCATGGCTGATGCCGGGATTGACGTAGGACTTCCAGACGTTGCGCGTGAACAGATTGGCGGCGCCGATGCTCATCACGGCGGCCGGCACCAGCGCGCCGATCGCGATCGCCGAAAACGCAAAACCTGCGAACCATGACGGGAACAGCGCCTGGAACAGCGCGGGCACGACGTCGTTGGGCGAAGCCACCTTGATATGGGCGGCATGGGCCATGTAGCCGAGCAGCGCGATCAGGCCGAGCAGCAGCGTGTAGGCCGGCAGCAGGATCGCATTCTTGCGAATGGTGTCGGCCGATTTCGACGCGAAGATGCCGGTCAGCGTGTGCGGATACATGAAGGCCGCGAGCGCCGAACCCAGCGCCAGTGTCGCATAGGGCAGCATCTGCGCCGGTTTCAGGAGGAGCCCGGTCGCACCGCCTTTGGCGACAAACGCATCGTTGGCCGCGGCAAACACCGCGCCGTAGCCACCGAGTTTTGCCGGCACCACGACCACGGCCACCAGCACCACGATGTAGATCATGATGTCCTTGACGAAGGCGATCAGCGCCGGCGCGCGCAGGCCGGAACTATAGGTGTAGAGCGCGAGAATGATGAAGGCGGCGACGAGCGGCAATTCGCCGGTCAGTCCCATCGCCTTGATCACCACGCCCATGCCGATCAGTTGCAGGGCGATATAGGGCATGGTCGCGACCATGCCCGTCATCGCAACGGCCAGTTCGAGCCCTCGCGAATTGTAGGTGCCGTGGACGACATCGGCCGCGGTGACATGGCCGTTGGCATGCGCAACCTTCCACAGCACCGGCATGATCGCGAACACGAAGGGATAGACGATGATGGTGTAAGGCAGCGCGAAGAAACCGTAGGCGCCGACCGCATAGACCAGCGCCGGCACCGCGATCACGGTGTAGGCGGTATAGAAATCACCGCCGACCAGGAACCAGGTGATCCAGGTGCCGAACTGGCGTCCGCCCAGTCCCCATTCATCGAGATGTTCGTTGACCGGACCGGCCTTCCAGCGCGCCGCGAAGAAACCCATCACGGTAACGAGCGCAAAGAAGAAGATGAAGACGGAGAGCGAGACCCATTCGATCTGATCGGCCATGGCCAAGCCCTTCTCTCAAGGCGCTTCGTCAGGCATGCGGCTGCGATAGACCAGCCAGATCAGCAGCGACGAGATCGGCACCCATGCGAGCTGGTACCAGTAGAAGAAGGGAAATCCGAACAGCGACGGCTCAAGGAAATTGTAGAAGGGCACCCACAGCAAGCCGATAAACGGCACCAGCAACAGGATCCACATGACGGACTCCAGCCTCGTGCCGGTCTCTTCGGCCGGCGTTCCCGATACCCAAACGTTCTAGGGAACCGATCGTTGCGTCACAATCGAGATTTGCGTTGCTGCAGTGCGACGCCAGAAGAAGTGATCGGCGCTTCGCGTCGGAAATTCGTCCTCAAAAATGACGACAGGCGCAAAATCCAGCGGACGATAAATTCCAGGTAGCAATTCATCTTCATCCAACCTTGGATAAAGAGAACGACAAGAATCGCCACGGGTCGGTGCATCGACGATCGCGCCAGCCATCATGGGAACCGGCGGAACGGATCAGGATCGAAAGCGCAACCCGCCGACAACACGGCATCAGAACGCTGGACCCTGCCCGTTTCTGCCGTAGGTAATGCGCGGGGTTTGCAACGTGCCGTCAGGCTGCTTTTTGGCCGCCGCCACGAAGATCTTGGTGCCGGGCACAATCTCTTCCCGCTTACCGAACTCGTAGGTGACGACAACGGTCTCGGGCGTCACCAGCAGCTTCTTCTCGCCGTCCTTGTATTTCACCGACAGCTCCTGGCCGTTGACGCTGTTGACGGCCTGCTCGACGTTGGCGTTGGTCATCTTGCTCTTCGGCAGCAGGTCCCAGTCATAATGGCCCTCGCCGGTGCCGCGCATCGATTCCGGGAAGATGTGGACCTCGATGGCTTTCTGGGTGCCGTCTTCCTGCATCATGCCGGCGGAGCCGACGAACATGCCCTGTTTGATATCGGCCATTTTCGCCGGAACGATCGCGACAAACAGCGGATTGTCGACGACCGTCGTCAGCTTCACCTCGGCGCCGTCGCGGTTCTTGACCACATAGACCGTACCTTCGATGCGCTCGACGGTGCCACGGATGCGGACGGTTTCCTGCGCTGAAGCCGGCAGGACCATGCAGATCGAAATCAAGCTGGCCGCAGCCAGTACGCGTCGTGCCATGCCGGACATGGTCATCCTCCCTGGGTTTGAATGGCTCGTTGACGGCTCGTTGTTGAGGTGGAAGCCGTCTATGCAACCCCAGGGAGTGAACAATATTCCCTATTCGGGCTTGATGCCGGCGTCCTGGATCACCTTGCGCCAGCGCGCTTCCTCGCCTTGAAAATAGCGATCGAGCGCGTCCGGCGGCTGCGCGACCATGACGAGGCCCTCGTTGACGCCGAGTTTCTTGAACGCCTCGGATTGAACGGCCTTTGCGGCCGATTTGTTGAGACGGTCGATGACCTCAGGCGGAGTTTTGGCCGGAGCATACAGGCCATACCAGGCTTCCGCCGCGTAGCCGGGAACTCCGGCTTCGGACACCGTCGGCAGTTGCGGGAATGCCGGCGAGCGCTCCGCCGACGTCACGGCGATCGCGCGCAACTGGCCGGCCTCGACCAGCGAGGCAGCACTTGCCACCGTCGTGAACATGACCTGGATCTGTCCTCCGATCAGGTCGGTAATCCCTGGCGCGGCGCCCTTATAGGGCACCGTCGTCAGATTGACCTTGGCCATATGCTTGAACAGTTCGCCCGCCAGATGCGCCGAGGTGCCGGTACCATAGGTGCCGTAAGAGAGCTTGTCGGGCTCGGCCTTTGCCGCCGCGATCAAATCCGCGATCGATTTGATCGGGGAAGCTGGATTGACCACGACGATGTTGAAAGAACGCGCCACCAGCGCCACGGCCGCGAAATCATGGTGCGCGTCATAGGGCAGTTTCGCCTGCAGGCTGGGATTGACCGCATTCGCGAACGTGCCCATCAGCAGCGTGTATCCATCGGGTGCGCTGGTCGCGACGCTCTGGGTTCCGATGATGGTCCCTGCCCCCGGCTTGTTCTCGATGATCACGGAGACGCCGAGATCCCGGGCCATCTCCTGCGCCAGCGTGCGCGCGACCACGTCGGTGCCACCGCCGGGCGCAAACGGCACCACTATCTTGACGAGGCGATCGGGATAACCCGCCAAAGCCGGGCCATTCAGCAGCACGCATGCTGCAAGCGCGAACAAAACCGATCTGAAATTTCGAGATGACATGCAAAGCCCGGTTGCCTGAGGAGACTTCTTGATAGACCGGCGCGCTATGCAAGGGAGGATGACCGGTCATGACGCCGCCAGCACGTGCAGAGCGGACAGCCATCGACTAGCATCCCCCGGACAAAAGCAACAAGACCCTTGTGGAGGATGACATGCGGCACTGGCTGGCCGGACTGATTTTGCTGATTGCACCGTCGGCGTTTGCACAACAGGCGGTCCCCTCCATCGCCTTCAATTCCGCCCCCAATCCGCTGAAGCTGCCGCCGAACATGTATTTCGGCGAAGTGTCCGGCGTCTCGGTCAATTCCAAGGGGCATGTCTTTGCACTTTCGCGTGGCAACACTTCGGGGCCGGCCTACGCCGCCGCCGCGACGCAATTGCTGGAGTTCGATGCGAAAGGCCAGTTCGTCCGCGAGATCGGCAAGAACCTGTATGCGTGGTCGTTCGGGCACACCGTCAAGATCGATCCGCAGGACAACATCTGGGTGACCGACAAGGGCTCGGACATGGTGATCAAGTTCGATCCCGAAGGCCGCGTCGTCATGGTGTTCGGTCGCAAGCAGGAAGCCTCCGACGAGGATACCGCGCCGCTGAAACATCCAAAACCGCCGCTGCCCGCCGAGGACGGCCGGTTTCGCCAGGTCACCGACGTGGCCTGGGACAAGGCCGGCAACACCTTCATCAGCGACGGCTACATCAATTCACGCGTCGCCAAGGTGGACAAGGACGGCAACTGGCTGAAGTCGTGGGGCGACCGCGGCAAGGAGCCCGGCCAGTTCAACACCCCGCACTCGATCGCGACCGACGCCAACGGCAATGTCTATGTCGCCGATCGCGGCAACCACCGGATCCAGGTCTTCGACGGCGACGGAAAATTCCTGCGTCAGTTCACCATCAACGTGCCGGTGCCGCCGGACGCAAAACCTGCGATCGGCAAGATACCGGATGAAGCGATGATGGCCGGCGGCACGTTTTTCCCGGGCTCGCCCTGGGCGCTCTGCATCACGCCGCCACCCAATCAGGTGCTGTACTCTTCCGACGCCTGGCCCGGCCGCATTTACAAGCTGACGCTCGATGGCAAGGTGCTCGGCGTACTCGGCCAGTCCGGCAAACAGCTCAAGCAGTTCGGCTGGATCCACGCGATGGCGTGTCCGTCGGAGAACGTGCTGTATGTGGCGGAGCTATTGAACTGGCGGGTGCAGAAGTTGTTGCTGAAGCCGTAGGGCAGATGCGACGTGCTTCTTCACCTCTCCCATTGGGAGAGGTCGGATTTCACGCGAAGCGAGAAATCCGGGTGAGGGGTTAAGCTCCTTCGATAGACCGTACCCCCTCACCCCAACCCTCTCCCCATGGGAGAGGGGGCGTACCGTCGCCGGGGCGGCCTTGTGTACTAAATCATCCGCGCCACCACTGGAATCTTCCGCAGCATCGCCGTAAGCACCCAGCTCAGCGCCAGCGTGGCGGCGAATACGACCGCGGCCTTCACGCCGGCCGGCCACGAATAGTCGTACACCGCGTATTGCAGCCAGATGATGAAGATGTAGTGGAAGAGGAAGATGCCGTAGGCCGACGGCTGCATCGCGTCGAGCAGGCCAAGTCTGGATTCCGAAAGCCGCAGCGATCCCACCAGGACTGTAACCGTCATCGCCGCGCTGAACAGCGCAAAGGCGAGGCCATAACCGGCTCGCCACGACAGCGGCGGCGCGTTGAAATCCACCAGCCAATTGTGGTGGGCATAGACCAGCGACAGGATCGCGCCATAGAACAGCAGTGAAACGGCGGCCCAGACCGGCCAGCGTTTTACGACCTCACCATTCTCCGCGAGAATGCCAGCCTTGAGACTGACGGCGCCGATGCCGACACCGGTCAGGAAATAGCCGGCGTAGAGCAGGATCCGGCTGGTCTGGATCGGCAGCGGATAGCCGCCCGGCTCCAGCCAGCTGGTATCGCCGAATATCAGGTGCATCGGCAGATAGACGACGACCGAGAAGATCAGAAATCCAACAAAGGCCGTCACCGGCCGGTCGCGGAGAGCGAAGATCGCCCAGCCCAGCGTCGCGAGAACGCGCGGCGCAACCGACCACACCGCGGCGGCGATAAAATCCAGCGCCAGTAGCACCCACAAAAACCATGCCGGCCCCGAGGGCCACGGTCCAATCGTCAGCGTGTGCCACCAGAAATGGAAGAAGTTGAAGTCGGTCGTGCCGGGCAAGTGATAGCGCAGGAAGGTCGGATAATAGGCGAGCGGCATCAGCACGAAGACCGAGATCAAAAACGGCACGCCGAGCCGCCAGGCACGATTGCCGAGGAAATTGGCCGCGCCCCGTCGCGTCAGGCTGCCATGGACGAACAGGCCGGAGATCAGGAACATGCAGGCCATGAAGAAACTGTCGTTGAACAGCACCACCAGGTCGAAGCCGAGCCAGCGCATTTTGTCGCCGCTGCCGAAATGGGTGTAATTGACGACGGAATGGTGGATCAGCACCAGCAGAATGATGAAACTGCGCGCGCGGTCGAGCGCGGCGATGCGAGCCCTTGCCCTGGCGCCCTGACTGTTTTCGTTGATCTTGCGCGGCATTCATTCGGCTCCAGGTGAGCCGTCGTTCGATCATTTTTCGAACGCGTCGTAAACCAACTTCTTCAGGTTCACCTGGACGTGCAACCGCCCTGATGGAGCGTCTTCCATCAGCACAAAGAACATATCCTGGGCACGGTCGACCACGATATAGACGCCGGTGGCGCCGTCCCATTTGATCTCGCCCAGCGAGCCCGGCGGCGGAGGCACCGCATTACCGGGATCGGTGCGGACGCCGAAACCATAGCCGAAGCCAAAGCCGTCGCCCGGATAGTAGAAATAATTGCGCGCAACACCCGAACCCGGGCCGATATGGTCGGTGGTCATCGCCGCAAAGGTCGCCGGACTGAGATAGGTCTTGCCGTCCAGGGTGCCGCCGTTCAGCAGCATCTGCCCGTAACGCGCGAAATCGGCGATGGTCGAGACCATCCCGCCGCCGCCGGATTCCCACCGCGTGACATCAAGCGAATTGCGCTCGACATGGCGGTCGCGGCGCAGCGGCTGGGCATAGCGGGCCCGCTCGGCCGGATCGGTCAGGAAGAATTTGGTCGTGGTCATGCCGAGGGGATCGAGCAGCTGCGTCTTTTCGAACTGGTACAGCGACTGTCCCGACGCGACCTCGATGACGCGGCCGAGCACGTCGATCGAATGCCCGTAATCCCACAGCGTGCGCGGCTGCTCCGCGAGCGGCACTTTGGCGATTCGTTCGGCGAACCCGGCATTGTCGAAATCGCCGAGATAGATGCTGCCATAGGCGGCCTTCACCAATCCTTCGCCATAGAAGCCGTAGGTGATCCCGGAGGTATGCAGAAGCAGATCCTCGATCGTGATCGGCCGGACCAGCGGCACGAGGTCGAGCACCGGACGGCCGGTGTCGTCCTTGCGCTCGACGCCGACCTTCTGGTCGGCGAATGACGGAATATATTTAGTGACGGGATCGCCAAGTGCGATCTTGCCGCGATCGACCAGCATCATTGCTGCGAAGCTGGTGATGGTTTTCGTCACCGAATGAATCGGAAAGATCGCATCCGCCGTCATCTCGATGCCGGCGTCGACATCGCGCTTGCCGAAACATCTGAAATAGACCGGCTTGCCGTGACGCTGGATCAGGACGATGGCGCCGGGAATTTTGCCCGTCGTGACCTGGTCGTTGATGAAATCGTCGATTTTGGACAGCTTTTCAAGCGACAACACACCGTTCGGCGGCGGGCCGAATTCGGCAGCGGACAGGGGAGCCATAGCGAACGCAAGGGCTATTGCTGCAAACAACATCGCACGACGGTTTGATGACGCAGATTTGCGCGGAAGCATCCTGTGGCCTACCCCATTTTGGTCGGTGCAACTTATGGCATTGCAGCTCACTGTGGCAACGTCATTGCGAGGAGCGCAGCGAGGAAGCAATCCATTCTTTCTTTGCAGTCCTATGGATTGCTTCGCTTCGCTCGCAATGACGGACGCCTCACGAATACGGATTAATCAGCTTCTGCTGCTCTGCGCTGTGATGCGCGAGCATGTCGATAAAGATTCTGACCTTCGCCGAGAGATGATGGCGATGCGGATAGACCGCGTTCATCGATAATTCGACCGGCCGGTATTCCGGCAGCAGGCGAACCAAGCGGCCGGCCTCGAGATCGTCATGGATCAGAAAACCGGGCGCAAGGGAAATGCCGATGCCCTGAAGCGCCGCTGTTCGCAGCATGTCACCGCTGTTCGACATCAAATTACCGGAAACCCGCACCGATGCCTGCGCGCCCTTGCGATCCTCGAAGCGCCACTCGTCCCCAAAGGGATAGAGCAGATGGCGAACGCAATTATGGTCCGACAGATCGGACAATGCCTGCGGCCGCCCGTGTTTTTCGAGATAGGCGTGCGAGCAGCACAGCACGTGCCGCCAGGTGGCGAGGCTGCGCACGATCAAGCTTGAATCCGGCGGCGGCGTCAGACGAATCGCAACATCGAATCCCTCTTCGATGATATCGACGGTGCGCTCGCCCATGTTCAGGTCGACCTTGACGCCGGGATAGGTCGCCAGGAATTCGGCGACCACCGGCGCAATGAATGGCACGATGTGGGTGGCGATGTAGATGCGCAGCGTGCCGCGCGGCGTCGATTGCTGGGCGCCGGCGATATCGTCGGCCTGCTCGAGATCGGCAAGGATCTGGACGCAACGGTCGTAATAGGATTTGCCGATTTCGGTGAGGCTGACTTTTCGCGTGGTGCGGTTGAGCAGCCGCGCGCCGAGCCGGTCTTCCAGCGACTGGACGTGGTTGCTCACCATCGTCGTGGACATGTTGAGGCGTCGCCCGGCGGCGGAAAAACCGCCGCTGTCGACCACCCGGACAAAGGCCGTGAGGCTGGTCAAACGATCCATCGGCAGGCCTCCAATTATCCGCCCTCACTGGATAATGCTTCCAGTTTTCTCGGGATTATCACATCGCCGGTGACATTGCATCTTCACGGCGTACCCAGCGCCCTCGTGGGAGGACGCTTCCGAGATTCCCGGAGGATGCCATGTCGACCGCTTCTTATGTCTCTGATCTCAACCCGAAAATAGGCCTTCGGCCGTCACGGACGGCGATCAAGCGCGCCGCGCTGGCGCTGGCCTTGGTGCTCGGAATCGCCGGTGCCGCCGATTTCGGCTACGGCTACCTCACCACCGGCCGGTATCTGGAATCGACCGACGACGCCTACGTGAAGGCGGACTCCACGATCATCTCGCCAAAGGTCTCCGGCTATATCGCCCAGGTGCTCGTCGCCGATAACGAGAAGGTCAAAGCCGGCCAGCTGCTGGCCCGGATCGACGATCGCGATTTCAGGGCCGCGCTCGACCAGGCCCATGCCGACGTCGATGCGTCGAAAGCCGCCGTGCGTAACCTCGATGCGCAGATTTCGCTGCAAGCGCCGATCATCGAGCAGGGCACCGCCGACGTCGCCGGCGCCGAAGCCAATCTGCAATTCGCGCAGGAGGAACAGGCCCGTTACGACGGGTTGATGAAGACCGGCTCCGGCACCATCCAGCGCGCCCAGCAGACCGACGCGGCGCTGCGCGAGAAGGTCGCCCAGCTCCAGCACGGCAAGTCAGGCCTGCTGGCGGCGCAGCGCAAGGTCGACGTCCTGACCACCGAACGCGCCAAGGCCGTCGCGCAACTCGATCACTCTCGCGCGGTCGAAGCGCAGGCGGCATTGAACCTGTCCTACACCAGGATCACTGCACCGGTTGAGGGTACGGTCGGCGCGCGTTCGCTCCGGGTTGGCCAGTACGTGCAGGCCGGCACGCAGTTGATGGCGGTGGTTCCGCTGGATGCGGTCTACGTGGTGGCGAATTTCAAGGAAACCCAGCTCACCCATGTCCGCAACGGCCAGCCGGTCGAGATCGAGATCGACAGTTTCCATGGCACCAAATTGAAGGGCCATGTCGACAGCCTGTCGCCGGCCAGCGGTCTCGAATTCGCGCTGCTGCCGCCCGACAATGCCACCGGCAATTTCACCAAGATCGTGCAGCGCGTGCCGGTGAAGATCGTGCTCGACGATCACAGGCTGACCGGCCTGCTGCGCCCGGGCATGTCGGCCGAGCCGACGGTCAACACCAAGGCGGCCGTGCTGGCCGAGCGCGAAACCAGCGCCCGGCTTGCCGCGAATGTCGGCTCCGCCACCCCAACGGCGGCCAAGCGCGCTTGTCCGCTCAAGAATTATCCAATCTGACCGGACAATCCTTCCACATTTTCCATGATTATCGAGACTAGCCGCCTAATACATCCTGCCTCTGCCAAGCAAGAGGAGATCGCCATGACCACGTTCCAGCCCACCCTCAACGCCGTTCCCGCCGACATCGGCGCACCCAAAACCGCCGCTGCACCGGCGATCTCGGCAAAAACCTGGATCGCGGTCATCGGCGCGACGCTCGGCGCCTTCATGGCGGTGCTCAACATCCAGATCGTCAACGCGTCGCTGGCGGACATCCAGGGCGCGATCGGCGCCGGGATCGATGATGGCGGCTGGATCTCGACCTCCTATCTGATCGCCGAGATCGTGGTGATCCCGTTGAGCGGCTGGCTCGCGCAGGTGTTCTCGGTCCGCATCTATCTCCTCACCAACGCAGTGCTGTTCCTGCTGCTGTCGATGGCCTGCGCCTTTGCCCAGGACCTGCCGGAGATGATCGTGCTGCGCGCGATCCAGGGCTTTACCGGCGGCGTGCTGATCCCGATGGCGTTCACGCTGATCATCACGCTGCTGCCGAAGGCCAAGCAGCCGGTCGGCCTGGCGCTGTTCGCGTTGTCAGCGACGTTTGCACCTGCGATCGGCCCGACCATCGGCGGCTATCTTACCGAAAACTGGGGCTGGCAGTTCATCTTCTATGTCAACCTCGTACCTGGCGCGATCATGATCGGCATGCTGTGGTTCTCGCTGGAATCAAAACCGATGAAGCTGTCGCTGCTGCGCGAAGGCGACTGGCCCGGCATCATCACCATGGCGATCGGTCTTTCCGCGCTGCAGACCGTGCTGGAAGAAGGCAACAAGGACGACTGGTTCGGCTCGCCCTTCATCGTCAAGCTGTCGGTGATCGCTGCCGTCGCGCTGACAGCGTTCCTGTGGATCGAACTGACCGCAAAGAAGCCGCTGTTGAACCTGCGCCTGCTGTTCCGCCGCAATTTCGGCTTCGGCATCGTCGCCAACTTCCTGCTCGGCGTCGCGCTGTATGGCTCTGTCTATATTCTTCCGGTCTATCTGTCCCGCATCCAGGGCTACAATTCCGAGCAGATCGGCATGGTGCTGGCATGGACCGGCCTGCCGCAGCTCGTGCTGATCCCGTTGGTGCCCCGCCTGATGAAGCGCTTCGACCCGCGCCTCGTGATCGGCATTGGCTTTGCGCTGTTCGCAACCTCCAACTTCATGAATATCTACATGACCAACGACTACGCGACTGATCAACTGTTCTGGCCGAACGTTGTCCGTGCCGTTGGTCAGGCCCTTGTGTTCGCTCCGCTCTCGGCGGTTGCGACTGCCGGAATCGAGGCGGAGAATGCCGGATCTGCGTCTGCGCTGTTCAACATGATGCGCAACCTCGGCGGCGCCATCGGCATCGCCGCGCTGCAGACTCTGGTTACCAAACGCGAGCAGTATCATTCCAATGTCTTGATGCAGTCGGTGTCAATATTCGAACAGGCGTCCCGCACCCGGATCGAACAACTCACTCAGTATTTCATGAACCACGGCGTGATCGACCGCGTTGACGCCGCGCATCGCGCCTATGTCGCGATCGGCCACATCGTGCAGAAGCAGGCCTTCATCCTGGCCTTCAGCGATACCTTCTATCTGCTGGGCGCCGCGCTCATCGTCGCGCTCATGGCAGCCCTGCTGCTTCGCAAGCCGAACCATCTTGAAAGCGGCGGCGCCCACTAGGATTATCCCCACCAAACAGGAGAACGACCATGAAACCCCGGATGAACTACTACCAGGCCGCGCCCGATACGCTCAAAGCGCTCAGCGCGCTTGAAGCACAGGTGCAGGCGAGCGGCCTCGAACAATCCCTGATCGAGTTGGTGAAGACGCGCGCCTCACAGATCAACGGCTGCGCCTTCTGCATCAACATGCACACCGCCGACGCCCGCAAGCACGGCGAAACCGAACAGCGGCTGTATCTGTTGAATGCCTGGCGCGAGTCGCCCGTCTACACGGACCGCGAACGCGCCGCGTTGGCGTGGACCGAGGCGGTGACCCTGATCTCGGAAACCCACGCGCCCGATGACGTATATGAGGAGGTGCGCGCCAAGTTCTCGGAAGCGGAGACGGTCAACCTGACCATGCTGATTGCGACCATCAACGCCTGGAACAGGCTCGCGATCAGTTTCCGCGCCATGCCTCCGGTGCGGGCGAAGGCGGCGGTGGCGTAAGCCTCCGCTAAACCGCCGTCGCCTTGGCGAACTCGACGTAGATCTCGCGCAGCCGGTCCGTCATCGGGCCGGGCTTGCCGTTGGCGACCTTCTTGCCGTCGATGCTCACCACGGCCTGCACGAACACCGTCGCGCTGGTAATGAAGGCTTCCTTGGCGGCCAGCGCCTCCTCGACCGAAAACGCGCGCTCCTCGACGCGAAGCTGGCACTCTTCGGCGAGGGCTACCACCGCCTTGCGGGTGCAGCCCGGCAAAATCGCGCTGCCGTTCTGCCGCGTCACCAACACGTCGTCCTGGGTCAGGATGAACGCCGATGACGAGCCGCCTTCGGTCACCTTGCCATCCTCGATCATCCAGGCCTCGCCGGCGCCTGCTTCCGCCGCAGCCTGTTTTGCAAGTACCTGCGCCAGCAACGCCACGCTCTTGATGTCGCGCCGGGTCCAGCGAAGATCAGGAACGGTGATGACGCCGATGCCTGTCTTGGCCGACGGCGCGCCAATGATGTCCTTGACCGAGGTGAACATGATCAGCGTCGGCTTGACGCCCTTGGGAAACGCAAAGTCGCGACCGGTATCTGCGCCGCGCGTCACTTCCAGATAGACCATGCCGTTGACGAGATTGTTGCGCGTGACCAGCTCTTTCTGGATCTCCTCAATCCGCGCCGTCGTCTCCGGCAGTTCAAGCTGGATCTCGCCGACCGAGCGCTCCAGCCGCGCCAGATGCGAGGCATTGTCGATCAGCTTGCCGTCCAGCACGGCGGCGACCTCGTAGATGCCGTCGGCGAACAGGAATCCACGATCCAGGATCGAGACCTTGGCCTCGGACATGGGCACGTAGGAGCCGTTGACGTAAGCGATCTGTTCCAAAGCGGGTTTCTCCGGGGGAATGGGGCGAAGTGCAGCCACTCCTATACGCAAATTGTTAACGCCGATAAACCCTCAACACCGTCATTCTCCGATGTGCAATTGCACATCGTAGGCGCGCCGCTTGGCGCGAGCCCGGAATGACGATAGGAGGGCGGCGGTGCGCTCAATGCGACAATATCTTCGACAGGAATTTTTGCGCGCGGTCGCTGCGGGGCTTTCCGAAGAAATCGTCCTTTTTCGCATCCTCGACGATTTCGCCCTGGTCCATAAAGATCACCCGATGCGCGACCTTGCTGGCAAAACCCATCTCATGGGTAACGACCATCATGGTCATGCCCTCGCGGGCGAGATCGACCATCACATCCAGCACCTCGCTGATCATTTCGGGATCGAGCGCCGAGGTCGGCTCGTCGAACAGCATCGCGATCGGGTCCATTGCCAGGGCACGGGCGATCGCGACGCGCTGTTGCTGTCCTCCGGACAATTCAGCCGGGTATTTGCGCGCATGGTCCTTCAGCCCGACGCGGTCGAGCAGCTTTGAGCCCTTGGCCATCGCCTGGTCATGCGACCGGCCGAGCACCTTCTCCTGCGCCAGGCAAAGGTTCTCGATGATCCGCAAATGCGGGAACAGTTCAAAGTGCTGGAATACCATGCCGACGCGGGCGCGCAGCTTCGGCAAATCGGTCCTGGGATCGTTGACCTTGATGCCGTCGAGGATGATCTCGCCGGCCTGGAACGGCTCCAGCGCGTTGACGCATTTGATCAGCGTCGACTTCCCCGAACCCGACGGACCGCACACCACCACCACCTCGCCCTTGGCAACGCTGGTCGTGCAATCCTTCAGCGCCTGGAAACTCGGCCCGTACCATTTATCGACGTGGCTGATCTCGATCATGCGTGCTCGCGAAATGTTGCAACAAAGGCGGTCGGCTCCCTCTCCCATGGGGAGAGGGTTGGGGTGAGGGGGTACGGTCTATCGGCAGTGCTTAACCCCTCACCCGGATCGCTAACGCGATCCGACCTCTCCCGATGGGAGAGGTTAACGAGCGTGCATGCGGCATCTACTCTCATAAACAACCTCTACCGGACAATGGCGATGCGTGCCTGCAGGCGCCGGACGCCAAAGGACGCGAAACAGGAAATCGTGAAATAGACCGCCGCCGCGAACAGGTACATCTCGACCAGCCGGCCGTCGCGCTGCGCGACCTTGCTGGCGGCGCCGAGAAAATCCGTAATCGACAACACATAGACCAGCGAGGTGTCCTGGAACAGCACGATGGTCTGCGTCAGCAGCACCGGCAGCATGTTCCGGAAAGCCTGCGGCAGCACGACATAGCGCATCGACTGGGCGTAGGTCAGGCCAAGTGCGCTTGCGGCAGCAGGCTGACCTTTCGAGATCGACTGGATGCCGGCGCGCATGATTTCGGAGAAATACGCGGCCTCAAACAGGATGAAGGTGATGAGGCAGGATGCGAATGCACCGACGCGGACCGGACGCGAGGATCCGGTCAGCCATTGCCCGATATAGGGCACCAGGAAATAGAACCAGAAGATCACCAGCACCAGCGGCAGCGAACGCATCAGGTCCACATAAAGGCCGGCGATGCGGCCGAGCAGTTTATAGCCAGACAAGCGCATCAGCGCGATCAGCGTGCCGAAGATCAGGCCGCCCAATGCTCCCAATCCCGTCAGCGTCAACGTGAACGTCATGCCGTCGAAGAACAGATAGCCAAGCGAGCGGCGGATGACGTCGAAGTCGAAATTGGCGAACATCGGCTATTTCCCCGTGATGTAGCCGGGGATCGCGACGCTGCGCTCGAGGAAGCGCATGGCAATGACGACCACGATATTGATCAGGAGGTACAGCACGGTCGCACCAGTGAAGGCCTCGAACACCTGAAACGAAAATTCCTGCATCGCCCGGGCCTCGCCGGTCAGTTCGATCAGGCCGACGGTGATGGCGACCGAGGTATTCTTGATGGTCGCGAGAAATTCGGACGTCAGCGGCGGCATGATGATCCGGAACGCCATCGGCAGCAGCACATATCGATAGGTCTGGGCCGTCGTCAGCCCGAGCGCGGTCGCGGCCATCTTCTGTCCGCGCGGCAGCGCGTTGACGCCGGCGCGGGTTTGCTCGGCCACGCGCGCGGACATGAACAGCCCGACCCCGATCACCGCGGTGTAGAACGGCGCGTTGGACATCTGCTTCATCCACAGCCCCCAGGCCTGCGGCAGGATTTCCGGCAGCACGAAGAACCAGATGAACAACTGCACCAACAGCGGCATGTTGCGAAAGAATTCGACGTAGGCAAAGCCGATCAGGGACGCGGTCCTGGACGGCAGTGTGCGCATCACGCCGACGACCGCTCCCAACACCAGTGCAATGATCCAGGCGCAGAGCGCGGTCTCGATCGTCAGAACCAGCCCGGACAGCAACATGTCGAGATAGGTGCCGGTCCCGTTCGGGGCCGCCTCAAGGAAGATGCTCCAGTTCCAGTGATAGTTCACGCAAGCTTTCCGTGCGTCAGAGCTACGCCGTCGACCGGCTCACATCGCCTTGTAGGAATCCGGATCGGGAGAATCCGAAGGTTTTGCGAATTCATGCTTCAGCTCCGCGCCGATCGGCGTGTTGAGGTTCAATCCCTTGGGCGGGATTTTTTGCATGAACCACTTGTCGTAGAGTTGTTGACCGGCAGCGCTCTGGTAGAGCGCGGCGGTGGCGGCATCGGCGACCTTCTTGAAGTCCGGATCGTCCTTGCGCAGCATGATGCCGTAGGGCTCGGGCTTCGAGAACGCGTCGGTGGAAATGACGTAGGCGCTGGGATCCTTCGACCCGGCGACGAAGCTCGCGAGCAGGATATCGTCCAGCACCGCGGCGACCGCACGGTCGGTCTCGACCATCAGGAACGATTCGGCATGCTCCTTGGCCGGGATGATGTTGATCCCGAGGTTGCGCGCGGCATTGGCTTCGGTGAGTTGCTTGATGTTGGTGGTGCCCGACGTCGAGGCCACCGACTTGCCCTTGAGATCCTCGATCGAGCCGAGCTTGCTCGACTTCTTGGACACGAAACGGGTCGCAGTCAGGAAGTGGGTGTTGGTGAACGCCACCTGCTTCAGGCGGTCGGCGTTGTTGGTGGTCGAGCCGCATTCGAGGTCGATGGTGCCGTTGGCCAGCAACGGGATACGGGTCGACGACGTCACCGGATTGAACTCGACATTGAGCTTGTCGAGCTTGAGCTCCTTCTTCACGGCGTCGACGATCGAAAGGCAGATGTCGATCGCAAAGCCGATCGGCCTCTGGTTGTCGTCCAGATAGGAGAACGGAATCGACAAGTCGCGGTAGCCGATGGTGATGGCGCCGGTTTCCTTGACCTTCTTCAGTGTCCCCGTCAGTTCCTCGGCGTTGGCCTGCGCGGCGCAGAACGCAGCGCCGATCACGAGCCCAGCCATACGCAGCCGCTTCATTCGTCTCTCCTCGCCTGGATGGCGGCAATAATGCACAAATCGGGCCGGAAAAGAACGCAACTTTCGGCCGCCATACGACCCTGGCCCATGCAATGGTCGGGCCATTGCATGGGCCAGCAAGCCCTCAAGCCTGGTCAGGACGCTGTTATTTGTAGGAATCGGGATCCGGCGAGTCCGACGGCTTGGCGAACTCGTTCTTCAGCTCCGCGCTGATCGGCGAATTGAGGTTCAGACCCTTCGGCGGGATCTTCTGCGTGAACCATTTGTCATACAGCTTCTGGCCCTCGCCACTGGTGTAGAGCGCCGCGGTTGCGCCGTCGACCACCTTCTTGAAGGCCGGGTCGTCCTTGCGCAGCATGATGCCGTAGGGCTCGGGTTTTGAGAACGCGTCCTTGGAGATCACGTAGTCGCCCGGCGATTTCGATCCGGCAACCAGGCTCGCGAGCAGGATGTCATCCATCACGAAGGCGACCGCACGATCGGTCTCGACCATCAGGAAAGCTTCGGCGTGATCCTTGGCCGGGATGATATTGACGTTGAGGCCGCGCGCGGCGTTGGCTTCGGTGAGCTGCTTGATGTTGGTGGTGCCCGCAGTCGAGACCACCGACTTGCCCTTGAGATCGTCGATCGCGTTGATCTTGTTTGCCTTCTTGGAGACGTAGCGGCTCGCGGTCAGGAAGTGGGTGTTGGTGAAGGAGATCTGCTTCTGACGCTCGGCATTGTTGGTGGTCGAGCCGCATTCGAGGTCGACGGTGCCATTGGCCAAGAGCGGGATGCGGGTCGACGAGGTCACCGGATTGAGCTTGACTTCGAGCCTGTCGAGCTTGAGCTCCTTCTTCACGGCGTCGACGATCTTGTAGCAGATGTCCATCGCGAAGCCGACCGGCTTCTGGCTGTCATCGAGATAGGAAAACGGAATCGAGGAATCGCGGAAGCCGAGCGTGATCGCTCCGGTTTCCTTGATGTTCTTCAGCGTTCCCGTCAGCTCTTCGGCGTTGGCCTGGCCGGCGTAAAGCGCGGCGGCAAGCGCGTAGCCGATGATATGCGAGCGTTTCATGCGTGTACTCCTTGTCTGGTTTGCATCGATTGCGTGAGAATCTCGCCGAGAACCGGCGCGATGTAGCGGCGAAACTGTTCGGGGTTTTCGCTCATCGGAAAATGACCGAGCTGCTCCATGATCTCGACGCGGGCGCCCCCGATGGCGGCCGCGGTCCGTTTGGTGTCTTCCGGCGTGCAGGAGAAATCATACTCGCCCGTGAGCAGATAGAGCGGGCATACTTTAGTATCGATTGCCTCGACCCGGCCGCGCAAATCGCCGTCTACCCGGTAGAAATAGAGATCGCCCTTGAAAACGCCGGGGCCGCCCTGTTTGTAGCCCCACAGCGTCTCCATCCGCGAGGCTTGCGGGCTCTGCGGCGCGATCAGGCCGGACACCAGCGCGGCGCAGACTTCGCCGCCATGGACGTCGGGGCGGTTCAGCCAGGTGGTGTCGTACCACGGCGCCTGAAAATCGGCGGCTTCGAGCCCGATCAGCGCGCGGAATTCGGCGGCATGGCCGATCGCGAGATTGAGCACGATACGGCCGCCGATCGAACACCCCATCACCACCGGCTTGTCGAGCTTCAACGCCGCGCAGAAGGCGCGGATCGTCTGCGTGTAGCGCGCGGTGGTGAGCTGATATTCCTCGCCGCTCCAGTTCGCCGGCGGATTGAACTTGCCATGCCAGGGCATGTCGAAGGCGATGATCCGGAAATTGCTCGCAAACTCTTCATCCGCCAGCAGATGCCGCCATTGCCGCGCGTCGGAGCCCGCGGTGTGCAGGCACACCAGCGGAATGCCTGCGCCGTTCTCCTCGAAATAGATGCGATGCATCGCGCCATCGATCTCGACATGGACGTAGCGGCCGACCATCGGCTCGATGTGGCCGATCATGACGTCACCGTTGCGGCATCAAGCCGCGGCAGCGCCAGCAGGTCCTTGAAATACTGCAGATGCGCCATGAAGGGGTGCAGGTCGCCTTCCAGCACCGCCTCCCCGCGCTTGGTCAGCGCCAGCAGATCGTGCCACCCCGGCTTCGGCGCCGGTTGCCAGTATTCGGTCCATGCGGCTGGGGTCGCACGATACGAGAAACGCCAGGATCGCATCAACACCGGCGCCGGCGTCAGGTCGGTGATCCGGCCGGCCCGGATCGACGCGTGGAATGGACGCTCCATCGGACCGAGCAGGCAGTCGCAGTCGAGAAACCGCCCGCGCGTGATCAGCGCCGGTGTACGTTCGAGCAATGCGGGAATTTCAGTGAACGCCTTGATAATTGCGGCGTCGGGAGTATCCGAAAGTGGCGTCATGCGATTTGAGGCAGAGGTCCTGCAATGCCGACATTGGCGGCGCATGATGGCCTGAAATTCCGGGCTCCCGCAAGTCGCCGCGGCCTTTAGCTTACCTTGATAATTGCCTTGGCCGAATTCGCCTTGGCGGGCTGCGCCATCGCCCGCGCCAGCACCTGCGCCTCCTTTTTCAACATATCGGCTAATTCCACCTCGCGCCGCCGGATGCGGTCGCTGGAAGCGCCGATGCTCAGTGCCGCCACCACCTCGCCGGTATCGTCGCGGATCGGCACGCCGACCCCGCCCATGCCGGGATAGGCAGCGTCGATCAGCACGGTGTGGCCATGCTTGCGCGCCGCCACGATCCGCTCGCGCAGGTATTTCGGGGTAACACGCGGCGATTTCAGCAGTCGCGGCACGATCACCTCGATGATCGCCTCGATCTCGGCATCCGGCAGCCAGACCATCAAGGCGAGGCTGCCCGCGCCTACACCAAGCGGCCTGCGGCTGCCGATCTGCAGGTAATTCGGTTGCAGCGGATGACTGCCGACGGAACGCGCCAGATACAGCGCCTCGACGCCACTGCGCACCGACAACAGCGCGGTGTCGGCGGATTTCTCGGAAAGCCGCAGCAGGCTCGGCTGCGCCAGTTCGGCGATATCGACCGAACGCCGCGCGCCGACCGCCATCACGCGCGCCTCCTGGCCGAGTTCATAGGTCTTGGCGCCGGCGACGCGGCTGACAAAACCTTCCTCGATCAGGGAAGCGAGGATACGCAACGACGTCGCCTTGTTGAGCGATGTGGCGTCGGCGATCTCCGTCAGCCGCAGCGGCGAACGTTGCGCCAGCACCCGCAGGATCGCACAGACTTTCTGGATCGCGTTGAACTTGTCGGGCTGGCCCGGCGCGAGCTGCAGCTTCTTCCTGCCGGCTCTCACGGCTGTCTGTGTCACGGACGCGTTCATGCCGCCCTACCCTTGCGCATCGCGCTGGAATAGCGCGGACAGATTTCTTCCGCAAAGCGCGCCATCATCTTTTGCCGGATCGCCAGGGGCGTGCCCGGCGTCGCACAGGACACCATGAAGTAATTGAAGCCCAGCGACATCAGCGCATCGATCCGCCGGCAGATCGTCTCGGCGTTGCCGACCAGGTTCGAATCCAGGAAGGGCCCAAGTTCGGCCGGATCGGTCATCTTGCGCAGATTGGCAAACATCCGGCTGAAGTCGGCATATTCGGGTATGCCGACCCACGGATTGGCGTCGGCCTCATAGTGATCGGCCTGAAACGCGAAATAGGGCGGATAGTAGCGGCGGCCGAGTTCGCGCGCCTCCTCGTCGGTATCGGCGATGAACAATTTGACCGAGATCGGCAGGATCGCGCCGTCCGCCTTCGCGCCGGCGCGCGCCCGCCAGCGTTCAAGGATCTTGACCAGCAGGCCATCCGGAAAGGTCGACAGGCAGATCGGGGGAATGCCGAGATCGCCCATCACCTCGGCACTCCCGGGGCTGCCGATCGCGCCGTAGAAATGCACCGGCTTGCCTACGGGATCGGGACGCAGGCGGATCGGTTTGTCGATGTTCCAGAACTGGCCGTGATGCGAAAACGGCTTTCCCGCCAGTCCCTGTCCGACAATCTTGAAGACTTCGGCAAAGCGCGCGCGGCCCTCGTTCATGTCGACGTTGTAGGCGTCATATTCCATCCTCGCAGTACCACGCCCGATGCCGAGATGCAGGGTGCCCCGGGTCAGGCTGTTGAGCATGGCGATTTCCTCGGCCAGCCTTAGAGGGTGATACCAGGGCAGCACCAGCACCGAGGTGCCGAGCGACAGATCGGGAAATTTCGCGGCGATATGCGCCATCATCAACAGCGGACTCGGTGTCGGGTAGTAGTCGCTGAAATGGTGCTCCAGCAGCCAGGCCGCGTCGTAACCGAGCCGATGGCCCAGCGCGCAATCCGCCATCAGATCAGAATAGAGTTGCTGGTCGGGCACCCCGGCCACATCGGCCGCTGCCGCCTGAAATCCGAACCGAACGTCTTGCATCGATCGCCTCTCCGCTACCCCCTGATCCTAGAGAGAGCGGCGCGCCCGCGACAGGGCTTTATTCCGTCTGATGAAACTCACGAACGAAATATTTGCTGTTATTGCAGGCCCCCTACTCACTTCTGCAATAATATTCCGCTAGGCGAACCCATCATCCGCGGACGTTCGCCGGATCGTGACCAGCGCACACAGGCTCACGATGGCGCAGAACGTGAGGTAATATCCAGGCGCCATATCGCCGAACAAGGCGAAGCTTCCCATCCAGGTCATGGTCGCCGGCGCCATGCCGCCGAATATCGTGACCCCGATGTTGTAACTCAAGCCCAGACCGGTGGCGCGCGTTGCCGGCGGGAATAGTTCGGACATCAACGCCGCGAGAGGCCCGAAGTAGATGGCCTTCATGGCGCCGAGGCAAAGCACGACCAGAATGATCACCATCGGCGTCGGTGTTCGCGTCAATATCAGGAAGGCGGGAAAGACCGTAACCAGCAGCAGCAGACAGAGCGCTATCATGTGAGTGGTGCGTCCGATCCGGTCCGAGATCATTCCCGCAATCGGCGGCAACAGGGTGACGGCTACGCCCGCAGCCAGCGCCGCCAGAAACCCGACCGACGGCGGCAGCTTCAGCGTTTTGACCACATAGGTAGGCATGTAGACGATCAAATAGTTGACCGAGGTCGTCACCGCGATCGCGCCGATCCCGAGCAGCGCACGAAGCTTTTGCTCCGCGAATACCTTTCCGACCACGGATTCGTGTTTGGCCGCCGGCGGCGCGGTCGCGTCATCGATATTGTTGCGGATGTAGATGCCGATCGGGCCGATCAGCACACCGAACAGGAAGGGAATTCGCCAGCCCCAGGATTGCAGGTCGGCGGGACTCATCGCCGCGGTGAGCCAGGCGCCGAATCCCGCGGCCAGCAATCCGCTCAGCCCCTGGCTTGCGAATTGCCAGCTTGCGACGAAGCCACGCCGGTGCGGCATATGCTCCACCAGAAACGCGGTCGAGCTGCCGAACTCGCCACCGGCCGAAAAGCCCTGCACCAGGCGCGCGAGGATGACCGCGATCGGCGCCAGCAGACCGATGGTCGCGTAGGTCGGCATCAACGCCAGCGACAGCGTGCCGAACGTCATCATGACGATGGAGACCATCAGCGACGCCTTGCGGCCGTAACGATCGGCATAGGCGCCAAGCATGACGCCGCCGATCGGACGCGCCAGATATGACAGTCCGAACGTGCCGAAGGTCAGCAGCAGCGACGTGGTCGGATCGTCATTCGGGAAGAAGGCCTTTGACACATAGATGGCGAAATAGCCGTAAACGGCGATGTCGTACCATTCCAGCGCGTTGCCGATCGAGGTGGCGACGATGAGTTTTGTCACGTCCCGTTGTTTCGGCACATCAGGTACTTCACGCCCTTCGGCCGCGGAAAGCGCCATCTACAATTCCTTTCGCGATTCTGTTTCGCTCATGCTCGCGGCGATCTGGGCGGCTTCTCACCCAGATCCCAGAACAGGCCGGCCATGATGGCCAGCGCTTCCTCGGTGACGGGCAGCAGAATGTGTTCGTCCGGGGCGTGTTGCGAGCAGCCGGGATAGGAGTGCGGAATCCAGATCGTCGGCAGGCCGAGCCCTTCCGCAAAGACGCCGTTGGGCAGCGAGCCGCCGATATTCGGCAGGATCGCCGGCGCCTTTCCGGTGGTCTGCCGGATCGAGTTCGCGGCCCAGTTGACCCAGGGGCTGTCGAAATCGGTGCGCGACGCGCCAAACCTCTGCTGCCCGCTGACTTCCACCATCGGAAAGCCGCCTGCGTGCAGATGCGCGCGAACCGCGTCGACCACCTTTTCATATTCCGTGCCGACCACGAAACGAAGCTGCAGAACGGCCCGCGCCACCCCCGGGATCGCGTTCGCCGGCTGCTCGACATTGCCCGATGACATCGCCAGCACTTCCAGCGTGTTCCAGGCATAGACGCGTTCGGCGGCGGACAGGCCATCCTCGCCCCAGTTCTCGGAAACCTGCGGCTCGTCCGCCGTGGGCTCGACCTCCACATCGGCAAGGGCGGCGCGGATCTGGTTCGAGATGCGCGGCGGTTTCATCACCTCCAGCTTCATCCGCCCCCTGTGATCGACCAGTGCTGCGATGGCGTTGGCCAGGATGGTCGCGGGATTGGCCAACAGGCCACCCCAATTGCCGGAATGATTGCCGCCTTCGCGCAGGTTCACATCGAGATGAATTCGCACGCCGCCGCGACAGCCGAGGAAGACGGTGGGCCGATCCGCCGAAAGCCGCGGGCCGTCGGAGGCGAGCAACAGATCGGCGGCGAGCTCATGATGCAGTGACTGGCAGACCTGCGCCAGATCCGGCGATCCGATCTCCTCGCTGGTCTCGATGAGGAACTTGGCATTGAAGCCGAGCTTGCCACCGCGGGCTTCGCGGACGGCGTGCAGCGCCGCCATGTTGATGCTGTGCTGACCCTTGTTGTCGGCGGTGCCCCGGCCATAGACGCGATCGCCTTTGGTCGTGGTCTGCCACGGATTGAGATTGTCGCGCCATTCGCCTACCATGCCGCCCACGACGTCGCCGTGGCCGTAGGAGAGGACCGTCAACAACGACGGATCCTCGCGATAGTCCGCCAGCAGATACGGGCCCTTGCCGATCGGCGACTCGATTAACCGGGTCGAAAACCCGAGATCCTCAAATGCAGGCTGCAATCCTTCCACGAGATAGGCGCGCAAGGGATCGCCCGGCAAGGGTTCCTGGCTCTGCGTCTGAAACCCGACCCTGCGGTTGAGTTCGGCAAGAAACGCCCCGGAGTGAAGATGCTGCCGGGCACTTGCGATCGCGTCGTCTCTGGTCGTCATGGTATTCCCTAGCACTCTATGAATCCGGTTCAGTCCCTATTATCGAGATATCGAGAGCACCGGAAGCCCCGGCAAATGGGTCTTGCCAAAACGTCCGGGAATGCAACAATTCGCCGTTGGAAACGCCACCCATGAAGAAAAAAATCCGGCTCAACGCCTTTGCCATGAACTGCGTGGCGCATCAGTCGCCCGGGCTGTGGACCCATCCGCGCGACCGCACCATCGACTATAACCGGCTGCCTTATTGGCTCGATCTGGCGAAAACACTGGAGCGCGGGCGGTTCGACGGCCTGTTCCTCGCCGACGTGCTCGGCGTCTATGACGTGTACGGCAACAGCCCGGATGCCGCGCTGCGCAACGCCACGCAGACGCCGGCCAACGAGCCGCTGATGCTGATCCCGGCGATGGCGGCGGTGACGCAAAATCTCGGCTTCGGCGTCACCAGCAATCTGTCGTTCGAGCCGCCCTATCCGTTCGCGCGCCGGATGTCGACGCTCGACCACCTGACCGAGGGCCGGATCGGCTGGAACGTGGTGACCGGCTATCTCGACAGCGCCGCGCGCGGCGCCGGCAAGGACAAGCAGACCGCGCATGACGACCGCTACGAGATCGCCGACGAATATATGGAACTGGTCTACAAGCTTTGGGAAGGCAGCTGGGAGGACGGCGCCGTGCTGCGCGACCGCGCGCGCGGCATCTTTGCCGATCCCGCCAAGGTGCATCGCATCGAGCACGAAGGCGCCAATTACCGGCTCAATGCCATTCATCTGAGCGAGCCGTCGCCGCAGCGCACGCCAGTGCTGTATCAGGCCGGCACCTCGCCGCGCGGACGGCAGTTCGCGGCACAGAACGCCGAATGCGTGTTCATGTCGGGACCGTCGGCCAAGATCATCGCGCCGCGGGTTTCCGGTATCCGCGAACTCGCGGCGAAGGCTGGCCGCAACCCAGCCGAGATTTTGATGTTCAGCATGATGACGATCATCCTCGGCCGCACCGAAGCCGAGGCAAAGGCGAAATACGCCGACTATCGCCGCCACATCAATCCCGAGGGCGCGCTGGCGCTGATGTCGGGCTGGACCGGCGTCGACTTCTCCAGCTACGACCTCGACCAGCAGGTCCGCCACGTCCAGAACGACGCCGGCCGCACCGCGCTGGACAACGTCACCCGCGCCGATCCGGACCGGGTCTGGACCGTGCGCGAGGTCGTCGAACATGTCGGCATCGGCGGGGCCGGACCGGTCGTGGTCGGCACGCCGGAGAAGGTCGCCGACGACATCGAGGCGTGGTTCGAGCAGACCGACGTCGACGGCCTCAACGTCGCGTTCGCGATCTCGCCCGGCGATTTCGAGGACATCGCCGACATGCTGGTGCCGGAACTGACCCGGCGCGGGCGCTACAAGGACGCCTACGCCACGGGACGCTGCGCGAAAAACTGTTCGGCGCAGGCCGCGCGCGGCTGACGGCAGCAGCATCCGGCCGCGCGGTATCGGCCGCATATGGCGGCGAAGGCGGCGGAGTAGAAGCGACGATTTATCAGCCGTCATTGCGAGGAGCGCAGCGACGAAGCAATCCATACTTGCTTTGCCGCTCTATGGATTGCTTCGCTTCGCTCGCAATGACGGGTTGATAGATCGCAATCAATTCACCGCGTTATTGACCACCACCTCGATCAGCTTCGCGCCGGGCCGGCTGAACGCCGACTTCAGCGCGGACTTCAACTGCGCAGGGTCGGTGACCTTGGTCGCCTCCAGCCCGAGCGATTTTGCGAGGCCGGTGAAATCCACCGGCGGATCGACGAAATCCATGCCGACGTAATGATCGTCGCCGTGGAAGGCGAGCAGCCGCTGCTTGATGATGCGGTAGCCGCCATTGTTGACGATGATGAAGGTCAGCGGCAGCTTGTGATTGGCCGCGGTCCACAGCGACTGGATCGAATACATCGAGCTGCCGTCGCCGGAATAGCACACCACCGGCCGGTCGGGATTGGCGAGGCTGACGCCGACCGAGGCCGGCAGGCCCCAGCCGATGCCGCCGGAGGCCAGCGCGTGATAGCCGTAGCGATCGCGATGCGGCCGCAGCGCCAGCATCTGGCGCGACGACGTCAGGCCTTCGTCGACGAGGATGGCATTGTCAGGCATCGCCTCGACCACCTGCAACGCCAGCCAGTCCGCATCGATCGGCGATTTATCGCTGGCTTTCGAGATCTGTTCGACCAGCGTCCTTGCGCTTCGCGGTCCAGTTTTTCGACGCCAGCGCGGCCAGACCCTGTTTGGCGCGCGCTTCGAGCGCGCTGCCGCCGGCGGCCTTCAGCGCCGGAATCAGCGCGCGCAGCGTCTCCTTCACGTCGGCCTTCAGCGCGATCTCGGCGCCGTAATTCTTGGCGAGGTCCCAGTCGACCAGGCCGATCTGCACGATCGACAGCCCATCGGGCAGCGGATCGACCTCGCTGTAGACCGACATCCGCAAGCGGATCGGCGCCGAGCACGATCATCAGATCGTAAGGCGACAGCACCTCGCGGACCTGCTTCTGCAGCCGCGACAGCGCGCCCATGAAGCACGGGCTTTCCGACAGGAAACTTGCGCCGTAGGGCGTCGACGACTGATAGGCGGGACAGCCGAGCGTCTCCGCCAGCGCAGCCGCTTCCTGCAGCGCGTCGCTCTTGACGATCTCGTCGCCGGTGATGATGACCGGATGTTGCGCTTTCAGGATGCGCGCGGCCAGCGCCTGCAGCGCATTCATCCGACGGCTTGACGCGGGTGTCGACCCGGGTCGAGCGGCCAAGTTCGATGCCGGCTTCCGCATTGAGGATATCGCCCGGCAGCGAGATGAACACCGGCCCGGTCGGCGGCGTGGTCGCGATCTTGGCGGCGCGGCGCACGATCCGCGGCAGATCCTCCAGCCGCGTCACCTCGACCGCCCATTTCACCAGCGGCTCGGCCATCTGCACCAGCGGCCCATACAGCACCGGCTCCATCAGGCCGTGGCCCTGCTCCTGCTGGCCGGCGGTCAGGATCATCGGCGTGCCCGTGAATTTCGCGTTGAACAGCGAGCCCATCGCATTGCCGAGCCCGGGCGCGACATGGACGTTGCAGGCGACGAGCTTGCCCGAGGCGCGGCTGAAGCCGTCGGCGATGGCGACCACCAGGCTTTCCTGCATCGCCATCACATAGGTGAGGTCGGGATGGTCCTTCAGCGCGTGCATGATCGGCAGTTCGGTGGTGCCGGGATTGCCGAACAGATGCGTGATGCCCTCGTCCTTCAGCAAAGCGAGGAATGCCGAGCGCCCGGTGATGCGATTTTTCAATGTCTCCTCCTGCCCGCGGCCGTTGACCTGCGGGATGCAGGCACATGGCCGAACCTCGGAGGCCGAGATCAATGGAGCGCGGTCATGGCTGCCCTGCGCCGACGAATTCCCCGACAATCGTGTCCTGGACGTCGCAGGGATCAGGCAGCGCCAGCTCAGAACATCCCTTCGTGATCGCGCGTTTCTTCTTTTTCGAGCGCTGCCAGACCACGCCCGGAAAACCTTTCAGCGGCACCAGCGGCTCGCCGGTATAGGCCCATTCCTGCAACTCCTCGATCGCGATGTGATAGAGCGGCTGCCGGCCGGTGCGGCCCGAAAACAGCGCGCGCGGGATGTTGACCATGTGCGGCGAGCGCGCGCGTTCGTAAAACAGCGGCGTGCCGCAACTGCGCGCAGAAGCTGCGCGCGGTTTTGGTCGTCTTGTCCTCGTAACGCGTGATCGCGGTCTTGCCCTTGGTGATGCGGAAACGCTTGCGCCAGCTTCCGACATAGGTCGCATAGGCCGCGCCATGCGCGCGGCGGCTCGCGGCCGAATGATCGTGCCAGGCCCAGCGCGCCGGCACGTCGATCTCGAAGCCGACTTTGCCGCACAGGCATTGGCCGGCGGCTGGCTTGCCCAGCGCTACCGCTTTCGGCTTTTTCACCGGTTCTGCATCGTCCGGAAGCATCTCGGTATCCCTCAAGACTCTGTAGCCCGGATGGAGCGAAGCGCAATCCGGGACACGCGTCGCGACCACGACTCCCGGATTACGCTTCGCTCGCATCCGGGCTGACGGTTCTCAGGCCTGCTCCAACTCGTCATGCGCGGGATAATCGGTATAGCCCGCCTCCTCGCCGCCATAGAAGGTCGCGCGGTTATAGGGCGTCAGCGGAAAGCCGCGCTGCAGGCGGCGCGGCAGGTCCGGATTGGAAATGAAGATGCGGCCGAACGCGATCGCGTCGGCATGGCCGTCGGCGATCGCGGCATTCGGCGGCCTCGCCGGTAAAGCCGCCGGCGGTGATCAGCACGCCGTTCCAGATCGGCCGGAACAGCACCATCGCCGACGGCACGTTCTGGTGGTTGACCTCGGCGCGGCCGGCGCCGCTCGAGCGCGGCTCGATGAAATGCAGATAGGCCAGACCGAGCGGATTGAGCGACTTGGATGACGTGGGTGTAGAGCGGCATCGGATCGGGTTCGCCGCTGCCGTTGGCGATGCCATAGGGCGACAGCCGCACGCCGACGCGGTCGGCGCCCCAGACCTCGACCACGGCGCTGCGTCACTTCCATCAGGAAGCGCGTGCGGTTCTCGATCGATCCGCCATATTGGTCGGTGCGCAGATTGGTGTGCGACTGCAGGAATTGCTCGATCAGATAGCCGTTGGCGCCGTGGATTTCGACGCCGTCGAAGCCGGCCTTCAGCGCGTTCTTCGCGGCCTGCCGGTAGGCGTCGATCACGCCGGGAATCTCGCTGGTCTCGAGCGCGCGCGGCGTCTCATAGGGCACCGCCTTGCCGTCGGCCGTCCCGGTCTTCAGTTCGGCGAGATCGGCACCGCCGAAGGCGCGACCGGCAGCGCGCCGCCGGGCTGGAACGAGGAATGCGAGACCCGCCCGACATGCCAGAGCTGGAGAAAGATCACGCCGCCCTTGGCGTGAACGGCATCGACGACCTCGCGCCAACCCGCGACCTGCTGCTCCGTATAGATCCCGGGCACGCCGGGGCTGCCGAATCCGGTTGCCATCACTGGCGAGGCTTCGGCGATGATCAGTCCGCCCGGCGTGGCGCGCTGGGCGTAATATTCCGCGTTCAGCGGCCGCGGCGCGAGGGACGGCTTTTCCGCCCGCATCCGCGTCAGCGGCGCCAACACGAGGCGATGTTTGAGCTGATAGGGACCGATCTTGAGTGGTGAAAACAACGATGGAAAGTTCATGCCCTGCCCCGGAATTTTCTTGTATGATCTGGATATGTAACCGGTTCATCTTGTTCGCAAAAGGCTCCGGTGGCAATCTGCCATGCCGGACGGTGCCAGAAAGCAAGTCTTCCATGCCGAAATCCGAGCGCAGACCGCTTCCTTCCCTGAGCGTCCGCATCGACCTCGATACCGAGGGCCGGATCGGGCCGGGCAAAATCCAGTTGCTGGAAAATATCCACGCCTGCGGCTCGATCTCGGCGGCCGGCCGCGCCATGGACATGTCCTACAAGCGGGCGTGGGATCTGGTCGACGAGATCAACCGCATCTGCCGCCAGGCCGCCGTCGAACGCCAGACCGGCGGCAAGAACGGCGGCGGCGCGGTGCTGACGCCGTTCGGCATCTCGCTGGTCGCGCGCTACCGCAAGATCGAACGCGACGCCGCGAGCGCGGTGCGCAAGGACTTGCAGGCGCTGCGGACGGATATCGGGCGCCCGAAGAAGACCGCGGGGCGGTGACATCTTCGCCCTCTCCCCGCAAGCGGGGCGAGGTGACAAGGACGAACGTCTCTAGCCCGTCTTGATCCAGACCGCCTTGACGTTGAGATATTCCTCCAGGTGCTGCTTGCCGGACTCGCGGCCGTAGCCGCTCATCTTGTAGCCGCCGAACGGCACCGCCGGGTCCATCGCCTGGTAGCAATTGACCCAGACCGAGCCAGCGCGCAGCGCTTTTGCGATCTTGTGCGCCTTGCTGACATTGGTGGTCCAGACGCCGCTGCCGAGCCCGAAGGTGGTGGCGTTGGCGCGCTGGATCAGTTCGTCGGAGTCCTTGAAGGAGATCGCCGAGATGACGGGGCCGAAAATCTCCTCCTGCGCGATCCGCATATTGTCCTGCACGTTGGCGAACACCGTCGGCGGCACGAAATAGCCCTTCGACAGCGCGCCTTCGGTCAGCGGCGCACCGCCGGCCAGCGCTTTCGCGCCTTCCTTCTGGCCGATCGCGAGATAGCCGGAGACGCGCTCCATCTGTTGTGCGGATACCAGCGGCCCGATCTGCGTGTTCGGATCGAGGCCGTTGCCGACCTGCAGCTTCTTGCCGAATTCGGCGACGCGGCCGACGAACTCGTCATAGATCTTGTGCTCGACGAACAGCCGCGTGCCGGCGCTGCAGATCTGGCCCGAATTGGCGAACACCGCCATCGCCGCCCCCGGCACCGCCGCATCGAGATCGGCATCGGCGAACACGATGTCGGGCGACTTGCCGCCGAGTTCGAGCGACACCCGCTTGAGATTGCCGGCGGACGCCCGGACGATGGCTTGCCCGGTCACATGCGAGCCGGTGAAGGCGACCTTGTCGACGCCGGAATGCGACGCAAGCGCAGCCCCCGCAGTTTCGCCATAGCCGGGCACCACGTTGACGACGCCGGGCGGAATGCCGGCCTCCATGCACAGTTCACCCAGCCGCAGCGAGGTCAGCGGTGCTTCCTCGGCGGGCTTCAGGACCACCGTGCAGCCGGTGGCGATGGCGGGACCGATCTTCCAGACGCTGGCGCCGAGCGGACCGTTCCAGGGGATGATCGCGCCGACGACGCCGACCGGCTCCTTCAGCGTATAGGAGAAGATATCGCCGGGCAGCGAGTTCTCGATGGTTTCGCCATGCAGCGCGGTCGCCTGTCCCGCGTAATAGCGCAGCATGCCGAGCACGCGCAGCTTGTTGCCGCGGGTGCGGCTGATCGGCGCGCCCATGTCGAGCGTGTCGAGCTGCGACAGCTCCTCAAAGTTCTTCTCGACGAGATCGGCGAGCTTGAGCAGCATCGCCTGCCGCTCGAACGGCTTGACCTTGCTCCACGGCCCTTCGAAGGCGCGGCGGGCTGCGGCCACCGCGCGATTGATATCCTCGGCGTCGCCCTCGGCGACGGTGGCGAGCAATTCGCCGGTCGCCGGATTATGCGTCTCGAATTTCTTGCCGGAGGCGGCGTCGACCCATTTGCCGTCGATCAGCATTTTCTTGTAGGAACCATCCGCGTAAGGATGGCGCGTGATCGGAATTGCCTGCGTGACAGCCATGTCTACACTCCCTTGAAAGCCAATTCGCGTTTTGCGATGTTTGGGGGTCGTTATATCCGAAATTCTATAGCGGTTGCGCGAAACCGTAAAGCAGGCTGGCCGATGCGAGGGCGGTCGTAACGGAAGACCTCCCATGCCGGTTCGTGCATGGTCCGCCCGCCGATGTAGACTAGTGAATGCGCCAGATATTTGTCCGGAGGACTGCCGATGCCCCATCCCGCGATGTCCCCCCATCATGTTGCCGTGATCACCGGAGGCGCGTCCGGCATCGGGCTCGCCGCCGCAATGCGGTTCGCGCAGTCCGGCATGAAGGTCTGCATTGCAGACCTCGGCGCCGACCGGCTCAAGGAGGCCGCGACGAAACTGGCGTCTGTCGCGCCGGGCGGCGCCGAAAGCGTCATGACTGCGGCGGTCGATGTCAGCCGGTTCGACGAAGTGGCGCGGCTGGAAGCCGCGGTGCAAAAGCGGTTCGGCGGCACCGACATTTTGATGAACAATGCCGGCATCGGCCCGGATAGCACCAGCTTTGGCCCGCTGGAGAACTGGCAGCGCCTTCTCGCCGTCAATCTCTGGGGCGTCATCCACGGCTCGCAGGTCTTTGCCCCTCACATGATCGAACGCGGCCGGCCCGGTCTCATCATCAACACCGGCTCCAAGCAGGCCATCACCACCCCGCCCGGCAATCCCGCCTACAACGTCTCCAAGGCCGGCGTGAAAGCCCTCACCGAGGCCATGCAGCATGAATTGCGCAACACCGATGGCTGCAGGATCAACGCACATCTGATGATTCCCGGTCATGTCTTCACCGGCCTCACCTCGCGCGGCCGCACCGAAAAGCCTGCCGGCGCCTGGACGCCGGAGCAAACGGTCGACTTCATGATCGCGCGCATCGATGCCGGGGATTTTTATATCCTCTGCCCGGACAACGACGTGCCGCGACAACTCGACGAGCGGCGCATGCTGTGGGCGGCCGGTGACATCGTCGAGAACCGTCCCGCATTGTCGCGATGGCATCCGGATTATGCCGAGGCGTTTGCGAAGTTTGTGAAGGGATCGTGATATCCAACTTGTCGTCCTGGCCTGGTGCGCAATTGCGCATGAGGCGCCGGGACCACGTGGAGTAATAACGCATACGGCTTCGCATTCTCGCAGCTCAATTCGCCCGAGGTTTGCTGTTCGCTTCCACCCTCGAAATCAAAGGGCGCAGGGAATGCCGGGTGCGCGCTGCACCCGCGGTCTCGTGTGCAAACATGCACAAAAACACGCACACGAGCATACAGGTTCAGCGGAGGCATCCGACATTCCCTGCGCAATGGTTTTACGGCTTATAGCGCGCTCTCCTCGGTGATCGGCTTTCTTGTCACCGTCATCCCTGAGAAGCTTGCTTCCCAAGAACTTGACGCCGGCATCGAGGCGTCGGAACCACACGACTTCGCCGTACGCTTCAGTGCCGTTCGTCACGGGCGCCTCCACGTCCACCGCATCCCGCCCCACGTTTCGTGACGATCGCGAGCGCCCCTCTTTCGGGACGAGACGGGCGAAGTTCTAAAGTTGATTTGCCCGACGCGACAAGAGGAATATTTTCTTAAGAGAGGCTTGACAGGTTTTGGGTGATTTGCCCGTCGGGTCGGGTATTTGCGTTCCGCGCCTGACCTCTCCCCGTCATTGCGAGCGAAGCGAAGCAATCCATCGTGCTACAGAAACAAAGAATGGATTGCTTCGTCGCTGCGCTCCTCGCAATGACGAATGGGCTACGGTGACGCCGGCAATGCCACCGGCACGAACCCGTACGCCTTCAGCACGGCCTGCCCCTTGGGCGACAGCAGATACATCGCGAACTCTGCCGCACCGGGCTGCGCCTTGCGCGAGACTGTCAGTCCATATTCGGGGCCGACCACGAGTTCCGGCGGCAGCGCCAGCGATTTGTATTTCGTGGAGCTGCGGACGATCTGCTGCGCGCCCGAGCAGTAATAGACGAAGAGGTCGATCCGGCCATCGTCGAGCGCGACCAGCAGCGGCGGGCGGCCGCTCGCTGGCGCTGACGTCGCGGGTCCGCCAACAAGTTGCTGCGCTTTCCTTGACAGCGTGTCGAAGGCGCCGGGCCGCATCGCATCGATTTTGCGAATCCATACTCATTATCGTGGTTATGGATTCCGGGCCTGCGCCAAGGGGCGCATCCTCAGGTGCGCAATTGCGCACCGGGGAATGACGATGCACGAAATAAGCCCCAAACCGCAAGCCAAAGCCTTCCACAAGCGAATGTTTTTTGCAGGCAGATCTCAGAGCGTTTCCTGCTTGTGTCCGCATTGCTTGCAGGCGAATTTGACGCGGGTCGCGCCCTTTTCCGCCTGCAGGCGGTTCGGCGCGCCGCATTTGCCGCAGGTGGTCTCGATCCTGGTATTGCCCTGCTTGATGACCAGGGCCTTCTTTTCCATCGTCTCGCGGATCAGGCGCTCGGCCTCTTCGCGCATCGCTTGCTTATCCATCCGCCGCACCTGTGTTGAAGAACGCTCGCTGTGCAATATAGCATGCACATGTCAAATTGCTATTCCGTGTGCGCTCGGCACCGGGACGCGGCCCGGTTCGGCCGCCCCGGCAGCACGACGGGGCGGCGATGCCGCGGTCCGACATCGGACATCCATGCTGACGGAAGCGGCGCAAGCATCTCCCGCATATGAACGGGATCACATCCGCTGCTCATTTAAACTTGAACAGCAAGGATGTTGTCGAACCATCGATGTCTTGTTAGCATGCATGGATTGCAACCTGCTATCTCTGGTTTGAGCCTGACTGAAGCGGCATTTGCGACGGCCGACAGCGATCCGAAGATGATCCAGCCGTCGTAGCCATTATCGAATCTACAGCCTGATCTGAAAATCGTTCGGCTTTCCGAAAACACTTCGGAATAGCTGCGATTCCGAATTCCTTTTTACATTGATTAACATCATGGGAGACGAGCATGAGTGCCCAACCAGCCAAAATCAGCAATGCGGTCGAGCTTCCCAACAGCGTCCATCAATTGCCGACCGGATCGAAAGCGATGCGCCGCACCAGCGAACAGCGGTGGATCGAACTCACCGTCGGCGTTCGCCGCAGCCAGCAGTTGCCGGACCTGGCCAGTCTCGACGACAAGCTTCCAGGCGACCGCACCTACATGACTCGCGATCAGCTCGCGAGTAAATATGGCGCGGATGAAAAATCCGTCGCGGCGATCGAGGCCTTTGCCAAGGCCAACAACCTCGTCGTCACCCACAAGGAGACCGTCTCGGCCCGGATGGGCCTTGCCGGCACCGTTGCCGATGTCAGCAAAGCCTTCGGCGTCACACTGTTCGACTACTCACATCCGAAGCTGGGTGACTTCCATGCCCGCACCGGGCCGGTGCACGTGCCGCCGGAAGTCGCCGACGCGATCACCGGCGTGTTCGGTCTCAACAACCATCGCGTCCTGCGGCGCAGTTTGCTATCGCACACGGTGGCGGCAAACGCCGCCAAGGCGGCACGGGCCTGGTTCATCCCGACCGAACTCGCCGACATCTATAATTTCCCGACCGGGAACGCCGATCGGCAATGCATCGGCCTGCTCGAGTTCGGAGGCGGCGTCGATACCGGCGACCTCACCAGCTATTTCCAGACGATCCAGCAACCGGCGCCCAACGTGCAGGTCGTCGCGGTCGACGGCGTTTCAACCGATCCGGCCGCCGACCCCAACTCGACCGGCGAAGTCATGCTCGACGTCGACGTTGCCGGGGCGCTGGCCAACGGCGCAAAGATCGTCGCCTATTTCGCGACGTTCGACGAGAAGGGGCTGGTCGAACTCGCTGGCCAAGGTGGTCAGCGATTCCGAAAACGACCCTTCGGTGGTCTCGATCAGCTGGGGCTGGGACGAGAACGAGAACTTCAACAACAGCGGCGTCATCTGGTCGCCGGCCGCGATCGCCCATTGCAATGCGAGTTTCCTGGCTGCCGCGCATCTCGGCATCACCGTGTGCGTCTCAACCGGCGATGACGGCGCGGAGGCACAGATGCAGGACGGCCGCGCGCATGTGAATTATCCGGCGACGAGTCCCTACGTCCTTGCGGTCGGAGGAACGACGCTTCACGTCCGCAAGAACGCCAGCGGCACCAAACAGGTCACCGAGACGGTGTGGAACGATCGCGGAGGCGGCACCGGCGGCGGCGTCAGCGACATCACGCCGGCCCCGCTCTGGCAGAACGGCAAGGTGGTCAAGTCGATCAACCCCGGGCATTTCGCGGGCCGGGCGATTCCCGACGTCGCGGCCGATGCCGATCCCGCGACCGGCTATCTGACCAAGTCGAACGGCAAGCTCACGGTGGTCGGCGGCACTAGCGCCTCCGCGCCGCTCTGGGCCAGCCTGATCGCGCGCATCAACGCGACCATGGACAAGCGGGTCGGCAACTTCAACGCGTTGCTCTACAGCAAGTTCGGTCCGAACAACGTGCTGCGCGACATCACCGCCGGCAACAATGATGTGGAAGGACTGCTGAACGGCGCGTATCCGGCAGGTCCGGGATGGGATGCGTGCACCGGTTGGGGCGTGCCGGACGGCAAGAAACTGCTGGCCGCGTTCCAGGGCAACCCGACGAGCTGAGGCGTTTTCGGGCCTGCCGCAGGCTGCCGGGCGAATATCACGCGGTTACGAACCGGCCGTGCACGCAAGTGCCGGCCGGTTCGGCTTTGCGGCCCGTCATTTGTCTGAAATCATCGTGATTGATGTCTTCCGGTACTGCGATTCAGCATGCCCGCGAACGTGTTTGCAAAGGTGTGAACATCGCCCGGCCATCTGGCCGACAAATAATGGCGATCCTGGACCACAAAGGCCGGGGTCGCGTCGTCGGTGGTGTCGCGCGCCAGGCCCGAGGTCTTGCGGCGAAACTGCGGATCGGCCCGCGGCACGTCGCAAAAATCTTCCGGACGCGCCAGCGCGCGCGTCACTTCCTGCTGCACCGACATAAAACCCTTCGGCTGCCCCGCCTGCTCCAGATAGGTGCGGTAATAATCGGGATCCCAGAACCGGGTGATGCGCGCCACCGACCTGGCGCTGTTCTCGAACGCCCACGTCAGCGCCGTGGTGCGATATCCGCGCAGCACCGATTGTCCCGTGCGCTTCGAACGGCTGCGCGCGGCCAGCAGCACGCCGTGGCAGATCGCCGCCACCGGCTTTTCCTTTTCGAAGCAATCGGCGACGATGTCTTGCAGGATTTCGCTTTCGAGATAGTCGCGCATGCCGCGCGCACGATGGCCGCCGGGCAACAGCAGCGCATCGTATCCGGCCGGATCGTTCGCATCCCAGCGCAGCGGCGCCAGATAATTCGGGTCGGCGATCATGTCGGCATAAGCCTCCCGCGCGTCGCGGTTGGCCCGCATCAGGAGCCCGACCAGGGGAAGGCTCCGCAACAGCGGAATGGCGCCCCAGGGATCGAGGCCCCGTCCGGTCAGCATCATGTCGTCGGCGGCCGCGGGCCGGCCATCGGGCGTCGCGAAAACGACGGTGTGTCCGGCACGCGCCAGCACCTGCCAACTCACCGCCGCTTCGCTTGGATCGAAATCCCGCGCCGGTAGCAGCACAAGGACGCGCGCCGTCATGTCCTCACACCGTCAAGACGGTCGAGCCCGTGGTTTTTCGCGCGGCGAGATCGGCATGGGCCTTGGCTGCGTCCTTAAGCGGATAGGTCTGGTGCACCTCGATCTTGACCGCGCCTGATTTCACCACCTCGAACAGCTCGCCCGCCATCGCGACGAGGTTTTCACGTTTGGCGGCATAGGTGTTCAGGGTCGGGCGGGTGACGTAGAGCGATCCCTTTTGCGCCAACAGGCCGAGGTTGAGCGGATCGACGTTGCCGGAGGACGCGCCAAACAGCGCGGCGACGCCGAGCGGCGCCAGGCAATCGAGCGATTTCAGAAACGTGTCCTTTCCGACGGAGTCATAAACGACGGGCACTTTCTTGCCGCCGGTGATCTCATCGACGCGTTTGACGAAATCCTCGCGGGTATAGACGATGGTGTGGGCGCAACCATGGGCCTGCGCGAGTTTTGCTTTTTCATCGCTGCCGACGGTGCCGATCACGGTGGCGCCGAGATGTTTGGCCCACTGGCCGAGGATCAGGCCGACGCCGCCGGCGGCGGCATGCAGCAAAATGGTGTCGCCGGCCTTCACGCGATAGGTCTGGCGGATCAGATATTGCGTGGTCAGGCCCTTCAGCATCATCGCGGCCGCGGTCTTGTCATCGATGCCGTCGGGCAGCTTCAGCAGACGATCGGCCGGAATCAGCCGCGCTTCGGCATAGGCGCCGATGGGGGCTGCGCCATAGCAAATGCGGTCGCCGGGCTTCAGATCGGTGACGCCGGGGCCTACTTCCTCGACCACGCCCGCCGCCTCGCCGCCGAGCCCGCTCGGCAGTTGCGACGGGATAGACGCCGGAGCGGTTGTAGATGTCGACAAAGTTCAGCCCGACCGCAGTGTGGCGGATGCGCGCCTCACCGGGGCCAGGCTTGCCAAGGGTGACCTCCTCCCAGACCAGAACTTCGGGACCGCCGGTCTTGTGAAAACGGATGGCGTGCGTCATGGGATGGCTCCTTCGGGTGAGGTGAAAACGGTGAAAATGTTGCGGCGGCTCTACGTCTCGACGATGACGTAATTGTCCTCGACATGGACCGGAAAGGTTTCGGCGACATACGGACCCTTTTCGAGGCCCTCCACCAGCACTTCGCGGCTCTCGACCACGACCGGATACGACCTGACCTTGACCCGCTGCGGATCGAACCAGGATTGGCCGTTGCGCATGTCGAATTCCCAGCCGTGCCAGGGACAGCGCAGCAATTCGCCGACGCGCGAGCGCTCGTAGACGCCGGGTTCCGGCGAGGTCAGCCGCGCGACGCACGCCGCCTTCGCCAGCGGCGCGCCTTCGTGCGGGCAGCGATTGAGCAGGGCGAAGAATTCGCCGTTGACGTGGAAGATGACGATGTCGCGTCCTTCGACGCCAAAGACCTTGTTGCCGCCGAGCGGAATGTCTGACGTGCGGGCGACGATATGCCGGGTCATGTCCTTGCGGTTCTTCTTTTGGCGCGTTTTAGAACTTGTACACCGCGCGGGCGTTGCTGCTGAAGATCTTGCGTCCGTTCGGTCTCCGTCAGCGGCGTCTTGAAGGCAAAGCGCGGGTCGTCAAAATCCCAATGCGGATAGTCCGACGAGAACAGCAGGCGGTCGACGCCGACCCATTCGATCAGCGAGCGCAGATGTCTTGCTTCATCCGGCTCGTCGATCGGCTGCGTCGTGAACCAGAAATGCTCCTTCACATATTCCGACGGCCGGCGCTTGAGGTGCGGCACCTCGCTGCGGAAGCGGTCGAATTGCCGGTCCATCCGCCACATCGTCGAGGGGATCCAGCCGAATCCGCCCTCGATGAACACGATCTTGAGTTTCGGAAAACGCTCCGGAATGCCTTCGAGCACCAGGCTCGTGAGCATCGACCGCCATCGTGTGCGCGTTGGACTGATGCTCCTCGCAATAATAGGACGGCCAGCCGCCGCCGGTCGGCGCGTGCCCGCCATAGCCGCCGACGTGAATGCCGAGCGGCAGGCCCAGTTCCTGCGCGCGTTCGTAGATCGGCCAGTAGCGACGGCGGCCCAGCGGTTCGTTGGCGCGCGGGCAGACGTTGATCTGGACATAGCGGCCGGTCTTCGCGCAACGCTCGATCTCGGCGATCGCAAGCTGCGTATCGTCCTGCCCGGCCAGGATCGAGGCCTTCAGCCGGGGATCGCGGTCGGACCAGAACGCCAGCTGCCAGTCGTTGATGGCGCGCTGGATCGCGGCGCCGAATTCGAGGTTCTGCTGCGAGAAGATGAAGAGGTCGAGCACCTGCAAGATCCCGTATTCGACATCGAGCGGATCGAGGTGCTGCTTCTGCATGAAGGCGAGATCGGAGCCGGGCGGCCCGCCGGTCGGCGGCCAGGCGTCGCGCCGCGCGATCAAGGGCGAGGAGCGCGGATAGGGCGTGGTGCCGATATAGGGCGTGCGCAGATGGCTGCCATATTCGCGAAAATGCTCCTGCCAGCGTTTCGGCATGAACTGATGCAGGTCGCTATGCGCATGAATGCTCGGATGCACGTCGCAATCGACGATGCGCAGCCGGCTTTTGGCGGCTGTTTCCTGCTTCGAGAATGGGGCGGTCGATGACATCACTCATGCGATCCTCCTTCAGGCACTCTGTTCTAGGCGGCGAGCTTCAGCCGCGGAAAGGTTTCGAGCGGATTGTCGGCGCACATGCGCGAAACGATGCTGGCCGGCAGATGCGGCGGCATCGGGTCGTCGCCGTCGAACTGCCAGTGCGGATAGTCGGACGCAAACAAGAACATCTTGTCGGAGCCGATCTGCTCGATGACGTCGGCGACGCCAGCCGCATCCGGCGGGCCGTCGAACGGCTGCATGGTGACGCGGATATGGTCGCGGATGATCGAGGCCGGCTCGCGCTCGACCCAGGGCACCTCGACGCGCACGCCGCGCCAGGTCTTGTTGGCGCGCCACATGAAGGCCGGCAGCCAGCTCACGCCGGATTCCATCAGCACCACTTTCAGCCCGGGGAATTTGCCGAACACGCCTTCATAGACCAGGCTCAGGATCTGCGCCTGGAACGCCTGCGCTTCGGCGAGATAATATTCGTAGCGATAGGACGGCCAGCCGATCGAACTCGGCGCGCCCCGGTACTGGCTGCCGGCATGGATCGCGATCGGCAGCTTGTATTTCTCGGCGGCCTGATACACCGGCCAGAAATGCCGCCGCCCGAGCAGCGTCTCGCCCTGCGACAGCACCAGCACCGAGACGAAACGGTCGTCGCCCGCGCGGCGCTCGATTTCCTCGACCGCGAGATCCGGCGCCTGCATCGGCACCACGATCGAGGCGCGCAGTCGTGCATCTTTCGACAGCCATTCGGCCGCGATCCAGTCGTTGATCGCCTTGCAGAAGCCGGCCGCCATATAGGGATCGAACACCGCCTGCGCGCCATAGACCACGTTGCAGATGGCGTGGCTCGAACCGAGCTGGTCGAACGCGCCGCGCTGCACCATGGCGAGGTCGCTGCCGGGTTTGCCTTCCGCCGGCCGCCAGTCGGGCCGGCCTGAGAGCGGCATGAGGGCGGATAGGAATTGAGGTCGAGGCCGTCGATGGCGCGGCTGACGACCTGCTCTTTCCAGTGATCGTCGAGATAGGGCAACAGCGTGGTGCGGGTTCCGCCCACCGCGGGATGGATATCGCAGTCGATCCGCGTCGCCGCCATGGAGGGTTCCTCGGGCAATCGTTCTTGTAGTCGTTCTTGGCGGCCGGTGCGCCGCGGGCGCAAATGTGCCGCCGCGGGGTCTAAATGGCAAGCATTATGCCGGGTCCGACTATCAGGGATGCTTGTTCGACGTCCCTGCCGTGATGCCCCGCCCGAACGCCTTGCCACCGTCCGCGACAAACTGCGGACCAGGGCATGTTATAAATCCGGAAGGCGCGACTTGGCGATGTCCGCTTCTCTAATCGGCCCTTTGGGGTCAAGCACTTTCAGACTATCCGCCAATGCGGTGTCGATGTCGCTCGCGGGCTCTTGCTTCTCTTCGGAATCGGCACCTGGGCCCTTCCACCATGGGATCCGAGGACGAGGCGGAACAATCTTTTGGACGACCTTGCCGTCAGTGTGACGGCAGGTCCAAGCGGACATACGAACTCACCTCATCCATCGTCCCGCGAGGGACATCTTTCCACCGCTCGGTGGAGCTCAAGTTTTCTCCTATCGGGTTTGATCCTGAACGGTTTTCATGCTGCTGCCGCGGCTTGCTCCCGGGTCCACCGGAACTCGGTGCCGTCAACCCAGATGCGGTGCATGATCACGGCCAGCCGGCGAGCCAGAGCCACGATCGCCTTTTTCATCCCGCGGCGCCTGGCGATCTGCATGGCCCACGCCTTGAGCCATGACCATTTTTTTGAATGCATCATGCTCTGAGCTGCTTCGTAGAGCATCGTCCGCATCATCTCGTCGCCACAGCGCGATATTTTGCCGCTCCAATCGATCTCGCCCGATTGATACCTGGAGCAGGTCAGCCCAAACACCGCCCCGACTGACTTGGATTTGCGGAACCGGGCTGGCACATCGACGGTGGCGCGATAGGTCAGCGCCACCACGGGGCCGACACCCGGGGTCGTCATCAGGCGCCGGCAGACCTCATCCTCCCGGACGATAGCCAGCAAGCGACGGTGCAGGATGACGATCTGTTCACGGAGCACCCGCCGGACGATGAGCAGCGGCTCCACCAGTACCGCCAAGTCGGGGATATTCTCGACAAGCTCCTGGATGCGGGCCTCGAACCTCACCTTGCCAACCATTCCGACCTTGAGGCCGAAGTTGCGCAAAGTACCTCGCAGATCGTTCTCGATGGCGATGGCCTTCGACTGCAGAAGCTTGCGATGGGTCAGCAGCATTCGCAGTTTCTGACTGCGGAGCGTCTTCACATGCACCGGACGGTACAGTCCCACCCGGATCATCTGAGCGATGCCGCGCGCGTCATTGCGGTCGGTCTTGTTGATCTGCGCCTTCAGCACCGCCTGCATGTGCCGCGTCTCGACACAGATCACCGGTAACTCGGCTTCGGCGAGAGCGCTGAACAGCCATTGCGACAGCGGCCCGGCTTCCAGTCCGATCCGCTTGAAGCGGTAGGTGGGGTTCCCCAGAACCTTCAGCAGGGCTGCAGGTTCGCTCGCTACCTTCACTTCCTTCACGATCCTGCCCGTGTCATCCACAATGCAGATGCTGGTCTCCTTGACCGATACGTCCAATCCACCAAAATGGTCCATGCTGCGCTTCTCCTTCTGATGCTTGAGGCCGTCACCAAGGACCTCGTTTTCACCATCAGCCTGAAGCGCAGCACCCAAAATCTTCAGCTATCCACAAGCTGGGCCGGCCGATTACACCATCTTTGATCAGAAGCGACATCCGAACTGGCCCTCAGCACGCCTGCCTTGTGCCAACATACGACATTGCGACCTTCGTTTGATATGGAAGTGGCACGCCCCTTTCAGGAGATGTGCGAGTGGATATCGCTCTTGGGTATATCAAGTTTGCAATCGTAACTCCCTTTGGAGCGTTGGGTGTTTGCGCCGGATTGTTAATAAGCTCTATTTTTACCCACCGCCGCGATCGGCCCACATTCAGGGATTGGCTAGTGGCGCTCCTCGTAAACGCCCCAAATGTCATTCTCGTTTTTGCTTTTTTTAAAAACGAACCGGACGTAAGTCAGCTAGACTTAACAGCGACGATTGCAGTCCTGTTTGGCACCGGCGGCTTCGGTCTAGGATGGATCTTGCGGTTGATTTGGCTCACTGTCCGTCCGCGCAAAGCCATCTAGCGCCGCAGATCGTGCGAGGTCCGAAAAGTGCCGATTTTGTTGCAAAAATCGGCCAAAAAGCGACTTTCCCTCAGAGCCGCAGCCAAAGCATCTTCGAAGTTTGTTAAACATTTCTGCTACCTTAGTGCGAACGTTATTAATGTGCCGAAGTGAGCCGCGCGTATTCGAGGATGAACGTCTATGATTGCCGTGTGCTTTCGGCTTCGTCGCCGGATTTTTCTTTGGTGCGATCTGCCATAAGCGCCCCTCGCTGGTCTTTGACGTTGTTTCCGCTGCGCTGGCTTTGGTGCCGATTTGGATAGTGGGCTACGGTCTGATTTTTGGCGATTTCCGAATAGCCTTTTATTCGGCTTTGTTCGTCTTCCTTTCTTTAGGAGTAGGTTTCCTGATTGTTAGTTTGGCTTTCGGTGCGCTCCTTGGATATGTCTTGGCAAAAGTTCTACCGCGAGCTGAGCCCCACCTTCCGAATAGTATGCTGAGGCGGGCTTTTGGAGACTGAAATGACTGGTTCGAACGAACCTCCGCGTCCCGACGTTCAGCCTTTTAATTTTATGCTCAAAGCAGTCACAGGAATGCTTTTGCCTGCCGCCTTCATATTTTTCCTCGTTCTGATCTCTATAGGACTCGGGTGGAGGAGCGATATTGTCTTTGGCACGTTTTACCTGAGCGTCACGCTGGCGGCAGCGTTTTTCTGCGAGTGGTTCCGTAGGAGGTTTGTCAGGTATTAACAGGGGGCACCACCCGACTTATGGGAGAGTAGTGATCTTGGATCATTTCGGGGATGCGCGTTTCGGCTTGACGGAGGTCCGTTGTGGGTCAGTCGCGTCGGCTTGGTTATGTCCCCGTCCCATCCTGTTTAACCCCGAAAGCCGACATCTATTGGTTTATGAGTACGCGTAGCCGGTATGCCGGATCAGACCTCCAGCCATTCCTTGCGCACGGCAGAATTCTCGCCGAAATCGGCTGGCGTGCCCTGGAACACGATCCTGCCGTGGCCCATCACGTAAAGCCGGGCCGAGATTTTCAGCGCGATCGCGAGCTTCTGTTCGACCAGCAGGATCGAGACGCCGCGGCGGGAGATTTCGGCGAGCAACTCGCCGACCTGTTCGACCAGTTTTGGCGCCAGCCCCTCGGTCGGCTCGTCGATCAGGATCAGATCGGGATCGCCCATCAAGGTACGGCACATCGTCAGCATCTGCTGCTCGCCGCCGGACAGCACGCCGGCCACCGTGTCCTGGCGCGCTTCCAGATTGGGAAACAGCCGGTACACGTCGTCGAAATTCCAGCGGCCGAACTGGCCGGCGCGCTTCAGGCCGAGTTCGAGATTCTGCCGCACCGTCAGCGTCGGAAATATCTGGCGGTCTTCCGGCACATAGCCGATGCCGCAATGCGCGACCTGATCCGGCCGCAGGCCGGCGATGTCCTTGCCGCGAAATTTCACCGTGCCCTGCGCGGGGACCAGGCCCATGATCGCCTTGCAGGCAGTCGAGCGGCCGACGCCGTTGCGCCCGAGCAGGCTGACGATCTCGCCGTCGTCCACATGGAGGTCGACGCCGTGCAGGATGTGGCTCTGGCCGTAATAGGCGTGGAGGTTGTTGACTTCGAGGATCATGCGGCAAGCGCTACCCAGATAGGCTTCCTGCACCGCCGGATTGGCGCGCACCGCCTGCGGCGGCCCCGATGCGATGACCTGGCCGTAGACCAGCACGGTGATCACGTCGGCGAGATCGAACACCACCTTCATGTCGTGCTCGACCATCACCAGCGTCTTGCCTTTGGAGATGCGGCGGATCAGCTCGACGGCGTTGTCGGTCTCGGTGTTGCTCATGCCGGCGGTCGGCTCATCCAGCAGGATCACGGAAGCGCCGCCGGCAATGGTCATGCCGATCTCCAGCGCGCGCTGGTCGGCATAGGACAGCAGGCCCGCGGCGGTGTCGCGGCGCGAGGCGAGATTGAGTTCTTCCAGCATCTGATTCGGTGCGTTCGTTCAGCGCGCGCTGCAGCCACAGCGGCGTCCAGAACGAATAGCGATAGCCCATGCTCCACAACAGCGCGCAGCGCAGGTTTTCGAACACCGACAGGCGGTGGAAGATCGAGGTGATCTGGAAGCTGCGCGACAGGCCCATCCGGTTGATCCGGTGCGGCGGCAGTTGGTCGACCCGTGCGCCGTTGAGCAGGATCTCGCCCGACGATAGCGGGAAGCGGCCGCTGACCAGATTGAACAGCGTGGTCTTGCCGGCGCCGTTCGGGCCGATGATGGCGTGGCGCTCGCCCTTCGCGATGTCGAGATTGACGCCGCGGATGATCTCGGTCTGGCCGAACGCCTTGTTCACGTTCGCGCAGGCTGAGCGCGATCTCGGTCATGCCGCGACTCCGCTGCGGCTTCAGTTCGACCATCAGAGCTTTCCCAGACACGCCGGAACGCGCGCGCCTCGATGCGCAGCCACGCGCCGCCGACCGAGCAGGCCGACGGTTGCGACCGACCACGGCAGCGCGGCGATGCACGTCGATCTTGCGGCCGAACAGCACCAGCGTCTTGCCCTGCGCCGCGCCAATGGTCAGGAACGAGGTCAGTTCGACCAGGCCGACAAAGCCCAGCACCATCAGAAGACCGGGCACGATGCACCCTGAGATAGGGCACCGCCAGCCGGCTGAATCGCCCGGCGCGGACGATCGGCCCGTGCGCCATCACCAGCCCCATGATGCCGCTCGGGCGCGAAAATCACCATGCTGATGAAGAGCACGCCGACATAGACCAGCCAGGAGTTCGACAACAGGCTGACGCCGCTCTGCAGCAGCGTGATCAGCACCGCGCCGAGGATCGGGCCGCCGAACACGCTGGTGCCGCCGATATAGGCCATCAGCAGCGCATTGGCCGACAGCGGTGCGGCGAGCGCGTCGAAGGTCACGATTTCATAGGTGATGGCGTAGAGCCCGCCGCCGATGCCGGCGAAAAAGCCCGACAGCGCGAATTGCAGGAAGCGCACGATGCGCGGGTCGTAGCCCATGAACTGCGCGCGCTCGAAATTGTCGCGCGTCGCGTTCGCCATGCGTCCCAGCGGCGTCTGCGTCAGGAACAGCATCGCCAGCGCCGAGAACAGCGGTCCAGGCCAGGATCAGATAATAGACCTGGATGCCGGACGCATATTTCAGACCGAACAGGCTGTGGTCGATCATGCGGTTGGTGTTGACGCCGCCTTCGCCGCCGAAGAAATGATGGAACATCAGCGCCGCCGTCGTCATCAGTTCGCCGATGCCGAGCGTGATCATCGCAAACGCCGTGGCGCGCTGCTTGGTCGCCATGTAGCCGAACACGACCGCAAGGCCGAGCCCCGACAAGCCCGACAGCAGCGGAATGATCTCGATCGGCAGCGGGCAGGTCGCCGTCGCCGCCATGGTTGAGGAAATGGACGGTCGCATAGCCGCCGATGCCGAAGAAGGTCGCGTGGCACAGCGAGAACAGGCCGGCCTGCCCCAGCAGCATGTTGTAGGACAGCGCCAGGATGCTCATCATGCCCATCTGGCTCAGCATCGAGATCACGAAGCCGGAATGGCGGCCGGTGCCGTAGTTGAAGAACAGCCCATGGCAGCGGCGATCGCAAACACGAGGCGTTACGATCCAGACCCAGCGCTCTGGCGCCGAATCTGCGGCGCTTCATGTGTCGCGCGTTCCCATCAGGCCGCGCGGCCGGAACAAGCAGGATCAGGATCATCATCGCGAACGGCAGCAGCGCGCCGATGCGGGCGACCGGCACGGTCAGGAATTCCGTAAACAGATTGTCGCCGGGCAAGGTCGATGCCGAGCGGCTTGACCAGATCGAGCAGCGAATAATTGATGACGACGGCAAAGGTCTGGATCATGCCCCATCAGGATCGAGGCGATGAAGCAGCCGGCCAGCGAGCCGAGACCGCCGAACACCACGACGACGAAGACGATCGGCCCCATCGCGTCCGCCATGCCTGGTTCGGTGGTCTGGTAATTGCCGCCGATCACGCCGGCCAGCCCCGCCAGCAGGCAGCCGCCGGCGAACACGATGGTGAAGACCCTCGGCACATTATGGCCGAGCGCGCTCGACCATTTGCGGATGGGTTAGCGATGCCTGGATGATCAGGCCGACGCGGGTCTTCTTCAGCAACACCCAGGTCGCCAGCAGCATGCCGCCCGAAATCAGCAGCATGAAGCCGCGATAGGCCGGAAAATGCGCGCCGTAGACGCGTGAACAGCGGGAAATCGAGCATCGGCGGCACCCGATAGGGCATCGGCAGCATGCCCCAGATCATCTGCACGCCGCGCTGGATGATGAACACGAGGCCGAAGGTGAACAGCAATTCGGCGATGTGGCCGTTGTGATGCACCCGCCGCAGGCCGAACACCTCGATCGCAGCGCCGATCAGCCCGCACAGGATCGGCGCGAGGATCAGCGCCGGAAAGAAACCGATGAACTGGCTGACAGTGAAGGCGAGATAGGCGCCGACCATGTAGATGCTGGCATGGGCGAAATTGAGCACGCCCATCATGCTGAAGATCAGCGTCAGCCCGCTCGCCAGCATGAACAGCAGCATGCCGTAGACCAGGCCATTGAACAGGGAAACGAGGACGATTTCCATGGGTTCGCCCGCGTTTCTCCCGTCACCTCCCTCTTGGCCGGCTATTCCGGCCGCTTCATCTTGCAGATCGTCGGCAGCGTCAGGTCGGCCGCGGTCGCCGTCATGTAGGTCTTCCAGCCGAATCCGGTATGCTCGGAATCGTATTTCACGTCCTTGCTGAAGACGCCGGCGTAATACGGCATCAGCAACTGGTGGTCGTCCTTGCGCATGATGTTTTCCTGGCCGACCAGGTCCTTCACATGCATGTCCTCCAGCGCCAGCGCGACCTTGAGCGGATCGGTCGAGCCCGCCTTGTTGATCGCATTGGTCAGCATGTCGATCATGGTGATGAAGTTGAGCGTCCGAGAAATCGGTCTCGTGGTTGGTGCGCCAGTCGACGGCGAACTTCTCGGCTTCGGCGCTCTTCTGGTCGACCGCCACATTGCCGGTGAACTCCATGATCGACGTCAGGCGGTTTTCGCCGGCTGCGCCGATCGCGGTCGGCCCGCCGATCAGGTGCGACAGGTAAGTGTCGAAGCGCACATCGAGGCCGGCATCGACCGCCGCCTTGATCAGCAGATTGAGGTCGCGATTATAATTGCCGGTGACGACGCTCTGCGCGCCGGATGCCTTGATCTTGGCGACATAGGACGAAAAATCCTGCACCTTGCCGAACGGCATCAACTCGTCGCCGACGATCTCGATATCCGGCCGCAGCTTCGCCAGCCATTTCTTGGTGTCATGCTGGATCGACTGGCCGAACAGATAATCCTGGTTCAAAAGATAGACCTTCTTCAAATCCGGCGGCAGCGACTTGATCCGCGCAGCGGCCCGCATGTCGACGCTGCCGGCGAAGCGGAAATGCCAGAAGTCGCATTGCTCGTTGGTCAATTCGGTCGCCAGCGCACCGCAGTTCAGATACAGGATCCGGTTGTCCGGATTGCGCGCATTGTGCTTCGACACCGCGTCGATCAGCGCGGCGCCGACGTTGGAGCCGGTGCAGTGCATCACGAACGGAATGTTCTGGTCGGTCATGTTCTTCAGCGCGATCAGCGCTTCGGCCGGCTGCAGTTTGTCGTCGAACGGAACCAGTTCGTACTTCTTGCCGAGCGCGCCGCCGGCCGCGTTCTTGCGTGCGATGATGAACTGAAAAGCCTTGAGGAACTCGTCGCCGCCCGACGCAAACGGACCCGAAAACGGATCGGTATAAGCGAGCTTGATGGTATCTTCGGCAAGAACCGGACGTCCGGAAAACAACAGACCCAGGATCGCAATAGAATAGCACAGCAGCCGCAAACAGCTCATCGCGCGCTCTCCCTATACCCTATCCTTATGTGGATAGATGATCTTGCTTGATCTTTATGTCGGGCCGGAGAGTACATCGCGGAAAGGTTGAGTCAATTGCCGGGACCCAAGGCGATCGGGTTGCCCGATCTGGCGGCGCTCTTTCAGGATTGCGTATGATCTATGTCACTATCGAAGATTGCGCGATATGCTACAGGGAATTATCCGCAGTGCGGACAAACGATCTGAAGCGAGGAGGCAATCATGAAGATTGGAAAATTGGCAGTCCTGACACTTTTGCTTTCGCTGGCCGGCGTGACGGCCGCCGCCGCGGCCCCTGCTACGGTATCGGGATCGGTGGCACTTGCATTGGCGGGCGTGGTAGCGCCCCACTCGCTGCTGCCGGCCGCCGAAAAGAAAGCCGTCGCGGCGTTGTTCGACGGCAAGAGCAGTATCAGCTACGCCAACAATATCATCGTCACCGCCGACAAGATCGTGTGCCGGACCTCCAATGTCGACATCACCGCGCGCTCCTGCGAACTGACCTTCAACACGACCAAGCGCAACCTGACGGGGCGCGAGGCCAATGAGATCTATGCCACCCTGGTGATGGCGGGCGTCCCCTCCGACGGCGCCGCCGGATCGATCTTCGAGGCGCTGTCAAAACTCTCCTGCACCCTCGATCCCAAGGTGATCAAGGACAACGCCGGCGGCGGCGCCGACTGCTCGTTCGAACCGGGCAACTGAGCCCGCGCGATTGACAGGCATATCCATCCGAACCCAAATATCCGCTTGAGGCAGAAGCGGGACGGGTCGCGTGGCGGATAGCGGGCAAGACAGTTACGAATGCGACGCGCTGGTGGTCGGCTCCGGTGCTGCCGGGATGTCGGCGGCCATCACTGCCGGGCATTGCGGCCTCAACGTCCTGATCGTGGAAAAGGAGCCGCGCTTTGGCGGCACCACCGCACGATCCGGCGGCTGGCTCTGGATCCCCGGGACTTCGCTGGCGCGGGCCTGGGGCATTACCGAGAGCCCCGACCAGGCGCGCAATTATCTGCGTCACGAGGCCGGCAACAGCTTTGACGCCGCCCGCGTCGATGCGTTCCTGACCGCAGGCCCCGAAGCCGTCGACTTCTTCACCACCAACACGGCGGTGCGCTTCGACATGCCGCTGACCTTTCCGGACTACCACGCCGAGGCGCCGGGCGGCGCGCAGGGCGGCCGCTCGATGGTGACGCGGCCATTCGACGGCCATGAACTGGGCGAGCACCTCAAGGATTTGGGCGCGCCCCTGCCGGAACTCACCGTGTTCGGCATGATGCTGGGCTCCGGCAAGGAGATCATCCATTTTATGCGCGCGACAAAATCGCTGGCGTCCGCGTTCTATGTCGCCAAGCGGCTGTCGAAACACGCCATCGACGTGCTGCGTTTTGGCCGCGGCATGAATCTGACCAATGGCAACGCGCTGGCCGGGCGTTTGGCGAAATCGGCCTTCGATTTGAAGATCCCGCTATGGCTATCGTCGCCGGTGCGCGAATTGATCGTCGAGAACGGCGCGGTGCGCGGCGCCATGGTCGAACGCGACGGACATCTGGTTCGCGTCACCGCCAAGCGCGGCGTGGTGCTCGCCTGTGGCGGCTTTCCGCATGACGTGGCGCGGCGCCAAAAAATGTTTCCGCATGCGCCGACGGGCAATGAGCATTTCTCGCCCGGTCCCACCGGCAATACCGGCGACGGACTGCGGCTGGCTGAAGCCGCCGGCGGCCGCATCGCGGATTCCCTGCCCAATGCCGCGGCCTGGGTGCCGGTCTCGATCACCACGCGCAAGGACGGCTCAGAGGGCGTGATGCCGCACTTCATCGATCGCGCAAAACCCGGCGTGATCGCGGTGACGCGCGACGGCGCGCGCTTCGCCAATGAAGGCAATTCCTACCATGATTTCGTGCAGGAGATGGTGAAGGCGGCAAAGCCCGGCGAGGAGATTTCCGCGTTCCTGATCTGCGATCACCGGTGCTTACGAAAATACGGCCTCGGCTGCGTGCCGCCGTTTCCGATGCCGCTCGGCCATCATCTCGCAACCGGGTATCTCAAGCGCGGCGCGACGCTGGCCGAACTGGCAACTCAGGCCGGGATCGATCCGAAGGGGCTGGAGACAACGGTCGCGCAATTCAACGGACCGGCTGCCGAAGGACGCGATCCCGTGTTCGGCAAGGGATCGCGCGCCTACAACCGCTATCAGGGCGATGCCCTGCACGGCCCCAACCCCTGCATCGCGCCGATCAAGGACGGGCCGTTCTACGCCATCAAAATGGTGATCGGCGATCTCGGCACCTATGCCGGGATCAAGACCGACGAGAACGCCCGCGCGCTCGATGCCGACGGCCGCCCGATCGCCGGCCTCTATGCCGCCGGCAACGACATGGCGAGCATCATGGGCGGCAACTATCCCGGCGCCGGCATCACGCTCGGCCCGGCGCTGACGTTCGGCTATATCGCGGGCAAGCACATCAGCGCAGAGCAGCGTCAATAGCGGCGCGGGTCGCGCGATGCGCCGCGCTATGTCTGCGCCTGCGGCGGATAATAGATCGGTGTCTGCGGATCGCGGTGCCAGTCATATTCGGCTGCCGACACCGCGTTCTCCGCCACGGCGCGTCCGGCCATCCGCGACACCAGGTAAAATCCCATGTCGGTGCCGGACGAAACGCCGGCGGAAGTGACATATTTTCCGGCATCGACCCAGCGGGAGACGCTGTCCCACAGCACCTTCGGGCCCCACAACCGTACCTGATCGAACGCCCCGTGATTGGTCGCGGCCGGCAACCCGTCGAGCAGCCCGGCGCGCGCTAACACCCCGGCCCCGGTGCAGACCGACGCCATGATCTTCACCCGACTATCCATCGCGTGAACCCAATCGAGCAACGCAGCGACTTCGGCGGGGTAATTTTTTTCATCGAGCAGCGGCCAGGTTCCGCCGCCGCCCGGTATCATCAGCAGATCGAGCGGCTGTTGCAGCGCCTTCTTGAAATCCCAATCGGGCGCCACCGACGGTCCGTTGATGCTCTTGACGTTGCCGCCGTCCCGGCTGATCAGGACGATCTCGAACGGATAGGGCGGCGGGTCGGAATAGCCGGTGCCGAGGAAGCGCGCGATCGAAAACGCCTCGGCAAAACCCCAGACATCGATCGGCTCGAAATCCGGGTAGACGAAGATGCCGATTCTCTGGGTGCGCGGAATTGCCGTGTTCGTCATCTCACCGTCCTCCTGATTGCCGTAGCGCAATGGGTTCCTCGATCGCTTCGTCGTGGTGCCGGCGTTGCCAGAAGGGCGACAGGCTCCAGCGTTGCTCCATGCGATAGACCTCGCGCCGGTCCTGCCGGTAGCGCGCATATTCGGCCGAAATGATCCGGCGGTATTTTGCCGATCCGCCCTCGACGCCGCGGATCGCGTCGAGCGCGGCAAAGGCGCCGAGCTTGCCGGTGCGCAGGGCTTTCAGGATTCCCGCCGACGACAACGGATCCCAACTCGACGCGGCATCGCCGACCGCCACCCAGCGCGGACCGCTGACCGTATCGAGGCAATGCGAGCGCGCCGGCCATGTGGTGATCCGGTCGGGAATTTCCGCCTTCAGCGCCCGCGCCGCGGTCGCCGGCGCCGCGCGCAGATGCTCAAGCCAGTGCTCCCGCCGGGCAAGACCGTCACCGTGAACGATGTCGGCGTCGCTCATCCAGGCCAGCACCAGCTTGCCGCCGGGGACCGGTGACGAATACCACCATCCATTCTCGCAGGCTTCGACCAGCGTCGCGGGATCAGGCGCAGCTTTTTCGTGCAGCCGCACGATCGCGGCGATGCCGACCAGCCGATCGGAAAATTGCGGGCGGTGGCCGAGCGCGGCGGCGAACCTCGCCGACCGGCCGCTCGCATCCACCACGAAACCGGCATCGACCGCGAGCGGTTGGCCGTCGCGGCACAGCGTCAGCCGCCATCGGCCGTCCCTGCCCTGCGCCACGCCGTCAAAGCGCGCGGCGCGCCAGATCACGACGCCTGCAGCCTCAGCGGCCGTACGCAAAGTCGCGTTGAACGCCGCGCGGTCGAGATGCCAGGCATTGCCACGGGTCGCGAGCATGAATTCATTGGCATGCGCCCGCTCGCTGCCCCAGCACGCCTGGGTCTGGACCGATTCAAGCACGCCGTCGCGCGCGACCGCGTCCCAGCAGCCAAGCCCTTCCAGAAGCTGGCGGGCGCCGGGCGCCAATGTCTCGCCGACATCCCAATCGGCAGGCATTTCGGCGTCGACCAGCAGCACCCGCAAGGCCCGGTCAAACTTCTTCAGTTCGATTCCGGCGGCGGCGCCGGCCGGTCCGCCTCCCAGAATGACGACATCGTAGGACGGCGAATGCACCAAAGGCGTCATGAGGCCGGCGTGTCCGATGCCTCGAAGGTGAAACTGTTGGTGTCATTCCCCTGGTCATCCTTGACCCTGAGAAAGAAACGCAGCGACGCCGATGCGCTAACCATGGCGAAGTCGCCGGAATTGGTTATCGATGTGGGTGACCACGGCGCGCTTTGGAAATAGACCGGACGGTGCACCGGCCACCAATAGGTCAGTTGCGTCATCGTCGCGACCGGATCGCCCGAACTTTCCGGCGTAATGCTGTTCCATTCGCGATAGGTGATGTCGATCGGCTGGTTGGTGCATTCGTTGAAATCGGACTGCCAGGGAACGGCGCTGTATTTCGTCAGATCGCCTGGCTCCAGACCGTCCGCGAGGCTGGCGTCGGCGGGTTGGCTGAGCTCGCCCTGGGTCACCGTCTTGGATGGATGAATCCGGTAAGGTGCGGAATAGATCGCGGGATTGCGCATGATCCAGCCGGCTTCGGCGCCCGGGCAGAATGCGCCGCCCAGCCCCGCCGCCAGCGCGCCGCGATCCAGCGCAGCACCTGCGCCGGCAACCAGCGGCGGAGGTATCATGTCTTCCTTGCTCTCGTCGATGAACAGGCCGTCCGCCCATTGCTTGAGCATGAACAGCATGGTGTCGGTGAGGCGGAAGAATTTCGACGGCGCGACGTTCGATATCGGATTGTCGCCGCACAACAGCGGCATCGCGAACAGCTTGTATCCCGGCTTGCTCGGGCTGGCCGGCGCGAGCACGTCGTTTTCCTGGCCGGCCTTGCGCAACACGCCGTAGAGAAATTGCCGCATGTCGTAGCGGTGTTTGCGATCCGCTGCCGGCTCGCCTTCGAATGGCGGCACCGACAGGTCGTTGAAATCGAAATTGCCGTGGGGGTTGGAGTCGTGCGGATTGCCGCCGGTGAGCGCATCCTTGTCGAGGAAATTCTGCGCGTCGAGCGGACGCATCAGGATCGGCAGGATGTCGCGGCCGAAATACGGTCGGAAGTCGGGATTCCAATGCGCCAGCGCCCGCCAGATCTTCAGCCCGGCCGGATCCTGCGGCACCTTGGCCGACCCGTCATAGGGCGGCGCCCCGTACAGATACGGCACATAGCCGAACCGCTGGACCGCGATATCGAACAATAGATCGTCCATCGTCACGATATCGAGCGCCTGCGGCACGTAGCGGGGATAACCGACAATGACCCAGGCCGGATCGATCGACGCCGGCATCGGCGCGGGATCTCCTGAAGCAACCGGGTTGCCGTCGATCTTCACGACCGTGCCGACAAATCGCGCGCTGACCGGCCCGTCGGACGTATCGTCGAACCAGCCGTCATTATTGGCATAGGCTTCGATCTTCGGGTTGCCGAAGCCTGCGAGCATCGAGCCGGAATTGCCGAAGCCGCCGAGCACCAGCAGCCGGTTGGCGTTGGCCTGCTGCGTGCAGCGCAGTTCGCCGAGACTGCTGATCGAGTGCGGCGTCAGTTCCGGCGGAAAGTTGGTCGGCCCGACGCTGTGATTGTCGAAAACGGAATGCTGCGTGCCGGTGAAACTGACGCTGCGCGCTCCGGGATCGATGATGAGACGCTGCCGCTCCTCGCTATTGGTGATGTCGGCATTGCGAAGCGCATGATCGGCCGTATAGCCGTGCTCGCCCTGCATCTCGTCGAACGTGTACCAGCTCGATTTCTTGTTGGCGAGATAGGCGGTCCACAGGATGTCGGTGACCTCTACCGTGAGGAGCTGACCGTTGCGCTTGTTCACGATCTCGACCTGATCGCCGACCAGGACCTCGCGGCCGTCGGGCGATTTGTCGTCGTAGACGAAAACGCGAAACCGTGCCGCCTGGCGCAGGATGCGAAGCTCGGCGTCCTTGAAATCAGTGACGCCGACTTCGTTGCCCTTGGCATCGAGGATCGGGTTGCCGCTGCCGTCACACAGGACCGGCAGCTGCCCGCCCCGGTCGGGGGCTATGTAGAAACCATCCGGGCTGTTGCCGAGCCGGGCGATGCCGATTGCGGGATGAATACGAAATGTTGCCATGACGGGCCTATTGTTTCGATGTCGAGGGTCGATCGAAGAAGTTGAGCGATACCGCGTCGATTTTCAGCGCATCGGCCGCCGGCGTGCCGTCGGTGTTGAGAACCACCAGATTGACGGCGAACGAGGTCGCGCCCTGGCCGGCGAGGCGCTTGACCGCGGCGGTGGCATCGAAGCGGATGTTGCTCGGCGTCTTGTGCGGACGCGGGCGCAGGTCGAACGGATCGGTTCGCGGCGCCGGCACGTCGCAATGTCCAGGTCCGCCGATACAGACCCCGGTGAACATGCTGGCGAGCCCGACATAGTTGGGATTGCCGCGGGTCGGCGTGGCGACGCTGGCGTCCGGCGTATTGAGGAACGCCCTGATGTGGAAGCCCGGCCGCGCCACATATTGCCCGGCATGCAGCCTGATCTCGGCCCGGCCGTGCAGCGCGATCACCTTCGGATGCACCGCGGCCGCGGCCGACTGGAAGCGCTGGATTGGAACGGCGCTATTGGTGACGAACGCTTTCGACGCCATCATGTATTCGTAGCCGAGCTGCGAAATGCTGTAGGTGTCGTCCACCGTAAAATTCCACGGCGGCAAGGGATCGCCGGGATCGTCGGGCCCGCCGCCGGGATGGCGCCGCTGCCATTCCGCCCAGAGCCGGTCGCAATTGCTGTGATGGCCCCAGAAGATCGGATCGAACGCCGTGGTTCCCGGATCCACCATGTCGCCGGTGGGAATCTCGTTTGGCGCGACATCGACGTACGGGTTGTTGCCGCCGGAGAAATTGTGAATCAGGTTATGCACGGTCTCGAGCGAACCGAAGAACTGGTTGCCGCGGCTGCCGCTGCCGAAATCGAAGAAGTCATCGATCCCCAAGATCCGCTCGACATCGTTCGGCGTCGGATAGGCTTCGAAAATCAGGTTCGCGTCGCCGCCGGGCCACCGTTTCCAGTCGAACAGCGGATTGATCTCGCCGAGCACCGTCTTGATCGCCTCGTCGCTGGCGGGATCGGCGGCGTACTGGATGCCGGCGTCCTTGAACAGGCGCGCCCGAGCAGTAGCTCGTGCCCATTTTGGCGCGCAGTCCGGCCAGCACGGCCTGCGGGACCTTGCCGCCGTCGGTCAGCTTGCGCAATCCGTCCTCGTCGATCCAGCATTGATGGGCGGCCGGCACGAAACCATTGTCGTTGTTCGCAGCACCCATGTCGTCGAGCGAGGCCTTGACGTTCTGGCTGTCCGAGGCCCAGTCCCAATAGGGCAGCGTCACGGTCGGATCGATATCCTGCAGACGCTTCTCGAAACCGTAGAGATAGGCGCGGTGCCAGGTCAGGAATTGCTCCCAGCCGTGCTGGCATTGATTGGCGTGAATGCGCGCCCAGTAGGCAAAGCTGCGCTCGTCCTGCGGATACGGGTCGAGCGATTTCATCTGCGCGATCGCGGCGCGCAGCCGGCGCAATTCATCGTCCGAGAGGTGCTCGACATTCTTGCGCGCCTTCACGCTGCCGGCGTCGTCGGCCAGTTGATTGGTCGGCCCCTCGAACAGCGGATGCGGCGCGTGGCCGGCCGCCAGCGCGGTGCTCATCTCGCCGACATGCGCGGCCTGGACCTTGCTGTGATCCTGATCCGCGCCGGGACAGCCGTCGGCGATCCACTGCGCGATGAAGACGATGTCGGCTTCGGCGACCCGCTTGCCGCCCCAGGGCAGCGGCGGAAACTGGCTGCCGTCGAACGGGAATTGGCCCCGCAACCCCCGCACCAGCCCGGCATCCGCGGCACTGCCCGACGCGGGCGCAGCCGTATGGCCATGATCGTCGCCGTGACAGCACGATGCCGGCGCGGCGGCCGGCGCCGCCGCCGCCGCGCCGCCCGAGCGCATCATCGCGATGCCGTAAAGCTCGAAATTTCGCAGCTCCGGCAGCGGTAAATTCCAGAAGCGCGGATGATTTGAATAGGTGGCGGTAGACGTTCCCGCGGCCGCATCCATGATCGCCCGAAAGCGCTGCTGACGCGACGGCGGCTCCACAACGTTCAATTCCGGCATGATCTTCACCTCTGGCTCGGCGAAATTTTTGCGGTCACGGGCGACGCCGCGACGCGGAAGGCAACTCGTAAACAAACGCCGCGCATGGCGGCAAAACTTTCGAACCGATAAGCAATCCCGGGCGCGCATCGCGAAATTCATCAATAACGCTCAAATAACAAAACTATTATGACCGAAAAAGACAATTTAAGGTAGCGTCACGGCCGGCACTCGTCAACGTGCATTCAAGCCGTCGGCCCAGGCGGTCACCTTATGGCTGGGTTCATCTGCAATGCGACCGCAAGACGCGGCAATCGGCCGGTCTCTCAAAGCCCCGGAATTCACGGGCTGTCACGTTTCCGCGGACGCCTCACGCACGAGCGACAAACGAGGGTCTTGAAATTCGCCCTGGCCAAGCAAGGACGAAAGTTCGCGGCCAAGCTGCTTGAGCAATCTGCCGGCGGCGCTGGCAGGTTTCGCATCGAATTGGGGCGCCATGCCGAGCACCGTTACGGCGGCCACCACCTTGGCTTCATGATCCATCAGCGGGACCGACAGCGCGTTCAGCCCCTGGCGCCGCGCGCCGTGTGAAGCGGCGATGCCGGCCTTGCGGATCGCGGCATATTCCGCATAGACGGATTCCACCGCCCGGTTGCCGCTGTGGCCTAGCTCGAGTAATTCCTGCCGGACGATCGGCTCGGTGATGGCGCGAGGCTGATAGGCGGCGAGCAGTTTTGCCGTCGCCGACGCGGTGACGCTCAGCCCCACGCCCGGCTTCATCCTTATGGTGAGAGGCGCGTTGCTTTCGAACCATCGCACGATGGTCACGCCGCGCCCCACCCACTGTCCGATGCCGACGGCCTGACCGAGGTCGGGCTTCGCCAGCTTGGCGACGAAGGCCTCGAAGTGGGGCTCCAGCAACGAGAGCGCACTGTGGTCATGGGAAGCCACCTGGCTGATGCGGTAGGTCAGCAGGCCGAAATTGTAGCGGTGGCCGCCCTCCTCGCGCGTGACAAGGCCGCAGCGGATCATGCTGACCAGGTAGCGGTGCAGCTTGGCCGAGGCGATCCCGGTCTTGGTTTCCAGTTCCTTCAGGCGCGCCGGCCGGGGCAGGCTGAGCAACGCTTGCAGGATCGTTCCGACCACCTCGACCGCGTCGACGCCCCCGCTGCGCGCCGGCTCCGCTGCTGCCATGTTGTCCTCCGCGACCGTGACCTGGCGTTGACACGCCATCGGCCATGCGCCTAATCTTACACCACGCGTAAATGGTTACGACAAGCGTAATTTTGGAGGTCACGCCGTGAGATTGTTGCCTTGCCGGGCGGCCTTGCTGGCGCTTGCGATCGCGACAACGGCCGCGATGGCGCAAACCGGCTACCCCTCGCAACCCATCAAGCTGATCGTGCCCTATCCCGCAGGCTCGCTGGTCGACGTCCTCGGCCGATCCATCGGCGAGACGCTCACGGCGTCACTCAAGCAGCCGGTGGTGGTCGACAACAAGCCCGGCGCCAGCACGCTGCTTGGCGCCAAGGCCGTCGCGACCGCGCAGCCCGACGGCTACACGCTGCTGATCCCGACGGTCACGACGCTGAGCATCGCACCGCAGCTGGTGTCCAAACCGGGCATCGATCCGCTCACCGAGTTCACGCCGATCGCGCGGCTTGGCGCCACCAGCTTCTTCCTCTGCGTGCATCCGTCGTTTCCGGCGCGGACGATGGCCGAATGGGTCGCCGAGGTGAAGCGGCACCCGGGCAAATACACCTACGCCTCCGCCGGGCACGGCACGCCGCATCACATCTTCATGGAGTTGCTCAAAACGCAGCTCGGTCTCGACATCGTGCACGTGTCCATACAAGGGCTCCAGCAGCGCGATGACGGATTTGCTCACCGGCAGGGTCGATATGGCGTTCCTCGACGGCACGCTGGCTATTCCCAACATCAAGTCGGAAAAACTGTTCGCGGTCGGACTGTCGATGGCCAAGCGCAGCGTATTGCTGCCGTCGGTGCCGACGATCGCCGAGACCGTGCCCGGCTTCGACTGGAGCGGCTGGATCGCCGTCGCAGGCCCCGCGAACATGCCGGCGGCGGTCGTCAAACTGCTCGCCGATGAAATCCGCACGATGCAGGCCACGCCGCAATTTGCCGACCTGTTGAACGCGGCCGCGATGGAGCCGACCGACCCGATCCCGCCGGAGACAATGGCCGCATTCGTCCGCGGCGAATATGCCCGCTGGGGCCCCGCGATCAAGGCCTCGGGCGCTACCCCCGTCGAATGACCTCCAACACGAGAATGAACCCAACCATGCATCCCACCCACCAGATACGCCGGATCGTTACCGGCCACGACGACAGCGGTAAAGCGATCATCGAGAGCGACGGCATCTGCCCCCATGTCAAGGTGCGCGAAGGCGCGGGCTTCGTCTCGAGCCTGCTCTGGGTCACCGACGAGACGCCGGCGCGGATGGACCTGCGGCAAGACCGCGCCGCGCGCACCATCGGCGTGCCCCCGCCGCCGAGCGGATCGATCCTGCGCGTCGTCGATTTTCCGCCGGTGACCAAGGCGGCGGAATCAATCGACCAGGAAAGTCTGCTCAAGGCGATGGGCGCCGGCCAACACAGCCATGGCGGCGGGCCGGCGCGTCACGCGTTCATGCACCGGACCAAAAGCGTCGACTATGCGATCGTGCTTCAGGGCGAAATCGACATGCTGCTCGACGATTCCGAGGTGCATCTCAAGGCCGGCGACTTCCTGGTGCAGCAGGCCACCAACCACGCCTGGGTCAATCGCTCCGACCAGGTCTGCCGGATCGCGTTCGTGCTGATCGACGGCATCGATCCACTCGAAACCTGACAAGGCAGCGCGGCGCCTGAATGCGCCGCAAAGCAATATCGTGCGGCGCCGCTGAGCGTCATCGCAAGGGAGGAGATCCGTCTTGAAGTTCGGTGTCTTTGATCACGTCGATCGCGGCGACCTGCCGCTCGCCCAGCACTACGAGAACCGGTTGCGCCTGACCGAGGTGTACGACCGCGAGGGCTTCTACGCCTATCACATCGCCGAACACCATTCGACGCCGCTTGGCACCGCGGGCGCGCCCGGCGTGTTCCTCTCGGCCGTCGTACAGCGGACCAAGCGGCTGCGCATCGGCACGCTGGTCTACACCCTGCCGCTGGTGAACCCGCTGCGCCTGCTGGAAGAGGTCTGCATGCTCGACCAGATGAGCAACGGCCGTCTCGAGCTCGGCATCGGCCGCGGCAGTTCGCCCTACGAGCTCGCCTATTTCGGCGTCACCGCGGAGCAATCCTCGACGCTTTACAAGGAAGGCTACGAGGTCCTGATGCAGGGGCTGCAGTCGAAGGTGATCGACTTCGAAGGGCAGCACTATCGTTTCAAGAACGTCCCGGTCGAGCTTGAATGCATCCAGAAGCCGACACCGCCGATCTGGTACGGGTTATCGGCGGCCGCGGCGGTGCCGTGGGCGGCGGAGAACGGGATCAACATCGTCTGTAACACAGCGGCGAAGAATGTTCGGCCGGTCACCGACCGCTATCGCGAAATCTGGGCCGGGACGCCAAAGGCGGCGCGCGAGCCGCATCCGCTGATGGCGATCGGCCGCCACATCGTGGTCGCCGAGACCCGCGAGGCGGCGCTGGCCTGCGGCAAGCGTGGCTTCGATCGCTGGTATGCGAGCCTGCAGCATCTGTGGCGGGTGCACGGTAATCCGATGACGCATTACCCGGTGCCGGAGGATTTCTTTGCCGCCGTGGACGCAGGCTTCTTGCTGGTCGGCACTCCCGATCAGGTGGCCGAAGCGCTGCGGCGCGAGATCGATACCGCCGGCGTCAACTATGTGCTGACGCGCTTTGCGTTCGGCAACCTGTCGTTCGAGGAGGAGTTGCGTTCGGCGATGCTGTTTGCCCGCGAGGTCATGCCGCGCTTTGTGCGGGAGCCGAGCCTGGCCTGAGCCCGGGTCTCCGGGGCGGCCCGCGTCAGCACGGACGGCTTGGTGCAAATCCGGTGGAATCCATCTCTTCGGTGCTCCGGCGCGGTGGCCATGAGTCATTGAAGCAGATGGTGGTGTGCGCAGTCATATGCGAACCGGTCTCCACTGTGAATTGGGCCTGAGAACAGGGAATTTTTTGCAAAATTCAGCAAATAACAGGCTTTTGGCCGGTCGATGTCGATCGGACGTTGGAGATTCGACAGCGATCCCCGGTAGTTACAGTAAGGCTCAGGCAGTTTCCTGTTATTCTGCAAAACAGGCGGTTGCAGCGTCAAAACAGGCACTGCGAAGCGCAACATCAGGTATCGGCAACCGTTTAACAGGTGACAGTGCGGAGGGAATCGCGCAAAGGAGTCGGCGGATGCTAACCAAGCTAAGTCGAGCTGAGTTGAGCTGCCTGCACCGCACTGCCATGTCCCGCTCTGAACTGTCCCGCACCGACCTGGCCCGCCCTTATTTGGCACGCCCCGTCCCGGCCTGACCCGAGCTTCTTTTCATTTTCGAGCAGACCTGCGCCGGTCAATCAATTTGGCGAGGTCCCAGTATGAGATGTGCAACCCCGAGAAGGAAACGTTTACGTAAGAATCTTCCCGCAAAGTTTTTGCCATGAACAAAGCATCATCTCTCATTTCCCCGTCGCGGTTGGCTATCACCTACCGCGCGGTCTGTGACCTCATTCCTGATCCGCGCAATGCGCGCACCCATCCCAAGCGCCAGATCGATCAGATCCGCGCGTCCATCGAAGCGTTCGGCTTTACCAATCCGGTTCTCGCCGATCCCGAGGGCCATATTATCGCGGGTCACGGCCGGCTGCAGGCCGCGCGGATGATGGGCCTTGCCGAGCTGCCGGTCATCACCCTGCCCGGCCTCTCGGAAACCCAGAAGCGGACGCTCCGGATTGCCGACAACAAGATTGCGCTCAATGCCGGCTGGGATCTCGAAATCCTGCAGCTGGAACTCGGCGAACTCGGTTCGATCGATGTTGATATTGATCTCACGCTGACCGGCTTCTCGACCGGCGAGATCGACGTGATCCTGACGTCACCCGTCGACCCGGATGACGAGGTCATTCCGCCGGTTCCCGGAACACCACGAACGAAATTGGGCGACATCTGGATTCTTGGGGATCACCGGGTGGGGTGTGGCGATGGCCGGGATGCCGACTTCCTGCAGCTGGTCATCGGCCACGGGGCGGGTGTCGATGCGGCTTTCCTCGATCCACCCTACAATGTGCGGATCGGGGGACATGCGGTGTCCGCCGGAAGCCATCGCGAGTTCGCTATGGCCTCGGGCGAAATGAGCGAAACGGAGTTCCGTTGCTTCCTCGCCGATACCCTGGGCGCCGCAGCGCGTGTTTCGCGCGACGGCGCCGTCCATTTCGTCTGCATGGACTGGCGGCACATGGACGACGTCTCAGCCGTCGGCGGCACGGTCTACGGCGAACGGTTGAACCTGTGCATCTGGAACAAGTCCAATGCTGGAATGGGATCGTTGTACCGATCCAAGCATGAACTGGTCTTTGTGTACCGGGTCGGAACCGCGCCCCACCTCAACATGGTCGAACTCAGCAGGCATGGCCGCAACCGCACCAATGTCTGGGACTACGCTTCGGTAAATTCCCTGCGGGGTAGCCGGCGACAGGATCTGGCCTTGCATCCGACAGTCAAGCCGACGGGACTTGTCGCTGACGCTATCCTGGATGTGACACGACGCGGCGATCTCGTGCTCGATCTCTTCCTGGGGTCCGGAACGACGCTCTTGGCAGCCGACCGAACCGGGCGGCGCTTTCGTGGGCTCGACATCGATCCGGCCTATGTCGATGTGGCGATCGAACGCTGGTCGGCGAGGACAGGTCTCGAGCCGGGTCTTGAGGAGCCGGCGTCATGACCAAGAAGAAGTCCAAGTCCGAGGCGACATCGAACCCCGCGTGGTACGGTAAGGGCCGCAGCGGCAATCCTGGGGGGCGCCCGAAAAATACCCGCGCTCCGCAGCCGTCCGCATTCGACGTTTTGACGGAAAAGACCATTGTCGTAACCCGTCATGGCAGCGCGCGAGAGATAACGGTAGAGGAAGCGCTTCAGCAGCGGACCTATGAAGAAGCCATCGCTGGCAAGAGTATGGCCCAGCGCGAGGTCCTGAAATGGATCTCGAAGAGCGAGGCATGGCAGGCGCAGCATGGGCCAAAAGTATCGCAACCGGCAATTACATGTCACAGCTCGCCCGATCCCGACAATGCGGATACCGCTCTCTTGCTGCTCGGTATCGCGGCGCGCAATCCGGCGCGTGCGGAAATTGACGCGGATCGGGCGCAGCTCCTTCTTGAGCCTTGGGCGGTTCAGGAGGCCCTTCGCCGCAGACGGGGCGGCCAACGCCTTACCGACGGAGAGCGTGATGAGATCCGGCGCTGCACCCGAGATGCGGATCGTCTGCGCTGGCCCCGGGGGACCGACGAATGATGTCGACAGACGAGCCGCCTGACCGTGACGAAGACGGTGGCCCCGGATATCGCCGGCCGCCAAGCACCACGCGCTTTGCGAAGGGGCAGAGCGGGAATCCATCAGGTCGTCCCCGAGGGGGACGGCGCGAAGCACCCTATGAGGCCGTCCTTGCGCAGATGGTGACCATCCGCGAAGGCGAAGTGACGCGGCGTGTCACGGCAGCCGAGGCGTTCCTGCTGCAACTCACCAAGCACGGCCTTGAAGGTCATGGAGCCGCAGGCCGCTCAGCTTTGGCCGCGCTTGAGGAGGCCAAGAACCGAACCAACACACACCGGGGGTTTTCAGGCGTCATCGTCCGCACAAGTGTGGCACCCGGGAGCGTCACATCCGCGCTTGAGCCGCTGCGAATGGCTAAGAAACTCGATCCTTACCGCGAGACCGCTCGGATGGCGCTCGAACCGTGGCTCGTCGAGGCCGCGTTGGCCCGCCTCCGCCAGGCACTGAGTCCCACGGAGCAGCGGACCATTGTGAAGGCCACTCGCACGGCCCACAGGGTCCAGTGGCCCGATTGGTGGAGCGAACACCCCTGACATCGAGCGAATGCTTTGACCTCTTCTGGCCACTGCGATTCACCAGCGTTCAGCCGACTGAAGTGATCTGGTTTGAATGGCCTGTGTGTACCGAAAATCTAAATCCGAACGTATTGACGATGAAGTCCGCCCAGTATGGCGCGCGAATTTATGACGCCGGATCGCTGAACCTGGCGAGAGACAGGCGCATCTTTGTTCAATGACCGATGCGTTCTCACGCCGTTGTAATAGTCCGCATAGTTTTCCAAAATCCGACGCAGATGTTCCTCGTCCAGGACAATGATGTGGTCCAAACACTCGCGCCGGATCGATCCGATCAGCCGTTCGGCAAAGCTGTTCTGCCAAGGCGAGGCCGGTGCAATTGGCTTGTCTCGGATACCCATGGCACGCAGTCGGCGCGTGACGACAGTGCCGTAGATTCGATCTCGATCTCGGATCATATAGCGCGGAGCGCCATCCCAAGGAAACGCCTCGGTGATCTGACGTGCAACCCACTCCGCCGTCGGGTTGGTTGTGACGCCGATCCAGACGAGATCTCTGCGATCAAGCCGGATGATGACGAAGCCATACAGCAGCTTAAAGCCAATGGTCGGCACTACGAACAAATCCATGGCGGCGATGTCCGGCGCGTGGTTTCGCAGAAAGGTCCGCCATTCCTGGTTTGGAGGCCCGCGTCGCTTGACCATATACTTGGCGACACTTGATTGAGCGACGCTAAACCCCAGCTTGAGCAGTTCGCCGTGGATGCGCGGCGCACCCCAAAGCAAATTCTCTGTGCTCATCTGCCGGATCAGCGCGCGCAGTTCTGTCTCGATCTGCGGTCGCCCTCCCCGTCGACACGATTTCCAACGCCAATAGCGGCGAAAGCCGGCCCGATGCCAACCCACCAGCGTTTCGGGTCGAATAATCATGAGAACCGGAAGGATCGACGGGAACCAGCGATAGAGCTGGACGAAGAACCAGCGGTCGTTGTTCGTGAGGCGAGCCCGGCCTTTCAGCTTGCGTCGCAAGACGATCAGCTGATGTCGAAGCACTGCATTCTCCGCCTCAAGCCAGATGTTCGACTTGAATGGCGAGGCCAGCCCGGCCAGAACGAAGCAAATCAGCGCGATCAGCGCGATCAGCGCGCCAACTTAACCAATTCTATCATTCGATAAACCCGGATAGGGTTTTCGGTACACACAGGCGGCTACCAAACAGCGGCCCGGGAACCGCGAGGCCTTAAGTTATGATGGGCATTCAATACTGGGGCACAGAAAATACGTGACAAGAATGGTAACAGCTCTGTGGTGGCGCTACGAAGGTCCCTGGCCGCCACGTCATCTCTCCGGGAACAGCAGTGAGAGCTCGGCGCGCAGTTGCCAGTTTGGCGTGCCGGTTGGATGAACGACGTTGTAATAAGCGGCAATATTTGCGCTCACCGGCTGGTCGCCTATTTTGAATATGCGGCCGAAACCGCCACCGATCGGGACGGTCCACCGCTGATCCGATGCCGCCAGCCAGTTCGCTGTGATGACTGGCGACGAAGTGAGATACCAGCCGTGGGGAAGATTATAATTGACGAACGGCTGCGCCAGAAATTCGTTCACGGAGGACCGCAAAGGATTGCCACCAACCGACCACTGGTTATTGAGCAATACACCGATTACCCAGTGTCCCGGCGTTACCAGGAAGACGGCCGTAGGGCCGAACAGAAATCTTCCGGTTCCGAGAATAGGATCGTTGGCGGACGGAATGGTGAAGACTGTACCCGCGCCCCAGATGAGTTCACCCGGATGCGCTGGAGAAAAAAACAGCGATTGAGTAATGTCGCCAATTCCATTCGTGTTGCTGTCAAATATCGGATTGGGCTGACTGACAACTGGAATGATAATCCGATCGACGCGAGCCAGACGCAAGCTCTATGGAAAGGCCGAACTCGTCAAAATGACGCCGCGAACGGCCGGCATGATACCGGGCGCTGGGGCCCCATGACCGAGAGGGTCGACATGAGCGCCTGGACCGAGGAGGAAATCCACCCCCTCATTAGCCTGTGGCCGGCTAGTTCAGCCTCGCAAATCGGCGCTCGCCTGTGCCCGTCCGCGTTCGGCCATATGCGGTAACGTAATGCGATTGCGCCAAGAGGGCATGTTGCCGAACGGCGCGCATCGGCATCTCGACGTAAATCCGCGAACGCCGCTACAGCGGCGCCGCCGACCGCCGCAAATCCGGAACCAGCCGCCGAAATCGCCGCCACGAGTTGGGTGTGTTCGATCCTCGAGCTCGACACCACCCGCTGCCACTGGCCGCTTGGCAAACTGCACGAGGTCGCGGTGCAATTCTGCGGCGGCAACGCGGCGCCGGGCCGCCGCTATTGCCTGCATCATCTGCGCATCGGCCGCGCCTGATCGGGGCTGTCCTCACCGCCATGCCGCTTTCCATCCAACATCGCCTCGCCTTACTGCTTGAACCCGGCTCGCCCCCTGGATTTGGAAACGCGGCCACATGATTGCCCGAACCATGGGTGCGCCTGAAGAAGAGCTAAAGGTCTTAGCATCAGCTGCGGCCGCTGAAGGCGAACGCGATCGCAGAATCGGAGGTGACCGTCAGTCCGCTGACTATGTCGTCATCGATTTCGAATGTGCACAGCACGAACGGAAATGAGGGCGCGCAATTACGCTGGTGGAGGGGTGAGCTGATCGGCGCCGGGACGAAGGACCGCCAACAAAGAGCCGCAGAGCATTCGCGCTCTGCGGCGCTCAATCCGCCGGGTTCCTCAAAATTGATCGTTTTTTGAATGTAGCCCGCCCCGGCCCTACCAAACATACATGGGTGTGAGCGCGGGAAATCCAAAATGCGGTTACATCAAGGGAACAAACCAGTTGTTGCGGTGAGGACACGGCTGTCGAATTAAATGCGGTTCCCGCTGCGGTGCGGAATCGAATTAATTTGAGCTCGCAACTCTAGGTTCACAGTTCCCAACTGCACCTTTGGTCGCCGCCAGGTGCGACACCGCGAACCGACGGCCTCAGCTCATCCCCGTGCTGGGGCCGTTTCGTTGTTGGCATTCGACTTCCCCATTGACCCAGATCAAGACAGCCCCTGTCAGGGAGCGGGCTTATTCGTGTGTCCCAGCAGCGAGACTGCAACCTAGGAATACACAACGCGCACCAGCCGAATATTTTGGTTGGGCGGCGTTGTGAAGCGGATTGCGGAACAAGTCCCCTTTTGATGGAGGTTTTCGAGATGCCGCAGCGTCGTCGGCCTTCAGTTCAGAAAAATTCACGTGATACTAAGGTGGTTCAATTCCGCCTGAGCCCCTCTACACCCGCCGAAATTGCTGCAAAAGTATCGCAGAAGATGGGGCAAAAAACGCATTCGGTCCTATCCAGTGTAGTGGACCCAGGACCGGCGGGCTTCGACTGGGAAGAGTTGAAATCAACGGACGACACAGACTGACGGTGGCTACGGCACCGACCGCCGTTATCCTGTTGGCGATCAGATCGCAAAAAAAGGCCGCCGGAGCCGCCATCCGGCTCAAACTTCGTAATTCAAGAACGCAACCCAGCCCCGGTTAAGTTTATTTTGGAAGCAATGCCCGACCATCCTCTATCCAATACTGTCAGCTTGTCTGACCGAAATGTTTTTGAATGCGGGTAGCCGACGCACGAACAAGCTTGCACCGCTAATCGATGGACCGAATCTGCATGCGGCCGCCAAGCTGCTCGGCTTCGACGTCGACTACAAGCGCCTTCTCACGGAATTCCAGAGCCGCGGGACGCTGCTTCGCGCTTACTACTACACGACGATTATCGAGGATCAGGAAAATTCGACGATCCGCCCGCTGATCGACTGGCTCGACTACAACGGCTACACTGTCATCACCAAGGCGACCAAGGAATTCACCGACGCCAGCGGCCGCCGCAAAGTGTTGAGGCAATTTGGACGTTCGATGCCATGGAACTTGCCAAGCCTGTCGATCAGATCGTGCTGTTCTCCGGCGACGGCGATTTCCGCTCACTGGTTGAAGCAGCGCAACGCCGCGGCGTCCGCGTCACCGTGGTCTCGACGAATTCAAGCCAGCCTCCGATAGTCGCCGATGAATTGCGGCGCCAAGCCGACGTCTTCACCGATCTGGTCGAACTGCGGTCCAACATCAGCCGCTCGCTTAGTCATTCGGCAAATTCCCCGGTTCGAACGAGCCTAGGGGACCGCACAATACGGGTCCGAGTTGGACACGGTCTAACAATGGAACCCAAACCTGCGAAAAGCCAAATTGAGATGCGACCATGCCACGCTCTGGACATCCATTTGCACAAATTAGGACAGACTATACGCGGATGATTTAGGTGCGTCCGATCTTCGGGCGCTTTAAGAGAACGGCCTCAGAGCAGCCGCCTGCCCTGGGGCCGTTTCTCTATCCAAGCCGATCCATCCGAGTTGGTTCAGGCAGAAGGCCCGGCATCTGCGGCGCGATGCCCGCAAGCCTGTGGAGACAAATTGGGTTCCAGAACCGATAGCCGCACATAGCCCTCGCATTGGCCATGGTTCCGCGCTGTGTTGCGGTGTGTGCCAGGTTTAAAGGACAACATCGATGTCCTATGATGTAGCACACTCTGAGAATTTCCCACTGCGTCATTGCGACGTGCCCCAAGCCATTCAATTTTTGGACTCAAATTTGCCTCCCGACTCAAATCATTTTGGATCGGGCGACTGGGGGGTGCATTGGCTATTTGATTTGGAGTATCCGTCATGGGAACAGATCATTCGCCGCGCGACAAGCAAGCTCACCTCGCCAAACCGTCGCTTTGGGTTGCCGAACCAGCCGACGACTCTCTCTCGCTACTTGAGAATGCCCTTCGAGGGGATGAACCCTCAGTTTGGGACGGCGAACACACCGAAGACGTTAACTCGCTGATTGACGAGAATGCCTGGCTTCGAGGGCTGGTGGTTCAGCTATCGAACCTCATCCTGACAAACGTTTTTCGCGCACGATAACGCAAGTAGCAGTATCATGGCAGAACCGTTCCCAGTAATGGTGGGCACATGCGGCGTGCCCTCGCCGCCGTACCTATCTACAGTAACCCCGCATGGGCGGCGGGAGAAACGCGTTACTCGTAACCACGAGCAAATACACGAATTTTGTCAGTTCCTTGCCCATGAGTGGAAAGGAAACCGTCAGCATTCCTATGTCGTTCCTTCCAGAGGAAAATCGCGGGGATGGTCCCGTACGGTTGACGGTAAATGGTCGGCAGTTGGTCTGGCGGATGCGGTATCGAAATACGCCCGGAGCGGAAAAAACTTTGCTGAGAACAAGGCCGAGTTAGATCGACTAGCTGCCGATCTGCAGTCCGCTATTCAACGTGGTTCCAATAGCGATGTTCGCACCATCTTGCGGACGATAATGCATTGGGGCGGTGTAGATAATAGTTATCGGCAGAAGCGGACCTTTGAGTGGATCGAACGAAACGCGGATAAGATTTCTGCCAAGATTTCGAACGCCGTCGATCTGATTAAGGACGAGCAAGCCTCGCTAGAGTCGTTTGACGGTATAAATCTGACAATGAACTCGACGATGACGAAGATCGTAAGCCTTGCCGACCCCGAACAGAGGCTTGTGATCTACGACGGTCGGGTCGGTGGTGCGCTCGGCTACTTCGTTGCCAGATTTGCGGAAGAGCGAGAAATTCATCAATACGATCTTGCTGAACAATTGCTTTTCGCCGTGGACCGAGAGGCCAAACGGAGTCCCGAGACGAACCGCGTTCATTTTCCGGCATTGTTCGGCAAAACCAGAGATCGCTGCCACGCCTCGATGGTGAGATGGGCATCGCAGCTAATCTGGCAAGTCGCGAAAGAATGCCAAGCGAGCCCGAGAGAAATCGAAGCTGCCCTGTTTATGTGGGGATACAACGTTAAGTGGGGATATTAAGTCGCAGATGAACCAGAAAATTAGCCGTGTAGACGTGGAGCCTGCAAAACCCCGCAAATGGACCGAAGAGGAGACCAGGCTGCTGATCGAACTCGCTCAGCGCAAGGAAAGAGTGCCGGCGATGGCGAGAGAGCTTAGACGTCACATTGCCTCCGTTAGACGACGAGCTCGCGAATTGGGTTTGCTCCTGCCGCAAGGCCGAGGTGAGAGGCAGCTTTAACTTTTCTCGCGCCATCGTCGCGCTGAACTCGCGACATCATGCCTCCAACGGCTCCAACCCACTTCCGAATAGCCGCGCCGCGAGGCCGCTGCGACCCCTTGCAGTTATCCAAGCACCAAGCGCCCCGATGCGGGATGGGGGAAGCACGGGGGTCTTTTGACGTGGCGGCGCGCCGCGAGAGAAGTGGCGCAAGCCGAATTAGCCGCGCACTGTACGGTCAAAGTCTTGGCCAAATTGGTGAACAATCGGAAGAACAACTTGGCAAGTCCCCCTGACCGGTCGAGGGAATTGGAACCCGGCGGCACCAGCGGCGCTTGTGACGGCATCGACCGCCATATCGCAATCCGACGAATTTGCTCATGCTTCGTCACTTAGTGCAGGGCATCGCCGCTGATCAGACCACCGCTTTTTCACCAGGCGAGATCACGTGCGAGCGCGAGCGTCAACGGTTAGTGTCGGCCAGATTGCAGCCGTGCTGCTGTGGAAAAGACGCAAATCACCAAAATGGCGCCGCACGAATCGGCGGTCATGGCACCGGGTGCTGGGGCCGCCATGACCGAGGCCTGCCATGTCCCGCTGGACCGACGAGGAACTCCGCGAACTTGTTACCTTGTGGCCGACAAATTCGGCTTCGCAAATTGCCAAACAGTTGCACCGCCGGCCCTCCGCGATATGCAGGAAGGCAGAGCGGCTGTGCCAGGAGGGACTGCTGCCGCACAATCCTGCCCGGGATTTCGACGTCAATCCGTCAAAGCGGCGGCCGCCCGAATTAGCCCGTGACGACGCCCCGCAGGCTGCGCACTGGCCACAATACTGATCGCCGTTAAGCTTTCCAGGTAGAGTTCTGCCCGGCAATGGTAAGGTGCGGGACATCTTCCCGCATCTCGACGAGACCCAGCTCAATTAGCTGTGCCAAATGCTGCTTATTGATCATCCCACTTCGTTTGGCGTCAATGTCCTTCACCCGCCGCGATCATATTCGCTTTGGCGGCGCGAACGTATAAATCGTCTTGCCGCCAAATTCGGAATTCTCGTCAAGTTCCGCAACGCCGTGCAGCGAGATGTACCGCGAGCCACTGTGTATACCGAAAACCTTATCGGTATTGATGACGTGATGGAATCGCCTAAGCTGGCGGAATGATCGGACTGCCCTGTTTCGCTCTGGCCGTCTTGGCCTCGCCAAAAAGTGCCTACTCGGGTTTTTACGAAGAGGTGAAGCGCGCTGGAGGGCCAAGTAAATCGTGCGCGAGTGGCGTTGCCTGCGGCGCTAGGATCTCGAAAGTTCGCTCTTGATGTGCAGGCGGCGCTGCCACTAGGCGACGGGCTACGGCTAGGAGGGCCAACAGCAGGCCGACGGCCGCCATAAAATAGAACACACCGCCGATGCTGAAGTGCGCCATCACGCTTGTGCCGATCAACGGCCCAAGGACCGAGCCTAGGCCGCTGACCAAGATGAGCCTGCCGGTGACTGCGACAACTTGATCGGCTGGCATTTGGTCGTGTGCATTGGCGACACAGACTGGATACATGGCCGACATGAAACCGCCGAGCAGTGCGGCGGCGGGCAAGATCACCGGGCGGGAATGTGGCAACTTTACTACCGCGATGGCGGTGGCCGCAAAGCAGAAGCTCAGGATCGATAACACGATGAGCCGGTCGAATTGATCCGACAGTCGGCCGATCGGGACTTGGAACGCAAGCCCGCCAAGCACGGCGCATAACATGAAGGTTGCGATCGTCTCACGTGCGATGCCTTCGTCCTGCATCCACGCGGGAACGAGTGAGTAGAAACTGGCGCTGACCAGTCCACTCACTATGCAACCGGCGACGGCGACAGGCGCTGCGCGGGACAACTGACCGAACGGCAGCAAACTCGACGCGACCCCGCTGGGCGGTTCGGCGCGCGTCGCGCTCACGATAACCAACGCCACTGCGAACAGGACAGCGATTGCATTAAAGGGCCCTGCCGTTTCAACCTCAGCGTGGCCGATAAGCAACTGTCCCAACGCTAGAGCGAAGAAGGTGCCGAACATGTATATTGAGAAGGTTCGCCCGCGCTCAGATGGCTCGGCCTTGGCGTTGAGCCAGCTTTCTGTGGTGATGAAAAGACCAGAGCAACCAAAACCGATGACCGCACGCAGGATGAACCAAGGCAGCGGTCCCACCAGAAGCGGCATGGCCGCCGTCGCGGCGACGACCATGCCTGCAAGGGCTGCATAGGCGCGGATGTGCCCAACACGCTCGATGATCCGTTCGCAGCGCAACGCGCCCAACGTGAAACCAGCGAAATAGCTGCTGAGCACCAGTCCAGATATGACCGGGCCAAAGCCCTCGGTCGCGACACGCAAGGAGATGAAGGTGCCGAAGAACCCATTGGCGAGCTGGATGATGCTCGTCGCGAGAATTAGGATCCCGATCTGCGCTCGCAGCGACTTCGACCGCATCAGCCTCCTCCCTTGCAACAGCTTTGACGAATTCTCGCGTTCGAGCCAGAACAGTCTCCGGCGGTCGGGCCGCGGCCATCAACTTCGTCATCACCGCCGATGGGGTGGACCCGACCAATTGGCGTTGTCTGGACAGCAATGGACGCGTCGCCAAAACCGGAGGAAGCCCCCGGAGAGATCATCCCCGGGGCTTCTTGGATCGTCGAGATTGGGTACATCCGCCAATCGACGATACTATCTACTCGCGCAATCTCGCCACCCGATCATGTGCTGTATGTGGCAACGATGCGTCACCAGCGTGAATTTGTTCCGCCAGAAAGTTGCGGGAAGATAGTTTCGCCTACGCCAGTCGGCGCGCCGATGACGTTCAATTCCTACCCGATCCGCCTTCGCGTAACCACGAAACCAGTCGCCTCGTACTCTCACACAACTCAAAATTCTTGAGACCCGGTTGATTGTTCAGCCAGTCGAGCGAAATTCGTTCCGAAACGACGGGGCTTGCGGCCGGTCATATCTTAGCCCAGAGAGTTTCAATTTCTGGCCACGAATCGGGGTCACCAAAGCGTGACCATAGCGAGGGGACGCGCTCGTGCGTTGGCATAGAGCCGGCTTTCGCTGCTACTGGGGTTGGAGTAGCGCACGCCCAACGCCGCCTGCTGAAGGATATGCTCCGCACTTCGAGCGTTGTGATAGATTTGCGGGCCCGGAAGCGTCCATCCGCAACAACTTCGTTAAACGCCTGCCGCATAACGGCGACCGTGGAACTATCAAATTTCTGTTTCAAATTATTTATCGTTCGCAACCCAAATCGTTGGGCACGTCATAGACCGCGTTTGTAAACGCATGATGAAATGAGCGAAAGCCGCGTTAACCGAACCTCTTAAGAAACCGTGAACCCGTCTCTGCGAGGTTGGGTAACTCCATTCGGGGACGGCACATGAGTAACATTGGTCCCACATACCCGGCGCACATTATCGTCAGGCAGGCGGAAGTCAGGCTCGTCGCAGACGAAACTAGCAGCGCAACCGCCGCTAAGATCAAATCGGATCAAAATCAGATCCAAGTTGCCCAGGAAATCGAGGCTGCTGAGGCTAAGGCAGTTAATTTGAATTTCGTTATCTGACAGGACCCGCTATTTGTACCGAAAACCTTATCCGTATTGATGACGTTATGGAATCGCTTAAGCTGACGGAATGGTCGGGCTGCTCTGTTTCGCTCTGCCGTTCCGGCCTCGCCCTTCAAGTCGAAGTTGCGGCTTGAAGCCGAGATCGCGGTGCCTCGACATCAACGGAAGTGGCCTGTTCATAAAGCCGCCCATACTTTTATGGCGCCAATGCTTGCCGAGGAACATGCAAACTGCCTGATCGTAAGCGTCAGAGCTTTCCTCCCTTCGACCCTACGTCGTTCTCAATAAAAGCTTAACGGCTAACCAAATACAGTCGCCGAATCGCTACTGTCACGCGGGCACTTATCATGCGACATCTTACAGTCTACAATCGTTTTGCGATGATCATCGCGGTCTGGGCCATTGTGTTCGTCGGCGCGCTAGCCGCTCAAGTGATGGTCCTTCGCAATACCGTCATCGAGGAACGTCGGACCAAGGTGTTCGATCTGGTCGAGGCCGCGAAGAAGATCCTGTCGAATTACGAAGAAAAAGCCAAAGGCGGCAAGATATCGGCGGAGGAAGCCCGGCAACTTGCTTTCGATGCGATCGGCGCAATGCGCTGGGGCGAATCCGCTGACTATCTCGGAATCTACGGGGCCGGCCGTACCAATGCCGGCGTCACCTATGTGCACGCCAACCCGAAATACATCAATGTCAATCGCTGGGACTACAAAGACAATAAGGGCCAGCTGCTGATTCAAAACATCGTTGGCAAAGCCCGTGCCGGCGGCGGTTACCTCGAATACCAGGTGCCGAAAGCTACAGGCGGTCCCGAACTGCCGAAGCTCACCTATGCCGGCGGCTATGGTGCAGGCGATAAGCTGCTCGCAATCCAGGCAGGCGTCTATACCGACGATATCGACGCAGTGGTGTTCGACCACGCCATCTGGATCGCCGCGGGCGGACTGTCCGGATTGCTCATCGCGGGATTGGTAGCGTTTACACTCGGTCGCGGCTTGGTTCGTCCGCTCGGTGCGATAAGCGGCGTCATGGACGGTCTGGCGAAGGGTAACTTGAGCGTTGAGGTCCCGTACGTCGAGCGTCGTAACGAGATCGGCCATATCTCACGCAGCCTGGCCGTTTTTAAGGATCGGTTGATTGACGCCGAACGTCTCCGCGCAGAGCGGGAGGAGGCGACGGCTCATGCCGTGGCGGAACGAAAATCGGCCATGAACCGCATCGCGCGCGAGTTCGAGAAAACTGTCGGCGGAATTGTCGCCGGGGCCGCTTCGGCAGCCGCCGAAATGCAGCGCTCGGCGCTATCGCTGACTTCAATCGCGAAGGAGACGACGCGGCAGAGCACCACCGTCGCCGCAGCCGCGCAACAGACCACGGCGAATGTGCAGACCGTGGCGGCCGCGGCAGAGGCACTTTCGACATCGGGGCAGGAAATCTCTCGTCAGATTTCTCACTCGGCATCGATAGCCCAAAGCGCCGTTACCCAGGCCGACCGCACCAATGCAATGGTGGAAGGGTTGTTGCGGGCGACACAGAAAATCGGCGAAGTGATGGGGCTGATTCAAAGCATCGCCGCACAGACCAACCTGTTGGCCTTAAACGCGACGATCGAAGCGGCGCGAGCCGGCGAGGCAGGCAAAGGCTTTGCCGTGGTTGCAAGCGAAGTGAAGGCGCTGGCGACCCAGACAGCGAAAGCGACGGAGGAGATCACCGATCAAATTCAGGCGATTCGCGACGCAACCGGGGCAACGGCCGGGGCGATCCGCGAGATCGGCGCCACCATCGGTCAGATCGACGAGATTGCCACAACGATCGCCGCCGCAGTAGAAGAGCAAGGTGGGTCGACCAAGGAAATTGCCACCAGTGTGCAGCAGGCCGCGCAGGGCACGCAGGGGGTCATGCAAAACATTGCCAGCGTGACGCAAGCATCAGTCCAAGTGGGAACTGCCGCCGAACTGGTTCTCGGTTCGGCCGGCGAACTCGCGAACCAGTCCGATCGCCTGAAGCAAGAGGTCGAAAGTTTTCTCAGAACAGTCCGGGCGGCCTAGCCCGCTACAGCCAGGGTCAAAAACGGAAGTGGCCTCCCTTAAGTGACCCCGCCTGAGACCTTCGGCAGTTCTTCCTCGGTGAGTTCTGTCTTGGCATCCTTGGGTGTCAATCGGCGTTCGAATTTGACGGGGGGCACACGCCAATGGTTCAAGATCGAAAGATCGGGATCGCGTATCAAGTTGCTGCCGGATGGTGCGGAATGACGCACGGTCTCTTTAGGATTTTTTCTTTTTTTCAGCCTGCTTGAGGAAATGGACGCCAACCTGGTTGCCGTTGACCCAAGCGAGTTGGCAGCGCCGATATGCTTTTCCCACGGTCGAAAGCACCAGGAAAAACTCCTTCATGGCAAGACCTTCAACCGAACCGTCGATTGTAAGTCTAGCGCCGGTATCCGACACATCCTCCATTGTGCAGGGCCGCCGCCAAGTACCGTCGATCGCCATCATGTTAGCGGAAAATCCCCGCTCAAATACGACACGACGGGCCTTGCGCTGTTCCATCCAAATCAATCGTCGAATTTGAAAAAACAAAAGCGGATGGGAAACTCACCGGGTCTGCGGCAGGTCTCCTTTCGGAACTCCCGCGGGGCGTTGGGGTGGACCCGCGCCTGAAATTTAACACGCGACTGTTAACAACTTGCCGAAACCCTCACTCCCAATCAACGCCGTATTCTTCGGCCCCTTGACTGATCCAAAACAAAGCAGACCTGCCATCGAACCAAACTAACCGTTCCTCTTCAACACCGTCGTCAGACGTCATGTGCAGAAGAAACTCGTTCTCACCTATCCTTAAAAGGGTATCGCGCGCCTGTCGTTCCACAAGCGTTTGGCTATCCAGAAACGGGTAAGTACGAGAAGAAATAAGCTGCATGACGAATCGGTACCGTCAAATAATGACGTTTTCGATTATTTAGGCGAAAACTTAAGAAGCGCTGAACGGTAACCGGTCTTGGCGCAGCAGAAAGGGTCCTCGCTAACATGGAATAGGAATGCGCCGTCTGAGAACGGGCCCTCGAACGCTACCAAACAATTCTGCCTAATTTCTTGACTTGATCGTTTGCGATTTTCATTACTCATGGAGTTGAGGCAAGCGACGTTCGCTGGAATCGGCTGCTGCGGCTTGCTTGCGTGACTGATACAGCTTCAGGACGCTCTGGGACGCTTCCGCGTTGATAACAGCAAATTCGCTTTTTAAATCATCGAGGTCTTTCGAAGTGATACGATGGTCCGGCGCGGCCAAAAATAGCAGCGACATCGTGGTCTCCCACGAGAATCCGAGAGCCCTGGTCAAAATCAGTAACATTTCTCTATTCTTATCAATCAGCGTCCGTTCAATCACGTCTACGGGCAATGAACACAACAAGGACAACCCGACCGTGGCTTCCTCGAATTTGTGGGATTGAGCGTATTCGGAGATCTTATTTTCATTTAAATTGCCGTATTGCTTCTCTTTTGCCACGAGCCTTTTCGCGGCGAAATAGTTCTGCGACGCGGGCCCAAACTTCGACTGCAGCCTGCCCGTGACATCAGTCACCAATGTTTGAATCTGACTTGCTACCTCCGGGCGCTCCCTCTCGAGCCTCTTTTTCGTGTTGTCTGACGCCTTCGCTATCAGCTGCTGGAACAGATGTCTGGGGATGTCCTTACGCCGGCCGAGTTGCTCGACGAGAATCGAATCTCCCTCGGAACGTTTGATCATGTGCAAAATCCCAAAATCTGAAAAGCGCGCACCGTCATTCGTCGCGACCGAGCGCACAACCTCCCGATTTCCTCGCGTCACAAGCACGTCCGTCACATCGTCGCTAATCGACTTTCGCTGAGAGATCGCAAGCAGATGTAGCTGGCTTTTGGACCTGGCATTGGCGACCAAGGCGTGAGCATCGAGCCGCTGGGAGTGCCGTAGGACGGGACCTGCGACAGCGATTGAATCGTCAAAGGCAAGTTTGTTGATGATATTGATGGGCGCATTGTCGACTCGAGCCAGTCGCTTTGCGAGTTGGACGCGCGCGGCCGCTTCAATCTCCTGCTCTAGCCGCCCTATCACCTCTCCAAACATCCAGATTTCGTCGTCAGTATACCGGCCAGCTATCAATAAATCGGTGGCATACCACAACGCTCGCTGTCGGCTTTCGGGCGACCCCCTCGAAACTATGTCGTCTAGCTCCTGCAAAAATGACATTGTTTCGCTCGCAATCTAAAAATTGCAAATGGGGCGCTACTGCCACCGTCACTAATCCGCCGCACCGACTCGGAGCAGGAACGGAAACACAACCGAAACTCAATATCTCTGCAGGATGCTCCTAAAATGGATATTTTCTGTAAACGGCAAAGCGAGCCAATCGGTTAAGAAATGGTTGAGATAGACGGTCGGCCGGTACTGTGTGTACCATCCGTGTTGATGACGTGATGGAATCGCCTAAGCTGGCGGAATGATCGGGCTGCTCTGTTTCGTTCTGGCCGTCTTGGCCTCGCCCTTCAAGTCGAAGCTGCGGCTTGAAGCTGAGAACGCGGGCGGGCTGAAGGTCGACTATCGGTCGGTGTAGGCCTAACTACCTTGCGCGATGAGCGGCAGGTTGTGTGAAGATGTTGCTGTTATGTTTCTCCCGAGATTCGGTGGGAGAATTGATGAGGCGCTTCGAGTGACGGCCTCACGGTCTCCAGACCGCGATCATGTTCGTTTTGGCGGCGCGAACGTATAAATCGTCTTGCCGCCAAACCCGGAATTCTCATCAAGTTCCGCGATGTCGTGCAACGAGATGTACCGCGAGCCACCTTTGAGCAGTTGCGCCACCAGTCGTTCCGGATAGGCATCACTGAAAGAACCACTCCCTGGGCGCCGCTCCCTTTTTAATCGCCAAATTGATCTCACTGAGGTTGTCGCTGGCGGTCAGATGAGAACCAAACAGGCGTACCTCGGCTAACCAATGCAGCAGATCGTGTGTGTACCGAAAATCTAAATTCGAACGTATTGACGATGAAGTCCGCCCAGTATGGCGCGCGAATTTATGACGCCGGATCGCTCAACCTGGCGAGAGACAGGCGCATCTTTGTTCAATGACCGATGCGTTCTCACGCCGTTGTAATAGTCCGCATAGTTTTTCAGAATCCGACGCAGATGTTCCTCGTCCAGGACAATGATGTGGTCCAAACACTCGCGCCGGATCGATCCGATCAGCCGTTCGGCAAAGCTGTTCTGCCAAGGCGAGGCCGGTGCGATTGGCTTGTCTCGGATACCCATGGCACGCAGTCGGCGCGTGACGACAGTGCCGTAGATTCGATCTCGATTTCGGATCATATAGCGCGGAGCGCCATCCCAAGGAAAAGCCTCGGTGATCTGACGTGCAACCCACTCCGCCGTCGGGTTGGTTGTGACGCCGATCCAGACAAGATCTCTGCGATCAAGCCGGATGATGACGAAGTGTGTGTACCGAAAACCTTATCCGTGTTGATGACGTGATGGAATCGCCTAAGCTGGCGGAATGATCGGGCTGCTCTATTTCGCTCTGGCCGTCCTGGCCTCGCCCTTCAAGTCGAAGTTGCGGCTTGAAGCTGAGAACGCAGTGCTTCGACATCAGTTGATTGTCTTGAAGCGTAGGCTGCCTGGTCGCGTCCGGCTCACGAACCATGATCGCTGGTTCTTTATCCAGCTATATCGCTGGCCTCCATCAATCTTGAAGGTTCTCACCATCATCCGGCCCGAAACGCTCCTGCGTTGGCATAGGGCCGGCTTTCGCTGCTACCGGCGTTGGAAGTCGCGCCCACTGGGAGGGCGACCGCAGATCGACACGGAGCTGCGCGTATTGATCCGGCGGATGAGCATGGAGAATCCGCTTTGGGGTGCGCCCCGCATTCATGGACCTGTTCGTTGTTCCAACCATCGGTTTCGACCTGCTCTATGCCTTCGTCATCGTCCGGCTCGACCGCAGAGACCTCGTCTGCATCAACGTCACAACAAACCCGACAGCTGAATGGATTGCACGCCAGCTGACCGAGGCCTTTCCTTGGGGCGAGGCTCCGCATTACCTCATCCGCGATCGCGACCGGATCTATGGCAGCGTCGTCACGCGCCTATTGCGCGCCATGGGCATTCGGGACAAGCCTATTGCACCAGCGTCGCCTTGGCAGAATGGATTTGCCGAACGGCTGATCGGATCGATCCGGCGTGAATGTGTGGACCACATCATTGTCTTGGCGAAACGCATTTGCGCCGGGTCCTGAAATCCTATGCCAACTATTACAATAGCGTCAGAACACATCGTTCCTTGAACAAGGATGCACCGGTTTCTCGCCCGGTTCAGCGAACCGGTGTGATCAGTTCACGCGCCATCCTGGGCGGACTTCATCACCAATACGCTCGTGTTTAGGTTTTCGGTACACACAGCGGTCATCCCGACGCAGGTTGCCAGCCGACATCTGGTCAAACAAGGAACTCGCGCGGATCGAATATCTCGACCGCGAGGCCGTTGCCAGAATCGCAGACACACTGCGCCCGGGGACGACGATGGTAATTACGGATTATTCGGCAGGCCCCACAACTCGTACCGGCCCGGATTTCACGGTGATCGCCGAAGACTTCACGACCAGAGGAAAACGCCGGCAATGATATCCGGTTTGACTTGTGGGTGACCACGGGGCAGCGGGACCCATTGCCATGCAATTTGCGAGCCGTCATAGAACCTGTGACCGCGATCATGTTCGCTTTGGTGGAGCGAACGTATAAATCGTCTTGCCGCCAAATTCGGAATTCTCATCAAGTTCCGCAACGCCGTGCAGCGAGATGTACCGCGAGCCACCTTTGAGCAGCCGCGCCACCAGTCGTTCGGGATAAACATCGCTAAAAGAATCTCTTCCTAGCCGCCGCTCCTTTTTAATCGCTAGATCGATCTCGTCGAGGTCGTCGCTGTTGGTCAGATACGAACCAAACACGCGAACTTCGGTTACCCAATGCAGCAGATCGGGATGCGCGTTGACTTCCTCAACGCACTGCAGGAAATCGGCAAGGAGCTTCCCGGCCTTGGCCCGATTTATGCGCGGGACAAAGCGTGCCGCCCGCATCGCATTACCTTTGATGATGGGTTGGTATGCAACCTGCTCGCCAGAGAACCGGGCATTCACCTCGATCATCCCCTCCTTGAGCAGCTGCTCGACCAACGCGCGCGCGGCGGTTGCCTGATCAAGAATTCGGTTGGCGCCAATTAGTGGATGAACGTTACGGCTTGAATTGGTCCATTCTCCATTCTTCTTGTAGAGACGCAGCATTTCTGGGCTGACTTTGCCCTGCTTGGCCAGATCATCGAGGTGACTAAACCATAGCCGCTTGTGCAGGAACGCCACAACAGAGGCGACCGTGAAGTAGTCGCTGCGTCCGAGTTCGCGCAGCATGGCGCGCACGGTCTTTAGTGGTTGTCCGGCAATTGTGCCGTTCCGGCCAGTCTTCAATGCGCTCTCGGATCTGCGTTGAAACGCCATACACGGATGGAATAGTGACGTAGCCTCAGACTAGCGTCTCTTAGCTAGTCAAAACGGAAATAATACCCAGATCGCCGCACCGCAGAGGGCGACAAACCAAACAAACGAAAGCCAGACAAGCACGTCGTCTCGGTTCATGGTCGGTTCTGCCAGATGATGTTGGTCGGGCCGCGAAGTTAGTGACGGCACCGATGCCGTTACCTGAAAACCCGCATCCAACTCTTGTTGTTGCACGCCAATAATTTGGTTTTTCGCGCCTGAGTGTGTTAAAACCGCCGCGCATTTTTCTTGGGCGAGCTCTCTGAATTGCGATATCTCCCGTGATGGGAGCACGCCGGGTGCCTTGAGCCTGTGACGAAAGGGGACGTGCATAGTTGGGGCCGTCGCGACCAATGCGACTTGAGATGGTCAGGATCAGAGACGCTCAAGAACGTTGCTGCCGGACTTGGCGTACCATTGCCCTATGCGATCCGTGTGTTGCTCTCAGGGAAGGTCGGCGGTCGGGCCCGTCGGAAACCGAGTGTCACGGTGGCGCCGCAACGTGGCCAAAATGTCATACTCAGTGTTGCTTGACGCAAATCAATACCAGGCAACGCGGTCCGCGATTCATCTAGGTGCGCGCTATTCTTTAATGAAGGGTTTGAGCCGGCGGCCGGTGATGGCAGCTATTCAATTGGGATTTTAGCTCCACAAGCCGGGTAACGGATCAGGATGCTTGCCACCATGCAATTCGCAAGATCAGACGGCTTCAATTCGATACCAAGCGCCACAGGGGGGATCGCGCGACTAGCATGTGCTCGGTTGGACGAGATGGGCAAGGATCCAACTGTCATTCTCTCGAAGGTGGGATTGACGCCCGAAGTGGCCCGAGACCCGACCGTCCGATTGGAAGTACGAACCGAGATCAAGCTCCTGGAACTGGCTGCCGAAGCGGTGCAGGACGAATGGCTGGGCTTCCATCTGGCGCGCAGCTTTGATCTGCGCCAGATCGGTTTGGTCTACTATGTGATGGCGTCGTCGGAACAGCTTGCAGACGCGCTTCGGAACGCCGAGCGGTACTGCCAGATCAACAATGAAGGCGTTCGTCTGCGTTTCAGTATGCTGGACGGGTCAGCAGTAATTGCGCTCGATTACGTCGGCGTGGACCGGCATGCCGACAAGCATCACATAGAGTTCTGGTTGGTGACGCTGATGCGCATTTGCCGTCAGCTGACGCACGGTCGTTTGGTACCTTCACGGGTGAAGACTAGACATTTCCGAAGTGGGATGCCTGCTGAATTCAGAGCATTCTTCGGCGTCGGCATCGAATTTGGAGCTAACGCCGACGAGATATGCTTTCCGCGACCGATTGCCTTGCTTTCTATTGCGGGACGCGACGAGTATCTCAACGAACTGTTGCGGTGCTATGCGGAAGAGGCGCTGGCGCGCAAGCCCCGAGAGCGCCTCACGGTCCGTTCGAGGGCAGAGGACATTCTGTCGAAACTACTGCCGCACGGCAAAGCCACCGCATCGGAAGCTGCGAGGCGGCTCGGGATGAGCACGCGAACTTTGTCGCGCAATCTTGCCGAGGAGGATACTTCATTCGCGGAGATACTGGACGAGTTGCGAGCCGCCCTCGCCAAGCGCTATCTTCGTGATGAGACGTTGCCTGTCTCCGAAATCGCTTGGCTGCTTGGCTATCGCGAGGTCAGCTCGCTGACGCACGCGTTCAAACGGTGGACCGGCACGACGCCCCGACGGTTTCGTTCAAGTCAACTCGCGTCGACTTAAGAGCCCTACGTTTTGCCGCTTCAGCCAAATTTGCGCTCTGGATTTTCCTGTTTCCGATCGGCGGGGGATCGCTCCGGCACCGGCGCCTCAACCTTGTCGAGCACCCCGACCAGCACCCGAAGCGCTTCGCTGTGGCGGCGGGCACCTGGTCGGTGGAACGCGACGACAACGGCTAAGGGGACGTGGATTCCGGTCCAAGACGGCGTTCTGCCTCCGCAGACGCGGTCGGAAGCCATTAGGGCTCACGTGCGCTGGCATCAATGGTCACGCCCAGGCTAGGATTCCCGGATGGCGGCTGCGTGGTACCAGCTGCCACTGCAATCGGCCAGGTTGACTGCCGGCTCGACCAGTTCGGTCACAGCCTTGGTCATGCCGTAGCGAGGTCCCCCGAGACCCGCCCGGCCACCGGCAGGGAACTGGTAGATCTTGGCAGACCCCTCGTTCGCACTCGTGTTGACGTTCGCAGACATTGATTGACCTCCTTCTGTGTCTTTTCGATCGACCCCGCCATTGCATCGGATCGTATCCCTTAGTTTCGCCGATCCCAACTGCTTGATTGGGCAGCCCGCCCCTCAAAGCGGGCCCCTTTCCGTGCGGCCTTGATGCTTCGCGTACCATTTAGGGCCGGGCCCTCGCATGTAATGAAGCTCGGGCCGATAGGGATTGCAGGCGATCTGGATTAGCCTGTGCCACCTCGTAACGATCCCATTCAGGCGCTGGAAACGCGGCGTCGACGAGGATTGCGCTCGATGCGTTCGAACGTGAGTTGGATAAGCGCCTTCAGGGCCTACGTAACGCTGCGCTTCGCCGTCTCCGGCACATATTGGCGCACTGAATTCTTGCGACATCGTCGTGCAACTGCTCTGCCAATGGGATGAGGGACTTGCAAGCTTCATATAAGTAAGCGGTTGACCTCACGCACGATTCGGCGTTGCTCTTTCGCGCCAATCAGTTGTGATTTGCTGCCAGAGGGTTTGCAGGCCTGAGAATTTGCAGGCCTGCCCGTGCCGACCGCGCGCTGGAGACATTCGACAGGTACGGCCCTGGTTGGCTTTTTGGCCGACGACCGGCCGAGGTGAACATAGACGCAAGTGGCCTGGGCGTGGAGTTTATGACCGCTCGGTGAGCAGGGCTAAACGCGGGAAAACAGTCTGGCTCGAGGAGAAAACTGGCGCCGATTTTGCTTAAAAATGGAAGAGCCTCTTGTCGAAGTTCTGTTACTTTGCATGAGTAGATTGGCTTCACGTGGGGAGTGAAGTGAATGGATAAGCTTGTTGAAATCCGTAATCAGGAACTAATTTGCAGAGAGCGAGCTCTATCGGACACGGATCGTAGATCTTTTTGGCTCGAGAAGGCCGAAGAATTGGCACAGCTCGCGCTTTATGAGATCGCCTTTCATCTCAGGGATGCCAGTGGGGACAGTTCCACTAATGTCAGGTGTCCAATGATGTCTAGCGAACATCGCGCTTGAGGCTCTCTCTTGCAGTAGCCTCTGCTCGAGGATCAGTTTTAGCGATCGTCGCTTCTCAATGCTGGGGTCCCATGAAACGATGGCCGTGCTCTGCACACAGTATATGATGATGGAGGTTCGCTATCCATTGTCGGCCGGAAACCGTCATATTCAGATACCTTATTCCGTCGTCGAGATGCATTGAGACGCTATCCCAGAAAAAGGCTGGGTACTTGTCGATAATATCGGCCGGGGACGAATACCCAAGCTGTCAATTCATCCCTATTTCTTCAAATTCGCAATAAAGCGCGTTCGCTTTACGAGAGTACATCGGATCGCCAAGCTGCCCTATAAGGTCCGCAGCCTGCACTAATTTGGGCTCTAAGCTCTCGTTCGCATCGCTCCAATTCCTTGGGACTGGAAAGCGTGTCCTCTCAATCGCCTCTGCAATGCGTGAAGCTTTGATGGTTCGTGAATTTCCAAGACGCTCGAACGCGAACAGCTTCGAGCGATCGACGTGATAAGGCGTGAGAGCTGCGTTTGATGCGCCACGAGGCAGGGTGACTTTCTTCCCATTTCCATCCACGACAAACTCATTTTCGGTATCGCCGCTCAGAACCCCGCGCATGTAACCAATATCGTGCAGCAGACAGGCGACGATCAGATGGCTATAATCTTCTGGCTCTATTCGTTGGGACAGCGTCATTCCCTGTAGAATGTCACGACCGACCATTGTGACCTGCAGGGTGTGTTCGAAATTGTGGTAAAGCGCGTCGCTTCTTGCCAAGCATTCAATGGTGCTCCTCGCCAAGGAGCCAAGCCGCTCTGCCACATCATCATGGGCTGGGCCGAAAATACGACGAAAATCCTTGGTCAGGAATTCGCCTAACTTGTTGGCCGCCAATGCCGTGATCGGCTTCACTGACACCTCCCGTGGCCCAAGGCGTAGCCGAACCTAGCATTTCGAGGACAGACCGCAAAGTCGAAACGTAAAGGTTGAAGATTTTACAAGCTAACCCGGGCTTCATCACGGATAAAACCCAAGCCAATATGCGGGGAAGCCTAGGCTTGCAGTCGCAGCCATCAAGAGCGGGGGCGGGACTGAAGCCCGCTATCTTGCAACCCGATTGATTGTCGATGTAATTTTCCCGCAATCGCAACGAAACACCCGCAACGTTCGGCCGTCGTCGGAACTCGTCATGCTCACCATCAGTTTCGCCGTGGCGCGGCAGCGACGGCAGGTGATGACGTCCCTTTATCGATACCGGTCGCAGCAGCTTGATTGGTCATGGGCTGACATAGCAAGATCCCGCCGACTACTAGGGCGTGGACTCATTAGCGCGCAGCCAAACTCGGATTGACGCGAGTTTGACGAACGCCAGATAGTTGGCTGCGAGTTTGTCATATCGGGTCGCGACGCGCCGACATTGCTTGATCTTGTTGAAGAACCGTTCGATCAGGTTGCGCGCGCGATACAGATACGGGCTGAAGCAGATCGGGTCTTTGCGATTCCGTTTCGGTGGAATGTTGGCCCATGCTCCTTGTTGGCGAGCAAGCTCCCTGATCCAGTCCGCGTCGTAGCCACGATCTGCGAGCAACATCGTTTGGGGAAGCAACGCGCTGAGGAGAACTGAGCACAGCCGGTTATCATGCGCCTCGCCGGGCGTGAGGGCGAGATGGACCGGCAGGCCATTGGTGTCCACGACCGCGTGAATCTTGCTCGTCAGGCCTCCTCGCGAGCGACCCATGTCTTGGTGATTGTTGTCCGCGACACAGGCTCCGTGCTGATGCACGCGCACGACGGAGGTATCGATCATCTGCACCGCCGCGTCGTGACCGGCAGCCAACGCATCCATGATCTGGTCCCAGACGCCAGCCCGCCGCCACCGAACGAAGCGATTGTAACAGGTGGTGCGGGGACCATAGACTTCAGGCAGGTCGCGCCATGGCGCACCTGAACGGAGGACCCAAAAGATGCCATTGAGCACACGACGGTCATTTACCCGCCGAACGCCGCGCGGCTTGTTGGGTAGCATCGGTTTGATGGCGGTCCATTCGTAGTCGCTGAGTTCGTAGCGCATGATTTGAGGCTCCGGTTTCGGAGCTTGAATCACGTCTCGGGCGGAACCATCAAGTCGCGATCACTGATCGCGAACCGCTAAAGCTCTGAATTTACTTCCGCTTTTGGGGGCATAGCCGACATGGTCAGATTTGCCGCTGGGTCGCCCCTGTAGCGATTGACCCAAAGCGGGCGTGGCACGCGGCCCGCCGCATCCAGATGATCCGGCCATGGTTAAGGCGAGTGGACGCCTTGAGCCGAAGCTCGATAAACTCAGCGAACCCAGATAGGTATCTGCCAAGGCCAATTGCAAAAGCAACGGAAACACGCACATGCAAGACCTTACCGGACGGACAGCCTTCGTCACCGGAGCAGCATCAGGCATCGGATTAGGGATCGCCACGGCGCTGTCGCACGCCGGGGTGAATGTCATGTTATGCGACATCGAGGAAGAGGCGTTAGCAACGGCTGTAGCGAAATTGAAACTTACCAACGCCGACGTTGACGGCGTGAGAGCGGATGTATCGCTTAAAGCAGACCTCCAAGCCGCAGCGGATGCCACCGTGTCGCGCTACGGAAAAGTCCATATTCTGGTCAACAATGCGGGGGTCGCCGGCGGCCGGGGTTATGGTCATTGGACAGATGCGGGTTGGAATTGGGTTCTCGACGTCAATCTGATGTCGGTGATTTGGGGCATCGAGATTTTCGGTCCGCTGATCGAGGCGCACGGCGAAGGAGGGCAAGTTGTTTCCACGGCGTCCGTCTTCGGGCTGATCGCTGGAGGAACTCCGCAGTATGATGTGACCAAATATGGAGTGGTGGCTCTGTCCGAAGGACTGCGTAAGGCGCTCGCGCCGCGGAAAATCGGGGTATCCGTCCTGTGTCCGGGCGTTGTCCGCACTCAGATCTTTAATTTTCGTCGCAACGTGCCGCAGCGGATCGTCGATAAGATCGGCAGTCCGCCGACGGAAGGACCGATCGCCGATATTATCAAGGCACTCCAGGAGCGGATCAACAAATTTGGCATCGATCCGCTCTATGTCGGCGAACTGGTTCGCGAGGCAATCGAAAATGACTGGCCCTACATCTTCACCGACACCGAGCACGAAGCCACGATCGACAGCCGCTTCGCCGCGATCAAGCAGGGCTTCGACCGCATCCGCGGAAGGACGCCGCGGCGCTAGCTTATCGCAGTCTGCTCACGGGCTTTTGGCACTTAGCGTCGTTGCGCTGCTATGCAGCAAAACGTCGGTTATCGAGGCATAGCGGACTCTGGCGTAGCGTCGGCCCTGCAGATTTATGGGTTCACGGCCTAGTCGGCGGGATGGAGGTAATTGTCTCCGCGGTACGCATTACAATATCCGCGGTTGCCGAAAACATACTGCTGACTGGTTGACATTCAGTTACCGCCGCATCGCCTGGCATGGGCCAGACGTTGCCAGTTGCGTTTCCTGACGCCGGATCGCAGTTGGCGTGGGGAAAAACTCCGGATCGGCCGCATAAAAATCCTGCTTCAAAATTTCGATCCGCTCTTGGAGATCGCGAAGCAAGAACTGAAAACGGTCGAGTCTGGTTACTAATGGCTCACCTATACCGATCTCCACCGAGCCTTGAGTGCAGCTCTTGCCTGTGTCATCTCGAAATCGAAAAGCAAATCGCAGATGTTTGACACGAGGGCAATCAAAGCGCGCGTGGTGGGTCAATCTAAACGACAAAACAAATCGTGATGTGGTTCTGTCGCAGCGTAGACTTTGCACTTGGCGCGATCACCGTCGCGGCGGCGCTATTGGCGGTCGCGCACCATGCTGACGCGCCAGCGCTATTTACGGCTTTGTGTGCAAAACTCATGAATTGCGACTAGCTGCCACTTTTGGTTGTTTAGCGGTTATCGGTCATGGTACCTTGGGACGGGCCCATTGGGGTCCGCCGGGCTGACCTATGTCGCGCCTGATTAAAATTGCGGATTGGAGTGGTGAGAAGCGCGGCAACGTCGTGTTTGTCCACGGCCTGGGCGGGCACCCCTACGACACATGGCGGCGCTCTCCTACCGACGACACGCTTTGGCCGCTTTGGCTTGCAGAGGACGTGAAAGGTTTAAGCGTTTATTCGCTGGGATACATATCTCCTCCGACAAACTGGATCGGGACAGCCATGCCCCTCCTCGATGAGGCGGCGAACGCTCTTCGGGTCTTGTTGAACGGACCCGAGCTTCGTGAGGGCTCGATCGTGTTTGTTTGCCACAGCCTCGGTGGTCTAATCGTCAAACAAATCCTTCGCGCTGCGAATGAGCAACGAGCCAACCGAGAAACAGCCGACTTTCTGGCGCGTGTCCGACAGGTTATTTTTATTGCCACCCCGCATACCGGATCCGGCAAGGCTACGCTTATCGAAAAGTTGGGTTTCTGGACTTGGGGGTCCGATGCGGCCCGCGATCTTGTTGCCAACAAGCCTGGTGTCGGCCCCGTGGTGGCGCTGACCTATCGCGCCACCGTCGATGTGCCAGCCCGGTTCCGCAAATCCAAGTCAGTCGGGGCGGTATTTGGACTGACGTGCGCCAGGTATCAATCGGGTGAGATCGATTGGAGCGGTAAAATATCGCGCTGCGGCGACGAGATGATGCGCACGATGCTCTACGAAGCAGCTCAAAGCATGATGCATTCAAAAAAATGGTCATGGCTCAAAGCGTGGGCCATGCAGATCGCGAGGCGCCGCGGGATGAAAAAGGCGATCGTGGCTCTGGCTCGCCGGCTGGCCGTGATCATGCACCGCATCTGGGTTGACGGCACCGAGTTCCGGTGGACCCGGGAGCAAGCCGCGGCAGCAGCATGAAAACCGCTCAGGATCAAACCCGATAGGAGAAACTTCGAGCTCCACCGAGCGGTGGGAAGATGTCCCTCGCGGGACGATGGACGAGGTGAGTTCGTATGTCCGCTTGGATCTGCCGTCACACTGACGGTAAGGTCGTCCATGAGATTATTCCGCCTCGTCCTCGGATCCCATGATGGAAGATGCTATGGGGCAGCGGCGAGGATATTGCATTCCATCGTCGCTGATGTGAACCGATGGAGCAACCCCATGCAGAAGTTGAACGACCTGAGCCGATCCCTCACCGCCCTCGAGCCGGACGGCACGCTGATTGCGGTCATTGAGATGAGCCTGTCGAGCTGGCTCGTTGCCGGTATCGTGCCTGGCATCGAGCGCCAACCGTTGAAGAAGCTCGCGGTCGACGAGAGCGCATTGCTGAAGCTGCTGCATCGATGGCGAGAGGAAGCGGAGAAAGCAGGACGCAGGATCGAGCGCATTGCAGTCGCCTTCGAGGCTGGCCGTGACGGCTTCTGGTTGGCGCGCTGGCTCAAGGCGCGCGGCATCGAGGCCTACGTCATTCACGCATCGAGTGTAGCGGTGTCTCGCGAGCATCGGCGCGCCAAAACTGATCGGCTCGACACCGAGTTGCTCAAACGCTCCTTTCTTGGCTGGCTGCGCGGCGAGCGTGATCACTGCAAGATGGTCGCGATCCCGACAATGAAGGACGAGGATGCCAAGCGGCCCAACCGCGAGCATGACAGCCTCATCGGAGAGCGAAGTCGGATCGTCAACCGAATGAAGGCAGCGTTGGTTCGGCTCGGCATCCGCGGCTTCAATCCTAAACTGAAAAGGGCCAGCACGCGGCTAGACGGCTTGCGCACGCCTGAGGGCGAGCCAATCCCGCCCAACGCGCTGGCTGAGTTACGTCGCGACATGGAGCGCCGACGACTCGTCAATAATCAAATCCGGCAGATTGAGGAGGAACGCCTGAAGCGTATCGAACAAGCGCCCTGTGATGGACCGCATGTCATGGTGCGCCTGTTAGCGCGCGTGATGGGGATCGGCATAGAGACAGCCGACATGCTGGTGCACGAGGTGTTGTCGCGAAACATGCGCGACCGACGGGCCGTAGCGCGTTATGCCGGCCTCACTGGTTCACCCGACGAGAGCGGAAGGAAACGCCGAGAGAAAGGGCTGGCCCGCTCGGGCAATGTCCGGGTCCGACGAGGCATGATTCAATTGGCGTGGCGGTTCCTTCTACACCAGAAGAACAGCGCCTTGTCGAAGTGGTTTCGATCCCGCACCGAGAACGCTCGCGGTACTCGAAAGCCCATGATCGTGGCCTTGGCGCGCAAGCTGTTGATCGCCCTGTGGCGGCTCGTGCGGGAGGGCATTGTCCCGGACGGCGTCGTTTTGCGTGCGGCACAATGAACGGAGGACGCTGAAGGCACCCCGACAGTTTCGGCCTTGTCCGCTTATGACGGGACGCCGATAACGGTTCGAGGTGGCGGAATCCCGAGACGCCCCTTGGCTTTCAAGCCGAATGGAAGAATGGGTCCGCCGCTTCGGAGCTTCGCTGCCGATGCGCATGACTGCATCATGGTTCGGGTCCTCGGACCTACCGAATACAAGGTTGCGGCGCGACTGAATCGCGCCCGAAAGCGGGCTCCCCTCTGATCGTCATCGCGACCCGCATTAGCGGGCCGTCGTGCTCGAAGCTGTCAAGGTATGGCCTGGCAAGGACGAAGCATGCCGCAAGGTTGGGGTGACAGCCAACCTGTACAGATTCCGCGCGCATCGACGTCAGCGATGCGCAGGTCGGGACGAAGAAACGGGCTTTGAGATCGAACCAACAGACCCGCGAAGAAAAGCTTCGCCGCCCTGGCTAACTCCTTGACAAAGAAAACCCCATACAAGGGCCCAGGTGCCGATTCCGAAGAGAAGCAAGAGCCCGCGAGCGACATCGACACCGCATTGATGGATAGCCTGAAAGTGCTTGACCCCGAAGGGCCGATTAGAGAAGCAGACATTCTCCGGGTCATTCGGCATGTCTCAAAGGTGCCATGTGTGGACGGCTCCGTGGCAAGAAGAATCTTCACGTCGCAGGCTTGGTCGGTGCTGCCATGTGCTCGGCCTGTAGGTGCGGTTCACATAACCGCTGTCCATAATGCCCTCCGCGGATCAGGTTCCGGTCAAATACTCGCAGTCAACAACGCGATGGCACTGATGGGGTTGTCCTGATCGCCGGATCGACTGGCTCTGCATTACGTGCTGTTCGCTCTCGCAACCTTCACGTCACGCCGGCCACCCGGCGCGATCTCGTTACGCCACCCACTGTAATTCTCCCTGCCACCATCCCGCTGGATGAGGAACCTTTTCGTTGTGAGACGTCCGCAGATTTGAGCGGAGTTTCGCCATCAATTCCGGGCATCGGAACTTGCGGCCGCCGGTTTTCACCAGCACGAACCGCATGGCCTTGCTGCACTTCGGATAGATAGGCGGTGGGGTGTTTTTGCTCATAACGACCGCGCCAAACTGGGCGGGAGCGCAACACTTCAGTCACCGGCAGCTGCCGAAGACGGGACGGTGATAGCCGAGATGCGTAAAGCGATCAAATGTCCGGAATCCAACATTTGTCCTGACGACCTGCGATCAAGTACCAAATCACCATCGCCAGGCTGTATTTGTTACCCAGCCGATTTCTAAGAATGTTCAACACCGAGAGGTCAGGTGGTGTGGCGAAAACGAGCGGAGCGCGTTCCGATTGAAGAACCGCTCGGAAAAAAAGCAGACGGAACTGTCTTACCAGAGTTGCCTCACGGTAAGTCGGACGGTTTGCGAATAGGGCTCGCTTGCTGGTTTGGCGACCACGCGTTCGTAGTTCAGCGCGAGATCAGCGCCGCGCCATAGGCGCAATCCCGCTCCGCCCCCGATTCTCAGCGTGTTCGCCATATTGAACTGCTCGATGCCGTCAATGCTCGTTTCTCCGCCGAGATTGTAATAGGCATCCACCGAAAGCCAAAACCCGTCGGTGACGTTGCGGCTCAAGTGCTCCTCGAGCCGCAGGATCGGCTTCTGCGAAAGCGTTTGCGCTCCGTTCACAAGGTAATTGCGGTTGTCGCTGAAGATTCGCCCCGAGACATAGGTCTCGATCCAGGTCCAGCCTCGGTCGGGCGTGTAGCTGAAATTGACGGTGGGAGAAATCATCCAGCGGTTAGCGCTAGGATTGATCGGAGAGGTCGGATTGTATGTCCCGAGCGGCGTCGTCACCAAAAGATGAAAGCTCGAGAAGGTCTGCGGAATAAAGAATTGAAACTGCTCGCGCGTCAGCGCCGGTCCACCAAAAATGTTCATTTGCCAAAGGAAGCCGACATCGGATAAGCCATTCGTGCTTGCGCGGAATGGGCCAGCGCTTGTGTCTATGAGCGCGTAAGGCAGAACGAGCGAGAAGCCTCCGGTGCGGCCCCAGTAGTCCATGATGCGGGTAAGAACGATCGATTGAGCGAGTACGTTGGAGCGAACGCCAGGAACCGTGTCCGTGCCGTCCTCGGGTGTGACGGACTTCGTATAGCCCGCGTTATAGTTAAGAAGCCAAGTGTCCACGGGCGCGTTGAGGTAGTCACGCGCCGAGCCGGCGCGGGCGGTCGCACCGGGCCACGCGGCCGCAGCGAATTCCAAGCATACAAGCGTCCACAATCGCTTTGCCGTACACATGCTTCCCCGCCTGCATCGACTCATCGCGCCCGACGCATGGCCCCGGCCGCGGGTTTCGATGGGACGCGCTACGCAGACCTTGAGAAGCCGATGTCGTCGTCGATCACCGCGCCCGGCCCGACCGGAACCCTTCCGGGTCTTGGCTGATTGAGATTGTGGAAGACGATCTTGTCGCGCCACACCTTGCGGAGAAAATCCGCGAACACGTCGATTGTCAATTGCTCGCCTGGACAGCGTCGATAGCCGAAGCCGAACGGAGCGAACCCGGCATAATCGCAGACCGGTGCCGGCTTCCCTTCCGACACGGCAAACACTGTGCCGAAGCCGCTGTTGGTGATGTCGGTTTTCCGCCCATCACTGACCGGAAGCGTCGTTATGTCAAACGGGCAACGCGGCAGACCGATCTGCTTGCATTTCGCCTCATCGATCTGGGCGCTGGTCGGCACGCTCAGGTACCGCTGGGGGTCGAACCGCTCAGGCTCCTTCCACAGCCGCGAGTCGAAGCTCGTGTCGGTATGGGGCGTATTCATGTAGGAGTGCCGCTCGTAGGGCACGCCGAACTGGGCGAATGGAGAGCCGCCGTAGAAGGACGAGGCGCGCGTGTCCGTAATCGCCGAAATGCTGCCGCCGTTCGGCGAGATGGTGCGAAAGAGCTCCATCACCAGAAGTTCAAGGGGCGTGTAAGGCGCTCCGCTCGCATTGTCGAAGTCCCCGCTCATCGTCTTTTGGAAGGCCGCCCGCACCGCTTGGTCCCCTCCATTCTGGTTCAGGCGCGTCATGATGCCGAAGATGGAATTGCCCCATTGGCTCAGCGCTACGAAATTGTGGAAGCATTCAAAGACAACGTCCTTCTTGGCGAAATACTTACCGTCGCCCGCATTCCTGAGCCAGTAATAGGCGATGGTCTTGTCGGGATCGGAAGCCCTTCCGTTCGCGATGTCGTCCAGCCTCGCATCAATCCATTTCGCAAGAAACGGCCGAAGCGCCCTCACGGTCATATAGTTTTCGTATACGATCTCCTGCAATGGATTGCGAAAGGCGAGCACCGTGTTGAACGCCTCCCCGATCGCGCGGACTTGAGGCGGTACGGCGTCGCCCTTCACGCCGAGGTGCAGATCCCAATAGATATCCCAAAAATAGTCGAGGTAGTGGCGCATGAAAGGCTTGTCGGCGTGCTTAGAGTCGAGAAGCCTGTCGAAAAATGCGACGACCTTAGCCTTGTACTTCGGGGCATAAAGGTCGGGAGTGACGCCGGTGAAATAGATGCGCTTTCGCAGGTTATTGGCGCCGCGATTCTCTAGCCCCTCGAGGAAAACTGTCACGCCATCCGAAGGGGTCGGCCTCCACTCTTCGTAAAGCATCCCCCAAAAGTCCCAAGGGATCGCGTCCTGTTTGGTGAGAGGCAGGTCGATCATGGGGAGGATCGGCCGCTCGCCAGCGAAGATGCTGCCGAGAAAGAACGGGACCACTGCGTTGTCGACGTAGTCGCGGTTGAAGTGGCTTGGAATCGTTGCGCGGAATTTCGCCAAGGCGGCGGAGAGGTCAGGAGCCTCAGTCGCAGCAGACGCCTGAGTGGAGAACCCACCTGCAGCAAGAGTGGCGGCGCCCAAGAGGAGCGTTCGTCTTTCTATGGAGAGCGGAGCTTCTAGGGACTTTGAGTCTGCGGAGGCGTTGTCTTCGAGCGGTTGATGCTGGGGCATAGGCGTTAACTCCCTGGTGGCAACTCCTCGCGCGGGTATAACGGTTCTTTACAAACTGGCGCGCCCGGAGTGAGGCGCGTATGAAGATGCCGATTCAATCGAACTTCGGAAGGTGCGGACATCAGCAAACCCTGGGCTACTTGCGATGGAGCATCTTTGAGATCCTGAATGCACGCGGTGGAACCAAATCTGACCGCGCGTCTGCCGTAGCTGACTTCAGCTTTAAGGCTTTTACGCGGTTGGCTTCGCGGGTCCTAACGACGGGCGGCTTGTTCCGCACCGCAATGGCGCTTCGTCTCGAACCTGCCCTAATTCAGCGGACCGGCAATCGGCTCGACGTGATCGCAGCCTACGCGGTCGGCACTGTGGCTGCCTTTTGGCTGATTGAGCGATCCACCGCCTTTTGTGTAGGTCCGCAAAGGTTGCTCAGGCGGCCCCAGAAGTATGGCTTAAGACTTCCGGTTTTGGCAGATTTTGTTCTCTAATTCCGGGTCTGGATGTCAAGCTGTCCAACGGTCATCCCTGCCGGGCCCACTGTTCTCTCCGCGGTAGGGGGTGAACCCTCCGCATGATGGCGTAAGGTGACACTGGCGGTTCAATGTTGCAATCGCGGTCGGAACGCCGGCTCGCTGCCCGCGATCGACCTCGGCCTTCTTGACCCAGTCATGCAGCGTCTGCGGCGTGCAGCCGATCTTGGCCGCAATCGATGTCACTGATGCCCAGCGCGATGGGTGCTTGCTCGCGTGATCCAGAACCATCCGAACTGCACGGGCCCGGACCTCGGGTGAAAATTTATTCGTGGTCTTGCTTGTCATGGCACCATCCTCTTAGAGCCGGACTGAAAAAGAAGCTGAGTGATTTCAGCCAGTTGTGATTCCTTCGGATTTGCGAAGATTCGAGGGAGAGCACGATGGTTTGGACTGAAATCACTCGTCGACAATATAGACGCAAGGGCCTGCGGTATGAAAGCGATACGACGGATGCGGAGTGGTTAGTGATGGAGTCGCTTCTGCCGCCTGCTTCAGCCCTCGGGCGTCCGCGTGCAACAGACATGCGAACGGTGATAGATGCGATCCTCTACATTGCGTCCACCGGTTGCCAATGGCGGCAGTTGCCCAAGGACTTCCCACCCTACTCGACGGTGCAGGGGTATTTCTACGCGTGGTCGCGCGGTGGAATCTTCGCCTCGCTCAACTACACTCTGGTCATGGCGTCGCGCGAGGCGGCTGGCCGAGAGGCGAGCCCGACGGCCGGAGTGATTGACAGCCAGTCGGTAAAAACCACGGAAAGCGGTGGCCCACGTGGCTATGACGCAGGCAAGAAAATCAAGGGCCGCAAGCGCCACATCGTCACCGACACCCAAGGCAACCTGGTCGGGCTCGTCGTGCACGAAGCCAGCATTCAGGATCGCGATGGCGCCCCGTGCGTCCTGGCTTCGATCCGCTCGCGCTATCCCTGGCTGCGCCACATCTTTGCCGATGGTGGTTATGCCGGAGATAAATTGCGCAAGGCTTTGAAGCGCATCGGCGAATGGACGATAGAAATCATCAAACGTTCCGACACGGCGCAGGGCTTCGAAGTTCTGCCCCGCAGATGGGTCGTCGAACGAACTTTCGCATGGCTCGGCCGCTGTCGCAGACTGGCAAAGGACTTCGAAGCCACCATCGCCAGCGCCGTCGCTTGGGCGCTCGTCGCCCACATCCGCACCCTCACGCGACGGCTCGCAAGATCTTGAGATTAAATGCAATCATTATGAGTCAGACACTTAGAGCGCGCATCCTCTACTTCCGCTGTTGCTGCAGCCACTGAGCCATTTGCGGTTCGAATAGAATTCGGCACGAATTGGAAATATCCCGGATATAGGAAAGATGACCAGGGCATTCGCGCCCCAGGATTTCGATGATGGAATTGAATTGGGCTTCCTCGTCTCCGAGCGATCCGCCCTCTCGTTTGAACACCGAAATGTACCAAGTCTCGGTGCTGAACATGGAACGATAAGATGGCTGAAGAGCCAATTTATCCTTGATTGCCGTCATTGGCCCCGTCGAGTCGAACTCGATGACCAGATCTTCGATTTGCCGCGCGAGGTCGGTAATACGGCCTGTGAAGCAGGTGCTGCCGCCTTCCAAGACAAGGAGACGATCGGCGATTGCCTCGATCTCGTATAATTGTTGTGAGGTAATGACGATCCCGATCGGGCGTGCGCGATTCTTTGTCAACTGTCTCAACTGTCTCAGAACGACCTGTTGGCTGATGATGTCGAGATACGCGAGTGGCTCGTCGAGAACCAATACGTCTGGTCTGCCGAGAAGTGCGCGTACGATTTCAAATCGCGTCTTGTAGCCGCCAGAAATCTCGTCCCAGGTAGCATCTTTGAACTTGTCCAAACCGTATCGTTTCAACAGAAGATCAAGGTGCTCCCGGATCTCGTTCGCGGAACGGCCATAGATCGACGCAACATACCATAGATTATCGTAAACGCTGCCGGGCCAGCGCGGCAGTGTTTGGCTCACGTAGCCGATACGCCGCTTGACGTTCGGCCAACTCGGCTTTTTGCCGGCGACCTCAAAGCAGGGATAGGAAAGCTCGCCATGATCGGGTCTGAGATCGCCAATGAGCAGCCTGAGCAGCGTTGTTTTCCCGCTCGCGTTCACGCCGACAATGCCCAAAATCTCGCCGCGGTTGAGTTCGAGCGATATCGGACGCAGTTTAAAACTTGATCCGCGATATGTCCGCGAGATGTCTTCTGCGGCGATCAGTTTTCCCTTGGCATGAGGGTCCTGAGATTGAACGATGAACCGAACGAGATCCATGTCCTCGTGTGACATGTCCGTTTGGGTTGGGTGCCGTTGATGCGGCGTGCGGCTGAATTTCCAGCTCTATCCGCTGAGCAAGTTTATCACTCATGACCTTGTCGTCCGCGGACATCCGGTCATAAGGTATTCTCCCGACCGGTGTTGCCTGCTTGATTTGATTGAGCAGTTTGACGGCGCTCATGACCAACTGCCGCGTCTCCACACCTCGTTCGTCAAAGACGATTACTCTTTCACGAATTCGATCCTGAAGTTGGTTGGCGTCCGATATAAGCGCGATCGCACTTGGCAGAAAATCTGGATAGTGATTTTCCGCCAGCGCGCAAAGCCGTGCGCATGCGTGACGCTGCTTCGTAAAATCGCCAGAGCCTAGGTCGGCTAAAATCTGCTCATGCTCGACTGCAATATCGAGTTCCTCGACCTTGAGAACTGACGAGGCAAGGGCCACAACACCCCCCCCCCAAAAAAATCAATTATGTCGGCCGGAAATTGAACCGTCAAGGAGCATCTCAATTAGTGATTGTATCGTGATAAGCGACGTCGATTGAACGCGCGACGCGGACCGGCAGTAGTTGCCCACATTTGCGGCGGGGTCCAGTCCGGGAGGAGCCGGCTCTCGGTAAAGCGTTGGATCAGGCCAGGATGCGTTCGGCCGCGTGCGGCTCGCGCAGCACGTAGCCGCGCGTGTCAGGTCACGGTTCACTGACGTCGTCCGAGTGAGGTGACACAGATTCACTCAGGCGAGACACGGCGCGAGCGGGCCGCGCGCGGCCACGGATGTACTGGTCTCGGTCGTCACCTCAAGGCGACCACTTTGCTGGTCCCCGTCCCCTCGACAAAACTGAGGACGTGGGCGCGCCACGGCTGGGGTCCCAGATCAACGGCCTGAAGAACCATCGGTTTGGTCGGACGTTTAGCCGGGGTTATCCTAGATAAACCTTAAAATAATTAATGATTTCAATGCAGTATGGCGGAGAGAGTGATTCGAACCCACGATACGGAAGGCAGGATTTTGGGCCCTCCAGCGACTATTTGCTCAGAAATGACTGGCTTTCGTCCTTGATCGGAGCGTTGCTGTTGCCGACTTGGGTGCGGCTGAGGCCGCTTCGGGGATCACGCCCTGCCGGGTGGTTTGCTCCGGCGGGGCTGAGGTGGTGCGGCGGATGGCGTCGCACGAACCTCAGAGGATCCCATGACCAAACCCAAATCGAAGCTAAAGGCTGCGGCCCGCTCCACTTCACGATCCACCAGTAAATCAAGGTCTCGCACGCGGCTGGCGCCCTCATCTTCAAAGACGGCGATGCGGCCCGACACCAAGCACGCCCGCATCCTTGCGATGCTGCGGATGCCGGCGGGAACGACGATCGCCGCGATCATGACCGCCACTGATTGGCAGCAACATTCGGTGCGCGGCTTTCTCGCTGGTGTCGTGCGCAAGAAGCTCGGTCTCAATTTGGTTTCCGAACAGACCGACAAGGGTCGCGTCTACCGCATCAAGGATGGAAAGGCTGCGTCCACCGCCGATCGCGTAAAGCAGGCGGCATAATGCGATGTCGGAGAAGCGTCACAGCGGTCGCGCCTCGACCAAAACTTCCATTACAGACGAGATCGCGCATCTGCGCGGTCTCGATCTCAAAGGTCTTCCGTTCACGATGGCAGAGCGTATTTCAGAGACCGCCGCCCGATCACCTGCCCCGGCATTTAATGTTCGCAATTATCGCCTATCGGATTCAGGCCGACCGCTTGGGCGATTTAGATCATGAGACCGAGCAGGTGCTTGATCGGACGGACGCAAAGGACACCGGCGCGAAAATGTCTGCGCGTCTCGTCAGCTTCGATCAGAAGCGGACCGAACTAACACCGGGAACGGTGTTGGTACGAGAGTGGGATCGTCGATCGCAGCGGGTGATGGTGATGGCTGACGGTTTTGCCTGGAATGGCCAGACCTATGACAGCCTCTCCAAGGTCGCCTTCGCGATCACCGGAACCAAATGGAACGGTCCGCGCTTTTTTGGCCTGAGGGATAAAGAAGATCGGTTGGACGCAGGGGCTCGATCATGAAGGCTCCTTCGATCAGGCCCGTCCGCTGTGCCATCTACACCCGCGTCTCCACGGAATATGGGCTCGACCAGGAGTTCAATTCGCTGGACGCCCAGTACGATGCCGCGTCAGCTTATATAAAGAGTCAGGCCCATGCCGGCTGGACGCTGATCCGGTCGCGATATGACGACGGCGGATATTCCGGTGGGTCCACCGATCGTCCCGACCTGCAGAGATTGCTGGACGATATCCGCTCCCGGAAACTTGACGTCATTGTCGTCTACAAGGTCGATCGCCTGACGCGATCACTGGCCGACTTTGCCAAGCTGGTGGAACTGTTCGATGCGCATGGCGTGTCGTTCGTCTCGGTCACCCAGCAGTTCAACACCACGACTTCAATGGGCCGCCTGACGCTCAACGTACTTCTGTCCTTCGCCCAGTTCGAGAGGGAGGTCACTTCCGAGCGCATCCGCGACAAGATCGCTGCCTCCAAACGAAAGGGGCTTGTGGGTCGGCGGTCCCCTCCCCCTCGGCTATCACATGAAGGACGACAAGATTGCCGTCGTCGAGGACGAGGCAGAGCGAGTCCGCCTGATCTACCGACGCTATCTCGAACTCGGCGGCGTCAACGCACTGGTGCGAGACCTCCGGAAGCGGGATATCCGAACCAAATCCAGACTGCTCGCGACCGGTGCCACCCGCGGGGGTGTTCTCTTCGGCCGTGGCTCGCTGTTCTATCTGCTGCGCAACCGCTTTTATATCGGTGAGGTCAAATACAAGGACGAGATCCTGCCCGGCGAACAGCCGGCGATCATGGATCGCGCGCTATTTGATGCGGTCCAGCAAAAGCTCACGGATCAGTGGACCACCCGGTCTACTGTGCGGAACGCGAGCGACCATCTGTTGACCGGACTTTTGTTCGACGATGTCGGTCATCGCATGGTTCCGACCCATGCCACCAAGGCCGGCGTTCGTTATCGCTATTACGTCTCGCTTCCGCACCTGCATGGAGAATCTAAAACAGCATCAGTCGGGTCGATCTCCCGTGTTCCGGCGACCGACATCGAAAGCATCATCGTTAAGTCTCTCAATGAGCATCTGATCGCTCAGAAGGAGAAGCCGGCCTCCAGCCTAACTCACGTTAGAGATAGCAAAGCGGCCTTGGAGCAGGTCGCGCGCATCGATGTGTATGAGGATCGTCTGGCTGTTCGGTTGAAGTCAGCAGACGACGAAGAAACATCTAACGCGGCCGACGACTATTTACTCTCGATCCCGTGGCAGAAGCCGCCCTCCAGGAAATCGAGGCAGATTCTCATCCCGCACGGCATGCCCAAAAGTGAAATCCGCCCAACGCGGATCGAACGCCGCGCGCGCCTCGTCAGCGCCATCGCCCGAGGTCGTCGCTGGCTTGACGAAATCGTTTCGGGCTCCGTGACTGACGTTCAGCAGATCGCAACACGTCAAAAATGCAGCGTGCGCCAGGTCAACATGACGATCTCACTCGCGTTCCTCGCACCAGCTCTGGTGCGGGCCGCGGTCGAAGGTCGTTTGCCGCGCGGCATCGGAGTCGAGCGGTTGCGTGATGCCCCAGCAGAATGGAGTCGGCAGTTCGAAGCCCTTGGATTAAATCCGCGATAACTATGGACCGGGCTCGAAACGACTCGCTTTTGGCCTCCCAAGACTCCAAAAATTCCCGGCAGCCGACCGGCATTGGCCGTCAAAACCCTGCCGCGGGGAACGGAATTTTTGGATGCAGAGACGGGAGGCTAAAAATCGGCCTGAGAGACCGCAAGGGTCACCGGAGACCGAAAGAGCGGAACGATACCGGCGAAAATCCCCACAGAAACGGCCTATTCCGAGTCGGCGCCGGGATTTGCGGTTTCGTAGGACTGGATGGTGGTGACGGTATGGTTCGAACTGCCAACTCCCCACCCAGTCATCGAACCGGTCTCTGTCCTCAACGGATTTTTGGGGTGCGTAAGCTTAAGCCTGGTACTTAAATCTCACTTTTGGCGTGCCGCCGGTGCAAATGGGCACATTAACCGCGATCAGCAGGGATGTAGGGGATCATGCCTTTCTGAAATGCAATCTCCTGAACCTCGCGCGGCATCTGACGCAAATCCACCAATATGCCATTAACCTCGGCCATCCACACCAGCGGGTTTTTATCCAATAATCTTTGTAGTGACCATTTCGGATCAAGTTGGTGAGTTTTCAGCGTGTCGAAAATGATGCGTGCCTTTGCACTGGCGGTGCTCTGCCCGACTCCAAATACGGTACATACCTCGGCCATTGTCATGTACGGCTTCATTGATCGATCTGATAGGAAATTTATCTGACCCAACACGTAGATGATGGCACAGGCCCAGGTCCGTGGCTGCCCGGAGGAGACCGGGCTAGCTCGCTTGCGACAGAGCGCTGCAGCCATGAGCTGCGCTAGCTCGCGATATTCGTTATCCAAGTGATCACGACAGACTTTGTCAGTGAGAGCAACGATGGTGTCATAAGTGGCCCGCATGTCCGATGGGATTGATTTTGTGCCGCTATGTTTTGCCATCTCGGACGCTCACCGGAATTGACGGTTCTCTCATTGCTGTGTCGAGGTATTAAGATTTTGCTTTAGCACATTGTCCGCGATCTCAAACTCATCCGCCGCTTCCCAAAATTCACTCAGAGAAATCACACACTCATTCTCTCGAGCCCGTCAATATCGCCGGTAAACAGTTCCCCCGCCCGAGTGACATCGTAGCCAAGGGCCCTATAGCCGGCCTCCCGTTTCGCAGCCATCTTCGCCAACATGGGTTCGTTCTCGTCGACGTAATCGTAGATGACCACCTCTCGCTTCGTTGCATGCAGACGATGAAGTCTGCCGGCATACTGGGCGAGGGTTCCTCGCCAGGATATCGGGCTGGTGAGAAAAAGCGTATCAAGGCGTGCATCATCGAAGCCCTCACCGAGATAGCTACCGGTTGCCACTATGACCCGCTCCTCGGCGTCGGGGATGGCTCTCAGTGCCTCGCTGACGTGGCTCCGTTCCTTCGGCTTCATTCCCCCTTTTAGCACAATGACATTCTTCGCGAACTTCACTAAACGCTCTGAAATCGTCTGAAGGTGGTCTTTGCGCTCAGTAATCACTACCGGCGAGCGCCCTGCTTCAAGGGCGGAGAGGACATCATCAAAAATCATTTGATTGCGAGCCTCGTCGCGCGCAAGGGAAGCATAGAGTTCGTGTATCGATATGGCGCCATCCAGGCTCTGCCGTTCAGCACGAAACGTAGTTTTCTTGACGATAACGCGGTGTGAAAATGGCCGTGTGGCAGCTTGCTTCCTCGCATCGACGCGATAGCGGATCGGACCGCATTGCATGAAGATGATCGGGTGGTGACCGTCTTTCCTCGTCACAGTCGCTGATAGGCCAAGCACATATTTTGCCTTGGCGGCGCGAGCGACTGCCTCAAAGCTGACGGCAGACAGGTGATGGCATTCATCCACGACGAGTTGGCCATAGTCCGCCACGAGATCGGATACATCCCCCTTCCTCACCAAGCTTTGGATGGTGGCGACATCGATCACGCCCGTCGGCCGCTTCTTGCCGCCACGGATGACCCCGATGCGGCCCTCGTCGATGTCGAGGAATGCACGTAGCCGCGCGACCCATTGATCCAACAATTGCTGTCGGTGCACCAAGATCAATGTATTGGTGTTTCGTTCCGCGATCAGCTTGGCGGCGATCACGGTCTTCCCGAAAGCGGTTGTGGCCGCGAGCACGCCAGTGTTGTGCGCTATTAGAGCATCTGCCGCTGTCTGCTGTTCTTTGGTTAGCGTTCCGAGAAAGCACGTCCCAATGGGCGTGCCGCAAAATCGCTCATCTCTCAACTCTGGCCGGATACCAATGGTAGTGAGGAGGTCGATGGCGGCATCGAAGCAGCCTCGCGGTAGGGCCACGTGCTCGGCAAATAGCTCGGCACAGGAAATTACGCGCGGTTTGCCAAACGTCGGCAGTCGCATCGCTTGAGCCGCGTAGAATTCAGGATTCTGAAACGCAGCAAGACGGATCAAACGATTGACGAGCGCAGGCGGCAATGTGCTCCGATCAATGTACACCTGATTGCTCAAAACCACCTCGACCCTCGCCGGCATCACACCGACGATCGGCTGCTCGGCCTTTCGCCGCGACGGCGGAGCCGTCCAAGGCTCTTCGTTATCGTCATCGAGCGGAAGGCGTACTCCCAGAATCCGTCCAGCGACCGAAGCGTGTTCTACCAGCGTGGTGACTTCGGCCCGGCTCATGCGCCGATGGCTCGACAGGAAAGCCCACTGGTCGTCGTATGGTCGTAGTTCGTCGTCTACAAAGACACTGTTTCCCTTCTGTCGCGGTTCACTCTGCAGTGGCAACGCAATCAAATTGCCGAACCCGCCGGCAGGCATAGTGTCCTGACTTGGAAAGAAGCGATCGTAGGATTCGAACCCAAGATCGGGACAACGCTCCATCGTCTCGGTGACTAAATGGGCACCGAGTCTGCGTGCCTCCGAAGCGGGAACCGGTTCCGAGAAAAAGATCCAGACGTGCGCCCCATTGCCGGATCGGGAACGCTCAAGGGCTGCAGGCACACTCTTTTCCCGGCATGTCGCCAGGAACGCCAGCGCATCGCGCTGCCAACACTGCTTGTCGAAGTCGGCGGCTAAGAACCAGCAGGTCTCGTCCGTCAAGAGCGGATACACGCCGGCTACGAACGGCTCCGCCCGCTCCGGATTAGCTATATTCCGTCCCAGTAGATGGCTTCTTACAATCTCATCGTTCACTGGCACGAATGCCTGGTTAGGGCAGTTGCCACATTTGATCCGCGGCTTCTCGCAGACACCACGAACCCATTCGTTATGGCACGCAGGAGCGTAGCCGACCTTATTTGTTTTTGAATTTTCCCACCTGCGCGGGAAGACATCGTCGCGACCATGGAAGAGCGAATGAAAAAGGGCGACCTTCTCGACATTCGATAGCGCCGTGGTGGTGGTTGAAATATCTCCTGCCGTTTGCATCGGCAACGTTGGCTGCGCCGCAGTTTTACTTCGTAACTTCAGTTGTTCAAGCGCGGTAAGAAGAGCTGCGCGCTCGCGGTCAAGTTCAGCGAGGCGCTTTTGGAGATCTGCAGTCTCCTTGTTGAGGGGATCGTCCACCGACCAGCACTCTCATGTCTTCATCAGGTCGCCTAGAAACCGCCGAAACCTCGTGCGAGAGAACATAAAATTACTTCGGCTCCGCGAACTCCTGGCGGAGAATAGCAGGCATCACCTTGATCGGTCGATGCCGACGGCGGAAACGTCCGATCTGCTTTAACGCCATCAAGCGGCCGAAAAATGCCCCCCTCCCAGTCATCAAACCTGTCTCCGACACACGCGTCAGGAACGGAAATTTTCAATGCAGAGACCGTGAGGCGAAATGGGCTCATTCGGCTCGATTGCATGAGCAGAGACCGCGCTAACCAGAGAATTTGGCAGACATGTCTTTTAGATTGCGGCACTACTGCGAGTGTCATAACTTCGATACAACTACAGAGTGTGGGTGGTGGGCGCGACAGGGATCGAACCTGTGACCCCTACCATGTCAAGGTAGTGCTCTCCCGCTGAGCTACGCGCCCTATAGTCGTTTTGGGGTCGGGGTCCGTATATCGGCTCCGGCGCGGGCAGGCAAGGACGCCTGACCGTATTTATCAGGCCAAATCGTACCGAATCAGGCCGCCAGCATCTTGTTCACTTCACTGACCAATTCGCGAAGGTGGACTGGCTTGGCGAGCACCTTGGCGTTTTTCGGCGCCTCCGAATCGGAATTGAGCGCCACGGCGGCAAAACCCGTGATGAACATGATCTTGATGTCGGGATCGAGTTCCGAGGCGCGGCGCGCCAGTTCGATGCCGTCCATCTCGGGCATCACGATATCGGTAAGCAGCATCTCGAACGGCTCCTCGCGCAGCCGCTGATAGGCCGACATGCCGTTATCATGGGGCGAGACCTGAAATCCGGCGTTTTCCAGCGCCTTGACGAGGAAGCGGCGCATATCGTTGTCGTCTTCGGCGAGGAGGATTTTGTGCATGGGGTTTGTTCGTCGAATCCGGCTCATGAAATTGGGTCTGCACACTAAGCCCGACAGACGGTAAATTTCGGGTGAAAGGCTGCGGTGGCGGGTCGGTGGCCTGCCCGACTATTTCTGTACCGGAATGCGCCCCAAAGCAATGAAGACGGGCATTTCGGCGCATTAAGACTCGTTCCAGCGTGTATGCGACGTTTTTCACTTGGCAGATTGGTTGTGATTACCGACAATGCCCCCACATAAAACCTCCGTTTTTCTGGCAGAATCACTCGCCAAGGAAGCGCGGATCAAGGGACGGCGCCCGACGATGACCGAGTTTGATGGCGAATTGTCGCCTCCGTTCGAGATCGTGGAGCCGGCCGATTGGCGGGCGCCGATCATCTTCAATTCCCCGCATTCCGGCTCGGTCTATCCAAGCCAGTTCCTCGACGCGTCGCGGATCGATCTGCCGTCGCTGCGCCGCTCCGAGGATTCGTTCATGGACGAATTGATCGCCGATCTGAGCGATCGCGGTTTCCCGACGGTCCGGGTCAATTTCCCCCGTTCCTATGTCGACGTGAACCGCGAGCCCTACGAGCTCGATCCCAGGATGTTCACCGGCAGACTGCCGAGCTTTGCCAATACGCGCTCGATGCGGGTCGCCGGCGGGCTCGGCACCATCCCGCGCGTGGTCGGCGACGGCCAGGAGATCTATCGCGAGCGGCTCAGCGTCGATGAGGCGCTGGGCCGGATCGAGCAGCTCTACAAGCCGTATCACCGCTCGCTGCGGCGGCTGATCAACAAGGCGCACCAGGCCTTCGGCACCGTGATCGTGGTGGATTGCCATTCGATGCCGTCGGTCGGCGTGTCCAGGGATGAGCCGCGGCGGCCCGATATCGTGATCGGCGACCGCTACGGCACCAGTTGCGCCGGCCTGCTTCCCGACCTCGTCGAGGAAATCATGAGCGGGCTCGGTTATTCGATCGGACGCAACAAGCCCTATGCCGGCGGCTTCATCACCGAGCATTACGGCAACCCCGCCAGCGGATTGCATGCGGTGCAGCTCGAACTCAACCGCGCGGTCTATATGGACGAGCGGCGGCGCGAACGCGGCCCGCGGTTTGCGCAAGTGGTCGCCGATTTCGCCAAGCTCGCGGATGCGCTGGCGCAAGTTCCGCTTGGCGATCTCGGGCCGTTCCAGGCAGCGGCGGAGTAGAGACTCTCTTGTCGTCATTCCCCGGTGCGCAATTGCGCACCTGAGGATGCGCCTCTTGGCACAGGTCCGGAATCCATAACCACGATCGTGAGTATGAATTCTCAGATGTGCTCGTCGCTGCGCGACGCCCCGGAATGACGAGTGGAGAGAGCATCCCAAAAGAAAAAAGGGCCGCTTGAATGAACAAGCGGCCCAAGTCTAGGGAGGAAACGCCCAAGGAGGGCAGCGATAGCGCGAGGCGCTACCGCACCGCACCAATATGCGGCCGCGCTGCACAAAACGCAAGTCCTTTCGAAACCTTTCCAGTGCAATCTTGGCGAGGCTGGCGATTGAGCAACAGGTCGGTAAGATTCTATTTTCATAAATAATATCAACATATTACACGAGAGACTCCGCGAAAGCCCGTGTGACGGCAGGGCCACAATTCACAAAATCTCGTTTTCGTGAATGGCCGCATCATCGAAAATGCATGGCTAAACGAACCTGATTCGAAAGCCCGAAATTGGCATCTCCCGACAGGATAACGCTCCGTTAACCGTGCGCGGAACGCAGGATTGGGATAGGCAATAACGCTCCGGATTCTCCCTCCGCATCGTTAGCCCAAGGAACTGCCGTGACGGTCATCGATTTTACAGCCTTCATCGGCCGCCTTGCGACCGCTTCCGGCGAAACCATCCTGCCGTTTTTTCGGACATCGCTGTCGATCGACAATAAAAGCGCCAGCGATTTCGATCCCGTCACCGAGGCCGACCGCGCCGCCGAAGCGGTGATGCGGCGGCTGATCAAGGCCTACTTTCCCCTCCACGGCATCGTCGGCGAGGAATTCGGCAACGAGCGCGAAGACGCCGAATATGTCTGGGTGCTGGATCCGATCGACGGCACCAAATCCTTCATCGGCGGTTTTCCGATCTGGGGCACGCTGATCGCGTTGCTGCACAAGGGCACGCCGGTGTTCGGCATGATGCACCAGCCCTTTATCGGCGAGCGCTTTTCCGGCGACAGCGGCTCGGCGCATTACTCGGGGCCCTCGGGCGAGCGGAAGCTGACAGTGCGGCGCTGCGCCGCGCTGAACGAGGCGACCTCCTACACCACGAGCCCGTTGTTGATGAACGCCGCCGACCGCGCGGCCTTCGGCCGGGTCGAGGATGCGGTGCGGCTGACGCGTTATGGCGGCGATTGCTATTCCTACTGCATGCTCGCCGCCGGCCATCTCGATCTCGTGGTCGAGACCGAGTTGAAGCCCTACGACATCGCCGCCCTGATCCCGATCATCACCGGCGCCGGCGGCATCGTCACCACCTGGGACGGCAAGCCCGCGCAAAACGGCGGCCGCATCATCGCCGCCGGCGACCCGCGCGTGCACGAAGCGGCGATGAAGCTGCTCAACAGCTGAATAAAGCGTTTTCGAGCGAAGTGGATACCGGTTCGCGTAGAGAAAACGCGTCAAAACAAGAATCAAAACGACAGCGCCTACCAGGCGAACTGCTTGCGCAGCATCGCGCCCAGAATATTGGAATAGTCGTCGGTCCAGGTCGCGCTGGACGGGTCGGGCGGCAACGGTGTCCAGTTCTCGGCGACGGCGCCGACATCGCGGGGGCTGCGCCCCAGCACGATCATCCGGGCGTTGGCGTGCAGGTCGGTGAATATTCCGCCGGCCGCCCGGTCCTCGCTAAGAAAAGCCACGAGGCCCAGCGACTGCGCCGCGTTCGCAACCACGGGCGCGAGATCGAGATGGCGATTGGAGATGTGGGCGAGGATGACGCCGTGCGGCGATAGTTTCGAAAGGTAGCCGCCGAACGCCTCGCGCGTCAGAAGGTGAACCGGGATCGCATCCGACGAGAAGGCATCCAGCACGATCAGATCATATTGGCCGGAAGACGCCGGCAAGGTCAGCCGCGCATCGCCAAGCATGATCGACGCGTCCGGCTCGCAAGCCGACATGAATTTGAAGAAATGCGGATCGCGGGCGATACGAACGACCTCCGGGTCGATCTCGAAGAAATCCCACCGCTCCGCGCCCTTGCGATGGCAGGCAAGGGTTCCCGTACCCAGTCCGATCACCGCCACGCGATCGAACCCGCCCAGCGCTGCGCGCGCGGACCCGATGCCTTCGGCGAACGGACCACCTGCATAATAATAGGAGACCGGCACCGGCGCGCCGGCGACCGGCGTACCGTCGTCGTTGCGCAGCCGTTGCGCGCCGTGAATCGTGGTGCCGTGATAAAGCAGGCGCGCCTTGCCGTCGGCGGTTTCCACGACCTTGTGAACACCGAAGAAACTTCGCGCGGTTTCGATCGGGGCCAACCCCGGACGCCAGAACGCCGTGATCGTGAACCCCAGCAGCACGAGCGCAAAGAAGCGCATCGGCCGGTGCCGCTGCAGCAGCATGGCGGCGGCCAGCACGGCGGAAACGGCCTGAAACGGCAATTCGAGCGTCGCCGGTAGTTTCATGCGTGTGAACCACCAGACCAGCACGAGCACCGCACTCAGTGCCAGCCATGGCCATGCTTCCGCCGCTCCCTTGCGCAGACCGGTGAAGAAGCCCGGCATGCACAACAGCGCGGCGGCGACCAGGATCGGATATTCGTAATTGCCGTTGAATATTTGCGGGGCCAGCAGGCCGGCGAAGGCGCCGCCGATCACCCCGCCCAGCGAGGTGAACAGATAGAATTCGGTCAATCGCATCGCGCCCGGACGGCGCGCGTAGACTTCGCCATGGCACATCAGGGTCAGCAGCGCGAACGCACCGAGATTGAGCAGGATCGTCGCCACCCAGTAGACCTTGTCGCCGCCGATCAGGCTGATGGCGAGCGGCGCCACCACAAACGGCACCAGCCAGACCACGGTCGTGTGGGCAATCCACGGCCGCTCGCGAAAGATCGCGACGAAGGTCAGCAAATAGATCGCGAGCGGAACCACCCACAGGAACGGGGCTGCTGCGACATCTGTGGTGATATGCGCGGTCACCGCGACCACGAGACCGGACGGAATCCCGGCCAGCACAACCCAGCGCACCCGGTCGCCGAGACCGGGCGCGACATCATCCTGCGCCCGCTGCCGCGTCGCGGCCCCGACGCCGGAATCCCCGGCGAACAGGGCGGCGGCTGCAACCAGCATCGCCAGGATCGCGAACCCGGCCGACCAGATCCGCGTTTGCATGCTGAGCGTCAGCCAGGGTTCGATGACGACGGGATAGGCGAACAGCGCGGCGAACGAGCCCAGATTGGACGCCGCATAGAGCACATAGGGATTTTTGGCCTGCGGATGCCCGCTCGCCGCGAACCAGCTCTGCAGCAGCGGCGCACTGGCCGACAGCGTGAAGAACGGCAGGCCGATCGAAACCGCGAACAGGCCGAACAGCCACAGCGCGATGCCGCTGGAGGGCGGTGCGCCCCATCCGACGGCAATACCGATCGGCAGCGTCATCGCGGTCGCGCCGATCAACAGCAGATGCAACAGTGCGGCGTGGCGCGGCGGCAAGAACCGTCCCAGAACATGCGCGTAGCAGTAACCCGCCAGTAACGCCGTCTGGAAAAACACCATGGCCACCGACCACACCGCAGGCGCCCCGCCGAGCCGTGGCAGCACCATCTTTGCGAACATCGGCTGGATCGAGAACAGCAGCAGCGCCGAGACGAACAGGGTCGCCGCGTAAAAATAGGGAACAACGCGGCTGGCCGCCGCGCGCGGGCTGACGGACGCCAGCGTCCCGGAAGACGCGCTCTCAAAACTCGACATCGTTGCCACCGTTGCAATGTGTGGGTGCACGGTAGCCATCGGGCCCCTAAGCAAGATTTAATGCAGTGCCCCGAAATGCCCGGATTGGGATCTGCGCGCCGGACGCAGCCTCTGGAATCCGGCCGCGGCAACCGGCATACTGCGGTCAGCCACGGACGAAACGCCGGTTTTAAGGGCCGGCGCCGCAAGAGATCCGTGCCAAGGGGGCTTGCATGAGGGTAGCGCGGACGCTTTTGGCCGGATTGTCGCTATTGCTGTTGCCGGCGGCAGCCGCAGCCCAGGATTTCCCGACCAAACCGATCCGGCTAATCGTGCCGTTCCCGGCCGGCGGCCCTAACGACATCATCGCCCGCATCGTCGGCCAGCGGATGTCGGAACTGATCAAGCAGCCGGTGCTGATCGACAATCGCGGCGGCCAGGCCGGCGTGCTCGGCACCGATGCGGTCGCGAAATCCGCACCCGACGGCTACACCATCGGCATTGTCAGCGCGAGCGCGCTGGCGATCAGCCCTACGATGGAAAAAGTCGCCTACGACGTCAGCAAGGATTTCGCGCCGGTCACGCTGGTCGTGACCGTGCCCGAGATGCTGGTGGTTGCGAGCAACGTTGCCGCAAAAAATATGGACGAACTGGTCGCACTTGCAAAGGCGCAGCCCGGAAAGCTCAATTTCGCTTCGGCCGGCGTTGGCGGCCTGCCGCATCTGGCCGGCGAACTATTCAAATTGACCGCGAAAATCGACATCGTGCATGTGCCCTATCGTGGAGCCGCGCCCGCCATCAACGATCTGCTCGGCCAGCAGGTGCAGATGACATTTCTCGATCTGCCGGTGCTCTTGCCGCACATCAAGTCCGGTTCGCTGCGCCCGATCGCCCTTGGCGCGCCCAGGCGCTCGCCGACCGCGCCCGACGTGCCGACAACCGCCGAAGTCGGCATGCCCGACCTCTTGATTGAAAACTGGTACGGCATGATCGCGCCGGCGAAAACGCCGGAGAAGATCGTGGCCACCTTGAACCGTCTCGCCAACGAGGCGATGGCCGATCCGGGCGTGAAGCAGAAACTCGCCGATCAAGGCCTGATCGTGGCCGGCGACACACCGGAGCAATTTCGCTCGTTCATCGACGCCGAGACCAGGAAATGGGCTGGTGTCATCAAGAACGCCGGCGTCGAGACCACGAAGTAATTTAACGCGACGCGCTTTCAACTCCATCATGGCCGGGCATAGCCGTCCGCAGGACGGCGTCGCTTCGCCTCGCCGATGGCCCCTCACGCCACCGCCTTGCGCAAAAATTCCGCCAATTGCTTGGCCGGGCGCGGCAGCGCCTTGAAACTGCGGGCGCAGATCGTCAGTTTCCGGTTGGCCCAGGAATCACGGATCTTGATCATCATGATCGGCATGGAGCGCGCACAACGCTTCGCCGCGGTTTCCGGCATCACGGCAACGCCGACATCGGCCGCGACCATCTGGCAGATCGCGTCGAAATCGCGCATCCGGGCCCGGAATCGCAGGCGCGCCCCTAACCGCGCGGCGTGCTTGGAGATGTGGATCTGCAACGCGGTCGACGCCGTCAGCCCGACGAAGTCGCGGCCGGTCACCTCGACAAAGTCGATCTGGCGGCGGTTGGCGAGATCGCTGCGCTTCGACGCCACCAGCATCAGCCGGTCCTCGCTGAACAAAAAGCGTTCGACGCTGTCCGGCAGCGCGTGCTCCGCCGCAAAGCCGAGATCGGCCGCACCGGTCGCAATCGCGGTGGCGATATCAGCGCTTTCGCGTTCCTCGACGTCGACATTGATGTCGGGATGTTCGCGCAGGAAGGCGGCAAGCGTCCGCGGCAGATGCTCCGAGAGACCCGAGGTGTTGGCGAGCAGCAGCACGCTCGCCCTGACGCCGCTGGCGAAGGCCGAAAGATCGCCGCGCATCGCCTCGACATTGTGGATCACGATCCGGGCGTGATCGAGCAGGCTTTCACCGGCCGCGGTCAGTTCGACGCCGCGGCGGCCGCGCTTGAGCAGCGAAACGCCGAGCGCCGCCTCCAGGCCCTTGATCCGTTCGCTCGCCGACGCCAGCGCCAGATTGGCGCGCGCAGCGCCCTGCGTGATGCTGCGCGCATCCGCCACCGCGATAAACAGCTGCAGGTCGACCAGGTCGAAACGCATCGGTGCACCGCCATCTGGCTTCGGAATGGACGAAGGCTCAGTCCGTAATCTCCAGATTGTGCCGATAACGCCGATCGGTCAATGTCGCCCCATGTTCGATTCCATGTTGCTTCTCATCACCGCCGCCTTCCTGCTCGCCGGCTTCATCAAGGGCGCGCTCGGGCTCGGCCTGCCGACGGTGGCGATGGGCCTGCTGGCGGTGACGATGCCGCCGGCGCAGGCGCTCGCCATCGTCATCGTGCCGGCGATCGTTACCAACGTCTGGCAGACTTTTGTCGGCCCTTATCTGCGCGACATCCTGCGGCGGCTGTGGCCGCTGATGGTCGGCACCGCCGTCGGGATCTGGCTGAACCGGGGCATGCTGACCGGCCCCTACGCACCCTACGCCGCGGTCGTGCTCGGCCTGCTGCTGGTGATCTATGCGTTCATCGGCCTCAGCAAGTTCCGCTTCAAGGTCGCCCGCCGCGACGAGAAGTGGATCGGCGCCATCGTCGGCCTCATCACCGGCGTGATCTCGGCAACAACTGGTGTCCAGGTGATCCCCTCAATGCCGTTCCTGCAGGCGATCGGCATGGAGAAGGACGAACTGGTGCAGGCGCTCGGCGTGTTCTTCACCACGGCGACCGTAGCTCTCGCCTTCAACCTGACCAGCGCAGGCCTGCTGACCGCGGCGACCGCGCTGCCCGGCGCGGTGGCGATGGCGGCGTCCTTTACCGGGATGTTCATCGGTCAGGCGGTGCGCAACCGGATGCAGCCCGACATATTCCGCCGCTGGTTCCTGATCTCGATGATCCTGCTCGGCATCTATCTGGCCGGTAGCGCGCTGGTGAAAATTCACGGCTGACGAGGAGCCCGTGACCGGGCTCCCACTTTTTGTTTTGACGCGTTTTCTTGACGCGAACCGGTTCCCACTTCGCTTGAAAACGCTTTGGCAATTACCGCTGCAGCATCGCGACGCGGACGCCGAGATAGACGAACATCCCACCCAGCACGCGGTTGATCCAGGCGATGACGCCCTGTGACTGCCGGATGCGGCCGGCGGCCCTGGCCGCGAACGCCGCCACCCCGAAGCACCAGAGCGTGCCGGTGGAGATGAAGATCAGGCCGAGCAGCAGGAAGGCGAGCGTCTTGTGCGGCGAATCGGCCGTCACGAATTGCGGCAGGAATGCCAGAAAAAACAGCGCGACCTTCGGATTGAGCGCGTCGGTCAGCACGCCCTGCCAGAACACCCGGCGCAGCGATATTCCATCACCGGGAATACCGACCTCCGCAACCGGGCGTGGGCGCGACAGCAGCATCTGCAGGCCGGCGAGCAGCAGATAGGCCGCGCCGACCAGTTTCACGGCCGCAAACGCCGCCGACGACGCCATCAAGAGCGCCGACAGGCCCATCGCGGCGCCGACCACATGAACCAGACAGCCGCAGCTGATGCCGATCGCGGCCACCGCCCCGCCGCGCCACCCCAACTGGACGCTGCGGCCGATGATGTAGGCAATGTCCGGCCCGGGTGTGACGTTAAGCAGCACCCCGGAGAGAACGAACAGCCAGAGTTCGTGAATTCCAAGCATGATAGCGGCCGTCCTCGCCTCGCACCCGCCTAATCCGCGGGTGGATTGTCCTATTATGACGCCGGAACCGACTTCCGCCACATAAGTATGCTTTATAACCATTGGATTCCGGCGGCCAACGACGTATTAGGACGGTCATCAAACCATTCTGGGGACATCGGAGATATGGAGAGACGTCTAGCAGCCATCGTGTGCGCTGACGTTGCCGGCTACTCCCGCATGATGGGCGCCGACGAGGAGGGCACGCACGCCAACTTCAAGGCCCATCGGACCGCGATTTACCCGATCATCCTCAATCACGGCGGCCGGATCGTGAAGAACACCGGCGACGGTTTTCTGCTGGAGTTTCCCAGCATCGTCGGCGCCATCGAGGCTTCGATCGCCATGCAGTCGCTGATGGCCGAGCGCAACAACCACCTCCCCACCGACCGGGTCATGCAATTCCGTCATGGGCATTCACATGGGCGATGTGATGGCCGACGAGGAAGAGGTGTTCGGGGACGATGTTAATATCGCCGTCCGGCTCGAATCGGTGGCCGCGCCCGGCGGCCTCGCGGTTTCGGCCAAGGCCTATCATGAGGCCGGCAGGCATCTCGGCACCGCGCTGGTCGACGCCGGCAGCTACCGTTTCAAGAACATTGCCGAGCCGGTCGCGGTCTGGACCTGGGAACCGACGGGGCCCGACGCACGCGGAGCCATGCCCAAGGAAGCATCGACCCTGTCGTCGCAATCCCGGACTGCGATCGTCGGCGTGCTCCCCTTTGCCAATCTCAGCGACACCAGCGACGAATATTTTTCCGACGGTCTGACCGAAGACCTGATCCACGCGCTGTCGCTGCAATCCTTCTACCGGGTTCTGAGCCGCAACTCGACGTTCCCGTTCAAGGGCAAGAACCTGAGCACCCGCCTGATCGCGCGTGAAATCGACGCGACCTATTTGATCCAGGGCTCGGTGCGCCGCGGCGGCACCAAGGTTCGCGTGACCGCCGAACTGATCGCACCGGAGAACGGCGAGCAACTATGGAACGGCCGATACGACCGCGACATGGGCGATCTGTTCGCGATGCAGGACGAGATCACCACCAGTCTGTCGGCTGCGCTCGCCACGGAGATATTCCGCGCGGAAGCTTCCGCCCCCGCTCGTGCTTCCAAGGACGTCACGGCGTGGGACAGGTTCCTCAAAGGCCTTTCCCACTATTACCGATCGACCAAGGAGGATTTCGAGACCGCGGTCACCCTGTTCAAGGAAGCCGTCGCACTCGACCCGACGCTTTCGATCGCGCATGCCTATCTCGCCACCATCCAGGCGCAGAGCATCCAGTTTGGATGGGTCAAGGGGACGCGCGAATTGTGGGCCTGGGTGATGAATCTCGCGGAAACCAGCGTCCGGCTCGATCATCGCTCGTCATTTGCCTTTCAAATCCTGGCCTATGTGCACGCGGTGGAGGGGCATCACGAGGCGGCATTGGATGCCGCGAACCGGGCGGTGGCGCTGAATCCCTACGACATGGGCGCGCGCGGAGTGCTTGGGATGTGCCACCTCGTCACGGGCGAGCAGCGCAAGGCGATCGAGCTGTTCTCGATGGCGGCGCAGCGCGGCAACAGCGACCCCCGATATCAATGGGCGGTGCTGAACGCGTTCAGCCACTACCTGCTGGGACAGTATGACGCGACCTTGTCCTGGGCGCGTGAAGAGCTTTACGTGAATCCGAACCACCTCCAGGCGCTGACGGTACGCGCCGCTGCGCTCGCCCAATTGGGGCGGGCCGCGGAAGCGGCGGAGGCGACCGAAGTGCTGCTGAGTAAATATCCGAACATAACGGTCGAACGGCATTTGAGAAATTTCCACTGGAAAAAGCCGGAAGACGTTGCCCGATACCGTGACGGACTTTTGAAGGCCGGCGTACCGCCCGGTACGCTAACCTTGGTCAAATCCCCCAAACTGGCGGCCAATTCCTAAGACGCCGTTTCAATATGCGGCGGCGAGCCCGGTCCCCAAGCCTTTGGTTGACACGCCTTCGAATTCCGCCAAACTCATCTGCATGCTGAAGTAGTGCGTTGCCGGAAAATTCGCCTTTCAGGAACCTTATTCACTTCCAATCGAGGCGCTTTGCCGTTTCAACATTCGCTGCTTTTTCAGGATTTGGATCATGTCAGACGAGCCCATCGTTCCCGGCCAGGCGCCCGCCGCGCAGATCGCCGTTTCGCCCAATAATCCCTGTCCTTTCCTGCGCGCGCTCGTCGCGAACGGCTATGTCGGCGAGCACATCGTGCCGCTGCAAACGCTCTGCGACACGATCGAGGCCGCCAGCGGCGAACACGGAGCGCAGGAAAAAGTAGTGGGCATGAAGACCTATATGGTCGCGCTCGGCGCCAATGGTCTCAGCCCCTCGCGCCTGCTGAAGAGCGCGACCTCCGGCGCGGTGCTCGACGAGTTGCGTGACGGACCGCTGGACAAGCATGGCGCCGGTTCGCGCATCCTGGATGTGACCGCTCACGTCCATGAGGACGAGATCGAACGTCTCGCCACCTTCGGCAAGGATCGGCCGGACCCTTCGGGCGGAACAGAGCGCGGACTGAACGCGAAGGAAATCGAGGCCTTCATGGCGGCCAATATCAAGCGCGCCGGCGACCAGGCGCGATGGTATTATCCGATGCTGATGAAAGGCGAATGGCCGGTGCTGCTTGACATCATGGGCAAGGGCGAGGGCGACGACCGCTATCTCAGCGTCGCCGAAGTCAGGACGCTGTTCGTCGATCGGCGCTTCCCCGCCCGCATCGTCGCACGCTTGCAGCACGGACCGTAATTCTCATTTGAACAGCGGCGTTCCCGGCACGAAGGCGTCGAACGCGGCCCAGAATTGCGCGCGGTAGCGGTCCTGTTCCTGCAGGATCTCGTGCCTGGAGCCGGCGATCACCAGATGCGAGCCGGCGCGCAGATGATAGGCGAACTCCTCGATCGCAGCGGTCGAGACGACGGTGTCGTTGCTGGCGGCCAGCATCAGGATCGGCTGGCGGATTTCCAGGGGGTAGTTGGCCGCGCGGAAACCGTGCATCGCCCTGAAGGCGGTATCGGCCCAGGCCACGGTCGGCGAGCCGATGCCCAGCGTCGGATCCTCCTCCAGGATCGCGATGTTGCGGGCGTAGCGCACGGGATCGCTGGTGAGGGGATTGTTGATGAAAGGTTCCGTCAGCGTGTCGGTGCCGCCGGGCACGTAGCGGCCGCCCTGCCCGGCCAACCGCAGGACCCGCAGCAGCGCGCGCGCGGGAAACGACGTCGTCCTGCCGGGAAGATCGATCATCGGCGCCGACAGCACCATGCGGTCGAACCAGCGCTTGCCGGAATGGGCGACCCGCAGCATCACGGCGCCGCCCATCGAATGCGCCAGCGCGAAATAGGGCGGCGGGCAATCCGGCAGCACCACCTGCTGCACGAAGGTTTCGACATCGATCTCGAAATCGGAGAAATCGCGGACATAGCCCTTGCGCGGATCGCGCAACCGCCGCGACGAATGGCCCTGGCCGCGCCAGTCGATCATCGCCACCGCAAAACCGCGGTCGCGCAGGTCGCGCACCGTCTCGAAATATTTCTCGATCTGCTCGCTGCGCCCGGTGAAGACGCAGACCGTTCCCTTGCGGCCGGCCGGCGGCGCCCAGCGCGCAAAGCGCAATTCGGCGCCATCGGGCGTCTTGATGGTGCCCGAGGCGACATCCTCCGGAACCGGATTGGCAGGGATCGAGACGAGCGTCATGGACAAGGGACCGGATAGGTGAGAGGGGCTGAAAATCAAGGCGGGCACGCCAAAAAGGACCTGGTTTCGGCCCTCTTGAACGCCGTTTCACCCCTCCCATATCATTTCCGTGCAGGCCGCTACCAGCGTTTCGGAACCGGAACACCCAGTGTTTCGAAGCCGACACGAGGCTGCACACAGACTAGGCCCGGCCCGATGGCGGGCGGGTTAATTGAAACAGTCGCTCAATGGAGGACTATCCTATGCGTACCTACGATCTCACCCCGTTTTATCGTTCCACCGTCGGCTTCGACCGCTTCTTCAACCTGCTCGATCAGGCAACCGCGGACGGCAGCCCAGGCTATCCCCCCTACAACATCGAGCGCACCGGCGAGAACGCCTACCGCATCAGCGTTGCGGTCTCCGGCTTCGCGAAGAGCGAGCTTTCGATCGTCTCCAAGGAAAACACGCTGACGATCAAGGGCGAGAAAACCGCCAGCGAGAACGGCAACGACAATTCCAAGGTGTTGTACCGCGGCATCGCGGCGCGCGCCTTTGAGCGCGCCTTCCAGCTTGCCGATTTCGTGCAGGTGAAGGACGCCTCGCTCGAGAACGGCCTGCTCCATGTCGATCTCGTCCGCGAGATTCCCGAGGCCAAGAAGCCGCGCAGCATTCCGATCTCCTCGGGCGCCCCGGCGCCGCAGGTGGTCGACGGCTCGGCCGCCAAGGTCGCCGCGTAACGGCGGTTCAGGTGTCAGCAGATATTGGCTGAACGCGAAAACGCCCCGGGAAGCCGGGGCGTTTCTTTGTGTCGCGCTCCGTAGTCCGAAATTTAAGAAATTCACAACGCCGTGTGCCTCGTAACATCGCATGCCATCGAGTCGAAACTCCTGTGTGGGCACCCGCATCATCACACAGAAGACAGATCACGGAGCTGGTCCGATGAAGATAGTTCGGTTTGTAACGGCATTGGCGATCGGCGTGCTGGCGGGCACGCTCGGCGGATTGCAGGCGCATGCGCAAACGGCCGCGCCGGTTGTGGCGAAAAATGTCGTGCTGGTGCATGGGGCGTGGGCCGATGGCTCGAGCTGGGCGGAAGTCATTCCCTATCTGCAGGCCGCCGGATTGAAGGTCACCGCCGTGCAAAATCCGTTGACCTCGCTGGACGATTCCGTCGCGGCGACGCGCCGCGCGCTGGCGCTGCAGGACGGCCCGACCGTGCTGGTCGCCCATTCCTGGGGCGGCACCGTCATCAGCGAGACCGGGATGGATCCGAAAGTATCGGCGCTGGTCTATGTCGCCGCGCGCGGCCCCGACGCCGGCGAGGACTTTGTCGCGCTCTCCGGAAAGTTCCCGGCCGGCGCGGTCCGGGCCGGCGTCAGGGAGCATGACGGCTTCACCAAGCTGTCCGAGGAGTCGTTTCTGAAATATTTCGCAAATGGCGTGGAGCCCAAAAAGGCCGAGGTGCTCTACGCCGTACAGGAGCCGACAGCCGTCTCCCTGTTCGGTGGCCGGACCACCGTGGCCGCCTGGCGCTCAAAGCCCTCGTGGTATGCGGTCTCGAAGCTCGATCAGACCATCAACCCCGACCTCGAGCGATTTCTGGCCAGGCGCATGAACGCAACCACCGTGGAACTGGACGCCGGTCACCTATCGCTGGTGTCGCGTCCCAAAGAGATCGCCGACCTGATCCTGGCGGCCGCCGGGCACAAGGAATAGGCCTTGATTGGTTTCTCCTGGTCGCTCGCCGACGCCCGGTAGCGGGCAGAGCGTTGCGCTTTACTCCAGCCCCTGCGCGGCAGGCATTTCCTGCGTCGGCTGAATCACCGGCGCCGATGGCTTGGCCTGGCCGACGGTGGGGGCCGCGGCCGGAGGCGGTGCCGCTTGCGTCTCCGCCGGTTTCGGTTGCACGGCCGCTGATTGCTGGGCCGGTTCCGGCGCCGGCTTGGCGGCGAGCGGGCTCGCCTTCGGCACCGGTACCGTGCGGCTGGCGACATGCGGGATCGATCGCGGCGGACGCGGCACGCCGCGGACATTGGTCGTCGGCGGCAGCGGTCCGGGCGCGCCATAAGTGATATTCAAATCGTCGTTCAAATTGTCGCCCATCCGGTCGGCCGGCATGAAGCGGATGATCCGCCCAGTGCGCGCGTCGATAACCAGCTTGCCGTCGTCGCCGCCGCGATCGATCACGGAGATCGTGTAGACAAAGCCGCGCTGCTGCGGAATGCCGAGCGGCGAGAACCCGGCCTCGCGGACCACGGTGTAGACCTCCATCGGCGGCAGCAGCGTCGGCCCGTAACCGTGGTGCGCAACCGGCGCCTCCGGCGGCATCGCCGCATAGGGACCGCTGACATCGGAAATCGCCGTATAGTGCGGCGCCGGCAATTGTGCCTGCGCCCCGGTCGCGGCCAGAGCCAGTTCGGCCGCCACGACCCATCCTGTGACCAACTTCATCGCCGATTGCTCCTGTAAGCCGCTCGTAAGCCCTTTTGGCGTCTTCGCGCCCTTGTCCCGGCGCGAAGCTGGTCGCGAAATCCGGCAGTCCTTGGGCCGGATCGCGGCGCGTTTGCTTCAAATCCGGGGCGGCATGTTCGTACCTGCGACGGCCACGGATCAGCCATGCGGGCGGGGACTTTCACGCGCTTGTGTGATACAGAAAAATTTGGCATGGTCGGAGTTAGGACAGTATCACTGTCTCAATTGCGGGGCTTTCCCGGCACGGGGATTGCAACGAAAACTTGGCGCTTCGAGCTCCAAGGAAGGTGCAGGCAAGGCCGTTCCTCAGGGACGTTGAACGCCCAGGCCTGAATTTATGAAATTGCGGCTCGCGGAGGACGAGCGGTGGCCCGGTGGGTGCCGCAAACGCCCAAGGTGCGCCGACGATGACGGTGACGCCCTTAGCCGGATTGAGAGGATTGAGATGAGCGGGTCGGAAATCGAGCGCGAAAACATCGTGACAGAAACGCTGTCGCCGACCGCGGCCTCGAAACCGGCGGAAGTGGCGCGCGAGCACACCTGGCGTCCGCCGGCCGAGGGCATGTACGACCTCAGCCTGGAAAAGGATTCCTGCGGCGTCGGCTTCATCGCCAACATCAAGGGCAAGAAGTCGCATCAGATCGTCTCCGACGCGATCAACATTCTCTGCAACCTTGAGCATCGCGGCGCGGTCGGCGCCGATCCGCGCGCCGGCGACGGCGCCGGCATTTTGGTGCAGATCCCGCATAATTTCTTCGTGCGCAAAGCGGCCGAGATCGGCTTCCAGCTGCCGAAGCCGGGCGAATACGCCGTCGGCGCGCTGTTCATGCCGCGCGAGACGGCGTGGCGCAACATCATCAAGAGCATCGTCGCCGAACAGATCAAGCAGGAAGGCCTGATGCTGCTCGGCTGGCGCGACGTGCCGACCGAAAACTCCTCGCTCGGCGAAACCGTCAAGCCGACCGAACCGAACCACATGCAGGTGTTCATCGGCCGCAACGGCACGGCGAAGACCGAGGACGATTTCGAGCGCCGGCTCTACATCCTGCGCAAGTCGATCTCGCAGGCGATCTATCAGCGCCGCGACCGCGGCCTCGCCGGCTATTACCCGGTCTCGATGTCGTGCCGCACCGTGATCTACAAGGGCATGTTCCTGGCCGACCAGCTCGGCAAGTATTATCCCGACCTGCATGAGCCGGATTTCGACAGCGCGCTGGCGCTGGTGCATCAGCGCTTCTCGACCAACACCTTCCCGACCTGGTCGCTGGCGCATCCCTACCGGTTCATCGCCCATAACGGCGAGATCAACACGCTGCGCGGCAACGTCAACTGGATGGCCGCGCGCCAGGCTTCGGTGCATTCGGAACTGTACGGCAAGGACATCAACCGGCTGTGGCCGATCTCCTATGAGGGCCAGTCCGACACCGCCTGCTTCGACAATGCGCTCGAATTCCTGGTGCAGGGCGGCTACTCGCTGCCGCATGCGGTGATGATGATGATTCCGGAAGCCTGGGCCGGCAATCCCCTGATGGATGAGACGCGCCGCGCGTTCTACGAATATCACGCAGCCCTGATGGAGCCGTGGGACGGCCCCGCCGCGATTGCGTTTACCGACGGCCGCCAGATCGGCGCGACGCTGGACCGCAACGGCCTGCGTCCGGCGCGCTATCTCGTGACCCGGGACGACCGCATCGTGATGGCGTCCGAAATGGGCGTGCTGAAGATCCCCGAGGAAGAGATCGTCACCAAGTGGCGGCTGCAGCCCGGCAAGATGCTGCTGGTCGACCTCGAACAGGGACGCCTCATTCCCGACGACGAGATCAAGGCGCAGCTCGCCAAGAGCCATCCCTATCGCGACTGGCTCGGCCGCACCCAGATCCAGCTCGAGGAATTGCCGGACGCGGCCTCCAAGGGCATGCGCTCGAACCTGCCGCTGCTCGACCGCCAGCAGGCGTTCGGCTACAGCCAGGAAGACGTCACGA
>CAWILG010000009.1:0-71452 GCA_963836765.1 uncultured Alphaproteobacteria bacterium
CGGCTCAACCGGTCGACGCAACACAGGCGTTAAATCTCTCTGCTGGGGTCTCAAATTGCAAGGTCTCACGTGGGCGTTCGTTGAGCTGACGAGCCACTTTGTTCAGATAGGCTTGCGAATGCACCGACAGGTCGGTGCCCTTGGGGAAGTACTGTCTCAGCAGACCATTGGTGTTCTCATTCGAACCGCGCTGCCACGGGCTTTGCGGATCGCAAAAGTAAACGTCAATGTTGGTCGTCAACGTAAATCGTCGATGATCCGCAAGTTCCTTGCCCCGGTCCCAGGTCAGCGATTTATACAGCTCGCTCGGTAGCTTTCTTGCCTGCTTGATGAGCGCGGATACGACCGACTGGGTATCCTTGTTGGCCACCTTTGCCAGCATCACGTAGCGGGTATGACGTTCGACCAAGGTCGCGATATAGCTGTTCTTCGACCCAGACAGGAGATCGCCTTCCCAATGGCCAGGCACCGCCCGATCTTCAACCGTTGCTGGTCGCTGACGGATCGAGACGGGATCCTTGATTTGCCCCCGGCCATCGCCATTGAGACCCGCCTGTTTTGATCGCCGGATCGTGCGCTTCGATCGAAGATGGCAAAGCAGCTCTTTCTTAAGCACCCCGCGGGCTTGAACAAATAGACTGCGATAGATCGTCTCGTGTGACACGTGATAACGCTCACCTTCAGGATGGGCTCTTTTAAGCCAGCCGGCTATCTGCTCGGGCGCCCAATTTAATCTCAGCTTGCGGGCCACCGCCTGTCGCAACCAAGCATTCGTGGCCAGCTTACAGCGTTTCGGGCGACGGGCTCGGGCCCAGGCCTTGTCATCGGCCAGAGCCGCTCGGTAGCCATCATAGCCGCCATTCCGGCTGATTTCCCGGCTCACCGTCGAGGGCGAGCGGCCCAGCAACCCAGCCATCGATCTTGCCGATCGATGTACCGCAATGCCTCTCGATATCTCCTCGCGTTCCGAGAGCGTCAGCGCCAATCGTGAGCGACGCCGGGGAGCTGGACGAATCCCACCGTGCGGTGACACCTGGAAATAAATCGACGATGAAGGCTTACCAAACGCCCGCCCGATCGCCTTGAGCGACTCCCCGCGCTGCCAGCGATCCCATAACTCCGTCTTCTCGGCCGCTGTAAACCCTCGACGAAATCCCTGATCCATCGCCACACTCCATCTTTTTCCCTTAAGATAAAGTGTTGCGTCGACCGGTTGAGACCACCGTCGATACCGGTCATTTGCGACCGAATTGGGCTATCCGCGCCATGTCCGCTTTCCACCTGTTAGCGACCAGACAGCGGACATGCGAGGAGGTCCGAAAAGTGCCAACGGACTCTCGCGTCCTAACATCCATCAAGAAGTTAGCTATCATTGTCCGATTGGAATGCCTGCGAATTTTAGGCAGGCGACGTCCTCTTCGTCGACAGGCGAGACAGGAAAAAGCGCTGTCTTCCCTAGTCTCCTTGGTCCCGATCGATTTTAGAGCCGCTGATCACCTCGCTTTGGGCGCTCCGCCCACTTCGATCGTTACTTTCTCGATCGTGCCTGTGAAGGTGAACGGCGGCTCATAACTGCGACTGACCGACGTCCCGGTATTGCGACCGATCAGTAGGCCGTAGCCGCCGATCGCGCTGTATTGACCAGCCATTTTCATGTCCTTGATCTCACCCACTTTATCGGCGTCGATAAAGAGGCTCACATCGCCCGTGAAAAAGTCCGGTTTGAGTGACTTCGACTTGGGTGTGAAGTGGACGCTGAGGCGCCGTTGACCCACCGGCACCTCGTTGGCAGACGCAACGTCGTAAGCCGTGATCTTCAGATAATTGTGGGTGTATCGCAGCCTACCGTCCTTGATAAATAGGGACCATCCGCCGAACGCGCCGCCGCTGGATGCAAGCACGCCCTCCGCCCCACCCTCCGGGATCGTCACGTAGGCCGTGATGGTGTGCTCGCGGCCGAGAATCTGCGGAGTGGCAAGCGGGTGTAAGATAGAAGTGTAAGGATAGTAATCGTAGGACGGCTTCTCGATCGCCGCCACAGGCCGCGTCGAGTCCGCGGTTCGCTCGAATCGCCGATCGTCGAGTGGGAGAACGTTGTATTTTCTGGCCTCTTCCAACCAGCGAGCCTGCAGCTCTCGCAGTTTGTCCGGTCGCTCGGCTGCGAGTTGGTGCGCTTCCGAGAAATCGACGTCCGTGTGGTAGAGTTCCCAGCGGTCATCCTCCCAAGACGTGTCCTTCTTGTGCCACGTCACCGCCGTCCAGCCGTCCACCCAGATCGCCCGGCTCCCCAACATCTCGTAGTATTGCATCTTGCGCCGGGTCGGCGCGTCGGCGTCCCCGAATGTGTAGGCCATGCTAACGCCATGAAGCGGCATCTGCTTGATGCCATTGACCGATATTGGCGCCGGCAGCCCGGTGATCTCCAGCAGGGTCGGGACGATGTCAACAACGTGGTGGTACTGCGCTCGGAACTCGCCTCCACCTTTGATCTGCCTCGGCCACGAGATAATCAGCGGATCGGTGTTGCCGCCGTGATGCGTGTCCTGCTTCCACCGCTTCAATGGCGCATTGCCGGCCATCGCCCAGCCCATGGGATAGAGCGGATTGGTATCAGGGCCGCCGAGCTTGTCGAGCAGTCCCAACATCTCCCCGACCGTTTCGGGATTATAGTTGCGGCCACGTTCGGTGTTCGAAGTTCCGTCCTGAAGCCCTTCCTGCGACGCGCCGTTGTCCGATAAGACGATGATGAGGGTGTCGTCGCGGATCTGCATGTCGTCGAGGGACGCAAAAAGTCGCCCGAGCTGATGGTCGGCATGGTCGAGAAAGCCAGCGAAGACTTCCTCCAGTCGCGTATAAACGGCCTTTTGATCCTTGGTGAGATCGGCCCAGGCTTGAACGCCGGGGTTGCGAGGCGGAAGCTCCGTGTCGCGCGGGATCAGCCCCATCACTTTCTGCCGCTGGTAGGTTTCCTCGCGCGTCCCATCCCAACCTTGATCGAAGCGGCCCCTGTACTTTTCGATGTAAGCCTTGGGCGCCTGGAGAGGCGCGTGCGCCGCACCGAGGGCCAGGTAGGCAAAGAAGGGACGGCCTGTGCTCACCTGCTGTTGGTCGCGGATATAGGCGATGGTGTGGTCGACCAGATCGTCGGTGAGATGGTAGCCCTCGCGCCGCGGAGACGCGACGAACTGGTTGTCCTGCACCAACAAGGGGGTCCATTGGTCGGTTAATGCACCCAAGAACCCGTAGTATTTTTCAAAGCCCATGCCGAGGGGCCAGTGGTCGAAAGGACCGGCGGCGGTGTACGCCGTGTAAGGAGTGAGATGCCATTTGCCAACCGCGAAGGTGTTGTAGCCGTTCTGCTTCAGGACTTCGGCAATGGTCGCGGCGCTTCTAGGGATGCTGCCGTAATTGCCGGGATAGCCGGTGGCCCATTCTGCGATCGTGCCGAGCCCGACGGCGTGCTGGTTGCGGCCGGTAAGGAGCGCGGCTCGCGTCGGCGCGCACAGAGCCGTCGTGTGGAAATTGGTGAAGCGGAGACCCGACAAAGCTAACTTGTCGAGATTGGGCGTCTCAATCGAACTCCCGTACGAGCCAAGTTGGCTGTAGCCGACGTCGTCAAGCACAATCATGAGGATGTTCGGCGCGCCTTTGGGCGCTTGAAGCGGAAGAGCAGGTGTCCAGTCGGGCGTCGAGTCCTTGTAGGTCTCACCGATTTTGCCCGCGAAATCCGGAATTGGTACTGGCAGTACGGTCCGGTCTTGCGCAGCAGCGCACAACGCAAAGGGACCACCCGGGGTCGCCATGACGATTGCTGCCCCCAGCAGCACGGCTCCAGTCCGGCAGCTCATGAGCCTCTCCTCCGTCTTTCAGGAAAGCCTACCACATCGCACTTCGACCCGCCTGTGGGTCGACCACATTTCAGAATGCGAGCTCGCGCTTTCTTTGCGCTAGCCCGGAGGTCCGGGTTGGGTCAATCGCTACGGAAATGGCCAGTCCAAGCCATGTCCGCTTTCCTCCCGATAGCGACGGGACTGCGGACATTGCTGGAGGTCCGGTTCGTGCCATGAAGAGACTCATGCACCGCAGCGAATAACACCACTATTCGATCACCCCGCTGCCTGAAAACTTCGAGTAGGCTCCTCTCCATCAGAGGAGCGAGCGTGTTGCTCATGCCCGATCTTCCTGCTCAGAACATTCTGTTCAGGGATCTCGCCGATGGCCCAACGGCGGCAACGCCAACCCGCAATATGGTGACACTGATCCACCGCGCCTGGATTGTGTGCGGAGACGAAGTGCCGCTCCGAGCAACCGAAGAACCTGGGGCGGGCAAGCCTCTTTGCCGTGCGCCGCTGGTCCGGCCCTGCCCCGCCTTGAAGGCCGAAGACACATCGCAGATGGATCACATTACGCAGCGGTAGAAAGTCAGCTCCATTCCCTCCATATCCGGGTCCGTGAAAACTCGGGACAGGCTGTTGTCATCGAGGATTTTTATACTCAGTTGGACGCTCGTCGCGGCGATCTTAGCTGAGGCGCAGGCGGCTTGAAACTCGATGGTATCACCCGTCTCCTTCCGCGACCTGATGTTGCATCGGCTGGTTTTGCTTCTGACTTCGTTTCCATTCGCAATAAAGCCGCCGCCGAACTCTTCGGAAAATTGAGCAAAACTAATTTGATCACCCTTTTTAACGAAGATTTTGCTGCACTGGTCAGCGCTCGTCGCCCAAGCCCCGTTCAAATCGAAGGCCAGCGCCTGTGAGGATATTAGAATGCCGGTGCAAACCAGTGAGACGCACAATCCAGTCGATTGGCCCAAATTGAACAGGGGCATCTCTTACCTCTCTCATGCGATTTGCAAACGATCATAGCCTACCGCGTTTTGGAAAAGTCAATTCACTTTGCGAAGAAACAACCTTCTTATGTTCGCGAGTCCATGAGTCATGCGATATTCTAAATGCGTGGCGTTGCCATCGTCATTCTTGCTTATGTCGGGATGCATCTGGGAGTTTGGCGATTCGAGGCTGGCATGAGCGCGGGCTTCGGGGCCCCCCGGTTCACGCTGGCGGGCCGCTCGGTGTCGCCCGTTTGGCACACTTCACGGAGAATCACCCAGCCAGGGACAATGCGTGAAATAATCGACTGGTAGCGCCGGAAGAAGGAAGTACCCTTGCGGCGGGGGCGATTGGCGAACTCGCGTCATTCTGCCATGTCGGAAGGTGTACTACGGTTCTACCACTTAGCTGAGGTGTGCAGGGACCGGGCGGCCCAAGCCCGTAACTCCATCGATGCGGAACTGGCTCGAACTCGCACGGGCCGACGGGCAACGAAGCGACAACCGCGCGCCTACGAGCGCTGCATCCGATTAACGGCGACCAGAAGATCTGGACGCTCAAGTACTTCCACCAGCCTGTCCAAGATGATGCGCTCGTTGTTCCGGGGCCTTGGTAATAAGTATTCTTCCAGAATGCACTGCGCGTCGTTAACGGCCTGAAGAGCTAGCTGTTCATCCGTCATCTACTTACCTCCGCAGTAGGCAACTCGAACGAACGAATGTGTGTCCAAAACGTTCCATTTCGCTTAATTGCTGATTGATGATGCCGGTTCACGCCGCTGGGCGTTCGAGTTCCGTCTGATCCGGCGCTTCCTGGTGCTCGACCGACAGCGATCGATAGTGGACAGCCATTTCTCGATAATGTTGCCGGGAAATTGGATCGGTCGCTCTTTCGGCTCGCTCCTCGAACATACGAGCGCGTTCGGCAAGTTCTGTTGCCTTCGACATAGGACACCTCAAAACAAGAGGGTTCGAATATTCCCAACTAAAGCCTCAGCAATTTCGTTCCCTAGCGCTGGCGATAGGCGTCCAATGCATGCGCTAGGAAAACGCTGGTGCTGAAAAAAGCAAGTAGTGCCGACACTGTCTCGATCATCGCCTTGTTCCGCTTTGGCATGCCGAGCAAGGAACTATCGCCCCCGTGCTACGGCGCTGTGAGGATAGCGCGACGATTGTTTCAGGACGTCTTCGTCAGATCCCGAAAATGGTTTCGTCGGTTGAAACCGGTCGGGGGCTTCGGTCCCGCGCTCAAACTTGTGAACATCGGACCAAATCATAGTGTCGTGACGACCCAGAAGCGTAGCCTTTTGAGAGAAGAGGAGTCGGTCGTGGTGCGGATTATCCTGATCTTCCTGCTGCTCTGCTCTCCCGCGCTCGCCCACGATCCTGAGCATCCGGAATTGAATGCCTGGTTCGATAGCCTGAGATCCGCCAAGGGCCTATGCTGTTCGTTTGCGGACGGCTTCGCTGTCAACGATGTTGATTGGGAATTGAAGGGCGGTCATTACCGCGTCCGTCTCGAGGGCGGATGGATCGATGTTCCCGACGGCGCCGTGATCACCGAGCCGAACCGCGCCGGCAGAACTATGGTTTGGCCCTACACGGCCGATCGCGGGACCGATCATCAGCATACTGAAATCCGGTGCTTCATGCCGGGCAGCATGGGCTAGGGCGCGGAGCGTGGGTCCGCGAGTAATCCCCGTAACCCGGAACTGCCACCCCATGCGCTGGCGCCGATCGACCGGCACATGACACCCCGCAAATCCCGGGCTCACCGCGGTCTTCTTGGGGGTCGTGGGGAGCGCGAACGCGGGCGTTCGGTCCGCGCCCCTTCGCAACCCTCGATTAACCTTGCCCGCGCGGGCTCCATGAGGAACCGCGAACGAACACAATTGGCCCGCAATGGTCGTGGAAACGATCATGCATGGATATTCTGTATGTTTGTAAGCGGAGAATGTTGCTCGCCGCGGGGACGGCGTTGTTGTTGAGCCTCTCGCTAGGCGGCTGTGCGACCTCCGCTGGTTCATCACTGATGGACGCGCGGGCTGAGGCACCAACGCCTTCGAAAACAAGCGCCTATCTCCCCGTTGAAGATCTGCCACCGCCGCCCGAAAAACCCGCCATGACACCGGATGAACGGTTGAAGCTCCAGAATGAACTGATCGCCGCGCGTGACCGCCAGGCGGTAGCCGGTAAAGCCCAAGCTCCGGCGATCACTGAACCCGTGAAGCCTTAGCCCACCAATCCCGGACTTACCGGCGGGCTTCCAAGAGTTGGGGAGGGGCTATCCGGCGGTTAGCCGCCCGGCAATTCATCGTCGAAGGGATCTTGGCCGCCAGTCGCCAACCCGCGCGCGACCTCGTTCACAATCTCAATGACCTCCCGCACGATATCACCGCGGTCACTACCGGTGGCGCCCTTGAGCAAATAGCGAACCGCCGCGCGGATTGTCACCTTAGCGTCGTCGGCGCCGGCGAAATCCCAATCATCCTCATCTGACATGACAATGCCTCGTGTCTGCGTACTCCATATAGGCGCGCTTTTACGGCTCAATTCTCAGCGGCGGGAGGGTATCGTGAATTTCTATGCGAGCCGGTGGATTACTTGCCCTTTGGGCCTGCTGTTGATCGTCTTACGAAGCTGCGCCAGCGGGTCCAGGACAAGCATTCATTGATCGTGCCGTTCGGAACGCGACAGGCCGGCCCATGCCAAGAAGCTTGCAAGCCAGGCTCGCTTGAAGCGGCTCAAAGATCATCGCAGTGCAGACGGTTTCGAATTCCTCGCCGAGTTTCAGCCTTTGATCGACATGGCGCGAAAGCGGTGGCTGCAATGACAGCCATCTGCGGCTCATCGCCACGAGGGTGGATGGGTTAAATCGCGGATCGCCCACGTAATAGCCCCAATCATCTCGCGCGAGCCATGGCCGCCGAGTTAAGGCCTTTAGTCAAAAAGCCCTTTATCGGGCCGGGGCATGATATTGCGAGAATCACACTTAGAGAACTCTGCCACTGGCATCGAGTAAATCAGGCCGTCGATAGGGGCAAAGCGGACCTTGCGCCTGGGCGCGTCGGCGCGCGCCCCATCTGCGATGATCAAATCACGGCTGGCGCGCCGTTGTCCTGATCGCGTCAAGGCTGCTTCCATACTTGCATGCACTTCCGCCATGCGAGGATGGCGTGTCGGGAGCGAACTTTTACAGTTACGATTGGATTTGCGTGAAGAGGGAGTGAGCGGCCCCGCGCGAAGCCAGCCCCCACCGGGGCCGCTTTCACTCCTTCTGATCGGGCGGGGTCGTTTCCATCGTGCCCTTGAGCAGCTCTACTCCTACACAGTCACCGGCCCATAGCCTCGTGCCTCGGACCGTTCCAACGAGTTTGCAGCCAGTCGGCTCTTTCGGCTTTGCCTGAACCGCCGGCTTGTTGCCGACCTTTGGGGACGCGCTCTGAGCGAGCGCTGTTGTCGAAAAGCAGATGGCGATGAGAATGAGCAGCGACCTGATCGTCAATTGCTTGCCTCTATGATTACTGGAATTCCCGCAGAGCATTCGCGCTCTGCGGGATCGCCGGGCTCCTCAGTATTGATTGCTTGCTCAATCGGCCCGCCCGGTCTTTTGCGAAGTTTGCACCGAGCGAATCGGAGCGCGAGTCCAAACTGTGTTTCCCCAAATGAAACAAGAGAGGTGTTGCGACGAAGATACGGTAGCATTCAGGCCGGGTAGCAAAGGTGCCGGTGAAGCCGAGGCTTGAAGCCCAAGGCCCAGCGACCGAGATGGGTCGAGTAGGCAGGCTAAAGCTGCCTCTCACCCCGGCCCGGCGGCAGAGGCAAACCCAATTCGAGAGCTCGTCATCTAACGGAAGCGACGTGACGTCCAATCTCTCGGGCCATCGCTGGCACTCTTTCCTTCCGCTGCGCGAGTTCGATCAGCAGCTTGGTCTCTTCTTCGGTCCATTTGCGGGGTTTTGTAGGCTCCATTGCTGTTCTTGCTCCACGGATCGAAACCGGCATCTGTGATGATTCTGGCCCGATGAAGGCGACCACGCTCGCCGTTGTCGATCCTGCACCTTGGTACAATGGTCGCTCAGTTCTGGAGCGCCGTATATTCATGTGATTTCATGTGATTCGTATGCTGCGGATTTTTTTTAAGAAGGTTCGCGCTATGCTTCTTTTGATTTTCTCTGGTGCAGCCGTCGCCATCATTGCCACGCTTTTGTTTTTCGCGTTCGAGGGCAGCATTTGGAAATAACGTCGGCGCGCAGTTCGCCCTACCTCAGGGCGACCACGTTGGTGGCCCCCGGCCCATCGACGACGGATGAGACGTGGCGCGCGATAGCGGCCATCCTCGTCGGCGTAGCCTAGGTGGTGTGGACACTTACCGCAGCCACAAGACTATGGCGGCGAGAGTTACAACAGCACAATAATTTCGGGCGGTCTTTTCGAAGCGGGTTGCGACGCGGCGGAACTGCTTGAGCTTTGAGAAGCAGCATTCCACGAGATGGCGCTGAGCATAGAGATGCTTGTCGAGCGGATATTTGAGCGCGCGTGACGGGTTGTTGGGGATGACGGCGATCGCGCCCTTGGCGGCGATGGCTTGGCGCAAGTGATCGGCGTCATAGGCCGTATCGGCCATGACGACCTCGGCGGGTAGTCCCTCGATCAATGCGGCGGCTTGCGGTGCATCGCCCTTCTGGCCTGCGGTAAGCGTGAACCGCACCGGACATCCCAAGCCGCGAACGGCCAGATGTATCTTGGTGCTCAGGCCCCCGCGCGAGCGGCCGATCGCTTGATCTTCCGCTTGATCCTCAGACCCCCTTTTTTGGCGCCGGCGGCGTGCTGATGCGCCCGAACGATGGTGGAATCGACAATCAGATATTCGAAGTCCGGATCATCGGACATCGCCTCGAAGATCCGCCACCAGACACCCTTGATGCTCCATCGACTGAAGCGCCGGAACACGCTGTTCCAATCTCCAAACGCCTCCGGAAGATCACGCCAGGGAGAGCCCGTACGGACGATCCACAGCACACACACCTTCCACGAACATCCGATTGTCGCGCCCGGTGGAGCCCTTCTGATCAGGTCGACCTATGATCAGCGGCGCTATCCGCTCCCACGCCGCGTCGTTCAAAACCAACCGGTCCATCACACCCAAGGCTGCCTCCCCAAAAGCAGCTTTGAATCTGATTTGCTCCTAAAAGGGAATCCTTAGATTCCACACCACCTAGGGCCTAGTACCCACTTTTCTTAGATCGTGAGTCGTGATTCAACATCGGGATGATACCCGAAGCAAGAGAAGTCCACCTTTCGAAGAGAGATCGCAAGGTGCTTGAGGGGCGTTGTCGCTCACCGGTGACAATGCAGCGCGATTTGAAGCGGGCGCGGATCGTTTTGTTGGCGGCGGCCGGGCGCAGCACGCGGTCGATCGCCAAGGAAGTCGGTGTCCAGCCTCGGATTGTCAGCCTTTGGCGGCATCGCTATGCCGACCATGGCCTTGAAGGGCTGCAAGACAAGCCTCGGCCTGGCAAGCAGCCGATCTATACGAAGGCCACCGACAAGCGGATTCTGCGGCTGCTGGACAAGCCGGCACCGGAAGGGTTTGCACGCTGGACCGGGCCGCTGCTGGCCGGGGCGCTGGGCAATGTTGACGTCCAATATGTCTGGCGGTTCCTGCGCAGCCACAAGATCGACCTCGTGGTTCGCAAGTCCTGGTGCGAGAGCAACGACCCGAACTTCACGGCCAAGGCCGCCGATGTTGTCGGCCTCTACGTCGCCCCGCCCGCGAAGGCCATTGTGCTATGCGTGGACGAAAAGCCTTCGATACAGGCTTTGGAGCGAGCGCAGGGCTATCTGAAGTTGCCCAATGGTCGCGCCTTGACCGGCCAGAGCCATGACTACAAGCGGCATGGCACGACAACGCTGTTTGCGGCGCTCGAAGTCGCCACCGGGTAGATCATCGCGACGCATTCAAAACGCCGCCGCCGTGTCGAGTTTCTCGACTTCATGAACAGTGTCACCACGGCTTTTCCGAACCGGAAGCTTCACGTCATCCTCGACAACCTCAACACCCACAAAAAAAACGAGCATTGGCTCAAAGCCCATCCAAATGTGCAGTTTCATTTCACGCCGACAAGCGCGTCCTGGCTCAATCAGGTCGAGGTATGGTTCTCGATCTTGCAGGGGCAGTCGCTTAGCGGCGCCTCCTTCACAAGCCTCAAACAGCTCCAGGAGCACATCGATGCCTACATTAACGCATACAACGACAAGGCTGAGCCCTTTGTCTGGACCAAGAAAAAGGTCCGTCAACGCCGCTTCAAAGGCCGCCGTATCACTCAGCTCTGATTCCGGGTACTAGGGTCGGGAACTCATTAAATCCACCATACAAGAGCGGCGATCAGACAGACAGAGGCCAAGTAGTTTCGAGCCAGTCTGTCATAACGTGTTGCGATACGGCGGAAGTCCTTCAGCCTGTTGAATGCAGCTTCGATGCGCCAGCGAAGTTTGTAGAGGCGCTTGCTGAAGCGGAACGGCTGCTTCCTGTTGCTGCGGTTTGGAATGACTGGTCTGGTTCCGCGTTCATCCAGTTCCCCGCGCAATTCGGCGCTGTCGTAAGCCTTGTCGCCAAGCATACGCTTCGCCGACTTTACCCTGCGGATCAAGCGTTCTGCGACCGGGCAGTCGTGCGCTTCACCTCCGGTCAACAGAATGGCGATGAGGCGTCCTTTAGCATCTGCGAGCGCGTGGATCTTCGTGTTGCGCCCTCCGCGCGAGCGGCCAACAGCCTGCTTCTGCTCCCCCCTTTTCCGCCCGATGCCGAGCGGTGCGCTTTGACGTGTGTGGAGTTGATCATCTGCGTGTCTGTGGATCGTCCGTTCCCAGCAAGCTCCCGGAACAGGTTTTCCCAGATGCCACGCCGCGCCCAGCGTACGAAGCGGTTATAGATCGTCGTCGGTGGACCATAAGCTTCCGGGCAGTCGCACCAGCGGCAGCCGCACCTGAGCACATGCACGATCCCGCTGATCACGCGTCGGTCATCGGCGCGCTCGACACCACGCACATCCTTCGGCAAATGCGGCTCAATCCGTGCCCATTGCTCATCGCTCAGCCAGAACAGATTTCTGCTCATGTATTTTTTCCCACGACCCGAATCATCTTGCTATTGTCTAAGCAACAACGTTGACGAGCTGTGATATAAATATGGGAGTGAATGGCTGAATTTCGCTCAGTCTGCGGAGACCATCATGGGCCTGGCATTACCGGCTGAAAGCGCTTCGCTCTGGAATACGATCCACCGTGAGGCGGTCGCGGTCGCTGCCGCTGAACCGGCTTTGGCCGCGTGGATGCACGAGGCGGTCGTTAATCAGAGCAATCTTGCCAGCGCGCTGGCACAATTGATCGCTGTGGCGGTCAGTGGCAGCCGCGACGAGAAGACCGTAACCCGGCGAATTGCCGAACGGGCCTATCGCGACGATCCCTCTTTGATCGAGATCGCGACCCTCGATCTGAGGGCACCACTTGACCGTGATCCAGCGTGTCCCGGCCCTCTTCACGTGCTGCTGCATTTCAAGGGCTACATCGCGCTGCAGGCTTACCGCATCTCGCATCGGCTCTGGGAAAGCGGCCGAACTGAATTTGCCCGCGAGCTACACGGCCGCATCACTCAGGCGTTGCATGTCAGCATTCATCCGTCCGTGACTATCGGAAGTGCCCTATTTATCGACCATGGCACCGGTATCACCATCGGTGAAGGCGTGGTCATCGGCGAAGACGTATCGATGCTGCAGGAGGTCACGCTCAGCAGCTCGCCAGAAGGCCAAGCTGGCGCGCCGCGGATCGGCCGTGGCGTGCTGCTATCAGCCGGGGCGACAGTGTTAGGCAACGTTGACATCGGCGACTTTGCCAAGATCGGCGCCGGCTCGCTGGTTCTTGCGTCGGTGCCGTCAGGGTACACTGCAGTCGGCGTGCCGGCACGGCTGGTCGGCCGCGCATCCGACGCGCGGCCCGCGTTAAACATGGATCAGTCTCTGCCGTGATCCTACGGCACGCGAACCAAGAATCAGGATTCAGACTTGTTGAATTTTCGCATGCAGACACAGGCTCTTGTCGCAGTTTCCGATCGCCTCAGAAAACTGCTGGAGGTTGGTGAAAGCAATCATATTAATGAGTTTTGACCCTAGTTCCTCACAGCGGAACAACCTTAGCTAGACCGACAGCGAAACCCATTATGGAACCAACGTTAATCTCGCCGGTTGCCCCCGCTGGGAAGGTATACGGCGTTGGCGTATTCCGAAACAAAGCGGCCGGTCGTCTTGATCGTGGAAGACGAGTTTCTAATCCGCACGGACGCGGTAGATATGATCAGGTCTGCTGGTTTCGATGTCGTGGAAGCCGAGAACGCCGACGAAGCGATCTTCATCCTAGAAGGTCGCCTTGACATCACGGTCGTCTTTACCGACGTCCAGATGCCGGGTTCTATGGATGGTCTAAAACTGGCCGCCGCAATCAGGGGCCGCCGCCACCAATCAAGATAGTAGCGACTTCGGGTCTGCTCAGGTTCAGCCAAGACGATTTACCACCCGGCAGTTGCTTTCTGCCCAAGCCGTATAGTCAGCCGCAGATCGTGGGGACGCTTCGCGAGTTAACGGGAGGAGTTTGATGGTAGGGCTAACAATCTATCAAATTTCCATCGCCGCAATTTCGTAATAAGCAGCGATTGTGACGCGTCCGCATCAGGGCAGCTTACGCCCACACAATGGAAACTGCTTATGCTGTTCGGCGGCTTTTCGCCAAAGCGCTTGGGCTGCCGGGACCATTCTTTGCCGCGCGGTCCTGGGCGGGCTGCACCACCAATATGTTCGGATTTGATTTACGACGGGGTCGATAGGAACTTAATGGGTCATCCCGCGTTCATCGCCCATGATTGGTTCCAAATTATTGTTGACCATCGCTTTATCTTCGATGGCGATCTGTCCGGTCCGTGCCGAGTTCCGGTCGCGCCGCGTTCTATAGCGGCGGTCGCACTGCGAGCGGCGAGCGAACCGGCCCAAACGGGCTGACCGCGGCTCATCGCACGTTACCTTTCGGTACGCGGGTCAGAGTCACAAACCACCGCAATGGAAAGAGTGTCGTCGTGCGAATTGTAGATCGCGGCCCCTATGGTCGTGGCCGGATCATCGACTTGAGCCGAGCTGCGGCGGTCGAACTCGACATGATCAGCGCCGGTACGGCAATGGTTAGTATTGAGCGCCAATAGGCGCGCGAAGCGCGACCTTCGGGCTTACTGCGCGCAAAGCATCGCTGCGGAAGGAGTCGCCATGGCTTCAAAATTTGTAATTGGTGACAAGGTCGATCAGGCATTCGGCAACCACGCCGAAGGAACGGTCGTCGCTATATTTACCGACTTGGCCGGTGAGCACCGTTATGCGGTGGAAATGTTTGGCCACCGCACAATAAAAATTGCACGCGAAGGCGGCTTAGTCGCGCACAGTCTAGTCTCAAGCCTGTCCCTGTCGGAAACCTAATTCGGCTGGCAAGTGAAGCCGAATCGCGCAATGTTTCTATCTTATGAGAGATAGCTTGCAGCCTGATCTGGTCGGCGCTGGTATTATTGTTCCGATCGCGGGCCTCGTTGGCAGCCGAGATCCTGGTCCTTCGGCATCAGATTAACATACTGAGACGGCATTCGCCCAGGAAACAGACGGTCAGCGCCATGGACCGCTTGATCTTTGCTGAGCTGTATCGATTGGCGCCAACAGTCCTAAACGCTCTGGCGGTTTTGAAGCCAGATACCGTTATAAAGTGGCACCGCGCCGGGTTCAGATCGTACTGGCGCTGGAGGTCACGACGTCGCGGTGGCCGACCAAACTTGTCGACAGAGATACGCAAGCTGATCCGCGAGATGAGCATCGCCAACCCGCTGTGGGGAGCGCCGCGGATCCACGGAGAGTTGCTTAAGCTCGGCATCGATATCGGCCAGACGAGCGTGGCCAAGTATATGGTGAAGAGACGAGGGCCACCGTCGCAAGGCTGGAAGACGTTTCTTCATAACCATGCCGACGGCATCGCGGCGATGGATTTGTTCGTCGTGCCGACGATCTCGTTTCGCCTGCTCTATGGATTGCTGATCATGGGGCACGGCCGACGACAAATTTTGTGGTTTGGCGTCACAGCTAACCCCACTGCAGAATGGATCGCAAATCAGGTCACGGAAGCATGCGGTTGGGAACAGGCTCCCCGCTACCTGATCCGTGACCGGGATGGGGCCTATGGTGAGGTCTTGATCCGAAGACTTCGATCAATGGGCATTCGCGACCGACCAACATCGCCGCGTTCCCCGTGGCAAAACGCATATGCTGAAAGGCTGATCGGTTCGATTCGACGGGAGTGCCTTGACCACGTTGTTGTGTTCGGCGAGCGACACCTCCGTCACATCCTGCTGTCGTACATGAAATCATCACAACGAGATACGGACGCACTTATCTTTGGAGAAAGATGCGCCGATCTCCCGCGCCGTCGAACTAGCCGGACATATTCTTTGTCGCCCAATTCTCGGCGGGCTACATCACCAATATGTCCGGATTTGATTCACGACAGGCACAAGTGGCGCTGAAACGCAACGCAGCCGCAGAGAAGTCCAAAGATCAACTTTGGCGAGATCCAGAGACTCGTCAATCGCCAAGCCGCATTTTCTGGAGCATCTCTTCGGGAAGCCCCAGCACATCGGCACAAAAGGCCCGCGCCGCACCCGGATCGCGTCTTGCAAAGTCCTCCGTAAGAGTGGAGGCGGCGTGAAAGACAAGGTCCCTTATCTTGGGCTGCCATCCGCCATCATCCCCTGGATGCTTCGCGACGGCCTTGAGCATGTCGTCCACCAAGGCCCGCGACGCAGCCGGATCGCGTGATCCCAGGTCGAGTATCAGAGTGGTCGAGGCGCGGGCCCACCATTCCCACAACTGAGCCTCATTACGCGCATCCGCCACGCCACCCATGTCGTCCAGCAAGGTCCGCGCCGCCACCGCATCGCGTGATCGCAGGTCACTCACCAAATTATAGGCAGCCTTGGTCCACTGTTCCCATAGGGCGGAATTGTCGCGAGTGACTGCCACGTCGCGCATATCGTCCAGCAGGGCCTGCGCCGCGACTGGATCGCGCGATAGAAGATCATACGTCAGATTGAGGGCGGCCATGGCCCACATCTCCCACAGCAAGGACTTGTCACGCGCTTTCGCCACGTCGCGCATGTGGTCTAGCAATGCGCGTTCCGCGACGGGATCGCGAGATTTAGGATCGTTCGCCAGAGCGCCAATCGTTAGATTGACGGCGGCCTTGGCCCACCACTCCCACAATGCGGTCTCGTCATGCGTATCGGCCACGTCGCGCATCTTATCCAGCAAGGTCCGCGCCGCGACCGCGTCGTGTGATCGCAAGGCATCGGTGAGACTGAAGGCGGCCTTGGTCCATGGCTCCCACAGGAAGGTCTCATCACGCGCGGCCGCCACGCCGCGCATGTCGTCCAGCAATGCGCATGCCGCGGCCACATCAGGTGATTGGAGAGTCGCGGCGGCGGCTTTGACCCACAAGTCCCACAGAGCGGCCTCGTCACGCGCGGCCGCCACACCGCACATGTCGTTCAGCAGGGCCAGCGCCGCAACCCGATCGCGCGATCGAAGGTCAAGGATCATATTGTGGGCGGCTATGGCCCATGGCTCCCACAGGAGGGCCTCATCACGCGCGGCCGCCACGTCGTGCATATCATCCAGCAGAGTCCGCGCCGCGACCGGATCGCGTGATTGGAGATCAACCGACAGAGTCGCGGCGGCGGCTTTGACCCACAGGTCCCACAGAGCGGCCTCGTCACGCGTGGCCGCCACACCGCGCATGTCGTCCAGCAGGGCACGCGCCGCAACCGGATCGCGCGATCGAAGGTCAAGGATTAAATTGTGGGCGGCTATGGCCCACTGCTTCCACAGGAGAGCCTCATCGCGCGAGGCCGCCACGTCGCGCATATCGTCAAGCAGGGCTCGCGCCGCGACCGGTTCGCATGGTCCGAGGTCGTTCGTCAGTTTGAAGGCGGCCGAGGCCCACCACTCCCACAGGGAGGCCTCTTCACGCTTGTCCGCCACGCCACGCATGTCTTTCAGCAACGCCTGCGCCGCGACTGGATTGCTGGATAGAAATTCATTCATCAGATTGTGGGCGCCCCTGGCCCACTGCTCCCACAAGGGGGGCTCTTGTCGCTGCGACCCGCCTTCCGACGCTGGCGATTTTCGTACCCAATGTAGCATAGGGTGGGCAGGCAGATCGTGGTGTGCGCGCAACATGAATTGCGCCATGCCAAGCGGACTGAGCCGCCATGCGAGGTCACAGAACCGCGCGCGGTCTTCATCGGAGAGTTCATCCTGCTTGAGGCATGCCAGCGCGAAATGCTCGCCGACAATGTCAGGCGCCAGGGGCGCAATAGCTTGGCCCGACTTCCGGCCAGTCATTGCAAGAAACACCTTCGGATGGTGGTCAATGTCCCAAGACGGCAGCAATTCGTCCTTTACACCCTTCACCGCGCTAACCGGCAGGCCCCCGGCCATCGTCGCAATGGCCAGCAATCGCTCATCCTTAGGTAGCGCTCCTGCCGGCTTCCAGTATGATTCGCGACCGTGCTTGATGACCTGATCGAGCAGGCCGGCAGCATCGACATGACGAATATCAACGCCACGGGCAATTAAGTCGGCCTGGAAATAGGCGAACAGCGGCCGGCGCTCGGAGTCGATCTCGGCGAGCGTGGCAAGCGTTTTCGCTTTGTCAGGCAGCGGCTTGCCGATCTGCTTCAGAACGAATTCGAAGATTGGCCAAGGATCGTTGATGGTTGTCAGCGGCAGATTTGGAGCGCGGGCTAATTCGAGTTGCTTTTTTTTCGTTTCGTCTCCCTCAAGTATTTTTTCGAGCCATACGCCCTCGCTGATGCGCTCAACGAGGAGAACTCGCACCGGAGCAGCGAGCCGCGCGGTGCCATAGGCAGGCCCCCGACCCGCCAGCGCCCGAAGCACCTTGCCCGTGCGCACGGTATCGCGCGCCGCGGGATCGATGACGATCAGCGTCGGCATGAGCGGCTGCCATTTGCCCCAGACGGGATCCGCCTCCTCATCTTGAAGAAAGCCTGCGTGCCATTCGTTGCGGACCGCCAGACAAAGCTCCAGTGCGAGCCGGCTTTTGCCGACGCCACCCGAACCATGCATGACCATCCAACGAAACATCTGATCCGAACCTTCGAGAAAATCCGTCAGAATGCGCTCTTCTGCTTCGCGCCCAATGAACGGCAGCGCGCGGGTGCTAAAGGTGAATCGCGAGAGAGCCTCGGGATCCTCGCGAGGGACAAAAGGAAGCGACAGCAGGGGCGCGGTATAGTCCGCCTCGACTCCGCCGGGCTGCAGGCCGTCCTCCAGCAGGAATTTCTTGGCGATGAGGAAACTCGTATGGTCAGCCGTTTCCGGCTTGACAATAGCTAGATGACCATCGCCGCCAACGACCTCATAGCCCGGGCTCCATGACCCTATGGCGCTCACCTGCCCGACGATGGCATCGCCCGCCGCCACGACATATTTCGTGAGGACATGCGTGTCGGCCTTCGCCTGTCCCCACGCGACGCCAAGCGCTCGCATGAATTCCGAGTTAGGGTCGAGGTCCTCGGTCTGTTGGCTGGTGAAGGGCGCCCACTTCAGCAAAGTGGCGAGCCCCGACCCCTGATGCGGCGTGGCGAACGTCAGCAGGCGTTTTACCGGCAACGGCTGTTTGCTGTTGATCCTTTCTGCAATATAGTAGCGCGCCAGAAGTCCACCCTGACTGTGGGCGATGAGGGCGATATCGGAATACGAACCGTGACGGTTTTCGATCTCGGTCTTAAGAATTGTGGCGCACGTTGCGAGCGACGGCTTCGATCCCACAATCGCGGTGGGGTATTCAAAGGTCTTTACCTCATATTGACTGACAAGGTCAGCATCGTCACGCAACAGCTTGGGAAATTGCTTCCAAGTGCCCTCCGCTGAACCGCCAAGGCCGTGGATGAAGAGAATGAGTTTTTTCTCCATGACGCTTTGGTCTCCGGTTTAGGAGCAGCTGTCTACTTTGGATTGAATTCTGCCAACTATACCTTTGGTTCGGCAATTCAACCAATGCAATCTTCAGAAGTTGGTCGGTTTGAAGTTCTGCCCTTGGCCCACGAACGCGTCGACCGACGGCCAGGACGTCAGATTGTTGAGGTGAAGCAGCCGACACAGCGGCGGGCCTGCAATGTCCGTTCTTGGAGAGGCGAAACGGACATCCGGCAACTAGATCGCGATGTTCCGAGTTCGGACCCGGAACGGGCATAAGCTGCCCCGGCCGCTGTCCGACAGGCTTTGATGAGCGGGCTAAGTTGCGGCCTGATCTGTTCCAAATCACCTAATGCAGAATTTGGCCTACAGCTCGCTCATATTCACGCGACCCCTCAGAAGTAGATGACCCGCCGAAATAGCGTTTGACACCACCATGATCGATTAGGAATATAGGGTGGTAATATTCCCGCACTTGCTTGTCCTCGGGCATGATCATGTGGCGATTGTCCAGCATGAGCCAATTTCCATCGAGCCGTGCCGCGACAACGGCGTGGTCCTCTTCCCGGATGTCGTCTCGCAGGATGACAATCCGAAGGTCATCAGCGGAAACCCCGGCCTCTTGGAGAGCAACGAATTTTGCGATCGCGTAGTCTTCGCAGTCCCCGGCACCTTCGTCGAGTGTGGCAAGGGGTGGGCGCCAGACATCCTCCACACCGTAAAGTGCCAAATCGCTCATTGGCTTTATTTTCAGGTTGATTGCGCGGTTGATCTCACCAAGTCGGGCGCGACCCGCCAGGGTTCGCGCCCTGTCAACAATCGCTAAAAATTCACGTGCTGCTTGCGATGGACAGGATGCGCGGTTCTCCTCGCAGATCTTCAGCACTAGCCGTTCATCATCAACTTCGCGTTCGACGCCGAGCCACTTCTCCGCTAACGTGCCCGCGATCACCATCGAGGTAGAAAGCCCGAATGGTTCATCGGCTCGGTCGACCGATGAAGTCAACGTTCCAGCTATGAGTTCCGTTGGTGGAAAGATCAGAGACAATGCCCATACAAGCAAACTGGCACGCCAAGCGCTTACACTCATGACTCTCCACATGTGGCTTATTTTTTTGCCTCGACCTAGTGTTGCGGTCACCGGCAAGTAACGAAATAACTTCCGACGGCCATGTCGTGGACAACGGCTTCTATCCGAGCGACATAGAATTGTGCAACGACCCCGAAAATTCCGACGGTTGCGCTTCAGCTCTGCTAACTCTGAAGCCAAGATACATAACGGGCGCGCCCAGCCTGCCAGTTAGGTACGAATCCATTTTGTCCAAGCGTCGTTGATGGAAAATCAGGTTTGCCAGATCAACAACCCGTGTACGATTCGTGAAGGACGGCCGTCTCTTCGAGGCAACGCTCTTCGGCTAGGTCCCATATCACAGATGGGTCAAAAGCCGAAAAACGCAATGCGAGCAAATGTTTTCCGGCCCCCAACAACGGACATAGAGCGACCACGGCGGCATGTCCGAGTTGTGCCACAAGCGGAATCGAGCGTACCTGCGTCATCGGCTTGCCTTATACTCGTAGAGCAACAAGCCGGGCAGAAGTGGGATGAGCCGCTTGCAGGAACTCGTTCGCAGCCAGGAACCCGTGAAGGTCTACCTGTGTGTGTACCGAAAACCCTATCCGGGTTTATCGAATGATAGAATCGGCTAAGTTGGCGCGATGATCGCGCTGATTTGCTTCGTTCTGGCCGTGCTGGCCTCGCCATTCAAGTCGAACATCCGGCTTGAGGCGGAGAATGCAGTGCTTCGACATCAGCTGATCGTCTTGCGACGCAAGCTGAAAGGCCGGGCTCGCCTCACGAACAACGACCGCTGGTTCTTCGTCCAGCTCTATGGTTCCCGTCGATCCTACCGGTTCTCATGATTATTCGACCCGAAACGCTGGTGGGTTGGCATCGGGCCGGCTTTCGCCGCTATTGGCGTTGGAAATCGTGTCGACGGGGAGGGCGACCGCAGATCGAGACAGAACTGCGCGCGCTGATCCGGCAGATGAGCACAGAGAATTTGCTTTGGGGTGCGCCGCGCATCCACGGCGAACTGCTCAAGCTGGGGTTTAGCGTCGCTCAATCAAGTGTCGCCAAGTATATGGTCAAGCGACGCGGGCCTCCAAACCAGGAATGGCGGACCTTTCTGCGAAACCACGCGCCGGACATCGCCGCCATGGATTTGTTCGTAGTGCCGACCATTGGCTTTAAGCTGCTGTATGGCTTCGTCATCATCCGGCTTGATCGCAGAGATCTCGTCTGGATCGGCGTCACAACCAACCCGACGGCGGAGTGGGTTGCACGTCAGATCACCGAGGCCTTTCCTTGGGATGGCGCTCCGCGCTATATGATCCGAGATCGAGATCGAATCTACGGCACTGTCGTCACGCGCCGACTGCGTGCCATGGGTATCCGAGACAAGCCAATTGCACCGGCCTCGCCTTGGCAGAACAGCTTTGCCGAACGGCTGATCGGATCGATCCGGCGCGAGTGTTTGGACCACGTCATTGTCCTGGACGAGGAACATCTGCGTCGGATTCTGGAAAACTATGCGAACTATTACAACGGCGTGAGAACGCATCGGTCATTGAACAAAGATGCGCCTGTCTCTCGCCAGGTTCAGCGATCCGGCGTCATAAATTCGCGCGCCATACTGGGCGGACTTCATCGTCAATACGTTCGGATTTAGATTTTCGGTACACACAGCGCCATTTCCAAGTAATTGTTCCACGTCAAATGGCCCGTTTCAGGTGCCGCACTGCGCTACGGCAACACGATATCGGCCCCCTACCTTCGGTGGTGCTGCTCGCGGTCCAGCCGAAGGATTCAACTGCACATTGTTGAGCAGATTTTGGTTCTCAATGGCGTTTCGTCATACTAAAGTATTTTTCAACAATAAGTTTGAAGGTCTCTCTCAAGGTCTCAATACCAAAAAAAAATCGGTCAGCCGCACTGACGTGTCCGGAGTCCACATGACCGTGGTTATTGACGCAAACTAGGGAGGTAAAACAATGACTACCTTTGACGACAAACTTAGACTCTCAAGAAAGGTCTTGAAGAATGCTGCCACCGCCACGCTCGCCGCCACAGCGGTCGCCGCGGCAACGCCTGCAAGTGCGGACAATTGCTCGAGCTTGGCCAGCAGTTTCCATCGGCCGAATACAACCATAACAATGGCTCAAACGGTTCCGGCGGGGACGTTTGTCACGCCAACCATTCCGCCCCAATCAATAACGGGATTGCCGCAATTCTGCCGGGTGGCGGGGTTCACGACGCCGACCAGTGACTCCCACATCCAATTCGAGGTTTGGATGCCGTCGGGTTGGAATTTAAAATACCTTCAGGCAGGCTGTGGTGGCTTCTGTGGCTCCATTTCATATAGCGGAATGGCCGAGCCGCTTCGCAGAGGGTATGTAGTCGCGGCGACCGACGACGGCCATGAGGCCAGCGGCATCGATGCGAGCTGGGCCGCAGGCCATCCCGAGAAGGTGGTCGATTTCGGATATCGATCGCTCAAGGAGACAACCGATGTTGCCAAGGACCTCATTCTTGCGTTCCAGAAGATTGGTCCTCGTCGCTCCTATTTCATGGGCTGTTCGGATGGCGGTCGCGAAGCCTTGATGGAAGCGCAACGCTTCCCGCAGGACTTTGATGGGATCGTGGCTGGGTCTCCGGCAAATTTTTGGACCCACCTGATGGCCGGATTCGTCTGGGACCAGCTGGCCCTCACCGCTACCTCCAGCGGGGATCTTTCGCAAGCCGACCTTAACGTCCTCAGCAATGGCGTATTGGCACAGTGCGCCGGGCATGACGGCGGGATAAGCACGGATCAATTCCTCAACAATCCGCTGGCCTGCCGCTTCAACCCGGACAAGCTGTCGTTGACGAAAGACAAGGCGGAAGCAATCGAGAAGATCTCATCCGGGCCGCCTGGCATCTTCCCGGGCTATGGTCCGGGCGGCGAGGCGAGCAATCCCGCTGACTGGCCGGCCTGGATCACGGGTAGCGGCGACCCAGCCTTTGGATTGCAGGAATTGTTCGCGAGCAACTACTTCAAGTACATTGTGTTTCCGAACTCCGGGTGGACCCCGAACTCATTTAGCGTTGCTGAAAACGCCCATCAGGCGGATGTTCGGACCGGCGCGATCTTGAATTCCGTCGACCCCAATCTTGGTGCCTTCAAATTGCGAGGAGGCAAGTTGATCCAATATGTCGGCTGGAGTGACAGCGCCATCTCGCCGCGGAACGACATCAATTATTATAGGGCCGTGACTGACGTGATGGGTGGCAAGGAAGAAACCCAGGAGTTTTATCGTCTCTTCATGGTTCCGGGAATGGCTCACTGCGCCGGCGGACCGGGTCCAAATGCCTTTGGGCAAATATCCGGGTTAAACGGCCCGAGCCCCTCTGACCCCGCGGACGATATACTCTCAGCCCTCGACCGATGGGTGGAGCATCGAGTTGCGCCTGATAAGATCATCGCGACGAAATACGCGAACGATGTTCCAGCGCAGGGCATCGCCTTCCAGCGGCCGCTCTGCACGTTCCCGAAGATTTCGAAATATAAAGGAATGTTCAGCACAACCCTCGCATCCAGTTTCGAATGTGTCGACCAAGACAAAGACCACGACAAAGACCTCGGTAAGCAAGCCGCCGATCAGTAACACAAGTGTTATCGGCCGGAGGCGCACTGACACGACACGCGCCCCGGCCACTCGCTTTGATGGCGGCAATGTCCGGCGCGTGGTTACGCAAGAAGATCCGCCATCCCTGTCGGGCGGCCCCCGCCGTTTGACCATGTACTTGGCGACGCTCGAATGCGCGACCTCAAACCCGAGCTTGAGCAGTTCGCCGTGGATGCGTGGCGCGCCCCAAAGCGGATTCTCCTTGCTCATTTGCCGAATCAATCCGCGTAGTTCCGTGGCGATCCGCGGTCGCCCTCCAAGTGGGCGCGACTTCCAACGCCAGTAGCAGCGAAAGCCGGCCCTGTGCCAGCGCAGGAGCGTCTCGGGCTGAATGATTGTGAGAACCCTCAGGATTGATGGAAACCAGCGATACAGCTGGATAAAGAACCAGCGATCATTGTTCGTGAGCCGGACGCGACCATGCAGCCTACGCCTCAAGACATTCAATTGATGTCGAAGCACCGCGTTCTCAGCCTCAAGCCGCAACTTCGAGGCCACGACGGCCAGAGCGAAACAGAGCAGCTCGATCATTCCGCCAGCTTAGGTGATTCCATCACGTCATCAACCCGGATAGGGTTTTCGGTACACACAGCGGTCGCCCTCCCAGTGGGCGCGACTTCCAACGCCAGTAGCAGCGAAAGCCGGCCCTATGCCAACGCACGAGCGTTTCGGGCCGGATGATGGTGAGAACCTGCAGGATTGACGGAAACCAGCGATACAGCTGGATAAAAGAACCAGCGATCATGGTTCGTGAGCCGGACGCGACCATGCAGCCTACGCCTCAAGACAATCAACTGATGTCGAAGCACCGCGTTCTCAGCCTCAAGCCGCAACTTCGACTTAAAGGGCGAGGTCAGGACGGCCAGAGCGAAACAGAGCAGCCGGATCATTCCGCCAGCCTAGGCGATTCCATCACATCATCAACACGGACAAGGTTTTCGGTACACACAGGTCTCGTATCTTCATTTTTTCATCTTGCTGTCATCAGCCGCGGTATTGCTGAAGCTTTGGGGGCTGCTGGTCCTTTCGCGGCAGGACCAAGCACATCGGATAACACGGTGACCTGACCGGCCTTTTCGAACTTAAGTGTCATCGATATCTTGGTTCCCTTCTTCATTTGACTCTTGAGTTTAAGCAACCCAAGGCGATATCCTCCCGGTGCCAACATCACCTTCTCGCCAGGGGAAATTCCTAATCCCCCGTCAACGGGTTTCACCTGCATTCCGCCCCCCACCATGCTGATCTGTTCGATCTGAACTTTTTCCGCGACGTCCGAGGATCCTCCGACCAGGCGATCAGCGGAGGCGCCCTTGTTTTCGACCGTCAGGTAGCTGCTGGCTGTCTCTGCGCCGCGCGGCGCTGCGCGGCTCCAAGGCTGTGAAATCACCAGATCGCCTGCCTTCACCTCTTGCGATTGGGCAGGTTGGCTGTTGAGCGCGCCGACAAGGAGCACGGAGACAAAGAGATATGTGCCAAGTTTCAATTTCTCCTCCATTTACGTCAGTCTCCATCGCCCAGAGGGGTTGCTGGATGCATGAGTTCGCCGCCGTTTGCAATGATCGCTCGTCATTGTCACCCAGATCGTGACTACCGCTCTTGGCGTCTTTGAGGCATGCCACCGGACAGTGGAAATGCCAGTCTATCAGGAAGAGAGGAAATATTGTCGGTAAACGCTCGAGACGACGTAATTACCTCGGCTGGACTTGCGAAAATTCCCGTCTGAAGCTCCTTTGACCACTTACGCTCAACTTGAGCCGATTCGATTCCAGTCGTTTAACGCGGGTAAGTTTGCGTGAGTTTCCTTAATTTGGTGGTGCTTCGGCGTTTTCCGGCCGTAAACGCTCAGCCTGCGCCGGCCGACTGACGGTTATCCTTGCTTGCGAGGGGGAGATCGATACTATCACTGTGGTACGGCTAGTAGACATCCCTCTGCTGACAGGCCAATGAATTCGATTTCCGATCGTCTCTCTGGAACGGCGGCTGCGGATACAATCGATGCGCGCTCGCATGATGCGGTGCCGAATCGACCTGTCCTGGCCAGGACTTTTGCGCTTCCCGCCGCCGGCGCGCGCGAATTGCGGCTGGATCTGTTTCGTGGTCTGGCACTCTGGCTGATTTTCATTGATCACGTATCACCCGACCTGCTGAGCTGGTTCACGATCCGCAACTACGGGTTCAGCGATGCCGCAGAGATTTTCATCTTCATCTCCGGTTACACCGCGGCGTTCGTTTACGGCCGTTCGCTCCTGGAGTTCGGTTTCGTGATTGCGGCCGCCCGCATTCTGCGTAGGGTCTGGCAGATTTATGCCGCCCACATGTTGCTATTCACGATCATGGTTGCGGAAGTCTCCTTCGTTGTCATAAATCTAGGTAAGCCGTTTTACGCCGAAGAAGTGGCGGTCACCGATTTCTTCACGCAGCCGGGAATTGCCATGGTTCAGGCGCTGCTGCTGAGGTATCGCCCGTTGAATATGGACGTCCTGCCGCTTTATATTGTGCTGATGGCTTGTCTGCCGTCGATACTGTTGCTGATACGGTGGAGCGCCAATCTCACACTAGCGATGTCGGTCGCACTTTACGTGGCCTCCCTGCGGTACGATCTGCACTTTACGGCCTATCCGAACGGTTTCTGGTCCTTCAATCCATTTGCGTGGCAAATGCTGTTCGTGTTCGGCGCCTGGTGCGCGCTCGGCGGCGCCAAAAGGATATTGCCCGTTCTGTCTTCACCGATCACGCTGTGGATTGCGTTTGCTTATCTATTGTCGGCGTTTTGCGTCACCCTGACCTGGTACTTCCCGCAATTGGGCTACCTTATGCCGCACTGGCTTGAACAGCTGATCTATCCCATCAACAAGACTGATCTGGACGTCCTCAGGTTCGCGCACTTCCTGGCATTGGCAGTAATTGCCGTGCACTTCGTGCCGGCAGGGTGGCCCGGCCTGACATCGCCCTGGCTCTGGCCCATGATTCTCTGCGGGCAAAATTCGCTGGAGATATTTTGTCTCGGGGTAGCCTTGGGATTCACGGGGTATTTCGTGCTGACGGAGCTTTCCGCCGGCCTCGTCCTGCACGGGCTGGTCGGTATTTGCGGAATCCGATAATGTCCGCCGTGGCATGGCTGTTTTCATGGTCCAAGCGCAACCTTGACAGAAACGGTCCGCGAACCGGGACCGCCGGCGGCAACGTTTTGGCCAGGGCGCCCGAATGACGCCCGGTCGGGATGCCGCCAGCCTCCTTCGACGCGCTGCCGCCGGTCCCGCAAAGCCAGATAGACAATTGTCCGTTGGCTCAACCAAGCCTCGCTGAAGGTCGCAAGAATTGATGCACTGCGGGGATGCCGACCCTGCGTCAGTCCACCAATTCACCTTTCCCCTCGCACCGAAACAATGATTGCGGCGTCGCCGGTTCCGGATATTCTGCTGCAAAGGGGCGGTGTTCGTTTTCGCGGTTTGACAGTTGGTCATTTTGCGGAACTGATGAAGACTTCGATTACGACAATTCTTCATATGAACAGTAAACCGTACGGTGCTGACAAGTTTCGGCCGCGCGATTTTGCAGACTTCATCAAGCGGTACCGGCGCATCACCGGATTCGACGACGAGCGGATCGAAACGGACAAGCACATGGAAAATCGGGACAACGCCTCTTTTTCGGTTGCGGTCGAGCGCGACCTGCGGCTCGATCTTTTTCGCGGCCTCGGGCTGTGGATGATCTTCCTCGATCACATTCCGGATGACGTTGTCGCCTGGCTGACCCTGAAGAATTACGGCTTCAGCGATGCCGCCGAATTTTTCGTTTTCATATCCGGCTATCTAGCCGGCTACATCTACGGTCCGATCATACTTGGAGGCAACTTTATCGCTGCCGCCAAGCGGCTGTGGACACGCGTCTGGCAGATGTACGTTGCCCACATCATGTTGTTCCTGCTCTTCACGGCGCAGATCTCGCGCACGGTAAGGAAGTTCGACAACCCGATGTATGCAGATGAATTCAACGTTCATAATTTTCTTGAGCACCCCGACATCCTGATCGGACAGGCGCTTACGCTCCGCTACAAGCCGGTCGACCTCGACGTGCTGCCGCTCTATATATCGCTGCTGGCCATTACACCGCTGGTGCTGTGGTGCATGGTCCGCCGACCGAACTGGACCCTGTTTGGCTCGGTCCTTGTGTTCATCGGGGCGCGGATGTTCGACTGGAATCTCGCTTCTTATCCGCCCGGAACACACTGGTACTTCAATCCGTTCGCCTGGCAATTGATGTTCTTTTTCGCGGCATGGTGCGGCGTTGGAGGCGTCGCCAAGCTGCAGGGGCTGATCCAATCGCGCGTGGCGCAGGCGGTTGCGCTTGCCTGGATAGCATTTGCTCTATTGATCGTCATGACCTGGCACAGCGCTTTTTTGGAATCGCTGATTCCGAAATGGATGATCAAGGCGATCTATCCGATCGACAAGACCGACTTAGATATGTTGCGCTTCACGCACTTTCTCGCCTTGGCGCTGCTAGTCGCCCGGTATTTTCCGCGCAGGTCTGAAATACTCAGCTCCAAATGGCTGCGTCCGTTGATTTTGTGCGGTCAGCATTCGCTTCCAATCTTCTGCTTCGGCGTGTTCCTGTCCTTTGGAGCGCACTGGGTCTTGGTTCAATACTCGCATGGCTTCGCGATGCAGCTGCTGGTCAGCTTTAGTGGCATGCTGATCATGACCGGGCTCGCATGGCTACTTGACCGGTCCGACAAGGTCCCCAGTCTGTTCGTCGATGCGAGCGGCGTCGGCCTGCCGGAGGCGGCGACCAAATCAGGCGCCGCATGATGCGGCGTTCAGGACAGCCGGAAGATCCTGCGGCAGCATTGTAACGGCTGCCGTGCGACGGCAAGTGCCGTTACAACCGCGTTGTGAGACGAGAGCCGGAGGGGTCGGAAATCCCGATTTCTCGGTATCAATGCGATGCCGCTCGCCTCGCCATTGTCTCGGACGGGTTAGGCGCCCGGAGATCCTTGATGTAGGCGATCACAACCCCGAGCCGTTCGACGGTTCCGATGATCCTGCCGTCGACATCCTCATCACAATTCAACTGTGTCGGGGCGATGAAGAAGTCGGAACTCGTTCCATTCTTGCTTGAAGTCCCATTTTAGCTGAGGAAGCGTGACCGCCTTTTCGAAGGGAAGGCGCTCTCCGCACACCGCGACGGAGTAGACCTGCGTCTGCCAGTTTGTATCGCCCGGCCCGGTGCGCCGTAAATAGGATTCCAGCTGATGGATGGCTTCGGGCATGCTCCCGAACCAGTAATCGAAATCGTATCGTCGTGACGCTCCTTCGAGACCTCCGACCAGTGAGTTGTAATACAGGTACTCGTAGGGATGCAGCCTGACCAGGGTCGCCGCGTCCCACATCAGGCATGTCGCCATGATCGCGAGCCCACCGGAGACGACCGCGCGACCGCGAGCTTGCAGTGCCGCAATCAACTTGTCGAGGCCAATACCAGATAGGACCGCAAGGACCGGGATCAAGAACAGGAAATGGCGCAACCCCGTGAAAGCCGGGCCCTGCCAGATCACCTGGCAGGCCAGCGGAAAAAGTACGATCAGCGAGAGCAGGGTGATCTCCCTTTGCTGCTGACCGGAAACCGATGCGCGCGGCAGCACTTGTGCGGATACCATCGTCAACGCCGCACCAAACAGCATCAGCAACGGCACACGGATCATGATGTAGACCGGCATGTACAGCCGCGGCACGTCAGCCATCTTATAGATCCGGCCGGTTAGGACGGTCCGGATGCCGTAGTTGAACTCGGAGAATGCAAGCAGACCACGGAACGGATTGAGCGGCGCCAGCGCCGCCCAAGGCCAGGCGAGAATCATGATGACATAGGCAAGCATCAGTGCAGGCAATACCTGCACCATCGATTTGACCGCGAAGGACACTAATGCGCGGCAGTTGCCAGGCCACGGACGCGGCAGATACAGAGCAATCGCAAAGCCGACGTAAACTACCAGTAGCAAGCCGATGACCCGGATGCCGAGCGTTGCTCCCGCCAGCAACCCAAATAAGACAATGTCGATGGCGCGGGGAGATGGCAGCCGCCGCGCGATGCGGATCAGAAACAGGGTCGCAGCCATCATCGCCGCGGCGAATGGAATGTCCTTGGTATGGTTGAACATCGAGCCATACCACGCGCCGCACAGCGTCAGGCTGATCGCTGCGATCAGGCCGGCGCGCGGGCCTGCAATCAATCGCGCGGTCGCCGCAGCCGCGCCGATGCCGCCAATGCCGACCAGCGCGCACAGGATATGACGCAGGTCATAGGGATCGATCGGGACCCCATGACTGAGCGCGATGGCAATGATGTCGAACAGGCCGCCATAGAGATAAAGGTTCTGGAAGCTGAAGAGAGCCTGGTCCCTGAAGCCGCTGCTATAATAGCCGATGATCAATTCGCCGTAGCGATGCTGCACGCCTTCATCGTTGGAGATCGCGTAGTCCTTGTAAGTGGTAAGCGCGATGACGACCAGCGCGGTCAGGAACACGACGGTGACGATATCGCAGGACTCAAAACGCGCCTTCCATGTCATCGCGCTACGGGAGGTCGAAGCTCTCTTCACAATGCCGGGAATGTATGACCCAACTAACTTCGGCTCGCTCATCATTCTCTCGAATCTGGTTCTCGACGCGGACACAAAACGGGAGCGCCTCCATCCACGTTAGTAGCCTAGAAAAGGGCAAGTCAATCTTTCCCGCTAGTACCCACTTTTCTTAGATCGTAAGTCGTGATTCAACATCGGGATGATACCCGAAGCAAGAGAAGTCCACCTTTCGAAGAGAGATCGCAAGGTGCTTGAGGGGCGTTGTCGCTCACCGGTGACAATGCAGCGCGATTTGAAGCGGGCGCGGATCGTTTTGTTGCGGCGGCCGGGCGCAGCACGCGGTCGATCGCCAAGGAAGTCGGTGTCCAGCTTCGGATTGTCAGCCTTTGGCGGCATCGCTATGCCGACCATGGCCTTGAAGGGCTGCAAGACAAGCCTCGGCCTGGCAAGCAGCCGATCTATACGAAGGCCACCGACAAGCGGATTCTGCGGCTGCTGGACAAGCCGGCACCGGAAGGGTTTGCACGCTGGACCGGGCCGCTGCTGGCCGGGGCGCTGGGCAATGTTGACGTCCAATATGTCTGGCGGTTCCTGCGCAGCCACAAGATCGACCTCGTGGTTCGCAAGTCCTGGTGCGAGAGCAACGACCCGAACTTCACGGCCAAGGCCGCCGATGTTGTCGGCCTCTACGTCGCCCCGCCCGCGAAGGCCATTGTGCTATGCGTGGACGAAAAGCCTTCGATACAGGCTTTGGAGCGAGCGCAGGGCTGAACCTCGTTGTCTGCTTTCGACTTTCATGGACCACCTCCGTTCGCAGCGGCGCTTGTGTCTGCTTGTGATGCAACCTGTGTGAAAACTCCGAACTTGCGCGTAGAAAGCTTGTCTCGACTACGTTGAATAGGAAAAGAACAGCACTGGCAGTCGCAATCGATAGAGGAAGAGGAAGAAAACAATTCTGCGCATTCTCTGCTCGCGCAGGTTTTCACACAGGCTGGACCCGGAACGGTCATCAATCGGCCAAAGCAATGTTGCTGAACGAATGTAAGGTCAAATAAGAGTATAAACTCATTCAGGCTTAGGTCTATTTTGCCTCCTGCAGCCGCCTGTTGTTCTCCAACAGACGATTGATGATTAGTTGCAAAACGGCGAACCCGAACGATCTATCCTGAAAATAAAGCTGCTTGGCCTTGCTTTCAGACAATTCGTACACACGGCAGTCGGCACGGCATACGACTGTCGCGGTGCGCTCCTGATGTTGGGCGAAGACGCCGATTTCTCCGAGCATCGCTCCAGGCCCCAGCGTTTTGCCGAAATCGGTGATTTCGAGTTCCCCATCTACCAAGTAATAAAGTCGGTCCGCTTTCTCTCCCTTGTGGATCAGGATTTCGCCAGCGGCGAGATTGCGTGTCGTCATGTAGGGCAGCAAGCTCTGAATTGACAGGTCATCACGATGGGCATTCCGCACGTCGCGGACCAGCCGCTGAAATTGGACTAGCCGCAGCAGATTGACCGGGAACAAAATGGCGTGGAGGACGACCACTGGATATAGGTGGTCGAAATAACCGTACGAACAAAACAACACGTTACTGATGAGCGCCAGGATGCGCAGCGGAATCATGGTGCTCATGCAGAATGTTGCGAGCACCGTCGCAGACGCTGCGTATCCTAAAACTTCCACCCACAACATGTGACCTTCCTTTATGCCGAAATCCTTTGCTGGATCATCGTCGGCGCGGCGGATGATTTTGCACCCCATCTACTAGAAAGGTGTCGCCCTGCGTTTAAGTTGAGCCCTTCTTCTGTGAAGCCTTTCGCAACACCTGCCGATCCGCCATACACTTCCGAACAGGGGCTGCTCTATTACGCTTCGCGATATTTTGCTGGACTGCTTGCTTAATGCACTCCTGGCGATCTTGCTGACGGAGCGCCGATTTGCTCAAGGGCTTTTGTGGTGTCGAAGTCGTTTGTGCAGTTTGGGCAATTACGACATTGCTCGCTAAAAGAAGCATCGCGAGTGAAGTCCGGCAACAACGTAGCATCGTTTCGCCTCCATGTGTCAGCTTGTCGGGGGACGGAAGGGGTCTGGGGACCGTCAGAATGACGCGATTGGGGATATTGGGCAATACATATCAGCCTCAGCGTTTACCTGCCGTTCACTTGGGGCGACATGCGACGGTGATGGTTCAAAGGCGACGTCTGACGCGAATGGTCCTACCCGGACATTGCAACACACAACCGGCAATGCTTGCTGACTAGGAGTCATCAGGCAAGCTGCGAAGGCGTTAATGTCGCCAAACATTATTTCGATACCAAACTGGAGAAACCAAACACGGCGGCCTCGTAATGTTTGGCACGAGGAAACTACTTGAGGAGGTGAAGACGCTGTTGCGCCCATAGAAAGAATTGGCACCGACTAGTTTGCTGCTCCATCAATCGTCGAAATTGTCGTCATCTCCCCTTGACGCCATTGCGGTCGCACGCTGCAGGAATCTCGGAGCGTGCTGACGTGGCTCGCGTGGAGCCGCGCGCTCGGACGGATCGCGGCCGATCTTGGACTTTAATTCCAAGAGATCCGTAAAGAGATCTGCCTGGCGCCGCAGCTCGTCGGCAATCATCGGCGGCTGGCTGGACATGCTCGACACTACTGTAACGCGGACGCCGCGGCGCTGCACCGCCTCGACCAGCGAGCGGAAATCGCCATCGCCGGAAAACAGCACGATCTGATCGACGTGTTCGGCGAGCTCCATCGCGTCGACAGCAAGTTCGATGTGCATATTGCGTTTGATTTTGCGGCGGCCCTCCCCATCGTCAAACTCTTTCGCCGATTTGGTGATGACGGTGTAGCCGTTGTAATCGAGCCAGTCGATCAACGGACAAATCGATGAAAATTCCTGATCTTCAATCAACACCGTATAATAGAACGCGCGCAAGAGCGTACCGCGACTTTGGAATTCCTTGAGCAGGCCCTTGTAATCGATATCAAAACCGAGCGTTTTCGCTGTCCGGTGGAGATTTGCGCCATCGATGAACAACGCAATCTTGTTGGAGGTAGATGGCATCAACTACCGACCTTTATAAAATGCTGTGGGCTCAGGGCTCGTTAATTCAAACTGCTGATTTTATAACAGCGAGAAGAGAGTTCGCGATTGAGGCAGTCTGTGATGTTCGATAATCAATCGCAAGCAGAGATTACAATGCCGCAAATGTGAAGGACTTGGTCCGGCCTTGGCCTGAAGGTTGAAACATTCCTACCTCCAATTATTTTAAGTTTCAAATAGCTTTTTTTGCAGAAGTGAAACTCTAGATTGTGACCGCCTCACCTGGGCGAGACGTAATCACCTCAATTCGTTGGCGATTTTTGTGACACCCTTGTGTAACCCGGCCACCTCAAAAATTTTCTTTGAACCCCGAGAGGAGACCTCTACACAAAGGAGCCAAATCGATTATCCCTTTGGAAACGCTGAGCAAAGTTTCCGGTCGCAATGCCTAATCAATTTCTAGTTTTTGAAAAGGTCTTGAAGAAGTGCCGCCGAACATGGCAGTGGCGCGTTTGCACACCCGAAGGGGATGTCGTCATGCATGGTTCGGAAAGGAGCCGACCCGCTGCCAGATACCAAGCTGACAGGGCCCTCTTCCTGCTGCTGTTGTCCGCGCCGTATCAATCGATCCGGCTAGCTGGTCGGGCCAAAGCCGTTTCCAAGGTTACCCTCGTGCTTGCCCCTTTGGTCCTCTCCGAGTTCACGACAGGCAAAATCTAGCTGATTTATTGATTTGACCGGCGGGAGCGATGCCGCGTGCCGCACAACCAATAGCCGGCGAGGCAAGAAAAGTGCCGGTGATCGGTCTAACCATTCGCGCGTACTGGGCGATTCCAGTCTTGGGACCAACCAATAATCTTATCGGCATCATTGTCTTGGGCGAGGTTCATCTGCGCCAAATACTGAAATCGTGCGCACGCTACTATGCCATCCTCGGCGGACTTCACCACCACTACGCCCGAGCTTAAGTTTCGGTACACACACCGAGGACAGAGCGTTATCTCTCGCTTCCGCAAATCGTTGACGCCGCTGGCGTAAAGCGTTTCGAGGGGCGATTATCGCCGCTCTTCCTCGCGCTCCCGGCGCACCGCCTCGCTCTCTCTTCGCGCGCCCCCGTCGCGGAGCTGGCTCCGCCGCTGTGCTGGCACATTCCGATCCGCGCCGTTATCTCCGGGCGATCACGGCCTCAATGCAGGCGGCGGCGGAGTTTCTTGATGATCTCCCGCAGGTGTTCGGCGTACTCTTCGATGATCCGGCGGGCCTCCTCTGAGCGCGACAGTTTGGGTGGCGGCTCATCCTCATCCAAGCGCGGTTTGTCGGATGGTTTCATGCCACAACGGTCTGTGCAGGACCAAAAGGGGCGTTGAGCTAAATCAAAAGTGTGACCATCCGCGGCTTCGCGAGCCTACCGCCATTCCTCCTCGCGCTCCCGGCGCACCGCCGCGCTCTGGGTTCGTCTTGACCCACGTCTTTGGCAGTCCGCTGCGCTTGGCCGCCACCCGTGTTTCCGTCCGGCCTGGACGCCCCCGCACTTCTCAGCCATCTGGAGGCAGATGTTGGCTATCTCGGTGCGCACCTCGAATACGACCCGCTCCATGTTGCGCCGAATTGCAAGATCACCACGCGGCACACAGCGCTCGAGCATGCCCGACAGATGCGTCAGCATCACGCCGTCGATCAGTGCATTGGCGGCTTGTATTTGGCATACATTCACGGAGCCGCTCCGAACGTCTGGCGATGATCGCAGCCTCGACGCTGCGGTCGGTGACGCGGGCGCGCAATCACGTCGAATACAGGCCGCGCGATGATTTCCCCGAAGTCTGTCCAAATGTTAAGTTGATCGGGCGAGGGCGCGCGTGGCATGCAGATCGAAGCGAAGCCCCGGGATCTTGACCCGCGCGCCGAACCTGCACACTCACCCGCTTGGGGCGTGAGCAGGTGCGACACAAGTCCGGTGGCCACTGCCACGTCTGCGATGGCCAGCTCAGCGGTGATGATAGGCAGCTAACTTGGCGTTGCCGCTCGGCATGGGCGGCGAAGGTTCGGCGTTGAACACGTTGCGCACCGGCCTGCAACCCGCCGCCTCGACCGTCACCCCCGGCGAATTGCAGTGAATATTGAAACTCGGCGTTTGGTCGGACCAAATCCAAACGCCGGAACCAGCGACAAAGGATGATGGCTCGATCTGCATCCAAAGGAGCAAGTAATGGATACAATTCGGAATGAGAGCATGATCAAGCTGGCGCTGGACACCGTCGAACTGGTGATCTTGCGTTGGCAGGTCGACGAGGCGATGTCGAACAACCCCGTTGACCGGCAGGAATACTACCGGCTCACGCGCGCCCGCGACCTGCTGGCCGAGTGCAACACGACGGTGGTGCTGCAATGACGTCACGGATAACCGACGACATGTTCGCGCGTATTCCAGCGCTGCTGCTTGAGGGGACGACCAAGGCTGAGATCGCCGCGATGTACGGCGTCACCCTTGGCACCTTGGTGGTGCTGTGCTGTCGGCGCGGCATATCGCTGCGTAAAGGCGGTCCGCACGGCAGCGCTGCTGAGCAAGAACGGTGCGCTGGTCATGGAAATGACGGCGCAATGCACGATGGCGTTGCCGACCCCTATGACGCAGCCCTACGTCAGCCAGCAACAGCGGGCGCAGATCCCCGGATCGACGATACCGCTGCCCACCGCAAAGCAGGATCGCGTCCCGCAGAAAGATGACGGGAGCATTTGATGTACCCGCTCATCGACGGCTTCTGCCTGACCTTTTTCTATCTGGTGCCGTGCCTGAACATGATGCGGGTCATGGACCTCTAGACTTGGGGGTGACCGGTGACACCCGCTTGCATCGGATGCCTTGAAGCCCGGTTTGGCCGCGCCTCGACGCCGCGCGACTTCACCGACGCACCCGTCAATCGGCCGGACCGCTGGACGGTCACCGCGGACGGAGGCCGACGCCGCGCATGCACTGCCGCGTCAGGCTGGCCGTTTGCACGGCCCCCCATCACCTAATGGACTGTCCTGCGGTTGCGAATGCGAAGATAAATTCGCGTTCCTTCGGGCGAGTTCAACTGCAATTCTTGCATCCGCGGCCCAAGTTCTTCAAACGTTTCGACTTCCTCGACGATTGTGGTGCATTTTCCAATTTTTGGGATTTTCCGTTGTTTCGCGGTCCGGGATTTCTTGTCAGACCTTGGAAAGGTCTCCGTTTGTTTGCGGCACCGAAGCGCCGCCTCGTCTGTGCGATCCACCTTGCTCGGAGGAGCAGGCTGGCATCGGGCCGATTTCGCAGAAGCCCGAACTCATGACGTGAGGTTGTAAATTGGTGGCTCTGAATCAGATGCGCAAGCTCTGACCGCTATCCGCGAGCGGCCGATCGGCTCACTCGGTTAACGTTCGCCCGGAGGTGTCCGCGCTGGGAATTTCTTGGCTACCGGGGAAGAGCAAGCCTCGCGGCGATTTCATTAGTCTGTTAAGTTTGCAACGTCGCCCGCGAGTAAGGGAGATTGATATGTTTATCGCCATGAACCGTTTCCGCGTTGCCAAAGGGTCCGAAACATCCTTCGAGCAGGTCTGGATGTCGCGCGACAGTCATCTCGAAAAAGTTCCGGGCTTCGTAGAGTTTCACCTTCTCAAAGGTCCCGAGGCTGAGGATCACACGCTTTATGCTTCTCACACGGTTTGGGAAAACCGTGTCGTGTTTGAAGCGTGGACTAAGTCAGAGGCATTCCGTGCTGCGCATAGTCGGGCAGGGGATAACAAGCCGCTGTATCTGGATCACCCCCAGTTCGAGGGTTTTGAGGTTCGCCAGACGGTAGGACGCGGCAAGGTCGCGTAATACTCTCGGACTTTTCGCTGTCCATTGCAAGCGCGCGAGAACCTGCGGTCTGGCGGCGCCCTCTCAACAGCTCGACGATGTCAAGCGCCATCGTGCGCTTAAACTCGCGCAGAGCCGACAGCTGTGGGGCGCAAATTCTCGCGCCGCGATTCGTGACGTCTAGGACGTTGCACGAGCGAACTCCGATCTGTCATTTGACTAAGACCAGTGCGGCCGGCCGCCGGTATGCTTGTTCGTCTGAATGCCTTGGAGCTAGCCGGAACCGGAGGGATGTCCTTTGCGTCCGTCCGATCAAGCACCTGCCCGGTCTCATGATCTAAATCGCCCAAGCGGTCGGCTTAAATCCGATAGGCGATAATTGCGAACATTAAATGCCGGGGCAGGTGATCGGGCGGCGGTCGCCGAAATACGCTCTGCCATCGTGAACTAAAACCTTTGAGATCGAGACCGCGCAGATGCGTGATCTCGTCTGTAATGGAAGTTTTGGTCGAGGCGCGACCGCTGTGACGCTTCTCCGACATCGCATTGCCCTGTTCCCCAAATCAGTCCCCAAGCGCAACCAAGTACAGCATTTTAGCTTCGCGATCTTCACGTTACTCGTCCCGTAAATTTTCGGAAGCTCGTCTATCCGTCTGCCGCGATCCGCCCCGAAGGATCGCGATCAATTCACGGTCGGACAGCACTTCCACCTGAAAGTCGCCGCCCGCAATGACCTCTTGCGACTGATGCCAGGCGATAATTAATTCTCGTAGGACAGGCAAGGAAATCAGGAGCAAACCCAGATAATCGCTGCCGCCATCGGCAAGCCTACGGCGAAGGCACCGGCAATCGTCGATGCAAAAGCGGCAAGCACGTTTGCCTCAGGCTGTACCTTGTCGAGTTTTTTAGACATGGCTCCTACTCCACCGTTCGAAGTGTAGAAGCCGTCACCGGGACGAAGCGGTAACGGCTTCTCCCTAACGCACACTGTGTCCAGAAAGGACCAGGAAGCACCAGAAAGGACGGGCGGACAGTGTCTCGAACATGGTTAATAGAGTGTTAACGGCATTAAATTTCATGACAGTTCAAAAGGACAATATCGATGTCCTATTGATGCAAATTAATCACTCTCGAAATTAATTAACTCTAGAATGTCCGGCATTAAAGGAGGGGCAGTTGGCTGGGCACCTCGATATGGCCGAGTGGTCGGAGGTGGCGTTCATCGGCGTCGCACTTTTGGTCGCATCGCGCACGCTCGAAGTTGCTATCCAGCTTTTTTCGTGCACGGGAGACCTATGCATGGAGGATCTTGCAAAACCACAGAAAACCAGCACGTCGGGTAGACGCCACATTTCGCGCGAAAAACTCTTGCAGAAAATGTCTGAATTAATTTCGCTGCGAGAGAAAGTTGCACAAGCCGAGTTGATGGCGCAACTCTACGGAGTAAATCAGGCAGCGCATGGCGAGGATTTTCCCGGAGCGGGCGGCGGTGAGGATACTCCGGCGAGAGCCTAGCCCCGAAGGTCCGCTCGACCTCATTGTAAGCGCGCTTCGCTTGCGCAATGAAAAGCCGCCCGCAGGCGGCTTCTCAATTCAGTCATGATGGCGATCAGACGAACCTGAATGCTGGCTTAGCCGGTCGTAATTGCGAGGACACGATGGACGATAGTTGCGTGCGCAATCCTCTGCATGGTGATGATCGCCAATTTGCAATACGGATGGACGCTTTTTGTCAATCCTATAGCGGTAAAGCATGGCTGGTCCATCGCCGCGATACAGTTTGCTTTCAGTATCTTTATTGCTCTTGAGACTTGGCTTACGCCGATTTCCGGTTGGATCGTCGACAGACTGGGCGTGAGTGGGCCGAAGTTCGTAGTCGCGTTCGGTGGAGTTACGGTCGCGATTGGCTGGGTTATCAATTCCTATGCCGAAACACTGACGATGTTGTATATTGGCGCTGTTATCGGCGGCCTCGGGGGCGGCGCGGTCTATGCCACCTGCGTCGGCCTTGCGGTGAAATGGTTTCCTGACCGGCGCGGTCTTGCAGTCGGCCTCACAGCCGCGGGTTACGGCGCCGGCGCTGCTCTGACTGTCATTCCCATTCAATACGTAATCCGTACCAGCGGCTACGAAGCAGCCTTTTTGTGGTTTGGGCTGGTTCAGGGTGGGGTTGTGTTCATTTTGGCCTGGCTTTTACGGGCGCCGGAGCCCGGTGAGATGGCTGGCGTTCCCGCTCCCAAGGTTGCTCAGTCATCGCGCAACTACACGCCAAAAGAGGTGCTAGCCTCGCCCATATTTTGGATTCTCTACGTCATGTTCGTTATGGTATCCGCCAGCGGTCTGATGGCAACGGCGCAAATCGCTCCCATCGCGAAAGACTTCAACGTCGCGAACATAATCATTTTCTTCGGTGCCTCAACGCTCACCGCCGCACTGATCATCGATAGCGTTGCGAACGGCGCGGCTCGGCCCCTGTTTGGCTGGGTTTCCGACCACATCGGCCGTGAAAATACAACGACAATCGCGTTCGGCTTGGGGGCGGGCAGCTACTGGTTGCTTGGGACGCTCGGCACTGCTCCTTGGGCTTTCGTGCTTTTCGCAGCGCTAATCTTCCTCACTTGGGGTGAGATATTCAGTCTGTTTCCGTACAACCTGTACTGACACTTTCGGACCGAAGTTCGCGACGGTGAATCTGGGCATGCTTTATACGGCGAAGGGGACTTCGGCATTCCTGGTTCCGGTTGCCAACGTCATCAAAGCATCAACTGGCAGTTGGCACCTTGTGTTTCTGCTAACCGCCATCATGAACTTAGCAGTGGTAGCAGTAGCTCTGTTCATTCTTAAGCCGATGCGCGCACGAATGATGGCCACTGGTTAAATCGCCTCGGTGATTTGGCGGATGTTTACAAGAGACCGAACAAAGGAGATCCTCGCCTTGGAAGACCTGGCCAAGGAATTGTTGGAGACTGCCCGCAGGCTTCCTCCGGGCAAAACACGTCATGACATTCTTAAGCAGATTGGGAGATTTCGTATTCGGTTAACCGCTCTGCGAAAGTCTGAACCCTCACTACCTTCAAGTTAATGTCCGCGTCAGTTGGTCGCCTCTTTGGCGCACAATGCACAATGTCGCCTTTTGGCAGTGCGACCCGAAGGCGTAGACGAAACAAGAAGCCGACGAGGGGGCGCTGTTCGGTCGCGGTTCTTGGTGAAGCTGGTCGGGTCCCAGACCGGATCGTCCGGCGAAAGCCCCACGAACCAGCGGTACAAGAGATTGTAGTCCAGTTGCTTCATCAACTGGCGTTCCGACCGAATGCCATAGAACACCTGCAGCAGCAAAGCGCTCAGCAATTGCTGCGGAGGGATCGAGGGACGTCCTTCGCTGGCGTAAAGCTTCCCGAGGCTACGGTTCAGCTCACTCAAAACGTCTCGGACGAGATCACGGATCTTCCTCAGCGGATGGTTCGCAGGCACCCGTGCCTCCGGCGAGATGTACGAAAACAACCCGCCCTGATCCGCAAAAACGCCCCGCATGAGAGCCCCCGGCAATTCATGATATATAATTAAATCATCAACCGCAGGCCTTTGCGAGGCCTTTTTCAGCAAACTGCTATGCCTTCGTCATCGTCCGGCTCGATCGCGGAGACCTTGTCCGGATCAACGCACAGCAAATCCCACGGCCGAATGGGTGGCACGTCAAATCACGGAGGCGTTTGCTTGGGATGAGGCCCCGGACTACCTCATCCGCGATCGCGACCGGATCGATGGCAGCGTTGTCACACACCGATTGCGCGCCATGGGCATCCGGGACCAGCCTGCTGCACCAGCCTCGCCTTGGCAGAATGGCTTTGTCGAACGGCTGATCGGATCGATCCGGCGTGAATGTGTGGACCACATCATTGTCTTGGGCGAGGTGCATCTGCGCCAAATACTGAAATCGTAGGCGCGCTACTACAACGACATCAGAACGCATCGATCATTGGACAAAGATGCGCCGGTTACACACGCTAAATTTCGGCAAATCGGAAAACATCAAATCACACGCCATTCGGCGGACTTCACCACCACTACGCCCGAGCTTAAGTTTTCGATACACATAGTACTCCGAAGTCCTCGATAGGCTCCATCAACTTAAGAAACAGCCGTAGCGTCGCGTTTCGCGGTGTGTCGAAGGGAACATATTGCTTGTTACTGATCGTCCACGAGGCTACGCTCGTAGCGTATTCGGCTCTGGACCTGCCCACAATGAAATGTCCAAGCTGCGAGCACGAGAACACTGTTGACGCGAAGTTCTGCGACCAGTGCGCAGCTCCGCTGGCACGAGCTTGCGGCAGCTGTGGATGCGCGGTGCCAACAACGGCCAAGTTCTGTCCCGAATGTGGCCATCCCGTAAAGCCTGTTGAGAACGATCTCCGCTTTGTCTCGCCTAGCAGTTACACCCCTCAGCACCTGGCCGATAAGATCCTGGGCGCACGGGCCGGCATCGAGGGCGAGCGCAAACAGGTCACCGTTCTGTTCGCCGATATCAAGGGCTCGATGGAGATCTTTTCTGACCGCGACCCCGAGGCTGCACAGAAGCTCTTCGATCCTGTGCTTGATCGCATGATTGAGGCAGTCCACCGCTACGAGGGTACCGTGAACAGGGTCATGGGCGACGGGATCCTGGCGCTCTTCGGCGCGCCGATCGCGCATGAGGATCATGCCGTGCGCGCCTGTTATGCGGGGCTCAGGATGCAAGAGACAGTCGCGCGATATTCAGACCAGGTGCATCGGTCTCATGGGCCGGCAATAGAGATTCGGGTCGGGATCAACTCAGGGGAGATCATCGTACGTGCCGTCGGCAACGATCTGCACATGGATTATACCGTGGTTGGCCAGACAGCAAATTTGGCGGCTCGCATGGAACAGATGGCAAGGGCCGGTTCGGTACTTACAACGGCTGCCACGTTCCGATTGGCGGAAGGCTACGTCGCGATGAAGCGACTCGGCCCTGTTGAAGTGAAGGGGCTAGCCGAGCCCGTGCAAATCTACGAAGTGACGGGTGCCGGCACGACGCGGACTCGGCTCCAGGTCGCCGCTGGACGGGGGTTGACGCGCTTCGTCGGGCGCGAGGTCGAACTGGATCAACTCCGCCGCGTGCAGCACCTTGCCGGCCGCGGTCGAGGCCAGGTGGTGGCGATCGTCGGCGAAGCGGGGGTGGGCAAGTCGCGCCTGGTGCGCGAGTTCGTTCATTCGCACCACACAGCCGAATGGCTGGTTTTGGAATCCAAGTCCGCTCCGTACGGTCGCGCGTCGCCCTACCTGCCGGTCATCGAACTGCTTAGGGATTATTTCAAGATCAGCGCCGATGACAGCACCCGATCCATCCGAGAGAAAATAACAGGACGGATACTGGGGCTCGATCAATCGCTGCGGGAAGCCATTCCGCCTCTACTAGATCTTCTCGATTTGCTGGACGAGAACCATCCGTTCCGGTCTCTCGACCTAGTCCAGCATCGGCAGCAAACGTATCAGGCGGTCGTCCGCCTGTTGTTGAGCGAGAGCCGAGTGCAGCCGGTCGTCGCGGTCTTCGAGGAACTTCACTGGAATGACTCGCTCTCCATCGGTTTGCTGAACGCCGTGGTCGTAGCCGCGCAGGATAGTCGTTTGCTCCTCGTGGTTTGTTATCGGCCCGAATACAGGGACCAATGGAGGAACAGGCCAAATTATCACCAACTACATTTGGATCCTTTCGCCAGCGAAAGCCTCATGGAATTCCTTCAAGCCCTGTTGGGCTCCGACCCGAGTTTGGACAGCCTGAAGCACTTCCTGGCGGAGCGCGCCAACGGGAATCCTTTTTTCGTCGAAGAGATCTGCCGATCGCTGATCGATACGAGCGCGCTCGAGGGCAGCTACCGACTCGCAAGGCCGTTCTCGATCACTGAGGTTCCGCCCACTGTGCAGGCGGTCCTTGCTGCGCGCATCGACGCGTTGCCCGCCACGGACAAGCACCTGCTAGAGGAGGCGGCCGTCATTGGACCCACCGTCCCATTCGAGCTCCTGCACGCAATCTGCGGACTGAAGGACAACGAGGTTCGCGGTCGGCTCGACAATCTCCAGGCAGCCGAATTCCTCTATTCGACACGGCTGTTTCCTGACCTGGAGTATACGTTCAAGCACGCCCTCACCCATGACGTCGCATACAGTGGGGTACTCCACGAACGTTGCCGCGAGATCCACGCGCGCGTCGTGGATGCCATGGAAAGGATTTACGCCGATCGACTAAGCGAGCAGGTCGAGCGGCTCGCGCATCATGCCGTCCGAGGCGAGCAGCAAGAGAAAGCAGTGCACTATCTCCGGCAGGCCGGAGCGAAGGCGGCTGGACGGTCGGCGCTCTCGGAAGCCCGGGCTTGCTTCGAGCAGGCGCTGGGCATTCTCAAGTTACTGCCAGAGAGCGAGGCTGCGCTGGAGACCGCCTTCGAGATCCGCCTCGAGCTGCGGCCGGTGCTGCGCCAGCTTGGTGAAGTCCGGCAGATGCTCGAGCACCTCCGTGAGGCCGAGACCGTCGCCGAACGGTTGAAAGACGATCGCAGGCGTGGCCAGGTCTGCAGTTTCATGACGACCGTCCTGTCAACGCTTGATGAGCTGGACGAAGCCCTCGTGACCGGCACCCGCGCCGTGGAGATCGCCCGGCGCGGTGGGGACTTGAGGCTTGGCGCGGTCGCGACAAGCTGTCTGGCGGAGGCGTACTACTACCGCGGCGAGTACGGGCACGTCGTCGAGATCGCAACTGAGAGCCTTCCCGTGTTGCCGGTCGAATGGGGCAACGAATATTTGGGTTTGGCGGTGCCTGCATCGGTCTTCGGTCGGTCGTGGCTGATTATGAGCCTCGCCGAGCTCGGCAGATTCGCCGAAGCGACCGGGTACGAGACGGAGGCGATCCAACTCGCTGAGCAAACGCAGAACGCGCACACCGTCGGTTGGGCGCACTTGGCCGCAAGCATGCTTCACCTTTTCGAAGGCGACTGGACGAAGGCGCGCTCACTGTCCGACCACTGGATGAACGTACCTGGGACAGAAGCCGCGATGCTTCGTCCTTGGGCGGTCGCTTCCTCCGCTTGGGCGCTGGCGCAGGTCGGCGAGGCCGGCGAGGCGTTGGGCCGGGTGCGAGAGGGTGAGCGGCTCCTTGAGCTTCAAGCGGCGAGGGGAATCGTTGGTCATCGCGCCTGGGGCTATCACGCGGTGAGTCGCGCCTGTCTGCTGCTCGGCCGGCTCGACGAGGCGCGGCGCCTGGGCCGTCGCTCGGTTGAATCCGCACAGCGCCAGCCGGGCTTCACAGCCCATGCGCTGCGACTTCTTGGCGATTTGGCAACCCATCCAGACCAGTTCGATGCCGAAAGCGGCGCAGCTCACTACCAGCAGGCCCTGGCACTCGCCCAGTTGCATGGCATGCGTCCGCTTGTCGCCCACTGTCGCCTCGGCCTGGGGAAGCTCTACGACCGCATCGGCCAGCCGGAGCTCGCCCGGGAGAATATGATCGCCGCTACAATGTTATACCGGGAAATGGACATGCATTTCTGGCTCGAGGCAGGGGCGGAGATGAGGAACTCTGGCGATATGGGCCGGCAGGCTTAGCTGCGTCACAGTCCGCAGTCCCAGGTTAGGCGGTAATTCCAACGCGGGTTGAGAAACATGCTAGCCGAACGTTCCAAACACCCAAAGCCCTCGGTCCCATTTTCGTGCCTGGCTCAGCTGCTGGAACATCAGGCCAAGCGTATTCCGGACGCGCCGGCGATTCTCGCACCGGGGCGCGCTCCGCTGACCTATGGGCGTCTTTATCAGCACATCGAGAAGATAGGGCGCACGCTACGTGCCATGGGGATAGGCCATCGTGACCGAATCGCCGTGGTGCTGCCGAACGGTCCGGAGATGGCAGTGGCGGTTTTCGCGGTGGCGGCGATCGGGGCGTGCGCCCCGTTGAACCCAGCCCTTGGGAACGAGGAACTGGACAGGTTTCTCGCTGATCTGCGGCCTCGCGCGTTGATCACGCTAGCTGGAATCGACTCGCCGGCTCGCCGGGCAGCGGTCTCGCGCGGTGTCGGAGTCATCGAACTGTCGACCGCATTCGATGCAGAGGCTGGCCTCTTCGCGCTCACGGGGGGCCAAGAGAGTGTGCCGTGCGACGGCCCGGTCAGCAGCGCCGGCGACGTGGCGCTCCTGCTGCCTACGTCAGGCACAACGTCGCGGCCCAAGATTGTCCCGCTGACGCACGCCAACATTTGTGCGTCAGCTTACGCGTGCGGTGCGGCGTTGGCTCTAAGAGAAACTGATCGATGCTTGAATATCGTGCCGCTGTTTCACAGCTATGGGCTAAATGCCACAGTACTGGCCTCGCTGGCGGCAGGTGCGAGTGTCGTGTGTGCCCCGGGATGTGACGTCAGCAGTTTCTTTACGTGGCTAACGACCTTTCAGCCAACGTGGTACTCCGCGGTGCCTACCATGCATCAAGCAATTCTCGCCCACGCTCGGCACAATCGCCTGCGAGCGTCCGACTGCGGGCTACGCTTCATCCGCTCCGCGACAGCTCCTCTGCCACCCCGCATCCTAGCGGAACTGGAGTCGACTTTCGAGACCTCCGTGATCGAGTTTTACGGGATGACAGAAACTGCTTCCTCGCCCCTCGCATGCAATCCGCTGCCGCCACGCCAGCGCAAAGCGGGTTCGGTAGGGATACAAGCGGCTTTGGACGTCGCAATCATGGACGAAGGAGGGGCTCTCATGCCCCGCGGTCGCACGGGACAGGTCGTCGTCCGTGGTGTGAGCGTCATGTCAGGTTACGACGGCAACGAAATGGCGACCCGGGCCGCATTTGCTGGCGATTGGTTCAAGACAGGAGATGTTGGCTCCTTCGATGACGACGGGTACCTATTCCTCGCTGGCCGCATTGGGGAGATCATCAATCGCGGTGGGGAGAAAGTCGCCCCACGTGAAGTTGACGAACTGCTCCTGCAACATCCTGCGGTGGAAGAGGCCGTGACCTTTCCCGTCGCACATGCCACGTTGGGGGAGGATGTCGCGTCGGCCATCGTGTTGCGGCCCCACACCGCGGCAACTGCGAAAGACATTCGTCAGTTTGCTATCGGGCGCATCGCCGACTTCAAGGTCCCGCGCCAAATACTCATCGTCAGGGAAATCCCAAAGGGCCCGACCGGCAAAGTGCAGCGTATCGGCTTGGCCGCTAAACTTGGTGTCGCGACCGAAACTAGCCAGCCGCGGGACTTCGTTGCGCCGCGGACGGTGCTCGAGAAGGCGCTAGCCAAGCACTGGGCAGAGATCCTCCAGGTCGAGCAGATCAGCATTCACGATGACTTCTTCGCGGCGGGCGGAGACTCTCTCCTGGCCACCGACGTTCTCAGCCACGTCTACGACATTACGCAGGTCGAACTCGACGTTTTCCAGTTTTTCGAGACGCCGACGGTTGCGGAGGTAGCACATCATCTCGAACAATTGGTTCGTGCCGGCCAAACGCCTCAACTTTCATCAACCATTGTCCGCGTGCCCCGGGAAAATGGAATAGTGACAGCTTCCATTGCGCAGGAACAATTATGGAAGCTACAGCAAGCGCTGCCTGATATACCTTTTTTCAATATCCTCTACGCGCTCCGGTTGACGTCGCCATGCGACGAAGCGCTCCTCGAGCGCAGCATCAATGAAATCGTGCGACGCCACGAAATTCTGCGCACGACCCTCGCCCATATCGACGGTCGATACGTGCAGGTCATTTCGCCCCAGTTGACCGTGCCGCTGGCATTCGACGATCTGCATGCGCTGCCGGGTCCCAGGAAGGAAGCTATCGAACACCAACTCATTGAAGCAGAAGTGTTTCATTCCTTCGACCTCGGGAAAGGTCCCCTCATTCGGGCTCGCCTGGTACGCCTGGCGGAGCAGGAACACCTCTTCCTCGTCTCCATGCACCAAGCCGTCTGCGATGGCTGGTCGCTTGGCGTGTTCGTCGAGGAACTCGTCGCTTTATATGACGTGTTCTCAGGCCAGGAGGAATCGTCGCTGGCGCCGCTCTCGATCCAGTACGCGGACTTTGCGCACTGGCAACGGCTCTGGCAGTTACAGTCCGAGATCATTGCGCAGCTTGAATACTGGCGAGAGCAGCTGCGAGAGCCGCTGCCCGTGGCGTGCCTGGCAATGTCGGGTCCGAGACAGGCAATCGATGAGCTGCGCACGGCGCGGCGAGGGTGGATCTTGCCGGCGAGCCTGGCGGGAGCCGCCAAACGCTTCAGCCGTCAAGAAGGTGGCACATTGTACATGGTGCTCGTCGCGGCTTTGAAGACGCTGTTGCATCGCTATTTGGGTCAGGACGACGTTCGGGTGGCCACGAACGTTGCCAATCGCAATCGCCCGGGGACCGAGGCCCTTATTGGCCCTCTGGTCAACACGGTGATTCTTCGCACGAATCTTGGTGGCGACCCGAATGCTCGAGAGGTGATGCGCCGGGTTCGTTCGACCACCCTCGCAGCCTTCGCCCGTCAGGATCTTCCTCTCGAAGAGCTCGTTCAGAATCTCGAGGGCGAGCGTCGACTCGCGCCGCTGGCTAACGCCATGATCATATTTCAGAACTCCGCATTGCGCCCGACTGCAAACTCCAGACACAAGCTCCGTTTCGAGGAAGCCAATCCGAACACGCTGGTACCCTTAGTGACGATAACGCCGTTTGATGTTATCTTGATGCTGAGGGAAAGCCCTCATGGCTTGGCAGGGACTTGCGTTTACAAGCCGCACCTCTTCCAGGCAGCGACGATCGATCGCCTGCTTCGCGATTTCCAGGAGGTGCTCGAACGCATGACGGCGCAGCCGGAGCAGCCAATCTCGGCCATCCGCGTTTCGCTGAATGAGCAAAGATCGAATAGTTAAGCACGTCCTTCGCGTTTTCTTTAGGATCTAACCGCCATTGGGAAGAAGGAGGGAGTTGCTATGGGAAACACTTCGCAATCGGGAATATATAAAGAAGAGGAAGTACAACATCTCAGCAAGCAAGATCGCGAGAAGCTCAGAAACCACGTTTCAGAGCAGCTTCACCAAGCGATCGGCGATTTACAGAAGGCTAAACCGGAACTGCATCAAGAGATTAAAGACATGGTGAGAGAGAAGTCGAAGACCGTACTTGACGGCATGCCGAAGAGCTAGCTTTCCGGGCAGCGCGGACGAGGCGAGATGCGTTGACACCGAACGCGCCCGGACCGCGCGGTCCGCGGTAGCAGGTGAGCGGCGATATTTGTGTCCAGAGATCAACGGCGATGGAGATGAGAATGCAAATCATCATGGCCATGCTTTCTGTTGCACTGCTGATGTCGATCGACGAAGCGAGCGCGCAGAACACGTACTCAGTGAGCGTCAGTCGTGACGCCAACGTTCACGACCTGAACGAGGCGCAGGTCCATAAAATCCTGGAAGACGCCTCGAAGATGCTGCAGAAAAACTCGGTAAACAACGGGGAGGCCGACGTTGCATGTGACGTGACCTTAACACTGAAGGGGCCGGTGCGCACCTTTGGAACACTCGGTACATCTCCAAACATCGTGGATGCGCAGCACAGAGATGCAGTACACAAGGTGGATTCCGACATCACGGATGTCGATTTCCACGTCAAGGTTGTCGAAAAAATCGAGTTCTGCAAGCCGGGCGCAGGTTCATTCAACGGATGTGCATTTCCGATTGAATTTCGTTCCATCATTGTTGTTCCCCCCGGCAAATTACCCGACCATCTGCTTTGGGCTCACGAGTTTGGACACCTGACAGGCTTGGGACATCGAAATTCGGAGTGCGCACTCATGACGGCGTGTACCATTGCCGACCTTGCGTCGCTTACTCGCGTACGGGTTAATAAGAAGGAATGCGGTTGCATGCGCGGGGGCCTGGGATCTTGTCCGCTGCCAACCGCCGTGGTCGATTGCCAGCCAGCCCAATGCGAGTAAGCCGCGGTGAGGGGCGCGCACCACGGACAGGTCGCCGCCAAAAGATTGATGTCGATATGTCCGGCATCCCATTGTTCGCGGTCTGGCATGTCTCGCTGTTCACGGTTGTGTGTACCGAAAACTTAAGCTCGGGCGTATTGGTGATGAAGTCCGCCCAGGATGGCGCGTGAACTGATCACACCGATTCGCTGTACCGGACGAGAAACCGGCGCATCCTTGTTCAAGGAACGATGTGTTCTGACGCTATTGTAATAGTTGGCATAGGATTTCAGGACCCGGCGCAAATGCGTTTCGCCCAAGACAATGATCCGGTCCACACATTCACGCCGGATCGATCCGATCAGCCGTTCGGAAAATCCATTCTGCCAAGGCGAGGCTGGTGCGGTAGGCTTGTCCCGGATGCCCATGGCGCGCAATCGGCGTGTGACGACGCTGCCATAGATCCGGTCGCGATCGCGGATGAGGTAATGCGGGGTGTGTGTATCGAAAACCTAAACACGAGCGTATTGGTGATGAAGTCCGCCCAGGATGGCGCGTGAACTGATCACACCGGTTCGCTGAACCGGACGAGAAACTGGTGCATCCTTGTTCAAGGAACGATGTGTTCTGACGCTATTGTAATAATTGGCATAGGATTTCAGGACCCGGCGCAAATGCGTTTCGCCCAAGACAATGATGTGATCCACACATTCACGCCGGATCGATCCGATCAGCCGTTCGGCAAATCCATTCTGCCAAGGCGACGCTGGTGCAATAGGCTTGTCCCGAATGCCCATGGCGCGCAATCGGCGCGTGACGACGCTGCCATAGATCCGGTCGCGATCGCGGATGAGGTATCGCGGAGCCTCATCCCAGGGAAATGCCTCCGTTATTTGACGTGCAACCCATTCGGCCGTGGGATTTGCTGTGACGTTGATGCAGACGAGGTCTCTGCTGCCGAGTCGGACGATGACGAAGGCATAGAGCAGGTCGAAACCGATAGTTGGAACAACGAACAGGTCCATGGCGGCAATGTCCGGCGCGTGGTTACGCAAGAAGGTCCGCCATCCCTGGCTGGGCGGCGTCCGTCGTTTGACCATGTACTTGGCGACGCTCGACTGCGCGACCTCAAACCCGAGCTTGAGCAGCTCGCCGTGAATGCGTGGCGCACCCCAAAGCGGATTCTCCCTGCTCATCTGCCGGATCAATCCGCGCAGCTCTGTGTCGATCTGCGGTCGCCCTCCCAGTGGGCGCGACTTCCAACGCCAGTAGCAGCGAAAGCCGGCCCTATGCCAACGCACGAGCGTCTCGGGCCGGATGATGGTGAGAATCTTCAAGATTGATGGAAACCAGCGATATAGGTGGATAAAGAACCAGCGATCATGGTTCGTGAGCCGGATGCGACCAGGCAGCCTACGCTTCAAGACAATCAACTGATGTCGAAGCACTGCGTTCTCAGCTTCAAGCCGCAACTTCGACTTGAAGGGCGAGGCCAGGACGGCCAGAGCGAAATAGAGCAGCCCGATCATTCCGCCAGCTTAGGCGATTCCATCACGTCATCAACACGGATAGGGTTTTCGGTACACACTGGCTGCAAATTCTCGCGCCGCGATTCGTGACGTCTAGGACGTTGCACGAGCGAACTCCGATCTGTCATTTGACCAAGACCAGTGCGGCCGGCCGCCAGTATGCTTGTTCGTCTGAATGCCCTGGAGCTAAGCGCAGCACTGCGCCGGACATCGATGCTGGCGCGTCAGCTATTACGAAGCCCGTCGGCTGCATCTTTCCACTGCGCTACATTGTCGGCGATCAGGCGCGTGGACTTCATCGCGGAATGACTGAGTTGGGCATAGCCGGAAATTTCGCGCTGTACGCGCTGGCCTTCAGCGTGCAGTAAGTCGCGCAAGCTTTCGAGTTCGGAAATCAGATTTTCTATTTCGGCGATCGATGTCCCGGCGACACGCTGGATCAAAGAATTGACGTTGTTGACCGCGGCCTCTGGAGTCTCCACTGGGACGAGATTCGTTAGTGTCCGAGGACCCGAGATTCGATTTGCGCAGATGGGCGATATCATTGCGGACGAAGTCGCGGATGCCATCCTCGACTTCCGCAACTGCGGCCAAATCGGGGTCCACCTTCGTGGGTGCCTCTTCGACAGGTTTCGCATTGTTCATGGGCTGTCCCTTCTCAGTTCAGGGAGGATGGATGTCTCGCACCGCCAGAAGTGACTCGCTTCAGAGGATGCGCGAACGCGGTTAATAGATGGTTAGCGCAATCCTTTGAAACCGGAAGGGTGTTCTTCGTACGCCCCCGACTGGAGGCCTTCGTCTTCTTGGGTTTCACCTTCATCTGCGGCAAGTCTCGACGGCGAGCCTTCCAACTTCAACGGAAGACCCGGCGCGACCGCATGCGGGCGAAGCCTTTTGGGAAATCCAGGCGGAGCGTGGCGACGAATGCACCGGACTATCTCGGATCAGGGACACTGGTCAAGGCAAGTTGTTACAGGCCGCTTCGCGATACCCGAATTTTGATCTGGCCTCTCCGCAGGATGCTAAGGTTTCTGTCGACATGGTCGGAATAGGAGGCATGAGTTGTATTACTGGCGACCTACGAAAGAGCATTTATTGGAGGGGACCTGGATTTACGGTTTCTGGACGGGATTTAATTACCTTGTTGCGCCGCTGAATCAACACCTTGTTTGCAAATTGCGGTCAAAACGGGAGACCAAAACCCCGATGGGCTGATCCACCCACGTGCGGAGGAAGTCGATTGGTATATCGGATTGTTGCGAAACGAGAAAACGAAACGGTTAGAAGCGAAAGAAGCAGCCTACTGATAGCGTTTAGCAAAGCACGCATTTGGACCAGCGAAGGCTGGCATGTCGTCGTTACCGACGGTGACGGAACACCAGTGGACCCCGCCGAGTTTGACAAGTTCTTGGCTGCGTGGCGTAGCGCTGACGCCCGCCAATTATGGTGGGGTCTTCGTCTCGGCCATCAAAACACGTCGGACGGGTGACGCTGGCAAAGCGCGCTTCGTCGTCCATATTCGTCTCATGATCGGTGTAGCCACCGTTGTATTTCTGCTGCCCAATACCCGGCTTGACATATCAGGCTACGCAACGGCGTTCCTCTGAAGGACGATCGGGACGGTTCGATTGCGAGAAATGCTCGACTCCCGTTCACTCTCTTGGTCGAGGGTCTATGGCTACATCAACTCTCAACCCATCAGGCCACGCAGGGCGACTGTCCCAAAAGTTAACCGATGTGATCTCAGGTCTGGAGATGCAACGTTTAACGCCCCGTAATTTCGAAAACTCCTTGCAGAAGCTATTCGGCGGCAGATCGCTCAATACGGCACCGAAAACGACACCCCCGAACCTTACAAAGAAGGCTTGCCCAATTTCTTGATTGCTGGGCGGGGCTCGCGACCTCAGAAAAACAATATTCTATTTCTCTGCGCGCCGCCCTGTCCGGGTCTCACGACCCGCGCGGGCGGCGATCGAGAGCGAGTTTGCGGCCGGGGGTCGCATGCGGATCGCACGCGCGGTCGATGCGGTGACGCTGAAGGCAGCGATCGCGGCCCTGGCTCATGGACGCGGCCGCCCGCCAACGCGTTAACCGACTGTTAACCAAGACCGCCGATCCTTAATCAATCAATAAGAACGACGAGTTGAACACGATGGACGCGATTGCGAAGGCCACACATCAATCATTCCGGATGCGAGGCCGTTCTTACGTCGCGTTCACCCTTTGCCCGGTCGTTCCGATCGCGGGCTGGCTTGAAGAAATAGACGTAACTCTTGCCCGTTCGCCCGGCTTTTTTGCCGGCAAACCGGTGGTGCTCGATTTATCCGCTGTTGACCTTAGCCAATTGGCTATCGCTCACATCATCACAAGCCTGGAACAACGGAACATTCGCATCCTTGGCATCGAGGGAGTCGATGCCGCTCGCCTCACGACGAGCATGCCGCCTTTGCTGACCGGCGGACGCCACTCCCTGCTCGTGCAGAACGAACCGAAGAAACCTGAGGCGAAACCAAAGCCAAATTCGCTGTTGCTCGAAAGCCCAGTCCGCTCTGGTCAATCGATCTTTAGCGAGGGCGACGTGACCGTGCTGGGTTCGGTCGGTTCAGGCGCGGAGATTGTCGCCGGCGGTTCTATTCATGTTTATGGGGCGCTTCGCGGCCGTGCAATGGCGGGCTTCAGCGGCAACGCTGCAGCTCGGATCTTCTGTCAAAGGATTGAAGCCGAGTTGTTGGCCATCGACGGCTACTACCGAACCGCGGAAGAAATAGACGTCGCCTTGCGCAATCGTCCAGCTCAGGTGAGGCTGGAAGGCACCATTATGAAGATCACATCGCTAAGCTAAAGGGAGATAATAATGGCCAAAGTTCTGGTCGTGACGTCTGGCAAGGGGGGCGTCGGTAAGACAACCTCAACAGCTGCGCTCGGTGCGGCGCTCGCGCAAATGGGAGAAAAGGTAGTCGTCATCGACTTTGACGTGGGTCTACGGAATCTCGACCTTGTAATGGGGGCGGAACGACGGGTCGTGTTTGACCTCATTAATGTTGTGCAGGGCGTTGCAAAGCTCTCGCAGGCGCTCATTCGCGATAAACGGCTCGAAAATCTGTGGTTGCTTCCTGCATCCCAGACCAGGGACAAGGATGCCCTGACCGACGAGGGGGTTGGCAATATTATCGCAGACCTGCGCACCAAATTTGACTGGATTCTCTGCGACAGCCCGGCGGGTATCGAGCGGGGTGCGTTGCTCGCGATGCGCTATGCCGACGAGGCGGTCATCGTAACCAATCCCGAAGTTTCATCGGTGCGCGACTCCGACCGCATCATTGGAATGCTTGATTCAAAGACAGTCAAGGCCGAGCAGGGGGAACGAGTAGAGAAACATGTACTGATCACGCGATATGATTTAGCGCGCGCATCGCGTGGCGAAATGCTCAGCATCGACGATATTCTTGAAATTCTCGCGACGCCGCTGCTCGGAATTATTCCTGAGAGCCAGGAAGTTCTACTAGCGTCGAACGTTGGGTCGCCGGTTACTTTGAACAACGCCGCCAGTGCGCCTGCCCGGGCCTACACCGACGCGGTGCGTCGTCTGATGGGAGAAACCATCACGATGGCCGTTCCGGTCGAACGCAAAAGCTTGATGAACCGGTTACTCGGACGGAGGGCCGCATGATGAATCTGCTACGGCTCATTGGTGGCCGTACTGCTTCCGCGCCTGTTGCACGGGAACGGTTGCAGATCCTTTTGGCGCACGAACGAGGATTGCGCGGCCAGGCTGATTTGCTGGGAGTGCTTCGGGCAGAGATCCTTGCTGTGGTATCGCGGCATATCGTGCTCGATCCGGAAAAGGTCATCGTCAGAATGGACAGGGGCAAGCACGTATCGACGCTCGAAGTCGACATTGAGGTGCCGAACCATGTCGAGAGATCAGTTGCGGTCGCTGCTAGATGATCGCCGACAGCACAGCGACATCGCTGGCTCAGGGTCCAGCTTCAACAGAGCCGTACTGCAGCGAAGGCCTTTGAAATCGGTCGCTTTAGGAAGTGACGTCGCCCGAGCAGTCTTAACCAACGCAACTTTGCGCGCGGTTATCGTCCGGTCAGCTTCAGCCGATTGCCGTCCGTTTCGTGCTAGGAGGACAGCCGATGTCCGTTGAGATTCTGACTTATGCCGCTCTAGGTGCCCGCCTGAAGATCTCGCCAGAGGCTGCTCGTTCACTTGCCCAGCGCCTCAGGTTGCCGCGCTCACTTTCGGACGATGGCAAGGCACTTGTGAGCGTTCATCTCGCTGAAATACGGCACACGCCCCGTTCACCACGGCGTCGGACGAGCAGCAGTGCCTTACCGGCGGCAAAGATCGAGGCACTGAAGGCGGAGATCGCACGGCTCGAAACAACGGCAGCTATTTACAGAGCAGATTTCGAGCGCGAGTGCGAGCGCGCCGATCGCCTGACCGGTGAGCTGCTTCAGGCGACTGCCGAGATAATGGCAGCAAAGGAGATGACGGCGCGGCTTGAAGGTGAAGTGGCGGCGCTACGGACTGGTGGCCGCGCTGCTGGCTCGACCAACACGCATGGACAAGCTGCTCGCCGACTGGGACATCTAGCCGCGACCATAGTGGAAGCAGACCGCAAGGCATGCAGGTAGCAAATCGTGCCCCTCATTTCTGTCGGAGCACCGGGAGGCAAACATGACTAATATCACCGATATCCGCGAGATGAAGGCGCGTATTGTCGTATTTGGGGTGGGCGGTGCCGGTGGCAACGCCATCAACAACATGATCGCGGCCGGGCTGCAAGGCGTCGACTTCATCGTCGCCAATACCGACGCACAGGCACTCACCATGTCCATGGCCAAGCGCGTTATCCAGATGGGCACACAGGTGACCGGCGGCCTTGGCGCTGGCTCGCAGCCCGAAGTGGGGCGCGCAGCAGCGGAAGAAGCAATCGATGTGATCCGCGATCATTTGACCGGAGCACACATGGTGTTCGTTACTGCCGGCATGGGCGGCGGTACCGGTACCGGGGCAGCGCCCATTATCGCCAAGACCGCACGTGAGCTTGGCATCCTCACTATCGGTGTGGTCACCAAGCCATTCCACTTCGAGGGCCAGCGCCGCATGCGGTTTGCTGAAGCCGGTATCGCAGAATTGCTTAAGGTGGTGGACACCCTGCTGATCATCCCAAATCAGAACCTGTTCCGGGTGGCCAACGAGAAAACCACGTTCACGCATGCCTTCGCCTTGGCCGATCAGGTGCTTTATTCGGGCGTGGCCTGCATCAGCGACCTTATCGTCAAGGAAGGTTTGATCAATCTGGATTTTGCCGACGTTCTCGCCGTAATGCGCGAGAAGGGCAAGGCCATGATGGGCAGGGGCGAGGCCTCTGGCGAGAAGCGTGTGCTCAACGCCGCTATGACCGCGATCTCCAATCCATTGATCGAGAATCCCTCGATCAAGCGCGCCAGTGGCCTCATAATCTCTATCACCGGCGGCAAGGACCTGTCGTTATTCGAGGTCGACGAAGCTGCCACCCGGATTCGCGAAGAGGCAGACCAGGACGCCAACATCATCGTCGGCGCGTGCTTCGATGAAAGCCTGGAGGGTATCGTCCGCGTCTCGGTGGTGGCGACCGGCATCGATAATCTCGATCCGGCGCGCCAGACGGAACCAGCGGAAAGCTTACTCACAGAACTCGCCGGCAGGGTGCGCAACGTCAGCCGTCGCATCGCCGGCCGCATCGAGCGAAATGCGCCGCTGCCGCAGTTAGAGAGTCCGCCGGCCCTCCCAGCGGCCCGCCACCCCGAAGGGCGGTGGACAAACCCGAATTCGGAATATGCGCGCCATGCGGCTCCGCATGGCCCTGATCCGTACGGCCGTTCCGCTCCTGCGCGAAATTTTATCGATGACAACGTTCTCGATATCCCGGCCTTCCTCCGCCGCAAGGCCAGCTGAGCGGACGCAACTCGGCTCTCAGGCTTAGTGCGTACCTTTCTCATGTCAGAATGCGGGACAGTAGATCGCTGAAAAACCGGAAAACTTACACGCGAGTTGCGGATCGGGTGGAGGACTGAGCCGTATCGCGGTTCAGATTAAGGAATGGCATAAGATGGAGTCAGTCCGCCGACTGATAAGCAAAAGAGGTTCAAAGCTTATCAGTTGGGACCGCTTCAGGCCTTCGGAAACAACTAACACCAGCACCTTGCCGCCGGATCGCTAGGAAGAAACGCTTAGACCTCAGAAAGCGATCGGGGAAGTCGGCCTGATTTACTAGGTGGCAGGGGTTTTCTAAGTGTGGTTCTCGCAATACCATGCACGGCCCTTTGAAGACCTTGAAATTCGGCGGCCATGGTTCGCGAGCGAGATGATTGGGGCTACTACGTCAGAGCGATCCGCGATTTAACCCATCCGCCTTCCTGGCGATGGAGAATTATTCGCCGGGGCAACCCGATGGGTGTGTTGCTCGAAGCTGGGGGCTTCAGCACCTATGAAGCCGCGCGGTTCGCAGGCAACGTTGCCTTAGCTGATTTCCTTGAGCAGCTTGAACGCGAGAAACTGCGAAAGGACTAGGTGTTCATAAATCCATAAGTGTTGGCAGACGCCCGCTTTGGTCCGCATTACGAACTCAAGTCGGACATCGGGCCATGTCTGAAAAGTGCCCCACAAGATGGTGTAATCGGCCGGCCCAGCTTGTGGATAGCTGAAGATTTTGGGTGCTGCGCTTCAGGCTGATGGTGAAAACGAGGTCCTTGGTGACGACCTCAAGCATCAGAAGGAGAAGCGCAGCATGGACCATTTTGGTGGATTGGACGTATCGGTCAAGGAAACCAGCATCTGCATTGTGGATGACACGGGAGCCGAGTTACCGGTGATCTGTGTCGAGACGCGGCACATGCGGGCGGTGCTGAAGGCGCAGATCAACAAGACCGACCGCAACGACGCGCGCGGCATCGCTCAGATGATCCGGGTGGGACTGTACCGTCCGGTGCATGTGAAGACGCTCCGCAGTCAGAAACTGGGTATGCTGCTGACCCATCGCAAGCTTCTGCAGTCGAAGGCCATCGCCATCGAGAACGATCTGCGAGGTACGTTGCGCAACTTCGGCCTCAAGGTCGGAATGGTTGGCAAGGTGAGGTTCGAGGCCCGCATCCAGGAGCTTGTCGAGAATATCCCCGACTTGGCGGTACTGGTGGAGCCGCTGCTCATCGTCCGGCGGGTGCTCCGTGAACAGATCGTCATCCTGCACCGTCGCTTGCTGGCGATCGTCCGGGAGGATGAGGTTTGCCGGCGCCTGATGACGATCCCCGGTGTCGGCCCCGTGGTGGCGCTGACCTATCGCGCTACCGTCGATGTGCCAGCCCGGTTCCGCAAATCCAAGTCAGTCGGGGCGGTGTTTGGGCTGACCTGCTCCAGGTATCAATCGGGCGAGATCGATTGGAGCGGCAAAATATCGCGCTGTGGCGATGAGATGATGCGGACGATGCTCTACGAAGCTGCGCAGAGCATGATGCATTCAAAAAAGTGGTCATGGCTCAAGGCCTGGGCCATGCAGATCGCGAGGCGCCGCGGAATGAAGAAGGCGATCGTGGCCCTGGCGCGTCGGCTGGCTGTCGTCATGCACCGCATCGAGTTGACGAGGTGATCGAATAAGTCCGGTTCTGGCGCGAAGGGTCATTCGCAAAGTCGGCTACCAACGGCTTCGGTCCTGTCGACGAAGAACGTCTATCCCCGCGCAAGAACAATATCGAAATTCAGCATACGAACGCCGGATCCATCTTCCGATGGAGCCGGCTTTGCAATCAGCAAATCCGGACGCAGCGCGGCGTTGAGCAGCCGGTCGCAGGCATTGAGCGGTTCGTCGGGAAAATACATCTGGGTGATCAGCCGCTCGAACCGGCCGTGAACATCGAAGTGAATGTGGGGCGGGCGCATCCAGTCCGGACCTGCGGGATAGGCACCGGGCTTTACGGTTTTGATCCGATAGACGCCATCGCTGTCAGATCGAATGCCGACGCAACCGACAAAGTTTGGGTCGAGTGGCGCGGGATTGGGGTCATTGACGTGAACGTAGCGGCCGAAGGTGTTGGCCTGCCAGACCGTGACGGGTACCCCGCGGACAGGCTCGCCATCGAGATTGAGTACTCTTCCCGTGACCTCGATGATCTCTCCCTGCGCAAGCCCTTCGATCCCTTTGACGGAGGTCAGGTCGTCCTGCGTGACCGGCGTACGTCCGGTTGGAAAGTAGGGACCGAGAATTTGGTCGGGGGTCCGGTGTCGGCGCGTGCTAGTTGGGGTGACCATAACGCGCCTCAATCCTCGGGCGTGAAGCCGGAGGCCCGCACGATCGGTCCCCAGCGGTCGAAGTCGGATTTGACCAGCTGTGCGAACTCCTTAGGCGTTTCAGCCGACAGGGTCGACGGCAAGCTTGGCCAGCGCGTTCTTGAAGGCGCCGGTTGCGACCACCGCGCGGATCGCGCCATCGAGGTGGTTCACCGTTCCAGCAGGAGTATCTGCCGGGACGAAGACGCCAAACCACTCATTGGCTTCCAGCGCAGGATATCCGCCCTCCCGAACCGTCGGCACATCGGGAAGCAGAAGGGATCGCTGCGTCCCGGTTGTCGCCAGTGCCCGGATGGCGCTGGACTGCACATGCGGCAGTGCGGTGCCGATCGGATAGATCGTTGCGGCAATTCGCCCTCCGATCAGGTCCTGAATGCCGCTCGGGCCGCCATAGGGCAAATGCACGAATTCGAACCCGCCCGCTTTGGCCAAGGTCACGCCGGTGAAATGCAACATCGATCCTGCCGCCGCCGTGCCGTAAGTCGCCTGCTTCGGATTAGCTGCGCACCACCTCACGAATTCGGCCAGCGTCCCGACCTCGGCCGGCACCATCGGACCCACCGTGATCAGAAATGGAAACGAGCAGACGGTCGTGACCGGGACGAAATCCCGGAAGGCGTCATAACCCAGCTTCTTGTAGACATGCGGGAACACGGCGAAATTGGAAGCCGGTGCCAGGACCATAGCGGTGCCGTCGGCCGGACTGCTTTTCAGCGCCCCGAGTGCGACACGGCCGCCGGCGCCGGGACGATTATCGACGATGAACGAAGGCGCGTAGTCCTTCATTCCCCCGACCAGCATTCTGGCGATCACGTCGATGGCGCCGCCGGCGCCGAAACCCACCAGTATGCGTGAAGCGGTCTCGGCGGCGGCGGTTTGAAGCGCGTCGGGGAAAATGGCGGCAAGGCCACCGGTACACGCCAGTGATATGAGCCTTCGTTTCGTGATCATGGGATCGTCCTGGTGTTGGGCTCTCTCCGGTCCGGTAATCACCGAACCCTCGCCACTCTGGTCGGTCGGGGCGTTATCTGGTAGACCGAAAATTGCGACATCCCTGTAACCCCCAGGTTAAGGTTCGCAATGGACTGGTCGGATCGAATTGGCCGCCGCCTCAAGTTACGCGACCTTCATATCCTGATGGCGGTTGCCGATACTGGCAGCATGGCGAAGGCGGCCGCCAGGCTGAGTATTTCGCATCCCGCCGTCTCCAAGGCGATATCCGAAATTGAAGGCACGCTCGGCGTGCGGTTGTTCGATCGCGGCTCGCAGGGTGTCGAACTCACGGCTCATGGCGAAGTGTTGCTTCGTTGCGGCATCAATGTCTTCGACGAGATGCAGCAAGGCCTTCGCTCGCTCGAGCACCTATCCGATCCACACTCCGGCGAGGTGAGGCTGGGATGCACCGACATTATTTTGCACAGCTTGGTGCCGCCGATCGTGCGCAAATTTTCGGCCGAATTTCCCGGCGTGCAACTGGACATTAGATTGACCAATCCTGGTGAACATCAGGTCCAGGAACTGCGTGAGCGCAAGATCGATCTGCTGATTACGAGGGCCACAGGACGGCAGGACGACTTCCATTCCGAAATTTTATTCGATGAGCCGTTTGTTTTCGTTGTCGGAGCGCACAGCGAATTCGCGCGAAAGCGCCGACCTTCCCTCGCAGACATCATCAAGGGCAATTGGATCTTGCCACCCTATGATAGCGCCCCGGGCGCGTTGGTTGCCGAGGTATTTCGAGCCAGTGGCTTTTCACCACCGAAGCCGCTTCTCAAAACCATAGCCATACAGCTTACGGTGTCGCTGATAGCGAGCGGCGAATTTGTCGGCATTCTTCCGGCGTCCGTCGCGGCATTAAGCGGGCATCGAGCCGCTTTGAAGGTTTTGCCGCTAACATCCACGGGCCCGCGGATTTCAGCCGAAATCGTGTTCTTGAGGAACCGGACTCTCAGCCCTGCGGTCCAGTCGTTCATAAATTGCACGCGTGAAGTCGCCAAATCTCTGGTTCACGTACCTTGATCAACCGATTGGCCTCGCTCTGTCGTTTGCAGAATGAGCGATTATGGAGCGGCCGCTTCTGTGAAGGTTTGCGGATGCCGGCCCGATGACGGTGGCGCGGCGCACACCTGGGCCGGCGTACGCAAACCTTCACACAAGCGGTCATTCGGCGCAAACGCACCGAGCTCATTCGGGCAGCCCCGCCTTCCGAAGCCCCTCAATCAACAGCTTCACGTGTGATCGTCTGACCCGACCCATCCTCGCGGATATTGTGAAGGCGGGATCGACCTCAAGCAGACGCGCGGCCGCCTCACGGGCCTGAGCGTCACGTCCAAGAAGGGCGAAAGCGGACGCGAGACAGCGATAAGCTACCCCCAACAAGGAGGGGTTCTGACGAAGGGCTCTCTTCCCTGCGACGATGGCCTCGTCAAAGCGACCAAGCTCAATAAAGGCATATCCCATCCCACTAAGCGTCTGGTGTAGCATCGGGTCCACCGGGCTCATGCGAATGGCGCGTTCAAAGCTCCGTATCGCTTCCTCCGGCAGCCCCGCTACTTCATAGACCCAGCCTCGGCCGTGCCACGCGAGGTATGAATTTGGGTTGAGCGCGACCGCCCGGTCAGCCATTTCGATTTCAATTTCACTATCGCCGACCATGTACGCCGAGATGACGGCAGCCACTGCTAGCGTGTCTGGATCACCATCGTCGACGCTCAATGCCCAGCGAAGAAGCCGAACCGCTTCGTTGCGTTCGAATTGGGGATCGACAGCATAGCCCCAAACGACGTTGCGCGTGTGACAGGCGCCTGCCAGAGCCGCGACCAAGCCGAACCGGGGATCTAGTTCCAAAGCCCGACGAGCCAGCCTGATCGCCTCGGCCACCCCTTCGCGGGTCGTTAGGTAGAACTGCGGCATAGCCCGTAGATAAAAATCATAGGCGGTGAGGTCCTCCGGTCGCCGCCGCGCCGCCATTGCAATTTCTTTCTGAAGCAATTTTGGCTGAATGGCCGAGACAACGGCGACTGTTACTTCGTCCTGGAGAGCGAAAACGTCTGTTAGATCACGCTCGAACCTGTCCGCCCAGATGTGCGTCCCGGAAACCGCGTCAATCAACTGCCCGGTGATGCGAACCTTACCTGATGCCTTGCGCACAGACCCCTCAAGGACATAGCGCACGCCAAGCCTGCGTCCGACCTCCTTCACATCGACGGCTTTGCCCTTGAACGTAAAGCTCGAATTGCGCGCGATCACGAACAACCATTTGAACCGTGAGAGCGCGGTGATGATTTCCTCAACCATTCCATCCGCAAAATACTCTTGCTCGGGATCGCCGCTCATGTTCTCGAACGGCAGCACAGCGATGGAGGGCTTATCTGGAAGTGGCGGGGCCGCACTTAGCCTCTCGCTTAGCTGGCTATGCGCTCCCGCGCGCACAGCAAAAGCGCGGACCGGCTTGGAGATGTTCTTGAGCTGCTGTTCACCCCGGTCCTCGAAGCCAAAGTCCAGCTTGCCTTCGACTTCGCTGTACACCTTTTCGGAAATCAGGATGCCGCCTGGGTCGGCGGTCCCCTCCAGCCGGACAGCAATGTTGATCCCATCACCAAAAAGATCGCCGTCAGCCCCGACGATAACCTCTCCGAGATTGACCCCAATGCGTAGCTTAAGGGGGCTTCGGCCTGACGCGATGCTTTCCTGTATCTCCACCGAGCATCGCACCGCAGCCGACGGACTTGCGAACTCGGCCAACGCGCCGTCACCCGTGGTCCTGATCAGTCGCCCGTCGTGGTGGGAGAGGCTAGGCTCGACTACTTCGCGCTTCAGCCGCTCGAACTCGGCGTAGGTGGCTTCTTCGGCGTTTTGCATGAGCGCGCAATAACCGACTACGTCGGCGGCCAAGATTGCGGCTAATCGCCTCTGAACCCGCTGCTCGGTCACAGCGCCCTCCGGACGGCCAGACTAACCACGCCGCTGGACAAGGAAGAGCCTAGCACTTTGTTGCGGACTTGTGAGCGGTAATAGCGGGATAGCCCTATCTGCCCCCAAGCGGCATTTGCCGGGGCCCGTGGCTGCGAGCTCAATCATGAGCTGCTACGTCCAGAGCCGCATCGAAGGCGCGCGGGGCGGCGAGATGATTGAGATGCGGCGGGCGCAGCTCAGCTTCGGCGACGGGTTTATCACCGAGGAAGTGAGTGATCTGCGCGAAGACTGGATGGAGTATGCCGATCAGGCGCTGGCGGACGAAGAGATTGTGGCGGCGGTCTACGAAGCGCTGGCGAAGCGGCATCCCAAGAGCCGTAGCCGCGGCAGGCTCGGTACGCCGGCCGAGGTGGTGTTACGTCTGCTGGTCCTCAAGCACATCCGGAACCTGAGCTATGCCGCTTTGGAACGCGAGGTGCGCGCCAACCTCGTGTACCGAGACTTTACTCGAGTGGGCAGCGGGAAGATGCCGGACGCCAAGACCATCGGGCGATGGGGCGTGGCGGTCGGGCCACGGGCGCTCAGGCAGATCCACGATCGATTGGTGAAAATAGCGCAGCACAATGGTGTGGTTGCGGGGCGACGAATGCGCGTGGACACGACCGTGGTGGAAACCAACATCCACCATCCGACAGACAGCACGCTGTTGGGGGATGGAGTGCGGGTGCTGACCCGCACCATGAAGAAGATTACGGAGATCGCGGGCGCGGTCGGGACCAAACTGCGCGACCGCAGCCGGAGTGTGAAATTCCGGCTGTTCGAGATCGCGCGAATAGCGCGCGCCAAAGGTCCGCTCAATAGGGACCGGTTGCAGCAGCGTTATCGCCGGTTACTCGATACGACGAGCCGGGTGGTGGGTCAGGCGAAGCGCTTCTCGAAGGAAATATCGGAACGAGTGAAGTGGTCCGCAGACGTTGTGCAGCAGATCGCATTGGAGGGTTTGCGCGAGGAGCTCGACAGGATGTTGCCGCTGGTTCGTCGGGTGATGCATCAGACGCGGGCGCGTATCGTCCATGGCGACACACACGTCGAAGGCAAGATTCTCAGCGTGTTCGAGCCCTCGACCGAGGTCATCCGCAAGGGCAAGGCCGGCAAGCCCAACGAGTTCGGCAAGATGATCAAGCTGCAAGAAGCGGAAAACCAGATCATCGTCGACTATGAAGTCTATGCTCGGCGACCCAATGATTCCGATCTCCTGATCCCAGCCATCGCAGCCCACCAGGCCAAGCTGGGGCGCGTGCCGCGACTGGTGGCGACTGATGCCGGGTTCTATTCCGCCAGGAATGAGGCGGCGGCGAAAGCGATGGGTGTCAAGCGTGTGTGCATTCCCAATCGCTCGAGCAAGAGTCCTGAGCGCAAACGCGAGCAGAAGAAGCGCTGGTTCCGCAACGGCCAGAAATGGCGCACCGGATGCGAGGGACGCATCAGTGTGGTCAAGCGGCGAAATGGCCTCGATCGTTGCCGATACAGGTCCGACGACGGAATGCAGCGTTGGGTCGGCCTCGGTGTGATCTCCGACAATCTCCTCAACATCGGTCGCGTCATGAGCGCGCGAGCTGCCCCGTAAGCCTCGCCCCCATTACTGCTCGCTTCAGACCCCCGCCGCCCACCCCGGCGGGTTTTTCTTTGCCGAACGCTGTTGACCAAAGGCTCGAAAGCATCAATTTTGCGCCGGCAAGTAGCTAGCCATTCGCCGGTTGGCGGGAGCGGGCAGACCGGTCAACGGGCTGCGCCCCGGGCACTCCAAGCGGGCGTACACCGCCCGGGATCAGCCTTTCAGCCTATCCCGGGGTGATACGTTAATACCGCAAACCGTTGTTCAGAGAGCCAAATCGGGCCGTTTCGGCCGTTCAGTTCGGCTTGCTGCGCAGGTTGTTCCTTGGCATACTTTCAACTTCGTCGGGTTCTGCCCGGTCGATCTCGAGACGGGCCATACGAAGTATCAAGGTTGCTGTCGTCAGGCCGAGTCGTTCGGCTTCCTGTGCTGCGGTGTCGACTTTCTGGGCCAAGCCCTCACGTTTACCTGGGTATGCCATTCCTGTTCCTCACCTTAGGTGCGAGATGAAAAATCCCACATATGTTGCAGAGCTGCAGAAGAAACTCGGAGCTCCATCGAGCGAAACCCTTGAAAGCCTGCGGCTGTTGAAGGCCTTCCTCAAACTTGCTCCCGACCAGCGTTCCGAAGTCATTGAACTGGTCGAACGTATTGCGACTGACCCGTCGCCGGGCGATCCCTCACTGTCTTGAAAACTTCGTTACCTCTTTAGCTTAGCGTCTTCCTTTCAGTTCCGGATTGGATTGGCGGGCGGGCGCGTCGCGATCGCATAGACTGCACCGCCCTCCAGCGCTTCGGATTGGTGAAGCGTGCCGGCGGGCAACAGGATGGTGTCGCCGGCGCCGACGATGCGCTGGCCGCCGTCCCACATAAAGTTCAGCCTGCCACTGATGATCACAAGGATCTCGTCCACGGGATGGGTGTGGAAGCTATGTACCTTGCCCGCGGCATCGTGCTGCAATTCGATGCTGCCTTGCTCCGGGAGCAGGCTCAGTATTGCCGGATCGATGGCAAATTCGGTGTTGTGACCTTCGATGATCTGGGTCATGCCGCTTGCTCCTTGTCTTCGACGTGAGCCGTCTTGGTTTGTGCGAGCTTGGCAAAGGGACAGCCGCCCTCCACCTGGTTGTCGTCATGCAGGAAGTATTGCTGGTACTCGCGTCCATCGGACGCGCCGTAGCGTCCGAGGTGCGGCGAGGGACTTGCGCTGTCGTAGGGGATGAGCCGCTTGCGCACTTCCGCGAACGCGGCGTTGGCAGCCTTCTCGGTTCCAAGAATCTTCTCGAATACCCATCGCGGCTGGAAGGTAAGCATGAAGGCGCTTGATCGGCGGCTTTGTCGCATCACATGCGCGGGCGTCGTGCAGACGACGAAGATCGGCTCGCCTGCGAACGAGAACTCCCACATCGGATGATCGATCTGTTCGGGAATCTCCTCGGGCCACGGATTCTTGTCGAGGCGCGCCAGCTGGTCGAGCGTCAGCCACATCTTGCGATAATAGGCGTCGAGCGTTTGCACCGGGCGCGGCCGCGTAAACACGATCAGCGATGTGTTGGGCCCGCACGATCTGGATTCGGCGACATATTGCGCGAGTTGGGCGCCGAGCACTTCGACGTCATAGGGATCAAGGAACAGATAGCGCAACTGGTCCTGGCGATGGCCGGCTACACCGAAAACACAGGGAAACGGTCGCGCCTCGCTGCTCATCTGCGCTTCGAATTCGGAGAACAACACGCTTTGCCAGCTGCTCACCGGATACTCCGAAGCAACATCTCCTTTTCTCAAAAACAAGCGCTCCATAATGCCCCCTCTGCGTTCAATCTGGCTAACGAACTGTCAATTTGCCTCTCATCAATAGCGGCCCGGCGATACCCGGCAGCGACATCAGCAGCAGAATCCCGATCAGGGTGCCATAGCCGGCGTCGCCGATCCCGGCCGGGCCTTGCGTGGCGTCGGTTCCGGCAAACCGGCTGGCGGCGACCATGGCGAACCCGATGACGGGTTGCGAGATGCCTGCGAAGATTCCCGCCGCGGTCGTGTTCACCGATGCGCCAACGCCGATGAGGTCTGCGGTGTAAAGCTTCTTCGTGCATTTAAGCACCAGCGGTACCGTCCCCCCCGCTACAAGTCCGAGTGCGGTGAACACGATGCTGACATAGATCAAGCCGAACGCGTGTGCGACCGGCGGCAACAACATCGCGATCAGGATCATCCGCAGCACACAGATACGGATCAGCGCGCCGTCGAGCGCAGCAGCCGCGCGGTCAGCCGCGTGGCCAAGAAAGATCGAGCCGACCGCATTGCCGATCATGAAGGCGAGCAGGGGAGTCCCGGCTGCCGTCGGCGAGATATTGAAGAAATGCGCCACCATCGGAATGCCCCAGACGCCCGACAGGGTCGTCACCACCGCAAAGTGGGATGCGAAGGTCATGGCGCAGCCCCAGTTCGCGATATGCGACAGGGATTGCCGCGCGGCGACGACAACGCCCTTCAGCGTCTTGTCGCTGTGCGACGGCGGACCGGGCTTGAGCGCGACCTTGGCGAAAGCAAGATTAGCCAGACCGACGCCGGCGATGAACAGGAAACATGCGCGCCAGCCAAAGCCGGTCACTGCGGCTGCCAGCGGCGTCGTCGCGATGACGCCGCCAACATAGCCCGACACCTGCGAGATGCCGGACATGACCCCAAAGCGCTCGTCGGCAAAGCTCTGTGCGACAAGCTTCAACAGTGCGGTGAAGACGAGCGCATCTCCGCAGGCGACGATCAGGCGGGCAGCAAAAACATCGAGCAGGTTTGGCGCCAGCGCAAAGGCGGCACTTCCCAGCGAAGAAGCCGCCATGCTGCACAGCACCACGCGCTTGACGCCATAGCGATCGACCAGTACGCCCGCCGGAATCTGCATCAAGGTGTAGCCCCAGAAGTAACTGGAGGCGAGCATCGCGACGCCGGCGGCATCGGTGTTGAAGTCGTGCATGAAGTTGAGGCTGACCGACTGCGGCGATACCCGCTGCAGGAATGCGATGGCGTAAGCGATGGCGACCGTCGCCCAGGCAAGGTAGGCACGATCGCCGAACCTGGAGGCAGGAGTGAGCACGGCATGTTGTCCGAGCATCGACATCACACCCTCGCGTAACCGACCGAGAACAGGGCATCCGCCGAATTGGGAATCATGCGGGACATCGCGGCATCGACCAGCGACGCTGCGCCATGATAGGCCTGCCGATGATGCTTGATATGACCATAGGCGCCGCGCATGATCATGCCGGGCACTTCGAGCGATTTGCCGGGATAAAGCGACGAGCACATTTCGACACAGGCCGCTTGCAATGCGGGATCCTGCGCGTCGCCAAGCAGGGCGGGCGTCACTTTTTCGCAGATCTTGGCGTTGGCCGCCCAGACGATGGGATTTCGCGTCCGCCATCCATAGAGCACGCTGCCTTCGCCTTGCTCGGCGGCCCTTGAGCACTTCAGCACTTCCGCGGTGAAAAACCCATAGAGGCCGCGGCCCTGATGGGCGGGAAGCACCTCCGTGCCGCTGCGATAGATCGCAAGCCCGCCGGAAATCCGCAGCACGCGATAGACCGAAAATGCGATCAGGCCGGAACCATCGTAAACCAGTATGAGGCTGTATTTGCTGTCGAACGGGGAGGAGGCTGCGGTCCAGTGCGGCTCCGTCGCATTCCAGTTGACGGCGATGATGCCGTTCATCGCGTCCATCAGCGGCTGCCGGTCGGAGGTCGCGATATAGGATGCATCGGGGAAACTGTAGACCGTGTAATCCGTCCAGGGCGACGCGATCGCCTGATCTTGGCCGCCCAGATTTCGCGACATGGCCGAACTCCAGTTACCCATCGTGAGCTATACAGGCGAGCCTCGAATGGCTTAAAGGACAATATGCCCTCGAAATCTGCCAACTCCCGCCGTCCCGACCCGCGCGAAGAGGCACCGCTGCGGTGCATCGCGATCGTCGCCTTTCCAGGCGTGACCCTGCTCGATATCTCCGGTCCGGCGCAGGTATTCGCGGAGTTGCAGGCGATCGAACTGCCGGGCCCGGGCTATTCGCTGTCATATCTCTCGACCTCGGGCGGGTTGGTGCCGACCGACGTCGGGATGATGGTCGACACCAGCGCCGATCGACAGCGTCCGGCCGCATCAGGTCGATACGCTGGTGATCCCGGGCGGCCCCGGCATCTGGGAGATGCGCAAGGACGCCGAGTTGATGAAATGGATTGCGCAGACGCTGCCGAAGGCGCGCCGCGTGGCCTCGGTGTGCCTCGGGGCCTTCGCGTTGGCCTGGACCGGCGTGCTGGATGGAAAGCGCGCCGCAACCCACTGGCGCTATTGCCCAAGACTGCAGGACAGCTTCCCCAACATCCGCGTCGAGCCGAATGCGATCTTCGTCAAGGACGGACGGGTCTGGTCATCGGCCGGCGTCAGCGCCGGCATCGACCTGGCGCTGGCCATGATCGAGGAGGATTTCGGCCATACCACCGCGCTCGACGTCGCGCGAAGACTGGTGGTGTTTCTGAAGCGGCCCGGTGGCCAGAGCCAGTTCTCTACCGTGCTGGCGGCGCAGGCCTCCGACGTCGAAGGGCGTTTCAGTGCACTGCACGCCTGGATCATCGAAAACATCGCAAGCGATCTCAGGGTCGAAACGCTCGCTGAAAAGGCCGGGATGACGCCCCGGACCTTCGCCCGCACTTACGCCAGCCGCACCGGCATGACGCCGGCGAGCGGCGTCGAGGCGTTGCGGGTCGAAACCGCGCGGCTGCTGCTCGAAAGCAGGCAAATCGGCGGTGTCGTCGAGGTGGCCAAACGCGCCGGTTTCGGCGACGACGAACGCATGCGGCGGGCGTTCCTGCGGCACCTCGGCGTATCGCCCACCGAGTACAGAAACCGCTTTTCGGGCGGGTGAACGGCGGTGAGTGCGCCGCGCCCGCGGCCACGAAGTCCCCCTGTGTTGGTCCCGAAAATGCGCCAAGCTCTGACCTTTTTGGCCATAATCGAAGCCGACGCTGGCGTCATGAAAACATTGGCCGTGATTTCGATTCTCGCGCTGCTCACAATTTCCGGGGCGGCCTATACCGACCAGCTTTTCATGGGCGATCAGCAGACGACGCAAGGGGCGAATTGAATTCGCCTCTGAAGCACCTTGGGGACGACATCGCAATGCTTTCGATTGATCAATTTCTGAGATTCATCACCGTACCTGCTGTGATGGCGGCGTTCCTGATCGCTTCCCAGGTCTCGGGCGTCGGAATTTTCCAGGCCTTGCCCATGCACCTCGCGAGCGAATAGCAGCCCTCCGTTTCTGCGCCGGATTCACCCGTTCAAGGCGGTAGCTTTTCCCGTTTATCTGCGGCTAATGTGCCGCCAAAACGGGAGAGAAGCACCATGAATGACGGGACCCCCATCCGGCCGGCGAGAAATGTCGAACTCGGCGCCAGCGGCGAAGAATTCCAGAATCTCCACGAATTCGTGCGAAAAGCCCGCGCCCGGCTGAACCAGAACGCCTGGGATTACATCGTTGGCGCCGCGGAGACGGAGACCACCATGCGCCGCAACCGCATGGCGCTCGATGAAATTGCATTCCGGCCGCGCGTGCTGCGCAACGTTGCCCAGGTCGACGCGTCGGCGAGGCTGTTCGGCCGCAAGTTGCGCCTGCCGGTGATGATCGCGCCGGTCGGCGCGCTTGAGATCTTCGATCCCGGCGGCGGCGCCGCCGTCGCGCGCGGAGCCGGGAGGTTCGGCGCAGCCCATATGCTGAGCTCGGTGTCCGAGCCGGGGCTTGAGAACACCGCAAATGCCGCGCCCGACGCGTTGCGCATCTTCCAGCTCTATGTCCGCGGCGACGATGCCTTCGTCGAAGACACCGTCAGCCGTACCATCGCCAACGGCTATACGGCGTTCTGCCTGACCGTCGACACCGCCCATTACAGCCGGCGCGAGCGCGATATCGCCAAGCGCTATGTTCGCGAAAGCCGCATTCGCGCCACCGGCGGCGACTTCCAGAAAGGGCTGGAATGGCGCACCGTAAAACTGATCAAGGACAAGTACAAAATCCCGCTGGTGCTCAAGGGGATCGCCACGGCGGAGGACGCGGTTATCGCACTCGATCATGGGGTTGACTGGATCTATGTGTCGAACCACGGCGGCCGTCAGCTCGACCATGGCCGCGGCTCGATGCATGTGCTGCCTGAGATCGTTCAGGCCGTCGCAGGCCGCGCCAAGATCATGGTGGACGGCTCGATCTGCCGCGGCACCGACATCGTGAAGGCGATCGCCTCCGGCGCGGATCTTGTCGGCATCGGCCGCCTGCAATGCTGGGCGCTCGCAGCAGGAGGGGAAGCCGGCATCGTGCGGATGCTGGAATTGCTGGAAGACGAAGTGATCCGGTGCCTCGGGCTGCTTGGCGTCACCAGCTATGCCGAACTCGACAAGTCCTACCTGCATGGGGCGACGCCGACCAATCCGCCGAGCGTATTCAGCGCCTTCCCGTTGCTGGATATCGAACCCTATCGCTATTGAGGAGGCCTCAGCGCCGATCGATTTGGTCCGGCGGCCCTATATGTTGAAGCCGCCAATGTCCGGTCGTCGCGGCAGGCCTGACGCCGGTTTGAAAGAACCCGGTGACAACTCCGCACGATCCGCCGATTGCAAGAATTAGCCGCCGCGAAGACAAAATCTGATCGAAATGCCGCAATAGTCGAAGCGGATGGTGGACAATCCCTTCGCTGAATTGAGCCTCGAAAGAGCTATCGGTCTTCGCTGGACGCTGCGCGACATCCAGGCCCGCCGGCTGAAAATGTCGTCTGTCAGCAGCGAGGATCTGCGCGTTCTGACCGACCTCGGTCTGATCGAACTGCGCGATGAGGGACCTGTGCTGACGCAGACAGGAACAGCCGCGCTGAACGGATAATATCGGCGTCGGCGACCTCAAAATCCGATCTAGCGAGCCTTCAGGAAGCTCTCGCCGGAATTGCAGGGACTGCACCGGTAGGTCAGCACGTCGAAGCTTTGATCGCGCGGCTCGATCAGGGCCAGTCTC
>CAWILG010000010.1:0-167087 GCA_963836765.1 uncultured Alphaproteobacteria bacterium
GCCGATCTCCTATGAGGGCCAGTCCGACACCGCCTGTTTCGACAATGCGCTCGAATTCCTGGTGCAGGGCGGCTACTCGCTGCCGCATGCGGTGATGATGATGATTCCGGAAGCCTGGGCCGGCAATCCCCTGATGGATGAGACGCGCCGCGCGTTCTACGAATATCACGCAGCCCTGATGGAGCCGTGGGACGGCCCCGCCGCGATTGCGTTTACCGACGGCCGCCAGATCGGCGCGACGCTGGACCGCAACGGCCTGCGTCCGGCGCGCTATCTCGTGACCCGGGACGACCGCATCGTGATGGCGTCCGAAATGGGCGTGCTGAAGATCCCCGAGGAAGACATCGTCACCAAGTGGCGGCTGCAGCCCGGCAAGATGCTGCTGGTCGACCTCGAACAGGGACGCCTCATTCCCGACGACGAGATCAAGGCGCAGCTCGCCAAGAGCCACCCCTATCGCGACTGGCTCGGCCGCACCCAGATCCAGCTCGAGGAATTGCCGGACGCGGCCTCCAAGGGCATGCGCTCGAACCTGCCGCTGCTCGACCGCCAGCAGGCGTTCGGCTACAGCCAGGAAGACGTCACGATCCTGATGACGCCGATGGCCGCCACCGGCGAGGAAGCCGCGGGCTCGATGGGCAACGACACGCCGATCTCGGCGCTGTCGGACCGGCCGAAGCCGCTGTTCACCTATTTCAAGCAGAACTTTGCGCAGGTGACGAACCCGCCGATCGATCCGATCCGCGAGGAGCTTGTCATGAGCCTCGTCTCGATCATCGGGCCGCGGCCGAACCTGTTCGACCTGCAGGGCATGGCGTCCACCAAGCGCCTCGAAGTGCGCCAGCCGATCCTGACCGACGCGGATCTCGAAAAGATCCGCTCGATCTCGGACGTCGCCGAAGCCCATTTCAAATCGCGCACGCTGGACACCACTTTCCACGCCGGCTTCGGCGCTGCGGGCCTGGAACAGGTGCTCGACGAATTGTGCGCGCGCGCCGAAGGCGCGGTGCGCGAAGGCATCAACATCATCATCCTGTCCGACCGCATGGCGGGCTCGGACCGGATTCCGATTCCCTCGCTGCTGGCCTGCGCCGCCGTGCATCATCATTTGATCCGCACCGGCCTTCGCACCTCGGTCGGTCTCGTGATCGAATCCGGCGAACCGCGCGAAGTGCATCATTTCGCCTGTCTCGCAGGTTACGGCGCCGAAGCGATCAATCCGTATCTGGCGTTCGAGACCATCGTCGCGATGAAGGACCGGCTGCCGGGCACGCTCGACGACTATGAAATCGTCAAGCGCTACATCAAGTCGATCGGCAAGGGCCTGCTCAAGGTGATGTCCAAGATGGGCATCTCGACCTACCAGTCCTATTGCGGCGCGCAGATCTTTGACGCGGTCGGGTTGAAGGCGGACTTCATCGCCAAGTATTTTGCCGGCACCCATACCCGCATCGAGGGCGTGGGCCTGGCCGAAATCGCCGAGGAAACCGCGCGCCGCCATGCGGACGCGTTCGGCGACGCGCAGGTCTACAAGACCGCGCTCGACGTCGGCGGCGAATATGCCTACCGCACCCGCGGCGAGGATCACGCCTGGACCGCTAAATCGGTCTCGATGCTGCAGCATGCCGCGCGCGGCAATTCGCTGGAGCGTTACAAGTCGTTCGCCAAAATCCTCAACGAGCAGTCCGAGCGGCTGCTGACGCTGCGCGGCCTGTTCCGGATCAAGACCGCCGAGGACGAGAAGCGCAAGCCGATCAAGCTCGACCAGGTCGAGCCGGCCAAGGACATCGTCAAGCGTTTTGCCACGGGTGCCATGTCGTTCGGCTCGATCTCGCGCGAGGCGCATACGACATTGGCGATCGCGATGAACCGGATCGGCGGCAAGTCCAACACCGGCGAGGGCGGCGAGGAAAGCGATCGCTTCAAGCCGCTGCCGAACGGCGACAGCATGCGTTCGGCGATCAAGCAGGTCGCCTCGGGCCGCTTCGGCGTGACGACGGAATATCTCGTCAACTCCGACATGATGCAGATCAAGATGGCGCAGGGTGCCAAGCCCGGCGAAGGCGGACAATTGCCCGGCCACAAGGTCGATGCGATCATCGCCCGCGTCCGGCATTCGACACCCGGCGTCGGTCTGATTTCGCCGCCGCCGCATCACGACATCTATTCGATCGAGGATCTGGCGCAGCTGATCTACGATTTGAAGAACGTGAACCCCGACGGTCAGGTATCCGTAAAACTGGTCTCCGAAATCGGCGTCGGCACCGTGGCCGCGGGCGTCGCCAAGGCGCGCGCCGACCATGTCACCATCGCAGGTTTCGAGGGCGGCACCGGCGCCTCTCCCCTCACCTCGATCAAGCACGCCGGTTCCCCCTGGGAAATCGGCCTCGCCGAAACCCACCAGACCTTGGTGCGCGAGCGGCTGCGCAGCCGCATCGTGGTCCAGGTCGACGGCGGCTTCCGCACCGGACGCGACGTCGTGATCGGTGCGCTGCTCGGCGCCGACGAATTCGGTTTTGCCACCGCACCGCTGATCGCGGCCGGCTGCATCATGATGCGCAAGTGCCATCTCAACACCTGCCCGGTCGGCGTCGCGACGCAGGATCCGGTGTTGCGCAAGCGTTTTACGGGCCAGCCCGAGCACGTCATCAATTACTTCTTCTTTGTCGCGGAAGAGGTACGCGAGATCATGGCGCAGCTCGGCTACCGCACCTTCGACGAGATGATCGGACAGACCCAGATGCTCGACCAGTCCAAGCTGGTGGCGCACTGGAAGGCCAAGGGGCTCGACTTCTCAAAGCTGTTCGTGCGCCAGAAGGAACTGCCGGGCCAGAAGATCTATCACTCGGAAAAGCAGAACCATCATCTGGAAGCGGTGCTCGACCGCCGGCTGATCGAGAAGGCGCAGGCTTCGCTGGACCGCGGCGCGCCGGTCAAGATCGACGAGGAGATCAACAACACCGACCGCTCGGCCGGTGCGATGCTGTCCGGCGCGATCGCAAAAATCTACGGCCATGCCGGCCTGCCGCATGACACCATCCAGGTCAGCCTCAAGGGCACCGCGGGTCAGGCGTTCGGCGCGTGGCTGGTGCGCGGCGTCACCTTCGACCTCGAAGGCGAAGGCAACGACTATGTCGGCAAGGGCCTGTCCGGCGGCCGCATCATCGTCAAGCCGCCGCACAATTCCGGCATCGTGCCGGAGGAATCCATCATCGTCGGCAACACCGTGATGTATGGCGCGATCGAGGGCGAATGCTATTTCCGCGGCATCGCCGGCGAGCGCTTCGCGGTGCGTAACTCCGGCGCGGTCGCGGTGGTCGAAGGCGCCGGTGACCATTGCTGCGAATACATGACCGGCGGCATCGTCGTGGTGCTCGGCAAGACCGGGCGCAATTTTGCGGCCGGCATGTCGGGCGGCATCGCCTATGTGCTGGATGAGGCCGGCGACTTCGCCAAGCTCTGCAACATGGCGATGGTCGAGCTCGAACCGGTGCTGTCGGAAGAGAATATCAACGCCAACACCTATCATCACTCCGGCGATCTCGAGGCGCATGGCCGGGTCGACGTGTTCCAGAACCTGCTCGAATCCGACGTCGAACGGCTGCACGTCCTGATCACGCGCCACGCCAAGCTCACCGGCTCGAAGAAGGCCGCCGAGATCCTGGCGAACTGGAAGATCTGGCTGCCGAAATTCCGCAAGGTGATGCCGGTGGAATACCGCCGCGCGCTGAAGGAAATGAAGGCCAACGCCGACGCCGAGCCGAAAATCGCGATCGGGGCGTAGGCACCAGAGAACTCAAAACCGTCATTGCGAGCGCAGCGAAGCAATCCATCAGGCCACAGGCAAAAAATGGATTGCTTCGTCGCTCCGCTCCTCGCAATGACGGGGGAATGACAGGAAGCAACGAAGACGAAGCAGGTATGCAGGGGCGTCAGGTTTAATGGGCAAGATCACAGGTTTTCTCGAGATCGACCGGCACGACCGCAAGTACTCGCCGGTCACGGAGCGCGTGCAGCACTATCGCGAATTCGTCATTCCCCTGAGCGAGAAAGACACCCGCGACCAGGCCGCGCGTTGCATGAATTGCGGCATTCCCTATTGCCACGGCACCGGCTCGGTACAACCGGGCACGCCGGGCTGCCCGGTCAACAACCAGATCCCCGACTTCAACGACCTCGTCTACCAGGGCAACTGGGAAGAAGCCTCGCGCAATCTGCACTCGACCAACAATTTCCCGGAATTCACCGGCCGGATCTGTCCGGCGCCGTGCGAGGCCTCCTGCACGCTGAACATCGACGACAACCCGGTCACCATCAAGACCATCGAATGCGCCATCGTCGATCGCGCCTGGGACAATGGCTGGCTGAAGCCGGAAATCGCCCCCGCCAGGACCGGCAAGAAGGTCGCGATCATCGGCTCCGGCCCGGCGGGCCTTGCCGCCGCCCAGCAGCTCGCGCGCGCCGGCCACGACGTCCATGTCTACGAGAAATTCGCCAAGGCCGGCGGCCTGCTGCGTTACGGCATTCCCGACTTCAAGATGGAAAAACACATCATCGACCGCCGCGTGGCGCAGATGGAAGCCGAGGGCGTCACGTTCCATTACGGCGCCCATGTCGGCGGCTCTTCACAAGGCGCGGTCGATCCGCGCGAACTCGTCACACAATATGACGCGGTGGCGCTGACCGGCGGCGCCGAAGCCGGCCGCGATCTGCCGATCCCCGGCCGCGATCTCGACGGCATCCATTTTGCGATGGATTTTTTGCCGCAGCAGAACCGCCGCGTCTCGAGTGAGCCGCTCGGCGGCGTTTCGGAAATTCTCGCCGACGGCAAGCACGTCGTCGTGATCGGCGGCGGCGACACTGGCTCGGACTGCATCGGAACTTCTTTCCGGCAGGGCGCGGAATCCGTGACCCAGCTCGAGATCATGCCGGCGCCGCCCGAGCACGAGAACAAGGGCCTGACCTGGCCGAACTGGCCGCTGAAGATGCGGACCTCGTCGAGCCAGGCCGAAGGCGCCAAGCGCGAATTCGCGGTGCTGACGCAAAAGTTCTCTGGCGCCGACGGCAAGGTGCAAAAGCTGCATTGCGTCCAGGTCGACGACCAGTTCAAGCCGATCGCCGGCACCGAATTCGACCTCGACGCGCAGCTGGTGCTGCTGGCGATGGGTTTTGTGCATCCGGTGCACGACGGCATGCTGAAGATGCTCGGCGTCGATCTCGACCAGCGCGGCAACGTCCGCGCCAATCTGACCGACTACAAGACCTCGCGTCCCAACGTGTTCTCCGCCGGCGACATGCGCCGCGGCCAATCGCTGGTGGTGTGGGCGATCCGTGAAGGCCGGCTCTGCGCGCGCGCGATCGATCAATATCTGATGGGAAGCACGACGCTGCCGAGGTGAGGCGGCGTCATTGTTGCTCCGGCAATCCGCGCTACGATGAGCGGTCGTAGACCGTTTCCGGCTTCGCCACCGCCTTCACGCCTTCGCTCTCCTGGAGAACGCGACGCAGCCTGCGGGCGGCCAGCAGCGCTGTTTGAACGTGCTTGTCGCTGGAGCTCTCCTCAAAAAAGATAATCACTTCGCAGCTCGGGCATTGCCTGGAATATCCGGGCTGAACCCTTCGCGCCCTGTCCCGAAAATTGGACCGGCATCGCTTGCAATGGATCTGGACTGAATCGGAATCGGACATGCTGTTCCCCGCTCCAGGGGCACAGTATTTCGCACCGGTTAAGTTTCGGTCTTTTTTGGCAGAGCCCTAGTGCTGCAGCCTCACGCCCAGCATCACCACCGTTGAGGCGGTGCTGTTGCCGGGGATGTTGGAATTCAGCCAGTCGCGGCGTAGCGTGCCCGTGACCCAAAAATTGCGGTTCATCTTGTAAACGAGATCGCCGGAGATCGAATAGATGCGGTCGAACCGCGAATCGCCCTGATAGGCCTGCGTGCCCCAGGTGAATTTTCCGATGCCCGTGAGCCAGCGGCGGAAATCGTGATCGACCTCCGCGGTGTAGAGATGCGTCAGCACGCCGGAGACGCCGGGCACCGTGGTCTCGTCGATCGACGTCGTGGCGATGAATTTGGCCGTCGTCAACGGCGTCGCGGACCATATCAGCGAGGCCGACGTCAGCAGGCCCTGCAACGGCAGCAGACGCGGATCCTCATAGGTGCGCGCCGCCCAGCCGATCGAAGCTTCGCCGATCAAAATCCGGGAGAATTCGAAGGTGGTGCCGGCCCTGACGCTTCCGCCGCTCGAATTGCGCTGATAGCCGTTGCGATCGACCAGCAGGTCGTGCGAGCGGACGTTGCCATCGATCTCGCCGAACGGCTTGAGGCCCGGTCTCAGATCGTAGCTGACACGTCCGAGGCCGCCGAACTGATTGTAGTTGCGATCGTCGTTGCTGGTGACGGAGCCATCGGTCAATACCGAGTTCTGATAGACGGTGCGGTCGACGGTGGCGCCTCCGGAGACCTGAAGCCGGTTGAAATTCTGATCGATCCCGAAGGTGCCGCCGAACGTCGCATAAACCGGATATCTGGCGAGGCCGACCTGCACGTTCGGGCTGCCGGGATTGTCGGTGGCGACGCGCAGCCGCGTTTGTGCCAACAACCTTGTGTCATGGGTGACATCGAGACGGCCATCGACATGGCCGGTGAAGTCCGGGCGATCGACATTGGTCGGCGCCGACGACACCACGCCGTCCACCGGCGGAAAGGTGTTGGTGTAACCCGTGAACGATCCGCGCAAGTCAGCCACCAGCGCGTGGCGCTCCCAGTCGGAGACGGCCAGGAATTCCGGCGCGATGACATAGACCGGCGAGCCCTTCGGGACAAAGGTGCGCCCGGGATTGGTGTCGTAGCCGCTTCTCAATTCGAGCGCCGACTTGATCAGAAAGCCGCCGACGTAGTCGCCGACCGCGCCGAACGGATCGTCGTCGATCTTGAGCCGCTTGCGCGGCGGCTGGCCTGGCACCGTGCCCGCCATCGCCGGGGGGATCGGCGCCTTGTTGGCGGATTCCGACGGTGGGATCGAAAGCCGCAGCCGCGTGTTCGTCGCAATCGGCGGCGGCGGGCTGCCGGGACCAACCGGCGGCTTCGGCTTCACTTGCCCCGGATAATATTTCGGCTTCTTGCGCGTGCGATTGAGCGAGTCGTAGCCGATGTCGGCGGCGCCGCTGGCGGCGGGCAGGCCGTAACTCGGAATTTGCCCGATCCGCGATGGCGCCGGCGTATCGGTGTCGCGTTCGCGGAGCCTGGCATCGTCGGCGGCATCGCCGGTCTTGTCGACGGTCGTAATGCCGGTCCGGCGCAACGGCGAATCCAGCGTGATGATCTGGCTGGAGCGCGTCGAGCTGAACAGGTCGGGCGTGACGGTTTGGGCCAGCGCCGGCGTCACGTCCAACGCGATCAGCGCGAGGCATGGCAAAAGCACGCGGAAGAGGCTCGCGCGCCTGCTTCGGCCCCTTGCTGGACCCGCCATCACGATAAAAAATACTCCAACAAATTCATTTACTTAGGTGACAAACTCCGAGCGCGCGCGGAAAACGTCGTTAATGGAGTTAAAACAATTATGGTTAATGAGCCGTTGAGAGCCGGGCGGGCGCGTCGCCTGATGCGAGAGGCCATGCTAAGGAGGGGTCCGGAGCCCACGAGACCGAGGCGCCCTCCCCTGGAACCAGACATGGCCAATCCGAAACCGCTGATGGCACAATCATCCGGCACCGATCCTGCGAACGCCGCCGTCCACTCGGCCCTGCGCACGCTCGAGGCGGAAGCCGGCGGCATCGCAGCCGTGACCGCCGCGCTGCAATCCGATCTCGGCGTGACCTTCAATGCGGCGGCCGAGTTGATCCGCAACGCCAAGGGACGGCTGATCGTCACCGGATTGGGCAAGTCAGGCCATATCGGCCGCAAGGTCGCGGCGACCTTTGCCTCCACCGGCACGCCGGCGTTTTTCGTCCATGCCGCGGAGGCGAGCCACGGCGATCTCGGCATGATCACTGCCGACGACGTCATCCTGGCGCTGTCATGGTCCGGCGAACAGCCGGAGATGCGAAACCTGATCAGCTATGCCGCGCGCTTCCGCATCCCGCTGATCGCGATGACGGCGGAGCGGGAATTGACGCTGGCCAAGGCGGCCGACTTCGCGCTGACGCTGCCGAAGGCGCGCGAAGCCTGCCCGCACAATCTCGCGCCCACCACCTCTTCCCTGATGATGCTGGCGCTCGGCGACGCGCTGGCGATCGCGCTGTTGGAAGGCCGCGGCTTCACCTCGGTCGATTTCAGCGTACTGCATCCCGGCGGCAAGCTCGGCGCGATGCTGAAATATACCCGCGACCTCATGCATTCCGGCAACGCGGTGCCGCTCAAGCCGCTCGGGACCAAAATGGCCGACGCGCTGGTCGAGATGACCTCGAAGGGCTTTGGCTGCGTCGGCATCGTCGACATCAGGGGCCAGATCGCCGGCATCGTCACCGACGGCGATCTGCGGCGCCAGATGCGGCCGGATCTGATGACCGCCCTGGTCGACGAGGTCATGACGAGAAATCCCAAGACGATCGATCGCGACACGCTGGCCGGCGAGGCGCTGGAGCTGCTCAATTCGTCGAAGATCACCACGCTGATCGTGACCGACGCCAACAAGCCGGTCGGCATCATTCATCTGCACGATCTGTTGCGGGCGGGCGTGGCGTAGGCCCGCGGCACCCTCCACGTCATTGCGAGCGAAGCGAAGCAATCCATAGGCCGGCGCAAGTGAATGGATTGGTTCGCTTCGCTCGCAATGACGGCGATTACGCCGCCACCGGAAACCGTGCCGCCGTCTCTTCAAGCGGCAACGCCAGCGCGTTCGCGAGATACGCCACCGTGCGATAGAAGCCGCACAGCATGATGATCTCCAGGATCTTTGCATCGCCGTAATGCGCCGATAGCGCCTTGAACTCCGCATCGCTCAAGGTCGCCCGCGTATGCAGCGCATCGACGGCGGCAATCAGCGCCCGCTCGGCTGCCGACCAGCATGGATCGTCCGCCTCCCCGAGCACGGTGGCGCGGACCTGTTCCGCGGTCAGTTGCGCAGCCTCGGCGAACAGGGCGACATGGACGCCCCATTCGTATTCGCAACGGTTAAGCGCGCAGGTGCGGTCGATGACGATCTCGCGCTCCCGCAACGACAGCGGGCCCTTGTCCAGCAGGCTGCCGGCGCGAAATTTCTCCCAGGCGCGGGGCTGGCCGGCCATGACGCGGAACAGGCTTAGCGGCGGCACACCGCGCATGATGCGGTCGAACTGCTGCTGAATGTCCTGATCATAAGGCGGTTCGAGCGGCGCGATGCGTGACATGGTTTACCTCTATGCTACACTAATTGTAGCAACACGCTACAATATATGTAGCGATCCGCAAGGGGGGTTTTCGATGCCGAAACAGGCCGCCGTCATGAAAAAACGTTCCGTGCGCGGCTCCCGGACCGGCCGTCCGATCATGGCGCTGCTCGACCTTTTGGGCCGGCGCTGGAGCTTGCGGATCATCTGGGAGCTGCGCGATCAGTCACTGACCTCGCGCGCGCTGCGCACCGCCTGCGACGACGCATCGCCGACCATTTTGCAGACCCGGCTAACGGAGCTGCGCGCGGCGGGCTTCGTCGAGCTCGTTGCCGGGGACGGCTATCGCCTCACCGAATTGGGCAAGGAGCTGCAGGAGAATTTTCTGGCCGTGCATCACTTTGCCGAACGGTGGAGCAAGGCCATTGTTGAACACTAACAGAGCGGCTTGCTCCGAAAACACCTCTCCCTAAGGGAGAGGTGAAGACCGCCGTCGCTGCGGCGCTTGTCGACCCCGTCAAGCGCCTCGATCACGCCGCCGCCACCGTCAGGCTGGCGCCGTCGGCCTGCACGATCCTGACTCGGCTGCCGGCCGGCGTATCGGGACCGGCGACGCGCCAGACCGTGTCGTCGATCCGCACCGTGCCGGCGCCATCGATGATCGGCTTTTCCAGCGTGAACACCCGGCCGATCAGCGCTTCGGTCCGCTTGTTGAGGAACGGATTGCTTTGGCTGACGCTGCCCTCGCTCCTGGCAAGCCGCCGCCATGCCGGCACCGCCGCGGCCGCGAATACCGCGAACATCAGTAATTGCGTCTGCCAGGACGGCTCGATCGCGAACGACAGCAATCCGACCAGCAGCGCTGCAAGTCCGAGCCAGAACAGGAATACGCCGGGTGCGGCGAGCTCCAGCGCCATCAGGATAAAGCCGAAGATCAGCCAGTTCCAGGTGCCTAACGTCGAAAACATCTCGGCCATGACACGACCCTCCGTTGATCTTACCTCTGCGGCGCCACCGGCGGCGGTGTCGGACCTGCTGATGGCACCGAGGAGCGGCGCGCGGCGGCCGCCGCGGAGGCAGCACTTTCGCCGAAGGTAGCCTTGGCGATTTCGCCGATGCCGGCGAGCGAGCCCAAGATGCTGGTGGCCTCGATCGGCAGCATGATGATCTTCTGATTCGGCGAGTCCGCCAGCTGCCCGAACGCCTTGATATATTTGTCAGCGATAAAATAGTTCAGTGCGGCGACGTCGCCCTTGGCGATGGCTTCACTGACCATCTGCGTCGCCTTGGCCTCGGCTTCGGCGGAACGCTCGCGCGCCTCGGCGTCGCGGAACGCGGCCTCCTTGCGGCCTTCGGCCTGCAGGATTTGTCCCTGTTTTGCACCTTCCGCGCGGAGAATTTCAGACTGCCGCTGGCCTTCGGCCTGCAAAATATCGGCGCGCTTGACGCGCTCGGCCTTCATCTGCCGGCCCATGGCTTCAACGAGATCCGCCGGCGGCACGATGTCCTTGATCTCGATGCGGTTGACCTTCAGCCCCCACGGCGAGACGGCGGCATCGACTACCCGCAGCAGGCGCTCGTTGATCTCGTCGCGATGCGACAGCACCTGGTCGAGATCCATCGCGCCCATCACCGAGCGGATATTGGTCATGGTCAGCACGATGATCGCCTGGTTGAGATTGGAGACCTCATAGCTCGCCTTGGCGGCGTCGAACACCTGGAAGAACGCGACGCCGTCCACCGTCACCGTGGCGTTGTCCTTGGTGATCACTTCCTGCTCGGGAATGTTGATCACCTGCTCCATCATGTTCATCTTGCGGCCAACGCGGTCGAAATAGGGGATGATGAGATTGAGCCCCGGCGCCAGCGTGCGGGTGTATTTGCCGAACCGTTCGATGGTCCAGTCATAGCCTTGCGGCACCGTCTTGACGCCTGCGAACAATGTAACAACGACGAGGAGAACGAGGGCGATCGCGAAAATGTCGAAACCAGTCATAAATTCCTCCAATGCCGGCAAGAGCCGTTGCCGGGCGCGGTCTCAATATTTGTCGGCAATACCGCAGCGCCGGTTCAGCCGGCTGTTCTCAAGTAACAGGTATAACGTAGGGACCAGTTTCGCGGCCGCCAGATGTATGGCGCGTGAATACCGGACTAGATCCAGCCCTGCAATTCGCGCAAAACCAGCTGGCGGATGACGTCCATGCCGGGATCGCTGTCGTTCAGGCAGGGAATGAAGGCAAATTGCTCGCCGCCGGCGTGCTTGAAGATCTCGGCGTTTTCCTGCGCGATCTCTTCCAGCGTCTCCAGACAATCGGCGGAGAAGCCGGGGGTCACGACCGCAATGCGGCGCACACCATCTTTCGCCAGCTTTTCGATGGTCTTGTCGGTATATGGCTGCAGCCACTGATCGAAGCCGAAGCGCGATTGAAAGGTAAGGATCAGCTTTGTCGCATCAAGGTCCATGCGCTTGCGCAACGCGTCCGTTGTTGCGACGCATTGCGCATAATAGGGATCGCCCTTGTCGACATATTTTTGCGGCATGCCGTGGTAGGACGCGACGATCAGCTCGGGCTGGAACGGCAGCGTCGAAAGATGCGCTGAAATCGAGACCGCGAGCGCCTCGATATAATCAGGATCTTCGTAATATGGCGGCGTCACCCGCAGGATCGGCTGCGCGCGCATCCCGGCCAGCACGCGAAAGACTTCATCGCAGACGGTGGCCGAGGTCGCGGCGGAATATTGGGGATAGAGCGGCACCACCAGCAAACGGTTGCAGCCTTGCGCGGTCAGGGCATCGATGCGCGAGCGGATCGATGGATTGCCGTAACGCATCGCCCACTCGACCACGACATGGTCGTGATCTGAGATCGCTTCCGCAAGCTTTTCGGTCTGGGCGCGCGTGATCGTCTTGAGCGGGGATTCGTTTTTCTCGGTGTTCCAGATCTTCTGGTAATCGCGCGCCTTGCGGCGGGGACGGATCCGCAGGATGACCCCGTTCAGGATCAGCTTCCACCGCAGCCCCTGGTCTTCGATCACGCGCGGATCGGAGAGGAATTCCTTGAGATAGACGCGCACGCCCTTGGCGTCAGACGTGTCGGGGGTGCCGAGGTTGACGAGCAGCACGCCGACGCGTTCCGGCGGCGACTCGGGTGCCGGCTTTGCGCTTCCGATGGGAACGACCACGGTCATGATTTCAGTGGCTTCGCGCGTTGCACCATCCTTGTCAAGATAATGGCTGGTTCGATACTGTCACGCCGGGCATGATCCGGAAAAGTGGGCACCGGTTTTAGGTCATGCTCCGATAATAGTCCCCCGGTCCGGAGGAACCATGACCATCGCCGAACTCTGCATCGCCGCAACCGTCATGCTTTATTTGTTGACCATCGTACCGCTCAAATGGATCGGATATCGAAGTTATGACAACGCCCGGCCGCGCGACCCCGCCTTTTATCAGGATGCGATCCGCGCCCGCGCGCTGGGCGCGCACCAGAACGGCATCGAGGCCTTTCCGTTCTTCGCCGCGGCCGTCCTGCTGGCCGAGTTTCGCGTAGCGCCGCAGAACCTGATCAACGAACTGGCCGTGCTGTTCGTGATCGTGCGCATTGCCTACGTCCTGACCTATATCGGCGATCGCCCGCGGCTGCGATCTATCCTCTGGAACCTCGGCTTCGCGATCAATATCGCGATCTTCTTTTTGCCTGCGCTGCGGGGGTATTTGCCGGTGTGAGGCGGATTTGGTTGTCACGCCCTCCCTCCACGTCATTGCGAGGAGCGTCAGCGACGAAGCAATCCATTTTTCGGCAAGCTGTGACATGGATTGCTTCGCTTCGCTCGCAATGACGGTATCTGGCATCGGGCATAAATCCACGTTCTCGCGGCGCGAAGCGCCCGAAGTTTTGCACGAACCTTGGCCCTCCAATCAGAGGGAGCAGGGAATGCCGGGTGCGCGCTGCACCCGCGGTCTCGTGCTGATCTGGTTTATATATCTGTAATTACTTGGTTATTTCAGTTTTAGCGAAAGTTTAACCCACACCAGTACCCATACTTTGGCCATCGCTAGGATTTGTCGGCGCAGCCGCAAGGGTCACTTCCGACGACCATGACGACCTATCCGCAAAAGATCACCTTCGGCGAGGTGGCGCCACCGGCGTCCGCGACGCGCCGCCATGCTGACCATGCGGATGACCAGCGTGCGCGATTACTGCGTGTCCGAAGACGGGCAGCGCTGGCCGCATCCGCTTCGCCAGCGAGCGCACCCCGGGCGTCTGGCTGTGGCACGTTCAGGTGCATATTCCCGGCCCGCCGTTCGGCAGCGCCGCCAGCCTTGATGAGGCCAAGCAGAGCTTCTAGACCGCATGGCTGGCGTTCAAGGCGAAGCACGGACCGGAAGCGCTGGCAGCCGCCTATCGCGCGATGAACCTGCGCGGCGAACCATGATCAGCCCAGCTTCACCTGCACCGGCTTGCGGCAACAAAGGCGCCGAGCTGCGGCGGCCAAGATGGGGACGGAATAGCCCTAAGCTCCGCCAGCCAATCACCAATAGAAAAACACGACGTAGGCAATCAGCGTGATGCTGAAAAAAATGCTCACGATCCCGGCCACGTCGATCACGTCAAACCTCCGTTCTGGACTGTCCAAAGCGACGGCCCCAGTCTCTCAAACTGGGGCCGCTGCGCTGGGGGCTTTGCAATATACCGGAAGAGGCTTCGGTACCGGGACATCCAAACTCAAGAACCAAGTCAGGGATAGTTGTCCTGAAGCACACTGTTCCGAGGTACATCGAACCCATGAACCCGCCCGCAAAAGATCACCTTCGGCGAGGTGGCGCCTCCGGCGTCCGCGACGTGCTGATCTACTGGCCGAGATATTGTCCGTGTGTAAGGGAACTGACACCCGAAAGTCGGCTTGTTCCAGCCGGGCCATGTTTCTTGCTGATCCGTGGCCCGGCACGGCACCGCCTCACCTTGCCACCTAGCTCGAAGGCGGGGCCGTGCTCCCAGCTTTTTGTCCGGCCCCGGATGTCGGGTCGAACAGCGACGGCTCCGATCAGAGGAGAGAGTGACCGGGGCCGTGCGCGCTGGTGGTTCTGGGTGACCGACGAAAACCTCCGGGAGATCGTCAAGAAGCTTTGACGTCGGCGCCCGCATTGAGGCCGTGACGGCCTAACCGGTTCGAACGGTCCGGAACAGCCGGCAAAAATATTTTCACGGCCGGCAATCATGCAATCACGCCAAGCGCCGCTTATCCCATTCGCGGGCTTCAGCTTTTATACAGAACACGCGAAGGTTGCGTATTGTTTACATTTCGCCCGAACAGGATTTTGATAGTGGCGCAGGGCCCTGTCAGCCCAACCCATTTTTGCAACACCTCGCGGCCCGGGTAATCACCTTCCTCGGTGCGAGGGATAGGCGGCTCAGCTTCTTCTGACAGGGCAGCTGGGCCGCTGTTTCTGCGTTTGAGGAGATTTGCCCATGTGCCCTCAGCGTCGCCGCACACCAGCCGAAAGAGAGGCGGCCAAAACGATCTTCGCAGCACAGGTGAACCAGATCGTTGAAGGCCACTCCAAGGGGCACCGGATGAGCGATCTGGCCAGACAATTCAAGCTGTCGAGATGCCGTATCGGGCAAATCATCAAAGACCACAAGAACGAAACAGAGCGACGGGAGAGACATCGCGCCATCGCGCAGGCAACCGTCGATATCGACGACCTGCCAATCGCTGGGCTGAACCTACCGGTCCGCATTCGAAACTGCATGAAGAATGCAGGCTTAGTGACCGTCGGTGACGCGCGGAAACTGCACGATGGTGAATTGAAGCGTTTCCCCAACTTCGGCCGATCGTCGTTCGCTGCCTGGAAAGAATGCCTCGACATTCTACAAAAGGAATTTCCTCGAATTCAAAACAAGAAGTAAGCGCCATGACCCCACGCCCCGAAATTGCCGCTCGGCGATTTAGCTCAATGCACTCTCTGGTCGTGCGCCGACCGTTGAGCCGCCGCCCAAACTGTCGCGCTCAGAGGAAGCCCTGCGGATTATCGAAGAGTACGCCGACCACCTGTGGGAGATCATCAGGAAGCTTCGTCGGCGCCTGCATTGAGGTCGTGACTTCCGGCGCACCGGAAGCACAGCTCGCGCGCCGTGCGCGCTGGTGGCTCTGGATGACGGGGTGCTTTCGGGCACCCAGTCCGGCCATCTTAACACAGAGCCGGGCTGAGCGACAATTATCCCAAAGCGCATTGTCCCGACGTACAGCGGCTCGCATGACGACCACCCCTCAAAAAATCACCTTCGCCGAACTCCGCGACCTTCGGCGTCCGCGACGTCCTGATCTATTGTCGGATCACCGCTGCAGTCATCACGTCGAGACCAACGCCGACGGCTGGGCCGATGACGTCCGGCTGTCGAACATCGAGTCCAAATTCGTCTGCCTGGTTTGCGGTCGTCGTGGCACCGACGGCGGCCGAACTTTCCCCAGCGCGCGTGGGCGCTGACACTGCCGTCAGTTAAGGTACGTTCACCGCCGGCATTGGCGCGGTCGGCCGAGGCACAAATCGGCCTGGCTGCCCCCGCACCACTACCGAGAGCGTTACAAAAATGACAACGGCCGCCGCAAGCCCGCGCATCGGTGGAGGATAATACTGGCGTCTTGTCAGTAATATGAAAGCTACGCGGAGCCTCCCCGTGGCGGCATATTAGCGAACCTGTGAACCGTTTAGCACCCGCCGCACACTCACATTACAGTAGGGACTGACAGTGCGACCGGAGGGGTAGCATGGATCGTCGTTGTGCCGTGCTGCTGATCCCATTAATCGGCTCCCTTGCGGCTATTTTGTACGTGACATTGCCGGCGCAGGCGCGTGATCTTGACGGCCGGTATGCAAACTCCCCGCTAAAGCCATGGTTCAATCAGCTGAAGAGCGGCAGGGGACTCTGCTGTTCGCATGTAGACGGCTACGTTGTCGAGGAAGCCGACTGGCAGTCAAAGGATGGCCATTATCGGGTGCGCGTTCCGAAAAACCCCGCCTCCGCCGAAATGCTGTGGGTCGATGTGCCAGTCGATGCCGTGATCACCGAGCCAAACAGGACCGGGCGGACCATGGTCTGGCCGGACTATACCTTTACCCAGGGTTATTCAAACGAACCGGTCGGCGAACCAGTGCTGATCCGCTGCTTTATGCCAGGGAGCATGACTTAGGGATCAAACGCTCGATGCACTCCCCAGCGACCTAATAGACAATTCGTTCCAGTTCGTTACTGGGTTTATCGACTGGTATACTGGGGATCATCCTTCCAGCTCCGTTACCGACCAATTTTTTGGCTCGATGGACACCTTGAAAATCGAAGTCACTGAGGTCGTCCCCGAACCCTCCACATGGGCGATGATGCTCCTCGGCTTCGCGGGTGTCAGTTTCGTGGCTTATCGCCGGTCGCGCAGGGAAGCTCAACCGAACTGATCCATCACCCGGCTGAACGCTGGATGCTGCCGGTTTCCCACACTTCGCTGTCACAGCAGCGTGCTTCCGAAAAAATCTTGGTGGTTGCGGAATAACAAGCCGTCGAGGTTGTCTGGTACTACCGAGGCGGGAACCATGCTTTGGGTTAAACCAGAACGGTGGGAGAACAGTCATGTACAGACTTTACCCAAGCTCGTTACTCAAGATCACGATGTTCCTGTCGGCGACGCTAGGCAGCTTTGCGGCTCAAGCCGACTACGTTCAAACCAACCTCGTCTCGGATATTTCGGGGTTTGCGACGATCACCGACCCTGAACTGAAAAACCCGTGGGGCTCGTCGTCAAGCAGCACGAGTCCAATTTGGATATCGAACCAGGGCACGAACTCGGCCACTCTCTACACGGTGACCGGAAGCACGAGCGTCAGTAAAGTGAATATCAATCCACCGAGCGGATTTGTCGGCATTCCAACCACGGCAGCCGGACCTCAAGGGCCCACCGGACAGGTCAACAACATCAACACTGCCTCGTTTCAAATCACTCCCGGTAATTCAAGCACGTCAGCCAGGTTCCTCTTTGCGAACTTGAATGGGACCATTTCCGCTTGGGCCGGAGGTCTGGCATCGTCCATTCAAGTAACGACTCCTGGGGCGGTCTACACCGGTCTGGCCATCAACAGCGCGGAGACCCGAATCTTCGCCGCGAACGGCGCGGGGGCCGGTGGGATCAATGCCTTCGACAGTTCCTTTGCGCCCGTCAGCCTCGGCGCCAATGCTTTCACCGACTCCAGTCTTCCGACGGGATTTGTTCCATTCAATGTTACGGACATTGGCGGCAAAGTTTATGTGACGTACGCGCCCTCCGGGCGAGCGAACCAGATCGCGGCGACGGGGGGACAGGGTGTCGTGGATGTCTTCGACGAGAATGGACTCCTTCTGCAAAGGATTACAGGCAGCCAACTCGCATCGCCCTGGGGTCTCGCTCTCGCCCCTAAAGGTTTCGGCCAATTCGGCGGCGACCTGCTCGTCGGCAACTTCAGTTTTGCTCTCAGCGAGATTAATGCCTTCGACCCCACCACCGGTGCTTTTCTCGGCAGTATCCCGATTGACACGGGCGCGAACGGCCCGGGCGGCCTTTGGTCGCTTATTTTCGGGAATGGGGGCAATGGTGGCGATCCCAACACTCTCTTCTTTACCGACGGTATCAATGGGGAGGCGGACGGACTGTTCGGGTCGCTCAGCGCTGTCCCCGAACTCTCGACATGGGCGATGATGTTGCTCGGTTTCGCTGGCGTTGGGTTCATGGCGTATCGTCGGAAATCGAAACCAGCAGTGATGGCGGCGATCTGATCCAACATCAGAATTGAACAGAGAGCCGCCTTCGGGCGGCTTTTCTTTGCCCTTCACTGGAACTGATCCTGCACCCTACTGAACGCCGGATGCTGCCGGTTCTTCACCTTGACCCAATGCGGGTTTCGCACCAGCCCCTCCAGTCCCAGCAGGCAGGCATGCCGGAACAGCTTCGGACCAATCTCGCCTTGTTCGAAGTCGCTCACGAAGATGCCGTCAACGCGCCACGCCAGCAGGCGAGCGAGATTGCCTTTGCGCAGCGAGAGCGGCAGCTTGCGGATGTCGTCGCCGTTATTGACCAGGCAATCGAAGGCGTAGAATTGTACTTCATCATCGTGCTTGCGGGAATGCAGCCCGTTGAAATCGGACCGGCCGTCGACGCCCAGCAGCACGGCCTCGCCATCGATCACAAAGGACGAAGACGTGCGGTTGCGCTGCGCGGCTTCGGTGATCAGCGGAAACCGCCCGCTCCAGTCATGGCCGTTGCGCGTCCATAGCCGCACCCGCTGACCCTCACGCTGAACGATCAGCCGATAGCCGTCGTGCTTGATTTCGTGAAACCAGTTTTTCGAGTCCGGCACCTTGGTGCCGGGCGTCGGGAGGCAGGGTTCGAATGGAGATTTGAGCATCCAGATAATTTAGGTGCCGGTCATTTACGATGCCAGCAGCGGCCTGTGAATAGTCGGGACAAACGTATCAACCTTCGTTTTACTACCCTGACTTGTGTCATCGTAAAGGCTCTCGATTCGCGGAGCATTACTTGAATGGCACTCAACGAAATTTTTGACCTTCTATTGAAGGCGGCCGGATTACTTGTGCTCGCGGGCGGTGGGGCTGCTGGCCTCATCATTGGCCCATTCCGCTACTTGGCGGACAAGTGGCTAACTTCGAAATTCGACCGAAGGCTTGAAGAATTCAAGCATGCGCAGGATGTCGAAATGGAGAACCTGCGCTTCAAGATCAGCACCCTGTTTGATCGAACCACCAAGCTGCATCAACGCGAATTCGAGGTGGTACCAGCGGCATGGGCGTTGTTGGTCGAATGCAAAAATCAGGTTTCGGCGTTCATTACCGCCTTCCAGCAGTATCCGGACCTTGATCGAATGACTGGTCCCCAGCTTGAAGAATTTCTGGAAGATAGCTTCCTCGCGAAATGGCAGCGTGACGAGATCAAGGCCAAAGCCAAGAAGGTCGACTACTACATCGACGCAGTATTTTTTCACCGGTATGGCGAGGCTCGCACTGCGTGCAGGGAGCAGCACGTCTATGTTCTGAAAAATGCAATCTTCATGCATCGCGACATGACGGAACAATTTGACAGGATATCAGACCTTGCCTGGAAGGCGTTGGTCGAGCATGAGGTCAACCAGTTCAGCAAGCCGATACCAAGGTTGACGACCGCACGCGACGCTCTGCAAAAGGAAGGTGATCCCCTCATGAAATCGCTTGAGGAGGCGATCCACGGCGCGCTTTGGCAAGGCAATATTTCTTCATCAAAAGCTATTGCATGATCGATGACAAAACAGCTCGCTTGTTGGCAGAATGGGCCGCTGGCACCGATGCCGTCGCGGCGCTCTGGCTGTTCGGCAGCCGCGCAAAAGGCACACCCCGGCCCAACAGCGATCATGATCTCGCAATCGAACTGCGCCCAAAGATCGAGGATCATGATTGGGCCTTTGGCGACTTCGTCTGGAAACACGATAGTTGGAAATCCCAGCTCGGGGATATCGTGCGGGGCGATGTCAGCTTGGTTGGATTTCGCGACGACTTGCCGGGTCGGTTCGATCCCCGGATCGATGGCATATGCCTTTGGAGACGGGAGGTTTAAAGCCAGCAGACTCCACCAACCCCTCACGCAAACACCTCCCCCCCCCGCTCGCGTGAACCTCACATACGTCCCGCTCTCGTGCAGCTCCAGCCAACCACGGGCAATCGCCAGGTCCAGGCCGGCCTTGTATTCGGCCGGCGTGCCGCCCTCCCGATACAAGAAAGGCCCGTTGATCTTCTCGATATAGATCCGGCCATCCTGGATGACCTCGAGAGCGTGGGCGTGCTCCAGGAGACGGCGCGCAGCCTTTTCGGCATCGGCGAAGGGCCGGTCAGAGGTGAATTTCATATGTCATCCTGCGTCGGACACAGCCGAGAGAAGACGTAAGTTCTCCTCTCGGCCATAAGGTCGACTGTGATGCGTTCTCAGGAGCGAATGAAAGCGAGCAGATCGGCGTTTATCTGGTCCGCATGCGTGGTGGGCATTCCGTGTGGCAAGCCGGGATAGGACTTAAGCGTTCCGTGCTTCAACAGTTTGACCGATTGCGCACCGGTCGTCGGAAACGGACAAATCTGGTCGTCCTCGCCATGCATTACTAAGACCGGAACTTCAATCTGCGCCAGATCATCGTAAAACTCGGTCTCAGACAGAACTCGGATGCATTCATACTGCGCCTGAATGCTTCCCATCATTCCCTGCCGCCACCAATTCTCTCGAATGCCTTCGGATATCGTCGCGCCAGGCCGATTGAATCCGTAGAACGGCATCGTGATGTCTTTGTAGAACTGGGAACGATGGTTTGCGGTGCCATCGCGAATGCTATCGACGACTTCCTTCGGAACGCCATCGGGATTCCTTTCTGTCTTCATGAACAATGGAGGAATTGCGCTGATCAGGACGGCCTTTTTAACGCGACCCTTGCCGTGCCTGGCGACATAACGCGTAACTTCCCCGCCGCCCGTTGAGTGGCCGATGTGGACAGCATCCTTAAGGTCAAGCTTTTTGACAACCTCGTAAGCATCGTCCGCGTATGTATCCATATCGTGACCGGCAGCGGTCTGCGTCGAACGACCGTGACCGCGACGATCATGCGCAATGACACGATAGCCTTTACTTAAGAAGAACATCATCTGAGCGTCCCAGTCGTCCGCTGAGAGCGGCCATCCGTGGTGAAAAACGATCGGCTCACCGGTGCCCCAGTCCTTATAGAATATTTCCGTGCCGTCCTTCGTAGTGACAGTGCCCATTATTTGTTCCTAATGAATGTTGCGTTGCAGTCGGTCCAGCAGGCGACCCATGAGAAAGGCAGTAACTTAGATTCGAAAAGTCAGCGCCAATAATTGTTAGCCGCTGCGACGGTCGCAAACTCAATCGCTACAACATGGCTCGCTGCTATCAGTCCATAAGGATCGTGGGCATATTGGGCACGGCCGCCTTTCAGCGTCTCCAATTCGCCCTGAATTGCGTGGATTGAGTTGCGGGCAAGCATGACCGCCAAAGCTCTACCCTCCTCGGGTGTCTTCACAATCAATGTATTATTTGGAACGAGAGGCTTCTGCGGTACTAGTGTCACCGATTGTATCCTTTTTGATGCGCAGTGATTGAGCGTCTATCTAATGTAAACCCGCGCCTTAATAGTCCCGATATCAGTCAAATTAGTTAATGCCGGAGCAATCGCCCATGGCCCTCTCCAGCGCCATTCGCTTCTCGCGAAACAAAAACGGCCCGTTGATCTTCTCGATATGGATGCGGCCGTCCTGCACGACCTCGACGCTGTTGGCGATCTCCAGCAGCTTGCCGGCTGCTTGTTCGGGATCGGCGTAACGTCGATCGGTGACGAATTTCACGCTCATGTCTAGCCGTCCTTGTCCCGCTGCGCCCGCGTCAATGCCCCGACCTGTTCCAGGGCCTGTTCGCTGATGAGCAGATCCGGCCTTATGCGCCGACCCGGGAAATCATTCCGATAAAACTACTTTCGATTCCCGGCCATCGGAAAACCGAACCTCGTACCTGCCGCAGCTCGGCTCGTCTTTGATCATGCGGATGTAGCTTGCCATGTCCTTCAGCAAAAACCTTCACGCAAAGGCAGGCCAGTATCTGGCCTATATCTACCTCTATACGCGGCTGCACCGCAGGCCCCCGGCCGAAACCGAGATCCAGGAATATTTCCGCGTCAGCCCGCCTTCGGTTTCACCAGATGGTGCTAACGCTGGAACGAGCCGGCCTCATCAGAAGGCAACCAAGGACGCCCCGCAGCATCGAGGTCCTCGTTGATTCGAAGCTCCTACCCGAGCTAATGTGAACGCCGTACCCAAGCCGTCAAAACCAATGTGCAGAGCCCGACGATGTTTGCGCGGATCGATCTCATGAGAGCATTGAACCATCACCATGTCCGGGAGTTCAATCCAGATCGCAAGGACCATCACTGGGGACACCGCAAGCTGGCGCACCAACCGATGACGCAGTCCGTATACAATATCGTCAAGGCTCCACTGGGTTGGCTGATCTATTGCGATGGCGTGAAGCTCGGCGGAGTCTACGGATCAAAAGAAGCTGCTCTAGAAGCCGCAACTGTCGCCGCTACCTTCGCTGTTCGTGAGGGAGCAGGTATCCAGATCAATGTCCCGAGCGCGCCCGAGTCGGACGAGATCCCAGGCAATTGGATTGCCGCGATCAAATAGAGCAGGATCCGGAAGCCGCCGTGCTCAGCCTATGCGCAAATTCCCAGCCAACTCTTTGCCGCGATCGCTGACCACGTCGTAGCTGACCTTTGCACCCTCAGCCAGCGAACCCTGATCTCGTCCTCACTTGCTGCAGCTCGGGACGCCAGGGCAGCGACATTTTCCGAGCGATTTGCTCCAGTGCTCAAGCCCCAATGAGAAAGCCCGCCGGCGCTCTCGCGTCGGCGGAGTAACGGTTGCGTCCTTGGTCGCGGAACCGAAGCGCCGGCGAATAACTCTCCGACTCTAGGAAGCCCGCCGGTGAGTCCGGAATTTGGGGGATGCTTGTGTCATTTGGCTTGCGAAATCCGCTGCAGGCCGTCCTTAGTCAGGACGATGCCGCCCAGGACTTCCTTCGCGTAGCCGATATCCTTGAGCCGGGATTGAATGCGGGACGGAATGTGATGGGTGATCGGATGCGCGGCAAGCTGCCGCAGGGCCCCAAATTCCAAATCATTTAGCTCTGGGGGCAGAATTTGATCCATGCCCCCAATATGCGCCCGGCTCGCACGTTTTCCAGCCAGTAAGTCTGCGGCCGTTCGCCGGGCTTGAGAGAGTCGCTGATGAGTCCGGCGTTTGCGGGCTGGAATTTGCCGAGCTTTCACGATCAATCACATTGGCGGCATCATTTAGGTGGTCGCGCCGGTCGCAAACTATCGGTATTTCTCGCGCTAGAGCTGAGACGCATCTCAAGCATATCTAGAGAAAAAATCGCATTTCTCTGAAAGTCTTCAGAGGCGACAATGTGCATATTGCAGCTTCGAAAGGGGGACATCACAGAGAAAGACGCTGCAATGACTATGCTAAATAATACTTCAAATTATTCCGTGGCTCCGGTCGCATTTCGAAGATCGATGAAATTTTTCATCCTTCGGCTTGCCCGCTTCATCAATGGCTTTGTTGCCAATGTGATCGCTCAGCGAGAGCGTCAAGCGCAGCTAGCTGTCCTCCGTAGTCTCAACGACAGGGAACTGATGGATATTGGCCTCAATCGTTGTGAGATCGGAGAAGGGTTGGCGGAAGCGGCCAAAGCCCGATCCCTGGGGCAGCAGTCAAGAAAACAGCTGCCGTAAGGATTACGCGTGCAGCGATGGGAGAATTGCGATCTCGTCGCTGCCGCTACGATCCACAGTTAACTGCCGCCACGCCGCGAACGGCTTCGGCGCTTCAGCCCAGTGCTGGGGCCGTTTCGATTTCCAAGGGCTCTCGTCGGAGTAGCTTCAGTGACTACAAAGGCCAACTTTGCTTCGATGTCGGTCGAAGAATTGTGGGGAATTTACGACGAGATTTCGAAACTCCTCGAAGTCAAAATGCTTGCTGACAAGAGAATGCTTGAGCAGCGGCTTATTAGTCTGCGTCCTGCCACGGCCGGTCGCCTAAAGGCCCGTCGTCCCTATCCGCCGGTCCTTCCCAAGTTCGCAAATCCGGATGAACCGAGCCAGGTTTGGGCTGGACGCGGAAAGCGGCCGAGATGGGTTATCGAAAAGCTCGCAACCGGCCTAGTTCTTGAGGACTTGAGCATCGGGCGCGGGTCGTCTGTCGCCATGCCTGAAGAGCACTTGATCGGTGAGATAGCGTTCAAGAAACCCGAAACGACACAATATCCTAACGACAGCGCTGCTTGATTTGGGGCATTCGTAGTCCGACCCGCAATCCCTCGCAGCAGCTTGGCGGTGCCGGCCGCCGCGGCATTGCCGCATAACGGAAAATTAACGATAGTCGCTCCACCCTTTTTCAGACGGTGGAGGGTTTCAAAAATGCAGGTCTTCAGGATCACGCTGAGCGATGGAACTCGGAAATTCCACACCGCGCTTCACGCACCAGATGCTGCGGCCGCGGAGACAAAAGCTACCTATTTCTTCGATACGTCGAAGTGGCGGATATTGTCCATCACGCGTGTTGGAGCTGTTACCGTTTAAAAAGCGCGCGCCGCAGACTGCAAGAAATTATGCCACCGCGGAATGCTGCATCCGGTCCCGCGCCCGACGACGCCGGCGGCGGTTTGCGGCAACTAGCCTTGTCGGAGGCGATGCCGGCGACGGCACCGCCGTTGCCACGGCTCCCGGCGGCTGTTCGATGTCGGCCGTCATCTGGATCGGGGTTTCGACCGAAGTGAGAAATGCTCTACCAGCATCAGTGATTTGCCAACCCGCATCGTCCCGCAGAACAAATAATTGACTGAAGATATCTAGGCTTGGAGCTCGCGCAGCAATGCGTTTCGTTCGGTCTTTCCAGTCTGATCCGCTGGAAATTAGGATGGCTACCGCGTGCCTGAGATCGTCTAGCGACGCCCGTCCGCCTGCAAACAAGGCCAGTAACCCTCGGTCCGGAATGCCCCCGCCGAGACCTTGGGGTGACGACGGGGGCGTTGGGAAAGATGGTGCGAGGCAAGCAGGGCTTGGTGTCGCTCCAAGGACCCACACAAAGATCAAACCGCGGCGATGACGATCTCACAAGGCAATTTTATGAGCAGTCTCGTTCAACTGTATACTTTGCGGTGATAACGGCGCCACACGCCGCCTTCAGCCGACCTCGCGGCGCTTTCTGAGCGAGGGTTAGATTCAACCAATGGGCCTTCAACTTTACTGAGGCGCGCGTGCGTCCTAGCGATTTCGCGATAGTGTCGACGCCGACATTTGCATCGGCGAAGAGGCGCAAACGGCGGACGTCTTCGTCGGTCCATCGCAAACGGGTTTTTTTGACAGTCATTTGCTTTTTAAACCCCCAGTACCTAGGGCTATCCATCAATCCGCGGTCGGCAACCGTCGGATAGCAAATTCGATCTGACCGTCAGAGAGCTGGCGCCAATTTTCGATAATGGTCGTATAGCCACCGGCCGGACTTTCGTTGAGGAATTGCCGGGCCTTAGTCCGAGCCTCTTGTAGAGGCAGTCTGAAATTCTCTCGAAGATCGCGCGACCTATCCGCGATACTGTGCGGTCGTCTCATTGCGTCAATTCTCAATGTTCGGGGGATCGTCAGAATGGAGCCCCTTCTATAACCCAAATGTTAAGAATTTCAATCGGGAGAGTGAAGGCCCGCTATTCATTTGAACTTCGCTATCTTAGGCACTCCGCAAGTCGCGGCCTTGCGGCGGGATGTTTGCTTTGCCCCGGTGAGCGGACATCGAGGCGATTGGACTACGGCACGCAATAGGCGTCCCCGAAGACAGGTTTCACGAGGCCTCAGTTTGGCGGTCATCCCTCTGCAATTTCGTCAGGCAAATCACCCCATCGCTTGGCGTCTAGCCAGCCATGTACCGGCAGGACGCAGGTTGCAGCGACGATCGAGCAGCCCGTGACGAGGATTGTACCCGCGGTCGATGTCGATCAGGGTATCGATCTCGATCGTCGTGCGTTTGAGTGTCTCGGCGGCCTCCACGGCCACCTTCACTCGATCTAGAATCAGATCATCGTCGAAATTGGCGACAGCCGGGTTCTCATCGGCGAGACGAACGTTAGCCCAAATTTGCAGATCGTTCGCCGCGCCGAAAGCATCCATTTCTGAAAGCCGCGCCTGCAAGTCTTCTCCCAGATTGATCTGGAAGACCAGGCCGATGACTCGGCCTGCGGCATCGTACGATTTTAGCGCGGCCAGCGCCTGATGCCGCTCGGGCCATTTGAAGCCAAAGCTGACGGAGTGCGCGAACTGAGAGCCGTGGCGTGGCTCGTCGGCGGAAGAGTGCAACTTGCCAATAACGATTTCAACGTCGCCAAGGGAGGGAAGGCTCGCCAGCCCATCAGCGATGTCGCTCAGATCGGTCTTCGCGGTGACGATCTGAAGCGCTTCGGTTACCGCGTCCGAATCCATCAGTGCGGCGATTGCCTTGGCGCCGGGTATGTCGAGGGAGAAGAACGTGAACCGTATCCCGGCGGCGTGAAAATCATGAATACGCGGCCTGATGTCTGGATCGAGAATGTCGGCCAGTGGCGTGCGCAGCCTGCGGATACCAAGCTGCCAGAGCCGCATCAGTAGCGCATCGTTTCTTGCCCGCTTGCGCGAGAATTCCTCCATCGGCCCGTTGTAGGGCAGCGCGATCGGCGTTGCCCATGCGTGGCGCAAATGGGCAACGAGACGGTTGGGCCGCGCGGTCGAGCGAGTGGCGGGAATCGGCACAGACACGTCGCCAAGCCGGCTCTCTTCGAGTTCAGCGCCCTCGGTAGGCACGACGCGCACCGCGTGGCCTCGTTCGAACACGTCGACGAAAGTTATTCCGTACTTGCCGATATCATCGCGACCGTACTCGCTGGCCGGCTCGATCGGAAACAATTCACTGTAATCTTGGCGGATGAAGCTTGTCGGCGGCAACACATAGAGCTGGCTTGCGTGATGGCGATTGTAGAAAAAGTGATGCACATGTCCCGAGAACACCGCCTCGATTGCGTATCTCTTGACCAGATCGAGCAGCCATCCACGTCCGGGCTCATCAATGTTGTCGTAGTGTGAGGGTTCGTCGGCAACGGTGATGAACGGCGGGTAATGCGCAAAGAGAAAAATGCGCTTGCTCCCTGCACGCGCGAGTTCATGCTCGAGCCAATCGCGTTGCTCTTGCTCTGCCGCGATGCCGCAATTAATGAGCGACGAGTTTAGGACAACAAAGCAGCAAGCGGCGTGCTCAAAGGCGTGCCAGGAAGGCCCGAAATGGGCCTCAAAGAGCGCAAGGCTTTCGGCCGAGGCATACTCGGCGGGTAAGCCCTTGAGCGGCTTGTCTCCGACATCGTGGTTCCCGGGCACAAATTTCAAGCCGGGGTTAAGCGGCGCCAGGATCCGCTTCGCTTCCTCCGCGGCGGTGGCGAAGGTCGGCAGGCTTGGCATCGGATGTACCATGTCGCCGAGGTGAATCGTGAAGGCAGGGCTTCGGCGTGCAATCTCCCGGACTGCGAAGCGAGCCCGCCCATTCGCCTTGAGATTGACAGGGAATGGGGAGGACTGATCGCCGTCCCGAGGCCGAACGTGGGTGTCACTGATAATGGCAAACGTGAAAAGATTTGAGCCCGCGGTCTCTATAGCCAGCGCCATATCGTCACTCCAATGAATCTCGCTTTTCACGTCCAAGGCCACCCTCAGAGGTGGATCCTGACTTCTTATTTCGTTTGCAAGTCCATCCCCTTGATGATCGGCCACCACTTCTGGATTTCAGCCTTCTGGAAAGCCGCAAGTGCCGCCGGTGATCGTTGGTCGCGTGGAGGAACGTCCTGGCCGAGATCAGCAAGCTGTTTCTGGACGGCGGTATCAGCCAGTGCCTCGTCGACCGCCGCATTGAGCTTGTCGATGATGTACGGCGGTGTACCTGCCGGAGCCCACATCGCAGACCAGATGGAAATATGGAAGTCGGGCAAACCGGCTTCGTCCACAGTGGGAATCTCTGGGGCGGAGGCCAGGCGTGTTTTGGCCGTAACGGCGAAGGCCTTGATGTTGCCGTCCCGGACATGGGCCAGGGCGTTCGACGCCTGATCGAACATCAAGTCGATGTGGCCCCCAACCAAATCCTGCATCGCCAGGGCTGCGCCTCGGTATGGCGCGAACTGAAAGCTTGTATCGCTTGCCTTTTGGAAGAAAGCGCCACTGACGTGCGCCGGACTGCCCACGCCAGCGGTCCCCTGAACGGCCTTGCCCGGATTCGCTTTCAGCCAAGCGATCAGTTCCTTCAGGTCCTTCGCAGGCATTGCCTTCTTCGCAACGATCAGTTGTGGATTGCTGGCAAGGAGGGCGACGGGCGCGAAATCCTTGAATACGTCATACGGCAGGCTGTAGATGGCTCCGTTTAGAACGTGCGTGCCCAGGTAGCCGACAGTCAATGTGTAACCATCTGGAGATGCGCGAGCCACACGACCCGTGCCGATCGTGCCGGCAGCACCGGTGATGTTTTCGATCACTAACGGTCGCCCGAGCACGACGCTCATTCGTTCGGTCACGATGCGGGCGATCGTGTCGGTTGGACCGCCCGCGGCAAAGGGCACGACGACGACGATCGGGCGAGAGGGATAGTCATCTGCCCCAGTACCATTCGCATTTAGCAGGGTAGCGGCAAAGGCAAGGGATGCAAGTATTCTTCGTCGCGCATGCATGGACATTCTCCATGGTGAAGGGCGTTCCGGCCTCGGCCGTGTGAGTTGATCCGCTGGCAACTGAAAGGCGTCACCAAGTCTGTCGGCTTTCCAGGGCCGAGAAGTGCCAACAACAGACACCGAAACCGACTGACCGCAATAGGCTAGTTCGCCACCTCGCGCTCGACCTCCGCCAAAAACGCTTTAATCGCGGCTGGTGACCTAATGTGGTGAGCCCGCTTTGAAACAGCAGCGTCCACCCCCAGCCTAGGTCAAAAGCTGAAAAGCTCAATGGGAGTATATGTTTTCCGCTCTGCGCCCAACAACGGATATAGAGCGACCACGGCGACATGTCCGAGTTGTGCGCCACTAACAGACATGGCCCTTTATTCGATCACCTCGTCGGCGCGGGCGAGCAATGACGGTGGCATCTCGAGACCAAGCGCCTTTGCAGTCTTGAGGTTGATGACCAGTTCGTACTTCGTCGGTGCTTGCACCGGCAGATCGGCCGGCTTCTCGCCCTTGAGGATGCGGTCGACATAGCCGGCCGCCGGCCGGAACTGGTCGGGGAGATCAGCCCCATAGGAGATCAAGCCGCCGGCATCGACAAAATCGCGGAAGCCGTAGACCGCTGGCAGTTTGTGCTGGGCCGCAAGTGAGACAATCAAATCGCGTTGAACCACCGCCAAAATGCTCGACGTCACGATCATGCCGCCACTGCCGGAGCGCGCGAAGGACGCGATACCTTGCTCGACGTCGCGCAAATTTACAGGGTTTACCTCCACCCCGAGTGACGGCGCCACAGACTGGATGACGGCAAACTGGCCAATTCCGGCGGGTATGGTGGGATCCCAAAGGACCGCTGTTCGCTTCGTGCCAGGTGCGATCTGCTTGAGCAGTTCCAGCAATTTCGCGCTCAAGCTATATTCGAACTGCATAAAGCCGGTCGCGTTGCCACCCGGCCGCGACAGACTATTGACGAACCCGGAGCCGACAGGATCGGGGGCGTACACAAATACGATCGGCACGGTGCGGGTCGCCTGCAGCATCGGTCCCACGGTCGTGCTGCCAACGGTCACGATGACGTCCGGTGGGAGTGCGGCTAATTCCGCCGCATGTTTACGAATGATGTCGGCATCGCCCGCGCCCCCGCGAAGGTCTATGCGCACGTTCCGGCCGGCCGTCCAGCCTAATTGCTGCAGCCCCTGTTCGAATGCCGCAAGCGAAGTTTTGTTTGCCTGGCTGTCCGCGATACCACCGAAAAGCACGGCGATGCGCCGCATCCCGCTCGACTGCTGAGCGCGTGCGGTGACCGGCCATGCGGTTGTCGCCGCCGTGCCGCCGAGAAGTCTGATGAACTCGCGCCGACGCATGTGCCCCCCTCAAGGACGCTGTGCACGGTAGGTCAGCCTAGCACTTTGAGATGGGGTCGCGAACAATAGATGAAGGCCAATTCCACTTTCGATTGGTCCGACCGATGTCCGTTCCGGGTCAACAGCGGCCCTCACGTCCTCGAAATCCAACTTCCGTTCTTCCTCCGAAAGCGGACTAAAGTCAGACATCGCTGGTGGTCCGGTTCGTGCCAAAGAACGAACCCGCTCACGCGGGAGGTGCTGGCGGCGCGGTCGGGGGGTACGTCTTCGGCGGTAACTATTTGAACGAGCACAGGTGACGGGCGGTCGCTCCGTCTTGAGGATCGGGGGTTCACAAACTCCAACCTCAAGACAGGAGCTCCCAATGAGCGAGAAGCCCATCAACCCGCTGCGCCGGCGCATGATCGAAGACATGACGGTGCGCAACTTCGTCGAGAAGACGCGCAATGACTATATCCGACGCGTCAGGACTTTCACAGCCTTTCTCGGCCGCGCGCCAGATACGGCCACGCCTGAAGATCTTCGCCTTTTCCAGCTACACCAGACACAGACCGGCGCCCGGGCACCAAGCATCAATGGCTCGGTTGTGGCGTTGCGTTTCTTCTTCACCGTAACGCTCGACCGCCCCGAGCTGGCAAGGTACCTCACCTTCGTGCGGGAGCCGCGCAGGATCCCGGTAATCTTGAGCCTGGAGGAGATCGCACGGCTGCTGGAGGCCGCCCCCGGGCCGAAGTACAAGGCCGCGCTGAGCGCCGCTTATGGCGCTGGACTGCGGGTTTCCGAAGTCGTGGCGCTGAAGGTGTCGGACATCGATTCCGAGCGGATGCTGCTGCGCATCGAGCAGGGCAAGGGGCGCAAGGATCGTTTTGCAATGCTTTCCCCGCTGCTATTGGAGCTACTGCGCGATTGGTATCGTATCGCCCGGCCCACGGTCTGGCTGTTTCCGGGCCGTGATCCGCTGCTGCCGCTGACGACGCGGCAATTCAATCGCGTCGTTCATGTCGCGGCCGATCGGGCGGGGATCAAAAAGCGAGTGTCGCCTCATACATTGCGACACAGCTTTGCCACCCACCTGCTCGAAGAGAAGACCGATGTCCGTTTGATTCAGGTTTTACTCGGGCATGCCAGGGTGGACACCACCGCGCTTTACGCACAGGTGGCCACCAACGTGATCCGCGCGGTCATGAGCCCGTTGGATCGGCTCACGCCGCTGACACCGGAGGACAAGCCGCCGGCATAAGCCACGGCGATCATGGCTCGCCCCGCCCTTCAGATCGCGGATATCTTTCGCGACTACGGGCCCGCCTGGCGTAAAGCTAATGCAGGTCACGTCAGCCTTGGCCAGTTGAAGGTGATGTCGGCGATCGAGAGCTGCCGCACGGTGGCTCTCGGCGGCCATGTCATGCGTTGCGAGGACTGTGCTCACACGCAGATCGCCTATAACAGCTGCCGTAATAGACATTGCCCCAAGTGCCAGGGCTCGCAGGCGCTGGCATGGATGAAGCAGCGCAAGTCAGAACTGCTGGACGTCCCTTACTTTCACGTCGTGTTCACGCTGCCGGCGCGGATTGCCGCAATCGCCTACCAGAACAAGGCCGTCGTCTACAATCTACTGTTCAAAGCTTCCTCACAGACAATGCGCACGATTGCAGACGATCCCAAGCACCTCGGCGCCAAGATCGGCTTCACCTCGGTGCTCCACACCTGGGGCTCCGCGATGACCCATCATCCACACGTCCACATGATCGTGCCGGGTGGTGGGATATCGCTCGACGGCACCCGCTGGGTCGGCTGCCGCCCAAACTTTCTCTTGCCGGTAAAGGTCCTGTCCCGACTGTTCCGCCGCTTGATGCTTCAGATGCTGCTCGCCGCACACGAGACCGGCCGCTTGCAGTTCTTCGCCGACCACGCCCAACTCGCTTGCAAAGCCGCGTTCAAGGCCTATCTCGCGCCGCTGCATCGGACCAAGTGGTTCGTCTATAGCAAAAGGCCATTCGCCGGACCCGAGCAGGTACTCGCCTATCTGTCCCGCTACACCCACCGGGTCGCGATCTCCAGCAGCCGCCTTATAGCCGCCAACGCGACCGGCGTCACGTTCAGCTACAAAGACTATCGGATCGAGGGATCCGGCCGCTACAAGAGCATGACGCTTAACCCGGGCGAGTTCATCCGCCGATTTCTCATCCACGTCTTGCCGAACGGTTTCCACCGCATCAGGCACTGCGGGCTGTTGGCGAGTGGGACCAAGGCCGAGACCATCGCGCGAGCGCGTGAACTGATCGATGCGGTACGCCCTGCGCAAAAAGCGCAGAAGCAGCAGGCTCCCGATAGCGCCACGGCAAACGACCAGACCACCCATCCGTGCCCGTGTTGCGGCGGGCGCATGAACATCATCGAGACCTTCAACCGCGGTTCGACACCTCAATACAGACCGCCGCCGCCAACCGTGATCAGGATCGATACGTCATGATCACATGGCCAACCTCACAGATTGAAAATCCCGTTCTTGATCGCCGGCCCTCGATCCGTAACGGCGGTGTTTGCGCAAATATGCTTTTACGAAGTCACACTCGCCATCGATCTTGCTGGCTTATCCCAAATTCACCTACCTGCGACCGACCCATCATGCGCCGCTACGTCGTCAGCCAGCACACTCATCAGTGTCGGTTGCCAGCACGCACTTCCGTCGTACACAAAAATCCATAGCGCAGCGCTCGCCGCGCCACCGCCTGACATTTCCCGCGGGTTCCTTCCTTGGCGGCTTTCGGACGCCGGCCTCGGTCCAAGCCGCAGCGCCGCGATCGGCCGGCATCCGAAACCCTCAACAAATCCAGACGTAGTAAGTCTGTCGCTCGTCACCGTTCAAACGGTGGGATGTTCGAGCACCAAGGATATGGCAGAGCCGCGAGCCATTGCATGATTGGCTCCGACGTTTGGACCGGAAGCACGCACATAACGTCGATGTCGATGGCAGGCTTTTTTCACGCGCCTATCATCGTCGGAACCGAAATGCCAGTTGTAGTGTCCGCATCCAACACGAACGGTGCCTCCCTGCTTTGCCGACATCCCGACAAGCCAATCGCAACGAAAGAGCGGTAGGTAATCTGAATTTGGGCGCGAGAGGCAAAACGTCTGCACATTCTCGTACTGGTCTCCGAAGTTTGTGACCAGAACTCGGGTAATTTCCTCCAGCCCCTTTGCCGAGCTTGGAAACGAGATGGCGTCCGTTTTTACGACCATTTCGAGTTCGCAGTCCCCCGCGAAAGCGTCCTTCATCAATTGCGGACGGTTACTATCCTTCGCCAAGATGTATGTGCCTATCGCCTCGGTAGCATTGATGGCCGTGGATCCGTTCATCCGGTTACCCTCCGCACATTCAGGCCGCTCTAGCCAATGCAATTGAAGCGGACAGAGCCACCGGGCACAAGGCCCTGAATGTCCGAGTTGGGTGTGCGCCGTGACAAGGCCGCGCTTTCCAGTGGGGTACGAAACCAACCTTGGTCGGCCGCATGACCGGAAGGTCCTGAGGTTTTTCTCCCTTTAAGATGCGGCCTACAAACTCAGAGCTCAGCTGCTCTTTTTCGAAGGGTTTAGAGCCAATCGCGGCTTACCAGGGTCCTGACGCCGAACCGGAAATACACTAGGGTCCGCCCATGCCGTCCTCAGAAGAGGATCGGTGAAAAACTCAGGGAGTAACGCCATGCAACCATCCGGGCTTCGTCGTACTGCCATCGCTCTCGCCTCGACCTGCACCTGTGCTCTGGCCACTCCGGCGAGCGCGGAGCTGCTCAGTCACAAGGACCTAACTGCTTCCATCGCAATGACCATTGTGCAAACTGCAATCGAAACTTGCAAGGCTAATGGCTACGCCGTGTCGGCAACCGTGGTCGGTCGCAACGGCGAGATCATCGTGCAGGTGCGCGGTGACAATACGGGGCCACACACCATCGAGAATAGCTTCCGCAAAGCCTACACCGCTCGCACATTCCGTGCGCCATCGGGCGCGCTGGTCGATCGGGTGAAGGCTGATCCAACGCTCGGCTTGATCCATCTAACTAACGTCATCGCCAACCAAGGCGCGCTACCGATCAAGATAGGGGATGAGGTCATCGGCGCGGCCGGCGCATCAGGCGCGCCAGGCGGCGAAAAAGACGAGGCTTGCGTCAACGCCGGGATCGACAAAGTGGCCGATCAGCTGAAGTGACGGCGCATTCCACCGTCCGGGACGGCGGACATTGAGCCCGCCGACCCTGATCTTAGCCTTTGTCAGCTCTATCCTCAGGAGATGGTGTAATCGGCCGGCCCAGCTTGTGGATAGCTGAAGATTTTGGGTGCTGCGCTTCAGGCTGATGGTGAAAAAAGAGGTCCTTGGTGACGACCTCAAGCATCAGAAGGAGAAGCGCAGCATGGACCATTTTGGTGGATTGGACGTATCGGTCAAGGAAACCAGCATCTGCATTGTGGATGACACGGGCAGGATCGTGAAGGAAGTGAAGGTAGCGAGCGAACCTGCAGCCCTGCTGAAGGTTCTGGGGAACCCCACCTACCGCTTCAAGCGGATCGGACTGGAAGCCGGGCCGCTGTCGCAATGGCTCTTCAGCGCTCTCGCCGAAGCGGACATCGTCAGGCTGGCTCGGCATGTCCGAAAAGTGCGGCAACCAAAAGCAGAGCTTTGCACTGCAACAACGCCTTCGATTCCCTCATCGATGCGACCCAGCAGTGAGAGCGTGACGATGATCCCAGTTCCGTCTTCAAAGCCTGTTTCCATGAGTGGGCCGCCAGTCTGGCGCCTCGAGATCTTACCGGCGTAGTTTCACAAAATTTGCTATAACTTGACCGGGACACGACGTTTCCGAACGAAGCGTTGGAGTTTTCAAAAATCTGGAATAGACATCCGCCCGTTTTCATCGCGCCGAGAATGTTTCTGAGTTCGCTCGTCGGATAGATTTGATAGGCGCTTGCCTATGGCGTTTCCCGTCTCGAGGGGTTGATTGGCTCACTGGCGAGCGGACACCTCCAAAAGTCTTTCGTCTCGAACAAGGTCAGTGCATCGATATGAACCGAACCTCCCGAAGTGCCAGCGACCTTTCAAAGATCCACGCAACGAGCAAATCAATGATCGCAGTGCGCCCTACTGGGGGCCTTAAGAAACGCGAAGTAAAACCCGAGCCAAAACGGTTAGTGACAGCATCGCGCACGACGTTGGCCACCAGAATAGCATTTTTGCGCAGGCAGCACGGAATGACGCTTGATCAGCTGGCTGATGCGGCAGGTCTCACAAAGAGCTATATTTCAAAGGTCGAGCGCGGCTTGTCCGTTCCATCTATTTCGACGGCTCTGAAAATTGCCGGTACTTTCGACCTGTCTGTTGGACAGCTGCTAGGCGAAACCCAATATGATGATGCAATTTCGGTCGTCCGACGAACCGAACGCGCTTCTTTCATGCGGGGTGGCAGCGCTTCAGGCTACGACTATGAAATGCTCGCTCCGGGCAAACGATTTAAGACCATGGAGCCATTCATCATGCGGCCGCCCCTCACATTCCAAGACGATCGACGCTTCGAGCACGGGGGGCAAGAAATGATTTTCGTTCTTTCCGGTGCGATTGAGCTCAGCTTCGGCGGCCATGATTATAAGTTAAGCACCGGCGATTGCGCTTATTTCGATTCGCAAATTCCGCACCGGTCTCGTTCATTGAACGGCAAAGTTGCCCAAGCGCTTGTGGTTGTCACAGCCTAGGATTTCGCGATCTGAACCCGATGGCACTGATCTGTGTCAGATATGCTTACTTATTTCCGAAGTGACACTTTGTGTCATTTGTGATTTTATGTATCCCATTCATATGTGAGGACACCATGAACGTCATCACCAGAGACAAGGACACGTATCACCGCCAAACCAGCGAGCGAATGCACCAACACTTCGTTTTGCCGAATTGGTCCCCGCGTCAGAAGCTCGCTCTCACCTGTCGCATACTCGCTGCCGAAGGGCACGATTCCGGACTTGCCGGCCAGGCCACTGCGCGAGGCGATGCACCGGGCACGTATTACATGTTGCGCTTCGGCTTGGGCTTCGACGAGATTCGGCCGGAGAATCTCTTATTGGTGGATGACGACCTAAACGTGCTCGAAGGTGACGGGATGCCCAATCCGTCCAACCGCTTTCATCTCTGGATTTACCGCGCGCGACCACATGTTAAGGCCATCGTGCATACGCATGCGCCGCACGTTTCGGCGTTGTCCATGATTGGAGTACCGCTCGTCGTTTCGCACATGGACACGACGCTGTTCCACGAAGACTGCGCCTGGCTTCGCGAATGGCCGGGGACCCCCATTGGAGACGAGGAGGGTCGAATAATCTCCGACGCGCTCGGGGACAAGCGCGCCATTCTGCTCGCCCATCATGGCCAACTTACCGCCTGCGAGACGGTCGAGGAGGCCGCGATACTCGGAATGTTTATCGAGCGGGCTGCCAAGCTGCAGCTACTGGCGATGTCCGCCGGCACTATCCTTCCGGTCGATCCTGCGCTCGCACGGGAAGCGCACGACTATCGTTTAAAGCCCAGCGCGATAGCTGCGACCTTTGCATATTACGCGCGTCGGATTCTTCGGCGTGACCCAAACGTAATCGATTGAGCTACTGCGGGCTCAATACGAGGGAAGTTCGTCTCGCTCCACTCAATGGAGGATCAGATGGCCGATGCCGTGCAGGGTCCGGTGGAAACGATGGTCGCTGTCATCGACGGGCATGCGGCACTGGCGCCGCCGACCAAGAGGGTGGTGCTCGCGAGTGCGTTCGGTACGATTATCGAGTGGTATGATTTTTTCATTTACGGGACAGCGGCCGCCCTTGTTTTTGGCAAGACTTTCTTTCCCACTGCCAATCCAGTCATCAGTACACTCGCCGCATTCAGTGTCTTCGCCGTCGGATATCTTGCTCGCCCACTAGGCGGCATCGTGTTTGGCCACTTTGGCGATCGTATTGGCCGACGGTCTATGCTCGTGATCTCAATCATGTTGATGGGCGGTGGAACGTTCCTTGTCGGAGTTTTGCCGAGTTACGAACAAATTGGCATCCTCGCGCCGATTCTCCTCATCGTATTGCGCTTGGTGCAGGCTATCGGACTCGGTGGCGAGTGGGGTGGGGCGGTGTTGATGGTTGCTGAAACCGCGCCATCAAATCAGCGGGGCTTGTTCGGCAGCATCGTCCAGATGGGTAACCCGCTCGGCCGGCTAATTGCGACTGGAGTGTTCGCGCTTGCCACTCGCCTACCGCAGTCCGAATTTCTGAGCTGGGGCTGGCGGTTGCCGTTTCTGGCAAGTGCCTTGTTGATCATTGTTGGCGTGTTCATCCGCACGCGTTTGGACGAAACGCCCGCCTTCGAACGTATGCGCGTAGCCAAAACAACGGCGCGCATTCCACTCGTTGATGTGCTCACCACTTACAGGCGCGAAACATTAATTGCAATCGGCATTAAGGTTACGGAGGTTGCTTGGGTCAACATTCTTTCGGTGTTCGCTGTCGCCTATCTCACTAAACAACTTGGAATGAGCCAGGCGTTCATTCTTGACGCGGTGACGCTGGCTACCCTGTTCGAGCTTTTCGTCATGCCGTTCACGGGCTGGCTGTCAGACCGCGTCGGGCGCCGCCCCATCTACTTGTTCGGGACCATCTTCGGTATCTTGTTCGCATTCCCGCTTTTCTGGCTTCTCGAAACGCGCAATCCCACATTGATTCTCCTGGGAATCGTGATTGGAATAAGTATCTGCCAAGGTGTTGTGTTCGCACTTCACGCCAGCTTCATGCCCGAGTTGTTCGGAACGAAGGTGAGATATTCCGGAATATCGCTCGGTTTTCAGATTGGCGCCGCGGTTGGTGGTGGGCTGACGCCGCTGATCGCCGCGGCTGTGGTGGGCTGGAGCGGAGGTGCAACATGGCCGATCTCGGCTTTTCTAATCTTGCTCGGTTCAATCACCACGGTTGCGGTGATGAGCACCCGGGAAACTTCGGGTAAAAGCATCGAGACCTAAGTGCAGTGCGCGTCGATGTGTTCCATCTAGGATGCTTTGTGCGGTAGCTCGGCCCAGTTGGGTGGCACCGGCCGGCGAAAATGGTGTCTGCTGCGGCCTTAATGGCCGATCACGGCATGGCCGTTGTGGGTCCAACTCAGAAGTCGGCGGGCCCTGCGGCGAGGTCCGCTTTAAGTGGTCCGCCGGCCCCGTCAGGTCCGAAATGTGCCGAAGCCGTTTGAACTACCTATGCGGCAGCCCGCGGATTGGGTAGCTTGGTCCTATAATTTCGTCGTTATTGCAGCTTTCCCGGACCGGAGCGCACCCAAATGGCGAAGCGCGGACAAGCGGTGCGTAAATCTCCAACCGGAAGCAAGGTGCCAACGAAGCCCAAACGTGCGCCTGCGGATGTTGATCTTAAAAAGGAAAATGCAGCTCTCAGGCGCGAATTGGCCGAAGCGCTGGAGCGGCAAACCGCTACGTCAGAAGTCCTTCAGGTCATCAGCAGCACTCCCGGCAACTTGGAGCCCGTATTCCGGAGCCTGCTAGAGAACGCGACGCGCGTTTGCGGCGCCAAATTTGGTACGATGAATCTTGTTGAGGGGGACATCGTTCGGCGGGTAGCGCATTGCAACGTGCCCCTCGCCTACGCCAATGCGCTCGAGACGCGGACGTTTCGACCTCACCCCGAAGGGGGCCTTGGTCAGGCAATAAAGATTAAACGAGTCGCTCATATCGCGGATGTTCGGACCAACCCGGCATACCTTGAGGGTGACCCTGCCATGGTCGCACTATCTGATCTCGCAGGCGCCCGGACATTTGTCGTTGTACCTATGCTTAAGGACGCCAAGCTGGTCGGCACAATCGGGGTCTATCGACAGGAGGTCCGCCCGTTCACCGACAAACAGATCGAACTGCTCAGTGACTTCGCCAACCAAGCGGTTATCGCCATCGAGAACACACGGCTGCTCAGGGAACTGCGCGAATCTCTGCAGCAGCAGACGGCGACCGCGGACGTGCTGAAGGTCATCAGCCGCTCAGCCTTTGACCTGCAGCCGGTCCTCGATACCTTAGTCGAGTCAGCGGCGAGGCTTTGCGATGCGCACCACGCGATGATATTTCAGCGGGAGGGAGACGTATTTAAGCTGGCGGCCAACCACGGCTACACAGGTGAATATCGCGAGTGGATGCAGCGCCAGATCATCGGGCAAGGACGAGGCACCCTCGTTGGACGAACCGTACTTGACCGAAGGATGGTTCATATTTCGGATGCGACGATCGATCCGGAATATGCTTGGAGCGAATCCATTAAGCGCAGTGGCAATCGCACAATGCTCGGCGTGCCCTTGTTGCGTGAAGGCATACCGATCGGGGTTATAGCCCTTGCTCGGTCGAACGTCTCGCCGTTCACAGTTAAGCAAATTGAGTTGGTCACGACCTTTGCCGACCAGGCGGTTATCGCCATAGAAAATGTGCGGCTGTTCGACGAGGTTCAGGCACGCACGGAGGACCTACGGGATTCTTTGCAGCAACAGACTGCGACCGCCGATGTGCTCAAGGTGATCAGCCGCTCGACGTTTGACCTGCAGCCAGTGCTCGATACGTTGGTCTCGTCGGCATGTCGCTTATGTGAAGCAGATATCGGAACCATCCGATACCAAGATGGCTCAACCTACCGTCTTGCCGCGGATTATGGCTGCACTCCTGAGTGGCACGACCATTTAGCCCGCCAATCGCCCAAACCGGGCCGTGGTTCGATTTTTGGGCGAACGATTGTCGAGGGCAGTACCGTCCATATCCCGGATGTCCTTGCTGATCCAGAATTTACCCGGCTGGAAGCGCAAAAGCTGATGGGCTTCCGGGCGGCGCTCGGCGTTCCTCTGATACGAGAAGGTCAGGTTTTTGGCGTATTGTGTCTGCTTCGCTTTGCGCCACGCTCCTTCACCGATAAACAAATCGAATTGGTCGAGACCTTCGCCGACCAGGCCGTGATCGCGATCGAAAACGTGCGGCTGTTCGAAGAGGTTCAAGCAAAAACCCGTGATCTTTCCGAGGCGCTCACTTACCAGACCGGCAGCGCCAACATCCTCAGCGTAATCGCGTCCTCGCCGACCGACGTCCAGCCTGTGCTGAAAGCCATCGTCGAAAGCGCCTGCGAGCTCTGCGGGGCCTATGATTCCGTCATGGTGCTGAGAGAGGGAGACGAACTTCGCTTTGGCGCACACCATGGTCCGATACCGATGAGTATCGACAAATGGCCGATCAATCGACGATGGACAGCCGGTCGTGCCTTTATCGACCAGAAGCCGGTGCACGTACACGACCTGCTCGCCGAAGGCAACGAATTTCCCGACGGCCGTGAACTGTCGCAACGCATGGGTCACCGAACTATCCTAAGTGTGCCGCTGTTGCGCGAAGGCGAGAGCATCGGCGCCATCGTGCTCCGCCGCACCGAGGTGCAGCCGTTCAGCAACAAGCAGATTAGCTTGCTAGAAACCTTCGCCGACCAGGCCGTGATCGCCATCGAAAACGCGCGGCTGTTTAACGAGACGAGGGAGGCACTGGAGCGACAGACTGCAACGGCTGAGATACTGAAGGTGATCGCCAGCTCGCCCTCGGATGTGCAGCCGGTGTTCGATGCGATAGCGACCAGCTCCAAATGGCTGGTCGGCGCTTTCTCGGCCGTGGTGTTTCGCTTCGTCGACGGCGTCGCTCACGTCGTAGCCTTCACACCGACAAGCCCGGCCGGCGACCAATTGCTGAAAGCCTCATTTCCGCGTCCCGTCGCCGAATTTCCGCCCTTTGAGCGGGCGCATGCCGGTGGGGCCGTGCAGGTCCCTGACACCGAAGCCGAGCCAGATGAGCGGATGAAGCAATTGGCTCGGGCGCGGGGCTTTCGCAGTGTGTTGAACGCGCCGCTGATGAGCAAGGAAACGCCGCTTGGAATGATCACCGTCACCCGAAAGGATCCCGGCCCGTTCGCAGATCATCACGCCCAGTTGCTGCAAACCTTCGCCGACCAAGCCGTGATCGCCATCGAGAACGTCCGGCTGTTCGATGAAGTGCAGGCCAAGACCCGCGATCTCAGCGAGGCCCTTACCTATCAGACCGGCAGCGCCAATATTCTCAGTGTCATTGCATCCTCGCCCACCGATGTCGGGCCGGTCCTCCAGGCCATCGTTGAAAGCGCCTGCGAGCTTTGCGAGGCGTATGACGCGGTCGTGCTCATGAAGGATGGCGACGACTTGCGCTTCAGCGCGCACCAGGGACCGATAGCTGTAAAGCTGGACAAATTCCGCATCGGTCGCTCCTCGGTCACGGGACGCTCGGTCATCGACCGGACGCCGGTCCACATACATGATGTGCTTTCGGACGAAGGCGCGGAGTTCCCGGAAGGGCGGGAACACTCGCGCCGCGACGGTTTCCGTAGCATCTTGAGCGTGCCGATGCTGCGCGAAGGCGAGAGCATCGGAGCAATTGCACTTCGCCGCATCGAGGCCCAACCATTCACCGACAAGCAGATCGCGCTGCTCCGGACTTTTGCAGATCAGGCGGTGATCGCCATCGGCAATGTGCGCATGTTCGAGCAGGTGCAACAGCGTACGCGCGACCTTACGGAGTCGCTGGAGCAGCAGACAGCAACCTCCGAGGTTCTTGAGGTCATCAGCGCCTCGCCCGGCGAACTGGAACCGGTGTTCCAGAAAATGCTCGAGAATGCCACACGGGTCTGTGGGGCGAATTTCGGCGTGATGAATTTGTGGGACGGCGAGACTTTCCGAACGGCTGCGAATTACAATGTGCCGTTGTCCTTCGCGGCTCTGCGAAAAGACAGGGTGAGCCGTCCGCATCCGGAAAGCGGTCAAGCCATCGTCGTCAGAACCCATCAGGCCGTGCATATCGAAGACGTGCGAAAGAGCCCTGCGTACCTCGCAGGCGCTCCAACCGTTGTCGAGATATCCGATGTTGCCGGTGCTCGCAGCATCATAATTGTGCCGATGTTGAAAGAAAACGAGCTGATCGGCGTAATTACCATCTATCGACAGGAGGTTCGGCCATTCACCGACAAGCAAATTGCGTTAGTCGAAACTTTCACGAAGCAAGCCGTCATCGCCATCGAAAACACGCGATTGCTCAAGGAATTGCGCCAGCGCACGGATGACCTCAGCGAAACGCTGCAGCAGCAGACCGCCACGTCGGAAGTGCTGCAGGTCATCTCCAGCTCGCCGGGGCAACTGGAGCCCGTGTTTCGCATCATGCTGGAAAACGCGAGCCGCATCTGCCAGGCCGAATTCGGGGCGCTCTATCTGCGCGAGGGCGACAGGTACCGTGCCATTGCGATGCATGGCGTCCGGCCCGAGTTCAAGGACGAGATCTACGACAGGCCGGTACGGCCGGGTCCGAACACCGTGATCGGCCGTCTGGTTCGCACGAGAGAGACGGTGCATGTCGTCGACACACAAACCGAGCCGGGATTTTTCGATACTCCGGAAGGATACGACGCACCCGTGCTGGCGGTGCGCGCTGGTGCGCGGACCATAGTCGGCGTTCCCATGCTCAAGGATGACGACCTGCTTGGCGCTGTTCTGATCTACCGCCAGCGGCCGCTGGCATTCACGGCCAAGCAGATCGAGCTGGTGACGAACTTCGCGGCGCAAGCCGTGATTGCCATCGAGAACGCGCGCCTGCTCAGGGAATTGCGCCAGCGCACGGATGACCTCAGCGAGTCGCTGGAGCAGCAGACGGCGACGGCCGAGGTATTGAAGGTCATTAATTCGTCGCCGGGTAACCTCGCACCGGTGTTCGAGGCGATATTGGAAAAGGCGCACGGTCTTTGCCACGTGACCTATGGCAGCTTGCAGCTTTATGACGGCAATGAGTTCCGCGCCGTCGCGGTGCACGGGCTGTCGGATGCGTTCGCGGAGCGGCTGCGCCAAGGCTACGTTCCGGGCCCGAACCACCAGAGCCGTCGATTGATGGAAGGCGAGCGCTTCGCCCAAACTCCCGACATAGGCGAGATCGACGATCCGATCTCACGTGCCGCGTTCGAGCACAGCGACATCCGGACTGCGCTGTTCATCCCTCTGCACAAGGAAGCGGGCCTGATTGGTCAAATCGTCGCGGCGCGACGGGAAGTCCGGCCGTTCAACCAAAAAGAGATCGCGCTTTTGGAGAACTTCGCCGCGCAGGCAGTCATTGCAATGGAGAACGCGCGGCTATTCAACGAGACCAAGGAAGCGCTGGAACGGCAGACCGCAACGGCGGATATCCTGAAGGCGATCGCCTCCTCACCTTCGGATGTGCAGCCGGTATTCGAGGCCATTGCAGAGCGATCGAATCGGCTGATCGAAGGCCTGTCGACGGCGGTTTACAGCGTCGTCGACGACACGATGCACCTGATGGCTTTCACGCAAATCAGCCCTGAGGCGGACGCAGCGCTGCAAGCGTCGTTTCCGCGACCGGTGTCCATAGCCCCCTGGGGGGACCGGATCCGCAGAGGCGAGATTGTCGAGATTGCCGACGCCGAGGCCGAATTGGCCGAACGGTCCAGTATGCTCGATGTGATACGGTTGCGCGGCTTCCGCAGCCTTCTGATCGTCCCGTTGCTGCGCGACGGAGCGACGATTGGAATCATCAGCGTCACGCGGAGAGAGCCCGGCACGTTCGCCGCCCATCATGTTCACTTGCTTCAGACCTTCGCCGACCAGGCCGTGATCGCGATCGGCAATGTACGGCTGTTCAACGAGGTGCAGGCCAAGACGCGAGACCTCACGGAGGCGCTGACTTACCAGACCGGAAGCGCCAACATCCTCAGCGTGATCGCGTCCTCGCCGACCGACGTCGGTCCGGTTCTCCAGGCCATTGTTGAGAGTGCTTGCGAGCTCTGCCAGGCCTATGATGCCATCGTGCTTTTGAAAGACGGCGACCAGCTCCGTTTTAGCGCCCATCATGGTCCGATAATGGTGGAAGCGGACAAATGGCCGATCAACCGCAACTGGACTGCGGGACGCGCATTCCTGGAACGGCGGCCAGTGCATGTGCGCGACCTTCTCTCCGACGAAGGTAATGACTTTCCCGACGCTCAAGAACTGTCGCGCCGTGGGGGGACCACTGGTCTTCGCAGTATTTTGGGTGTGCCGCTGTTGCGCGAGGGTGAGAGTATCGGTGCAATTGTGCTTCGCCGCATCGAAGTGCATCCTTTCAGCGACAAGCAGATCAGCCTGCTGCAAACCTTCGCCGACCAGGCTGTCATCGCCATCGGCAACGTGCGCCTATTCGATGAAGTGCAGCAGCGCACCAGCGAGCTGTCGCGGTCTCTCGACGACCTGCGCACCGCGCAGGATCGCTTGATCCAGACCGAGAAACTTGCCTCGCTCGGGCAGCTCACCGCCGGCATTGCGCACGAGATCAAGAACCCGCTCAATTTCGTCAACAATTTCTCGGCGCTGTCGGCGGAATTGACCGACGAGCTGAATGACACGCTCAAGCCGGTCGCGATGGACGGCAAGGTTCGGGGAGAAGTCGATGAATTGACCGGCTTGCTGAAGGACAATCTCGAAAAGGTCGTACAACACGGCAAGCGCGCCGACGCCATCGTCAAGAACATGCTGCTGCACTCGCGCCAGGGCTCGGGTGAGCACAGACCTGTCGATGTCAATGCACTCGTCGAAGAAAGCCTCAATCTCGCGTATCACGGTGCGCGAGCCGAGAAACCGGGCTTCAATATCACCCTGAAGCGGTCCTTTGATCCGAACGCTGGTGATATGGACGTGTTTCCCCAGGAAATCACCCGGGTCCTTCTGAACCTGATTTCCAACGGCTTTTACGCGGCAACGAATCGCAAAGGCCAGGCCGACAGCGATGGTTATGAGCCCACCCTGACTGCCGCGACCAAAAACCTCGGCGACAGCGTGGAGATCAGGATCCGTGATAGCGGCACCGGCATTCCGCCCGAGGTAAAGGAAAAGATGTTCAATCCCTTCTTTACGACGAAGCCTGCCGGCGAAGGAACCGGTCTTGGTCTCTCGTTGAGCCACGACATTGTCGTCAAGCAGCACGCCGGATCGATTGAGGTCGACACCCGCCCCGGCGAATTCACCGAGTTCAAGGTCATTCTTCCGCGCACCGCAGGCACGCGTAAAGCAGGGGCAGACAAATGAGCTTGCTTATTCTTGTTGTTGACGACGAGCCCGATGTTGAGGCGCTGTTTCGCCAGCAATTCAGGCGCGACATCCGCGACGGTCGGTTCACGATGGATTTTGCGCAATCCGGAAAGAGTGCCCTTAACCTCATCAGTGACGCGGCGGGTGCATCGTTGATCCTGATCCTTTCCGACATCAACATGCCCGGAATGAACGGTCTTGAGCTGTTGCCGAAAGCGAAAGCCGTGCGACCCGACGTTCCAGTCATCATGATCACGGCCTATGGCGACCCTGATACCAGGCGAAAAGCCATGGAAGGCGGAGCGGACGCGCTTCTGACGAAACCCATCGATTTCGTTGCGCTTCGCACTGAGATCGACAGCCGTGTCGCAGGGGTTGGAGCCGAGGTTCGTTAAGGGTGACTCGCGTGATTTCCGCCGCGGGCTGGTTACTTCCGGTCTCCCCCGGAACATGTCTCAAAATTGCCAGAAGCGGTCATTCGATCATCTCGTTGGCGCGAGCAAACAGTACTGGCATTTTTGAGCCGAGGGCTTTCGCGGTCTGACCACCATCTGGAACTTGTTCGGTTCGGTTGTTCTACCGGTAGGTCAAAGTAGGCTCAGGTCGGCAGCCATCACGGGCACGCTCTCGCGGTCGTCCGGCGCCGTGACGATTACATCGCCACCTGACACGGCCACGTTGATCCGACGCAATTTCGCTCGTGGATTGCCGGGATGCGCACCGGTACGCATGTCGAATTCAAAGCCGTGCCATGGGCATACCACATGCATCTTGGTTTTTGAGAACATCATGCCCTTACTGGTGCGATCGTCGGCGATGATCTCCTCCACCTTGGCGATCATCTTGCCCTGACAGACCGGCCCACCCATGTGCGGACAATGGTTGAGATAGGCGAAGAACTCGCCGCCGAGTTTGAACACCGCTATCTCGAAGCGCTCGAAGCCAATGATCTTGCGGCCGGGATCCGCGAAGTCCGACGCGAGACCAATATTCACCTCGCGCATCTGCCCCTCCCTCTCATACATGCTCGAAGCCAGATCGAGCTCTCCAAATTGTGTTAGCTTTTCGCTCGGTTGAACCACATCGACACGTCCCAAAGATTGAGACCGGCTGATTTGATCAGGTCGCTCACCGTCACCACGATATCAGTCGGCGTCACGCTCATCGGCGTCACCGGCTGCGCCGGCGGCGTATCAGTTTCGGCCTTGGCCGCATAAAGCCGCACTGCCACCGTCATTATCCGCTCAAGCTCGGCGTCCGAGACTTGCCCGGGCTGGCCGGACGAGAGCGCGCGCTCAGCGGCCTCGATAAAATCGTCACCGAGCAACCGTGTTTGCGTCTTTGCCGGGACGGTCATCAGGAGACCCCTGGCCGCGATGCAAGAACTTCCGACGACCGCGGCCTCTTGCGCTTCACTTCGAGATTGAAGATGCGCGCCGCGTTCAGACCAAGGATGTTCCGCTTGGCCTGCTCGTTGAGGAACGGCAGCGTGGTTATGGCGCTCGGCGGATCGAAATCCCAGTGAGGCCAATCTGACGCATAGAGCAATTGCGTATCCGCATTTATCGCTTCCAGCGTCGCCCGCAAGAGGTTCGGGTTGGTCTTCTCCAAAGGTTGGCTGGTAAAGAACATGTCGCGCATGTATTCGCTGGGTAGCTTCTTCAGCATCGGCGCCTCGCAGGACCGCATCTGATATTCGTGATCAAGTCTCTGCATCAGGAACGGAACCCAAGCTAGCCCGCTCTCCACCCACAGCAGCTTCAGTTTTGGAAAGCGCTCGGGCAGCCCATTAATGATCCAGTTCGTCATGTGGATCAGGCTGTAGTGCACGAAGGACAGCGCGTGCATAGAAATGAAGCGATTAAGCTGCAGGAATGACGGGTCGTTCCAGTTGAAGCCGGAGTGTAAGGCGAACGGCTTGCCGGTCTCCTCCATCAGCGCGTAGAGCTTCATGTAGCTGTTGTGGTGCAACGGCCTGTTGCGTGTTGAGCAGACGGTGAAGCCGATGATGCTGTCGAAGCCGGCATATTTCTGTACCTCCTCGACGCAGGCCTCCGGCGTGTTGAACGGCAGATAGATAAGGCCCTTAAGACGGTCGTCTTCAGGGAGAATACGCTCGACCAGCCACTTATTATAGGCCTTGCCCAGCGCAGCCTCGATGTCGTCCTGCGGGTGCATTCCGAGCGTTAGCATGGGCGTCGGAAAGACGACTTGGTAATCAAGGCCGAGCGCGTCCATGCCGCGGCGCGCGAGCTCAGTGAAGCGGTGTACACCTTTCTCATCGACAGGCTCCATCAGCGCCTGCTGATGCGGAATGCGACCATAGACATGCTGATGTGCAATGCCCGGCGCATTGTTTAGCAACGCCTGATTGGCGTTGCCCGGCCGTGCCGCGTTGCCTTCGCCCATCTGCCGGATCACGTCGTTGTCGATCGAAGCGATGATTTCCGGCCAGAATGACGTCTCGGTCACGTGAGCATCAACGTCGACGAGAAAATAGTCCTCGTAGCTTTCGGACTGCCGCGTGGCGTGCGCGAGAATATCGCGCGTGTCCGTTTGCATAGTGATTTCTTGAAGTTCACGGAATTGCTGCGGGACTCGCTCAAGCATGCGCGCCTCCTCCATTGTGCCGCACTATAGCGTGTTGAAACATTGACGTGTAGCCAATGAATATCGGCGAGAAGCCAACGATCCAAAACCGTCTTGATCGGATCCTCCTCCAACGCGATCCGTGTACTACCGGTCAATACTGGGTCAGCACAATTGACATATGTAGGGTCCGCTTAAGCGCTGCGTTCATTCCTCAAAATGCGATTGGATCTATTAGCACGTTCCCGTTTTCAATCGTGCTAAGCCGGGCAATCCGAGTTTAAGTACAAGGGAGAGACCGTCGATATCAGTGGTCGATGCGCCGATCGACTTTGACGCCCTTGGCTTGGAGATAGGCGAGTTGAAGCAACCAGGCCTTTCGGCTCTGATAGGTTATTGCGATGTGATTGATCGCCGTGGGCATGTCCCACATCCTCCAGTCCGGGGGGGGCGCTGGCAGGGCTGGGTGAACGACCAACGCTACATCATGATGATGGCTCTCCTCCCGACCCTCGCCGCTATAGAACCTTAGACCAACGCTGAGTCAGCGCGGACCGTTCTGATAAAAAACGGTCCAGGCGATCCCGGAGACTGATCGCGAGCCCGCGTTGGGTGGGGCGTGACGACCAGCAGTAAGTTCAAAGTACGGAAATTTTGCCCCGGAGGGTTGCTACCGCTGGCGCTAGCTCGATCGAGGGGCGCCAGGGGGCGGGTTGGCGCGCTCGAACGATACGGCTGAGATAGTCGAATTGTTTTCTCGGCAAGGCGGTCCGCGTTCTATCCCGTGAAACCGTCCCGATGCCCACTCCCTGCTCGCGTGCAATGACCCGGATGCTCTTACCCGCGGCGCGGGCGGCGCGGATCGTTTGAACCTTGGCTGCGTCATCCGCGATGGTTGCAGGCCGCCCCAGTCGCGTGCTTCGGCTTTGCGCGTGCCAGTCCGGCCATGACCCGTTCCCGGATCATCGCGCGTAACCCTCACGGCTGCCGAAATCGTGGAGGAATCCGAACTTAAGGCACTGATTAGCAAAACGGCAGCCAAGTTCGTGCATCCTCCAGTACGGGCCAAACGACGCCATGAAGGATGCCGATTGACTGCACCAATTAAACTGCAAACGGATGTCGCCCCCTTCGTGCGGTTCTTGTATCACCGGGCGCTCAGAGCTGCTTGTGAACGCAGCCAAACATTTGGGTTAAGCCGCCAATTGATCCGCCGCAGCGACGGCGATCACGCTGATGACATCGCGATCACCGATTAAGACTTGAGCGACTTAGTCCTCGGACCTTGGCCCAGACATTTCCTCAAGAATCTCGTCAAACCAGCGATCAAATTCACTTAGCGTGAATACGGGCTCGCCATTCTCAAATGTTAGATCGTATCGACGAAAGAAATGTGCGTTCTTGATGGGCTTCGAGAATAACTCGGTTAGCGCGGCACAGGCGCGTTCTAGTGGGTCGTCCGAGCCGCTCATGCTTCTGTAACCTCCGCCAAGTCCGCATGCCGTATTCAGTTCATTGCCGTGGTGCAAATGTCGGTCACGACGTTTTTTCGCACCCGGGCAACCCCGGCTCGACCACCCAAACGCATCCAACTAGCCGCGTCGGATGAAAACGCCCAAACCTCGTCATCCGAGTTCGCAAACCACTCGTGTGCTGCGGGTGGCGACGACGACAGACCCCTGATACCGAGCCACTCCCTGTCCACGCCGAGCCATGACGATATATCTTCGCTCAGAACCTGAGTTAGGGCGAAGGGCGTGCCGACCGACAGGGCACGAGCTGCGACGGATACGTCCTCTCCGTTTGGACCCTTCGCGAATCCAGTGATTACCCAGCCAAGGTCCGAGAGCCGTTTGCGGAAGTTTTCCTCATGGAACCATGGCAACTGTGCCCTAATTTGTAGGTAGGTTTCATAGGGCAATAAGCGAGGATGCCAAATCTGAACGGCCGCGATCCAGCCATGCAATTCTCGTTTGCCCCAAGGCGTAAACACCGGCCAGTAAGCGAGGGTCCCAAGCGCGATCGAGAGCAAAATTATTTTCTGCATCCAAGGGCGTCGAGCCGGATGCCATTCCCATTCCCATATTGTTTGTTCGCGGCGACGGGCGCGGGCGGCGGGACCCACGAAGATAAGGGTGAAGCCAACCGCGAAGTAGGCGACAAGTACGATCATCCAAGGCATCATCTACCTCTCGCCCAGACAGTTGAACGAACCCCATAACGAGCGTTATGGGCAACTCCGTTCATCGAGGACAAGGTTAGGGCGAGGAGGGCTTCCAAGGCACTTCCTTGAATACTCTCTGCACGACGCTGGTACCAATGCCGAGGGTCTTGCCGATCTTGAGAATGCCGTTTCCCTTGGCTCTCAGTTCGACAATGCGCGCTTCCACCGCGGGACCAATTCGACGTCGACCTAATTTCACGCCATTGGCCCGCGCGCGAGCTAGACCGGCATTTACTCTTTCCCGAATGATACCTCGCTCGAACTCAGCAAATACGCCGAGCATTTGAAACATCGCCTTGCCTGCGGTCGTCGACGTGTCGAGACCCTGCTGATGAAGGAACAGACCGACTCCCTTGTCGTGGAGACCCTGGAGAATGCTTAGCAGGTCAGTGAGCGATCGACCGAGCCGATCCACGGACCACGACGCGACCATGTCGAACTCCTTCGCGTTCACCGCCTTCATCATGGCATCAAGCGCGGGGCGTTGATCCCTGCCCTTGGCGCCGCTGATGCCAGCGTCCTCGTAGACCTTGACGATCCTCCAGCCTGATCGCTCCGCCACCGCCTCGAGCTCCCGACGCTGATTATCGGTGTCCTGCTTTGAGGTGCTGACCCTGATGTAAATCGCGACCCGTTTCATGCCGACCTCCTCAGCTCCGCAAGAATCCTAACTTCTCAATATACGAAAATCAAATGTTTTTCGTATATTGAGCCTGTCAAATGGCGCCTTTGATATTGCGGGTACTTTCGTATCGGTCGCGCGAACGGTTTTCGGTATGGGCAGGAAACTGCTTCGTCTTGGAGGCTATGCTCCGGGTACGGTTTAGGCCAGCCTGCCCTAAGCGGCTGGGGCCCTCTTGGAATACGCAACGGCTAAAGGATCGGCGGGGGCCCCACAACGGTGGAGAGACCATGCGCGTTGTGATCTGCGGCGGCGGTGTGATCGGCGCCTGCGCCACCTATTTCCTCAGTCGCCGCGAGATATTCTGGCTTCGCACAACCTCAAGGGGTAAGCTGTCCACATTGGTTCCCGGCAACTCTCCGCTTTATCGGAGGCATCATGGCAATCGACCCGACGAGCGTACGTGATGTCGTCATCGTCGTTCCGGGCATCATGGGCAGCGAACTCGTCGACGCGAAGGGCCATCGGATTTGGTCCGTCAGCGCAGGAGCGCTGGCCAACGCGGTTCGAACTCTTGGCAAGTCGCTACGCCAACTACAGCTTCCTGCTGATATCGGGGACAATCCGCCGGACGACTGTGTCCGCGCAACAGCTTTGCTCACGAGCCTGCACGTCATCCCGGGATTGTGGAGCCCGATCACCGGCTACGACGGGCTTCTCGTTTTTCTTCGCAGCCCCAGATTTCGCCTTGTCGAGGCCGATCCCCGCGACCGTCGTGTGATTCCGAATCTCATTCCTTTCCCGTACGATTGGCGCCTGTCGAACCGGTTCAATGGTCGGTTGCTTGCGCGGGTCGCTGTCGATGCCCTGGAGCGCTGGCGAGCGCAGCCCGGCATGGGCGAGGCAAAGCTGGTCTTGATCTGTCATTCCATGGGAGGACTCATCGCCCGATGGTTCGCCGAGCAGGAAGGGGGCGCTGAGTTGATCCGTGCGCTGATCACGATCGGAACGCCACATCGAGGGTCACTCAAAGCACTCACGACCTTGGTCAACGGCCTCGACCCTGGGATCGGGCCGTTGCGGATACCGCTCACCGAATTCGCTCGCAGTCTTCCCTCACTCTACCAATTGTTGCCGCAGTACGATTGTCTCATCGTTAAAAACGCTCGCACCGGCCTGCATGGGCAGCAATCCCTGGGACTCGACGCAGAAATGCTTGCAGACGCCACGGCGTTCCACGGGGCGATCGCGGGCGCCGAGACGTTGCCCTACACATTGCACAAGATCGTCGGCATCCGTCAGCCGACACCGACAACTGCGCGACTCGACGGGACGAAGATCCTGCCATCGGCCGAGATTGACGGCAAGAATCAGGGTGGTGACGGGACGGTGCCCGTCCTCGCAGCGCAGCCGGTCGCCGGTCGTGGTCGAGAGGTGCATGAGATCGCCAACCAGCATGGTGAGCTACAGGGCACCCGCTCGCTTCTTGACCTTGTGGACGGCGTCCTTTCGCGCGAGGAGATCGTTTGGCAAGCAGCCCTTCCGGACGGATTTGGGGTGGAAATGGCGGACGTATGGTCGACCCGGCAGGAACCCAGCCTGCAGGTCACCGGTCAACAGAACCGACGACTCCTAGTCACGTTGAGGGACGAGAAGGATCAGCGGGTGTTTGGGCCCGTGCCGGTGCCGCCCGACGGGATCAGCTTCGGTCGCTTGGCCGAAGGAGGCTATCGGGCGGTCGTTGCGAGCGGTAGTCCTGGCGGCCCTCCACCAGTGACTAAGCCTTTTCTCGTGATCGAGCCAATCGAGTAAACGCAAGAGGTCGCAAGGAGGCCCATATGATAGAGGGGAAACTTCGATGCGTCGTCGTCGCCAACGGCGTCTACGTCAAGCTTCCCAAGCTTGATCGGGCGGTTCCGGACGCAGAGGACCTTGAGAAGACTCTCGAGTCCACGCATCATTATCCGACGGAGGTTCTCCCAAATTTCGAGCGCGGCGCGCTGCTCGATTGGATCGACAAGCATCTCGGTAAGGATGCGTTGGTCGACGGGTCGTTGATCCTGGTCTGGATTGGACATGGGGCCGTCGGACCCGATCATACGCTCCGAATGCTCGTCCGTTCAGGACAACGCGATGTTCAGGCAGCACAGGCCGGTGACCTCGGGGAATGGGCGGCGCGTACGGGCGCGCGTCAGAGTTCTGGTTGTCATTGACACTTGTTTCTCGGGCGCAGGAGTTGTCGAAGCGGCGCGGCTGGCTGATGCCGTCAACAGCGGCAGGGCGTCCCCAGAGAAAGCATGGTTTGGCGTGATTGCGGCCAGCCTCGGCGACGAACGCGCCCGAAGTGGCGCGCTCGTCCGTGAGTTGGTTCTCCTCCTTCGAGACGGGCCGCGGGAGGCCGATTTTCGTTGGGATAGGACGCGGCCGTATATTTGCGGAGACGATTTCCTAAACGCCCTGCTCGCAGGCTGGAGCGAGCAGCGGCAGCGGCCACACAAACTCACGGCCGGCCTCAATTGGGACTTCATTCGCAACCCCAGGTTCGAAGCCGGAATTCCGGACCAGCCGATCGAGCACCTGTTGCAAGCGGCTCGCGGTGGTTCGGGGGACGAAAGCTACTTCACGGGCAGGGAACGAACGCTGGCCGAGATCGTGACGTGGATCGGTCGGCGCACGCCGAGCTTGCTTGCGCTCACGGGTCCGCCGGGCTGCGGCAAGTCGGCCGTCACCGGGCGCATAGTCAGCCTGTCATCATCGATCGAGCGCGCGAAATTGCTTACGGCGGCGCCGGTTCCAGCAGAACTCGATCCGGGAGCGGGCTGTGTGGACGGGCAATTGCAGGCGCGCGGCCTCACAGTCGAGTTGGCGTCCGAACAGCTCGCGCGACAACTCGGTCTCGACGTCCGTACGGGGTCGTACGGGATCCTCGCTGAAGCGCGTCGACGTCGGGAGGAGAAGGATCCCCTCGTCTTGGTCGTGGACGGCCTGGATGAAGCAGGAACCTACAGCAGCAGCTTGGCAATCGAATTCATCGCTCCATTGGCACGCGAAGCTCTCGTCCTCGTCGCTACACGCGATGTTCCCTCCGGTGACAAAACCCTGATCTCGCAACTCGGGCCTGCAGCGGTGGTTCTGGATCTCGGACAGGACGTCGAGGGAACACGGCGGGACATAGCGAACTATGTGAAGCTACGCCTCGCTGGCGCGGCAACCGTCATGAATCCAGACCTGGTCGCCGAAGAACTCGCCGCCGGAGGTGGCGCGAACGCGCCACAATTCCTGCTGGCGCGTCTCGTGACCTCACAACTGCGCGAGCGTCCTGTGGACACCTCCGCCGACGGGTGGCGGCTGGCGCTCGCGACCACGGTCGAAAGTGCGCTCGAGCGCGATCTGCAGAGCGTCGTGTTGACGATTGCGGACAAACCCCACCCCACGGCCGTGCGTGAGATGATCTGCGCATTGTCGCTGGCCCACGGTGGCGGATTTCCCGCGGATGAGCTTTGGCCGGCCGTGGCCACCGCAATCTCCCCAACCAGCACGTCCTATACACGAGAAGATGTTTATGAAGTGCTCACGAGATTTGGCCGCCATCTCATCGCGGGGTCTGATGGGGATCAACCGGTGTACCGGATCGCTCACCAGAGCCTGGTGGACTATGTGCGCGGCAACGCGACACTTATGGCGGGGAACGAGTTAAAAACGGCGGCTCAGGTGGCTACCGCCATCCTCGCCCAATACGACCGGTTGCTCGATGCGGGATTTAGGCCGCGCGATCATTCTTACCTGTGGCACTATGCGTGGCGCCATTTGGCGGAAGCCGGTTCGAGCGGTCTTGCCGGTCTACGTCACCTCGTAGAGCGCGACCGCGAGGCCTTTCTTCCCGACCTGGCCTCAGGTCTTGAACTGGCGAGTGGAAAGACCCTTGCTGCCGGCCAGATCCTACAGGCTTTAGAGTTTACTCAAGAGGCCGTTGGTATACGACGCCAACTTGGGGATAATCTTGCGCTCGCGATGGCGCTTTTCAGTCTGACATTCGTTCAGGCAGCCGCAGGAAACCAGGCCAAAGCAGATGAGACGGCTGCCGAGGCCGCAAAACTCGCGCGCGCCGCGGGCGACCGTCCCGAGGGTCGCACCGTCTTAGGCGCAACGCTCTGTGCTCGCTCTCACTCGCTCTTATTGAATGGCCATTTCAAGAGCGCATTGGTCCTGGCCCAAGAAGCAGTCGAACTGATCGAGGCCGGGGACGCGGGCGATCTATACGCAAAAGCAGCCGCGTATTACGTCAAGGGGCGGGCGGCCTTTTATCTGGGGGATCTCGAGACGGCAGCGACAGCGTGCCAGCGCGCGGTGGATCTTATCGACGAGCAGCGCAACCCGGACGCGGAAAGGGATCTCCGGGCTGAGCCTCTCAGTATTCTGGCGAATATCGAAGCTACCAATTCGGCCTTGAGCCTTCCAGACGCGTACGGGAAATACGGCCCCACTGTCATGCCGGCAGCTCGCAGGATGCTATTGGAATACCGAAGAAAAGGTAGCCAGGGAACCATCAACGATATTACAGTTTCCAGCGGTATTCAGGCCTATGTCCGGGCAGGCATTATAGACCACGTCCGAGGAATTGAGGCGCCGGACCCCGATGAGTTGCGCTCGATCTTGAAGGAGGCGATTGGGTTAGTACGGCCGTTTGTCGGTCAGGTTCTTGCCGCGGCACTAACCTTGGCTGAGGGCGCGATCCTGTTTCTGAAAGTGGACGCCGCTGGCGCTGCCTCGGATTGTGCATATGCGGAAGAGTGTCTACGCCCGATGGCCGACTTAAACGATCTCGCCGCCTACGCTTTGGGTCAATTGCTCGACGCGGCCAACACCCTTTCGATAGCCCAATTGATGCGAGGAGCGGGCGGCGATGCGTCCACGATCTTCGCTCGACAACGCGAGGCGGTGACGTTGCTCCGCAGATCGAGCATGTGGGGGGCTCACATTGTACTCGCGCGGGCTCTCTCCAAACTAAGCGCCCTGCTGACGCTACCTGCGCTAGGAGGCGATGAACTGGCGAGTGCAGTTCGATCGGACGGCATCGAGGTGTGGCGCGGACTCCTGGGAAGGGTTTCTGACGCCCGCATTCAACTCGTGGCGCTTCTGTGCGATCAGGCCGCAAGCCTGTTTGAGACACGTACCGGAGAGGCGATCGATCTGGCACGTGAGGCGGTCTCAGAGGCCGAGAGTCTTCCTCAACCTCAGTACGCCGGCATGACTGGAATAGCCGAGATGAATCTCGCCGCAGCTCTGCTTATAGGGGGCCTGCTAAAGAAGGGCATCCCTCCGGAGGTTCGCGACCTCTTGCAGCGAGCTGTCAAACACCTCGAACCTTTGGTCCCGCATGCGGCTTTTTCCGGATATCTCGCTCTCGCTTGCACGAATCTCGCGCAGACGGAGCTGCTCGACCGGCGCTACTCCGAGGCGCTCGCATTCGCCGAGCGCGCAGTCGCGCTACTTGATTCTCCTGACATCCTCCCGATTTTCTTACTGCAGCGACCAAAGGCGCTTCTCAACCTTGGTCAGGCGCAGCGGGAGAGTGGCCAGGTGGACCTTGGGACCCAAACCCTGCGGAAGGAGATTGACAGGCTTCGCGCTACGACGGAGGACAGTGAAAGCGGCGGCGTGTTCGCCCTCGCGGGAGCGCTCAATCTTGCTGCGCCCGATTTTTGGGATGAGGTCCTCGAAGGCTTCGCCGATCGGCCCGATCTTCAGCGCACGCTCAACATCCAGCGATGGCGGCCGCCCAGCGATATGGCGGCGACCGTCGGCACGCTCGTCGATGCTTTAGCTACTGCCCCTGACACGAAGCATCGCTTCTTGCGGCAGCTCGCGCGAGCGCAACGCGCGCGAGCGCCCGAGGCATTTGATGCGGCGTGGCGTGACAACACCGGCGTGATTCCTCCCTGGCTGAAGCTCGACCTGGCGCGCGAATGGCTGGTCAGCGCCTGGTGTAATACACAGAACTGGAAGCTGTCACGAGACTATCTCAAATCGCATCCCGCTCTCCTCGATGCCGACACCGACAACGTACTCAAGGAGTTTGCTCTCGCGGGGTTTAAGGATGAGCGCGTGAACCATCACCGGGCGCTTTTGGACAACACCAGGGAACTCGGCGTGGATGCCGCCTACGGCCCCCTGCTCGCGGATGTCGAGATCGAGCAATGGATGCAGAGTGAGGATCCGGTACGATACCTGGCCGAACATGCCGAACTACTCCGGCCCGAAATCACGACGATGTTGCGAGACCAAGCCACGAAAGGCGATGCTCGACGTGCCCTGTTCGTGTCCATTCTCGACCTGGCTCACCGCGGCGAAAGCGAACTCGCGTTTCAAGCAACTCGAGAGCCAGGCTCGATGCATGCCCAACTCAGGGCTGCCTGGCGCTCTGCGGACATCACCCGCTTGGCTTCCCTGGCCACGATCGTACAGGGCTGTGCGGAAGATGCTTGGACGAAGCGATTATCGACTTTGGTGCTCGCGATCGCCCGCACTCTCGAGCACACAGAGGAGCGCCCGGACTTTTTGATCGCCTCGACGCTCGAAGGAAGCTCCGAGTCCGATCGCAAGGAACTTGTGGTCATCATCGGCGACGCCATCCAGTACCATCCAGCTTCCGCCCCCGAACTTGCTCGCCTGATCTACACGATAAGCGACACCGGAAGGAATTTGGGATAGAGGATGGTTGCAGTGGCGCGACATAGCCACACGAAATCAGAGGATCCTCGATTGCGGACTGTACTGATAAGATCGCTGTTGGTCGCGGCGAACAGCTTTTCGGCGTATTCGACTGACCAGCACGTCAATCGACATGGCCGACTCGTCCACCACGCGCCGTTCGGTGCGGACGAGCGAGTTGCCACAGATGGCCGCCCGCCCGCTGTCTTTACCCGAGCCGCCGCCATTGCCAGCCAAGCCGTCGAAGTGGTGGATGCTGCTCTTGATCATTCCAGCCATCGCGACCGGGCTGGCGGTCGTCGCATCACGGTTTCATCCAGCGCTGCGCGAACTGCGAGGGCAGAGCCCCGTCAGCAATGGTGGGGCTTTCCTGTTGTCATCGCATGAAGCAACAATCGGAGACGACGCCCTTATGGTTGTGGCTGACGTTCGGCCTGATCAGCCTCGTCATCGCCGCCTATGCAGCCGTTCAGGATGATATCTTCGCGGTCCCGGATCTCCGGACAATCGCGGAAGCAGCGCGAACGATCATCTTAGGGGACGCGCACCGTTAGCAGCGTCCCGTAGCCGGTTGACCACGGGCGCCGAGATCGGATCGTGGCCGAAGGGCATTTGCAAGCCTGGCGCAGTGCGCGCGACCGGCTCTGCATGTCGCCGCAAGAAAACCGATACGCGCTGGCAGGCATTCACCGCCGCCGATCCGCAAAGCGTCCTTTTGGCCGCATGTGCGGCAGCCGCAAGATCAACCTCGACTGAAAAACTCGCTTGAGTATTTCCAGTCGATAGAGGCGCCGCGGACGAGGCCCAGATAGCCACGGCGCATGCGTTCGATCACCGGCGCGCCGGCTTCCATCAATTTGCCAAGCGTGCCGTCACATTCCCAGCGCTGCCGCCGGGTGCGAAGCGATCGCAGATTACCATAGGCCGGTGGTAGCGATTCCAAAGAGCAGTTGCAGGCGGCGGCGTAGAAGAATGCCGACAGCATCAGGCGATCATCAGACCTCGGTTTGCTAGGTCCATGGGCCGGAGGCACTAGCGGCGCAATTGAGTTCCATTCGCGCGAGTTGATAATCGGGATGCGCACAGGTTGACCTCGGTTATAGCCGGTTGATACGGGGGTGTTTTAGTCCCTTTCGGTAAATTTTGAATGAGCGGGGGATTGTGCGTGAAACTTCGCGAGCGAGGCGGCGACATGCGCGGCCTCGAGGTGGGTCGAAAATCCCCGCCAATCAGTGTTCCTCCACGACGGGAGCCAGAGTCCCGGTCCATATCTCGCCCTTGATGAGCTCCGCCGACATCGTGCGCCCGCGACGCAACCTGCGCCGCGTGAAACGGACGCGTTTGGTCAGCTCCTCAATCGTGACGCGCGCGTCGGTCCATTCACCGTCCTGAGTGACGCCTATCACCAGCCCACGGCCGGGGATCGGGAGCGTTGCCGGCGGATCAAGGTCGGCGTCGATCTGGAACCAGAACCTGGGATCGCCCTTGATCTCATTAACGGGCGCGTCTTTTACGCCGCTTGCAAACTCGACGGAATGGAGATTCTCACGGACGTACAGATAGTCGGACAAATATTGGTCTTCATCGTCCTCTCGTGGCGGGTTGATCGGTCCCGATCCGAGCGCAGCGCCGCGACCATCGCCGCCGACAATTTCCATCGGCTCATGGAAGTTGTCGACGAAGTCGAACTCGGTGATGGTGCGTATGGTTGCGTCGATTAGGAATGCTCGCATAGTTTACCATCTCGTATGTTGGCTTGGCGCCGCCGGACCCGCCGGTTGCGTCTCGACGGCCGCCACAGCAGGATTTGACCAAAATGGCGTCGTGCGAGCGGTGAGCGGCCCTTTCCGGAATACTTGAGATTCAGTCAACCCGCTTTGTCATCTCGGCTGCCGCATGGCGCGAAAACGTCAATGATATGGGCGAATCCCGAATTGTTGGCTGGACACGGGTGGCCGCTTTTTTCGCAATTCGGCCAACTTAAGCGTAATCGCTGCTGCTAGTTCGCTTTCCCCTGGAGTTGCTGGGTAGAGCAACGCAATCTGATCTAGTTCCTTCTGTTCATCGAGCGTGAGGCGTCCACCAATGCCTTTGAGTTCTAGCTCCCACATGCGCCGTCGGCCACGTCCTTCCGGATTGTGTCGGTAGGCGGCGAAGCGAGCCGTTAAGAACGTCCTCCTCGTCTTCGGCTCCCTTCAGCTCACCACCGCCGCACGAAGGGGACGACAAGCGTTTGTAATTCAATTGGTGCAATCTATTGCAGTCCTTCATAGCGTCGTCGGGTCCGTAGCCTGGAGGACACACGAACTCCGCTGCCGTTTTGCTAATCAGTGCCTCGAGTTCGGATTCCTCAACAATTTCGGCAGCCGTGAGGGCACAGTTTTCAAATCGTTTCCGCATCAAAACTGCGAGACGGTGCTCCATGTTTCGAAATACCTTCGCTTCGGCAATATCGATGTTGAACCCGTCCGGTCCCTCAACAGCACTTGCGCAGCCCATACGATTCTCCACCGAGGGGACTTTCGATTTCCCGTGCACAAGCGGAGCCGCGGCCCGGGCGACTTGAACTCGAAGCCCAGTGGGAGCATTCGGATCTCGCATTACCCCGAGCAGAAACTGCAATGGGGTGATAGTCGGGTCAGCGGAAGCTGACGCGAGTGCCGCGGTCTTGGCGACCGTGGCCTTGTTCGGCGTCCCACGCTGCCGACCGCCTCGCCGCTCTCCTGGTTTTGAACCTCGTGGCATCTGCTATTTTTACTATCTTTGTCGCCCGATAGCTATTTTTTCGAGAAGGCCAATCTTATCTTAGGAGCGAATCAGACGGGTACCGGCATGATGTTGACCGCAACGGTGTGCCTGCCTGGCGAACCATCGGAGTGTGCCGGGGAATTGTTAGCCCTCCTTGCCTCACGACCTGACCGAGCAGGAGCCTCGCCGCAGCCGAGCCTTGCCGTCCGAGGGCTGTATGCCACCCCGCGAATGCCGCATTTGTGCGCGATCCGAGCACTGCGCCTCCACAGTGAACGTTCCATCTCTGTAGTTGCCGATCCCGTGGCCCTTCGTCCCCCGAGCTTCTGCCGCCGTGCATACGACACCGCGTGGGGTCGCGAATGGCTGGGATTGGCAAGCACCGTCGCCACTCGTCTGTGTGCCACACCGGGGCGCTGCCCTGATATTTATCCGAGACGGTGTTGGTCCATTGGGTGTCTCTAAGACCAAGGCCCGAGTAGTCGATCGATTGGCCTCACTCTGGTGGGATAGGACTTCATTTCGTACCGTCGGAATCTTCGCGGATTACGAGTTGGAACCTGCCGTCGAGAAACTGATTGCATTCATCTATTTTGAAGCGCGACCTTCCGATCCAACAGGAAAGTTCCAGCTCCATGTGACTGCGGATTTCGAGTGCCGGTGTCGGTGGCTCAAGATCGGCCGGCCGATTAAAATCGCCAGCGTCCATCCGTTGGCACAGCCTTTCGCAGGTTGCCTTGGGACAGTCGCCGAACAGGACCCAAATGTCGCTTTCTGGAGAACGCGCAAACCATGCCTTCTCCCCAACATTCCACCCGTCAGGGTAGTCCGCGCAAAATCCGTACGGATCTAGCGCCCTCACGTACCAGCGAGCCGCCACGGCCGTTTCGGGATCGAGCTTTTGGCCAGCTTCCTTTACGATCGCGAGCCATCCCTGCGCCTCTGGCTGGCTCAACTGGGCACTGATGTGATCCAGTAAAGCATCAAGTCCGTCATTGGCATTCATTGTGTAACCTCCCAGTTCGATTTAGCGGCCGGCGATCGCGCCGGCGACGTTGGTGATGAGCCCGGCCGTGCCGCAACTACGCCGCGGGCGGCGAGAATTTCATCGGTGAGCATTGATTCCCTCCATTGTTCGATCACGGTGTCCCCAATGGCTCAGCGCACCGTCGCCTCATCGAGAGCGCGAACCCAGATTCGTTCGCAGAGGTCGTGTAGCCACACCGCCCGGCCGCTGACCGCGACCAACCGCTCGGTGCCGTCGATCTCGCCCTTGCACTGGGCGCAGGTTCGGTCGGTGGGGATGTCGTCGAGCGGGTCTTCGCAGGCACCGATTGCCTGTTCTTCGCCTGCATCCCCCTTTTCAACCGTCCAGCCGTCCTGAAGCCCGTCGTTGTTGGGTTTCTCGCATTTCGCATCCGTCCAGCCGGATTTTGGGCTGGACGGTTTGAAATCATCAGAAGTCCTTATTTCATCGCGTTCTGGACGGCTGGACGGTTTGGAGACCCCCAGATAGCGCTCGAAGGCCTCATCGAACTGCTCGCGCTTGTAGCCACGGACGCGGGCGTCCTCCGGTCCGATACGGTCCGGGCCGATGCCGAGTGGCTTCAGCATCCGCGCCAGCCGGTTCTGGGTCAGCGGCTTGTCGTTCTTGCCCATCTCGGCCCAGGGCCGGCCCTCCAGCTCGACCAGGTGCTGGACTAGATCGGCCGAAGGGACCTCGTCGTCGCCGTCGCGGGCGAACGCCACAGCCTTGATGTCCGCGAGCAGTCGCTCAAGTTGAGAGGTTTCTTCTCCGGTCCGCGCCTGCGCGGCTTTCGCGGCGTCGTCGACATAGCCGGGCCATTCGCCACCGGCCACGGTGGCAACGGCCTTCAGCACCCGCCAATTATCGCGCGCGCGGTTGATGATTCCGGACGGCATTTCCGGTTTCGTCGCGGCGATCTCGGCCGCATGATCCTGCGCCCAGCGCGCACTCTGTCGCGCCAGCAGGTCAAGATGTCCGACCTCGTCGATGCTGAACGACGTAACATCGCCGTCGGCCGGGCGACGCCGCTTCAGATCGATCCGAATAGAGCGGTCCGCCAAGGTTGGCGGCAGCTCGCCGATCAGGGCCACGCTGCAGGGCGAGAACGTCGCAAACAACCGCGGCTCAAAATCCTCGCCGACCACGCGCAGGACCGCACCGTCATGTCGGTGCCCGCTATTCAGGATGCCGCGCAACTCCTCGCTCAATTCCACGAAGGTGTCGCCTTCGTCGATCAGCAGGCACGGCCGGTGCATCTCGATCACCCTGAAGATGCCTGCGGGAGTCGCGTTCGAGGACTTCAATGGCCGTAAGACCAGCCGCGACAGGATGTCGGTCAGCGTGCTCTTGCCGCAGCCCATGACCGGCGAGCTGATGCTTAGCCGTGGCGAAACCAGAAAATGCTCGACAAGAAATGTGTAGACCGTCCAGACCGCACAGGACCGGGCCGCATGCTCGGGCAGTACGATGTAGGTCCTGATAGCCTTGACGATCTCATTGAGCAGGCTCACGCCGTCGACCGGCTGTGGCCACGGCTCAATCTCCGGAAACGAGATCGGCCGGCCCTGCCTGCCATCGGCGACAGCGCCGCCCTCGCGCGCGCGTTCGGCCTGTACCAGCTGATCAAGGATGGAGGCGCGGAAGCCGAGCGCTTCGGCGGCGGCTTTGCGTTCTTGTTCGTATTTAACTGCCGGCAGCCTCGCGAGCCGCGCGATCTCGGCGGTGGTCTCGGATTCCTCCTCCTTGGCGACGGGTTCGTCGGCGGACGTCCATTCCGGGGCTGCCTTGACGGCGGCGAACAGTTTTGCCCCGACGGAATCCTTTTTTAGCCAATCGCTGACGTCCCGTTTGTCGTCGCAGCCCGGAAACAGATCGACGATCTTGATCGACGCCGCCTCGCCATTCAAAGCGCGCGCGACCTTCTGGGCATGCTTGCGGCCGGGGGGATCGGCGTCGGGCAGGATGACGACGTTGCGGCCCTTGAAGTAAGACGTTAGCTCCGGCTTCCATGCGGCGCTGGCGCCTTCGCTCGCGCTAGTCGCGACCAGACAGGCCTGATTGGCGAGATTGTCGGCGTCCCTTTCGCCTTCGCAAAAATAGACCGTAGCCGTCGGCGCCGCGAGCAGCTCCGGCAGCCGATATGGAACCTTCGGGCCCACCGGCTTGCCCATCTGCCACTGCGTGCCATCCCAATGCATCTGCGAGAATCGCTTTTTGTCGTTGCCGTCGAGATATTTCTTCACGAGCAGATAGGGCTCGCCGCGCGCGTCGCGGTAGACGTATTCGGCTGATGTCGGCGATGCGCCGTTGCCCTTGCCGTTCTTCTTCTTCGGTTCGAACGGGGCTAGTCCCAACTTGTCGCGGACGTAATCGCGACACGCGATCGCATCGTCACCGGCGAAGCTGTGGACCACGAAGCCGTCCGGCGCGCTTGCATCGATCAACACGCTCAGAGATCGATCGTCCGCGCTGTGGCCTGGTCCTGGCGCGCAAACCTGGTTGCCGCCGCGCACCTCGCCGCCGAGCAGCTCAGCGATCTTCGCAATGGAGGGCAAACCGGCGGTGGTCATTGGCGCGACCTTTATGAAGGCGCAAGTGTTGAATGGGGCCGGGAGTCGAAGCTCCCGATCCGCTGTCCTGCAGAATTAGAACGGGATGTCGTCGTCGAGGTCCGGCTTCTTCGACGGGCGCTTCGGCACCGGCGTGCGCGCGAGCGGCTTCGGCGGGCTGACCGGTTTCACCACGACGGATTCGATCGGCTCGCCGTTGTAGTTCGCGCTGCCGATGGCAAGTCCAACGACGCAGCCGATCCATTCCTTGTCATTCGGGCCGTAGGCCTCGATAAGCGTATTGACGGTCTTCACATTCAGCGAACGCTTATCGCCGCTCTCGAAGGTGGCGACCGGGCGGCCGTAATTGCCCGGCTCCACCGAAATGATCACTTCTTCTCGGGGCCCGTCGCGCAGGTCGTCGACGGTTATGAACCTTGATCCTGCGAATTTTCTCATGTCCATCTTGATTTCCTTTCCTTGGCGGCACCTTCATTTGATCGATCCTGCACGCCCCGTGCCGACGAGCGGGCGGATCTGGTTGCGCTTAAAGTGCGGGCTCGATCGCGGCCTCGAACAACTCAGTCGGGCCGATCGCGCGAGCAAACGCGATGAGATCGTCAGGCGGGGTGCTTAGGGCGATAACGGCCTGCAAGGCGGGATTGCGTTTGGGCAGTCGACCGTAATGGTGATGCAGGCGGTCATTGACATCGAGGCTGATTGCACACATGTTTGTGTCACTTTCTGCCCTGGCACGGGCGGTTAGGTTGGTCTTGATCACCAAGAAGAACGGCGCAGCTCTTGCTGCGCCGTTTGCGTTTCAGGCGGCCGTTGGTGTGTTCTCCGTGGCGCGCTGGGCCGCTAATTTCAGCACGCTGGTGCGGGTGATGCGGGCGGTTTTCGTGCCGAGCTTGACCTTCTCAAGGAGGTTCTGGGCGACGAGATTATGAATTTGCCGCTCGCAAACGCCGAGCTCGCGAGCGGCTTCGCGATAGCGCAGGAGAATCGGAAGGGGTTCGTTGCTGCTTCGGAGCAGGACTGGAAGGGGTTCGTCGCCGCGGTGCACGATGCTCTCCTGCGTGCTTCTTTCGCGCATAAGGATGCATCGCGGAGCAGAGCCGTAGGAAATTTAATCGTTGCACTGAGTTCTGATTTTTGAGTTCGAGCCGCTTCGAGTGCAACGAATTACCCCGAAGCACCTCGGGCAAAATTCAAAACAGCTCTGTGGCAGGGCGAAAATTGAATTCGTGACACCCGCGATCGTCGCAACGATCAAGTGCCACGAATTGCGGACCAATTATTTTTTGATTTGCTTCTTCGGTCCGGGCCTTGCGGGTTCCAGGCCCGCTACCTTGCGCGCGGCAGCCCAGACTCGCTGATAGCCACGTTCGGTGATTCGGAATTTCCGGATGCATTCGGGTTTATAGTCATCGCGCTTCGCCGTTTTCAGGTCTGGCTTTGCCGCGAGCCATCTAATCGCCAGCTCTTCGCGCAGCTCAGCCACATCGCGTGCCGTCAGCCCGTCCAGCCAGTCGCCTGGGGGCTTCGGCATTTTGCGGAACATCTTGGGTCGCCAGGCGTCGCCTAGGGCGCGAAGTAAAAAAGGCTCATTGGGGTATGATGATGAGGTCATTGTCGGCACCCTTTACGTGTCGATGATGATCAGGCTCCGTCCGGGTGATAACCGGGCGGAGCCAACTGTTTTCAGCGGCGCAATTCTATCACTTCAACGCCGTGCATGATAGTGCGGCCACCGCAGAAGTCGGCCCAGGCATCCATCAGGCGCCGGCGCTTGTCGAGATAGGACCCACGGTGGTAGGCCGCGTCCTGTTCGTCTTGCGCGTGAGCCAGGCATGAATCGATTATTTTTTCTTCGTAGCCGGTGGTTTCCAACGCCCATGTGTTGAAGGTGGCGCGCATGCCATGCGTCGTTGCGATCCCGGCATAGCCCATATTCTGCAACAGATATCGCAGCGTTGAGGCGTTGATCACAGTGCCGCGCTTGGAGCCGGGGAAAACGAAATCCGTTTTCGGGTCGCGAAAGCGTCGCATCTCTGCGAGCAGCAGCACGGCCGGGTCGGAGAGAGGGACAACATGCGGCTTGCCCATCTTGGTGTCCGGGATGGTCCAGAACTGGCCGGACATATCAACGTGCGACCATTGCATCGGCACCGAGTGATCCTTGCCACCGCCGCAGATGTCGGCAATTCGCACGGCCGTCAGCATCACGAATTCGAGCGCCTTGGCCTTGACGCCTTTCTCGCTGCGCAATTTGCGAGGAAGTCTGGGGCCTCGCTCGTACGGCAATGAGGGATAGTGTTTGACGTCGCGTTTTTTGAACGACAGCGAGAATTCCAGCCGCTTGACTTCAGCCGGGTTGCTTTCGTCCTTGCGTCCCCCTCGGCGATGGCCCAGTTGATGGTGTCCTTCAAGATGCTTGCGAATGCGGTTCGCGGTCGGCCTCTTGCCGGTCCAGATCGGAACGAGGACTTGCTTGGTTTCGGCAAGCCCGATGTCGGCGATCGGCAGATGGCCAATGATCGGCTGGACGTAGGTTTTCAGCCGCTTTCTGATCTGCCTGCCGTACCTTTTGGTTTTGAATTCTTTCTCCATGCACCGCGATGTAGGCCTCGGCGGCTTCCATCACCGTCAACGATGAAGCTGCGATCTGGCGCATCGAGCCGCGCGCGATGATCGGGTCGATGTTGTTGTCGCGGAGCTTGCGTGCGTCGTCGCGCTTGATGCGGGCTTCCTTGAGGCTCACCTTCGGATAGGAGCCGAGCCCCATGGTGCGGAGCTTGCCGCGAATGCGGAAGCGATACTCCCACGATTTGTATCCGAGCTTGGTGATGTGCAGGTACAGACCACCGCTGTCGCTATAGCGGCCGCGTTTCTTTTTGGCCTTGACCGCCTTGTCGCTCAACCTGTCTTTCTCTCGTCCCATTGTTGCTCCTTTGGGCGAGGCCAGGATGGGCTACAGGCCTTTACCTGTCGTTTTACCCACCAAAATGCGATTGCTAGGAGATACATCGCCCTTGGGCGTGTTTCAAGACAATGCAGGATAATGATCTGGTATCATTCCGCTTTCTCGCCTTCCCTGCATCGTCTTTCCGGACCTTGCATCATCAACGCGCGTTACCCGCGGTCTCGTGTGCAAAGTTGTGCTAAAGAAACGCACACGAGCATACAGGTTCAGCGGAGACACTCCGGCATTCCCTGCGCAATGGCTTTACCGCTTATAGCGCGCTCTCCTCGGCGACGAATTCGTCTTGTCACCGTCGCTGCCGGCTTGATGGCGAAATCGGATCCGGTCGGATCGACCTCGCCACCGGCAACTTGACACCAGCAACGGGTGTCGGAACCACGCGCTTTTGCCGTACGCGTCTGCGCCGTTCGTCCTGCGCGCCGGTATCGCTCACGAGAGACTCGCCCTGCGACACCGCTTCGCGCCAACGCTGCCGCGTCCACCGCATCCCCTCCCGCATTCGTGACGACGCGCGAACCGCCCCTCTTACCGGGAAGGGACGGGGCGAGCTGGTAGCGCTGATTTGCCCGACGCGGCAAGAGGATTTGCCTCGTCGGGTTGTCTTGCCGCAGCACCATCTCGGATCGTTCCAACCAAGCTGGCAGGACCCTCGATCCTATGTTTTGATCCGATAACTCGTCCTGATTCTTGCCTTCCAGGTGCTTCCGTTTATGCGCTTCATCCTCGGTTTCTGTCCGGCGTGATTGGCCTTCTCGCCGGCTGGTTCGGGCTCGCGTTCCTCGTGATCGGCCTCTCGGGGCCGGACCGCGATGGCGGCACCGCCATGGGGGCATTTTTCAACATTGGGCCAATCGGCGGCCTCGTCGGCTTCGCCGCGGGCGTGCTGCTGTTCATCAAGGCAGGCTTGATCCCTCAAAGTACACCGTCATCCGGTGCGGAGCCGTCCGACATCCCGGCTGCTTCCACGCGGACGCGCGTGTCGCCGATCTTCGCCGTTGCGGTTCTGCTGCTCGCGGGTGGCCTCACCTGGTGGGCCTGGTACGAATTGATCCGTTCGCCTTACCTCACGCACGGCTACATGACACTCCAACTGCAATTCAGACTCCCGCCCGGGATGGCTTTGCCGCCTGACGCAACCGATGTGCACATCGCCGTGGAGGAGGGACAGCAACAGGCCGACGTCATACTCGGCGCGTCGTGGCACGGTACCGACGGCGATCGCCGCGTGATCCTCACCAGTACGACGCTCAGCAGGAAGACCAGCCGAAGGGTCGTGAACCTGGAGCTGCCCGGTGTTCCCGAGCAGACCTGGCAACTGGATCTATCCAGCGATCCCGATCCCACACCGGGCTATTCGCCGTGGCGATTTCCGGGCAGCACCTCCGCCCCGCAGATCGAGATGAACTTCCGCCTCAGCGCTGACCGTTGATCCGTCGCTGTAACGCCCTTGGCTACAAACACGTCACCCGCTCGGCCGCGAGATAGCCAAACAACAGACCTAGCCCGAACAGCAGCACCAGTCCGGCCGCGCCGAATTCGATGCCGCGCATGATCAAGGTGCCGCCGCCGTCACTGCCGGCGCTGAGCCGCTGGGCCAGGCCGCGCGCGGACACCGCGACGATCGCGATGGTCGCGACCGTGATCGCGGTGCCGAGGCCCATCACAAAAGTCGCGGCGATGCCGGCCCAGAACAGGCCCTGCGCCAGCGCGAACACCAAAACCAGGATCGCGCCCGAACAGGGCCGCAAGCCCACCGCGAAGATCGTGCCGAGGCCGCGCCGCCAGCCGCCGGGACCGGCGAGCTGGTCCGGTGTCGGACCATGGGAATGGCCGCGATGCTCGTCATGGACGTGGTCGTCTTGGAAGTGATCGTCTCGGCCATGATCGTGGTGATCGTGATCATGCTGATGATCATGATCGTGATGATGGTGATGGTGATGGCCGTGATCGTGATGCGCCACGGCCATCGCGGGCACCGGCCGCGGGGCCTGCAGCGCGCGCATAAAGCCGCCGCCCTTGGTCCAGACCAGCCGGGCGCCGAACGCGGCGATCAGGGCGTAGCTTGCGATCTCGATCGCCTTCTCCGCCCCGCACATGGTTTTCGCGGTGGCGTTGAGCAACCAGGCGCAAATCCCGACCACGACGACCGCGACCAGCGATTGCAGCAGTGCGGATGCAAACGACAGCACGATGCCGCGCCGCGCGGTCTCCCGGTTGGCGACCAGATAGGACGAGATCACCGCCTTGCCGTGGCCAGGCCCGGCGGCGTGAAAAATCCCGTAGGCAAAGGAGATCGCCAGCAGTGTCCAGACCGCCGAGCCGTCGGATTTTGCAGCCCGGATGGTCGCCGACATCTCGCGATAGAATTCCGATTGCTTTGCCAGCAGCCAGCCGACGAAGCCGCCGACCTGCGGCTCGGCGGCGGGACCCGGTCGCGGACTGCCGAACGGGTTCTGCGCCAGCAGCGCATGCACGGCACTGTCGACCATCATGACGGCGGCCAGCACCGCCACGCCGACCCAGACATGGCGGGCGGCGTTCGATCGGCGGTTTGATGTCACGGGCAATCCACTGTGATCTTGTTGGCGAACATCATGCCGAAGTTCGAGCCGCCGCCCCCGGTAAAATTCTGCTCGCCGAGTTTTTGCGCGCTGGCGGTGCCGTCATTGGGCCGCTGGAACTGAACCGCGCAGCCGGCGGGCGCGCCGACCAGTTTCACCGGGTCGCGGTCGGCATATTTGAAGTCGATGAAGAACTCGTGATCGAACACTTCGAGCACCAGCTGCCTGGCCTTGAACGGCGTCTTCAGCGGCAGGGTGAAATGCAGCGTCAGCAACGAATCCTTGAATTCGAGGAAGTAGTCCACCGGCTCCAGGAAATTCTCCTTCTTGCCGTCGGCCTTGGCGAAGGTGAAGAAGCGGAATTCCTTCAGCGACTCGACATTGGTCTGCGCCAGCGACGCCAGCTCCTCGCGGCTGTAGGCGCCTTTGACCTTGGCCTCGATGCCCTGCAGGGCATAGGTCGAGAACATGTCATCAAAAGTCCAGGCGTGGCGCACGCCGGTGATGGTGCCGTCGGGCGCGTAGATCAGCTCGCTCTGGGCGGTGATCCAGACATGCGGATGCGCCTCCGCCGTCGCGGCGCCCAGCGCGACGCCGCCGGCAACCAGCAACGCAAACACCCAGCGCAAGGCGGCTCTCACCTCAGGCCGCCTCGGGCGTTTCCAAGAGCCCCCGGCGCCGCAGCAGCGCGTCAGGCTCCGGCTCACGGCCGCGGAACGCGGCATAGGCATCCTCGGGGTCGCGCGAGCCGCCGGACGAGTAGATGTCGTCATGCAGGCGCTTGGCGGTCGCCGGATCGAAGATGTTGCCGGCCTCCTCGAAGGCGCCGAAGGCGTCGGCGTCCATCACTTCTGACCACATGTAGCTGTAATAGCCGGAGGCATAATGGTCGCCGGAGAAGATGTGGCCGAACTGTGTCGGCCGGTGCCGTAGCGCGATTTCCGCGGGCATGCCGATTTTCTCCAGCTCGGCCTTTTCGAACGCTCCGACATCGCGGCTGGCGGCGGCCGGCTGGGTGTGGAATTCGAGATCGATCAGCGCCGAGGAGACGAATTCGACGGTGGCAAAGCCCTGGTTGAACTTTCGCGCGGCCAGGAAGCGCTTCAAGAGATCGTCCGGCAACGGTTCGCCGGTCTGGAAGTGTTTTGCGAACTGCCGCAGCACCTGTGGCTGCTCCTGCCAGTGCTCGAAAAGCTGCGAGGGCAGCTCGACGAAATCGGTGAACACTGAGGTGCCCGACAGCGACGGGTAGGTCACGTCCGACAGCATGCCGTGCAGACCGTGGCCGAACTCGTGAAACAGGGTGCGGGCGTCGTCCGGCGACAGCAGCGATGGCGCGCCGTCGGCGCCCTTGGCGAAATTGCAGACATTGATGACCAAGGGCGCGACCCTGCCGTCGAGCTTCTGCTGGTCGCGCAGCGAGGTCATCCAGGCCCCCGAACGTTTCGAGGACCGGGCGAAGTAGTCGCCGTAGAACAGCGCCTTGTGCTGGCCGTCAGGCCCTTTGACTTCCCAGACCCGGACGTCGGGATGCCAGACCGGAACGTCCTTGCGCTCGGCGAAGGTGACGCCGAACAGCCGGGTGGCGCAGTCGAAGGCGGCCTCGATCATGTGGTCGAGCACCAGATAGGGTTTGATGGCGGCATCGTCGAAATTGGCCCGCAACTGCCGCAGCTTTTCGGCGTAGTAGCGCCAGTCCCAGGGCACCAGCGCGAAATTGCCGCCCTCCTCCGTGATCAGCGCCTGCAAAGCGTCGCGGTCGGCCAGGGCCCGGGCCCGGGCGGGCTTCCAGACCCGCTCCAGCAGCGCCCGCACATTCTCCGGCGTCTTGGCCATGGAATCCTCGAGGCGATAGGCGGCGTAGGTCGCAAAGCCCAGGATCTTGGCGCTCTCCTCGCGGAGGCTGAGAATCTCGACGATAGCCTCGTTGTTGTCGTTGGCGTTGCCGTTGTCGCCGCGCGCCGTAAAAGCCTTAAAGACCTTTTCGCGCAGGTCGCGGCGGGCGGAGCTCTTCAGGAACGGCTCCACGAAGGAGCGCGACAGCGTCATGATCGCCTTGCCGGCCATGGCGCGCTCTTCGGCCGCGGCCTTGGCCGTCGCCACAAAACTGTCGGACAGCCCGGCGCGGTCGTCCTCGCCGAGCTCCATGAACCAGTCCTGCTCGTCGCCGAGCAGATGGTGGCTGAACGCGGTGCCGAGATGCGCCAGCCGCTCGTTGATCTCGGCCATCCGTAGTTTTGCGGCCTCGTCGAGGCCGGCGCCGGCGCGGTGGAAGCGGGTATAGGTCCGCTCCAGGAGCCGCATCTCCTCGCCGGTCAGACCGAGCGTGGCGCGCTTCTCGTGCAGCATCGCGATGCGCCCGAACAGCACCGCGTTCATCATGATCGGATTCCAGTGCCGCGCCATCCGCAAGGAGACCTCCTTGTCGATCTCCAGGATCGCGGGGTTGGAGTTCGCCGAGACCAGATCGTAGAACACCGCCGAGACCTTGGAGAGCAGCTTTCCAGAGCGCTCCAGCGCGGTGATGGTGTTGGCGAAGTCGGGCGCGGAGGGATCGTGGGTGATCGCCGCGATCTCCGCTGCGTGGTCGGCAAAGGCCTGCTCGAAGGCCGGCATGAAGTGCTCCGGCGCGATCTCGGCAAAGGGCGGCGCCTCGAACGGCGTCTGCCAGGCCTTCAGAAGGGGGTTGGCCTGATCTTGCGAGCTGGCCACCGTTTGCTGGATTTCCGACATCACAATTTCCGTTTTTGGGCAGCCTTAAAAGACTGCGGCAATCTATATCACGCGATACGGCATTTTTAGGCCTTTTACGCTTGATAGACAGGCACTTTTCGGAGAGATTGCGGCCCCCAACAGGACCTTTTCCATGAGCATGCAGCCCACTTCCTCAGGCAACCGCCAGATCGTCTGGCCGAGCGTCGTCACCGTCATCTCGGCGGCGATCCTGATCGGCGCGGAGGTGTTCGGCGCGGCATTTGCCGGCGGCTGGGCGCTCGCGATTCTGTTCGGGCTCGACAACACCGGCGCCCACATCCTGCAGGCCGTGCTGTTTGCGCTCGGTGTCCTCATCATGGTGGCGTTCATCCGCGCCGCCCAGCGCGTCGAGCCGTTCACGAAACGCGCTTAAAGCGAGCGAGCGAGAAACCGCTGCGGCACAGGCGCCAAATCACTTACGCTTTGTTCAGAAGTCTTAACGTCCGTTCATCTTCAGCGTCGTCAGCGCGGCCCGAGCGCGGCATTGCAAGCTCGCGTTAGGGAAATTTGCGCTCAGCCTAAAAAAAATGTTGCGAAGCTGACTTAAAACCCTTATTTGCATTTTTGCCCAATTTCGCACGTGCCTGTGGTCGTGTGTCAGTCGGTAGGTATCCGGACAAGAGGCCGGACAGCCGCCAAGGGATGAAGAACCGAGGGTCGCTCAGGTCCAAGACCTCATAGGTCGAAGATTTGAGAGGCCAGCATCTCTCTCAAGAGATGCCGTTGAAGGTCTCTGCATCCTTTGCAACCGTGACTGGCAGCCGGAGGCGAACCGGCGCACCCCGCTCTCAACGGGGGACGCGACTTAAAGCAACGACGGATCGGGCTTTTTTGGTCTCTACCGGCATTCCAACGCCGGCGCGGGCTACTGAAAAGGCTTGTCCTTCATTGCCAGGTGTGCGGGCGGGATCATTCCCAACCAATCCACGGCAGCACAGTCTGGTTTGAGTCTTGTGGCTTCGTTGCGCCTCCAAAGCGTGATGTGGCCAGAGCGCTCATACCCGACATCAATTTTTTGAACGGAACCCCGTCGCTGGGCCGTTTGGGAGAGTGCTATGACCGAACGTATTCAGGAATTCCTGCGCAACCGCCGCAGCGAGGGCCAGGACACCGAGCCGTGCCTCGTGGTCGACCTCGAAGTCGTGCGCGACAACTACCAGACCTTTGCCAAGGCCTTGCCGGACAGCCGCGTGTTCTACGCGGTGAAGGCTAATCCCGCGCCTGAAGTGCTGTCGCTGCTGGCCCAGATGGGCTCGTGCTTCGACACCGCGACGGTGGCCGAAATCGAAATGGCGCTGGCTGCAGGGGCTACGCCCGACCGCGTCTCCTATGGCAATACGATCAAGAAGGAGCGCGACATCGCGCGCGCCTTCGTGCTCGGCATTCGCCTGTTCGCGGTCGACTGCTCGGCCGAAGTCGAGAAGATCGCCCGTGCCGCCCCCGGCGCAAAAGTGTTCTGCCGCATTCTCTATGACTGCGCCGGCGCCGAATGGCCGCTGTCGCGCAAGTTCGGCTGCGATCCGGAGATGGCGGTCGAGGTGCTCGACCTCGCCAAGCGTCTGGGGCTGGAGCCGTGCGGCATCTCGTTCCATGTCGGCTCGCAGCAGCGCAAGGTGAAGGCGTGGGATCGTGCCCTGTCGATGGCCTCGACGGTGTTCCGTGACTGCGCCGAGCGCGGAATCAACCTCACCATGGTCAACATGGGCGGCGGATTCCCGACCAAATACCTCAAGGACGTTCCTCCGGTCGTGACGTACGGCCGGTCGATCTTCCGCGCGCTACGCAAGCATTTCGGCAACCAGATCCCGGAGACCATCATCGAGCCGGGACGCGGCATGGTCGGCAATGCCGGCATCATCGAGACCGAAGTCGTCCTGATCTCCAGGAAGAGCGACGAGGACGAGGTACGCTGGGTGTATCTCGACATCGGCAAGTTCGGCGGTCTCGCCGAGACGATGGACGAGTCGATCCGCTACGCCATCCGCACCCCGCATGACGGGGCGGACATGACGCCGTGCGTGCTCGCTGGTCCGACCTGCGACTCTGCCGACGTGCTGTACGAGAAGATGCCGTATCCGCTTCCGGTGACGCTCGAGATCGGCGACAAGCTGCTGATCGAAGGCACCGGGGCCTATACGTCGACTTATTCGGCGGTGGCGTTCAACGGCATCCCGCCGTTGCGGACCTACCACATCTAAGCGTTCCCACCTCTCCCGCTTGCGGGGGAGGTCGCCGCGCAGAGCGCGGCGGGTGGGGGAAATCTCTCCGCTTGCGCCGGCGTTTGCTGAAGCACCCCCACCCCAGCCCTCCCCCGCAAGCGCGGGAGAGGGAGCGAACAACCGGGAGCCGGTCCGCCAACTCCCTCCCCTTGATCTGCGAATTCCAAGACAACGCTCCGTGGCGTGCCCCGCCGTTTGGAGTGAGGACTGACGTGCCATGACTGCTTTGCGGAACACCCCGGTTACCCTCATCACTGACGCCGCTCCGCTAGCGATCCGTGCGGAACGGGCTTCAGACGTCGTTGCGCGTGAAGCGCTGCTGGATGCCTGCTTTGGCGACAACCGCCATATGCGCACCTGTCAGCGCCTGCGCGACGGACGCGCGCCCGCCGAAGGCCTTGCCCTCTCGGTCGTGCGCCAGGGCCTGGTGGTTGGAACCGTGCGGTTGTGGCACGTCAGCTCGGGGGGCCGGTCGGCGCTGATGCTGGGGCCGCTGGCGGTGGATGACACCTGCCGCGGCCTCGGCGTCGGCGCTGCGCTGACGGACCGCGCGCTGGAGATCGCCAGGGCCCGCGGCCACGGCGCCGTGATCCTGCTCGGCGACGCGCCCTATTATGCCCGCTTCGGCTTCACGACCGAGAAGACCGGCGAGCTGTCGCTGCCCGGCCCGTTCGAGCGTGACCGCCTGCTCGGCCTCGAATTGCGTGAAGGCGCGCTCGATGGCGCCTGCGGCATGATCGCCCCGACCGGCGCGTTGCTGCTCAGGCCCAAGGCAGAGCGCAAGGCGTCTCGGACGCGGAAGGCACTCCACATCGTGCCGCACGCGGCGTAAGGCGCGCCATGCCGGAGAGCCTCTCCACGACCCGCGAAGCTGCGCGTCCGCGTCTGCGCCGCTTCATCACGACCATCCTGATGATCCTGATCTCGGTCATGATCGTCAGGGACATTTTTGTGCGCCGCTGGGCCGCTGCCACGCCCCCGGTCTCCGATGTGACCGAACGCTCCCGCTGAGCTGAGTTGAGGGCTTGCGCGCGCCAGCGAAAAGCCCCTAAACACCGCCAATCCCCTTAAAGTCGAGGTCCCGATGCCCCGCCGCCTGATTTCCACCGGCTCGCCGCTTGAAAAGACCGTCGGCTACAGCCGCGCCGTGGTCGACGGCGATTTCGCCTTTGTGGCCGGCACCACCGGCTATGACTACACCACCATGACGATGCCGGGCGATGTCACGAGGCAGTCACGGAACTGCTTCAAGAGCATCGAGGCCGCCCTGAATGAGGGTGGCTTCACGATGGCCGACATCGTCCGTGCAACCTACTACATCACCGACGCCAACAACGTGGACGCCCACTTCGCGGTCTGCGGCGAGGTCCTCGGCGAGATCCGCCCCGCGGCGACGTTGCTGGTCGTCACAGCCCTCGCAAAGCCGGAGATGAAGGTCGAGATCGAAGTGACCGCCAAGCGACGTACCTGACACTACCAGCACCAATCCTAGACCGTTCTCCTGGAGACACTTGATGAGCCCCGCCGCGCAGATCTACGCGAAAATTTCCGGCCCCATTGTCATGATCGGCTTCGGCTCGATCGGCAAAGGCACGCTGCCTATGATCGAGCGGCATCTCGATTACGACAAGTCGCGCGTCACCGTGATCGACCCCAAGGATGAGGGCCGCAAGGCACATTGCGAGAAGCACAATGTAAAATTCATCCAGCAGGGCGTGACCAGGGACAATTATCGCGACTTGCTCACCCCGCTGCTCACTGAAGGCGGCGGCCAGGGTTTTTGCGTCAATCTCTCGGTCGATACCGGCTCTACCGACATCATGGAGCTCTGCAACGAACTTGGTGCTCTTTATATCGACACCGTCAACGAGCCCTGGCTCGGCTTCTATTTCGATGCTTCGAAGGGCCCGGAAGCGCGCTCCAACTACGCCCTTCGCGAAGTGACGCTGGCCGCCAAGAAGGCGCGCCCCGCGGGCTCGACGACGGCCGTCTCCTGCTGTGGCGCCAATCCCGGCATGGTCTCCTTTTTTGTCAAGCAGGCGCTGCTCAATGTCGCCGCTGATCTGAAACTCAATGCCCCCAAGCCGAAGACCAGAGCCGAATGGGCCGACTTGATGCGGCAGGCTGGTGTCAAAGGCATCCACATCGCCGAACGCGACACCCAGCGCTCCAAGTCGCCGAAAGAGCCGGACGTCTTCGTCAACACCTGGTCTGTTGAAGGCTTCCTGTCGGAAGGCGTTCAGCCGTCCGAACTCGGTTGGGGCACCCATGAAAAATGGATTCCCGAGAATGCGCGTACCCACGAAGCCGGCTGCGGCGCCGCCATCTATCTGATGCAGCCCGGCGCCAACACGCGCGTGCGCACCTGGTGCCCGACCCGCGGCGCGCAGTACGGCTTCCTCGTCACCCACAACGAGTCGATCTCGATCTCCGATTACTTCACGATGCGTGACGCATCGGGCACGGCGATCTATCGGCCGACCTGCCATTATGCCTATCATCCGGCTGACGATGCCGTGCTGTCGCTGCATGAAATGTTCGGCCGCGCAGCGAAAATGCAGGAAAAGCACCACATCCTCGATGAGAATGAAATCGTCGATGGCATCGACGAACTCGGCGTGCTGTTGTTCGGCCATGACAACAATGCCTACTGGTACGGCTCGCAGCTCTCCATCGAAGAGACTCGCAAACTCGCGCCCTATCAGAACGCCACCGGCCTGCAAGTGACCTCCGCCGTACTCGGCGGCATGGTGTGGGCGCTGGAAAACCCGAAGGAAGGCATCGTCGAAGCCGACGAGATGGATTTCGATCGTCTGCTGGAAATCCAGTTGCCCTATCTCGGCCCGGTGAAGGGCTTTTACACCGACTGGACCCCCTTGTCGGACCGGCCCGGCCTGTTTCCGGAAGACATCGACACCTCGGATCCCTGGCAGTTCCGCAACGTGCTGGTGCGGTGATCCGGCGAGGCTTCTGTCCAGAAGCCGGCCGGTTGATGGCGACCTATCCACAGCCCCAAGAAGGGCGATGATGACGCGCTTGTCATCGCCGCGTTATCTTCACGCCGGGGTAGGTCACCGGCGGGCACGACATGAACCATGCATCACTTCTCAATCCGTTCCACCAGAACCAGGAGCCGGCCAGACCGGTCCGGATCGTCAATCGGGCGATAGCGCGATCGACGCCGGTCTGCTCAAGCTGCCAGTCCGACGACATCATCGCCCACGCCACCGTGCAGTGGAGCAATGAATCGCAGGAATGGGAATTGGCTTCGACCTTCGGTCGGCCGACCCACTGCAATCACTGCGACAGCGCCTGCGAGATTACCTGGTTGCCTTTGAAGTAGTTTCGCTGTGAAGGCAGACCAGGACGCGCGAAGCTGACAAACGACCCGCCTCATGATTGGGTGGTTCGGTCACCATCATCATGACCACTGACGACAGTCGCAATCCGGGAGGACCTATGAGGCACTTCAGCTGCATTGCCTTGAACTACATTGCCTTGGGCGTGGGCCTGTTGGTCGCCCAAGCCGCGTTGGCCGCCGACACCGGACAGCTGCCATGCAAGACCACCAAGGAGTGCAATGAGGCCGCGGCCAGCATCGGGGCCAACGCTCCCCGCGGCAACGCGCAGGCCCATACCGGCCCGGCCGACGCTGCCGAGGACCAGTTCTACTGGATCAACAAGATCAACAAGGCCTCGACCGTCATGCTGGTGGAGGAAGGCATTTTTCCAAAGGATGTGGGGCAGTTGATCGCCAAGGGCGTGGACTACACTATTCGCCAGGCCGGGCTGCCCGGCGGCAAGCGACCCGGCGATGTCCTGCAAATCGAGCGCATCATGACCGACAAAGTGGGGCAAGAGGCCTCGGTCATTCATGCCGGGCGCAGCCGCCAGGATATGTACGCCACGTTTCGTGCGGCCGAGCTGCGCAACCAGACGCTGGATTTCGCCGAGGCTCTGTTGGGCTTGCGCGCCAGGCTGCTGGCAAGCGCGGCGGACAATCTGGATGTTCTGGTGCCGGCCTATACCAACGGCGTGCAGGCCGTGCCGGTCACCTATGGTCACTACCTTCTGGCCTACGTCGAGTCGTTCGAGCGCGATCAGCAGCGCGTTACCGAGGCCTATCGCCGCCTGAACCTGAGCCCCATGGGTACAGGCGTGATGTCCAATTCTATCTGGCCGCTGAATCGCGGCCGCCTGGCCGAGTTGCTCGGCTTCGACGGCATCGTCGAGAACTCGATCGATTCCAGTCAGGTGATCGCCTTCGACAACCAGTTGGAGGCGACCGCCATCGCCAGCTCCAGCGCCATCCGCATTGGCGCCATGATGCAGGACCTCCATACGCAGTACCACCAGGTACGACCCTGGCTGTTGCTGCAGGAAGGCTCCACCTACACCAGCAGCTCGATGCCGCAAAAGCGTAACCCGGGCCTGATCACGCAAGCCCGCCTGGCCGCCTCCGACGTCGTAGGATTGTCGGAAGCCGTGATCATTCGCGCCCACAACGTCAACTCCGGCATGGTCGACTACAAATCCGAGTCCACCGATTTGGGTGTGTTTCCCCGCGCCGTCGGCATGCTTACCGCCACCCGGCGCGTGTTTGACGCGCTGGTGGTCAACAAGCCGCGCGCGCTGGAGGAACTCGAGAGCGATTGGACGTCCACAATGAATTTGGCGGAGTTGCTGTTGCAGGCGCACCACGTCCCATTCCGGGTCGGGCACGGATTCGCGTCGCAACTGGTCAGCTATGCCCGCCCGCTCGACCTCACGCCCAAAACCATTCCCTACAATGTGGTGACGGACCTGTTTGCCAAGGCGCTGGCAAGTTCCGGACTACCCGCGCAGCCGTTTCCGATGAGCGAAGCCGAATTCAGGGAAGTGATGTCGCCCGCGTGGATCGTGGCGCACACGAAGGGAACGGGAGGGCCGCAGCCGGCCGAGGCGGAACGCATGCTCAAAGCGGCTCAACAGCGCCTCGATGCCGACAAGTCCTGGCTGGCCGAGCAACGCAGCAGGCTCGCGCGGGCCGACGCTGCGCTAGACAACGCGTTCGCGACGCTGCTGCCGGCGGATAAAGCTCAATAAGGCCGGGAGCGCCCCCTGGGGGTGAAACTACGCATCCGGGGTGCGGATCATGGTAACCGTGGATTAATCATCTCGCGCCATCCTGAGGGGTACCTTGTTCTGCGAGGACTCGGAACCGTCGCCGCAGCCTCATTCCAGCGACGGCTCCTCAGTGGAGCGATGAACATGCGCGCCATGATCGCCATCATGCTGTCGGCAGCGACGCTTGCCGCCTGTACGCCTGACAATGACGTCACCGGCTCGATTGGAATGTGCGCCAGGAAGCTTTACAGCGCGTACGACCCCATGGACATGAAGCAGTGCGTCGGCGCCTGCATCGCCTGCGAGCGCGGCGTCACCACGACCTGCTCCACTTCCTGCACGCTCAAGGGCGCGCACTGAGCGCCCTCTGCGGGCCCTACTTCGCCATGTAATCGAACGCCACCGACCCCAGCCCCAGCGTCAGATCCGCCTTGAAGTGCAGCGCCGAGACCACTTCGCGCACCGGCAGGCGCGCAACGTCGCAGAGCGCATGGGGAAACAGGCCGAGCGCGGCCGGGCCGGTCCAGGCTTCCTTCAGCGTGATGTCCTCGAGATGGAAGCGCACCAGTTCGCAGATCCGTGGGCTGCCGTCGACATGCGGGATGATTTTCAAAATGAAGTTCGGCGTCTTCAGAGCATTCAGGACGGTGTCGTGATCGACCGGGCGGTGCTTGTAGCCCATGGTGGCGGAGGCGCAGAGCACCGAGCCGTAATGCAGCGCGCCGACCAGCACGTCGCTCTCGACGGCGATCTTCGGCGACGCCAGCTTCTTCGGAAATCCCCAGAGTTCGCGGCCACCGGCGATCGGACCTTCGTCGTCCAGGTACATCGCATGGGTATAGCCGCCCTCGACGCCGTTGAGGCGGACCGGGATCACCTGCCCGGTTTCGGTGTAGTCACCAAAACCGGTCGAATCCGGCATGCGGATGAATTCGTATTTGACGATGGAATCGACGACCTCGAGCGGCTCCGGCACCACCGCGGCCAGCGCTTCCGGATCGGTCCGGTAGGTGATGATGAAATATTCGCGATTGTAGAAGCGATAAGGCCCCGGCGGAAAAGAGGGATTGGTCAGCGGCATCGAATAGGCGGTACGCCTGACATCGTCGATCTTCATCATCTGCCTCATATTTTCGCCGGCGCTTTCGCGCGATGAGCGATTATGGGGCAGCCGGATGACACAAGCGAGACTGTAAAATCGGCAACGCAGTCAAAACGGCGTCGGGAACAGGGGGCGGCGCACAACTCTTTCCTCGTCATTCCGGGGCGCGCGTAGCGCGAGCCCGGAATCCATACGCACGATCGTGGTTATGGATTCCGGGCCTGCGCCAAGTGGCGCATCCCGGAATGACGAAGGAAGAACCTACTTCTCCCGGATCGGCGGCGCGGTCTTTTCCGCGGGCGCGGGCGGCAGCGCGGGCTGCGCGCCCGCCTTCTGCGCATCGGCATCCGGACGCGCCGGCTCCGGCGGGACGCCGGACGGCCTTGTACCTGTTGTGACCGGCTCGGATGGCGTCGATGGTTTGGTCTCGGCGCCCGGCGTCGATTGCAGCGGCGGCGTCGCCTGCGCCAACTGTTGCGGATCGCGCGCCCTAAGCTGGGTCAGCGAAATACCCGATATCACCAGCCCGGTCGTGACCAGCGCGGCCGCGAGCAGAAAATCCTTCCCATATCCGCGTTTTCTGTCCTCGGAAGACATTTCGTTCACCGCAAAATTGTTCGCGGTATCAACGGTTGTCGCGACGCTTGGTTCCGCGCGACGCAGCGACCGGAACCGGGCGAAAACGCCCGGAAAACCGTGATCAATCCTTGGTATTCGCTTCCCAGGTGGCATGCCGGACGCCGGACTGGCGCTGCAGATCGGCAGCCACCACGTCCAGCTCCTTGGGATCGATGGCGGTAGCGACCAGCGTCGCTACGATTTCCAGCAGATCGTCGCCGAGTTCGACGACTTCGACATCGGCGACCGGATATTTGGCGCTCTCCAACCGTTCCACCAGGCGGTCGCGCATGTCAGGCAAGGCGTGTGACGTGACCGCGAGCTTGAAATAATAGGTCGCTTCCGACGACCGCTCGTCGAGCGGAATGCGGTTGATGGCGTTCACCAGCGGCCGCAGCAAGGTGTTGCCGGCAAGCACGAACACAGTCAGCGCCGCCGCCTGGAACACCATGTCGGCGCCGGCGCAGGAGCCGACCGCGGCCGACGCCCACAACGTCGCCGCGGTATTGAGCCCGCGGACGTCCATGCCCTGCTTCATGATGACGCCGGCGCCGAGGAAACCGATCCCCGAGACGACGTAAGCGATCACCCGCACCGCGCCATCGGCCCCGTTCAGATGCATCGCAAGATCGACGAAGGCGGCAGCACCAACCGCGACCAGCACGTTGGTGCGCAGGCCCGCAGTGCGCTGCCGGTATTGCCGCTCGGCGCCGATCAGGGTGCCGAGAATGAACGCCGTCGCCAGGCTGACCAGCGTGTCGAGGAAATCAGCGGTCTGGAAGGTGGAAAGGAATTGCATGCTGGCTGCCTAAGAGAGTCGTGACGGTCCTATCACAACTCCAGCATCCCGGCGTCGCCATCTTCGGCCGCATACGCCAATAGCGTGCCCTTGGCGTTCCAGGCGAGGCCTGCGACCGCAGCACCACCATTCCGGCGCACCAGAATTTCGGCGCCGTCTTCGAGCCGCACCATGAGCACGGTGCCGTCGCTGTAGCCGGCCGCCAAAATATCCTGCTTCGGATGGCAGGCGACCGCGGAGACCCGCGCCTGCAACGGCGCCAGCATCGCCGGCTCCTTGCCCATCGGGCCATCCTTGCTGCCGAACGGCCACACGATCACGGTATCGGCGCCCGAGGTGGCGAGGCCCTTGCCGCCGGCACTCCACGACATCGACCGGACACGGCCGGGATAGCCGCTCATGCGCATGTGGCGGTTGTCCGCCAGCCGCCAGCCATGCATCGCCGGCTCGTGCATCATGGTGACCAAAAATTTGTTGTCCGGGCTGAAGGTGACGCCGAGATGCGAGCCGGCCCATTCCAGAAATTCCGGCTGTGCTGCCATGTTGGGAAACCACAGCGTCACGCCGTTGTAATGCGCGACCGCCAGCCGCAGGCCTTTTGGCGCGAACGCCAGCCCGCCGACGGTCGAGGGCAGATCGAAGGATTTTTCCTCGCCCTTGCCGCTGCGCACCGTGGCGGTCTTGCCGGCCGACCACGCCACCGCGCCGTCGGGATGAACCGCGACATTGTCGATCCAGCGCCGTTTGGCGTCGGTCGCCAGCAGCGTGACCTCGCCCTTGGCATTGAGCGCGACAACCTTGCCGTCATCGCCACCCATGACGACGCGCGCGCCGTCGGACACCGCGCAGAGAATGCCGCCACGGTGGACGGGGGTTTGCGAAGTCTCGCCCCTGGCGTTGACCACGAAGACGTTCTCCTCGGCGCCGACAAAGCAGGCGCTGTCGCCGAGGAAATGCACTGACGAGACGGCGTGGCCGAGCGGCAGCGGCCGCACTTTGTCGGTCACCGACACGATGGAGGCGGATTCGCCCGGATCGAACTCTTTCATCACGTGGTGATACAGCCTTCGAAACCGTCGCGGATCATCTGTTCCGGCAATTCACGGCCGATGAAGACGAGGCGGCTTTCGCGCGGCTCGCCGTCCTTCCACTTCCGCTGGTGATCGCCTTCCAGCATCATGTGGACGCCCTGGAACACATAGCGGTCGTCGTCGTCGGTAAAGGCTAAAATGCCCTTCGAGCGCAGGATTTTCTGGCCTTCGCTGGCGACCAGGTTCTGCAGCCACGGCATGAACTTGGTCGCGTCGAGCGGCTTGTCTGATCGCAGCGACAGCGATTGCATGTCTTCGTCGTGGTAGTGCTTCAACCCACCATGGCTGTGGCCGTGATCGTGCTGATGATGGTCATGGCCGTGATGATGATCGTGGTCATGATCGTGCCCGTCGCCGGCGTCCAGAAATTCCGGCTCGATTTCGAGAATGCGATCGAGATCGAACGCGCCGCGTTCCAGCACGTCCGACAGCTTGACCGCGCAGCGCTCGGTGCGATGCAGCTTGGCGTAGGGGTTGATGGCGCGGATCCGGGCCTCGACTTCGGCCAATTCCGGCTTGGAGACGAGGTCGGTCTTGTTCAGCACGATGACGTCGGCAAACGCGATCTGGTTCTTGGCTTCGGGGGCATCCTTGAGCCGGTCGCTCAGCCATTTGGCGTCGGCGACGGTGACGACCGCATCGAGCCGGGCGTGCTTCTGCACGTCCTCGTCGACAAAGAAGGTCTGCGCCACCGGCGCCGGATCGGCCAGTCCGGTGGTCTCGACGATGATGGCGTCGAACTTGCCCTTGCGCTTCATCAGCCCGTCGAGGATGCGCACGAGGTCGCCGCGCACGGTGCAGCAGACGCAGCCATTGTTCATCTCGAACACTTCTTCGTCGGCGCCGATGATCAGGTCGTTGTCGATGCCGATCTCGCCGAATTCATTGACGATGACCGCGTATTTCTTGCCGTGGTTTTCCGACAGGATGCGGTTGAGCAGCGTGGTCTTCCCGGCGCCGAGATAGCCTGTCAGCACGGTCACGGGAATTTTCTGGGATTCAGACATAACAACTCCGAAAGCGGGACTTCTGGCGCGCCCCGGCCGGCAGGGAGGCCCCTGCCCCTAGTTGGCGAGCGCGCTGGTCAGGGCCTTTATATTGTGCCTGGCCATATCAATGTAAGTGGGGGCATCGCCCTTTTCGGGCGTCAAACTGTCCGAATACAGGGTCCCGCCGACCCTGGCGCCGGTTTCGGCCGCTATTTGGCGGATCAGCCTGGGGTCGCTGATATTTTCGAGAAAAACTGCCGGAATTTTTGCGGTTTTGACCTGGGTGATGATGGCGGCGATATCGCGGGCGCTGGCCTCCGATTCCGTCGAAACGCCCAGCGGCGCGATGAAATCGATGCCATAGGCGGCGGCGAAATAGCCGAAGGCGCGGTGGGTCGAGATCACCTTGCGGCGGGCGTCCGGAATCCGCGCCACGGCCTCGCGGACTTCGCGGTCCAGGCCATCGAGTTTTGTCAGATAGGCATCGGCATTGCTCCGGAAAGCCGCGGCATCGGCGGCGTCGGCGGCAATCAGCGCGTCGCGAATATTCGCCACGTAGGTTTTCGCGTTGGCGACGGATTGCCAGGCATGCGGATCGGCGTCGGAACCGAGTCTCAGCGGCGCGATGCCGGAAGTCGCGGTCACGATGACGGCCTTGCCGCCGGCGGACTGCACCAGCCGCGGCAACCAGCCCTCGAGCCCAAACCCGTTGACGACGACAAGTTTGGCATCCGCGATCTTTTTCGCGTCCGCCGGTGTCGGCGCGTAGACATGCGCGTCGCCATCGGGACCGACCAGCGTCGTCACGCTGACCCGGTCGCCGCCGACATTGCGGACGAAATCGCCAAGGATCGAGAAGCTGGCGACCACATTGAGGCGATCCCGCGCGCGCGCGGGCACGATGGCTGCCGCGAGCAACAAGCAAATGAGCCCGAGCTGTCGCACAGCTTCAATCCAGACTGATGCACTAGCTCGATATCCCGGCGACGACAGTGCGCTCCCTCTCCCATGGGGAGAGGGCGGGGGTGAGCGACTATCTGAAGAGTCAAGTTGCATTGGCATATTGGGCACGCGCATCGCGTGCTCTTGCGTAGAGGCGGACGAGCAGTTTGTGGGCCAGCGCGATCCGGACGACCATTTTGGGTTTTCCTGCGGCGAGCAATCTGTCGCGGAAGGCGGCAAGGGTCGTGTCGTATTTAGCGGCGATGGCGGCGACCAGGAAGAGGATCGAGCGAACGCTGGCGCGACCGCCGCGGACCGATCGTTTGCCCTGCCGCTTACCACTGTCATCGGCGAGCGGGGCGAGGCCGGCGAGCTTGGCAATGGCCTTGTTGGAGTAGGTGCCGATCTCCGGCACGTCTGCCATCAGGCGAGCGACGGTGCGGCCGGCAACGCCCTTCACCGAGCGCCAGGCTTGCGCGAGCTGCGCCCACAGGGGATCGTCGTCGATCATCGAGGCGATCTCGCCCTCGAGAGTGCGGGATTGCCGCTTGAGAAGGGTTATCACCTCGCCGATGCTGGCCAGCATCTCGGCATTGTCGACGAGGCTGGCGCGGCGCTGCTTCTGGACAGTGAGATCGTCGGTAACCTGCCTGAGCCTTGCAACAAGGGCCTTCAGCCGCTGCTGGGCCGGGGTTGGCGCCGGCGTCGGCTGCAGATTCTTGGCATGGGCGAAGCGGGCGATGACGCCGGCGTCGAGCCGGTCGGTCTTCTCCAGAATACCCATCGCCTCAGCGTAGCGGCGGACGCTGCGTGGATTGGTCAGCGCGCAGGGCATGCCTGCCTCCCACAACAACAAGAACGCCCGGCGTTCATAGCCCCCGGTCGCCTCCATCACCACCAGTCCCGCCTGATGCTGACGGCAGAGCGCCGCCAGCTCGGCGATCCCGGCGGCACTATTGTCGAAACTCGCGAAGACCGCCCCGGGCTCAATGCACGCATCGAGCCTGGCCTTCGAAACATCCACTCCACAAATGATCTTTATCACGGTAACCTGCCTTGTTCGTGCGATCGTGATCCAGCGACTGTTCGGTCGTGCGTGACAACGGCGAAGATCCCAGGCTCACCCACGGTTGTTGCCGGAGGGGTATCGGGCGACATCGCCGCGCGCTTTGGCCGGTGGCCACCGGCCAAAGCGCTCAGTCGCTTCCATCGCACATTTTGCTCAATGGGCAGATACAAGGGGGTACGGTCTATCGTTGGTCCGTAACCCCTCACCCGGCGCTGCGCGCCGACCTCTCCCAATGGGAGAGGTGGCATCGAGCATGTGGAGCCTGAAGAATCCAAACTCACGACTACGCTTCCAGATGGCGGCCGGGGAACAGCTGGCGGACCAGCCCACTGACGTTGCCGAACAACAGGGAGACAATATAGAGCCCCGCGGCCACCAGAATGATCGCCGGACCAGAGGGAATCCTGGTCTGGAACGACAGCACCAGCCCGGCATAGCCGGAAACCATCGCGCTTGCGACCGCGATGCAGATCATGCCGGTGATGTCGCGCGACCAGAACCGCGCGATGCTGGCGGGCAGGATCATCAGGCCGACGCCGAGCAAGGTGCCGAGCGCGTGAAAGCCGTTGACGAGGTTGATCACGACCAGCGCCAGGAACGCGAGATGCGCGGGCGCGCCGGCGCGGGAGACCGTGCGCAGGAACACCGGATCGACGCATTCGATCACCAGCGGCCGATAGATCACCGCCAGCACCAAGAGCGTGATGGTGGCGTTGAAGGCGATCACCAGCAGCGTCTGGTCGTCCATCGCCAGAATGTTGCCGAACAGCACGTGCAGCAGGTCGATATTGGTGCCCTTGATTGAAACGATGGTGACGCCGAGCGCCAGCGACACCAGGTAGAAGGTCGCCAGCGACGCGTCTTCCTTCAGCTCGGTGGTGCGCGCGACCACGCCGGCGAGGATCGCCACGGTAAAGCCCGCGATCAGGCCGCCGGTCGTCATCGCGAACAGATTGAGCCCGGAGATCAGGAAACCGATCGCAGCCCCCGGCAGGATCGCATGCGCCATGGCATCTCCAACGAGGCTCATCCGCCGCAGCATCAGAAACACCCCGATCGGCGCGCCGCCGAGCGAGAGCGCGATCACGGCCGCCAGCGCGCGGCGCATGAACTCGAATTCGGTGAAGGGCGCGATCAGCGCGTCGTACATCATGGGCGGTCAGGCCGCCTGCGAAGGGGCGTGGACGACGCAGGCAGCGGCGCCATCGTCGAACGCCTCGCACATCCGCCGCGCTTCCAGGAGATTTTCCGCGGTCAGCACCTGCGCGGTCGGGCCCCACGCCACCGCGCCACGGGCCAGCAGCAGGGTTTCGGGGAAATGGCCGCGCACTAGATCCATGTCGTGCAGCGCCGCCAGCACGGTGCGTTTTTCGCCATGCCAGCGCTGCACCAGCGCCAGCAAATCGGCCGAGGTCTTGGCGTCGATGGCGTTGAACGGCTCGTCCAGTACGATCAGCCGCGCGTCCTGCAGCAGCACGCGCGCGAACAGCATGCGCTGCATCTGGCCGCCGGACAGCGTGCCGATCGCGCGGTTCTCGAAGCCGTTGAGGCCGACCGCGGCCAGCGCCTGCGCAATCTTGCCCTGTTCGACCTTGCCCATGCCGCCGAAAAATCCGGTCGAGCGCCACAGCCCGGTGCCGACGAAATCGAACACCGAAATCGGGAAGCTGCGGTCGATGTCCACGCTCTGCGGCAGGTAGGCGATATCCCGGTGATGCAGACCGCCGCGCGCGATCGAACCGGCCAGCGGCTTGAGGATCCCGGCGATGCCGCGAAACAGCGTCGACTTGCCGGCGCCGTTCGGCCCGATCACCGCCAGCAGCGCGCCTTCGGCGACCTCGCCATCGAGGTGATGCACCGCCGGATGCCGGTCATAGCCCAGCGTGACGTCGCGGAATTGCAATTGCGCGGCCATGCTCATCTCATCGCCAGCCACACGGCCGCCCACAGGGCGGCGCTGACCGCGACCGCTGCGGCAACGCGCGAGAGCACGGTCATGCGCAGGATCGACCACGGCGCCGCCTGCGCCGGATGCGGCGTCGCCGGCCCATGGCTGTGGGAACCGTGGGCGTGGCCGTGGTGGTGTCCGTGGTCGTGGGAATGGGAGTGTGCCATCCCTAGATGTTATATTATAACATTACCTGAGTCCACCAAGGCGCAGGCCTCACGGCTTCCCGATCGCCATCGCAATCGCTGCCGCCAGGAACGGGAACGGCACCGACACCGCGGCGCGGAACCAGACGAAGCGGGCGGGCATGAACGGGATTTCCCAGAGGATCAGGCGCTGAAAGGCGAACAGCGCCCAGGCGACCACATAGGCGATCACCTGCGGCGGGCCGCCGCCCACTTTGAGCGCCACCGCGCCGATCGAAAAGCCGACCACCGGGCCTCCGGGCGTCGCCGCGCCCGCGATCACCGCGGTCAGCACGCCAAGCCAGCCGCTGTTCGGGCCGAGCCAGCCGGTGATGATCTCGGCTGGAATGACGGCGGCGATATAGCCCGAGCCAATCACGCCGAGCGCAATCCGCGGCACGATGTTGATGAATTCGAGCGAACCTTCGCGCAGCGACGACACCAGCACCACGCGGCCACGCCGCCAGGCGATGAATCCGACGCCAGCGACCGAACCCCAGAGCAGGATATCGATGAGCAGTGCGGCGCTCATTCCGGCTCGCCCTTCGGATACATCCGCACGAATACGAACCTTCCGAGCGCGCCGGCCAGAACCGGGATCGGCAGCGAGATCACGATCCGCCACAGCGTAAAGTCGACGCCGAGGATCGGCAGCTCCCAGGCCACCGCCCGGCCGTAACCGATCAGCGTCCAACTCACCACCATCGCAATGGTCGCACCGAAATCGGCGCCGACCGTGAGCAAGGCCGCCGCCACCGGATAAGCGGTGAACGGCCCGCCGGGCAGGATCGCGCCGAACGCGGTGCCGATCAGGAGCCCCTTCAGCCCGGATTTCGGCCCGAGCGAGCGCGAGACTTTTTCGTGCGGCAGGATTTCCGCGATGAAGGCGCCGAGCAGGCAGCCGGCCAGCACGCGCGGCAGGATGCCGCCGAACAGCGCCAGATCATGCTTGAGGATCTCCAGCACCCCGTCGATGCCATCGCGCCGCCAGACCAGCGTCGCGCTGACCACGACCAGCACCGCAATGAACAGCATCGACCAACTGATCGGCTTGCGGACCCGCAAGGGACGCGGCTCGGCCTCGGCGGCGTCATCGGCCGGCGCCGGGTCTTTCAAGGAAGGTTCTGACAAGGCAATGAGTTGGATGGGTGATGGATTCGACCCTGCTTAGTCCCGGCGACCACGCGAAGCAAACGGAAGCTGGACCATACCCATGCGCCTCTCAGGGAGGCCCATGCGGGAGGGTCACGCGGAATGGACCGGCTGCGATGGTGACGGTGCGTATGCGGCGCGGCTTGCGCAAAATAAAGGGCGGCAGCCGCAGCTACCGCCCCAAACGATTATCGCTCGAAAAGATCAGACCTTGCCGTAGAGTTCGTCGACATAGTCCCAGTTCACGAGATGATCGACGAACGCCTTGAGATAATCCGGACGGCGGTTGCGGTAGTCGATGTAGTAGGAATGCTCCCAGACGTCGCAGCCGAGGATCGGCGTTGCGCCGTAGCACAGCGGGCTCTCGCCGTTCGCGGTCTTGGCGATTTCGAGCTTGCCGTTCTTGACCTGCAGCCAGCACCAGCCGGAGCCGAACTGGCCGACGCCGGCGGCGGCGAAATCGGTCTTGAACTTCTCGAGCCCGCCGAGGTCTTCGTTGATCTTCTTTTCCAGCCGGCCGGGCAATTTGCTGCCGCCGCCGTTCGGCTTCATCCAGCTCCAGAAATGCAGATGGTTGTAATGCTGGCCGGCATTGTTGAACACGGCCGGGTTCTTTCCGAACGACCCCTTGACGATGTCCTCGAGGGATTTGCCTTCGAATTCGGTCCCCTTGATCGCATTGTTGCCGTTGGTGACGTAGGCCTGGTGATGCTTGTCGTGGTGGAATTCCAGCGTTTCCTTGGACATATGGGGCGCAAGGGCGTCATGGGCATAGGGCAGATTGGGCAGCGTGAAGGTCATGGGGTGATGTCCGAACTGGTGGGAGACGTGATCTAACGGAAACCCTTATAGAAGGTTCCATCGCGCTTAAACACCGCAATTTGGCAAAACCGCCCCACCCGGCGGCGCGCCGGTTTGCAAAACCTCGTTTGATGGAATTAAATCCAAAATATTGTTGGGAATGAATTGCTTATTGGGGGAGGGAGATCATGCAAGCCAGAATGCCCTGCGCCATTGCCGTGTTGGTGACCTCGATGCTGGCGATCGCCAGTCCTACTGAAGCCGCCGGGACTTCGGTTCGCGCGCGCTTCAGCTTCGATGCGGTCGCCAATTGCGAGAAGCCCGCCGTGCAGAACTATCCGGTTCACGCCGAGGGGACCGGCGTGCTCTCGACCGATCGCACCGCGACCCTCGACATGCAGTCCAATGTCGAGGGACGGGTCCGGTATAACGCCAAGCTGGGCGCCAAGCCGACCGAAGTGGTCGGCGGTTCGGCGTCGCTGCGCGTGGCGGGCCGGCACACGCTGCAGGCGATACGCGATTATCCGAACAATTCGATCGTCGTCTACATGACCGTGATCGGCAATTCCTGCTCGTTGCGGATCGAAAACCGGCTGAAGCCGGGCAAGCGGCAGTACACGTTCACCGGCAATCTCGGCGTCGCCTATTGCTCGAAGCCGCGCATTATCCGTACCGAATGCACGCCCTACTGAGATATCGACCGAACCGGAAAGCGCCCGATGCGCGCGGCGCTTTTCACTCGCAGAACGACGAGCCGTTATAGACGGAGCATTTGCCGCCACCCCGTTTCGGCCCAGCGGGCGCGTGGCGCGCGCGTTCCGTGACCCGCGGCGCGCGCTCGGGCCGTTTTTGGCAGCTTCCGTTCGCGCCCGGCACATAGCCATCGTCGCAGGTGATCTTGACGCATCGATCGCCGCTGGCGCGGTATCCGCGCTCGCAATCGAGCGGACAGACGCGGCCGGTTTTGGCGCGCACCGCATCGAGCGCATCGATGCTGGCGAGCTTGACGTCGAATTTGGTCCCGGCGTTGTCGTTGAACGCGGAAAGCGCGCGGCGGGCCGATCCGTTCCATTCGCCGTCGACCTCGCCGGTCTTGCACCCGACCCGTTTCAGTTCGGCCTGCAGCAGGCGCGGGAGATCCGGCGCAACCGGCTGGTCCGGCCTGGCCTCGGATGGCGAGCGCGAGGCCACCACCGCGTTAGCCGGCTTGGCCGCGGCCGGCTGATCTTCCTTCGGCGGCTCGGCCGAAGCGGTACTGGTTTCCGCAGGCCTGTTGGCGCTCTCGGTCGCAGCCTCTCGCCCGGCCTCTGCGGCGAGTTTGTTTCGCTGCGCCTTGGCCAGATCGGTGTAGAAGCCGGCCGGGTGGGCTGTGACAAACGAATCCCACGCTTCCCTGGTGCCGACCCGTTCGGCCAATTCGTAATCGCGGCGGACATCGGTATTGGCGTTGCCGGTTGCAGCGGGCGCCGGCACCAGCGCCACGTCGTTGCCACCAAGTGAATTCGTCGTGTAGGGCTCCTGCTGGTTGCCGGTCGCGCTCATGACGTCGTCGCGGACAAATCCAAAAGCCTTGCGGATATCGAGGCCGGGCGTGGTCAGATGCTTGAGCAATGCTGCCGAAAACGGGCTGTTCGCGCCGTCGCCATCGGCGGCGGTCGAGCCTTCCTTGGCGGCAAAGGCGATAAACGTGTTCGGCCGGTTGGCCTCGACGCCGACCAGGCCCCGCCCCAGCGACCGCGAGGCGATGGTCCGCTTCATCTTCTTGGCAAACGGATTGTCGCGGCAGGCGTCCAGGATGATCAGGCGCAGCCTGGTCGCGGGCTCGGCTGCGAACAAAATCCGGTTCAGCGCGATGGCCTCGTCGTCGACATCGGCATCGCGCTCGAGGGTGGCGTCGACCGGCACGACGTAATTGACGCCGTCGACCTCGAGCCCGTGACCGGCGAAATAGATCACCGCGATATCCGCGCCGCGCGCCTTGTCGGTGAAATCACGCAGCGCCCGGCGCATTTCCATGTATTTCAGGTCGCGGCGCGATTCGACCACGTCGAACGATGCCTTGGCAAACATCTCGGCGACGGCGGTGGCGTCGTTGGCGGGATTGGCCAGCGCTGCGACGTTCTGGTAGTTCGAGTTGCCGATGACAAGCGCGACGCGCTTTTCCGCCAACGCGGATCGACTGGCAAAACACAGTGCCAGCACGGCAACGACCAATGCGGTAAGCCGGCGCATCGATATTCCCGGGGTTCGATCGCGGAACCATACCATTTGCCGGTATCTCAGCAAGGCAACGGCCGATGATCTGTGATTTCGATCACCAAATCCCCCGGATTTTAGAAATTTTGTTCGGGCCGCGCCGGAATCGGTAACGTTCCAGCCGCACAACGGCTATGACGGGGCCGCGAAAGGTTTGCAATGAGCATCGAAATCGACGTCCTGAACGCGGAAGCCTCGTGGAAGCTGGCCGAACCGCTGCTGGAGGCGGTCTGGCCGCCCGATGTGCTGGCAAAGCTGCCCTGGGGTGACGTCGTGTTTGCCCATGCCGATCTCAGGGTGCTGATCGAGGCGCCCGCGGGCGGCCTCGCCTGCCATGTCGGCATCTACTTCCGCACCGTCAGTTGGAACGGCCGCAAGGTGAATGTTGGTGGCATCGGCGGCGTCGCGACCCGCGAAGACTGCCGCAACAGCGGTTATGCCAGCGTCGCGCTCAACGCCGCCATCCAGACCATCCGCGACCACGAAGCCGTCCGGTTCGCACTGCTGTTCTGCGAGCCGCACAATTTCGCATTTTATTCCGCGCGCGGCTGGCATCCCTTTACGGGCGAAATCCACGCCGAACAACCCGGCGGGCGAATTCGCTTCGAGGTATTGGCCCCGTTCGTGTTCGACATCGGACGGGCGCCACGCGACGGCACCATCGACCTATGCGGCCTGCCGTGGTGACCCCTGCACGGCGATGGGTGGCTTGCACATCGGGCCGCCAATAATATGTTACCCGTAATCTATTGAAATCGAAGGCCGGCAGACCGGTGACGCATGACCATTGACGCACCGATCGACGCGCACCCTGCGGCCGTTCCGCCCGCCCCGGTCAACAGCCTGTTGACGGCCCCGATCCTGCCGACGCTGTTGAAGCTCGCCATCCCCAACACGATCGCGATGTTCGGCAGCACGTTGGTCGCGGTGGCCGAAACCTCCTATATCGGCCGCCTCGGCACCGAGCCGCTGGCCGGCATCGCTCTGGTGTTTCCCTTCATCATGCTGACGCAGATGATGTCGGCGGGCGCGATGGGCGGCGGCGTCTCCTCCGCGATCAGCCGCGCGATCGGCGCCGGCCATCGCGACCGCGCCGCGGCGCTGGCGCTGCACGCCGCCATGATCGGCGTCTGCGCGGGATTGTTCTTCACATTGATGATGCTCGGCTTCGGCCGCGAATTCTATTTCTCGCTGGGCGGGCGCGGCGGCGTGCTCGAACAGTCGATGCAATATTCGCAGGTGCTGTTCGCAGGCGCGACCTCGATCTGGCTGGTCAATACGCTGGCCTCGGTGCTGCGCGGCACCGGCGATATGCGGCTGCCGTCGGCGACGCTGATCGCCACCGCCGTTATCCAGATCGCGGTCGGCGGCGGCCTCGGCCTCGGGCTGTTCGGGTTGCCCAGGCTCGGCATGCGCGGCGTCGCCGCCGGTCAACTCACGGCCTTCACGCTCGGCGCGATATTTCTGGCGTGGTATCTCGTCAGCGGCCGCAGCCGGCTGACGCTGAATTTTGCAAGCTTCAGGTTCCAGCGCGACATGTTCGTCGACATCCTCAAGGTCGGCGCGGTCTCGTGCCTGTCGCCGCTGCAGACCGTGCTGACCATCCTGATCTTCACCAAGATCCTGGCGGGTTTCGGCACCGAGACGCTGGCCGGTTACGGCATGGGCTCGCGGCTGGAATTCTTGCTGACCCCGATCGCATTCGCGTTCGGCGTCGCCTCGGTGCCGATGGTCGGCATGGCGATCGGCGCCGCTCTCGTGACGCGGGCGCGGCGCGTGGCCTGGACCGCGGGCATCGCCGCCGGGTTGACTGTCGGCCTCGTCGGTCTGATCGTGGCCATCAGGCCTGTGCTGTGGGTGTCGCTGTTCACCAGCGATCCCGGCGTGACCGCCGCGGCCTATTCCTATTTCGCGCTCGCTGGTCCCGCCTTCGGCTTCTTCGGCGTCGGCGCCTGCCTCTATTTCGCAGCCCAGGGTGCGGCGAGAGTTGGAGGACCCGTGCTGGCCGGCACCGCACGCCTGCTGCTGGTCGGCATCGGCGGCTGGTGGCTGGCGTCATCAGGTGCGCCGGCCTGGACCTTGTTTGCGCTCGTCGGCGCCGCGATGGTGGTGTACGGGCTCGGCTCCGTGGTGGCGATCAAGGTCACCGAGTGGGGCAAATAGCCCCAGCGGGTTTGGCATTGCACAAATTCGATTTGTTGTTATTCAGGCCTGCTTTTCAAGGAATGAGTCATGGCCTGCAGATTCGTATTTTTCGTCGCGCTCCTGTTAGCGTTGCCGGGCGCATCGCCCGCGCGCGCGCAAATCGCCGGCGATCCGTCCGGCATTTGGCTGACGCAGGCGGGCGACGCCAAAGTGCGCGTCAGCAAATGCGGCGCCGGGATTTGCGGCGTCGTGGTCTGGCTGCGCGAGCCGACCGATCCCGCCACCGGCAAACCGCAGGTCGATGACAAGAACCCCAATCCGGCCTTGCGACAGCGTCCGATGATCGGGCTTCCGCTGTTCTCCGGCATGCGCGCCACGGCGCCCGGCAAATGGTCCGGCCAGATCTACAACGCCGACGAGGGCAGCACCTATGCCAGCAACGTTTCGGTGACCGGCCAGGACACTCTCAGGGTCGAAGGCTGCGTCGGCGCGCTGTGCGGCGGCGAAAACTGGACGCGCTCGGGGCGCTGAATCAGACGTTCATCGGTGAATTCGGAAGGCGACACGAACTCCGCCGCGCCTCTCCCATCGGGAGAGGTCGGATCGCGCGAGTGATCCGGGTGAGGGGTTAGGGTCTACCGAGAAACCGTACCCCCTCACCCGGCGCTACGCGCCGACCTCTCCCCTTGGGAGAGGTGGCACCGGTCATGTTTCGCGAGATTGCAGCACCCAACACTTCAGCCCGCCGTCGCCTTCAGCGCGGTAGCTGCCGAGGCGTAGCCGCCGCGGGCGCCGTCGATGAAGTGGACGTGGTCGCTACGCATCACCGACGGCGTGAAGCAAGTCATCATCGCGGCGTCCTGCCGGTGCAGGCCATAGCGCACGATCCCGTTTGCGGCTGCCGCCACCAGAATTTGCGTCAGCGCGCGTTCGAGTTCCGGCGTGCAGTCGAGGATCATCCGTAACCCGTCGTCATATTTGCGGAAGTCGGAATTCTCCACCACCTGCTGCACGTAGGTTTTCGGCACGAAATTGCCGACCTTGATGCCGAAGCGCATGACGACATAGGCCCACAGGGTAATCGCAAGCACCACGCCGCGGCGCTTCAACAGTGAGCCGCCGCGCCCGGCGCGCGCCTCGTATTCCACACCCTGCGGCGGCCATCGCAGCGGCGGACCGCCCGGCGGCACCGGGCGTCCCGCGTCGGGGCTGCGCTCGGAGAGCGCGATGACGTCCTCGATCACCTTGCGGAAGGCGCTGGGATCGGCGCCCTGCGCCGGCATCACCAGCACCGAGAGGATGAGCCCGTGCGCCGAAGGGATTTCCTCGAACCGGCACGAGAGCCCGGACAGATCGGGCTGCGTGCCCGGGGACGCCGGTTGAACCGCGAACTCGCCACGCTTCATCGCCGCATCGGCCCAGCCAAGACCGCCGCCGGAAAACATCGCATAGGACAGATTGGGCGAGGGCCCGAAACGCGCGACGCGGACGTCGAGGCCCTGGGCCCGGACCGCCGCAACCGGCACCAGCGCCACCCGCATCACGAGGTTGAGACTTTCCTCGACCCAGGTCGCGGTCGCCGCCAGCGCGTGGCGCGCACGTTCGAGATCGCCGGGCGCCACAACAAAGCTTGCGCCATCGCCGCCGAACACGAACGGAAATTCGCGGCCATCGAGCGCATTGGTGACGGCCGCGATGACGGACGCGCCGGCCATGTTGACCGCCTTGTAGCGTGCTTCCGCGATCGCCTTGGTCGATTCCACGATGTCGGCGACGCCGATGCTCCAGTCGTCCGGCAACGGCGAATACAGCGCCGGGTCCATCAGGCTGGAAAAGCCGCGAAAGACCGGAATGCCGCCATAGAAGGTGTCGCTGCCGTCGGTCATCGTAATGTCGGTCTGTCCCGTGCTCGATTCTGTCTAGCAGATACGGCCGGACTTGGCATTCGGTTCGCACCGCGGCCGAACGAAATCCGAACTCCCGCGCTGCAACTGTGTGCTACTTCACCAACGCGTCACATCCCTGGTTGTATTCATGGAGCCAACAATCAGGCAACCTAGGGAGCGCCGCCATGACCCTGGCTTATGGATACGTCAAGACCAAGGTGACCTCGGAGCCGGTGATGAAACCGTCACATCACGGGCACGAAACGCAGTATCACCTGCACTGCAATCTGCAGGTCGACGGCGCCACCTGGGACGTCGCCGTCAATGTCGGCACCAACGACGCCGACGATCTGCTCAAATACAAGCTCGCGTTCGATTTCCGTCACCCGCTGATCCAGACACTGGCGGCGGCACAAGCCGGCTCGCACGATCTGACCGGTCAGGCCGCCCTTCCCGCGCTCGACTTCCTGCGCAGCGACCTGCTGGCCGATACCGGCAAGTGGCGCGACAGCGACGTGATGGACGGCTCCGACACCGCCGAACCCGCGGGCTCGCTGAAGCGCCTGCTGTCGAAAGCGCATCAGCAAAAGCTCGACGTCTATATCTTCGGCCGCTTCTACAGCGAAGGCGACGACCTACACGATGTCCACCTCAACCAGGGATCGACCCAGAGCTTCATCCATCGCCCGGGCAACGATTCCAACGACCACAATGACATCTGGCAGGACGGCGCTGTTCTGGTCGATGTCGGCAGTCCCGAATGGGCCGCGTATTTCTCGGCATTCAACCAGCAATCGGTGCCGACCGACGACCTCGGCAATCCCCTGCCGGGGGGTGCTACGATTTGAGATTTGCTCGCCGACCGCGCAGGGCTCAGGTAAAATGGTGGCCCGATCGCTGACGGGAGACGGGAAATGAATCTGTCGGCCCGGGTCGCCCGAGAACCGAATGTGAAATTGCCCGCGAAAGATATGGCGCAGGTCTGCGCGATTGTCGCCTCGGCGGACATGCGCCCGAACAGCAACCAAAAGGCGCTGATGCTGATCGGCAGGAATGCGGCGGCAGCGGCCGGGGCGATCGCAAAGGAATTGCAAGGCGGCCTGTTCCGGACCGATCTTTCCGCCGTGATCAGCAAATACATCGGCGAAACCGAAAAGAATTTGGCGGAAGTGTTCGCCAGAGCAGCGGGCGCAGTGTTGCTTTTCGACGAGGCCGACGCCCTGTTCGGAAAACGTACCGACGTAAAGGACGCGCACGACCGGTTCGCAGAGATCAATTTTCTCCTGCAATGCGTCGGAAAGCACAGAGGACTGGTCATCCTCGTGAGCAAGCCAAGGCTTACCCTTCCGATGACCCTGCAACGACGATTCTCGGTGTACCGGTTTCCGCCCGATGGTGTCTGATGACGAGAACCTCCCGGCCTCGTGCGGTCAGGCGTCCCCCGTCGCCAGCCCGCGCAGCACCAGCTGATTGAGCCGGTTGGCGAACGCGGCCGGGTCTTCCGGCAATTCGCCGTCCAGGATTTGCGCCTGCTCCAGTAGCAGGAACGACAGATCCTGCGCCGACTCCTTCGCACCCGAAATCGCGCCAACCAGCGGATGGCGCATGTTGATCTCGAGAATTGGCCGAGTGACCGAGCCCTTGTTCTGCTGCGCCAAAAGCTGCTCGAGCATGCGATCGTGCCCCGCGCCGCCGGCGACCAGGCAGGACGCGCTCGTGGTCAGCCGCTGCGAGGCCCGCACGTCCGACACGCGATCGCCGAGCGTGTCTTTGATCACGGCGATCGTTGCGGCCTCATCGGTGACAGCGGTGTCCTTCCTGTCGTCGGCCTTTTCCTCGATCAGCGGGATCAGGCCGAAATCAATATCGCCCTGGCTCAGCGACTTCAGCGGCTTGCCGCCGAAATCCAGCGGCGCCGATGTCCAGAAGGCGTCGACCGGATCTGTCAGCAGCAACACCTCGATGCCGCGGGCTGTTGCGGATTCCAGTTTCGGGTTCGACTTCAGCCGTTCGATGCTGTCGCCGGTGAGGTAATAGATTTCGGTCTGGTTCGGCTTGAGGTCCTCGACATATTGCTTGATCGAACGCTTCTCGCCCGACGTCGTGGTGAAGCGCGACAAGCCTAGCAATTTCTCGCGCCGCTCGTAATCCTCCCAGAGGCCTTCCTTGATGACGGCGCCGAATGCGTCCCAGATTTTCGCAAACGCCTCCGGCTCCTTGTCGCCGAGCGTTTCCAGTTCGGAAATCACGCGGCCGGTGACGGCTTTTCGGATTTGCGCCAGCTGCGGATTGTTCTGCAGCATTTCGCGGGAAATATTCAGCGGCAGATCCTCGCTGTCGATCACGCCGCGGATGAACCTCAAATATGCCGGCAGCAGATCGGCGTCATCGGCGATGAAGACGCGGCGGACATAGAGCTTTACCTTGCCCTTGCGCGCCTGGTCGAACAGATCGAACGGCTTGGTCGATGGCGCAAACAGCAGCACCGCATAGGACTGCCGGCCCTCGGCGCGGTAATGCAGCGTCAGCGCCGGATCGTCGAAGGCGCCGGCGATCGACTGGTACGCCTGCTTGTAGTCCTCCGCCGTCAATTCCGATTTCGGCCGCTGCCACAGCGCGCTCGCCGAATTGATCTGGCGCGGCTCTCCCTCCTCCGGAACCAGCTCGATCGGGAACTGAATGTTGTCAGAATAGGCGCGGACGATGCGCTCGATCTCGTAGGTCTCGAGATATTTTGCCGCGTCCTTTTTCAGGTGCAGCACAATCTCGGTGCCGCGGGCAACCCGCTTGCCGTCCTCCTCGCTGGCCGGCGCGATTTCAAAACCGCTGCCACCCGATGACGACCAGGTCCACGCCTCGTTTGCCCCGGCGCGACGGCTGGTGACCACGATGCGGTCGGCAACCATGAAGGCAGCGTAAAAGCCGACGCCGAACTGGCCGATCAAATTGGCGCCGTCCTTGGCCTCGGTCAGGCGCGACAAAAACGATTTGGTGCCGGAGCGCGCGATGGTGCCGAGATTGTCGATCAGCTCCTGCCGGTCCATGCCGATGCCGCTGTCGATCACGGCAAGCGTGTCCGCTTGCTTGTCGGGCTGGATGCGGATTTTTGGCGGCGCGCCATCGGAAATCAAGTCAGGCGTGGCGATAGCCTCATACCGCAGCTTGTCGCAGGCGTCCGACGCGTTCGAGATCAATTCGCGCAGGAAGATATCGGTCTCCGAATAGACCGAATGCACCATGAGGTGCAGGAGTTCGGCGACCTCGGCCTGGAACGGCTGGGATTCGGGGGCGGTGGTTGTGGTCATGACGGGAACCCGGGTGATCAAACGGAATGGCGGGAAAGGCCTGATATAGCGATAGCGTCCGGGGTGGCAAGATGATAACGCCCAAGTAGTCGCCCGCCACCAGGCCTAATCGGAAATCGCCGCGAGATATCGCCGGACCGAGGCATCGAACGCCGCCTTGGCGCCCGCCGCGATATTGCGTCCCCACCAGGCCCCGTAGATCCGGTCGAACGCCAGCGGCGCGACCGCGCCGGCGATCCTGCGCACCGACGCCGCATTCATCGGGATGTAGTTCGGATAGCTATACATGAAGCTCAGCGAACGCCGGTCCATCGCCACCATGGCGACATCGCCGGTGAGCAGCGCACCCTGGCCGTCGGCGCCGGCGCGCCAATGCATGATGCTGCCGCCGGCGAAATGGCCGCCGGTGCGGACCAGAACAATGTCGTCGGAGATCCGCAGGCTGTCCCCCGACCACGGCACGATCGAAGGATGCGGCCGCGTGATCCATTGCTGATCGTCGCCGTGCAGATAGACCGGCACGCCGCCGAACGCCTCGCTCCAGTCGGCGACCGCGCCGTAATAGTGCGGATGCGAGATGGCGATCGCCTTCAGGCCGCCGAGCGATTTGATGTGGTCGACCGCCTCGCGAGTGACGAGGGGAATGCAATCCCACATCACGACGCCATCCGGCTCCGGCACCAGCAACGCGCGCTGCCCGATCGCAAAACCCGGCTCAACTCCGATCCCAGAAATCCCGAGATCGTCGCGCCAGACGAGTTCGTGACATTTCCCCAGTTCCTCCCGGGTAAGCCACGCCTGCCCTTTCCAGTTCACATATTGCCGCTCGTCCTCGCAGATCGGGCATGACCGCGGCGGAGCGGGGCTTTCGGGAAACTGGGCACCGCATTGATCGCACGTCCAGAACGGCATGAATGGCTCTCCGATCGGAGAGAAGGTAGCGCAAAATAAAGCGCCTCGCACTCTCTTAGAGCCGGACTGAAAAAGAAGCTGAGTGATTTCAGCCAGTTGTGATTCCTTCGGATTTGCGAAGATTCGAGGGAGAGCACGATGGTTTGGACTGAAATCACTCGTCGACAATATAGACGCAAGGGCCTGCGGTATGAAAGCGATACGACGGATGCGGAGTGGTTAGTGATGGAGTCGCTTCTGCCGCCTGCTTCAGCCCTCGGGCGTCCGCGTGCAACAGACATGCGAACGGTGATAGATGCGATCCTCTACATTGCGTCCACCGGTTGCCAATGGCGGCAGTTGCCCAAGGACTTCCCACCCTACTCGACGGTGCAGGGGTATTTCTACGCGTGGTCGCGCGGTGGAATCTTCGCCTCGCTCAACTACACTCTGGTCATGGCGTCGCGCGAGGCGGCTGGCCGAGAGGCGAGCCCGACGGCCGGAGTGATTGACAGCCAGTCGGTAAAAACCACGGAAAGCGGTGGCCCACGTGGCTATGACGCAGGCAAGAAAATCAAGGGCCGCAAGCGCCACATCGTCACCGACACCCAAGGCAACCTGGTCGGGCTCGTCGTGCACGAAGCCAGCATTCAGGATCGCGATGGCGCCCCGTGCGTCCTGGCTTCGATCCGCTCGCGCTATCCCTGGCTGCGCCACATCTTTGCCGATGGTGGTTATGCCGGAGATAAATTGCGCAAGGCTTTGAAGCGCATCGGCGAATGGACGATAGAAATCATCAAACGTTCCGACACGGCGCAGGGCTTCGAAGTTCTGCCCCGCAGATGGGTCGTCGAACGAACTTTCGCATGGCTCGGCCGCTGTCGCAGACTGGCAAAGGACTTCGAAGCCACCATCGCCAGCGCCGTCGCTTGGGCGCTCGTCGCCCACATCCGCACCCTCACGCGACGGCTCGCAAGATCTTGAGATTAAATGCAATCATTATGAGTCAGACACTTAGACAGACAGGTGCGTCCGCCAGGGCGTATCAGTGGTCGACGCCCAACATTCCCGGCTGGATGAAATAATTTCCATTTTCCCCGTGGCGCAACAAAAAGTCCGCACGCAAAAAAGTGCCTCAGCCCCGGGGAGGCTGAGGTAAGTTCACGCCATGAGATTTTTCAAGGCAGGTTCGGATTGGCAAGCAGCCAACACCGTCCCCTGATCCCGGCTCAGAACCGATAGCGGAACCCGACGGTCGGGTCGATCGAGGACCGCTGCAGGAAGCCGTTGGCAAGCCCATTCGACACCTGCGACCACATCATGCCGGCGTAGGCATTGGCGTGCGGATTGAACTTGTAGTCCGCGACGAAGGAGACCGCGCCGATCTGACCGCTGCATTGCGCGAGGCTCGCATCCTTGCAGCGACCGGGATTTAAGGTGGCCGGCGTCCCGCCCTGAAAACTGTTTTGATCCTCGCGGTAGTAGGCGACGGTCAGCTCGAGATCGGATCTGACGGCATATTTTACGCCGGTCCAGAATACCTGCAGTATCTTGTCGGTGCCGAAGGCGGTGTTGTTGACGGTGCCGAGCGTATAGCCCGCGAGGAAATTGTTGCCTGCCGCCAGCGGCGTTTTCGGATTGGCGAAATCGATGTGCTCATAGCCGCCGAACAGCTTGAGAGGACCGTAGGCGTATTTGGCCAGCAGCATGACACTGGTGTTGTCGGAAACCGTGCCGGAGACGAATCCATTGCCTGGATTGATCAGCGAGGCGGGCAGAATGGTTCCCACCGGCAGCGGCGCCGAGGTAACGGCGTCGGTGATTTTTCCGACAATGGCATCGACCGACAACCCGAGATAATCTCCGCCGATGTTACCTTGAACGAAGGTGCGCGGACCAGCACCATCCTGCGCACCGATCGACGTCTCGACCGCGGCGCGGAATCCCCCGTAGCTGACCGCATATTTGAGCGCCCGGTCCAGAATGCGGTCTTCGGTCGCGCCACCGCCGCCGGTGGCGCCCTGGAAACCGATCAGCGAAAATGCCGCCGAACTGCCCAACGGATCGTAGGCAACCACCCCGTCCGACGTCAGCGCAGCCTCGCGTCCGAACGTCAGGGTGCCGTAGACCGGCGAACTGACGCCGCCCCATGCCGCAATGTTGAACGGCTGGCCGTCTCTTGCGGAATCCGCGAACGAATTCTGGGCACCGACCGCCAGACCGTTGTTCTGCACGATCGAACCAAGTCCGTCGGAAAGCTTGCCGGACTGGGGATTGAATGCCGTCTGCAGATTGAATACCCCGTACACATTGTCGATCAGTTCCTGCTTGCCCTTCAGCCCGATATACGAGCCGCCGAACGGATTGGGCGCCACACCGAACTGCGAGCCGTTGCTGTTTTTGGCGATCAGATAATTCCATCCGGCGCCGGCCGAATTGTTGAGCGGCGCGCCGTGGTTTTGATAAACCGCGCCGACGTCGACCTGGCCGTAGAGCGTGATACCGTGCCAGGTCAGGCTGTCGTCCTGATCGAGCTTCTTGACCACCGCCTTGTAGGTCGCGGCCATGGCGTCAGCGGGATTGGCGTTGGCGGGATTGGCGGATTTTTGCGCTGGAGGCTTCGGCGCGACAGCCGGGCTGGCCTCAAGCTTGCGTTGACGTCGTTCGAGATCGGCGATTTTTTTGGTCAGCACTTCATTTTGCTGACGCAACTGCTCCGACTGGCTCTTGAGATCGGACAACTCGCCCGCGTTCGCAACCGTCGCCATGCCGAGACTCGCGGCAGCGACTATCAATGCCCTTTTCAAGACCTGCTCTCCCCCTGTCGGGGCCGATGGAACGAGACCCCACGGAGAGATGACTGGAGTTCAAAGCCGGAAATTCCCGAGACGGCATTTTTCTTTTTCTCGGGTCAGATAGCGCCGCCGCGCGCGCGCACCTCAGTGGAAGAGATGAACCAGTCCGATGCTGATCGCGAGCAATGCGAGCAGCGACAGCGTGACCGCCGCCGTTACCTTGCCGCCAATGCCGGCGAGAAGACGAATATCGACGCCGAGCCCGAGTGCAGCCATCGAGACCACCGTCAGGAACGCCGCGATCCTGGTGACAGGCGCCACGACGCCATCCGGCACCAGCTGAAAGGAACGAAACGCAGCGAGGACGAGAAATCCAATGATGAACCACGGCACCAGCGTGAACGGGCTCATCGCCTTCATCGTCGATCCGCCCGCCCGCTTGCGCGACATCAGGATGGAAAGACCGACCACGACCGGGCCGAGCATCAGCACACGGATCAGTTTCACCAGCGTTCCGATCTGGGTGCTGACCAGACCGGCGGGCAATGTCGCCGCAAGCACCTGCGGGACGGCGTAGACGGTAAGGCCCGCAAGAATCCCGTACTGCGTCGCCGACAGGCGCAACAGCGGGATCAGAAGCGGCAGGCCCAATACCATCAAGACGCCGAGAATGGCGGTGAAGGAGATCGAGGATGCGACGTCATCGCCGTCGGCGCCGATGACCGGCGCTACGGCTGCGATCGCGGAATTGCCGCAGATGGAATTGCCGCAGGCAATCAGGATCGCGAGTTGGGTCGACAGGCCGAACATTCGACCGAGGCTGTAGCTGACCGCGAGCGCCACGACGACGGTGCCGACGATCGCGGCCATCAGGAGGGAGCCGGCGGCGGCGATAGCAGCGAAGCTGATCGACGCGCCCAGCAGCATCACCGCCACTTCGAGCAATTGCTTCGCGCTGAATGCGATGCCGGCCGACCAGCGCGCGGGCGGATTCCAGAGGGTGCGGATGGCGGCTCCGAGCAGGATCGCGATGACGAGCGCCTCTACATAGGGATGCGCGAAGGCGCGCTCTTCCAGGCTCTGCGCGCCCAGTGCGGCCAGCGAGATCAGCGCGCAGAGCGCGACACCGGGTAACAGGGATGTCACCCGGCTGACGATGCGTCCCGCCCTGCTCCGGGAATTCGAAGGCTTTGCGTCTTCGGGCATAAAAACTCTCCGCTATTGGAAGAATTCTATGCGCCTGACCGGCAATTAAAGATAATATCCTTTCGGACTGCCCCCATAGAGAGAAGTTATGTCCCTCAATCTGCACCTGCTCCGCCTGTTCGCCACCGTGGTCCAGACCGGGAGCTTCTCGCGCGCGGCCGATATGTTGAGCATCAGCCAGCCGGCGATATCGAAGGGGGTCAGGGATTTCGAGCTGCAGGTCGGATGTCGCCTGCTCGACCGCACCCGCAAAGGCGTGCGGCCGACGCGAGAAGGACAGGCGCTGGCCCGGCACGCGGAAACCCTGTTCGCTGCCGAACGCGCCGCCGAAGACGAACTTCGCTCGCTGCGCAGTCTCGACAGCGGATCGCTCCGCGTCGGCGCGAGCACCACGATCGCGACCTACATGATCGCCGAATATCTCGGCATCTTCCACCGGACCTATCCGGGCATCGACCTCCACATTGTTACCGCCAACACCCGCGACATCGCGGATCTGATGGTGCGGCACGAGATCGAGATCGCGCTGGTCGAAGGTCCGGTTGAAGACGACAATCTGGTCAGCGAGCCCTGGCGGCCCGACGTCATGAGCCTGATCGTAGGGCCGCTGCACCGGTTTGCGTCATCGAAAGGCCCCGTCGACTGCAGGGAGCTCGAACAGGAAATTCTGATCGTGCGGGAGCCCGGCTCCGGTTCGCGTGAAGTCGTAACGCAAGCGCTTGCCGCGCAACGCGTGGAGCCACGGAGAACACTCGAAATCGGCAGCACCGAGGCGATCAAGCAGGCGGTCGCCGCCGGTGTCGGCGTATCGATCGTGTCGACGGTTGCGGTCGACGACCAGGTCAAACTCGGTCGCCTCAAGGTGATCCCGCTCAAGGAACTGCGCATCGAACGCATGCTCTGGCAACTCAAGACCCCGGGCCGGCTCGATATCCCCGCTGCCATGGCCTTTGAGCGCATGATCCGCGAGCCCGCCGGCGAGCGGGCGGATCGCAGGCGCGCGCGGGTCAGGCTCAGAGCGGATTAGTGAACGTGAAAATGCTGCGGGCGCCCGATTTAAAGTAGATCGCGCGCGCAACTACGATGGTGAACACCAGCAACCAGAACGCCGATGTGCCGATCCACATCAGGCGCGTCGAAGCCCGTCCGCGCGAAGCTGCCGTGTCGGCAGGCGCATTTGACCTCGCGAGTGGATCAAATTCAGGCGTGTTCACAACCGTTACCACTGATCGTAATGACCTGGGTAAATGTCGCGAATTTCAGCCGGAAAGCAATGGAAGCAAAATGCCTTTTGGCGCACCGGGTTGGAAATCTGTTCTCGATCGCAATGCCGAACGATGGTTTCCTTCTCGACGGCCGACGCAACCACCGAGACCGACACTCATGAATGGTGGCAATTCGAGATGAAATCGAGACCGACGCTCGCCGACACTGGTCGTTTGGCGGGTTCGCGGCTCAGTCGTGATGTCCGGTTGCTGAAGGTGTTAGGATCAATAGTCGCCCATCGGTGAAAAACAACATATAGTCGATCAGACCGCTTTCGCCGCCGACCAACGCCGCACCGGTCGCTTGGCCCCCGAAGGGCAAAGGTCACACGTTCAAATCCTCGCAGATACGAACGCTTGTAGGCTTCGATGCGGGCGAGAATATCGGGTTTTTGTCGATGCGTTTTGCTTCCATTGAACGGTCTTCCTTAGTGCTCTGTGTGTTCAACTTTAATCTTCAATGACGCCTTGCGGCGCGACGATCTACGGCTGGGACTCTAGTATTCCTCGACCGCGAGGTGTTTCGTTTCTATTTGGCACGAGAGACGATTTCAGCGTAATCGCTTGTTCGCGGCAAGTTGGTGGCGGCTTTCATGAGCCCCGCGGGCGGAGCCGCGATTCTGCGTGCGGCCACATCCAGCCAAGCGCCCTTTACATCGTGGATTGCGACCACGGTGCCGCTTCGGCGGAAGGTATGGCGCACGTGCCATTGCGAGCCATCGTGCTTGTACCCCACCGACTTAATGTTAACGGTGATATGCTCACCTAGGAAAACCTCTTTCACATACTTGGTGCTATCTTCGAAAATGATCGTTGAGAAATTAATCTCCATCAATTCTCTTATGCCAAATCCGCGCGAAGCCAGCCATTCACTCCGAACATATGTCGACAACTCCGAATAGGCCGTATTCCTCATATGCTGGTTGGCATCGATATCGCTCCAACGCGTAACAATGGTCATTTCAAATTCGTTCTCAGGCATAAGATACCTCTCCATCTGATGAACAATTCAAATTACGGGACTTGGGATGACGTCCTGCCATGTAACAGCGCCTCGTGCATCTCAGAGTGCCTCGACCCAAAGCGACTTCGAGCCCGTTAAAACTAGGCGCGGCCTTATGCACGTGCGTGTAGCCCGGTGCCAGCCGAAGGTTGGGAAATCGCTGAAACAGCGCCGAGATCGCGACCTGTCCTTCGACACGCGCCAAAGGCGCGCCCAGACAGAAATGGGCACCACCACCGAAGCTGAAATGGCGATTGTCAGTTCGCTCGATGTCGAAGCTGTGAGGATCATGATGTATGTCAGGATCATGGTTCGCGGCTTCAAGCATCGCAGTGACCGACTGTCCCGCATCAAAAGGGCAACCGCCGATCTGGCCGGAAGCCGTCGTCTGGCGAGACACCTGCACGACCGGCGAATTGTAACGCAAGACTTCTTCCACCACCGCACCAATCAGCTCCGGGCGGGCTTGCAGTTTGGCGAGTTCTTTCGGGTGACGCAGGAGAGCGAATACGCCGTTACCAATCAGTTCGGTCGTCGTCACATTGCCGGCGGCAAGAATTAGCCGACACACGTTGACGATCTCCGCCTCGTCAAGCTGCTCACCATCCTCCTCAGCCGCTATCAGACTGCTAATAAGGTCCTCGCCGCGGTCTCGCCGGCGCTTCGCGACGGCTTCGGAGAGATAGCGGCTCAGCTCGTCGTCTCCCCACCGGAACATGGTCTGCTGTTCGACAGTACGCATCGGGTTGAAGAGAAGCATCTGCGTGTCCGACCAGCGTTTGAAGTCGTGCTGATCTGCAGCATCGATTCCCAGCATGACTGCAATAACGACGTCGGCAGCGGCTTTGCAAACGCCTCCATGAGATCGAAGGCTGCATCCGGGGCGATGCCATCGAGCAAGCCGGCAGCAACATCCGCCACACGGGACCGCAGCGCCTCGACAGCGCGCAGGTTGAAGGCCTTGGAAACCAGACTGCGCAGGCGTTTGTGATCTGGGTTGTCCATGTGCAGCATGGTCGGCACGAAGCTTTCGTCCACACCCAACTGCAATCGCGAGTACGAACCCATGCGAGACTTGCGAGGGTCGGCGGCTAATGTGCGATCGTTCCAGCAGAGCACCAATATCCTTCGCGCGTGTCAGAACAACGCGATCAAAAACCCTGTCCTGATGCACCGGGTCACGGTGCCTTAGATCGTTGAGAAGATCATGCGGACCTTCGCGGAAGACTGGATTCAATGCCGACAGTGCCGGCACCCTCGGAACCGGTGCCTCCGAGCCAGCCTTGCTCGTTTCGGCAGCCGACACCCCCGTGAGGGTTGCCGCCTTGGTCTGTGCGGGAGGATTGTTCATTGTGACGTTCCTCGGTTGGCGAGAAATCATCATATGATGGTAACAATGCCAAAGTCATGGCGGCGGGAAGCTACTTAGTTACTTCTGCAATAAATAGACTTGCCAGCGGGCTGCTAAGTGTCCGTCCAAAGATATCCTGAGTTGTTGACGTGAAAACGTGCGGAGACTGCGGACGCGCATTTCCTTCGTCCTGACGGCAAACCGTTGCGCCGCGATGGGTGCAGCGATTGAGGGGAGTGTGCCCCCCGTTCCGGTCCAGGTTTCCGGATGCCGACGCCATGATCTTGCGATGCCGTCGAACCAGTGAAGCTGATTCTTGCTGATATCGGGGTGTGTCGTCAGCTGTGCGCCAAGATCATTGCCGCCCGGGACGATATTGAGGATACCGGCGGCAAGAATGTCGCGTAGGATTTCTCCGAGCTTCAAGGTGCGAAGCGGCGTATAGGGCGAGGGCTTCAGCACATGGTGTTGCCGGCGACGAACGCCGCGGCGATCTTCCAGATCGCCAGCAACACCGGAAAATTCCACGGCGTGCTGCCGCCAACGACCCCGAGCACCTTGCGATGGTCAAATCCGGCATTGTCTCGAATGAGGTCTTCTCCGCCGGACGCGAGCGGCTCAAAACACTGGACCTGCCACGATGATAGACGGCGGTGCCAAGAGTAACCGTGCAATAATGCGGCCACGCCGATATGGATCACCGAGTGGGACTGTGGGTTCGCAGCGCCTAGACCGAACGACCCCCAAGCGAGCCGTTAAGATGGTATCTTCACGCGTTCAGATGCGCGATTTCTGTGGGATAATTGTGGGGTCTGGCGGAGCAGATGACTTTATAACAGAGGCTCAGATTCGAGCCCCGATGGGCCGATGACACCCGAGAAGCGCCCGCAAGACCCTTCGATGGATGGCACCGGCCTTACTTTCGAGACGCTAGATAGATTTTTAGCCGCAAACCAAACCTGGCGCGAAATGCGAGTTCTCATTGTCATGCCGCATTTCTTCAGGGGCACCGTCGAAGGGGGGACCAACCGCTCGACCCAAGTCGGGGCCGATGCCGAACGCTTGCGCACACTGGTTGCGTCCGTCTAGCCCGGATGTCTGCGGCATACCCGCCTTGAGCTCACGGTCCGCGATATAAAGCTCTCATTGTGCAGTACACTCTGCGCGCACAACACTCTAGTCAAAAAGCTAATCCGTCCCGGCGGTTAGACCGGGACGGTGAGTGAGTTATGACAAAAGTGGTTGCGGGGATAGGATTTGAACCTATGACCTTCAGGTTATGAGGGTGACTTTGGCACTACCTAACCTGTTGATTTAGCTATACTTGTCAGAACCCCATGTGCCGATGGTGTGCCACGCGCTGACGAGAATTCCTATGGCGACGTTTAAGCGAACAGCCCCGCGGCGATCTGGTCCATTGCCTTCTTGTGATCCTCGTGTGGAAACAGATGCCCGTACCTGTCCATCGTGACTTGCAGCGAAGCGTGCCCAGCAAATGTCTGCACCGTCTTGGGCGCGCACCCCGCTTCGATCCAACTCGATATGGCGAAGTGTCGAAGCGCATGCCAATTGAACCGCCGGGGTGGCGGGGGATAGCGCATCGGGTCTGCTCGGTGGGCAACTTCAAGGCTATCAAAAAGAGGGCCGAAACGGCGTTTCACCAGGTTGTCATGATTGATGTGGTTGCCCTCATCGTTTGGAAAAATGAGGTCGTCCGGCGCTTTGAATTTTGATTTTAGTTTCCACGCCTTCAACGTCGCCGTGAGTTGTCGGGATATCGGAACAGTTCTTACCCCGGCCGCGGTCTTGGGTGCACCTTCCTCACGATAGGCATCGACGCGGCGGCCGATGTGCAGTTGGCCCTTCTCTAGGTCGACATCACGCCAACGGACTGCCCACTGCTCCCCTGCTCGGACACCGGTAGACGCTGCGAAAATTAGGTTGATCCTGAAATCCTCATCCGCCCCGCTGAGTATCGCTCCCATGTCAGGTTTTCGATGGCGGAACAATTTTCTTTGATCCCTCATCGCGCGGGCCAATGACCCGCGTCCCATGGGCCGCGTTGGTTGCAACCCAATCTTGGGAAATCGCATAGGCAAGCGCGCTGTGCAGCGTTGCCAAAATCTTTCTGGTAGTAGGTACTGTTACTCCAGCCCCTCTGAGGCGATCTCGAAACTCTCCCACAGACCGCGCCGTAAGATGCGATAGTTTGCGGCTACCGAACCCGTGATCCGAATGAAGAATATGATTACTTACGTGCCCTCTATAGACCACGAGCATCTTGCGTGTCATCCGTTCATCGCGCTGGTTTCGGCCGACGCAGTGCTCTAGAAAACTTTCGCAGGCCTCTTTGACCGTGACTTTGTCCGCATTCGGCCTATATGTGCCCGCCTGCATTTGGCCTTCTACGTGAACACGGAAGGCATCGGCCGCCTTCTTGCTCAGAAAATGCTTGCGACGGCGTCCGCCATGACTGTCGGGATAATCCACGAGCCATGCGGATTTGGCCTCGCCGAATTTGTTCTTCCACGTACGCTTGCGAACTTTGGCCACGGTCAATCTTTCATCTTCTTCCGGTTACTCGCTGGCTGGCGCTCTTTGCGCACCACATCGGGATCAGTTTCGTCGTAGAAACTGGTGGGATCATAATCGTCCTCAGTTTCGTGGCCCGCAATTCCGATAAGCCGTGCATGCGTGCGGCCAACCACATCGGGCGGATCGCCAACGACTTGAGTGTCCGGACGCAATCTTTCATCGCCCTGCGGCTGATATCGAGCCAGCAAGGCCGCTACTCCCGCTTTGAAAGCCGCCGTGGCGTAGGGGTGCTGATGCCATCTCTTGCCGAGGTCGCGCGCGAGAAAATCAGACAGGTGCTTGATGGCGTGGAGCAAGTTGCCCGTCTCGGGGTCGCCGCGCGACAATTCCATGAGGTAGGTTACGCGTAACCGCTCCCTGATCTCGGCGCTCATACCCTGCCCGCTTTTTTTGGCATCGGCTTTCAGCTGGGCGATCAGGTCGGGCGGCAATACCACGGCCGTATGAACCATCGGCTTTTCAGAGCGAGGCCGTCCAATTTTCTTCTTTTTTGTCAAAGCCTTGTCCTAAGTGTACGGATTGTACGATCCCGTGCTTGACTATGATGCTATTTATCCTGTATTTAAAAGTCAAGATAAATGAAGTTTACGTAGCATATAAATTAGGATCGAACCGATGAAGCGCACATCCCTTGAAAGCAAGGCGCAGTTGGCGACGCCGTCGCCGGAACGGCAAACCTACACGATCGAAGAAGCAGCCAAAATCCTAGGCATCTGCCGAGCAGTTGCCTACAGGAAGGGGGTACTCCCTACCGTCAAAATCGCTGGCCGCCGCCTTGTTCCAAGGGTGGCGCTCGACAGGATGCTAGCTAAGACCGCGTGAGGGCCCTTCGGAATGTTAGATGATCAGAACGAAGGCGCTGCTGCACAGGCCGACTACGCGGATTTGTTCGAGGCCGACGGAGTTACCGCCACGGTAAATCCGGCCCCACCCCTCGCACCGGCGAACGTGAATACCGGGTTCGGTGCTCTGGATGCAACACTTGAGCCAGCCCAACCGGCCGCGCCGACGGTCAACACGCGGGCTGACAAGGGCGAGGACGCCGACGTCGATTTGGACGCTCGAGTGGCTGAACTGCTGCCGGACAAGTCGACATCCGACTGGAATGCCGTAACCGCCTTCATGGCCCATGTTGTACCGTGGCCAGCGTCCCCCCAGGACGCTGGCTACATCAACCTGCATTACTCGTCGACCGACCGGAAGGACCCCACCAAACTCTATAAGGGTGGTGGGTGGCCTTTCCGATCAGTGGAGAGTTTTGTAAGTCGGGCAAAGTGGATCCCGACGACCAATGCGTTCAAGGACGCATGGTTCTGCATGTCGCTGCAGAGCCATGTGAAGCCAAACGCCCGTAATCCGGCAAAGCCCAAGGCCGAGCGCAAGGCTGCAAACGCCCTCGCGGTAAAGGCCCTGTGGATCGACGCGGACGTAGGCCCCAAAGAGGGCGAGTACGCCACGCTGCAGGACGCCATAAAGGCGCTGATCCTGTTCCGTGAGAAGCACAAGCTGCCGATGTACAGCGCGCTGGTGGCCTCTGGAGGCGGCCTGCACGCCTACTGGATCAGCAAGACCGAGCTGACCGTGAAGGAGTGGGCGCCCTATGCCGAGGGCCTGCGCAACCTGATGCTGGCAGACAAGCTGGTGAAGGACGCTAACATCACGACTGACGTGTCCCGCCTCCTGCGCGTCCCCGGCACCTTCAACCACAAGACCAACCCACCAAAGCCGGTGACGCTGCTTGAGCTGCCGCTGGCGATGTACGACTTTGCCGAGAAATTATCCTTCTTGCCGACGCTGGCCCCGGTGGTCAGCACCATCAAGGCTTCAGTAGACGAGTACTCGCCCTTCCATCCTGATGCCGATATGGCCAGCTTCAAGCGGCCCCCGATCCTGGCCCCGATACCGGGTGAGAGCCTTGGCGCTGTCGAACAGGCTGAAGCCCCGCTGCTCGACATCCAGCCCATCTTCAAGCAGTGCGGGTTCTACCGCGAGGCATTGCGCAATGGCGGCGCCCACTACGACAACGCGCTCTGGATGTACTCAATTCTGGGCACCACCTTCATGCAGAACGGCAATGCAGTCGCGCACGAAATCTCCAAGGGTCATGCGACTTATACCCCGGCGGAGACCGATGCGATGTTTGATCGCAAGGTCGATGAACGCCACGACCGAGGACTGGGATACCCCCAATGCTCAACCATTCAGGGCGCTGGCTGTAAGTCCTGTGCGACGTGCCCGCTGCTCATAAAGGGGAAGTCACCCCTCAACATACGGCCGGCTGTTACCGCCACGGTAACAAATGCGAGTTCCCCATCGGGTTCGTCCGGTCAATTGGCGGGTCGACCGGGCATCTCCTTTTCTAATATCCCGCACCGCAAATGGCTCTACGGCTTCGATCTTGTTCGGGGCGAACTCACAGTCATCGGCTCTCCCGGCGGAGCTGGGAAATCCTCCCTTGCCATTGGCATGGCCATTTGCGTTGCAACGAACCGAGAACTGCTCGGGGAAGAAATACGGGGGGGAGCCGGCCTCAAGGCGCTGGTCATTAATGGAGAAGACAGCACCGACGAAATTCGTCGCCGCGTCCATGCGTTCTGCCTGGCGCACGGAATTGCTGAACGTGACCTCCTTGACTTGGTCGTCGTCGGCGCAGACGACAAGTGGGTGCAGGAGATATCGTTTTTGAAGACGAACGAAAAAGGCATGTCGGTTCTCAATCAAGACGGCCTGGATGCCCTTCAGCGTGGCCTTGATGCACTGCACCCGGACGTCATTGTACTTGATCCGCTCGTTTCGCTCTGTGCGGGTGGCAACATGAACGATAACGCGGGCATGTCGTTGGTCATGCGGAAGTTGAAGGAGATTGCTGCACGAAACCAGTGCGCAGTGACTATCGTCCACCATACGAGAAAGGGCGGCGACGCGGGCAACGTAGAAGCGATCAGCGGTGCCGCGGCCATCACCAACCTCGCCCGGCGCGCTATCATGCCCGCGCCGTTAACAGATGACGATATCAAGAGGCTCGGTATTCTTCCCTCCGAACGCTCCCAGTACTTCAAGCTAGTGGATGCGAAATCTAACCTCGCACCCCGCGCAACCGATAGCCCATTATATCGGCTGCGCAGTGTCGAGCTTCCTAACCCCGAACCTCCGCTCTACCCCACGGTGACAGCGTGCAGGCGATCACTCGGGTCATTCTGCCGATCCAGTCGAGCGGGGCTGTAAACGGAGCCGATATGAAAATCGAGTTGGCTATCTTTCAGCTAGTCGAACAAGGTAAAGAGATCGACGGGCAAGCTATATCCCTACAGCCCAGTCCCGCCGGGGCGAACAATGCGCGCGCCCTTATGCCAGATGCGATGATTGCTGTAACGAACGCGACGGCGCCGCGCCATTGGGCTTCCCGGCGATCTTGAAAGCCGTCATCAAGACCGCCATCGATAAAATGCAAGCTGACGGCAGGCTCGTCGTCGAAGACGTGGAAGACCTCACGCCCAAGCCCGGCCGGTTCCGCAGAGCGAGGGGGCTGAAGGCAGTGCCGATCTAAGAGACGTACCACAGCGGCGCCGCGAGACTGAGTTGGTGGTCAATTGGTCAATACACTGGTCAATTGATTGACCAATTCCCTCATGGCAGCGGTGGTGGTCAATTGCCCCCCTTTTAAGGGGGCATTGACCGCCTGCCATCCGCACCGCGCTATTCACTGCCGGCAACGCCGATGCCGCATCAACGGCAGTCGGCCCCGTCGCCTTCCTTCTGATGCCTCACTGCAGGCTGCCCTGCCCCCTCCTCCACCGGCGCACGACGCTCCACGACATCGCCGTGCTCGCCTCCCACCTCCTCGACCGCCTACGCGTCACGTCCGCCGCCTACTCGAACTTCGCTTTCAGATATTTGGAACCAGCCGATGTTGAGACACATGACCGGCCGAAAAACCACCAGTCACATTCCTTGAAGGCCGGTACCAAGGTGAAAATACCTCATTCTTCCACGCCTTCGCGGCGGGCCACGAGCGTATAGAAGTTGGTTACTATTCGATCGTAACACTCTCTCCTATCGTTGCACCGTCGCGGCAATCGCGGCGCACACATAGGAGAACTAACATGGCGGCCAACCTAATAAGTTTCTTGGAGAATAAAGTCGATCAGTTGTTCGCTGCGTTGAATGCCCAACACGGCGATTGCTGTCGCAATCCAGTCACCGGCGAAGATTTCGTATGGGGTATCGACCCGATCGGACCGCAAAAGACTGAAGCGGTTCGCGCGCTTCGCGCTCGCGAGTGGTTTGCCGTCAACGGCCCGACCAATGCGCCTCCGCTGCCTCTTTCATACGAGGAAATCGACGACTACAGACAAGCTCGAGGTCTGCAGCCCTCGTTGGCTTCTACGCTCGATCGCTCTCCAGAGAAGGCTACGGCAGGCGATCATACGATGTCAGTAACCACCCTTCATTCGACGACTTCGCCCGCGGTTTGATGGCGATGGCGATGGCAGAGGCCTATGGGGGATACAAACAGATCAAAATCTGAAAATGCGCTTCCCGCCTCGCCCGCTTGCCGGCATGACCCCCGGAGCGTACTGGGCGCCGCCCAAGGAATAGAGGAAACAATTGCAAGCTACAGACGAGCGGGCATTGCCGTCTAGCCTGCAGCGCCGAAACGCATTCGCCGGCACTTTTCAGGAGACCGAAGATGCCCCTATTGGAAAAGCTACGAGCAGAGTGCCTGGAAGTTGAACAGCCCGCCGACCCGTGGCTGACACCGCTCCAGCGTATCCGCGGCAAGCTCGAGTTCGATGGCCAGGAACGTGTGAGCAGTCAAACCGTGCTAGACGTGCTTCAGGTGCCTCAGCGGCAGCGCACAGCAGGTACATTCCGCCGGCTGGCTAAGCTGATGGCAGAGTTGGGTTGGACGGCTGTACGGGTCCGCGACCTGACGCGCGGGGGCTACAAGGAGCAAGTCCGTGGCTATGTTCGCGACGCGCGCACTTCAAGCAGCCCTAGTTAACGACGGGGCTGGGTGGAGTGTCGGGCCCCCAGCCATCGGCAGGAGCCCTACGTGTCGGCCCATCGGGACGCGTGGCAGCGCTCATCTCCGGACCGATATTGGCCGAGGGACAAAGGCGCCCGGTGACCGAAAACCCGTGGCTCGACCGCCCGAGCAAGCGCCACCCCGCGTTAGTGCATGAACCCGCCTTGCGTCCAGCGCGTCGTTTCGCTGCGGCGTCGCGCGAATGACGCGAAGACGTTGCAGCGGCCACTGCGTTTTGAGGCGTCCGTGATATCGTGCAGGCGGTTGATTCGAGAGCACGGATGCCTGACACACTCGATGAGCTAAGCGTTCCGCTCGGACTGAACGCGGCGGCTCGGAAACGCCGGGCTCGTCTGCCATTTACTGCAATGCAGGCGTTAGCCCTGCTGCTTGGCCTGTCTCTAGTCGCCTTTGTTGGTGTTGCCGGCTTCAACAGGCACGGGAGCGAGCCGATAACCAGCATCGTGATCCCCATATCAAAGCCCGCGGGTGAACTGAGTACCACAACAGCCGCTTCGTCCAAAGATGAGACCGGGGCGGCACCGAGGCAAGCCGCGCCCGGCCAGCATAAAACGGTGACCATCATCGACGGCTCAAGCGGAGCCCGCCAGGAGGTGATAATCGGCACGGGTGACCACACGAACGGCGGGTCTAGGATTTCTCCAAGAAGTCGCTGACGCCAATGCTCCGGTCCTCCGTCGTTTCGCTGCGATACTGAGTTTGGTCGCTATCGGGCAAGCGGACATCGAGCTAGCCACAACAACAAAGCTTGATCCATGAGACCTCGTTCCTAGTCTAGCAAGGTGCAATCAAACGCTTGCCTCGCGCGCGTCTCGAGTTGCTGACACGAAACGTCCCCTTTGCGAGCCACAGGCGGCCGGTCGGAACTCTGTTTGCTGAGAGCCCGACTGCTCACGCGTTATAAAGAACGGTCAGCGTTTTGCACAGGACAGCGGAACAGGTGGAAAAGCCCCAGGCCACGCAATTCGGAATCCCTGCCCTGTGTTAGCAGCTGGAACGAACGACCGGGCACAAGGATTCGTCCCGGCAGGAGCAATCACGATGCTGATGACGAAGGAACGGCGGCCGGCGATCCGGACACTGCGCGGCTGGGCGATCAGTGTTCTGCAGGAAGCCCGCGCCATCCGCGAGTGCGAGGAGCACGGCTGGATGCAGGACCGCGCCGACCCGCACGCCCGCGAACGCGCCTTCGCGGCAGCCCGACGGGATCCGCCGTCGGGGGTCTCGCCCGATGAGGCGGTTGCTGAGGTCCGCGACGTACTGGACTCGATCGGCGACACCTGCCCCGAGTGCCCGCCGCAGTGACCGGCGGACGCTCAAGCAATGACTTGCGCGACTAGACGCTTTTCCACGCGCTTGCGGGCATTGCCGACCTTCTTGACGGCCTTCTTCACCGGACGCGGCGGACCGGCCCGTCTTCTTGGACTCATAGCCGACTTCGTAATCCTGACCGCCGGCAACCCGTGCCCGGTCCTGCTTGCGCCCGCGCGCCATCTTCGTCTTCTTCGCTACCGCCATTTGATGCCTCCAGATTGGTGGTATCCCGGCAACGCTACAAGGATTCACAGGTTCCGGAACGAATTCGATCTGTGCCAATTTGAATCAGCTTGTTGCGTGGAGTTCATCGTGGCGTTTCAGCGGAAAAAGACCGCGGCGATCGGCGTCAAGGCGCCTCTGCCGGGCTTCATCGAGCCGGCCCTGGCATCCTCGATCGACAAGGTGCCGTCCGGAGCCCGCTGGGTCCACGAAATCAAGTTCGACGGCTACCGTGTCCAGGTCCACCTTGCCAACGAAGTCGTCAAGATCTTCACCCGGCGAGGTCACGATTGGACGCATCGATTCAAGAAGGTGGCCCACGATGCCTGGCACATCAAGGCAGCGTCGGCGGTGGTCGACGGGGAGATCGTCGTGCCCGCCGCCGACGGCACCACCGATTTTTCGGTGCTGCAGAACGAACTCAAAGGCAAGTCGACAAGCATCGTCCTCGTGGCGTTCGACCTCCTGTACCTGAACGGCCGCGACCTCCGGAAGCTGCCGCTTTTCCAGCGCAAGGCCGAACTGAAGAAGATCGTCGCCGGCACCGACATCCAGTTCAGCGAAAGCTTCGAGATCGACGGCCCCGAGATGTTCGCGCACGCGTGCAAGATCGGCCTGGAAGGCGTCGTGTCGAAGGTGCGGGACAGCACTTATCCAACGGGACGCAGCAACGACTGGGTCAAGAAGACTTGCGCGCAGCGCGAGACGCTGACGATCGCCGGCTTCGCCCTCGATGGGAGCAAGTGGGACGGGCTCTACGTCGGCCGGCGCAAGGGCAAAGACCTCATCTATGCCGGCAAGGTCGACCACGGCTTCGACAAGGTCTCGGCCGCGGACCTGCGGAAGCGTTTGGAGCCACTGGTTCGCAAGTCTCAGCCCTACTCAAAACGGATCGCGCACAAGGGCATCTGGGTCGAGCCCAAGCTCCTTGCCGAGATCGAGTACCGCGCGAAGTCGGCCGAGGGCAAGGTCCGGCATCCGTTCTTCCGGGGCCTGCGCGAGGACCTATGATGCGGCTCTGCCTGCCCCGCTCGCTTCGAATCCGGCGACGTCAACCCCGGCCAAGGTCAAGTGCAAGCGGCTTCGGCGGCCGTAAGGACCCTTCCAGCAGCCGCCGGACCTGCGGCGATCGGAGGGGTTCGTCGCTTCCGCGGGAGTACCGTTGAACCGGCTGCGGCCGGCCTTGCAGCATCTGCGCAAACCTGGCCGTCCATCGACGTTCGAACCGGTTAACGACGTGTTGCGGCAATTTGACTTCGTCCATTGCGTGCCTCCTCCCTACCGGCGAGGACCCTGGAAGTCGAGCACAGACGGTTCGGCTTGCCGCCAGGCGGATTGCGGGGGCCGCCATCGAGTTCGCAGAGGGCCTCGAGTATCTCATCGATGATGACGGGCGCCTTGATGCCGGCAGGTGCCCGCAACGCGGGACACGAAGCGATCGCCGATGCATCCGATGCCCAGGACGCGAGGATGGCGCGTTTCTCTGAAACCGACAGCGAAGCATCCGCCAGGACGTCCTTCGGATGGTCGAAGACGGTGCCGGGATGCAGCAGCGCGTTGATGTCGAAAACATTGTCGTCGAAAGCGGTCGTCGGCCGCATGGTCTCCTCCATTCCTTTTGATGATGTCCGATGCCGCGCGTCGGCCGACGCGCGGCATACTCCTGAAGCGGAGGGATCAGGCCGCCTTGTCCTCGATCTGATGGACGTTATCGGCGCTCGATGCACCGTTGATGGCGATCCGCCGCGGCTTCATGGCCTCGGGGATTTCCCGGACCAGTTCGATCTTGAGCAAGCCGTTGTCGAACGTCGCGCCCTTCACCTGGACATAGTCCGCCAGGTTGAACTGCCGCTTGAAATGCCGGGTCGAGATCCCCCGGTAGAGGAACTCGCGCTCGGTCTTTTCGGTCTTGCCGCCTTCGATCGTGACCACGTTCTGCTCGGCCGTGATCGAAATCTCGTCCGGCGAGAAACCAGCAACCGCCAACGTGATCTGGTAGCGGTCGTCGGCAAGGCGTTCGATGTTGTAGGGCGGATAACCTTCTTCCGTGGCCCGCTGGGCCGTCTCGGCGAGGTCGAACAGGCGATCGAAACCGATGGTCGATCGGAACAGGGGAGATAAGTCATAAGTGCGCATAGCCAAATCCTCCAAAGAGCAAGATGGGTATGAGGCACCGGACACAACCGGTGCCCGTCTCGATCCCGAGGCCCAAGAAGGCACCGCGGGAGCCACCTCCAAGGTGGCGACAAATGAATTAGCAAAACCGGTTTTGGTTTCAAGGGGAGAGCAGAAAAAATTTTGATGCCCAAACCGGATCGACAATCCCCAGCGATCAGCCGGCGGTCAACCTATGCAGCGCCGCGACTGGTCGCCGCGATAGGGCTTGGGCAGGAAGATACTGCCGGACGGAAGATCATCCTTACCGATCCTACCCCTGCCTGAGGTCGCAACGATCTGTTGGCCGCGGTCACGCGCGAACCGGGGCAAGCATCAAGCCGTCCATCCCCTGGCATCTGGACGTCGTGAAGACAACCTCGTGGATATCCCTGTCGCTCCGTCCCGCGAGAAACTCGACAATTCCATGAACGATCTCGTCGGTTAGGCCGATTTTGGAGCTCGGCTTGAAGAGAGGCCAGCTCATCGAGGCAATCGTCGTCATCATCGAGGACAACGTATCGCGTCGCTTCCGGGTGCTTGCCGGAGCAGTATTGAATTTCTCCGCAGCGCGGAACGTCCGATAGGTCAGGGCAGACATCGTCAAACAGCACCTGGAACTTCGCGGCAAGGCGACCGATTGGATCGACGCGCCACGTCGAAGGCAGAACGACGGTGGCACGTGTTTTGTCGATGAGCTCTTGAAATCGGCCGAGTAGCTGGTGATCCACGATGTAGGGAAAACTACGAAAGTTTGGGGTCTCATCGCTATTCAACACGCCGTCAATATCCAGAACAATCACTTTCATCGTAATCCAATTCCGGCGCCTGGAACTGGTTCCGAACAGCTCGCGCCGATCACAGCGTATCCGGCGTTCGCACGGGTGAAAATTTGTCCTCGTTGCGAAGCTCCTGCTGCGCCGCATGCCAGAATTCGTCTTCGCGATTGTCCGGCCTGCCAGCCCGCTCCCAAAGTTGGTACGCGCGAGGGTTTGGCGAACCGCTCCAAAATTTCCTTCTCAGTCGGTTCGCCCATGTTTCCTCTGTGATTTACGGACTTCTGCTGTAGGACCCAGCCATCGGGGCCAACCTTCCGAGCGCCTGCCGTAGCGGTGAAAATCGGCGAACGTTAGCCATCTCCGAGGTTTTCCGCGGACCTCGTCAAAACGGCGCGATAGCGCCCAGCAATGCTAGGATTTGTTTTCCCGAGCGAGACGTTCTGCGGCAAGGGCAATCTCGTCATCGCCATGCGCGAGCGCGGGCTCACCGTGTTTGCGAGTGATATCCTCGATCGCGGCTGTCCCGGTTCGACGGTGCTCGACTTTCGCGCGATGACCGAGCGGCCGCCGGGCTGCGGCGTGCTGATCAGCAATTGCCCCTATCGCGGTGCCATGGGCTTCATCGAGCATGCGCTGGCGCTCGGATTCCGCGTGGTCGTGCTCCTGCTCAAGCTTTCATTTTTGTGCACAGGCGAGCGGTTCGAGCGCCTGCACAAGCCCGGCCATCTGCGGCGCGTCCACGTCCTGGCCGAGCGACTCCAGGACATGCACGACGCCAACTACACCGGCAAGAAGGCCGGGCAGAGCCAAGTGCACGCCTGGTTCGTGTTCGATCAGGACTGTGGCCCGGCGACGATCAATCCGGTATCCATTCATCAGCCTACCGCGCGCATGCCGTGGGCGCCTCCGTTCTTGCCGCCAGGAAGTGATAACGGGAGCGGTTATCACGGGACGCCCCGCAACTCGCGCGGTTAGGTCCTTCAACTTTGCGAGGCGTCGCTTGCGCGCTGTCGTTTGCTGGCGCGATCTTTCTGGTTTTAGAGCTAGCGTGGCGCAGCTGCGGCTGACTCGCGCCGATTGCCAGCGTGCCGCTTCCGCAGCGCCAGCATCAACGGCTCAGTGCGTTCGACCATGCCGAAGGATTAAGGACAACATAGTCTATGGGCCGTACGTCAATGTCCGTTCACCGCGATCCCCGACGATCGAGTTGGCGCGTCTTCTTCGAAGTCCGTTCTCCTGACTACAAGACGACCTCAATCAAGCGGGGCCCGCGGTGTGTCATTGCGCTTGCGAACTGGTTCGCAAATTCCTCAACCGACGTCGCCCGACTCGCTTCGACGCCCATGCCTGAAGCAAGCTTGACCCAATCAAGTTCGGGATTGTGCAGATCGAGCATTGAAAACGCCCTCGGACCTGGATCGCCCGCTCCGACGCGAGCGAGTTCGATGTTGAGGATCGCGTAGGAACGGTTGGCGAAGATCACCGTGGCGATGTCGAGCGATTCCCGGGCCTGCGTCCACAGCGCCTGCAGCGTATACATCGCTCCGCCGTCGCCATGGAGACAGACCACCTTCCTGTCCGGACAAGCAACCGCAGCGCCCGCGGCGACCGGAATGCCCTGCCCGATTGCGCCACCTGCCAGCGCAAGATGATCGTGTGGCTCGATGTTGGCCGCATATCGATGAATACCACCGCCAGCCGTCGCGCCTTCGTCGGAAATGATGGCACCGTTCGGAAGATAGTGGGCGATAACCTGTCCCGCCGTATGTGGATTCAACGGCCCATTCGGAAGATCGGGTTTCCTGGATACACCAACATGCAGCGGCTGCTTGGGCGCTTTCACTGCATCCGCGAGAGCTTCCAGCGCGATCGTGCCATCCTCGTTGGCGTGTGCGAGAAACAGAATCTTGCAATCTTCTGGCGTACACCAGGATGGCTTGTTGGGATATGCGAAGAAGCTCACCGGAGGATTCGCGCCGATCAGGATCAGTTGCTCTGTCCCTTTCATGAATTCGACAATCTGTTCCGCGAAATAGGGAATGCGTTCAACCTCAACCCTACCGGCACCGCGCTGACAACGCGGAGCAAATGTGTCGCAGGCGATCCGCGCGCCGGTCGCCGCTGCGACGCGGCCAGCTGCGTGGAGGCCGCGTTCCTTTAGTGCAGCCCCACGGATCAGCATCATGGTCTTCCGGCCCGATCCAAGCGCCGCGGCGGCCTGGTCGATCGCCTCGGTTGAGACCGTCGCCGGCGACGGCTTCGGTAAGGCGGCCGCCGGACGGTCAGCCTCCAGCCACGCTGCGTCGGCGGGAAGGATCAACGTGGCAATCTGACCGGGATATTGCAGCGCAGCCTGTACGGCCATGGCTCCGTCCCAAGCAACGGTCCGGGAGCTTGACGACGAATGCACCCACGCCGAGACCGGCCGTGCGAAACCATGCACGTCCGACGCAAGCGGAGCGTCATATTGCGCGTGATAGGAAGCGTGATCACCGACGATATTGACGATGGGCGTCCTTGCGCGACGTGCGTTGTGAAGATTAGCGAGCCCGTTGGCCAGCCCCGGCCCCAGATGAAGCAGGGTAGCGGCAGGCTTCTCGGCCATGCGACCGTAGCCATCCGCCATTCCGGTTACCGCTCCTTCGAAAAGACCAAGCACGACCCGCATCCCCTCGACCCTGTCGAGTGCCGCCACGAAATGCATTTCCGACGTGCCGGGATTGCCAAAACAGACCTCAACGCCCGATCCGACGAGCGTCCGTAGAAGGCTTTCTGCACCGTTCATGTCGATCCTCACTTGAATAGTATGCGTCACACAAAGGCACTCAATCCCGTAATGGACTTGCCGACGATCAGCGTGTTCATCTCCCGTGTGCCCTCATAGGAGTATATTGCCTCGGCATCGGCCACGAAGCGTCCGATGTGATTCTCGAGCAGGATGCCGTTGCCACCGAGTAGCTCGCGCGCATAGCCCACGGTCTCGCGGCACTTGACGGTGCAGAAGGCCTTTGCCAGCGATGCATGTTCGTCCAGCATCACCCCATCGTCCTGCAACTGCGCGAGCCGCAGCATCATCGCTTGGGTAGCGGTGACATTGCCTAACATTCGCACCAGCAGGTCCTGGACGAGCTGGAAGCCACCGATTGGCCTGCCGAACTGAATCCGCTCCGTCGCGTAGCGCAGTGCATGCTCGTAGGCGCCCATCTGGCAGCCGACGGCGAACCAGGCCACCCCGGTGCGGGTCATCCGCAGCACCTTGGCGGTATCCTTGAACGTGTTGGCGTTCTGCAGACGATCCGCCTCGGGCACTTGGCAGTCCTGCAGTGTGATCAGCCCGTTCTGCACGACCCTGAGCGCCATCTTGGTCTTGATTTTCTCGACCGAGAAGCCGGGATTGTCCTTTCCCACGACGAAGCCCTTGACCTGGTTCGAGCCCTCCTCGCGCGCCCAGATCACGTTGATGTCGGCGAAGGTGGCATTGCCGATCCATTTCTTCTGGCCATTGAGTATCCAGGTGTCGCCTTCGCGGCGGCATGTCGTCATCATTCCGCCTGATGTCGCCGACCCCACCAGCGGCTCGGTCAGGCCGAACGAGCCGATCTTGTTGAAGCGCATCATCGGCGGCAGCCAGCGCTGCTTTTGCTGCTCGTCCCCGCATAGGTAGATCGATCCGGCCGAAAGGCCCGTGTGCACTCCCCAGAACGTCGCGACAGACGCATCGACGCGCGCCAATTCCATCGAAACAAGGCCGTTCAGCAACCAGCTACCGCCGGCCGCGCCATAGCCCTGGTAGCCGACGCCGCCGATACCGAGTTCGGCCATCTTCGGGATGATCTCGAAGGGAAATGCATCGCGGCTCCAATAATCCTCAATCAACGGCGCAACAACGCCTTCCGTGAATTCGCGTATTCGTTTGAGCAACGCCCGCTCACTGTCGTCCAGCACGGCGGCTATCCGATAGAAGTCGCCGTCGATCGGAGGCGGCGCATAGCCCGGTTTTATACCTCGCCTCGTCTCTGGGTTCGCCATGGGAACCTCCATTGTTGTCCTCAGGCCTGCTGGCGGCCGCCGCCGGTTGTCCCAACGAGATTCATGACGCGACGGGCCGCTCGCGAAAGAGCCGATGGTTGTGCCTGCCTGGCTTCGCCGGCCAGAAAGGCCTCAATCAGCGCCGCAGTCTCCGCCGGCCTTGTCACCAGGAACAGATGTCCATCCTCGACCATCTGCAGCTCTGCGTTCGGGATCAAGCCCGAAAGCATATGACCGTTGATCGGAGGAACCAGTGGATCGTCGCTACCCATCAGTACGAGCGTTGGCTGTGGCAGCGACCACAGCCATGGCAAGCTGGTCCAGCCCGCCATCGCGAGGAGCTGATAGAAATAGCCTAACCTACCCGCACCGCGCATCGCGGTTGCATGTTGCCCAATCAGCGCCGGGTCATAGCGGAATGCGCCGCCATAGATGTCGGCCGCAACCCTGTTCATGTAGCCCTTGTCGGTATAACGGCGTGGCGTCGCCATCTTCCACAGCACTGAGGGGCTCGCTGGCACCATGGTGAAGCCGGGTGCGGTCGCGGCAAGCACGAGGCGCCGGCACAGCTTTGGATATTGATAGGCGAATTGCTGCGCGATGCCACCGCCCCAGGACACGCCGGCGACGTCGATTTCGGTATGGCCCAATTCCGCCATGAGACCCGCCGCAAGCCGCGCCAGCGTCGACGGGCGGTATGGCAAGAGCGGCGTTGGCGATCCGCCAACGCCGGGGATGTCAAAGATGACCGCAGTCGTAGTGGTGAGCGCTTCAAGGAACGGCTTTGCTAGTTCCCAGTTGGCGCCGATCCCATTGAACAGCAAGAGCGGCAAACCGCTGCCGTCGCCATGTCTGATCGCCACCTCAAGTAACTGGCTGCCGACCGTGATCCGTCGAGCTTCGATCGCGCCTGGCGTCTCCACCCGATTCCCTGCTGTAGGGTTGTCAGTCAAAGACATACGTCCCCGGAGCTGCGGCAAGGACAGGATGGCGTTGGCTACCTAACGACGCTGCCGCCGCAACCTCTTCGCCCGATCGTGCGTGCAGCCAATCGCGCCAGTCGATCCACCAGCTTCCCTTGCGCTTCTCGGCCGAGGACATGAAAGCCTCTGGACCGGATGGATGGACCGTTCCGATCATAAAGGAAGCTTTTGGATTGGTCGGCGGGTTGATAAGACTTTGGAGGTGACCGCTGTTCGAGAGCACGAAGGTCGTCCCCTCGCCCATGATCTGGGCGGTCTTGTGCACACCCTTCCAGGGCGTAATGTGATCGGTCGTACCGGCAACTACGTAACTGTCCACCCTGGTTCTGCTCATGTCGATCGCCTTGTCGTTCAGGGTTAGCTTTCCGGCGTTGACGAACGGATTCGTGAAATAGAGATCGAGGTAATCGCCATGCAGACCGGCCGGAAGCCGGGTTGTGTCGGCATTCCAGTACAGGATATCGAAGGCCGGCGGCCGGTTGCCGAGCAGGTAGTTGTTGACCCAGTAATTCCAGATCAGGTCGTTTGGCCTCATCCACGCGAACATTCGCGCCAGTTCGTGGCCGTCGACCATGCCGCGCAGCCGCGAGGCTTCCTTGGCCGCGCGCATCGTCTCTGGCGTCATCAGGCAGCCGAATGCGCTCTCGTCGGCAGTATTCGGATCGAGCAGGCAGACCGCGAGAACCATATTCCTGATCTTCTGTTGCCCAGCGCTTCCAAGTGTCGCGAAATAAGCCGTCGAGGTGATCCCTCCGGAACAGGATCCCATCATCGAGATATCGTCGCTGCCGGTCACGTCCCGCGCGGCATCGACAGCTTCATCAAGCGCTGCGACATAGGTATCGAGCCCCCAATCGCGATGCGCCGCCGTGGGATTGCGCCAGCTGATGCAGAAAACCTGAATGCCGCTGTCGAGCAGGAAGCGGACCATGCTTTTGTCGGGCGACAGATCCAACGCGTAATATTTGTTTATCTGCGGTGGGGTGATAACCAGCGGCCGCTTTCTCACATCGGGCGTGGTCGGCGAATACTGTATCAGCTCCAGCAATTCGTTACGGAAGACGACCCCACCCGGCGTGGTCGCCAGAGTTTCGCCGACCTTGAACGCGCTCTGATCCACCATCGACGGCATGCCGCCGTTTTTGGCGAGATCATCGAAGTAATTCTTCAGCCCGGACCACAGGCTTCGGCCGCCGGTATCCACGAATTTGCGCATCGCCGCCGGGTTGGTCAACATTGCATTGGTGGGGGCGACCGCATCGATCAGGATTTCCGTGACCAGATGTGCCCGCGCCTTGTCAATGTTGCTCAGGCTCGTCTTGTCGACGAAGCCGCTAACTGCATCGCCCCAGGCAAGATAGGCCTTGAGCATCCCGCCGTGCAGTGCACTCGCCTTCCAGGTGGCATCGGAAAATCGTCTGTCGCCTGCCTGCGGCGCACGCTCGGATTTGCCGGCGACGATAGAGCCGAGTTCGCCGAGGAAAGAGAGCCATTGCTCGGCGGCGACCTTTGGCTCGTTGACGATAGCCTTGAACAGGACGCCGGCACTGTCGGCGAGATCCTGCCCCCGGATGCCGACAAGGGGATTGAGCGCCAGCGTATTGCGGGATGCATCTTCGAGGTCCCCCTCCACTGCGGGGACTTGCTCGCGATTTTCGGTGTTCATTGCCAGTGTACTCCCGCTCCCGGGATCAAAAGCGCTAACGTTTCGGCGATCAGGGCAGGCTTCTCCGACCCCTCTACTTCCAGCGTGTTCCGGGTCCTCATGATCATCTGTCCGCCGCCTCTCGGCTCGATCCCGGCGAGCGCGACGCGCAGCCTTACGCGCGCACCAGCCGACACCGGCGCCAGGAAGCGAACCTTGTCGATCCCGTAGTTCAGCCCGGCCGCGGCGTCACTTGGGATGACACCGAACTCCATCGCCAGCGGGGCCACCATCGCGAGCGTCAGATAGCCGTGGGCGATAGGAGTACCGAAAGGACTTTCCTGCTTCGCCCTTTCGACATCCACATGAATCCATTGATGATCGCCGGTGCAGGATGCAAACGCGTCGATACGCGCCTGATCGATTTCGATCCAACTGGAAACGCCAAGTTCATGCCCAACTTTTTGGCCCAAACCGGCAAGGGTGAGGCTACTCATGCTTTCCTCGTCAATCATTCGCGGCCGCGTTCGGAGAGCTACCCGTACCGTTCCCGCAGCTCCTTCTTGTTGATCTTGCCGACGCTGGTCTTTGGAATGCTGTCGATAAACAGGATCTTTTCCGGAATTCCGTATTTCGAGATGATGCCTTTGTCGGCGATCATCTTGAGATGGTCCTTGATAATCGCGGCGAGGACGCCATTCGCATCGGACGCCCGCTTGACTACGAGCGCGAGCGGCCGCTCCCCCCATTTGTCGTCCTTGACGCCGATAACGGCCGCCTCTGCGACGCCAGTGCATTGCGAGATCAGATCCTCGATCTGCAAGGACGAGACCCACTCGCCGCCGGTCTTGATCACGTCCTTGATACGGTCGGTGATGTGCACCGAGCCGTTGGCATCGACCACCGCAATATCACTGGTGTGCAGGTAACCCCCCGCCCAGAGTTCCTCTGAGCCCTCGGGATTGTTGAAGTAACCCTGAGTGAGCCACGGCGCCCGCAGCACGATCTCGCCGGCCGACTTGCCGTCATACGGCACGTTATTCATGTCGGCATCAACGATGCGCAGATCTACCAGCGGCCCGGCGATGCCGGCCCTGGCGCGGAACTCGACCTCTCCGTCCGGATCGCCGGTCAAGTCCTTCGATCGGACATGGGACACCGCAGCAAGCGGGCCGGTCTCAGACATCCCATAACCGGCGAAGATATCGACGCCCGCCGCAAGCGCCCGCTTGGCCAGTGCCTTCGGCAAGGCCGAACCGCCAATCACCATCTTGAGGCCCGATAAATCGACGTTCGCCTTGGCAGCGGCGTCGAGCAACATCTGCAGGATGGTCGGCACGCCGTGGGTGAAGGTAACACCTTCGCTCTTGATCAGCTTGATCAGCATCGCCGGCTCGTAGCGCCCGGGATAGACCTGCTTGACCCCGGCGAGCGTCGCCGACCAGGGAAAACCCCAGGCATGAACGTGAAACATCGGCGTGATCGGCATGTAGACGTCGTCACGCGAGAAGCGACCCTGCGTACCCGCCATACCAAACAGGGCCAATCCACAGATCGAGTGCAGCACGAGTTGCCGGTGGCTGTAATAAACCCCCTTGGGCAACCCGGTTGTGCCAGTCGTGTAGAAAGTGGTCGCTTGGGTGTTCTCGTCGAAATCAGGAAAGTCGTAATCAGGCGCAGCAGCTGCCAGCAGGCTCTCATATTCGCCGACAAAGGACAGGCTCCCGGTCTCTGGCGCAGGCCGGTCCGACATCACAATCAGCCGTTTGACCTTCGGCAATTGGGCCTTCAGCCCCTCCACCAATCCGACGAACTCATCATAGACGAGAAGCGTCGAAGCTCCGGCGTGATCGATGGTGTAGGCAATCTGTTCGGGTGACAGACGGACATTCACTGTCTGCAATACGGCGCCCATCATTGGGATCGCGAAAAACGCTTCGAGAAACCGATGGCTATCCCAGTCGAGGACGCCCACGGTGTCACCAGGCACGACACCCGCGTCGCTCAGGGCCGATGCGAGACGGCCAATCCGCTCCTTGATCTGGAGATAGGTGAAGCGCTTAAGATCGCGGTAAACGATCTCCTGATCCGGTGCCTGCACGCGCGGCGTGTGCCACAATTGCTTGAAAATCAACGGATATTGATAAGCTGATTTGGTGGTCTGAATCAGCCTTCCCACCATAGCGGCCTCCCTCGACTTGTCTTCCTCCGCCCATCTCGACGTCCGCCATTCTAAGCGAGCGGATATCTTGGTCTGCCGTCAAACTACCCGACGATCGCACTGTACCAACTCGAGCCTCGCGCGCGGCCGGGTGTTTGTGAAGGTCCGAAACGGACGACGAGCGGGTCTTGACCGGACAAACTGCCCGTCATCGGGGACGCGGTCTTGAATAAAACTGCTGCATTTTACGACTGAAGGGGAGCTGAGCCTCAACCGGCCAAGCCTGCGGACGATCGGAAAAACTGCTATCCTGTTCCGACGCCAAGTGACAGAGGCTCCGAATCGTGTGGGCATCCAGAGGCGAGTTCCAGTTGCGCTATTCCAAGCAGCCCGTGTAGGTCTTCCAATTTGCGCTCGGTTCCGAACAACATAAAGGAGAGGCCGATCGTTGGCCTGAATGAGCGTGTTTACGAATCGACCAAACTTGCCGCGCTGTTCGACGTACTCGTCAACCAAGGCTGCCCGGCCGGTGAAATACTGAGAAACGTCAACCTGACCGTGGACAAGGTGCACTCTCCAAAGTCACGGATTTCGCTCGCGGAATTGATGACGGCCTGCAAGAACGCAATTCGGCTCTCAAGCGACCCTTACCTACCATACCGCATCGGCACATCAATCCACATCTCCGCTTACGGCATGTACGGGTTCGCCATTCTTTGCTGCCCCGACTTCCGCAGGGCGATGGCCTTTGCCGAACTTTATCACGCGCTCGCGGCGCCGCTGGCAACAATCGAATTCACCGAGCAGGACGGAGTCGCGAGCTGGGTCATTGAGCCCGATGCGCGCGCCGCAACCGATCCGCAGGTTTACCGCTTCATCAGCGAGATGCAGATCGGCATTCATATATCGCTAATGCGGGATATGATGGGCCCTGCGTTCACTCCGGATCAGGTCAGCGTAGCCTATCCGGAAGCCCAGGATTTTAGCCTACCCGCGGACCAGGTAGGATGTCATCCAAGCTTCGCAAGCAGGACCAATCAAATCATGTTTCGGTTGGCATGGCTGGACCAAACTGCAAATCTCGGCAACAAGACGACGTACCCAGCGGTTGTATCCCTCTGCGACGACCTGCTTAACGATCTGAAATCGCGAATCGGAATAGCTGGAGAGATTCGTGCACTTTTGCTTCGGAATATCACCAACCCTCCGACCCTTGCCGTCATAGCGAAGCTCCTTAAAGTGAGCGATCGATCGCTGCGACGTCAGCTACGGGAGCGAGGCGTTTCCTTCCGTGGTCTGCTGGATGAACTCCGAATGCAAATCGCGCTGAAATACTTGCGCACGACAAGGCTCGCAAACGAAGATATTGCACTGGCGCTCGGGTTCAGCGACGCCACAAATTTCCGCCGTGCATTTCGTCGCTGGACGAACAAGTCACCCAGCGATATGAGAACGAAATAGCTTCGACGGTTCCAAATGGCGCCGCCTTTCACGGGGACGAGACAACACCTCGGCTAGAGGAAATTCTCCTTAACCATTTCCCAGACATCGCCTCCCCGGCCGTGTAGGATGGCGCGCGCCGAATAGAGCGCCATTCCGATCGCTGGCTCCACCTGCATGAATGGCGGCATGACGAGCTGCATCGGGTTGACGTGCACGTGCAGAAGCGCCGGCCCTGGTTGCGCCAGCCAATCCTTCACCGCAGCATCGAGTTGGTCGGCAGCGGAAACTGTCTGGCCCCAAAGGCCTAACGCGCGCGCAACTCCAGCAAAATTCGGATTCTTCAGCTTCGTGAAAGTATCGAGCATCCCTTCTGCCTTTTGCTCGATCTCCACGAAGCCGAGCTTGCCGTTGTCATAAACGGCAATCTTGATTGGCAGCTCCTGTTCCACGACCGTCATCAAGTCTCCGAATAGCATCGAAATTCCGCCGTCGCCCGCCATGCAAACCACTTGCCGGCCGGGCTCTGCCTTCTGGAGGCCAATGGCTGACGGCATACCGTTGGCCATCGTTCCATGGAGCAGACTTGCGAAAAGACGGCGTTGGCCGTTCGCCTCGATATGGCGATAGGCCCAGGCGCCCGCGGTACCGTCGTCGGCCGTGAACAACGCATCCTTTGCCGCGTGGCGGTTAATCACCTGTGTCAGATGGCTTCCGGGAATACTGCCATTGTGGCCGGCAGCGATTTTGGTCCGTTCCGCCTCCCGATACTTCGCGTAGCGTTTGATATATGCACTTCGGAACGAGGCGTCGGTGCGCTCAGTCAGCATCGGCAGTAATGCCTCCATCGTATCCTTCACATCACCCACCACGCCCTTCGTTATCGGATGACGTCGTCCGAGATGGGTCGGGTCGATGTCGACCTGCACGATCTTTGCCTTGTCGGGGTAAAATTGCCGCCACGCAAAATCCGCGCCCAGCATCAGCAGCGCATCGCAGTTCAGCAAGGCATGGTAACCGGCTTCGTTGCCGAGAATCCCGGTCATTCCGATGTTGTAAGGATTGTCAAACTCGAGGAAGTCCTTTGCCCGCGACGTATGCGCGATCGGCGCCTTCAGCTTGTTGGCAACCGCGAGAATCTCTTGATGCGCACCCTGGCAGCCGGATCCGCCGTACAGCACAACATTTTCGCTTTTATTGAGAATTTCCGCGATCTCGGCGAGATCAGCACCGTTCGGCCGCGTAATAGGCCTGGCGACATGAACTGCGTAGGGGATACGATCTTCGACGACCGAGGCAGAAATGTCAGCCGACACAATCAGAACGGCAACACCGCGTTTTGCCAGGGCGGTCTGGCACGCTATGACCGTCTTCCGGCGGGCTTGCTCCGGCGTATGGATCATGTCGCAGAAGACGCTGCAGTCCCTGTAGACCTGCTTGAAGTCGACCTCCTGGATGAAATCGAAGCCCAGTTCGTCGCGAATGATCTGGCTCGCGATCAGAATGACGGGCGCACGGTTGCGATTTGCCTCGAATATCCCGTTGATGAAATGCAGACTGCCGGGACCGCAGCTACCGGCGACGGCCGTCAGGCGATCGGCCACCTGCGCTTCCGCCTGAGCGGCGAACGCTCCGGCCTCTTCATGTCTCATCGACACCCACTCGATCTCGCTTTTTTCGAGTGAGCGGGCGATCAGGTTGAGCGTATCGCCCACCACGCCGTAACAATGCCTGACGCCTGCATTCTGCAGGGTTTCAACAATAATATCCGCGACCAGTTTGCGCATTTCGTTCAGATTCTCCTGTGCCCTTACCACAACATGACCCCAACTGCGGGCATAGGCTTGTATCGGAATGCGAGAGCTTGAAGCCGACTGCGCAAAACAGCGCACTGAATGGGACGTTGCCCAGCCAAACACCCTAGTTTGGGAGGCTGAACAATAGGCGTCCGGCCAAACACGAAGACCCAGACGGCACCTTTGCTTTCGAAACCGGACATCAACTGCAGACGTATCCGCCGACGTAGTGGCCCTGATTTTGTGAAAACCCAGTGCTAAAGATACGGTTCTTCCGTGACGAATTCGCGGGGTCGCTTCGTAGGCGGATCGCTGGCAAATGAACGCTACCGACAATTATGCCGCCCGCTTGTCGCGTACTTGGCTGTGCTGAACGCCCATGGGGACTTTCTCGTCCACACCGGACGTTGAGATGGCCTCGTCTGGGGGTCCGCACTCGCGTCGCCAACTGGCCGGACTTTGACCAAAGGCCTGTCTAAAGAGCCTGCATAGATGTGCTTGATCCGAAAAGCCTACGTTCAAGGCTATTTCGCTCAGTGGATCCGTACTGCTCATCATCAATTGGCAAGCCCTCTCTAGACGCCTTCTCACCAGGTGGGCATGTGGCGACTTGCCAACGGCTTGTTTGAATTTACGCGAGAAATGCGCCGGGCTTCGACGGGCGACCGCGCTGAGATCCTGAATGTGAATGGTGCGGTGCAAGTTGCAGTCAATATAAGCTCGTACACGAAGGATCTGCCAGGCCGCTAGGCCGCCTCTTGCGGGGCTGTCGGTGCCCGAACAGCGTTCGATCTCCGCTTCTAGGACATGCGATGCCGTGGCCAGCAACGCCTTTGCTGCCTCACGATCGCCGTCGAGTTCGCGCCGAGCCGTCTCAAGCAGGTTCGCCAAGCCTTTTGCAAAATGGTGAAGTGGCAAGCCGACTGTAACCGGCGGGTTCGTTGCGTCGGTTTGAAGGCTTTCTGCAAACTGATCTGCAGCGTATCTCATGTTCCGCTCCATCGCGCTGATACCATAGATTCCCGCGTCGGACCGAGCTCGAACCGCATAGCGAACCGACTCCGCGCTTTGTCGCCTAATGCGCATTCTCGTAGTTTTGAATGCTGCAATAAATTGCTAGCGGGTAGCGTGAACGTAATCCCTAGTTTCTTTTGCTAAGCTAAGGTGTAGGGAATCCGGTTTGCTCCAAGGCCGCGCGCATCCTGAGTCGGCACGTTCAGCGATTGAGAGTTCACTAACCGATTTCGGATGTCCGACTGCTGTCACCCCAAAACAAGATTTAAGGCCGCAATGCGCAGCGCATTACGAACCGCACTCGTTGGTGATTTAGATGCGGGTAAATATTGCGAGTAAGTTACCCGCGATGTGAAGCAGCGGTAGGGACACCGAATCGTGCTGAGAACGCTACGAGAGTTCGGATTTCTCAAGAAACAGGTTGAGCTTAGCCGCCATTTGGCCAAACTCTGGAAGCGAACGAGCATTCATTTTCCGCATCGCCTTGCTGCGGTGGACCTTCACAGTAGCTTCTGCAATGCCGATATCGCCAGCAATCTGCTTGCTAAGACGCCCCCGCGCGACGTGAATCATGATTTCTCGCTCCCTGGGACTTAAGGTCGCGAAACGCCTTCTGAGGTCGGCCAGCGCACTTTCGTTCTTTCGACGAACACGGTCACGCGTCAGGCCGGACTGAATGGCGTCAAGAAGCTCCTGATCGCGTATAGGCTTCGTGAGGAACTCAATCGCGCCACCTTTCATGGCTTGCACCGACATCGGAATGTCGCCGTGCCCTGTGATGAAGATGATTGGAAGTTCTCTGCCCATCGCTGCGAGCTCGCGCTGGAATTCGAGACCGCTCTGTCCTGGTAATCTGACGTCCAGGACTAGACAGCTAGGCCCCTCCGTCGGCTCAAATTTGAGAAAGTCGGACACAGACGCAAATAGCTTGGCGTTCAAGCCGACAGATCGCAACAGGCGTCCGAGCGAGTTACGAAGATCGACGTCGTCGTCAATGACCAGGATTGTGGAGGTCGCATCAAGCATAGCTGCCGCTCAGCGTTGATTACAGCGAAAATGAGCCCGAGTGTCCTTCGCAACATTAGCCATGCAGCTAGTAACCTAATCTCAAACCGCGAACCTGAACAGTCCCGTCTTCAGAAAGCCCGTGCGCAGCATAAACCAAGGTTTATTGAGACTGCGATTGCCCGGCCGTGCACTTTGGCGCAGGTTTACATCTACGCGGACTCATGCGACCGCGACCCTGTCTTCGGGGACGCCGTATGACGTATTTGCACGAACTTCGGGAGGCCGTATGCCTAAACGGTCTTTGGTCTCGGTCGTCGAAGACGATCAGTTCTTTCGTGAGTTAATGAAAAGGCTCATGAGGTCGCTGGGCTATAAAGTTGAGGTTTTCGCATCGGCCGCCGATTTCCTCGCATCCCCTCGTCTTGGTGAGACTTCCTGCCTCATTGCCGATGTCAATATGCCCGTGATGACTGGCGTTGAGCTCTACAGACATCTTGCAGATTCAGGTCGTGAGATTCCGACAATTCTGGTGACAGCCTACGCTGATGATGAAGTCCGATCCCGTGCGCTGAAGGATGGCATTATTTGTTATCTGCGAAAACCCGTGGATGAGAAATACCTAAAGCGATGTCTTCTTGCTGCTCTCTCGCATCGTGAACGGCGTGGCGACTGATGACTTTCCTCTGAGGCAGCGTAAACTGAAATAGAGCGCCTCTCGGCTCGGCTTCCGCGGCCCACAGCTGGCCTCCATGGGCAGCTATAATTGATCTGCAGATTGACAGACCCATCCCCATTCCGGATTTCGTGCTGTAGAAGGCCTCAAATACGTGTTCAAGGTGCTTCGGATCAATCCCCGGCCCGGAATCACGCACCGCGACCAGCGTACCATTTGTCTCGCTTTGGTCTGTGCTAATCAACAACTGTCTTTCGACCGCTTCAACCGATCTCATCGCTTCAACCGCGTTTAGGATCAAATTCAGAACTACCTGTTGAAGTTGAACACGATCCCCAAGAACGGGGGCCATGCCGCTTGCCAGCCGGCTCTGTACCGAAACTCCACTCTCGGTAATCATGCTTTGCGCTAGTCCAATGACCTCTTCAATCGCCCGATTGAGATCGAAGGGATCACTTCGCGGGGGCACTTTTTTAATTTGATCACGTATCCGTTCGATGATGCCTCCGGCTCGGTCAGCATCGGCCACAACGCAACTGAGCGCTTCCCTCACTTCGTCCAGGTCTGGCGGGCCTCTGTCCAAGAAATTCAGAGCCGCCCGTGCGTTGTTACGCGCGCTGCCGATTGGCTGATTCACCTCGTGAGCGATCGAAGCCGTAAGCTGACCCAAAGTCATGACCCGACTGACATGGGCAAGTTCAGCCTGCACCGTCTGCAGCGATGCCTCCGCTCGCTGCCCGCGCACGATTGCGGTCACATCGGTACCGGTGCCACGATAGCCATGAAATTTTCCGCTACTGTCAAAAACCGGCTTGCCGCTTGCCTTTACGAACATTGGAGCGCCGTTGCCGTCCGCCGTCCAATATACGAAATCACGAAACGATTCACGGGAGTCAAGGGTCGCCCGGATCAGCCGCCACTTCTCTGGCTCTGTTTCAACGTCGAGAGCGTGACCCCAGCATATAGTGCCGATTCGATCGGCCGAGTTTGAACCAAACGCATTTTCTGTCAGGAGCGTGAATTTGTAATCCGGCCCGATCTCCCAAAACCAATCGGAGGCAGTTTCGGCGTAGTCACGGAACTTCGCTTCGCTTTCCCGCAGCGCATCCTCGGCTCGCTTGCGCTCCTCGATGTCCGTCCCCAGCATGTACCAGCGCGTGACGCGCCCGGAGTCATCGCGAATTGGGACGCAGCGGTTATCAAACCACCGGTATTCGCCGTCGAAGCGCCGTAGACGCAATTCGTAATGGAAGGGAGTGCCGGTGGCCATTGATCTTTGAAATATTTCAGCGATACGCGGGAGGTCTTCATGGTATATTGCATCGCTGGTTCCCCAGTTCCTCATCTCTTCAAGCGATCGGCCAAAATACTCGATAACCTGGCGATTGAGGGCATCGAGCTCACCGTTCGGGGCCATGATCGCAACGAGACCCGCTATCCCGTCAATTGCTGAGCGTAAACTTCGCTCGCTTTCACGCAGCGCCTCCTGCGCGCGCTTGCGCTCCGTCACATCGACGAACGTCCCCATAATCTCGAGAAGCTCGCCGTTCGCGGAGAACAGGTGACGAGCATTCGACTCCAGGTACTTGATTGTTCCATCGGGCAACAAAATTCTGAACGCGGCCACGTAGTCCCGTTTCTCGCTCAATGCCGCATCGGCTTCTTCGCGCAGCCCGCTTCGATCGTCCGGGTGGATCTGTTGCCAAACCCAATCGCGGGTCGGCATGCCCTGCAGCGGATCACGCCCAAAAATGCGATAACTTTCCTCAGACCAATAAACGATCGTCCTTTCACCCTTCCGGTTCACCGCCCAACCGCCGGAATGGTTCAGCCTCTCTGCTTCCGCCAGATAGGCTTCGCTGCGGCGTAGCTGATCTTCGGCCTTTTTCCTTTCATCGATGTCGATTGTCAGGCCGTACCACTGGATGATATGTTGCTCCTTGTCGCGCAGGGGTTCCCCACGTGCGTGGTGCCAGCGATACTGGCCGTCGACCCGACGCAAGCGGTGCACGGCCTCGTAAGGTTCTCCAGTTTGAATTGCATGGTAAAACGCTCTCGCGGTTTCCGGAAAGTCTTCCGGGTGGAGGAATTCCTTCCAGCCAAGATTTAGAAAATCCTCAAAACGCATCCCGGCATAGTCGAGAACCCTTTGGCTGACATGGGTTGGTTCGCCATCCGGGGTTGTTGACCAAAGCATGGATGGCATTGTTTCGATGATTTCTCGGAGCTTGTATTCGCTTTCCCGCAATGCCTGCTCGGCCCGCTTGCGCTCGGTCAAATCGACCACGAATGCGATGCCCTGGTCACCGCCCTGTTCGAACGTTGCCCCGCCAACCAGCAACGCGAAACGGCTACCATCTTTTCTTACATATTCTTTTTCAAATGGCTCGAATCGACCGCTACTTTTTTGTCGCTCCATCTTGGCGTTGGTCCTGTCGCGCCAGTCCGGCGGCGTCAGGTCCGTCCACCTGATGCGGCCCGCAACCAGGTCTTCGCGATCGTACTTCACCATGCGAAGAAACTCGCTGTTGGCGTCAAGAATGCGACCTTCGAAATCCCAGACATAAATTCCGATGATCCCGGCATCGACCACGCGACGAATCTTCGTTTCGCGCTCTGCGAGATCGCGGTTGGCCTGGGCAAGCGCCAGCGTGCGCTGCTTTTCCGCTTCGAACAGGCGCACGTTTTCCATGGCAATTACCGCCTGGTCGGCGAAGGTCTCGATAAGCGCGATCTGTTCGTCGGAGAACGGCCGGACCTCCCTGCGCCGCACCAGAATTATTCCAATCGGAACACCCTCGCGCAATAACGGCGTCCCAAGCGTGGTACGGTGGCCCTCTCGTTTCGCGTTGCTGCTGCCTACCGGGTATTCACTCTCCTCCGCGGCAAGATCATGCACCTGAATGGTCCGACGATCGCATGCCGCTCGTCCGGTCACGGTATCCCGGTTTACGCGAACGCCCTGGTAGGCGTGGATCACCACTGGAATCTCCCCGTACGACGCCACCAATCGAAGAAGATTGCCTTCCAAGCGGAATATCTCCGCATTGTTCGCGTCGGACAGGCGCGCCGCATTTTCGGCTACCGCGCCGAGCATCGACTAAATCGGCGAGTTCGCAATAACGCGCAGCATCTCAGCGATGGCAGTTTGTTGTTTCTCTCGCTCCGCGAGATCGCCGTAGGCGGCTTGCAGCCTCGCATACATGCGGTTGAATGCCCCGACCAGACTGTCCAGCTCGTCCGCCTGGTGAGGTCGATGCCGATCGAGTTGAAGCGGCACCTGGGGACCCCGCAGATCGTATCCCCTGAGCGACGTTGCTATCGCGTTGAGATGACGGGTTATCAGCCGGTTGACGATAAGGAGGATGAAAAAGGAGACAAAAAACGTTCTTATCCCCTGGCTGATCAAGATAACGGCCGCGGTGTCCAGAAGGCGACGATAGACCTTGTCGAACGTGGCTTCGACCACGAGAATGCCGACCAATTGCTCGGTGTCGTGGTTCGTATAAAAAATTCTGAATTCGCGCCGCACCGGCGGATTTTCCCGATGGGAGCCGGCTCTCACCACCACGGGTTCGGCACCATCGGTGGCCTCACGCAGTTCGACGTAGCTGATATCGGGCATGCGACCAATACCATCGACCTGTAATTGAAGCTGGCGCTGGTCCAGTCGCCAAAGCCTTTCGCCAAGACTTTGACGATAGCCACTGTCGATCTCGGACATCCGCAAGTCGATCGCTCCGACGTCACGGCGATAGTCGAGATAGAGCTGCGTTAATGTCAGGAGCAGCGTGACGGCGGAGCTGAACAAAAGCACGCCGACGACAAGACGCCACCCGATGCCGCCAAAAAAAACGGGCAGCGAGCGCCACGCCGTCGCAATGCGATCCGGCGGCGGCGGTCCGCGATCGGACTCGCCGTCCTTGCTGGCGGGTGTCACTTCATATTGCACGGCGCACCTGTCTGGACGTAACCCTCAAATTCCGTCAGTATTTCGGTTCGCGTTGATCCAGCCGGGGCCGGACAATGGCCATATTTTTGCATAGTTTTGGTTCCGGGACTATTGTGCGGATGTTCGGGACCGATTGGGTCTCCGGCGCTTCCACGTGAGTGGGCCGGACGTGACTCTCGACACCCGCGCTGCAATGCCGACGGCGGATGCGACCTGTCATGGCGAGACTGACCGGGTTCCGAGGCGTTCTGTGCGTAGCAATCGCAGCCGTCTGGACGCTCGGCGGACCGGCGGTGGCGGAGCCGTTGCGGCTCGTCACCAGTCGTTTGCGGCCTTTCCAGGACCTGGATGATAACAAAGTGCCCGGATTTAGCGTCGAAGTCCTCAGGCGAGTCTTCGCTGTCATGGACCAGGACGCCTCCTTCGACGATTTCCCCTGGGAGCGCGGTTGGCGGATGATGCTGCGCGGCGAGCGCGATGCAATGGTCACCGTGTTGCCCACCAGCGACCGAGAGCGGATCTGTTCCTTTCCGAACGAGCCGCTCAAGCACGAGAGATGGGTTCTCTTCGTACGCAGGGCCGACATTGCACGACTGAAGTTTTCCTCATTCGACGATCTCGTCGGACACGACGTCGCGGTCCACGCCCCGGTTGCTGGCGTGCTCGACCAACCGACCGTGTCGCCAGAGTTGTGGGAGTTCCTGCGCGAGCACCACACCATGGTTGAAACGTCCGGCGGCGGAGAGAGTCTCCGCATGCTGGCAGCCGGCCACGTCGACTACGCGGTCGTGAACCTCACCGTCGGAAGACGGGACGCCGCCGCGATCGGACTTTCCGGAAAGGTCGAGCCAATATTATCACGCAGCGTTATCGAAGATGGTTTCTCTGTCTGTTTCAGCAAGGCAAGCGTTTCACCCTCCCTAGTCGAGGCGTTCTCGCGCGCGTTGAAGGAATTCAAGCAGACCGAAGCGTTTGAGGCGATATACCGCAAATACTTTCCGTAGTTTAATGGTTGCATTGCAAATTCCGGGTCGAGAATACCTCCCTCGCCTCTCAATAGCGCCTGCGATCCCTGGTGGAGCCTAAATCTTGGTTTAGCCTGTATCGCCGATGGATCGTGGCCATCGAAGAGAAAACGGCCGCAATCTGTGCATGACGAGTGAGCGTGCTACTTGGCGGTTTGGCGGCGCAGAACTCCGCCGAGGGGTGCCGATCGCTCCGAGTCCGGCTCTATACAGCTCTGGTGCAGTGTCATCGGCTGCCTCCGGCCTTCGAAGATGACTCGAACGGAGGAGCCGGTCTGACTTAATCCGGCGATGACGCCCGTCCGGCTTTTAAATCTGTGGCAGCGCTTGATCCCCAGCGCGGACAACCTGAACCTCGAACCGACTTCAGATCGGTATTGAACGGCTTTTCCTTCATAGCAATACTGGCGGTCGGCTCCAATCTTCCAAAGCGTCCGATCCCTTCATCCATGGGCGTATCGTCAGTGCTGCATTTGCAAATTCATCAGGTCTGCGGCAGGCATCATGCTATCGTTCAGATCTGCCATGATCAAAAGCGATCCGACGACGACCAGGGTCACGATCAACACGCCAAACGCCAGCGCCATCACATTATTGGTGTTGTCTGGACCGGTGGTGACGTGCAGGAAAAACACCAGGTGGACGCCCATTTGCGCGATGGCGAGGACCGTCAGGCCGAGGGAGACACCGCCAATCCAGAGCAGCGAGGTGTTGGCGACCCAGAACGATATGGCCGTGAGGACCACTGCGAGAGCCAATCCGATCGTGTAGACAAGCACGCCGGACGAAGTACCCTGCTCCACGTCGGGAAGGGCTGTCGCGTCACCGGGCGCGCGATCGTACTGGGTGTCGGTCATGAAAGGACCCCCATTAGATAGACCACCGTGAACAGCCATACCCAGACGATATCGAGCGCATGCCAGAACAGCGAAAAGCAGAGCAGACGCCGCTCCACAGTCGCGCGAAAACCCTTAACCGCGACCTGAGCCATCATCACTGTCAGCCAGACCAGGCCGGCGGTGACATGCAACCCGTGGCAACCGACAAGGGTGAAAAAGGCGGAGAGGAACCCGCTGCGCTGTGGGCCCGCTCCAATCGCGATCATGCCAGCGAACTCCCGCACTTCGAGCGCAAGGAAGCAAGCCCCGAGCACAAAGGTGACGAGGGCCGTCAGGTAGGTGGCGGCATAGCGCCGGGAGCCGATCGCCAGGGACATCAACCCGCAGGTATAGCTCGAAACAAGAAGGCAAGCGGTTTCGATTGCAACGCTTTTTTGGTTGAACAGCTGCGCGCCACTTGGCCCGCCTGCGGTGGCATGCACGAGCACCGCGTAAGCGGCGAAGATCGCCGAAAACATCACGATGTCGCTCAAGAGGAATACCCAGAAGCCGAAGCCGACCACGACCCGCTTTGTCGCGGGCCCGGCCTCACTTGCGATCGGCCGCGCCTCGGGAGGGATCTCATTACCGACTGCAGCAGCGACGTTCATACTGCAATCTCCGCTGTCAGCTGCTCGAACCGCGCAATCTGTTCGGCCGGGATTTCGGTTTCCTCTTCATCGCGAAACGCGAAGGCAAGCATGGCAAGGAAGATTCCGATTGCACTTGCACCGGCCATCCACCAGATGTGCCAGATCAATGCAAAACCGCCAACGACTGCAAAAAACGCGATGATGAAGCCCGTCGCGCTGTTTTTCGGCACCTCGATCGGGTCAAACTTGCGCTCTTTCTGGGACCGGCCTTGCGTGCGCTCGCGCTGCTTCCTTTTCCAGAAGGCATCGATATCGGTGACTTGCGGCAGCACGGCGAAATTCCAGGCAGGCGGCGGCGAAGTCGTCGCCCATTCCAGCGTGCGGCCGTTCCACGGGTCCGCGGTCACCTTTAGTTGTTCGCGATGACGGATCGACACCACAAGCTGGATAACCTGGCTGACGATCCCCGCGAGGATGATGACGACGCCGACCGCCGCAGCAATCAACCAGGGTTGCCAGCTGGCGACGTCGTAATGCTGCATGCGGCGGGTCATGCCCATGAGACCCAGCGCATAGAGGGGCATGAAAGCTACGTAGAAGCCGATCAGCCAGCACCAGAACGAAACCCTGCCCCAGCGTTCGTTGAGCGCGAAGCCGAATGCCTTGGGGAACCAGTAATTGTAACCCGCCATCAAGCCGAACACGGTGCCCCCGATGATGACATTGTGGAAATGCGCTATCAGGAACAGGCTGTTGTGCAGCTGGAAGTCGGCGGGAGGCACGGCCATCAGCACACCGGTCATGCCGCCGATCACGAACGTCACCATAAAGCCGATCGACCACAGGATCGGGACGGTGAACCGGATGCGGCCGCCATACATCGTGAATAGCCAGTTGAAGACTTTGACGCCCGTCGGCACCGCGATGATCATTGTCATGACCCCGAAGAAGCCATTAACGTTGGCGCTGGCTCCCATGGTGAAAAAGTGGTGCAGCCAGACAATAAATGACAGCACGCAGATCGCCATCGTCGCGGCAACCATGGAGCGATAGCCAAACAGCGGCTTGCCGGAGAACGTCGAAACAACCTCGGAAAAAATACCGAATGCTGGCAAGACTAGGATGTAGACCTCCGGGTGACCCCACACCCAGAACAGGTTGACGTACATCATCGCGTTGCCCTGGCCATCGATCGTAAAGAAATGAAAGCCGAAGTAGCGATCAAGGAGCAGCATCGCCAGGGTTGCTGTCAGAACCGGGAACGCCGCGACAATGAGGAGATTCGCGGCGAGCGACGTCCAGCAAAAGACAGGCATGCGCATATAGCTCATCCCCGGTGCGCGCGTTTTCAGGATCGTCGCGACGAAGTTGATCCCGGTCATCAACGTGCCGACGCCGGAGATCTGAAGGGACCAGAGATAATAGTCGACGCCTACTCCGGGAGAGAATTGCAGTTCGCTCAGCGGCGGGTAGGCGACCCAGCCGGCTTTCGAAAACTCGCCGACCGCGAGCGAGATGTTCGTCAGGAGAATACCCGACGCGGTCAACCCCAGGGCTACCGAGTTCAGGGTCGGAAACGCCATGTCGCGGACGCCGAGCTGCAGTGGCACCACGAAATTCATCATCCCGATCACGAACGGCATCGCCATGAAGAAGATCATGATCGTGCCATGGGCCGAGAAGATCTGGTCGAAGTGCTCGGGCGGCAGGTATCCCTGCGCGCCACCTGCTGCGACCGCTTGCTGCGCCCGCATCATGATGGCGTCGGCAAAGCCGCGTAGCAACATGATCAGCGCCAATATGATGTACATGATGCCGATGCGCTTATGGTCGACAGAGGTAATCCACTCTCGCCAGAGATAAGGCACGTAACCCTTGAGCGTGACCCACGAAAGAATGGAGACGATGACCAGGACCACGCCGCCTGACGCGCCCATGATGATCGGTTGGTCGAGGGGAATCGCGCTCCAATCCAGCTTGCCAAGTAGATTCATTTTTCCGCTCTCACTGATGTCGGATACCTGCACATTGCATCGCCGGATTGCATTTCGGAGACCACGATGCTGTCGAATAGGCCGGGCGCAACTGAGCGATAGCTGAATGGCGCCACCGCAGCACTCGGCTTCGCCAGATCCGCATAGCTCTTCGCGTCGAGCTCCGGACCGGCGTTGCGCGCAGCATCAAGCCACTGCGCGAACTTTTCGTCTGGCACGGCATCGGCCTCGAAATGCATGTCGGAAAAGCCTTCGCCGCTGAACTGGGCAGAAAACCCGCGGTAGGTTCCAGAATGGTCGGCCTGCAGGTGAAGACGGGTGATCATTCCCGCCATGGTGTAGATCTGGCTTCCAAGCTGCGGCACAAAGAAGCTATTCATCACGCCTGAGGACGTCAGCTCGAGACTAACCGGCGTGCCGATGGGAATGGTCAGCCGATTGACGCTTGCGACGCCCTGATCGGGGTAAATGAACAGCCATTTCCAGTCCAGTGAGGCGACCTGGACTCGCAGCGGCTTCACCGTGGATACGATCGGCCTGCGCGGGCTGAGGTCATGTGAGCCGACCCACGCGACGCCGCCAACCAGGAATACGGTCATTGCGGGAATCGACCAGACCAGCAGCTCGAGGCGGCCTGAATACGCGAAATTTGGCCGATACCGCGCCCGCTCATTCGACGCACGGAACCAGAAAGCAACGCCGAGCGTGGCGAGGATCACCGGGATCACGATCGCCAGCATGATGCCGAGCGCGTTGAGCAGAATTTGCCGGTCGGCGGCGGCAATCGGCCCTTTCGGGTCGAGCACGCCTTCCGTGCAGCCGCCGAGTGTCGCGACACCGATCAGGACCACGGCCAGCAGAGCATATCGCATGTCAGGCCTCGTCCGTGCCGGGGTTGGAGAAACAGGGCGCATCGCGAGCGGCGCCTTGCAGGAGTTCGGCGTGTACCGCCCCGGCGCAGCCACCGGTCGACGACCGCATCAGTGATAATGAAGCACGCCCGTGGTCGACCAGGAGCGCGGAAAACAACACGAACAAATAGAAGATGGAGAACACGAATAGCCTGTGGGCGGCACGTCGATCGGCTTCAATGCTTCTGTTCAGCTCGCGTGCAAGCAGAAGAAAAATCGTCCCGCAGATTGCGACGATCACGCCATAGATCGCCCCTGCAAACCCGAGCATCCAGGGCACCTCCGAGGCGAAAACCATGAGGCCGCTGTAGTTCAGGATCTGGAACGTTGTTGCAGCGCGTCCCGCAACAACCGGCAACATCGGCACGGCTGCACGCGCGTAGTCGTCGGTCCGATTGAGCGCGAGAGCCCAAAAATGGGGCGGCGTCCACAAAACAATTATGAGGAACAGCGCAAGCGGCTCGAACCCGACGTCTCCCGTCGCTGCGGCCCATCCGATCACGGGCGGCAGCGCACCGGCGGCGCCGCCGATGACGATGTTCTGTCGCGTGGACCGCTTCAACCACGCCGTATATACGAGAACATAGAAAAGGATCGTGCCGGCCAGCAATGCGGCTGCTGTGAGGTTCGTCGCCAACGCGAGAACGGCCACGGCGAACCCGCCCAGGACGAGACCAAAGACAAGCGCCTCGAACCGGGAGATTTTGCCCCGGGGAATTGGCCGCATCGCAGTACGGGTCATGACTGCATCGATATCGGCGTCGTACCACATGTTGAGCACGCCGGCGGCTCCAGCTCCCGCGGCAATGGCAACAACCGCGGCAAGCGTGGTTAGCGGATCAAGCCGAACTGGAGCGCAACTCAATCCGACGAGCGCGGTGAAGACGGCGAGCATCATCACACGAGGCTTTGTGAGGGCGACGAAGTCAGACACACTCCAATGGTCAGCCGGCGGATGAGCAGAATCAGACGACAAGACAAAGCGAACTCGTCTTTCACCAAGCTGGCCAGCAATGGATTTGACGTTCATCTCGCTGCTCCGAGTTCTTTCAAAATGAGAGCTGTCGTGTTCCGTTCGAACAGCAGCAGCGCGTACACTTAGTATGTATCCCCACCCTCGGCCGCGATTGAACGCGGCTGCTCGATTGGGGCCAATCATGCTCAAAACGTCAGCTGACGAGTTTTGGATCTAACTACGCGCGTCGCGATCGCACGATTCAGGCTAATTCGAGCACGTTTCAACAAGCGCTCAACGCAGGCTTTTCCTAAAGCAGGTTATCGTTCGAATATCCGCAACGCCCCGCTCATCCATTCGAATATCGACGTTCGTTTGCCGGAAAGCGACCGCTTTGCCCAACGGAGAACTATCAATGAAGACGCCATTGCTCTGGATGATTGCAGCCGCTTGCTTTGTCGCTCCGGTATCTGTGGCACATGCGCGTTCCGCTTATGACGGCTCCTGGGATCTCGTCTTCGTGACGCAAAAGGGGGCCTGCGATCCCACCTATAACTTCACTGTCAATATTTCCGACGGCATCGTTTCTCATCCCAATCTCGTAAAATTCAAGGGCTACGTCGCGAAGTCCGGTTCCGTTCATGCGTCAGTGACGGTTCACGACAAATTCGCTTCCGGCACGGGTAGATTTTTCGGGACATCCGGTCGCGGAAGTTGGAGCGGCCGCACAAGAAGTGCGCGATGCACCGGCTACTGGACCGCACAGCGCAATTGACCAATTTGAATGGCCTTGACCTTCGGGCGAATCCTTCCGCGCATGCAGTTCGAGCGCGCAATGCCCTCCCCCGTATGATGAGGCTTGATCGTTCAACGCACCGCAACGCCGTCCAATAATAGCCGAAGCCCCGATGCTAATAGGGCAGCTGGCCCTGAAGAAAGTTGGTACGTCGATGACTACAGCCCTGACCAAATCGTTCCCGCAAGAAACGCCGCCTGCAAAGAAGGCAGCAACGGACAAGAAACGCGTCTTGATCGTTGGCGGTGGCTTCGCCGGTATCGCCGCAGCACGCGCGCTCACGCGAGCCGATGTGGAAATCACGCTGATCGACCGGCGTAATCACCATATCTTTCAGCCGCTCTTGTACCAAGTCGCCACCGCTGTTTTGGCGCCATCCGAGATAGCGGCGCCGATCCGTCAGCTGGAGGCGAAACAGAAGAACCTCAGGGTGTTGCTGGCGGAGGTTAAGGGCATCAACCTCGGGGCCCGCACCGTCGAGGCCATTTGCCCGGGGGTTGGCAGCCGAAAACTCGAATACGACTTCCTGGTGATCGCGACTGGAATGCGTCCGAGCTATTTCGGTCACGACGAGTTCGCTCGGTTCGCCCCGGGACTGAAGAGCCTCAACGACGCCGAGGCGGTCCGAACCAAGATCCTCAGCGCGTTTGAATTGGCGGAATCGACCGATGACGAAAAGGAACGCGCCCGCCAAATGACCTTCGTGTTGGTGGGCGCTGGCCCGACCGGCGTCGAACTTGCCGCTTCAATTGCGCAAATGGCGTCGGTGACCTTACGCAACAATTTTCGCAGGATCGACCCCGCCAAGAGCCGGATTTTGTTACTGGACGGCGGCGCTCGTATACTTCCGACCTTTGCAGAATCGCTGTCACAAAAGGCGGCAAAGCGACTGACGAAGCTCGGCGTTGAAGTTTTGACCGGCGTAAAGGTCGAGAAGATCGACGACCAGGGCGTGATCGCGGCGGGCGTTCGGATTCCCAGCGCCACCGCGCTTTGGACCGCGGGCGTCAGCGCCTCGCCGGTCGTGAAAATGCTCGGGACGCAGACGGACCGTGCCGGGCGCGCTTTCGTTGGAGCTTTCATGGACATTCCCGAAGCGCCCAATGTGTTCGTGGCAGGCGATGCAGCCACAATGACCCAGGATGGTCACCCCGTCCCCGGCGTGGCGCAGGCGGCCATTCAACAGGGACGGTTCGTCGGGCATATCATTGCCAACCGTGTTAGGGGCCGAAAGGACGGCCGACCGTTTCGATACCGCAACAAGGGCAATATGGCGGTGGTCGGCAAGAATTTTGCCATCCTCGAGGCCGGTCATTTGCGAACCAGCGGCTTCGTGACCTGGCTGGTGTGGGCCGCGCTGCACGTGCTTGCGCTGCCGCAGCTTCAGAACCGGTTCCGCGTTCAAACGCAATGGTTCTGGTCCTATCTGTCCGGGCAACGCAGCTCACGGCTGATTTCCGAAGGGCCGCGGTCGTCCGCGTCATAGTCATAGTAATGAGGCCCGGCAGTCATTGCTGTCCGGCAGTTGGTTGGGAACTATATCCGTGGATGTCTCCATCATCTCCGCACTCGCCGCCCTCACCGGCGCAGCCGTCGGCGGCTTGACCAGCGGCATGGCGGCCTGGCTGAACCACCGAAGCCAGGTCCGCGTCGAGTGGGCTCTACACGAGAAGAGCCGCCGGCAGACCCTTTACAAGGATTTCATTGAAGACGCCGCCAAATGCTACATCGACGCGCTCCAGCACGATAAAGCCGACATTCCCGGCCTGGTCAGCCTGTATGCGAAGCTGAGCGCGATGCGGGCGGTTTCTTCAAAGAAGGTGGTCGAGCACGCCGACGATGTTGTCCGAAAAATCCTGGATGCCTATCTGGAACCGGACAAGAGCTTCGTCGAACTGCGCGAAATGGCCATCGATGGCACGATCGATCTGTTGCGAGGCTTCAGCGAGGTGTGCCGCGACGAATTCGAGCGAATGCGGCCGGTACAATTTTGAGCGTCACCCCAGTCGCCGGCCGGCGATCGCGGCCTGCTTCAACCGGACGCCGCGCTCGCTCGGGCTTGCCGCAAGTCGTCAGGCACGCTGCCCTGGGATCGGATCGTCTCGACCCAATTCGCGAACGCCTGCATGAATCCCTGCAGGAATTTGCGGGTGCCATCGTTGGAGAGCTTGCCCTGCTCATCGAAAAGCTTGTCGGCATGACTGATATAGGCTTCGGGCTGCTGCATGGTCGGGACGTTCAGAAACACCAGCGACTGTCTGAGATGATGATTGGCGCCGAAGGCCCCGATTGCGCTCGGCGATGCACTGACAATCGCGCCAGGCTTGCGGTCCCAGACGCTGCTGCCATACGGTCTTGAGCCGACATCGAGTGCATTCTTGAGAGCAGGCGGCACCGACCGGTTATATTCGGGGGTAACGAACAGCACCGCGTCAGCGGTCTTGATGCTCTGGCGGAACGCGGTCCATTGCGCCGGCGTGGTCGAGGTCTCCAGATCCTGATTGAAAAAGGGCAATTGCCCGATCTCGACCTTTTCGAGCTTCATCGAAGGTGGCGCGAGCGACATCAGCGCATTTGCCAGCATCCCGTTCAGCGACGCCTTCCGCAGGCTTCCAACCAGCACGCAGACATTCATCGGCTTTTCCATGGTCATCCTCCGTCCTGATACTTCCGTTCGAAGCGACTCCGGTTGGCGCGGCGCGCTGGTTACCGGGGTCGCATGTTCGTGCCTATGCGGTCGCCCGAGATTTGACGGCCCTCGTGAAGTCAGGCTTGCGCTTTTCCAGGAACGCCGAGAACGCTTCCTTTGCGTCTTCGGAGCGGACTTGCACATTGAACTCTTCGTTCTCGGCCTTCATCGCCGCCTTGATCTGCTCGCGAAATGGCTGCTTCATGAGCCTCTTGCTGGCTTGCAGCGCCGCAGCCGGCTTCGCTGACAATTTCTGCGCCGTTTCGGTCGCCTTCACCAGGACGTCCTCGTCGGATACCACTTCGGTAACCAGACCCAACTTCGCGGCCCGCCTGGCATCAAAGGGCGCTCCCAGCAGGATCAGCTCCGCGGCGCGGAGGTGACCGATCCGCGCCGGCACCGAGCAGCTCGACCCGAATTCCGGAACGACAGCCAGATTGATGAACGGCATCTGGAATTTGGCACCCTCGCCGGCGTAGATGAAGTCGCAGTGCGTCAGCATAGTGGTGCCGCCGCCGATGGCGGCGCCTTGGACCGCCACGACCACCGGCTTGTCGAAGTTGACGAACGCGTTCATGAGACCGGCCTGAGGCGATTCGCCGGGCCCCGGCGGATTCTTGAGAAAGTCCTCGATATCGTTGCCCGCGCAGAACGAATTTCCTGCGCCGTGCCAGAGCACGACACGCGTGTTCGCGTCAGTCGCCGCCTTGTTGAAGATGCCGGCGAGAGCCAGATACATCGCCGATGTCATCGCGTTCCGCTTGGTCGGGCGGTTGAACTGGACGCGCAGGACGCTTCCGGTTTGTTCGGCAACGATATCATCCATGGTCGAATTCCCGACTTGTTTGGTGAATGTCACGCCAAATCGAGGTTCAGGGCGGCTCCCGCCGCCCCGACCCTGTCGTCATGCTAGGCCGCATGTTCCCTTGGTTTCGGAATGGCGCCGCTGGTACGCAAACCATCGATTTCGGTCACGCTAAACCCGAGCTGCCGCAGTACCTCGTCGTTGTGTTCTCCGATCTTCGGGGCCCGCTTCGCCGGCACCTTGGTGACGCCATGCACCTGGAGCGGGCTGGAGATGGTGGACGTCAGCTTGCCGCCGGCGCCACTGAGCGGAACGATGATGTCGTTCGCCTGGAGCTGGGGATCGTTGATCACCTCCTGCGGGCCACGGACCGCTCCAAACGTGACGTGGACGCCATTGAACACCTCGTACCAATGAGCCATCGGCTTGACCACAGAAGATCTCGTCGAGGATCGCCGTGAGCTGCGGCATATTCGCCATCAGCTTCGCCGGATCGGAAAAGCGCGGATCGGTCAGCAGGTCCGGGCGGCCTATGGCTTTTGCCACGGCCGCAACCTTGTCTGGCGTTATGATGAGGACGAACCAGGTATCATCCTTGGCGCGGTACACGTTCATCGCCGCGTTTGCGGGGTGCATGCGATCATGCAGCCCGAAGAATTTTGCCTCGCAAAGCGCCGCCTGGATCGAGACGCTGGCGGACCAGACGCCTTCGGCGAGCAGCGAGGTCGTGACATGCGCTCCCTCGCCGCTGCGCTCGCGCCGATAGAGCGCGGTGACGATCGCCGAATAGAGACCGACCGCCGTGGCATTATCCCCGCTGCCCGCTACCGGCCAGGTTGGCGGTGCGCCGGCATCGCGCGTCATCGACAGCAGACCGCTGCGTGCCCAATAGGACGTGATGTCGAAACCCGGCAGATCCGCATCGGGTCCCTTGTCGCCGAAGCCGGTGATGTCGGCATAGATCAGCCGCGGGTTCCACGGCAGCACATCCTCGTAATTGAGCTTCAGCCGCGCGCGCGCCGGATGCGGTGTATTGACGATGAGGACATCGGCCCATTTGACCAGCTTTTCGAGAACCGCATGGGCGCTGGGCGACTTCAAATCGAGCGCGATTCCCCGCTTGTTGCGATTGGCGAGGTGCCAGGGATAAGGATCCTCGGCGACCGGTTGCGGCGGCATGTTGTGCGCGTGCCGCCACAGCTCGCCGCTCGGCGGCTCCACCTTGATGACGTCGGCGCCGAAGTCCGACAGGATCACCGCGGCGCTGGGCCGGCGATGAAGCTCGCCAGATCCACTACCTTCAGTCCGGAGAAAATGGTGTCGCTTGCCATGGCTGTTTTTTCCAATCGTGCTGTCGGGCGGTCACCGACCGCGGAATTTCGGTGCACGTTTCTCGAGAAAGGCGGAGGTGCCTTCCTTCTTGTCTTCGGTGGCCGCGCAGATGCCGAAATAGGATGCCTCGAGCGCAAATCCCTCGGCCTGGCTGGTGTCCATCCCCTTGTTCGCCGCCTCCAGCGAGAACTTCACAGCGATTGGCGCGTTTGCCGCGATCAGCTTCAGTATTGTCTCGGCACGGTCAATCAGGCCGGCTGCCGGAACCACTTCGTTGACGAGGCCAATACGATAGGCCTCCAGCGCGGAAATCGTCTCCCCCGTGAGGATCAGCTGCAACGCACGGCCCTTGCCCACCAGGCGCGGCAAACGCTGCGTTCCGCCGCCGCCCGGCAGCAGGCCGAGCTTGACCTCGGGCTGCCCGAACTTGGCATGCTCGACCGCGATCCTGATCGTGCAAGCCATCGCCGTCTCGCAGCCACCGCCAAGCGCAAAACCATTGATCGCCGCAATCACCGGCTTGCCGAGACCTTCGATGAGGTCCAGCACCCCCTGCCCGAACCGGCTCGACTCCTCCGCGTCATAGGCGTCGACATTTGCAAGTTCACTGATGTCGGCGCCGGCGATGAAGGCCTTGTCGCCCGCGCCGGTGAGGATCACGCCGTGCACGGACGCGTCGGCCCTGGCATCCGCGAAGGCGGCCCTCAAATCGTTCCAGGTCGGCGTGTTGAGCGCGTTGAGCACCTTGGGCCGATTGACTCGTCACATAGGCGATCAATCTTTTTCTCGTACAGGACATTCGCAAGCGCCAACGCCGCCCTGGGCAAGGAGTTGGGTACTGTTGCAGGCGAAGGGGTGAACGGTGCAGCTTGCGAAGCCATGATCATATCTCCTGGATTGGGGGCAGCCGGCGCCGGATCGCCGGCGCCGCCGGGATGTCAGATGAAGGCGCCGTGACCGGTGATGGCCTTGCCGACGATCAGATTTTGCATCTGATACGTGCCTTCGTAGGAGTAGAGCGCCTCGGCATCGGCGAAGAAGCGCGCGAGGTTGTAGTCGGCGACGATGCCGTTGCCGCCCAGGACCTCGCGTCCCCATGAGACGGTCTCACGCGATTTCGACGTGCAGAACGCCTTCGCCAGCGCCGCGTGATGGTCACCGAGCTTGCCTTCGTCATCGAGCGTCGCCAGGCGGAGCATCAGGCACTGGCACGCGGTCAGAATTGTGCTAATAAAAGAAGAAGAGTGTTCTGTTAGGGCAGCGATTGGAGGGCGCGCAATATGCCAGAAGCTTTTGAAAAAGAGAGTAGCGCTTCCGCTCAAAAGAAGAATTAAAAACCAATGAAATGCAGACCACCAACGGCGCATCCAGCTTAACCACAAGAAAATAATAACACCTGTAATTAATAACACATGGGCGTCGGCAAATAAATCTAAGGTAATCATTACATTGTCGACAGGACGGATGCGGATACTTTGTAAAAAATTAAAGATGGGTGAGTTTAAATGCGTTAACAAAGTTTTAGAGGTAACACAGAATATTACAAATAAAAATAATAAACTAAAAATAATTGCAAAAACAGCGCGGACTAATTGTTGATGATCTTCCTCATGGGTAGGATTACGGAGTAATTGTGTGATCCAGTGTGAACTTTTATGGACATTTAAATAATCCCACCACTTAATTAAAGCACGATCAATTTGATTCCACGTTTGATCGAAGAAAAATTTTATTGTCCAGGTGCAGCCCCAAATAATAAGAAGAAATAACAACCCCATTGCGATAAATTCTGTGGCTACTTTTGGCGGTAATTCTAAGGATAACGCCCCTAGGATTACGCCTGGGCTCATATAAACAACAGCCCATAAAATAGCAGTTACCAGCGCTACAGGTAGGAATCGTATAGGCGGCATATTGAGAACGCCAGCGATCATTGGCACTACGCTTCGCACCGGGCCCGCAAAACGGCCGATTAAAACACTTTTACCACCGTGGCTTTTAAAAAAGGCTTCTCCCTTTGGCAGGAGTTTGGGATATTTATAAAAAGGCCAAATTTTTGCGAGATTATCACCATAATAACGGCCAAACCAATAACTGATGCAATCACCAGCATACGCTCCGGCGATGGCCCAAAAATAGGTTGGGCCAGCAGGTAAAACATCTGAGCCTACCAATGCACCAATGGCAGTCATGGTGACGGAGCCAGGAACAATAGTGCCAATGACGGCTAAGGATTCAATGAATGAAACGATAAAAGCAACTGCCCAACCCCAGTGAGGATGAGTGTGGAGATAAGCAACAATATGTTGTAAATGTTCGTGAATCATTTAATCCTTTTAATTTTTTCCCTTCTCCTACAAGGGCGAAGGGAAATCGCCGGCGGCTTGACGATCTGCATGATATGAAGAGCGCACTAAAGGACCGCTGGCAACATGCACAAATCCCATTTGTTTGGCGATATTTCCTAATTCGGTAAATTCTTGGGGAGTGACATAACGTAGGACAGGATGGTGATGGCGGCTGGGTTGGAGATATTGTCCAAGGGTGAGCATGTCCACATCGTGTGTACGTAAGTCTTGCAATGTTGCAATAATTTCTTCATTAGTTTCGCCCAAACCTAACATTAAACCCGATTTAGTAGGAATGTGTGGAAAACGTTTTTTATGTTCTTGTAATAATTTCAATGACCAGGCGTAATCAGAACCTGGACGCACGGGTTTGTAAATACGGGGTACGGTTTCGATGTTATGATTAAAAACATCCGGTGGTTCTACGGCTAACGCATCGAGAGCTTTTTCCATGCGTCCCCGGAAATCAGGCACTAATACTTCAATTTTAATGCCGGGATTTTTGGCGCGAGTTTCGCGAATACAATTGGCAAAATGCGCCGCGCCACCATCGCGCAAATCATCGCGATCAACAGAAGTAATAACAACATATTTTAATTTCATGGCTGCTACGGTATTGGCAAGATTCAGAGGTTCTTCTTGATCTAATGGGTCTGGTTTGCCGTGCGCGACATCACAAAAGCTACAGCGACGCGTGCATTTGTCGCCCATTATCATAAATGTTGCTGTGCCGTGACTAAAACATTCGGCTAAATTAGGACATGCAGCTTCTTCGCAAACTGTCACCATTTTTTGGCTGCGTAATAAATCTTTTAAATTTTGGATGCTGTTATCACTGGGGAGTTTAATACGAATCCAGTCGGGTTTACGTAATGTTTCAGTAGTTGCTTCAATCTTGACGGGGATTCGCGCCAGTTTTTCTGCGGCGCGTTGTTTGGTATTAGTGTTGTTCATAAATTTCTTTGGTCAACGCATCAGTTAATTGAGGGCCAATTGTACCTTGATCAACGCTAGAAACAAAATCACGTAGCTGAGTTATCTTAAGACCTTGATAACCGCAGGGGTTAATGCGCGAAAAAGGTTCAAGATCCATATTCAGATTGAATGCAAGGCCATGATAAGAGCAGCCTTTTCTCACCCTCAAGCCGATTGAGCAAATTTTGGCGCCATTAACGTAGACTCCCGGAGCATTACGGTCACCTTTGGCTTTAATTTGATATTCGTCTAAAACACGAATAATCGCTTTTTCTATGCCACAGACTAATTGCCGTGTGCCGATTTTTAAGCGATTCAGATCAATTAAAATATAAGCTACTAATTGTCCGGGGCCATGATAGGTAACTTGACCGCCGCGATCAGTTTGGATGATAGGAATATTACCTGGATTAAGCACATGTTCGGGTTTTCCAGCTTGGCCTTGAGTAAAGATGGGGGGGTGTTCTAATAACCAGATTTCGTCTGCCGTTGTGGCGGTGCGATTATCGGTGAAGGTTTTCATTTGTTGCCAAACGGCTTCGTAATTTTGCAAACCTAGATGGCGAATGATGGGCGATAAAATCATAAGGTCATTAATACTTCTTTATCTGCATTCAAATCCTTGTAAATTGCATCAAGCTGTTCTTTACTCATGGCGTGAATTGTCACAGTGATAGCTTGGTAAGTGCCATCTTTGCTTAAACGTGTGGTGATAGCAGCTTCACCTAAATCAGGGGCGTGTTTTCGCACCATGCTAATAATTTTTGCTTCAAAATCAAAACCAGCAGGTCCCATGATTTTAATGGGAAATTCGCAGGGAAATTGTAAAAGTGATTGTTGTTGGTCCATGGTATTTTTGTTTTTATGCCTTTATTAAGTTTTGTTTACTATTTATATTGTCGCGATAATACCGAATCATTTTTTCCCAGACTGGTCCGGGTTTGCTGCCGCCGATTGGTTTATTATCCAATTTGACAATTGGATAAATTTCTTTGGTAGAACTGGTAATCCAAACTTCGTCTGCAGCTCTTAATTCAGCTTCGCTAATATTGGTTTCTTCCATGGGAATATGATATTTCTTCGCTAATTCTAACACAAATTCCCGCGTAATACCGGCCAATAAAAGATTGGAAAGTGGTGGGGTTTTTAAGATGCCAGATTTAACAATGAAAACATTACTTGTGGCACCTTCAATTACTTTACCATCCCGTAATAAAATGGTTTCATGAGCACTAACATTTTTTGCTTGTTGAAAAAGCATCACATTGGCTAATAAAGCAATAGATTTAATATGGCAGTTTTGCCAACGAATATCGGGCGCGGTAATGGCATGCATGCCCTGATTAAGTTCATCTAAACTCAATTGTTTAAACGCAGAAGCTTGCGCAAAAATAGTGGGTGCGGTATTTGTGGGAAAAGGATGTGCTCGATCTTCAGGCGCGCCGCGCGTAATTTGAAAATAAATAAATTGATTCTCACCATTCAGTGCTAAATTTGCCGTAATTAATTCTGCGAAAATTTTTTCCCATTGTTGTGGCTCAAGTTTATAAACTAATTGAATGCCTTCTAAACTAATTTGCATGCGTTTTAAGTGTTCTTTGAGACGAAAAGGTTGTTGATTATAAACAGGAATAACCTCATAAACTCCATCGGCAAATAAAAAACCACGATCAGTCACTGGAACGCGGGCTTCTGCTAATGGTAAAAATTCGCCATTTAAATAGACTATTTTCATATTGTTTGCCTTTTTATTTCCCTCTCCCCTTGCGGGAGAGGGTGCCCGTAGGGCCCACCTTCTCCCGCAAGGGGAGAAGGGAAAACTTATGATTTATTAAACATTGAAATCACTTTGTCTCGTAACTGAATAATTCCATTTCCTGTTGGGTCATTTTGTAGAGCAACAACAGGAGCTGAGAATAACATTTGATTGCCCAGCATCACGTCTACTTTTCCATATTGTTGCCCTTGTTTAATTGGGGCTTGGAGATGCGAATCAATCGTTAAAAATGCTTTTAAATTTTGATATTGATTACTGGGTATAGTAACCGTTAGAGCTCTATTGAGTCCTAATGGAACTGTTTTTTGTGCACCATACCAAACCCGCGGTTCTGCTAACGCTTGTCCGGCTGGATAGAGCTGGTGACTAGAAAAATTGCGGAATCCCCAATTTAATAATGCTTCCGTAGCAGAAGCGCGGGCTTTAGCGCTAGTGGCGCCCATGACCACAGAAATTAAGCGAATGTCATTACGTTTTGCAGAAGCCACTAAGCAATAACCTGCGCCATCAGTATGACCGGTTTTTAAGCCATCAACCGTAGGATCTTGCCATAATAATTGATTACGATTAGGTTGTTTAATTTTGCCATATTGCATCCATTTTTGGCTATACCAAGGATAATATTCAGGAAAATCCTCAATTAAAGACCGAGCTAAAACAGCTAAATCAACAGGGCAGCTATAATGGTCGGCTGCTGGTAAACCATTAACATCCATAAAGTGGGAATTAGTCATGCCTAATTTGGCAGCGCTTTGATTCATAATGTCGACAAAACCTTCTTCCGTACCGCCAATATATTCAGCCATGGCTACTGCAGCATCGTTTCCGGAAGCAACCACAATACCATTAATTAATTCCTGAACGGGCACTTGCGTACCCACTTGGACAAACATACGTGAACCACCCGTCTTCCATGCTTCTTTACTAATGGGCACGTTGTCGCTTAATTTAATACGACCGGTTTTTAAGGTAGAAGAAATGACATACATGGACATCATTTTAGTCAAACTCGCGGGTTCCAAACGAGAAGAAGCATTTTGTTGTGCCAAAATCTGTCCGCTATTCGCATCCATCAGTACATAACCTTTGGCATCAATGGCTGGTGGAGGTGGCACAGAAGGATAAGCTTGGGATGCTGCAGAGGAGGTGACCGGCGCTGGGGTAATAGCGCTGGTGGTTGTGGCTGGCGCTGCTTGAATTCCAAGCGTCACGATAGAAGTAATGAGCGCAAGTAAAATTTTTTTCATTGTCACTGTCCTATTAAATAAAGTTTAACCAATAATTGAAATACCTGAGCCTAAGCCTACATTCTCAAGTTTTTCCCGTAATTCATTCGATTCGTTTGCGGCCAATGGCCCCACTTGGACACGGTAAATAGCGCTGTCGTTATGATACCCTGATTTTATGGTCACAGGTACTGTTGTCAGTTGTGCCACACGATACCGTAGGCTTTCCGCATTAGTTTGGTTGGCAAAAGCACCCACTTGTAAATAAAATTCAGAAGGTAAGGAGGAGGGGGGCGTAACAGTTGCCAAGGTTGGATATTGGCCGTGATGAGCTGCCCATTGTGCTGGGTCGATTGTAGTGACCCGTACTAAACCGGTTCCTTTTGCATAAATGCCCAATTTTCTGGCTGCAACATAAGATAAATCCATAATGCGATTATCAGCAAAAGGGCCGCGATCATTTACTTTTACGATAACGCTTTTGCCATTGGATAAATTAGTGACTTGCGCATAGCAGGGGATGGGTAATTCAGGGCTAGCCGCGGTCATAGCGTATAAATTATAAGTTTCCCGGGTTGAGGTTAACTTTTTGTGAAATTTGGTGCCATACCAAGAAGCAAATCCCACTTTGCTATAGCCTTTGCCAGTTTTTAAAACATGATAACGTTTGCCGTGAATAATATAAGAAGATTTATTGCCATATTTACTAATAGCTTCTTGTTTGGGCACCGCATTAGGGATTTGCGTAATATCTACATTTCCGCTTGGCGCGCCGTCTTGCACGGGTTTGAGCGTGCTACAGCCGGTTAGCTGCGTGAGCAGTAACATGCTGCAGAGAACGATAAAAGCTGGCACTATCCGGAGTTGTTGTCGCATGGCGCTAAAGTAACGTGACATTTTTTTGCGGTCAAGTGTCTTTAAGCATAAAATACTTCCTTATGAAAAATACTGAAATCGTTTATGGCTTTCATGCCGTGCAGTCTCTCTTACAAAAAACCCCCGAACGCGTGCAGAAAATTTTATTGCAAACGGGGCGGCATGATCAGCGTTTGCAGCAATTAACTAAATTAGCTGCTAGCGTCGGGGTGGTATTAGAAAATGCCAGTATACTTGCGTTAGATAATGTAACCGAAAAAAGTCCGCATCAAGGCGTTGTTGCAGTTTGTTATGTGAATAAAACGCTTGCCACTAATATCGAAAATGTATTATCTGAATTATCAGAGCCCCCCTTTTTATTATTACTGGATGGCGTACAAGATCCTCATAATTTAGGCGCATGTTTGCGTTCTGCGAACGCTGCTGGTGTGCATGCAGTCATTGCACCCAAAGATCGCGCAGTTGGGTTAACGCCGGTAGTGCGCAAAGTTGCTAGCGGCGCTGCAGAAATTACACCGTTTATTCAAGTCACTAATTTAGCGCGCACGATGGAATGGTTGAAAGAGCAAGGAATTTGGTTATATGGTGCTGCAGAAGAGGGCAGCGAAAATATTTATAAGATGGATTTAAAAGGCGCACTGGGTTTGGTGCTGGGTGCTGAAGGCACAGGCTTACGGCGCTTAACTCGCGATTTATGCGATAAATTAATTCATATTCCCACCGTTGGTGAAATTTCCAGTTTAAATGTTTCGGTAGCAACAGGCGTATGTTTGTTTGAAGCACTGCGCCAACGTAAAGTGTAGAGACACGATTCAATCGCGTCTCGTTTTTTTAAGCAAGAAATTAGTGAAAGTGTTATTTATGACCAATTGGGTTCCTAAAAAAATATTTTTTTTATTAACTTTTGGTGGCGTTCTGTTTGTTAATATTTTTGCAGATACAAATTCAGGCCGCCCCCAAATTATTCCTCCTTATAGTCCTCAATATTACGACCAACAAATTGCACGCATTTATCAAACCGTTTTAAATAATTCTAATGAAGATATAAACGCCCGCCTCGATAAATCCAGTAAATATTTTTTAGGTCGGCCTTATTTTTTTGGCCCTTTAGGGGAGGGGGCTAATGGCCAATTTGATCAAAACCCCTTGTATCGCACCGATAAGTTTGATTGTGAAACCTTAGTTGATACCACTTTGGCGCTAGCAAAAGCCAACAATCTCAATGAATTTAAAAATATAATTAATCAAATTCGCTATAAAAACGGTGAAGTTGCTTATGTTAATCGTAATCATTTCACCAGCGTTGATTGGAATAGTAATAATGAAAAAGCAGGTTATATCAAAGATGTCACTACTCAGTTAGGTTTTCCAGTAAAAATCAGTCGCGCGCTCATGAATAAGCCTAATTGGTATCATTTGAAACAAGCGAATTCTTTAAAATTGTTACAACAAGTTTCGTTGCAGGAACAAAATAATTTGGTGCAACACTTGCGTGATCAAGGCAAACAAGTTAAAGCCCTAACTAGCCGCATCCCTTATATTCCTTTTTCAGAATTATATTCGCAGCAAGGCTCTCAGCTCATTCCTAACGAAAAAATATTTAATGCAATTCCCTCGCCAGCTATTATCGAAATTGTTTGCGCCAATTGCTATCACCCATCTTTAGGCACAACTCTAGATGTTACCCATATGGGTTTGGCAATTCGCACCAAGCATGGTTTAATGTTTCGCGAAGCTTCGGAAATTAAAGGCAAAGTGATCGATATTTCCTTAGCAGATTATTTAAAACGCGATTACACTAGAATGGATCCCGCTCAAGCCGGAATTAATATCCATATTATTGCTTGAACGTAGAGACGTGATTTATCACGTCTCAAAAAGTATAGCAAGCACCACAGCTAATGAATGATAATCGTAATTCTGTGCCAAAATTATGAGGCAGAGCAGTTTGATAGTTCGCTGAGACGTGATAAATCACGTCTCTACGTAAGATAAAAATTTAAAATTAATAATAAGAGAAAAACTATGAAGTTAAAAAATCCCCTTTCAATTTTAGCTGCATTATTTATTATTCCGGCTCTCGCAGCACCCCAGCCCATCTCCATCTTTTGCGCTGACAAAATTGTCTGCACTGCAAATGCTGATCCAAATAGTTGTATAAATACGAAAGAAAATTTCTGGCAATACATGAATACCAGCAATAAACAAGCAATTAAAGCTCAAACTTATTATCTCACCCAAGCTATTACGAGTTCCATTGACCCGCAACATCCGTTAAGTCTTTGTGTTTACGGAACTCTGCAGACAGTAAATATTATTTACGCTGCTCCTGTTATTGCTGCACATACGCCTGGCAATCAATGGCATGGTCAATATTGTGGTGACAATTTATCTCGTCTTGCACCCACTACTTGCCCCTTCTTTGTCAATTTGTAGTCTAAAAAAGCGCAAAATTTCACGACTAGAAATCGACATTTGTTGATTTGTAGTCGAGAAATCCTCTTAAATTTTACGACTAAAGATTGACATATGTCGATTTGTAGTCGTAAAATATGTCAAAATTTCACGACTAGAAATCGACATGGGAGTATTATGAGATGGTTGAATTCATTGGCAGAGCTGAGGAATTGGCTGAATTACAGCAGTTATTAACTAAGCGCACCGCCAGTTTGGTGACCCTACAAGGGCGGCGGCGTATTGGCAAAAGTCGCTTAGTAGAAGAATTCGCTAAACGTAACGGCCGTTTTTATAGTTTCTCAGGCATCCCTCCTACTCCTGCGACCACGGCACAATCTCAGCGGGATGAGTTTGCCGGACAATTAAGTCAACAAACAGGACTGCCAGAAGTCACAGCAGATGATTGGAGTAAGCTATTTTTGTTATTGGCTGAAAAAGTTAAAACAGGAAGTTGTATCATATTATTTGATGAAATTTCCTGGATGGGATCGGAGGATCCAGACTTTCTCGGTAAGTTGAAAAACGCTTGGGATTTGCATTTTAAAAAAAATCCCCACTTGATACTGGTATTGTGTGGCTCAGTTTCTTCTTGGATTGAAAAGAATATTATTAGCAGCACAGGCTTTTTAGGTCGCCCGTCTTTGTATATGACGTTACAAGAATTACCCTTGAAGGATTGTAAATTATTCTGGGGAAAATTAAAAAAATTAATTTCCGCTTACGAAAAATTTAAAATCTTGGCGGTAACCGGCGGAGTGCCGCGTTATTTGGAGCTAATCAATCCAAAATTAGCAGCAGAAGAGAATATAAGGCGGCTTTGTTTTATTAAGGAAGGCGCATTAGTTAACGAGTTTGAACATATTTTCTCTGATATTTTTGGTAAGCGCAGTAAGATATATAAAAAAATTATCGAACGATTAGTGAAAGGAGCGGAAAGTGCGGAGGAATTAGCAAAAGAAGTTGGTTTAACTCGTACGGGTACTTTCAGTGAATATTTGCTGGATTTGGTGTTAGGGGGCTTTATTGCACGTGACTTTACTTGGGACATTAAAACGGGTGAAGTTTCTAAACTCAGTTATTTTCGTTTAAAAGATAACTATGTGCGTTTTTATTTAAAATATATTTTGCCCAACAAAGCAAAAATTGATAAAGGTTTATTTAAAAATGTTTCTTTGAATTCTTTGCCTGGTTGGGAAACGATTATGGGATTGCAATTTGAAAATTTAGTTGTGAACAATCATCATGAGATTATTCAGCTATTAGGCTTGCGGCCAGAAGATATTGTTTTTGCAAATCCCTTTTTTCAGCGTAAAACAGCACGCCAAAAAGGTTGTCAAATTGACTATTTGATTCAAACTAAATTTCAGTGCGTCTATGTTGCGAAATAAAATTCTCTCAATTTGAAATTGGTCCCGCAATTATTAGCGAAATGAAAGAGAAAATTTCTCGTTTAACGCTTCCCGCTAGGTTTTCATATCGTCCCGTATTGGTCCATGTTAATGGTGTCCGCCGTGATGTAGCTGAAAGTGAGTATTTTGCCCAAATTATAGATTTCAGCCAATTTTTAGCTAACTTAACACAGGTGTATTCCGTAAAAGTATCACTAATCCGGAATAAGCGCCGAATTGGTAAAAAATTTGCATATTGGGCCCAATCCCATTAGAATAGCCGGTCCTAAAACCTTGCCTCACGGCCCCTGATAATAATAAAAGGGCAGTCCGGAGGCTTTAACCATGAGGAAGTCTATGAAAAGACACTATGAGATTGTGTTTTTAGTTCATCCTGACCAAAGCGACCAAGTGCCTGCTATGGTCAAACGCTACAAAAGCCCAAGTGACTGAAAGTGGTGGTGCAGTGCATCGCCTCGAAGACTGGGGTCGTCGCCAGTTAGCTTACCCAATTAGCAAAGTTCACAAGGCTCACTATATCTTGATGAATATCGAGTGTGACGATAAAACCTTAGCTGAACTCAACACCAGCTTCCGTTATAACGATGCAATTTTGCGAAACCTCGTCTTGCGCCGTGACACGGCTGTTACTGATCCTTCTCCCTTAGCTCCGGGTCAAACCGAGGGCAAACGCGCTCCGAAACGGGAAGAAGAAATCGAAGAACAAACTGAATACTAACGAGGCCACCATGTCTAGCTATTTTCGTCGTAAAAAATATTGTCGTTTCAGCGCCGAAGGCGTGAAGGAAATTGATTATAAAGATTTAGAAATGTTAAAAGGTTATGTTATGGAATCAGGTCGCATTGTACCAAGCAGAATTACCGGTACCACTGCGCGTTATCAACGGCAGTTAGCGCGTGCGATTAAATTAGCACGTTTTGTGGCGTTATTGCCTTACACTGATACCCATAATAAATAAGCGAGGCTGAAATACCATGCAAGTTATTTTATTAGAAAAAATTCGTAACTTAGGCACCATGGGTGACAAAGTTAAAGTAAAAGCAGGCTATAGCCGCAATTTTTTAATTCCGAAAGGTAAAGCAGTTTCTGCACGACTCAAATTAATATTACTAAATTTGAGGCGCGTCGTGCTGAATTGGAAAAAGCGGCGGCTGAATCGGCAGCAAAAGCGCAGTCACGCGCAGCAAAATTTGCCGAGTATACGCTGACCATTCGTGCAAGAGCAGCAGAAGAAGGCAAATTATTCGGTTCAATTGGCACTCGCGAAATTGCGAAAGCATTAACAGAAGCTAATCATGAAGTAGAAAAAAGCGAAGTGTTATTGCCAGAAGGCGCCATTCGCAAAACCGGTGAATATTCCATTAATTTATTGTTGCATGGTGATGTCAGTGTAACAATTAAGTTGAATGTTTTACCAGAAGAAGCAACTGTGTAAGATTCGTCGTAGAGACGCGATTCAATCGCGTCTCATCTTTAACACGTCTCATCTTTAAAAGGCCACATTTATGTCTACAGTGGGCGAACAAAATTTCAAAACCAGTAAAAAAACCGACTTAAAAATTGCCGGCATAAAGACCATTCCTCGTTCTGACGAAGCAGAACAAGCTGTTTCAGGTGGCAATGCTTGATACAAAGGCCTGGGAACGTATGCCGATGTAATTTCTGCTGATGATTTTTTCCTTCCCAATCATCGTATTATTTTTGAGGCAATGACTAGCCTAGCCGCTCGCGATATTCCTTTTGATGTTTTAACCCTTGCTGAAGCTTTAAAAAATGCTAATCAATTGGAAGCTATTGGCGGGGATGTTTTTCTTTTTCAACTGGTTAATAACACCCCCAGTGCGGCTATATTGTTGCTTATGCTGATATTGTTCGGGAAAGATCAGTGTTGCGGCAAATGATAGAAATCAGTAATGGAATTATTGAAACCTCTATCATCCTTTGGGTCGTTATAGTGCTGAATTATTAAATGAAGCGGAACAAAAAATTTTCCAAATTGCGCAAAGACATGCGCGTGGCGCAGGTCCGGTTAAAATTAGTAGTTTATTAGCAGCTGCCACCGATCGTATTGATACTTTGTATCATTCTAATGAGCCAATCACAGGAGTTCCAACGGGATTTGCCGATTTAGATGAAATGACATCTGGTTTGCAAGTGGGAGAATTGATTGTTATTGCGGGCCGTCCATCCATGGGTAAAACGGCGTTTGCCATGATATTGCTGAAAATGCTGCGCTCAAAATAAAAAAACCAGTGCTTGTATTTAGCATGGAAATGTCAGGCGAATCATTAGCAATGCGTATGATGTCTTCATTAGGACGCATTGATCAGCACAAAGTTCGTACCGGAAAATTGCAAGAAGAAGACTCGCCTGCGTCTTACCTCTTCAGTGAGTATATTAGCAGAAGCCCAAATGTTTATTGATGATACCCCTGCGCTAAGCCCTAATGATTTGCGCGCTCGTGCAAGAAGATTAGCGCGTGAGCATAAAGATTTAGGTTTAATCGTAATTGATTATTTGCAATTAATGCAAGTGACTGGATTTAAAGAAAATCGGACCACGGAAATTTCGGAAATTTCTCGTTCATTAAAGGCTTTAGCAAAAGAATTAAACGTCCCCGTTATTGCTTTATCGCAATTAAATCGTGGCTTAGAACAGCGTACTGATCGCCGTCCGGTAATGAGTGATTTACGCGAATCAGGCGCGATTGAACAGGATGCCGATTTAATTATGTTTATTTATCGTGATGAAGTCTATAACGAAGAGAGCCCTGATAAAGGCACAGCAGAAATTATTATTGCCAAGCAACGTAATGGTCCTATTTGGCAGGATACGTTTAACATTTTTGGGTCAATACACGCGTTTTGAAAACTACACTGCTTCAGCAGTTTTTAATGATTAACACTGCATGAAATATCCGCAAGCGCAAATTAACTTAGCAGCATTGCAACACAATCTACAAGTTGTTAAAGCGTGCGCGCCTAAACAAAAAGTATTGGCCATGATAAAAGCTAACGGCTACGGCCATGGTGCTGTGCGTGTTGCGCAAGCATTGCAACAAGCTGATGGATTAGCGGTGGCTTCCTTAGAAGAAGCGATGACATTGCGCGACGCGGATATTCAAAAACCTATCATGCTAACGACAGGAATTGCCACTGCAGCAGAATTAATGACTGCTGCTGAAAATGAACAAATTGTGGTGCATCATAATTCTCATTTAGAATTATTAAATAAAACAAAATTAAAAAATCCTATTAAAATATGGCTTAAAATTGATACGGGTATGCATCGTTTAGGTTTTTCACCAGAAAAATTTCCTGACATGTATCAACAATTAAAAGCATGTGTGAATGTTCATCCTAATTTTATTTTAATGACGCATTTTGCTGATTCCGATATACCAAGTAAATCGACTACCGCAAAACAAGCTGCAATTTTTCAAGCACTGACTGCCAATTTAGCAGAAGAAAAAAGTCTCGCCAATTCAGGCGCAATTTTAGCGCATCCTGAGACGCATGCAGATTGGATTCGTCCTGGTATCATGCTTTATGGCGCTTCACCGATTGCAAACACCATTGCTCCAGAATTTAATTTAAAGCCAGTAATGACATTAACTGCCAAATTAATCGCGATTAATAATATTAAAGCGGGCGAAAAAATCGGTTATGGTGGAACATATACTTGCCAGGAAGATATGCCTGTTGGTGTAATAGCAATTGGATATGGGGATGGCTATCCTCGCCATATTAAAAATGGTACGCCTGTCTTAATTAATGGCGTTCGTTGTCCAATTGCAGGACATCTGTCGATGGACATGATTACCGTAGATTTACGTAATTGTCCCAATGCCCAAGTAAACGACATTGTCACCTTATGGGGCGAAGGCTTGCCCGCTGAAATCGCGGGCTACGCTGATACCATTTCCTATACGTTATTTTGCGGCGTAACGGAGCGGGTGCGGTTCTGTTATTGAGCTGTTATAATCGCCGAAATTTTAATAAAAGGATCATTTGTATGACGCAAGCAACCTTCAAAAAAACCGCTACTAGCATCGGCTGGCTAATTTGCAGCATGGGCATGATTTTTTATGCTTATCAATTTTTGCTGCGTATTTCTCCTAGCGTAATGGAGCCTGATTTACGCTCATTTTTTAATATTTCTGCCGCTGGGTTTGGCTCTTTAATTGGGCTTTATTATGTAGCTTATACGCCGATGCAATTATTAGTGGGTCCTATTGTAGATTTATATGGTCCCCGTTTAGTTCTTACTTTCGCTACGGTAATTTGTGCCTTAGGGAGTTTTATTTTTGGTTCTACCCATTCAGTTGGTACAGATTGGTAGTTTTTTAGTCCAGTTGTAACGAGTACCTTCTGCTTATGCGTTGCCTTCAAAATTAGCTTCTGTGTGGTTACCGATTAATAGATTTGCCATGTTTACAGGAATAGTCACAGCATTAGGCATGATCGGTGGCATGGTGGGCGATATTGGTTTGACTCGCGTGGTAGAACATGTAGGTTGGCAAACAACTATTTTATATGGTGCAGGTATCGGTGTAATTTTAGCGCCGCTTATTGCCATCATTGTTCGTAATCATCCGCCGGAAAAAGCAGAACACATCGTGCCACTCCATGTGAAAGAAATTTTTATGGCATTGCTTAAAATTGCGGGCAATCCACAAATTTGGTTAGCGGGCATGGTTGCCTGCATGTTGTATTTGTCGCTGTCAGCGTTCGCAGAAATTTGGGGTATTCCTTCTTTACGTACTGCCTTAGGTTTTTCTCCACACCAAGCTGCTTTTGCAAACTCCATGGTATTTTTTGGTTGGCTCGTTGGTAGTCCTATTATGGGTTATATTTCTGACCGCATGGGCAATCATCAGAGAGAGAGAGAGAGAGAGAGAGAGAGAGAGAGAGAGAGAGAGAGAGAGAGAGAGAGAGAGAGAGAGAGAGAGAGAGAGAGAGAGAGAGAGAGAGAGAGAGAGAGAGAGAGAGAGAGAGAGAGAGAGAGAGAGAGAGAGAGAGAGAGAGAGAGAGAGAGAGAGAGAGAGAGAGAGAGAGAGAGAGAGAGAGAGAGAGAGAGAGAGAGAGAGAGAGAGAGAGAGAGAGAGAGAGAGAGAGAGAGAGAGAGAGAGAGAGAGAGAGAG
>CAWILG010000011.1:0-373141 GCA_963836765.1 uncultured Alphaproteobacteria bacterium
GTGAAGGTTTGCGGATGGCGGCCCATGAAGGTGGCGCGGTGGTCACGGGGGCCGGCGTACGCAAACCTCCAGGGGAGGAAACCGCGGAAGATGTGATGAGGTGGTGCGTCAGGCGCTATGGGGATTTAGCTGCTGCCGGTCTTTTGCCGAGGTGGGTTGGGAGCTTTCTCGGCAGGCGATCGCGGGCGCTACGAAGCGGGTCGGCCGGTTGCAAGGAGCAGAATTGGAGTTGCGCGGCGGTGATGGAATGAGACGGCGACTATCGTGAGCAGCGCGACGGCGAGCATGGTCATTTCCGACCGATAGCCGGCGCAGCGGAAGTGCAGCACTGGGATGTTGCATCGAACGTGATCTGATCATGATGTGTCGATTCTGATTGTGGCAGGGGCTGCGGCGGGACGGGTGCGCGGTGAGCATCCGCGCTGGAACCTCTCGATGATAATCATGCGACCGCCGCAGCACGGGCACGGCTGCGATAGCGGCTTGGGTTCCTCAGTCTCGGCGCGCCTTGTATCCGCGGCCTCGGGCTGTGCCGTTGATGGGTCGAGCAATCGGCGCGCTCGGGCGATGTTACCGGCGCGCGTGCCGCTGGCGAGCAGGCCGTAGTGGCGGATGCGGTGGAAGCCGTGCGGCAGGACGTGGGTCAGAAATCTGCGGATGAACTCGGCGGTAACGAGTGTCATGACCTTCTGGCGATCACGACCTTCGGTGCGATAGTCCTTCCATCGGAAGGTGACGCCGTTGCGGTCGGAGGCAATCAATCTGCTGTTGGCGATGGCGACACGGTGGGTATAGCGCGACAGATAGGCCAAAACGGCGTGTGGCCCGCCGAACGGGCGCTTGGCATAGACCACCCTTGCGACAGGAAAAGCTCAGGAGAGGAGAATGAACATGGCGTTCTGAAACCTTTCAACGCGATCCAGAGGGTTTAACTCCCTCCCGGCAAAGGCCAACCAGCCAGTCGGAAGCGCGCCTTGCCTGGATGGCGGCAACGCCATTCTTGAAGCGTAGGCAGCAGATGCTGAAGCCGCGTGAGTAGCCTCGAAATTATGATCGCTGGAGCCTTCGCTGTGGGTTGAGCGGGGGCAGCATCGACGGGACCGTCATGGTGAGGGACCGTCGATCCGGCCGGGGTCTCAGACCGGGGCAAAGGCATGGAATGGATCGCCTGGGAACCTGTGAGATCCCGCTCGCGTCCATGCGAGAACACGCCGGCACCTGGGCAGCCGGTTGAACAAATGCCCTGGCCTGGACCGGGTCCTCCACCCGGCCGGGAGCGCTGTCAAAGCGAGCACGAACAACGGAGGATCGCGTGGACCTCGGAAGCGAAGCAAATAAGTGACCGGGGATACGCAAGCGGGAAGTCGTAGCGCCTTCATCGTACTGCTGACCGCGGGGAACCGGGCTCACTGGGACCCGCACGAGGGAGGGGAGGCGCCATGGGATGAGAACCGTTGCCAGGAAACATGGGAGGAGACCTTGGGCTCCACAAACCTGTCCACGAAACGACAACGGATAGCCGAACTGGCGAGAACCAAGGCGGGGGCAGTTCTGTCCACGCTTCACCACGTTATCGACCTGGAATGGATACGGGAGGCGTACCGGCTGACGCGCAAGGATGGAGCGCCCGGCATCGACGGCGTGACGGCGGCGGCATACGAGGCGAACCTGGAGGCCAATCTCTCGGCCCTCCTGGAGCGCATCAAGTCCGGCCGCTACGTCGCCCCGCCGGTCCGTCGGGTCTACATTCCCAAGGCGGACGGCTCGGAGCGGCCGCTCGGCATTCCAACGCTCGAAGACAAGGTGGCACAGCGGGCGATCGTCATGGTGCTGGAGCCGATCTACGAGGCGGACTTTCTGCCGTGCTCGTTTGGCTTCCGGCCGCGACGGTCGGCGCATCAGGCCCTCAGTGCGTTGCGTCTGGCCTTCATGGGTCGGCAGGGGCTGCGCTGGGTGTTGGACGTCGACATCTCAAAATACTACGACACCATCCAACATCATCACCTGCGTGCGTTTCTCGACAGGCGAGTCACGGACGGCGTCATTCGCCGGATGATCGACAAATGGCTGAAGGCGGGCGTGCTCGAGCATGGTCTGCTTCAGCGCACGACCGAGGGCACCCCGCAAGGTGGAGTCGTCTCGCCTCTGCTCGCAAACATCTACCTGCACCATGTGCTGGATGAATGGTTCGAGCGGGACGTGCGGCCCCGCCTCAAGGGGAACGGCATCCTCGTTCGGTACGCCGATGACAGCGTGCTGGCGTTCGAGAGTCTCGACGACGCCAAGCGGGTCATGGACGTGCTGGGTAAGCGGCTTGCACGGTACGGGCTCAAGCTCCATCCTGACAAGACGCACCTCGTCGACTGTCGCTTTCATCGGCCGGAGGGCACATGCCATCCGGATACGGACGGCACCACGTTCGACTTCCTCGGCTTCACCCATATCTGGGCCAAGTCGAAGAAGGGCGTGAACGGGGTGAGGCAAGTGACGGCCAAAGGCCGGTACGCGCGGGCGCTGGCGGCGGTAAGAGAGTGGTGCCGACGCAATCGGCATCTATCCTTGCGCGATCAGCATGCCCACCTGTCCCAGATGATGCGAGGCCACTATGCCTACTACGGCATATCAGGCAACTCTCGACGCATACGATGGTTCGCCTGCCAGGTCGTGGTGCAGTGGAGGAAATGGCTGGGGCGACGGCATCGCGGCGGAGGCGCGTTCCAGTGGACCCGCCTCAACGCGATCCTGCAGCGCCATCCGCTTCCACCGGCGCGGATCGTCCACCGCCTTTACGCCACCGCGAGCGAAGCTCTCCCGTGAAGAACCGGATGCTGGAAATTGGCACGTCCGGGTCTGTGAGGGGTGGGGATGGCAACATCCCCACCTACTCGGCATTCGACTCGGCGTAGCGGTGCCAGATATGCCGCGAACGCCTTCGTGTCGGCGAGAGCGACATGACCGCCGAAGAACTTCAGGTGGCCGGCTTTGTGGACCGCGATCAGCTTCTCCAGGAACAGCCGGCGAAACAGGCGCGAGAGCACACGCACTGGCAGGAAGAAGCCAGGCCGGCACGCCACCCAGCGCTTGCCATCGAGCGAGATGCCGCCGCCCGGCACGATCATGTGCACGTGCGGATGATGGGTCATGGCGGACCCCCAGGTATGGAGGACCGAGGTGATGCCGACGCGGGCGCCGAGGTGTTTTGGGTCGGCCGCGATCGTGATCAGGGTCTCGGCAGATGCCTTAAACAGGATATCGTAGACGACGGCCTTGTTCGGGTAGGCGATGTCGGCAATCGAGCGCCGGCAGCGTGAACACGACATGATAGTACGGCACCGGCAGCAGGTCGGTCTCGCGCGCCGCCAGCCAGTCCTTTGCTGCCGCGCCCTGGCACTTCGGGCAGTGCCGGTTGCGGCAACTATTGTACGAGATCTGGCTGTGCGCGCAGTTCTCGCAGCGCGCGACATGCCCGCCGAGGGCCGCCGTGCGGCAGCTCTCGATCGCCGACATCACCTTGAGTTGGCCGAGGCTCATATGGCCGGCATTGGCCCGGCGCCATGCCGGGCCGTGGCGGCGGAAGATGTCCGCGACCTCCAGCGATGGACGCGACACGACGCGCGTCAGGCGGGCGGTTCGGCGCCCTCCCTGAGCTTGGCTGTAATGCGATCGAACGGGCTCATGATCTCCCGGATGATCTTGGTGGCGACACGCGTATAGAGCGCGGTGGTGTCGAGCTTGGCATGTCCCAGCAGTCGTGATTCATAATCCGCCTCTTGCTATCTCATTGAAACTTAAGGGTCTGCTGCGCGGGATTTGGTGTTACCGGCCCTGTTGACCGCTTCCGAGCACCGACTGCAGCCACATCCTCCGCCTTGATGACCCAGGGCGCACCCTTGCAGGCCTGCCGTCCATTGAGATCGCCTGTTCGAATCATACGCAGCGCCGTCATCTTGGCAACGCCAATGATCTGTGCGGCCGCATCGAGCGTGATCTCGGCGCGCTCAGCCCATTCGTCGTCCCGGTAAACCTCAATGTCGTGGTGTTTGCGGAAGCCGCGCACGCGCTGCTCCGTCCATCCGTTGCCATACCCCGTCGGCTTGCCGGAACGATTGAGGAGGCGTGCGATCTGTCGATCCGGCATCAAACGCGCCAGCTCGCGCACCAGCGCGATCGTATCTTCACGCAGCGGCCAATAGGGTCGACCGGCAGCATTCAATCTCAGCTTGACTTGTAGGGCAGTGTGATCGCCACCCTGCCAGTGAAGAACCATGTTGATGCCTGCGCCTTCCTTGCGCACCACGATCTCGTTGAGCGCCGTGCGCAATATCCGCTTGCGCGTAACGGCTGTGGCGCCTGGATGCGACCAGGCCAGCTCGAGGTCGGCGCCGAGCTGCATGAGTTGCTGTCGCTCCCTTTCGCCCAGCGGTGGGGGCTTGGCCGCGACAATTGCAGCGATCTCGCCTTCTATTCGGTGGATGGCCTGCAATGCCTCGTTCCAGCGGCGCTCCAGCTCGCCGGCCACTAAGCGATTGGCGGGGTCGACTGCATCGTATTGCCGACGAGCATGCGCGGCCTCGTAGCGCGCCTGTTGAAGCGACAGCTCAAGCTGCCTTTGCGCAGCCGATGTCTCGCACGTCTGGGTCTCGATCGCCTTGACGGCGGCATCAGTGCCGAGCGGCTTCAGGATACGCAGCACTTCCGCGCCAACGGCAGCATCGATGCTTAAGCCGCTGATCGAGATGCAGCGCGCCGTGCCGTGATTTGTGCGAGCGCCGTAGCAGCTGTAGCGGCCGAGCTTGCCGCTGTAGGACACATGCAGTTTGCGGCCGCAATGACCACAGCGCAGGAGTCCGGGCAGCAACAGCTCTCCGCGCCGAACCGCTCCCTTGACGGTGGCGCTGCCTTTGCCGGTGGCGTTGTTGGCGATCACGCGCTGGTTCCTCTCGAACTCCTCCCAGGTGATGTAGGCCTCATGATGATCCTTGATCAGTACATCCCATTCGCCCATCGGCCGATGCACGCCACGCCTCACGCGCTTGCGCCCCTGCTCGACGCTCACCTTGCTCGTCGTGCGCCCGAAGGCATAGGCGCCAGCATAAATCGGATTGGTCAGAATGTTGTGCACGATATTGTAGGCTGGCAACCTCCAGACGACACCGCGCGCCTCGCCAGCGCGCGACTTCACGGGCAACTCGATGCCTTCATCGCGAAGCCAGATGTGGACCTGACGTGCGCTCTGGAACTCGGCAAATTTTGCGAAGACGATCTGCAATGCATCCCGGACGCGCTGGTCGGGATTCTTCTCGATCCGGTCGCGCCCGACTTTGACATAGCCGGCAGCAACACCGAGGACTAGCGCACCGCGGCGCGCCTTCTGCTTCAACGCTTCCTGCGAACGCTGGCGAAACAGCGACAGCTCAAGTTCGCTCATCGTCCCTTTCATCCCAAGCAACAGCCGATCATTGGGATGCCGAGGATCGTAAATTCCGTCCTCGTCGACGATGATCGTTCCGACTAATCCACAGAACTCAATCAACGTGTGCCAGTCACGGCCGTTGCGCGCCAGTCGCGATACCTCGATCGCGAGCACAGCGCCAACGCGGGCTTCGCAGATTGCAGCCAGCAAGCGCTCGAAGCCCGGCCGAACGATGCCGCCGCCCGAACGGCCAAGATCATCGTCGATGACCTCGACCGTGGTCCAGCCGAGCTGACGGGCTCGATCCACGAGACCATATTGCCGGCGTCGGCTCTCCTGATTATGCGTCAGCTGATCGGCCGTCGACTGTCGGATGTAAACATAGGCGCCGCGCGCAAGATGCTCAGTCGTGATCTTGCTCATCGCCGCTCTCCACGTTTGCCAGGGCGGTCGCGATCTCGCGCAGCAGCGCTTCCACCAGAGCGGCCAGATCGCCCATTGGTGCGGCCGCCAAAACCACGCGAGGCGCCTCGTCCTCGAATAGGCTCGGTTGGAGGTTTTTGGCTTGGCGCGGCATTATCGGCTTCCTCCATCTTTGATTCGGACTGGAGAGAGCCTAGGAGCGCATCGGCTGCGGCGCGCAGGGATCGCAAGATATCAACGGAGAAACGGGGCTTCTCACAAAGCACGTATTGAGCGGCAGCCTCCCGTGTCATCCACGCCGGAATGCAAGCGAGCGAGCGGTCCGGCTGCAAGACGACTACCAGTTCGACACCTCGGTACTCGAGCTGCCGACTGATCAGCACGGTCTCGCCGAATCGTGGATGAAATCGGTAGTAGATCAGCCCTTCAACCAGGTGTTCGTGGGCAGTATGTCGCCGTTCCGAACAAGACCTGGATCACCCTGATATCGGTGTTTTGCTCCAGAAGATGCGTCGCAAAGCTGTGTCGCAGGGTGTGCGGGGACACCTGCTTGCCGATCTCGGCCATCTGGGCCGCGGTATCGCAGGCGCGCCTGAGCTGGCGGGCTGACATCGGGTTGACCGGGTTCATTCCGGGAAACAGCCACCCCTGTGGGCGTGCCGCGTTGTACCAGGCGCGCAACAGCTCGAGCAGATGCGGCGAAAGCATCACGTAGCGGTCTTTGTGGCCCTTGCCCTGTTCGATCCGGATCACCATGCGCTTGCTGTCGATGTCGGATACCTTCAGCGCGACCACCTCGGACACGCGCAATCCGGCTCCATAGGCTACACTCAATGCCGCCTTGTATTTGAGCTCCGGTGCCGCATCGAGAAAGCGGGCGACCTCTTCCGGGCTCAGGACCACCGGCAGCTTGCGGGGCACGTGGATAAACTGGGTGTGGTTCACGATGTCGGCGCGCCCGAGCGTGATCTTGAAAAAGAACCGCAGTGTCGAGACGCTTTGGTTGAGGGTCGGAACGCCGGCGCCGCTCGTCGCCAGATGGAGCTGATAGCGGCGTACGTCTTCGAAGCTCGCCGTGTCGGGCGAGCGGCCGAGGAAGACGGCGAAGTGCTTGACCCTCTGCACGTAGTCATGTTGGGTCTTCGGCGCGAACTTGCGGATCGTCATGTCTTCGATCATGCGCTGCCGCAGCGGGCTTATGGCCCTATCGGTCATGGGGGATGCTCCTGTTTTGAGTGAAGGTTGCGAACCCCTCATCTCAAGACAGGACGCCCTATGGCGCTATCGTGTTGGCTGTGTCGCCGGCAGCGGCAAACTACCGCGCGAGCGGTTTAGTCGTGTGCTGGGCATGTTCAGTAGCTTGGAGGTGAAAGTCCTCTACCCAACCTGATGGAGGTGAAGGGTTAGCGAGAACGCAAGGGCTGTCGCCGCGAGGCGAGGTCTGAAGGAAGCGTCGAGCAAACGTGCGAGTTGATGGACAAGAACCGGGTACAAGGCGCGAGCGTCGGACGAGCGGGCGACTTACCGCGAAGTCCATATCCATCAAGGATGCGAAGCGTAGATCCGGCGACGGTGCACGGAAAGCGACTGAACTTACCCCAGGAGATCTGCTCGGTGTCGCTTCGGCGACTGAGAGCGCCGTGAGGCGGTCTGACCGCGGAGCAGAAGTCAGCAGAGGGCATATTAGGTCATGTCGTCGGCAAGGCTAGTGAGGCACTCCGTGCCGAAAGGCGGAGGCAACAGATAGGCCAAGCCGGGAACGGTGACTGAAGGCCCGAACGAGAGGAGAGGCAAGTAGGACATGAACCTCGAGAGCGACAAGCGGCTGAACATCCAGTTGAGACTGGACTTCTCATCGACGCCGACGGGTGAAGCCCGGCAGGCGGGACGGGAAGACATCGAATCGCTCTCGGTGGTGAGTGAACCCGAACGCCCAGCCAACACGCGTCGAATCATGGAGGAAATATGTGAACGAGCAAACTTGAAGGAAGCATTGCGGCAGGTGAGGGGCAACAAAGGTAGCGCCGGCGTCGACCGGATGACGGTCGATCAACTTGGCGACTATCTGAAACAGCACTGGCCGGCCATTCGGGAGCAATTGCTGAACGGGACCTACGAGCCGAAACCGGTGAGACGGGTGGAAATCCCGAAGCCGGACGGAGGGGTGCGAAAGCTTGGCATCCCAACCGTGCTGGATCGCTTCATCCAGCAAGCGGTGATGCAGGTTCTGCAGAGGCGATGGAACTCGACGTTCTCCCAGCACAGCTACGGATTTCGACCGCGTCGCTCGGCGCATCACGCCGTGGCCCAAGCGCAGCAGTACATCGCGCAAGGCTACAGCTGGGTGATTGATCTCGATTTGGAAAAGTTCTTCGATCGAGTCAATCATGACAAGCTGATGGGCCAGATCGCGAAACGCATCGAAGACAAGCGGCCGCTGAAGCTCATCCGGGCATTCCTGAATGCCGGGGTGATGGAGAACGGACTGGTCAGCCCGAGCGGGGAAGGAACTCCGCAAGGAGGACCGCTTTCGCCACTGCTAAGTAATCTCGTGCTCGACGAACTCGACCGCGAGCTGGAGCATCGCGGACATCGCTTTGTTCGCTATGCGGACGACTGTAACATTTACGTTCGCAGCGAACGCGCGGGTCAGCGGGTGATGGAGAGCATCTCGCGCTTCATCACACAAAAGCTCAAGCTCAAGGTAAACGAGGCGAAGAGTGCGGTGGCACGACCGCAGGAACGGAAGTTCCTCGGGTTCAGCTTTGCGGCTGGTCCGGACATCAAGCGCACGATTGCGCCGAAATCGCTGGAACGGTTCAAGCAACGAATCCGGGATATCACGCGAAGGGCCAAGGGCGTCAGCATCAAGACGACAATGGAGGAGCTGGCCCAGTATATGCGGGGCTGGCGCGGCTATTTCGGCTTTTGCGAAACACCCGAGGTGTTGATCGCCCTCACTCGCTGGGTCCGCTTGCGATTGCGGGCCGCTCTTTGGCGCCAATGGAAAACACCAGGACGTCGTCGAGCGGCACTCATCGCGCTGGGAGTCTCGGGGGAGTTGCGCAACATGGCCGGTAGCGGCCGTGGACCCTGGCACCTCGCCCGGAGCAAAGCCCTCTCGGTGGCACTCTCCAATGCCCACTTCAAATCGCTCGGGTTCCTCTCCTTGACCGAAGCGCGTTAGCGTAACTTCTCGAACCGCCGTATACGGACCCGTACGTACGGTGGTGTGGGAGGGGCGGAGCCGCAAGGCTCCCCCCTATCCCGATCTTTGGCACATAACGGACATGCCGGGGCTGGCTGACGATGTCTGCTGTTGAGGTTGTAGAACGGACATTCCGTGCAAGCAGCGACAGCTATTGCGACGTGGTCGAGACGCTGAAAGCCTGGGGCGTGCTGCGGTCGGGAATTCACGTTCAGTGACGGGGCCGACGATTCGGAGGGACCATGACCACACGGCGGCAAATAACCGGCAACAGATTGGCCAGTCCTACCGTTCGACCAACCGTAAAGAAATTACCCGCTCGGCGGTTTCCAATTCAGCGTGAAATACAGAAATTGCGGGAAGCACTGGACGCTTTTAATGAGCGCATCGCGGAATTGGAAAGTGAGGGTCATCAGGGTCGTGCGATGGAAGTGCTAAGAACAAATGCGATGGATTTCGCACGCCAAATCGATGAGCTTCGTAGCCTATTAGTTGAACCCGCTTTGAAGGTGTCCCGAAAACAACCACACGCATAGATTCGTGACTGCTTCATTTGTGAATCGAACGACCTATGACATTGCCATTGCGGACGTGCGTGATATAAGGCCGTCCCCCAAAAAAATGGAGCAAGAATGGCCCGGACCAAGAAGATCGTGCGTCGTGAATGGACTAAAGACGACGTAAGGCAAATGAAGACGATGGCGAAAGCCAAAACTGGCGTCACAAAGATAGCTAAATCATTAAAGAGAACTCCGGGCGCTACGAGCGTGATGGCTGCGAAGCTTGGGATATCACTTTCGATGCGTGCCTAAGTACCTACAGAACCGGACTGGCCACGGTACTTCCGTGCGGCCAGTCTCGCTTGGCGCTTGTCTCGCTCTAAAAGAATTTGGTGGGATCGCTCGGCGTTTCTTCTTTCGGCATCGAAACCCTTGGCGCGTTGGAAGGCGCACTGACGCTATATCCGAAACCTGTAGTGCGAAAGGTCAAGTAAATAGTTTGGGACGTCGGCTGTAAGTCTTTCAAGCTTGAAAGCGCAACGTCGAACGCTTTGCTGCCGTCCTCACTGAGCGCATTGGTCTTGAGAAGTTCGAGAAGCGTTCGTGTCTCTTGAATGTACGCAAGCGCAACGCAGCGAAGCTTTATTGCCGCTTCTAAGCCTCCACACTCGGGAGCAGGTTTCTTGCCCATGACGGTTCCGCCGTTAGCGCGATAGACTGTCGGATTCCAAACACCACTCTAGTTGAACTGGAAGCGGGTCGGCTGAGTCTTTGTACCGTGCCCACTCGTCAGCTTCGGCAATCCAATAGTCGAAATCCTTCTTGGCAAGCTCCGCACGCTCGCGGCACATGGTTTCGAGAGCGGAAAAACGTTTCCTTGAATCCATGAGCCTTCCCCGTTTGACAGTGCTAAGTCTATCGCTCTGTTGATGACGGCCAACTTACGGTTTTGTAACCGGCGTGACAGGTTCGTGATGTTGTTTCTGGATATTGCTGGGACAGAACCGGACCGCCACGCAACGTGGCTGTCCGTCAGCTGCGTCCATCGTTTTTCAAAATCAGCCACATCACCTGCACCAATTTACCCTTGTGTTGCGCTGGGCAGACTTCGCAGGATCGATCACGGCGGAACCGACCATTGCGATACGTCGAGAGCGCGGCGCGCAGCCGCCGCGCGACCTCGCGATCACCGCAACCGGGATAGAACTTCGCCGCCTCGACCAGCAGTTTGTCGCGCTCGCTGATCAGCAATTCCGTCTGCCGTGAGCGATGACCACGACCGTCGAGCGGCGCGGCATCGTGGATGCGCGATGTGGCCTCATGTCTGCTGCCTCGACGACGGCGCGACAATGAGATCATCCCTCAGTGTGCTGAGCGCAGCACTTGGTTGCCCGCTATCTTGCGACACTTCGGAGTTATGCTGCAAACGAAGGCGGAAAAAGTAACAACCTCGCTCCACGTTGGAAGGTCAATCTTGTCGCGCTTATAGGTGAATGGTCCCCAACTAAACTTGACCGGCGGGTCAAGAAGGACCGCTTCTCCATTATCAAATGTGTAGTGCTCGGGCAGTCCGGCTTGCGCCTTCGACCATCCGGGAGTGCAGAGTACTACTGCCAGCGCAAAGCTAAATGCTCTGAACATGCGATCCTCCTTTGGCTCCAGTATTGCCGATTGCGGAATGCTAACCTCTGCAACCGTTCTGAGAGGTGAGGTAGATCACAGAGGATGCGTCATTAACGAAGCCCGGTACGACGGTCGCTGGGGCACTTGTGGGGGCGCGGCTGCGGTAGACTAGCGACCCGTCGGTTTATCGCATCGGCGGGGTATCTCTGCCTCGGCGCATCGCGTTATAGATCGAACGGCGCGCCGTGCGCTGAATTCCTTTCACGGCATTCGCTCAATGGTCTTCAGAATATCGATGAGGAACGGAACGTCGTCGCCGTAGTCCTGCATCAAGCTGGCGAGGTCTTCGAGGACCACGCTCGGACTACCCCGCGCATCCAGAGCGCGCTCGAACACAAATATGCTTTCGCCTCGTCGCCGACGCGATCTTCCGGATAGACGCTTAACACCTGCGCGAACGGGCTGGCGTCGGGTGCAGCGCGCCCGTTCGCGGCAGCAGTACCTATTGGATTGACGCGAGGTGGTTGCTGTTGCGCTTCGACAGTCTCGACCAGCGCCTCGTGAGAGGCGCGCTGGATCGGTGTCTCGTCGTCGGTGGTGCTGTTGGAAGAAACACTGTCTCTATCAGCACGGGAGGTGCGCGCGGCGGGGACCGCCGCGCTCTTCAGGTTCTCAGGTTTCAGGTTCTTAAGGGGTGACACACTGTGTGTCACCTGAACCCCCGTTTTCTGTCACCTGAACCGACACCTTCTCAGGTGACACCGTCTTGTCACCTGATCGGGTGACAACTGTTGTCACCTGAGCGCTGGGTATGAGCAGGGCGAATTGGTTGTGGCGGGTGTTGTCGCCGCCGGTTCGCGCCGAAGCGCACGAAGGAATCAGTGGCCAGCAGTCAGCCGCGAGACTTCACGGCAGAACGTCGTAAAGCCGCTTAAGTCGTTCGGTGATGATGTCGCGAAAACCCTGCAGATCGCGTTTGTTGGGTACCGGGCCGGCGTCGCCGCCAAACGACAGCCACGAATTCCATGGATTGGAGCCGTATACTGTCACTCTAACCCCGCGCTTTGGGCATCCTTCAATCTGGCGCAAGTCATCGAGGATCATCGCCGCTAATTCATTGGCAGTTTTCCTTCCCTTGGTCCGCGCGGCAGGCGTCAGACCGGAGCTTTTCGGTGCTATCGGGAGCGGCGGCGGCAGGTTTGGTTTTTCGCCGGTCACGGCATCGGGCGAACTAGCGCCCTCCGAAGCGGTGCCGGATCCCTGGACCACCCGCATTGCAAGTTCGATCGGATCCGGATCACTCACGCCTTACCCTTCGTCTTCAGCCCGACCTCGACCAACCGGCGGAATTCTGCACCGCATCGAGCCCGTTGACCAGCGGGGAGAGCGGGACGATGATCAGAGAAAATCCCGAAGCCGCTCGAGATATCTCCCGACAAGACGGCACCCACCAACGGGGGCTGTGGTGAAGTATGAATCTCATATAGGTGTCGCATGGGAGCCGGCTTGGCCACGAACTCCCGGATGCACTCAACCAGTCGTCGACAGCAAATACGGGCTGGTGCCCTCGGTGCCAAAGGCGGCCGAACGAATGGACGAGGGCCCGCCGGGGGAATTGGGACTGGCTAATAGTCCAACAGCGGATTCTCCACCGACTGCCGTTTCCCGTACTTCTTGAGTAGGTCATTGAATGCCTCGATGGCCAGGGCGTTGATGGTGGTATCCCGCTCGACTGCCAGCATCCGAAGCGCGCGCCAGCCGTCGGTATTGATCCGCGTCAGCACGGATTTAAACGCCCCGGGGTCGCGGGCGGTTAGTCCGGTGGTCTTTGGTTTGCGGCCCATGCTTCCCTCTGAGGCTCGGAATTAGCCCGACCCTATCGAACCGGCCGGGAAATGGCGATGGCCTGATTTTGTGTGCTTGCACATTATCACTTAATGGTGTTAGCTTTCCGATAAGCATTCTTCTCGGAAGTAAAGGAATCCGGCATATGTCAACATCCCTTGCCGTCATCGAGGACTGCCCCAAACCTGCCTACTGCCCTTGGTCCGGACCTCGCGGCTGCGGTCGATCTGGCGAAAGCAGCGAAGGCGCTCAGCACCCGCAAGGCCTACGGGACGGACTTTCGGCTGTTCAAGGCTTGGTGCGACGCCAAAGGCGTTTCGTCGCTGCCGGCGAGCCCTGAGGCGGTGGCGGCCTTCTTGGCGGCTGAAACCGGCAACGGCACCAAGCCATCAACCCTTGGTCGGCGCGTTGCCGCGATCCACTACGCTCACAAGCTGGCCCACCTCGACACACCAACGGACTCGGAAGCCGTCAAGGCTACGCTGCGGGGTATCCGGCGTACCGTAGGCGCTGCCAAGGTGCGCAAGGCACCTGCGGTAGCCGCCAAGTTGCGGGAGATGGTTGCTCTTGCTCCGGAGGGACTGGCTGGCTTGCGCGACAGAGCGCTCTTGCTATTGGGCTTTGGCGGCGCATTCCGGCGTTCCGAGCTAGTTGCCCTTGATATTGCCGACATCGCGGAAACCGAGACCGGCCTTCTGGTTACGATCCGGCGCAGTAAGACCGATCAGGAAGGCGAAGGCGTCACGATTGCGATTGCCCGGGGCGATGTTGCATGTCCCGCCAAGGCGTTTAGGGAGTGGCTTGATGCAGCCGGTATCGAGGCCGGCCCAATCTTCAGGCCTATCAACAAAGCCGGCACGGTATCAGGGAAGAGGCTGACAGACCGCTCCGTTGCCAATATCGTCAAGGCCCACGCCGAAATGCGGCGAGCGGCGGCAGGCGGCGCCGTGCCGGATTCTATTCGGCCATCCGGCGCGAGGTACCGATGCGCACGTTCAATGACTGGAACAGCGCGCCGCCTGGCTTCTGCGAGGTAGACATGGTGCCCATGGTGGCACGTCGGTGGCTGGCTCGTTCATCCAGACCTGACGATGGTCGATGTCGCCACGGGCTGGACGGAGTGGCTGCCGTTGGTGACGCGTGAAGGTTCGCTGGTCGTAGAGGCGATCAACCGCGCACAGAGCCTGTTCCCTGGCTCTTGCGCGGCGTGGACTTCGACAACGACAGCGCTTCATGAACGATGCAGTCGTGCATGGTGTAGCGAACAGAAGCTCGAAGTCACACGCTCGCGCGCGTACAAGAAGAACGATCAAGCGTTCGTCGAGCAGAAGAATGGTGCGTCGTCGCGCCTCATGGGCTATGGTCGCTTCGATGGCGTAGAGACGGCGCGCGTAATGGGCGCTATATGCGGCGGCACGGCTTTACGTCAACTCTTCCAGCGTCGTTCAAGCTGAAGGAGAAGCGCCGCGAAGGGGCTAAAGTGATCAAGCGTTATCATCCCCGTCGACGCCTATGAGCGTGCATTGGCGCATCCAAGGTGACCTCCGTGAAGAAACGGCTGCGCGATCAGTATCGCTCGCTCGATCCGGTCGAGCTGTTGGCCGAGTTCGCGCAACCCAGGACGAACTCGGCAATCGCGTCGATCGTCGTGCCGGACAGGCGCGCGGCCTGCATACCGCTCACGCGAGTACCGCGCCGGCGACCGCAGCGACGTTGGCGAAGACGCTCGGCAAGAGGGCGACGGTCGGCGAGCCGCGTGCCACGCACCGGCGCACCGTCGGCCCTATAAGAGCAGGGTTCGCATGCCGTCCAAGCTCGACCCGCATATTGCTGCGATCGAGGGTTGGCTCGCAGAGCAGCCGCAGCTAACTGCACTCGCAATTGTCGGCGGCTGACGAACGGGCAGGCTTCGACGCCAGCCTGTTCTCAGGCCACTCGCTGCGGTCTGGTTTCCTGACCTCGGCAGCGGCCAAGGGCGCATCAATTTTCAAGATGATGGACGTATCCCGCCACAAGTCAGTTGACACCCTGCGGGGCTATGTCCGCGACGCGGAACTGTTCAAGGATCACGCCGGCGCCGGGTTGCTGTAAATCGACCCGTCATTCGAATCGGCGCGGCTAGGGTAGCTCCCGAAAAGCTGGCCCGCACCAGCCGCGTCATCCTCATGCGGAAGCTCCGAGCGGATTGGAGATTGGGCAACCTATCAAATCCGAAAACTGTTCAGAAACTACAGTGCAGGAGCCCGGCCGGACCATCCCATTAACGGACCTCAGTCCCGAACTGATCCCAAGATCGCGATATGTTCTTACGGGCGGCGTGGTTCTGGCCCCCTTCAATTCTACAATTGGTTAGTGGTTCCTTTTGTTTTTTGGGGGTGCGGTCCCTTTTCGTGATCCTCATCACGGTAACTCATTTGGCACGCGCCTAGTCTCCTACGCATAGACGACGCGGATGGTCGCCTCGTCGAGCACAGGAGGACGGACATGAATACGCAGAATGTTGAGATCAACCTTCTCTCAGACGATGAGCTCGATGCCGTCGCTGGGGGAATTAAAAATGACCCGCCTACCACTCACACGAAACTCATCGAATTCGCCACCGAGATCGCCAACACCAAAGCTTTAGGTCCCATTGCTGAGTTTCCGATTTGAACTGTTGTCCAGCCGACCAGAGGCCGCCACAGTTGGCGGCCTCTTTCACTTCGCAAGTGGCCCATTTCGGAGCGTGACCGGGATCACGGTAGGCTATCAGACCATTTCCTAATCTTCTAGCCAGAGGACGCGGATAACCCACTCGCTAACAGCAGGAGGCGAACATGAACGCACAAAGTACTTTGAACGAAGTCGAAGTCCTCACTGATGAGGAATTGGCTGCGGTTTCGGCAGGAGCGCTTTACATGAATTTCGATGAGATTAAGGGCGAAGTCACCACCAACGGCTTCAAGGATTGGATCGAGCTCCAGAGCGTTCGCAAGTGACGCATTCGCCTATTGGCGGTTTTTCGGACATGCCGAGACAGCCTGACGAATGTCCGTCGACAGCAAAGCGGACCTCGCGCCGCAAAGCACCCGGTGAAATATCGCGAAACAATTCGCCCGGTGCCACTGGTGGATAGTGTGAACTAGTTCATATGCGCGTCAACGGGGCCACCCTAGCAACGTTGAACGGTCCTCATCCTCAATTCGAGGCCTAACCAAGGAAGATCGCAAATGGCCGCTATCGCAAGAGTGCTTTCTCGCGTATCAGGAACTCAGATTGATATCGAAACTCTGAAAATAGTCGCTATTGTTTGCGGGATTGGCCTGAGCGTGTCGTTGATCGCGGCCAGCTATGGTCTCGATTTGAGCGCCGGATTTTTCTAGACGCGCGGCACTAGCGTATGAGATTTTTCTCAAAAGGCCGAAATGACTACTGGCCGCAAGAGGGCGAAGAGATAGCGGTATCGACGTGATAGCGTAGAATCGGAAGACGCACGGAAGATAAACCTTCAAAGAAGATCGTTATTTAATCGCGCTTCCCACTTCTCGAACGCCTTTAGAAGTCGCTGCCGTCAAACTTAACCGTTCGGTGGACTCCGTCCGTAAAAAAGGCCGTTATGGAGTTATCTCTTCCTAGCCTTGATAAGCCTTGCCCGGGGGTAGGGCTGAAAACGAAGGGAAGCGAAGATGCCGGCGGACGGATTCGATGTCCCGCCTTCTCCGATAAGTTTTACGGTGGTTGCAGCGTGCAATTGGCGCACCGCCGTGCTCCAAACGCGCTCACGCCGCGGCAGGATATGCGTATCGCAGCGCCGCCAATGATTTCTCTCAGAGATCTATTTGGTCGATAGTCGACCCAACGTAATCGCCAAGGGGAGGATTTTCGATGCCAACGACTAGCAAGAATGCCGAGACTATCGTGCTCCACACCAGCTATCGCAGCGATCCCGCAACCACCTCAGTGGCTGTGCCGATCTACCAGACCACCAGTTACCAATTCAACGATACCGGGCATGCCGCACGTCTGTTCGGGTTGGAGGAACTGGGCAACATCTACACGCGGATCGGCAACCCGACGCAGAATGTACTGGAAGAGCGTGTCACGGCGCTCGAAGGCGGTGCCGCGGGTCTCGCGGTGGCTTCCGGCCAGGCCGCTTCGTTGATCTCCGTTCAAAACATCACCCACGCGGGCGATAATTTTGTCGCTTCGACGGACCTTTACGGCGGCACCTGGAATCTGTTCCTCAACACCATGAAGACCATGGGCATCGAGGTACGTTTCGTCGATCCCGTGGACCCGGAGAACTTCCGCCGTGCCACCGACGGCCGCACCCGCTGCTATTATGCCGAGACTTTGCCGAATCCGAAGCTCAGCGTTTTTCCGATCGCCGAGGTCGCCAGTATCGGCCGTGAACTTGGAGTGCCCCTGATCATGGACAACACGGCAGCGCCGATCATCTGCCGTCCGTTCGACCATGGTGCTGCGATCGTGGTGCACTCGACCACGAAATATATTGGCGGCCACGGCACATCGATCGGCGGTATCATCGTCGACGGTGGAAATTTCGATTGGGAGACGCATGCCGACCGTTTCCCGATGCTGAACCGACCGGATCCGAGCTACCATGGCGCGGTCTGGACGCAAGCGGCAAAGCCGCTTGGCCCGATCGCCTATATCCTCAAGGCCCGGACCACCTTGCTGCGCGATACCGGTCCTGCGATCAGCCCATTTAACGCCTTCATGCAAATTCAGGGTCTGGAAACGTTGCCATTGCGGATGCGTCAGCATTGCAGCAACGCCATCGTGGTTTCGGAGCATTTGCAGAAGCATCCGAAGGTGACCCGGGTGATCTTCCCCGGCGCCATGCGCGGCGAAGCAAAGCGCCGCGCCGACGCTTATCTCAAGGACGGCTACGGGGCGTTGCTGGGCTTCGAGCTCAAGGGCGGGCTCTCCGCGGGACGCAAGTTCATCGACGCGTTGAAAATGTTCTATCACGTCGCCAATATCGGCGATGCGCGTAGTCTTGCGATCCATCCTGCTTCCACCACGCACTCGCAACTGTCGCCAGAAGAACAGTTGCAGACCGGCGTCTCGGACGGCTATGTGCGGCTCTCGATCGGCATAGAGCACATCGACGATATCCTGGCCGATCTCGATCAGGCCCTGATGGCCTCTTAGGTGCGATCCGTCTCCAGCCCCGGCGAGATTTGAGACGGACAGGCGCTTTATGGCCGCCAAACGCGGCCGTCGGATGCGCCGGGTACTTCAACGCCAACCAGGCGGGGCATATGTTCAATAGAGCGGAAGTTCAGTCTTCCAGATTCGGTCGTTACGTTGCTAAGATGCCTCATCCGGCCGAGGCAAGGCGATGAAGCGAAACGCTGGGGCCATTGAAGAGCCCGCCAAACATAGCGCTCACAATTCTGCGGCGGATGGGCCGGAGGCAGAGATCGCGCGCCTTACCCGTGAGCGTGATGAGGCGCTCGAACAGCAAGCCGCTACCTCGGAGGTGCTAAATGTCATCAATCGCTCCAGGTTTGATTTGCGGCAGATCCTGCAGAGTATCGTGGATACCGCCACGCGACTGTGCCACGGCGACAGCGCAGTTATTTTTCGTCTTGACGACGGCGTTTATCGCTTTGCTGCCGGATACTGCGTTGACCCAGAATATTTGGAGATTGAGCGCGCGACGGTGATCGTGTCTGGTCAGGGCACGCTGATCGGACGTGCTGCGATGAATCGGCAAGTTGTTAAAATCGACGATGTTCTGACCGATCCGCTCTATGCAGGAAAGGATGAAGCAAAAATTGGCAATTTTCGTTCAGTGATAGGTGTGCCACTCTTCCGCGGTGACGACGTGATTGGCGTCCTGGGACTTGCACGTAATCGTGTTCATCCCTTCAGCGGCAGGGAAATCGAGCTGACTGCCACGTTCGCAGACCAAGCCGTGATCGCGATTGAAAATGCCCGCTTGTTTGACGAAGTTCAAGCAAAGACAGGCGAGCTTGGTGAGGCTTTACAGCAACAAACTGCCACCGCCGAAGTTCTGAAGGCTATCAGCCGCTCGGCATTTGATCTGGAATCCGTTCTTACCACTTTGACTATGTCGGCAAAGTCGCTGTGCGGCGCGGCCTCTGGCGTCATCTTTCGTCGCGAAGGCAATTTATATCGGTACGCAGCGAGCCACATGGATGTTGATCCGGCGTATCGGGCGCACGAGCAACAGGTCGCCATTCAGGCTGATCGCGGCACATTGATCGGTCGTGTCGCACTTGAAAAAGGCGCAGTTCAAATTGCGGATGCCTGGACCGATCCCGAGTATAAAGAAAAAGACGAGGCTCGTTTGGGGAATGTACGCGCCATGCTGGGCGTGCCCCTGATGCTGAGCGGAGAGCCAATCGGAGCTTTTGCTCTTGCGCGGCGCGAGCCCATGCCTTTTTCGCAGCGCGAAGTCGAACTGGTGACCACCTTTGCGGACCAGGCCGTTATTGCTATCGAGAATGCAAGGCTTTTTGACGAAGTGCAGCGGCGCACCAGGGAATTGTCGCTTTCACTAGAGGAATTGCGTGCTGCGCAGGATCGCCTGGTACAGACCGAGAAGCTGGCTTCGCTCGGTCAGCTGACCGCCGGCATCGCTCACGAAATTAAAAATCCTCTTAACTTCGTCAACAATTTCTCGGCACTTTCGATCGAGTTAATCGAAGAGCTGGAGGATATCGTCAATCTCGGACATTTTGACGGTGACGCGAGGCGACAGGCAGAGGAGCTGACCGGCTTGTTGAAGAGCAACCTTGAAAAGGTCGTACAGCATGGCGGCAGAGCAGATTCCATTGTCAAGAACATGTTGTTGCATTCCCGGACAGGCTCCGGCGAGCACAGATCAGCGGACATTAATGCTCTTGTCGAGGAAAGTCTCAATCTCGCTTATCACGGCGCACGTGCAGAGAGGCCCGAATTTAACGTCGTAATGCAGCAAAATCTAGACCCCGACGCCGGAGCCGCGGAGTTATACCCGCAGGAAATTACGAGAGTGCTGCTCAACCTGATTTCCAACGGGATTTATGCTGCGACCAGACGCAAGATCGATGGCGATGAGAACTTCGAGGCGACGCTGACTGCAACAACAAGAGACCTAGGCGATCAGGTCGAGATCCGCATTCGCGACAACGGCACCGGTATCCCGCCGGAAGTTAAGGACAAAATATTCAATCCATTCTTCACGACAAAACCCGCAGGTGAAGGTACCGGGTTAGGCCTATCGATGAGTCACGACATCATCGTGAAACAGCATGGTGGCAAGATCGAGGTGGACACTAAACCGGGCGTGTTTACCGAATTCATCGTTACTCTGCCGCGAAAAGCGGCGGCACGGACGCATGCTGGAGAACCCAATTGAGCGCTTGCATCCTCGTCGTCGACGATGAGCCCGATGTCGAAGCTCTATTCCGACAGCAATTCCGGCGCGACCTGCGCGCTGGTCGCTTCGCGATGGAATTTGCGCAATCGGCCCCGATGGCGCTTCAGCGCATCACCAATGCTGGCGACGAGTCCTGATTCTGATCCTGTCTGACATCAACATGCCAGGAATGAGCGGCCTTGAGCTTCTTCCCAGGGCCAAGGCTTTGCGGCCGAATGTTCCGATCATCATGATCACTGCTTATGGCGATGCGGAGACCAAGCGTCATGCGCTTGAGAATGGTGCGGAGGCGCTTCTGACCAAGCCGATCAACTTCGAGATGCTGCGCAGCGAGATCGACAGCCGCGTTGAACGCGCCGCATAATTGGTCGAAAGTTTCCTGACATTGCTGCTGTGCATGAGTCTCCTGCGAACAGGGAACATCCTGTTTTCATGCTCTGCGGTGTTGTCCTGGACGAGCGGGGCTGACGGCGATTGATGATTTTTGTCCTCGGAGTTCTTTGGAACGGCGTGAGACGGTTTGGGGCGCACGTTAAACCAGAGGAGCACGCAGCCCGCCACGATAAAAAATACCGTTAATATGTCGAGGAGCATGACGCGTTGTTACCTTATCAGAGCCCGTCCACACCAATCGTTTCTTCAAGTGGCGGCCGCTATTTACTCTCCGACCAGATACTCAAAAGCAACGCCTTCAGGATCGTTATCCTCGAACCATCTGTTGGCGGCGAGTTCGGTTGCGAAGACCTTAAGATGCTCAACGTCGCCGATATCCCTGCTCGTGTTGACATAAATCCAAACCGTCATTGGTCCCTCTTTAGCTTCCGCTTGGCCCCAACGATCGATGGCCCCGACGACCGGCTGGGCGCAGCTGATGGTCGGCGACATCCGAGATGAGCCCACCATCCGACAAAACTGAAAATGGACGCAGGGCACTTCGTCCTGCGGCCTCGCCAAAATGGATGCTTGAAAGCTGGGATTATGCTTGAGCCGAATAGAGGCCCGAAGCAACTATCTCTTTGTCAGGCGATCGATTGCGTTTTTTGCGTCATCCACAGCAGCATCCGGATTAGGCCACGCCAAGCCAACTTGGAGCGTTGAAAACATCAGGCCATCAATGACAACAGGCTGTTTGTCGGCTCGCCCAAACCTTGCGTGCCAAAGGCCTCTGCCAAGCTCGAACGGTTCGATCTCAAAACCTTGGTAATCGCAGTTCATTGGGTGCCTCTCCGAAGCCTGGATGGGCCAGGGGTGAGGCGTGCTAGCATTGTTGTGGTTTGGCACGCGGGGCGAGGTGTTCGCAATCTGTCATTTTATTCTCGCGTGCTGGAACACAGAGTCAATTTTGATTGTATTTCTAAATGTTTCTGCGGCGATTCCCGCGTCGCGGTTATTGGTCCCTCCTGAGCTTCCGGCGCCACCAGGATCCTTCCGTGAAGAGGTAAACTCCTCGCGAACGTGGATGCGGTTCAATGCACGCATCACCGCTTCACAGGAATAATGGCCTTCAATGCCGCACCGCCTGCCGGCGTGATGCAATATGTGCGGCCGTCTGGTTGCTTTGCAATCCAGCCTTTCGCAACCATTCCGGCGATGGTCCGTTTCCCGGCCGGTTGCACCGTTCAAGGGTCAGTCCCCGCGTGGGGCTCATCTTCTGCAGTGCGGTGCGCTCGGCGTTGTGCGGAATGTGAGTCGGTCGCGGCGGCATTATTTCCCCTTCGCCTTCCGAAGCGTTCTAAGTCTGCTGTCGACCGACGCCCCGGTACGGTTCAAACTCTTGGCGATCAACCGCAACTTCAGCCCTTTGGCCTTTAGGTGGAGGAGGCGCTCGTCTTCTTCGGACGTCCACTTTTTGCCGTTGCTCATTTCCCCTTCGCCTTCAGCCCGACCTCGACCGGACGGCTCATTTTGACGGTTGAGCCTTCGGAGCGGCTTTTTCGAGCAGCTTTCGGAGGCGCCGGCTGCACCAAAAAGCGATTGAAGCAACCCAACCGCTCGTCCTCCTCTTTCAGGAGTTTGCAGTCGGCCACTGCCTTCGCAACGGGCGGTTTTGGTTTCGGGTCGGGTGGGACGATACCATCATAGCAATCGAGCCGCTCCTTCGATCCGTCATCTATCGTGAGGCAACCTCGCAACTTATCGATTTCCGTTTGGGCATTCGCGTTGGTTGCGAAAACAGCGCCAAGAACTACAGCCCCCAGCCATGCCGTACGCCTGTTCATATTTTCTCTCGCCTTACTCTAAGCCCTAGCTCGACCAGCCGGCGGATGGCTTCGGAGAGGTTCGGTACGGGCTTTTGCTTGGCTCGCCAAGATTCGACGCCGGCAATCATCTCTTCGGTGAAACCAATCACCTTCTTAACCGGGTGTGTTTCAGGTCGTCCGATCATTTCGCATATGCCTAATTGACTTTCGCATATTTCACACATATCAAATTGGCGAGCCGAGGGGAAGCGTCAACTTCCGCCTCGGCTCTAACCCGAACCACTGAGGTCACAATGGCTCAAGCTGATTCCAATAATAGCACGCGTCGCGCTTTCCTTTCCACCGCTGCCGTCGTTGCTGCCGGCGCCACCGCTTCGGTTGTTGCCACTGAAGCCGTTGCCCTGCCGGCCGATGATGGCGGCAGCGATCATCTGGATTTGCGCCTGATTTCATCGCCTATCCTACGGGAATTAATCATCGCTTGGCATCAGTCGCAAGCGTATATCCGTGCTGGCAATGGTGCCGCAACCGAGCGTCACGACGCCTATGTCAACGACGTGCAGCGATTTGGGACGATCATAAAAATATTTGAGGTGCGAGGGAGAACCAAAGTCCGGCGTGACGATAAAGTCGCCGGAACTAAGCGCGCGCGTGATCAGTTTGACCGCGTCGCGATTTTTCAGCGGCGAGCGCAACAGGATGTCGATTAGAGCGGCCAGCGATAAGCCGTCGTTCAGCATAACTCGCGCGATGTCGTCGCCATAAACCTGCCGTAAGACGTTGACAATCGCAGCGACGGTGTTCGGATCGCGCATCCATGCATCTCCGACGATTTGCGGCCCTTTAGGCGAATGTGCGGACGCTTAAACTGATTTGCCTCAGATCAGGCTGCCGCGAGAGCGCCTTTCATTACGCTTCCGCCAATACACGTCATCGTCCTTCGTGATTGACGGCGAGGCTGGCTGTTAGGTGTTGATAGCAGAAGCGACTTCGACGGGCTGCATTCCCGCAAGCGCGATGACGAAGTGCAGTTCTACGCCTTCGATTGCCTGGTCAATAACGGCGACGACATCCCAGGCTGCCGCTCAGCCTGCGCAAGGGCAACCTGGCCCGGCTGTTGGCGTGGCGCGTCGATGGCATCTTCGTAAGCGAGTTCGAGCAGGGCGAGATCGGCCCGGAGTTGTTCCGTCATTGATGGGCCTTGAGGGGCTAGTGTCGAAGCATCGCGAGCGGCCTTACCGGGCCGGCCGATCGCCCAATTGGATCAAGAGAACCGACAGCATCCCGCGTTCGTTCGGGTGTCGGATCAGTTCTAGAAAGCCGCCCGAAGGCGGCTTCTCAATTCATTCCTGATGATGGATCAGACGGCCATCAATGCGGGCTTTGACTTCCGGCGATACGTTTCAATCGGCTGAAAGTAGCAATATTCGGCGCGTTGTCGTTTACGGCCGGCGTCGCCATCCTCGAAACCATGACGAAGCTGGTCGAGAAAACCAAGGCGCGAATGTTTGAAGATTCGGGCCACGGCCTGACCGAGCGCACGTAATCAACATAAACAACTTGTCCAACCGGATGTCCACTGGACACCCGGCAGGCCAAGTCATCATGCTCGTCGACCGGCCGCTAACTGCTACTAACGCCCGTCATGGTGATCATCATCGATGCGGCGATCAGGATATCCATCCCACAGCCATTGAAGAGCATGGGGCAAAGTTTGGGCAACCGTCGGACCGTCGACGTGACCTGCATTTTTCGAGAATACGAACTGATACTGGTACCCCTTGGCAGCTAAGACCTTAGCCATATGCTCATTTGCTAATGTCCAATCGTGCATGCCGTCGGGCATACTGGGAACAGGATAGAAGAGGTCTCGATCTCCAGTCTCAAACCAGGCCCTCATAGGCTTTCGCGGACCCTGAAGCACAAGCGGCGTAGCGACTGGCTGAGTGGACGGGGTTGGAGTTCCGAATCCTACTATATTTAAGTTTGGTCCAGATGGACCTGCGAAAAGGCTGTGGAACTCCCACGCCCCTCCGCGAAGACCTGTATTGTGCGGCCATTGTTGGTTCACTAACGTCGGAGAGTAGGCCAGAACGCGATGGTAAAGATCCGGACGGAACCATGCCATCGAAAAGGCAGCGGCACCGCTCGAACTTATTCCCATCGTTGCGCGACCGTCGGGATCGCTCGTGAGGCGGATGCCAGTGGTCTGTTCCACTTTCGGCAAAACCTCCCGCTCAACCCACTCAGCGTATGCACCCGAAACCGTATCGTATTCAAGTCCGCGTTCGGCGCCCTGAGCATCTTGACCGCCTGGTGCGATTGCTACTGCAACAATGGGTGGAATTTTGCGCTGGCTGATTAAGTTGTCCAAGACCGTAAACAGCTGAGTTCCCGTTCCCGGAAGCAGCATGCCATCTCCGACAACGATGAAGGGAAACTCGCGTCCACGATTTGCCTCGGCCGGAACATAGATCGTTACCGTACGCGACCAAGTTCCCGGATGGCTCGTAGTGAGCAAAAGGTAGGAAGGATCATTCGGCGCAGTGGCCGCGACATCGATAGAGCGGCACTGCGGCGTCGCGGGGTTATCATCTCGGATGAGTCCAGGATTGTAAATAACGCTATCAGTCGAAGTCATGTTGAAGGTGTATATCTTCCCTTTCGGAACCTTCGGCTGAACTACGGTTTCGGGCGCGGCGGTATGCGTAGGCCCGAGGATAAAGTTGCCGTTCGCATACACTGGTGGAATTGCACCGTCGGTCAACGGGGTCGCTAGTGGATAATCTGGATTGATAGGATTCCGAGTAGGCGGCTGCGTAGACAAGTCTAAACCTTGAATGTTGATAAAAAAGGGCGCGGCCGGATTGGTCGTGTTCGCCCCCGCTGGTACAGTGTTGACTTCACAGTTTTGAGCGCCAGCAGTCGACATCATCGATGTCATTGCCACCCCAATGAATCCGGCAACGGTAGTCGTCCAAGATCGGTTCATTTGCTCCCTCCCTGTCCGAGTCATTTGCTCGATTTTGAGAATGGTAACGGAAATGGTCTACTACCATAAGCAGGGCCCATCCAATCCTCTAGCCCCGGTTAAGTCAATCACTCCCGCGCGAAAAGATAGCGGATTGACGCCACCTTTGGGGTTGGGACTATTCAAGGAAGGTTGCACTGTGTACGAAGCAATACCGTCTCGATTGCAGCGGCCTGACGCCTCGTTCCAGCTCGCACCCTGCCCCCCGCACGTTCACCAAGCGGAATACAGCAGGTAGACGAGTGCAGCCACGCTGAGTGCAAGCGCTGCGGTTGCGGCCGCTTCGATGCTGAAAGCCCGTTTTCTATCAAATCGCATGCGTAGGCCCGACCGCGCCCAATGCCGCAGCCCCGTCGCTTAGTTGCGTCGCTCCTCGCGCCGTTCGTGGCGGCCTGTTCGTCGGCTCTCTCGGCGCTCGTGTCGTCCATGACGCCGCTCTTGACGTCGCTCCATGCCCACGGTCTGAGCGTCAGCATTCGACGTTGCCAGTACAGCCGCAGACGCTGCGATGGCGAAGGCGGCCGCTTTTCCGAAAAAGGAAAAAACACTTCGGCGAGAGATGGCTTCTGTTTCGTTGATTTCGCTCATGGCCAAGGCTCCACGGAGACTGGTGAAGGCCTAACCGGCTACCATTCCGACGTGCCCGTGTTGATCTAAATCAAGCAGCCTGAAGGCGACCGGCTCGTTCACGCACACCGCCCCACGCTTGCCCTACAGCGCGTTTGAACGCAGGTCCGCGTTTTCACTTGCCGCTAACGGCCTGCAAAGTGCCCAAGCCTGCGGGCCCGCATTGGAGATGCGAGCGAAAAAGAAAAGCCGCCCGAAGGCGGCTTCTAAAATTCAAACCTGATGATGGACCATGCGGCCATCAATGTTGGCTTAGAATTCCGACGATACGCCATGCCGACGCCTGCAAAACCAGGATCATCATGGCCCAAGTTGATGCTTCCGGAACGGCTCCAGCGTTGTCGGCAAATATGGCGATGCACCCATTTGGACAAACGGTGTCTGCAGTCGACGCACCAAACGGAACAAAGATTTCCCCAGAGATGGGGTAACCCCGTCCCTGCAATGCCAAACAACGTCGATGACTTGCTATTCCGCGACGATCGAATTTTTTCAGAAACCTACTGCCGTGATCGCGAGGTTTGTCGGGTATCTCACGCCGGCACTCACTTCTTATTCCCTTGATAAAATTAGCGGATCCTAGTTGAATTGCCGCCGCGCCGTTTGTTGCAAGATCGGGGAGTTGACAGACTAAAATGTCAGGTGCGCCGAACGATGTTAGCGTGGCCGGGCTCCGTAAGCGGACACAGGAAGTCCGACCATTCGGCGGAATTGCCCACCTCTTTCGTTCCGCTGCTGTTGACCAGTGGTAGCAGATCATCGTTGACAGGCAATGCAGTGCCACAGGGCAGCGCAAGGAAGCGTATCTCCTCAGCTCCGCCGAACCGACGGCCGATAGCTTCATTCAATTTCCCAACTGGTAGGTGCTGTCGCTCTACCGGGCATATTGCGCCGGCAGCTGACAGCACTAAGGCATTGGGCAGTACATCCCCGGCGCAAGAGCAAACTCGGCACGGATGTCGGCAAGTGGGCGTGGGCCCTGGGCAAGTGCTCCGACGATCTAGCGTGCTATCGAGTTTTCGTATCGCAAATGCCGGCAGGCGTTTTACGTTCGTACTTGACCATGTTCGCGGGCCGGGTGAGTGCGAACGCGGTGGCCAGCAGCCGATGCCATGCGCGACATCGCTGGCGGCGGTCGAGCGGACCTCGTTAATCTAGATCATATGGTTCCACTCCATTTGAATGCACCACCGCGGTGGCGCGGCACAGCGGCACAGCTTCGCGCTTGGCGGAGCTGCGATGAGACGGCCGATCCTTGAGCTTTTCCTCTGGAACTTGTGGCCGCAGCGGCGATTGTACTTAAACACGATCATGAATTTTCCGGAGGAATCAATGTTGAAATTAGCCGCGGCATTGGTGCTGCTCTCTTCCACCGCGTTCGCACAAGACAAACCTGTTGACGCTACTGCACTTCAGAACTGTGCCCCGATAGGGCAATCAGCCAAGGGTGAGTTGATTTACGGAATGGATTGCAAGGCACTTAAGCCAGAGAACCGTACTGAGGTTCTTCCAAATATGCCGCCGACGAACATGGCCGACACGGTTATTCCTAAGTCAGGCGGAACACAGACGCCCGAAACCACCCCGACCAAGGGCGAGACGAGGTAAACGAAATCTCCAAAAAAGAGTGCGGAGCAAAGCTGAAGCGAGACGAATGACGGGATCGTTCAGAGGGTTGCTGTTTTGACGTGCTCGCCGGTAGCTTGAGCAGGCTCGGACTTCGCCGAGGCCGCACTTCTGCTTGGAATAGCGGAAGCGATGAATGAGCACTCAAAGATCGCGTTGCAGCTCAAACAGTTGTTGATCTCCGGCGCCGAAAAGGTCGAGTTGAATCCACAGCCTTTGCCGCCGTAGGTCCTGTGGACTTTAAGGAGTCCCTTTTATCAGCAAATCAGATTCAAGGCTGCTTTTTGGGAGGCAGTCTTGGGTGTGATGGATCGGTTGGTATTGAGCGACACTGCGTGGGAGCGGATGGCGCCGCTGATCATAGTGCGCCCCGATCAGAAGGGCTCGTCTGCTACGCCTTTTGTTGGTTATGCAGCCAAGAAGAAGCGCGCCAAGCGTGATGTTTTCCTGGCTGAGCTGGCTGCCGTGGTGCCTTGGGTCGCGCTCGAAGCTGTGATCGAGCCCCATTATCCCGAGGCGGGTCCGAATGGCGGGCGGCGGCCTTTTCCATTGGCCGTGATGCTGCGGATTTATTGCCTGCAGCAGCGGTACAATCTCTCCGATCCCGGCGCGGAAGAAGTGATTGTTCCGGTGATGAAATGCCAATTCGGCTATCGCAAAGTTCGCTATCGCGGCATCGCCAAGAACGGCGCGCAGGTCTTCGCGCTGCTCGCGCTCGCCAACCTATTCCTTGCCCGCAGCCAGAAAGCAGAAAACACGCGATAAACATTCCGGAAACAGCCAGCGCTGGCAAGGTGTTGATGGTCATTTCGAACATAGCGCCGGAGTTACGAAAATGCCAGTATTGGGCGACACCATTTCCGCCGCAACAATAAGCAAAGGCGTGTCGCCACCCTTTGATATGCAAATGCTGCTGGCGATGTCGAACACAGCGCCGGTGTCGAGGCCGTCTCCGAGACGTTTTTTTGAAGGACACGCATAAACACCGCTGAAGCTGTAACCCTCAATAAACCCGATGAGCCAAGCGTCCCCTGCAACGTGGTCGGTCGGCATTTTTTCAGAAAGGTCACGAGCATGTGGCTGAACCCAAGACTTCAGCTTGGCGCGCGCTTCGAGCCAAGTGGAGCAAGCCATCGATCCCGTGGTCATATCCATCCCTAGGGCAGGCCACGAGATCAGGTACACAATGATAATCGCTAGTGTCCGCATGTTTTCGGGACGCCCCATCCGACCTTTCAGGTCCGACAGTGCAGCCACTCCGAGATTTGTTAATTTCATCACCGATCCGCCCCTCTTGGACCGATGTCACCACTAAGGAGGAAGCTATGAAATAGGCCATTGGCATCGTCGTAGCCACATAGCGTCGCGGCAACGCTAATAATTCCCAATCTCATAACCATCCCCCTCAGCCAACGGTATTTGGCCGCTGTCACGCGGTTTGTGTCAATGGCTCCGATGAAAGATGGCGACGCAGATGCTACCGTGTGGGCAAAACAGCTAGTTGATGGTCACGACGTTGAGCTTTGGAGCGGCGACCGCCTCGTGATTCGGCTGGACCACAAGCCGAAGTGAGGTCGCCTCAGTTGGCGCGAAGGAACGCGTTGGGTTTGAGGCCGTTGGCTCGGTATCAGAGGAGCCCACTATGGCCGATAACAAGAACCCAAACGAGCAGCAGCCCGGCGAAAAGCCGGAAGGAAAGTACCATTACAACCCGGGCAACCAGTCCGGCAAGACGGCCGAAATCGTACCCAAAGAAGAGATAGAAAAGAGGCAAAGCTGATTGATTTGGGTCTCGTCGAGATGCGGGACGATGCCCCGCAACTCACAGTCGCCGGGCAGAACGCGGTCTGGAAGGATTGACGGGCCAATAAAGAGACCGCCTTCGCCGTGTCTCCGCTTGCCCTTCACCGCTGGTTGCCGTTGGATGGGCGCTTTCAAAAGGGAGAAAAGGCCCGTGTTTTTCAAAGACCTTACACATCGGGACGGCAAATCCGTGACTGTGAACCTTGATCTTGTCCGATACATGATTCCAGATGGCAGCGAGAATCATACCATCTTATGGTTCGACGCCGACGGTAAATCCAGCATCACAGTTAGGGAGAGCATCAAGCAGATACTTGCTGTTTCAACACCCCGCCGTCACTAACGCACAATCTACGGGATCATGACACTCTCGTCGTCCACTACAATCTCGCTGTTGCTCGCTAGGGCGAGAAGGTCTTTTGGCACCGCTGCGGCTGAAGGCTTCCCACTCGGATAGGCGGATGAGCGCCAGTAACTTAGGCATCGTCCGCCGTGGGTTTGAGCATGCACACATGGAACGTTGAATTGATTAGCATGTTGGTTCAGTCAATCCGTTTTGGTCGCCGATCATCTTTGGAGTGCTCAAATGACTAAACGTAAAGCAACAACGGCGTCAAAGTCCGCCCGCAGTCTGAAAATATCCGCTAAGGCCCAACGGGCCAAATCGGCTATTATTAGAGGCCCTAAACCAAGCCACGGCCACGTGCACTCGGTTGCAGCCGACTCGATTAAATCGTCTCCCAAGGATCATAACGACTCGAAACAAGAGGCCGACATTATTGAGATTGCGGCGACGGCCTTGAAAGCTCCCCTCAAGCAGAAGCCAGAGTTAAAGAAAGGGTTCGACTTTTCTTCTGCCGCGGCAACAGCGCAGGCTTATCAAGCAATACTACTGGAAATGGCACAAGCCAATACGCAATTTGCTCTTGAATTCGCCCACAGACTTGCGGCGGTTAGGTCGCCAGTTCAATTACTCCACGTCATCGAAGACCTCACAACTAAACGGATAGAAATGTTCCGCAAGTATTCGAGTGAAATGATTGAACTAAGTATGAAACGATGAACCCTTCCCTCAACTCCACTTATCCGACCAGCGACACCTTCATCGACAGGTTTTGTTGAGGGCGACCGATGTTCAATCTGATGAAGTTGGCAGCCGAAGCAAATCGCGTAATCGCTTTGCGAACGATGAAGCTGATGCGCGGGGGGAGGTCCGCCCGGCGAGAAGCTAAACTAATGGTCAGCGAAAAGATAATTGCGGCTTCCGAAGCCGCCGCAAGCCTTATGGTCGGCAAATCAACCGATGAAATAATTCATAGATACCGGCAGCATGTTGCCCGAAATGCGAAACGGCTGGGTGGCCTCAAGGCGGGTCAAAGCGGAGTGCGCCGGGAGACCGGCAAGGAGTAGATGGTGCAAGTCCATCACGATGAAGGAGTAGCGAACCGCATCGACCCCGAGTCATGCGCCAGTACCCGTGAGGGTATTGGCGAAGCGTTGACAGGGGAGCGCATAGGCCAGCCATTGAGCCGCGAAAGTACCCTCATCCTGGGTGCCGACGTCGTTCCGCTGACGGAAGGCAACACGGATGGGCGCGATAACGCGAGCGCCCAGACGGCCCGGCGTGGTCTTAGACACTGGCATGTGCGCACGCTCTTTGCTTGGGAACCGGGAGATCTCATGGTCGGCCAGCACCAGTATGCGTGCTGCACTGGCCCGCGTCGGGAAGGCGAGGAGCCGTAGCCGATGATGTACGATCATGAGAAGTCTGACCCCGCCATAGTAGCTGTGAAGCCAACGAACAAAGCCGGGCAACCGGCTGCGGAGTTGGTGGAGCCAAGGGCGGGGGCCGAGGGGAATGTGCGTCAGCAAAGCACGGGCCGGGCACAGTACCGGGGAACCGTGTCACAGGCGCTGGAGCGCATACGGCAAGCTGCAAGGCAAAGGAAGAAGGAGAAGTTCACCGCGCTCTTCCATCACGTCAGTATTGATCACCTCGCAGAGGCATTCTCTGAACTCAAGGAGAATGCTGCAGCTGGAGTGGATGGGCTGACATGTCGGGATTACGAGCAGCACCTTGAGCGTAATCTTGAGGACCTGCATGCTCGCGTCCATCGGGGAGCGTATCGGGCACTACCGTCGCGGCGTGTTTACATACCCAAGCCGGATGGTCGGCAACGCCCGATCGCGGTCGCCGCCCTTGAGGACAAGATCGTCCAGAGGGCCACGGCCGCGGTGCTGAGCGCGATCTACGAGGAAGATTTCCTCGGGTTCTCGTATGGGTTCCGACCCGGACGCAGCACGCACGATGCGATGGATGCGCTCATGGTCGGGATCACCAGCACAAAGGTGAACTGGATACTGGACGCTGACATCCGCTCGTTCTTCGACACGGTGAGCCAGGAGTGGCTCATCAGGTTTGTGGAACATCGCGTCGGCGACCGACGTATCATCCGCCTGATCCAGAAATGGTTCAAGGCAGGCGTCCTGGAAGACGGGATCGTGACGGTCAGTGACAAGGGGACCGGGCAGGGATCGGTGATCTCACCGCTTCTGGCCAATCTCTACTTACACTACGTTTTCGACCTTTGGGCCGAGCGCTGGCGACGGCGTGAGGCTGCGGGCAATATGATCATCGTGCGCTACGCCGACGACCTCATTGTTGGCTTCGAGCACGAGGCCGACGCCCGTCGCTTCCTCGACGAGATGCGTAAGCGGTTACAGGAGTTTGCACTGTCGCTTCATTCGGAGAAGACCCGGCTGATCGAATTTGGACGCTTTGCGGCGGAAAACCGCAAGCGGCGCGGGCTCGGCAAACCGGAGACCTTCACCTTCCTGGGCTTCACCTTTATCTGTAGCAAAACTCGTCGGGGCAAATTCCAAATCAAACGGAAGTCCCGGCGGGACCGCATGCGGGTAAAGTTGCAAGCCATCAAACAGGAATTGCGACGGAACATGCATCAGCCGATTCCCCAGCAGGGAAGATGGTTGCAGCAGGTCGTCACCGGCTACTTCAACTACCACGCGGTGCCGACGAACAGTTCGACACTGACCGCGTTCCTATTCCACGTCACCAATCTCTGGCGGCGCACGCTACGGCAGCGGAGCCAGAAAGACTGGACGACCTGGGAGCGGATCAAGCGGTTGGCAGACGACTGGCTCCCGAAACCGCGAATCCTTCATCCGTGGCCAGAGATTCGCTTCGCCGTTAGACATCCAAGGCGGGAGCCGTGTGCCCGAATTGGGCTCGCACGGATCTGTGCGGGGGGCGCGAGGTAACTCGCGTCCCTACCGCGAAATTAAGCGAACGCGACGCCGACGGAAGTAGCGTTAATCCTCCCCCGTGATGAAAGTACAGAAACCGGCAGCGTTGATGGCCGCTGTGAACACTAATACCAAGTCTCGGCAATTATGACTCGTTGACGATTTCCAAATCGATTTTGCTCTGATTCACTGGTGGCGAACGGTGGAGGTTCGTCATGACGATTCCAGTGGCGTTGTGCGGGGACTACAAGGCACGGACCATCCAAAACCCCCACTGAGCAGGCGGCAGGTTGTCGATATGCTCGCTGCTGAAAACTCAAAATTGGACGCGAAGCTAAAGACAATTTGTCGGGGATGCTAACCGTCAACGCTCTGGCTCGCTATTCTGAGCTTTCGCGTATGCCATACGCTCGGAAGGGAGGAAGCGGGGCTGGCTACCGAACGCTAAGTCGCGTGGCGGCTTTTTTGAGCAAGTGTATCCTGGCATAAACGGCGCCCGGAGATCGTTTCAGTTGTTTGGAATCAGACCGACCTTAACCCGCGATATAATAAGCTTACGCAAATGAGCGGGTGTCCAAGGCCGCCCCGCCGGGCGTGGACCTGTCATTTATCAAATTCCCTGTTTAAGGGGCTTATCCAATCGCAACGAGCGCGTTGCCGCAAGATGCGGTGAACCGGCGCTCCACTGCCAAGTCCGAAGTGGTCAAAAGCGTCGGTTCGACAGGACGTCATCGGCGTTCGGCCTGCCCGGTCAACGGCGTTCTCCGGATACCCAACCGAGCGGCCTTAAGGTTGAGGGGGAAGATCTGACACGCGAAGAATAACAGTTTGTTAAGCATACTTGCTTTTGATGGGACGCAGCACCTTGCAGGACCGAATCGCAATGCAGCTGGTGGTCTCGCGTAGTTACCCCGTTATTGATGCGCAAACGCTCGCCGAGTACGTCGCGCGCGATGCGCTATTCCGGACCGCCGCCGGGTCCTATTTGCTGTACATGGCGTCGGGGCGACTGGTTGAGCCCGAAGAGCGCATCCTTTTTCTCGATTCTCGGGACGCCTTGCTTTGGCTCAACGAGACGCCCGACGCGCTCGGGTCATATTGGCATTTTGCCGAAAGCGTGAAGCGGAGTTATCGTCCGCAAGGCATTGCCGAGTTGAAGGAGACCCAGCGATGACAGAGCTAGAAGTTCTGGACAGCAATATAGATGGACTGAAAAAATTACTGAGCGCCGCCTGGAGAGATATTGCGAACCCGACATTGCCTCATTTCGAGCGTCACGAAGCGCGCAATCAAATCAAGCGGTGCAGTGTCGAATTGCGGCGCTACCTCCGACTGAAGGAAGCTGAGCGCAGCCGGCCCCGAGATCAATTCTTGGTAGGCCATGGTTTTGGGAAAGCGCCCCTCCGAATTATTCGTAGTTCGCGGACCTAGCGAGCAATTATTAGAGCCAAGGTTGATGATGAACGACATACTCTCCGCGATGCAATACCCTCATTGGTTGATGGTAGCCGGGACCGTCTTGGTGCTGCTTGGTTTTATCGGTTTTGCATTTAGCCGAAACAGGAACGCAGTTGATGGGCGGACGCATGAAGCAGAGACAAAGGCGAAATGAGAGCCGTCAATCTGGCGCGGGATCGATGACGAAAGCTGGCGAATGCCCACGTCCGCTTCTCTAATCGGCCCTTTGGGGTCAAGCACTTTCAGACTATCCGCCAATGCGGTGTTGATGTCGCTCGCGGGCTCTTGCTTCTCTTCGGAATCGGCACCTGGGCCCTTCCACCATGGGATCCGAGGACGAGGCGGAACAATCTTTTGGACGACCTTGCCGTCAGTGTGACGGCAGGTCCAAGCGGACATACGAACTCACCTCATCCATCGTCCCGCGAGGGACATCCTTCCACCGGTTGGCGGAGCTCTAGTTTTCTCCTATCGGGTTTGATGCTGAACGGTTTTCATGCTGCTGCCGCGGCTTGCTCCCGGGTCCACCGGAACTCGGTGCCGTCAACCCAGATGCGGTGCATGATCACGGCCAGCCGGCGAGCCAGAGCCACGATCGCCTTTTTCATCCCGCGGCGCCTCGCGATCTGCATGGCCCACGCTTTGAGCCATGACCATTTTTTTGAATGCATCATGCTTTGAGCTGCTTCGTAGAGCATCGTGCGCATCATCTCGTCGCCGCAGCGCGATATTTTACCGCTCCAATCGATCTCACCCGATTGATACCTGGCGCACGTCAGTCCAAATACCGCCCCGACTGACTTGGATTTGCGGAACCGGGCTGGCACATCGACGGTGGCGCGATAGGTCAGCGCCACCACGGGGCCGACACCCGGGGTCGTCATCAGGCGCCGGCAGACCTCATCCTCCCGGACGATAGCCAGCAAGCGACGGTGCAGGATGACGATCTGTTCACGGAGCACCCGCCGGACGATGAGCAGCGGCTCCACCAGTACCGCCAAGTCGGGGATATTCTCGACAAGCTCCTGGATGCGGGCCTCGAACCTCACCTTGCCAACCATTCCGACCTTGAGGCCGAAGTTGCGCAACGTACCTCGCAGATCGTTCTCGATGGCGATGGCCTTCGACTGCAGAAGCTTGCGATGGGTCAGCAGCATACGCAGTTTCTGACTGCGGAGCGTCTTCACATGCACCGGACGGTACAGTCCCACCCGGATCATCTGAGCGATGCCGCGCGCGTCGTTGCGGTCGGTCTTGTTGATCTGCGCCTTCAGCACCGCCCGCATGTGCCGCGTCTCGACACAGATCACCGGTAACTCGGCTTCGGCGAGAGCGCTGAACAGCCATTGCGACAGCGGCCCGGCTTCCAGTCCGATCCGCTTGAAGCGGTAGGTGGGGTTCCCCAGAACCTTCAGCAGGGCTGCAGGTTCGCTCGCTACCTTCACTTCCTTCACGATCCTGCCCGTGTCATCCACAATGCAGATGCTGGTTTCCTTGACCGATACGTCCAATCCACCAAAATGGTCCATGCTGCGCTTCTCCTTCTGATGCTTGAGGTCGTCACCAAGGACCTCGTTTTCACCATCAGCCTGAAGCGCAGCACCCAAAATCTTCAGCTATCCACAAGCTGGGCCGGCCGATTACACCATCTATTGAGCGCATAACCTGCCCGAAATTTGCGGTTTGAAAACCGGCCAGAGTCCGCTGTGGGGTTGTGTAAAAACGTGTAGTCCGGGAAGATGAAGAGAATAGGATTCTCAAAGGCGCCTACTACGGGCGCGCGAAAAGTATCCTGAACTGTTTAACGCTGATCGCTGAGAAAAACGTTCCGCCGCGCAAGCGCTCATTCGCGTTTTTACACAGCCAGTCGCGCAGGTTCCTCTCCATCAGAGGAGCGAGCGTGTCGCTCACGCCCGATAATGAACTTGGCTGCGGCAGGTCGTCACCGGATATTTCAACTACCACGCGGTGCCGACAAACGGTCCGACACTGACCGCGTTCCTCCTCCACGTCACCAATCTCTGGCGGCGCACGCTACGGCAGCGGAGCCAGAAAGACTGGACGACTGGGAGCGGATCAAGCGGTTGGCCGACGACTGGCTCCCGAAACCGCGAATCCTTCATCCGTGGCCAGAGAGGCGCTTCGCCGTTAGACACCCGAGGTGGGAGCCGTGTGCCCGAATTGGGCTCGTACGGATCTGTGCGGGGGGCGCGAGGTAACTCGCGTCCCTACCGCGAGAGTTGGACTTTGGGGCCGTCAGGTCAGCTTAAATCCCGTCGACGACGACCCTTAATGGGTCCGCGCACCACGCTCCTTGGCGTAACGTTCGCCAGCAGCCTCCACAGCCTTGGCATGCAGACCAGCGAGTTCAGGCCGCGCGGCGCGGGCGCGCTCGGCGGAATCAAGGGTCGACTGGGCCTGTCCCTGGAAGTGGGGCATGACGTGGCGTGCGATCAGCTCGAAGCTCTTGGCGGTCGCCTGCGGGTTCGCCCAATTGTGGCCGAGCAGCAGATAGCAACCGAAGCCGCCGTTTGATTGCTTGACGAGCCGGTCGATCTGCGCGGCACACTCTTCCGGCGTTCCGATCACGCCGAGCCCGGATTTGTTGATGAAGTCGATCATTTCAGCGGCGCTGTCGCCGAGCACGGCCATTTGCGGGAAGGCCGCAACCGCCTGAAAGTAACGGAACCAATGCTCGATGCCGTACTGTACGTCGGCGATCGCCTGCTCCTTGGTTTCCGCACAGTGCATCGGGCCGACGAGGCGCCAATTCGAGCGATCGACCGTCTTGCCGTGCACCCGCGCTTCCTCGCCCAGCACATCCCAATGCAGTGCTAGGGCATCGAACCCGGCCGCTGTCGTCGCGCCGACCGAGAGGAGCCCGATGCCGTGCCGACCTGCGAGCTTGGCCCCCGTGGGCGACGCCACGGCCGCCACCGCCACGTCGAAAAGCGGATTGGAATAGGGCCGAAGATGCAGCCGTGCATCTCGCAGATCCCAACGATGGTTCTTGAATGTCACCGGCTCATCTCCTGCCAGCAGCCTCATGATGACGTCAAGGCTCTGCTCGAGGAGCTCACGCGTCTCGGACTGAGAGACCCCGATCATGATGCCGTCCGTCGGCAGCGAGCCTGGTCCGGCACCGAACATCGCGCGCCCGCGGGTCAGGTGATCGAGCAGCACGATGCGCTCCGCGACCCACAGCGGATTGTGGTAGGAGAGGCTGACGACGCCCGTGCCAAGCTTGATGTGACGCGTGCGCTCGGCCGCAACCGCGATCATGATTTCGGGCGACGCGCTGATTTCCGTACCGGCGGAATGGTGCTCACCAAACCACGCTTCATCGTAACCGAGGCGGTCGAGCCAAGCGACCAGATCCAGATCGTTCTGTAGGGCTAACGTCGGATTAATGCCGGGCTTATGGAAGGGCGCGAGAAAAACGCCGAAACGTAGGCGGGATGTCATACGCATGTCCTCCATCGAATATTGGCGGCGGCGTCTCCCAAAAGGAAATGCGCCCGTCTCTTCAAAGTGACTAGCCCTGCAGCCACACACACCTTACGCGAGCGCGGTGTCATAGTCTATTGGCGCGGTACGCAGTCACCAATCCGTCTACGGCGCCGTTTGAGGTCAGCCACGCGAATGCTTCCTTGACTCTTTCTGTCGCCGGATGACTTCAGTTCTTCACCTTGGGTGATGATGATCCTCGGCTTCGCTAGCATCGGCTTCATGGCTTACCGTCGGGAGTCAAAGACCTTACTGAAGGCTGCCTGATCCACTATTGTCAGGTATGAATTGAGAAGCCGCCTTCGGACGGCTTTGCGGACCAACTTCAGATCAGGCCTTTGCGGAGCATTTTCAGCAGATCGCTGAACATCTGCCGCTCCGCAATCGCGCCCTTGGTTCGCTCGCCGTGACGGTATTGTCCATTCCGGTTGCCAAGAGGCGCCCCGCTACCGCTTGCGCCGCCGTGCAACCGGCAGCGACCCTTTTTCGTCGCCAGAGATTGGCAGGGTTTCCCGCTCTTGGTCCGCGCTCCGCATTGGCGGGCTTTCCTTAATTGGTCTGCCCTTGTGGTCATAGGCTTGCTGCTCATTTTTCCTCACCCCCCTCCCTCCTCGATGACTGACATTGCCGACCACAGCCTGTCCGCCTGCGTGGACGTGCACATGTTTGACCGTAACGTTTTGCTCGCCCTTGCGTCTTTTCCTCGCCAAGGCTTCGACCTGGATGGCGTAGGCCCGCATAAATTTGATGGTTAGGTTGCCGAGCACGTCCAGCCGTTGAATCCCGTTCCCTCGGTACACTTCGCCCGCGAGGGCACCTCGGGTCCGGGCGAACAGTTCCAGCAAGGCAATGTTCGTGACGGCCATGTGCGCCGCCAGCATCGCCTCGATCTCGTCTTTCGGCCGAACCCCATCTATAACGGCGAGGGCGGCATTGAACGCGATTTCATCGGCACTGCCCGGCAGAAATCCATGTTTCTCCGAATAGTCCTCCGTCGCCTTCCCTAACCCCTTCAGCATCGAATAAACGAAATGCTTGGATCGGGTACCAAACGCATCGGCGAGCCGAAAGCGATGTCCCTCTTCCTCGGAATGCGCCGAGTACATTCCATGCCCATCGATTCGCGTCACAACGGGTGCCGCCCGGGCTTTGGTTCGCGTTCTCGCCGTCTTAATCGCGGCACGCTCGGCCGCATCGGGCGGCGATCGCTTCGCCAGCTTTTCGGCAAACGCCCCATCTGCCGCTTTGCGTTTCTCTGCGGCCCCTTCTGCTTCGGCCAACAGTGGATCTTCCTCACTCATGCCATAACTCCTTTGATTTCAGCGACCTGCGAGATTGCGACGGCCGATACCGAATTGCGCGTACCGGTTCCATCGGGCTTGGTGGCGGACTTGATACCGCTCTTCATGTCGCAACCCCCGATGCGCCGTGCCAAAGAACGGCTTCGGTCCAACGCGCGCGCCGCCGGAACAATTTAATTGTCGAAGATGCCCTCCGCCCCCCAAGGTGCCCATCAAAGTTCACGGGCATCTTCGGCCTCCGAGGGCATCTTCGAGGGGAGCTTCCAGACCCAGCCACCTTCAAACCCGGACTTCTCGGGCTTGATGCCGAGCGTCTCCCGGGCGCTACGAAGTGACTTTGATGATATCCCTGCGTCGGCGGCTTCATTCTTCACTTCCTTGGCGGAAACGGGTCCGTCGCGAAGGGCGCTCGTCAGGAAGTCGATCGCCTCGGTCTTCTCCGATCGATTCTCCCCGAAGCTGTCCAAGGCTGCCAGAGCCTGATCGGCAGTGACCGTGATAGGGGCACTTTCGTACATGATCCGGGGGGTTGCGATCTCCTTTCCCTCAAATTCGATCAGGCACCCTTCGATGCGGTAGGCCAGCCCGTGACGGATCGGCGCGATATTCATCTTGGAAGGGATCAACAGCATCCGGGTTTCGTCTTGGTCGTCTGGCGTAACGATGAAGGCCGCTCGAGCTTGGTTGACGAAGGCCACACTGCCGATGACTCGGCTGTTGGCGCTACCGCCACCTTTGGAAAAGTGATTGTTGCAGATGACCGCTACCCGCAGCCGGGCCGCCATTTCCCCGAGGGGCTCCAGCACGCTGCGAACGTCAGAGTTTTTGTGAGAATCGACCTTACCAAGATAACTGGACACCGGATCGATAATGACGAGCTTTACGTTGTCACGCTTCCGTACTTCATCTTCCAGCCGCTCCAGATCGGCTTGCAAACTGAAGCCGCGACGCCTTCCGTCTTCAAATACCGAGCGGATTACGAACACGCGGCTCATATCTGCGCCGGCCGCCATCAGGCGAGGTGCCAGGGTGTCCTCAACGTCATCCTCAGCGGCCAAGATGATAACACTCACCGCTGCGCGCGGTTGGGCGCCGTCCGGCCATGTACTCCCGTTGGTGGTGATCGCAGTCGCATTGCAGAGAATGGTCGATTTCCCGCGACCACCTTCTCCGGCGAGGACGTGAACCTTTCCTACCGCGATCCAATTTTTGCCAGAGCCACTCGATTGCGGAAGGTCTGACATCGGCCATGCAAACGACTTCAAGTCCCGACCTGGATGAGGATGTGACCCGGATTGGTGCCGGCGCAACATCGAGAATATCGCGCAACACGTGGGCTCCCTTCTCGCGATAAATCGCGTTGGCGTCGAGCGGAGTGACATCTCGCATCGAAGAGTTAAGCGGTAAATTCATGCGACAATCCTGTCAGAGGGGAAAATCAATCGAACATCGCGGCTTCCTTGGTCTAAGGTTTCCGCAAGTGCCGTTGCGTTAGCGCGACCGGCAGCGTCGGAATCAGCAACAATGGTGACGGACTCGATATAGGCGGGAATGATCGGTGAGAGCGCAGCCATTCGCGATGCGGATCCCGCCGCCCAGACCCCAAGACCGGTTACTTGATGAACGCTCAGGCCGTCCTCGATACCCTCCGTTATCGCCAACCCGAGCAGATCGTTGGGCGCAGCGAGGGTAATCGGAGACCCCGCCGACTTACCGATCATGATCTTGTCACGGTCGGTGCCAGCTTTGGCGCTGCCATCCGGCTTGAGGCTTGTGATGTGCACGCCACGGAGCAGCGAATTATCAAGTTCTAGACCGCCTGGAGACGTTTCCAGCGCCAGGCCGAATGCGGCGACCATTGCTGGGGCGTGCTCGCCGGACGCTGGCAGGTAGCCGAGGGTCGTCGGTAGCCGGCCGTCATAACAGCGAGCTTCGCGCAGATAGGTTTCGGCTGGAGTGCCACAAATCGGGATCCGGCGAAGCCAGAGAGATAGGGCGATCTTCAGCCGATCGCGCGCTTCATCGAGGTTTCGACGATTGACTTCCTCTCTGATGGCCACTTTATCTCTCGCAGCCAAAAATGAGCGAACTCTATGTGAATTGCTCGCCCATCCACGTTCACCGCAGCGCGCGCAATGGTAGCTGATGAAGCTCGGATCTCCGCTCCATAGGCGCAGTGTCTTGCGGCGCTGGTTTACCGGGCTTCGCCGGGCTGGACCGCAGAGCGGACAAGGCGCGTCCGTTACGCCGGATTGTCCGTCATGGCTGAGATCACGAAGCTGATCGAATGAGAGACCGCTATTTCGAAGCCTATGGTCACCTGGGTTCATTGGTCCACCCCCGATCCCAAGCCGATGAATCCGGCTATAACATCGGCGATTGATGGATGGACGTGGTACCGACGCGAGAGATGAAGTCCGGCGCGTGTAGAAGGCCGACAGATTACTGGCCGCCAATGAGGACGACGCGGCAGGCTGGTGCGGACCAGCTTTTCGGGAGCTACCCTAGCCGCGCCGATTGTTGTCAGGCCTTCCGAAGCTGGACCACTTTGTTTGCTTTCCGTCCTGTCATGGCATCGTCGATGTGCCGCGCGATCCGATCGGCGGCGGCGAGCAACGCAGAATCGATCTTATGGATATAGCCCTCGGTCACGCTCGCGCGGGAGTGGCCGACCAAAGCTTTGATGGTTGGAAGCGAATAGCCAAGATCCTCCGCGGTCGAGCTGAAGGAATGGCGCAAACCATTGCTCGTAATCCCGGGCACGTCTTTGGCTGCTATTTTCTGAAGCCAGCGGGTCAGGCCAGTGTGATGCTTGGCGCTGTTCGTGATCGCGGGGAAGACATATTTGGATTTGGATTTGGCTAAAGCTGCTTTCACGACCGCAATCACCGCTGACCCGACCGGACGAATGCTCTTGCCGGTCTTTGTGTCGCCCAGGCGGAGCGCCATGCCGACGCTGTCCACTTCCGTTTTCAGCAGCCCCTCGATCTCGTCAAGCCGACAGCCCGTCAACGTTGCGGCCCTGCTGGCCAGCACACGCTGCCAATGATGCCCGTTGGCCTCCGCCGCGGCGAGACATTTGCCGAGATGACGGTAGCCGGCGTCATCCATGCGCCATTCGTGAGTTCCGTCCTTTGGGCGCACGATGCCATTGCAAGGATTGTCCGGCCGGTATCCCTCACTGACGGCGTAGCTAAAGATCCCGCCAAGCAGTCCCATCGTACGGACGGCCGTCCCCCTCCCGCCGGTGACGATGGCCCGCCCTCTCAACTTCGTCTTGATGTCGGCGGCGGATTTTCCGGCAATCACATCGCGCTGGAATTTCCCCGCATCAATGGCCGTGAAATCCTTGACCGTCCGCTTCCCGATCAGGGGAATGATATGTCGGTTGATCCGGCCGGTGTCTGTATAGAGTGTGCTGACGCTTTTAGCCTCGCCACGTCGGGTAAGAATCAGCCCCGCCTCCGCCTTGGCTAGGTATTCCCGGCAAAGCTCCTCGATCGTCATGGCGCCGCGGGCGAGCTTCTTGCTCTCTGCGGGATCGGCACCCTTTACGACCTCTGCCAGGGCCAGTTTTGCTTGTTTGCGCCCCTCTTCGACCGTCAGGACGCCGTACCGGCCCAAAGTCAGGCGGCGGCTGCGCCCATTGGCGTTGCGGTACTGCACCAGAAACGACTTGGCGCCGCTCGCCTTGGCCCTCAGGCCGAACCCGGGCAGTTCGTCATCCCAGAGAAATAGCTCGCCCTTGACCGCCCTAGCCGCGTCTACGACCCTTTTGGTGAGCTTCGTCATAAAATCTCTGGGTAAGCACCGGGTAAGCACGGGCCGGGAAACCGGGGTAAATTCGGGAAACAACCGTTGCCCCCAAATCAGGCCTAAAATAGCCTACAACTTAGCCCTAGTAACGCCAAGGGAATTCGGGTAAGCAGTGGAAACGTACCCACCGTTGCCCTCCGAAGGCAAAGGTCACAAGATCGAATCGTGTCGGGTGCGCCAATAAAATCAAACACATCTTGAATTTTGGCTAAAGCCAGTTTTAGTGTGGGCAAGTACTGGTAAGCCGCCGCCGGTCCGTACAGTTGTGCCAAGTCGAATAGCGCGCTAAAGTAGTTCTCTAAAAGAGCCCAACCAGGGCTCATAGTGCCGCCAACGCGCGACCGACGTCATGTACAGCGGCTGCCGCGCCTGCCACAAGCTGGCGGTCCGCACGGGACGCCGGTTATCCTCGGAATGCAGACACGCATCCGTCCAATCTAAACCGCAAAAGTCGATCACTTTGCGGATCATTGCTTCACGATGAGTGACCAGGTCCTCGTATTGGACTTCAAGGAAGCAATCGGCAGGGAGCACGCTTCGCCAATGGCTCATCAATCTACGATATTGACGATAAGCAGAGACCAAGTCGTCGCGATCATAAGCAAAATCCATTCTTCTGGCGAAGTTTTGGAAATAGATCGAAAGACAGGTATCGACTGGATGGCGTTGGCAATGGATGATGCGTGCACGTGGGAACACTGAGTGAATAAAGCCGATGAATTGAAAGTTGTGCGGCCTCTTATCGGTGACCCGGCGAGCCGTCGATGAAATGCCAGTGAGAATCTTCTGGTACGCCCGAGCCACGGCTCGGATCCACGCTGGATCAATCGCGTCAGTAGCGTCGACTCGGAAGCCAGGAACCTGTTCGCCCCAAAACATGAGTTCCCCCCCTGCCGCCACTTCTGGATGCCGAGAGAGTATCTGTTCGACCAACGTCGTCCCCGAACGCGGCATACCAACTATCAATAATGGCACGTCCCATTCAGATCCCAATGGAGCATTGCGGGAAAAAAAATCATCTCCGAATTTTGTAATTATGCGGTCTATGACCAAAGCATGCCTTTTGGCGTCGTGTAAGCCAGGACAGAACTTCAATCTGTTTGCCTCATCATAATGTTGGATAGCCTTCTGATATTCACCAAAATCGTCATAAGCTTTTCCAAGTGCGAAATGCACATCAGATCGACTGCTGTCACCCAATTTATAGTTACCGAGAATCCATTCTATTTGTAATATGAGGGGACGATCGGCTTCAGTCAGTTTTTTGACATGAACAAGCTCGCAATAGGCTACGATTTGCCTAGGGTTGAGCGTAATTGCCAGCTCGTAGCAGGCGGCGGCATCATGAAATCGACCCAACTGCATTTGAATAGAGCCGACCATGCAGTAGGCGTCGGGATTTCGCGGATCGAGATTGATGGCCTGTTTCATTAGTTCTTCGGCGGCGACCGTATTGTCTTCTTCTATCAGGACGTTCGCCTTACTCATGAGAGCCAGGACCGAATTGGGCTTCGCGTGAACGGCTCGACGGAAGCAGTCCATCGCTTCAATGCGATTGCCTTCGAAAAGCAACAGATTGCCTAGCTTAGCGTGTGCCTCGGCAAAAGCCGGATCGATAGCAACCACGCGCCGAAAGGAAGCAATCGCTTCGTGGTGCATGCCCTTTCCCTCATATGCGAGGCCCCTATTGAAATGCGCAATTGCGAGATCTGGATTAATCTTTAAAGCCCGCGTAAAACAATCAACGGCGTCTTCCACGTTGACGTCTGCAAGGTAAATTAGGCCGAGATCGTTGTACGCTTCGGCACTTGACGGCTTCAGCTTTATCGCCGTTTTCAGCGCGGTAACCGCCTCTTGAATTCGCCCATCCAGCCTCAGATATTTCGCTAGTTGAATGTAACTATCCACCGAGTTGGGACAGATAGAAATGACTCTTTCTAAGAGCTCGATGCCACGACATGGCGCGCCTTTTTGGCTTATTGTTGCGGCAAGCAGCTGCAGACTTGCGATATCGTCCGGTTGTTGCGCGAGAATTTGTTGACAGAAGACCTCAACTTCGTGAAGCCGGCCCTCGCGATAGGCAGCAATAGCATCGTGTAAATCGTTTATCGGTACAGCGTTCTGCGCCTTTGTTGACAATTCCTACTCCCCCAATCCTATGGCGCTAATCGCGGCTGCCACATCTGTCGGCTTGTTCGCGTTTGCTAAAAAGGGGAAAAGATGCTTTTCGTAGTTGCGCCATCGTCCAACCGAGCTGCTGTAAATTGGCTGGCGGACCTGCCAGTGGCTGACGGTCGCCACGGTCCTTTCGGTTCGGTGGAAATCGAGACACCTAGCTTCCCAAGCCAATTGCAGAAATTCGATTATGCGGCGACTTTCGCCCTCGAGATCGGCGACCAGAGTTTCATAATTAACTTCGATCATATGCAATGGAAACAATCTGAGCCAATGGTTGGCCAAACGTTCGATCTCCCGACATCGTAGAAAGCAGTCCGAAATATCATATGAAAAATATTGCGCACCCTCGCTGAACATTTGAAAATAGCAGGAAAGCGCAATATCGCGACTATCCCTGCTGCAATAGATGATCCGGGCGCGCGGAAATAGCTGGGCAATCAACCCAACGTTCAGAATGTTGTCAGGCAATTTATCTACCACTCGCACGGCACCCTGACCGAGACTATGCAGCCGCAAAATCTGGGCATCGGCGGATCGCCGCCGGGCCTCAATCTTACTCGCGTCGTCGCCCTGCTCCCGCCCCAAGCCTATGGCAATGTGGGGAATGTCAACGAGCTCACCCGCGCCGAAGATTCGTGAGTGGCTCGCACAAATCTGCTCGACCAGCGTGGTACCAGAACGAGGCATGCCGACGATGAAGACCGGCAACTCTGATATATTGCCTCCGGCAGGGGCCAATTGTCTCGATGTATTGATAATTTCATCGACATGGCGCGCAAAGGCCTTGGCAACGAATTTGTCGCCCTTCCGCGGCCACATCCGACGCATCAAGGCGTTGGCCGCCGCATAGCGGGAAAATGCCTCATCGAACCGCCCGGCGCTATCGAGCAGTCGCCCAAGCGCGAAGCCCGCGGTTAATTGATCTTCCCTGCTTGCACTCTCATGGTCGAGAACCGATACGAGGCGATCGATCTCTGCTTCCCCCCCCAGGTGTTCCTTAGTGGAAGGAAAGTGCCGAATGGCGCGAAGATCAGTCGGATCCAGGTCGCGCAGCCGCTTAGCGCATATATCGGCTTCATCGAACCGCCCAAGCAAGCGCAACGCCCAACCCAATCCCTCCCACGCCGTTTGTGAGGTAGGAGAGATGGAAATCGCTTGGCGATATGCGGCTTCCGCTTTGTCGCCTTGTTGCAATCGTAACAACACGTAACCGCGCGCGCAGTGGAACACAGCGCTCTCGGGTTGCAATGCGAGTGCGCGATCGTGACAGTGCAACGCTTCTGTGTACAGCCCGAGTTCGGACAGCTCCAATGCCAGATGATAATAGGATTCTGCGCGATCGGGTTGCCGAGCGATGACTTCGCGCCAGGCGTTCGCTGCTTCTGGCAGCCGATCGGCCCCCTTGAAGGCGGCTGCGAGGGTAATCCTGGCTGCAAGGAACTCAGGCTGGACCGCTAATGCAGCCTGACAATGCGTGATTGCGGCTTCGTACCGGCCCAGCTCACTCAACGATCCGGCGAGACAGACGTGAGCCATCGGATAATCCGGCTTTAGCGCTATGGCTTCACGATAGCTTTCAATCGCCTGCTCCAGCCTTCCTGCACGGCGAAGTGCGTTACCGAGGTCTAGACGCACTTGGGGAATGTTCGAAAAGGCGGGAAAGGCCTTTTTTATCAACTCAACACCGCGTTCGGGCCTCCCCCGCACGGTCTCGATGACACCAAGAAGGCGCAGGGCCTGCGGGTGATGAGGCTCCGTTTTAAGTATTTTACGATACGATATTTCAGCGTCGTCGATCCTTCCGGCACGATGATGCGCCAGCCCCATCTGCAGATCCGTAGCCAGCTCGACTAAGTGCGCACGAAGATCCATGATTGGTCTTGCTGCCATTTGTTTGACTTGTACGAGCTAGCCCGGGGGCATCAACGTTGCTTATCTTTCTCTGAGCGCTTCGTGGCGATAACGCACGAAGGGAGACAACAGATATGATATGATATATCTTTCTCCGGTCTTGATCTCCGCCGTCACGCTCATGCCGGGTTCGAGCGGCATTGGTCCCTGTTCGGTTTCTATTTCGGTTTCAGCAAGTGATATACGGGCGACATAGGCTGATCCAGTTGGAGCGGCTGACCCAGTTGGAGCAGAAACTTGCCGGTTCCCCGCGTCCTGATCGGGGAGGGGCGCGTCGCGCCCACCTCGCAGAGCGTCGCGGCTGACGTTGCGGACCTTTCCGTGCAATAGCCCGTAGCGAGTGTAAGTAAAAGCCTCGACCTTGAGCTCCGCGGGTTGGCCCTCATGAACGAAGCCGGCCTCACGATTTGCCAGCATCGCCTCAACTTCGAGCTTGGAATCTTTCGGAACGATGATCATCAAAGATTGTGCGGGCGTTACAACTCCGCCGACGGTGTGCACCGATAATTTCTCGACCGTGCCATTGACGGGAGCACGCAGCGTTTGCAGGCTGGTCCGTTTGCTCGCCTTGATGAATTCTTGGCCCTGATCGGCCGCCGCTTGGCTTGCCTTGCGTAGATCATCCAGCGACTGGCGGTGAAAGTCTGCATCAGCTTCGTTGCGCTGCTGAATCAGGCCCGCGATCTGCGCCTGAAGCGCTTCTACCTGGTGTCCTGTTGCAATCCGATCATTCTCGGCTTCGATCAGCTGACGCTGCGAGTCGAGCAAAAAGACTTTTGAAGTCAGTTGACCTTCTCGAAGCGTGAGATACATCTGCACCTTTTCCTGCAATAGCGGAATGGTGGCGGCGAGCTTCGCAATGATAGCTGTCTCGTGATCGCGGTCGGCAGTTTTGGCCTCGATCTGTCGGTCGAGACCCTCGACTTTCGCTGTGTGTTGGGCCAACTGAGCACTCAGTTGCCGACGAGCAGTGTCGATGTAAGCTGGGTCTGTGTTCGCCGGAGGTACGAACGCTTCAACATCGCCGGCCAACGTGGCGCGCAACCTGGCGACGTCTAGCTCCGCCTGCAACAGGTCACGTGCGATTCGGTCCTGGTCCGCCGCGTTTGTCGTAGTATCAAGCTCGACCAATACGTCACCCGCGTCTACATGGTCGCCGTCAGCCACGAAGATTTTCTTCACTACACCGATTTCCAGAGGCTGAATGACCTTGATCTGACCGGAAGGGATAATGCGCCCATCGGCGGTGGAGACAATGTCCAGTTTGCCAAGGCATGCCCAAGTGATAGCGACCGCGACAAGCAGGACGATGATGCCCATCATCGCGCGCCCGGCAGAAGAAATTGGCGTTTCAATAATTTCCAAGGCAGCAGGGAGAAACTCGCGCTCATCCTGGCGCTGCGCCTTTTTCATGGGGAACGGAATTAACTTACGTTCCACGGTGGCACGTTCCTCTCTTTCGCAGGCTCAAGCTACGCCAGTTTTTCCCGCCTGAATTCGGTGAAGCTGAGCATACCGTCCGCCGCGCCGTACAAGGTCTTCATGAGTGCCGTCTTCGGTCAACCGTCCGCGATCGATGGTAATGATGCGGTCGGCACCGCGAACCGTGGAAAGCCGATGTGCAATGATTAGCACGGTTCGTCCAGCCGCAATACGGCGCATGTTTTCTTGGATGACCATCTCGCTTTCGTAGTCGAGAGCGCTCGTCGCCTCATCAAAAATCAAGATGCGCGGGTTCGAAAGTAGCGCTCGCGCGATAGCAATGCGCTGACACTGCCCCCCCGACAATGAGGCTCCGCGCTCGCCGATGATGGCGTCATAGCCGTGAGGCAGCTCAAGAATAAACTCATGTGCGCCAGCAAGCTCGGCCGCCGCGATTACCCGTTCTAAGGACATGCCCGGATCGGCAAGCGCAATATTCTCTCGAACGGAACAGTTGAACAGCACATTTTGCTGCAAGACCACACCGATCTGACGACGCAGCCACGTTGGGTCCACCATCGCAAGGTCGATGCCGTCCACCAATATTCGTCCGTTTTCCGGGGTGTAAAGTCGCTGCACCACCCTTGCCAAGGTGGACTTTCCCGATCCCGAGGGGCCGATGATACCGATCATCTGTCCAGCTGGAATGTCGACAGATATATCGGAAAGAACTGCCGGACCCTCAAGGCGATAACGAAAGGTCAAATGTTCTAAGCGGATTGCCCCTTTCATCCGAGGCAACGAAGCTCCACTATTTGGCGCCGGCTCGCGCTGTGTGTTCAAAATATCGCCGAGGCGCGCCACCGAAATGCGTGTTTGCTGAAAGTCCTGCCAGAGCTGAGCAATGCGCAGTACGGGCTGGGCCACGCGCGCGGCAAGCATGTTGAAGGCAACTAATTCGCCAACGGTCATAGCTCCAGCGATAACTTCCTTCGCTCCGAAATAAAGCGTCAAAACAATGGTTGCCTTGTTAATAAATTGGACAACCTGGCTGCTAACATTTCCCAACGTCTGCGTTCGAAAACTTGCACGCACATACCCCGCCAGCTGCTCCTCCCATCGTTGGCGTATTTGCGGCTCGACGGCCATCGCCTTCAGTGTTTCTGCAGCGCCGACTGATTCGACCAAAAAGGCTTGATTGTCGGCGCCGCGCGCGAACTTCTCGTTCAGCCGACGTCGGAAGATTGGTGTCACTAGTACACTAATCACGATATAAAAGGGCAAAGATGCGAGCACGATGAAGGTCAGGGGCGGGCTGTAAAGATACATTACCGCGAAGAAAACGAACGTGAAAAGCAGATCGATTGTGAGCGTCAGCGCGGAGCCGGTGATAAAGTTACGGATGTTTTCGAGTTCGCGGACGCGGGCCACTGTATCGCCAACGCGGCGGTTCGCAAAATACGCCATCGGCAGGCCAAGCAGATGGTCAAAAAGTCGGGCGCCCAACTCGACGTCAATTTTGTTCGTAGTTTGGCTAAAAACAAAAGTTCGGAGCGTTCCGAGCAATACTTCGAAAATCGAAACAATGGCAAGACCGATGACCAGCACGTCCAGCGTGGTTAGGCTTTGATGTACAAGGACCTTATCGACCACCACCTGAAAGAACAAAGGCGACACCAACCCCAGCATTTGCAGCACGAACGACGCAACGAGCACCTCGCCAATGACGCGGCGGTAGCGGTGCACTGCGGATACGAACCAGCGTAGATCAAAGACGTCTGGTAAGCTGGCCAACGATGCCCGCCGTCCTATCAGGACGAGATTCCCCGACCAGGCTTCTTCGAACTCACTGCGTTCAGTTAGCCGGGAACGCACCTCGGTTGGACGCTGAACCAGAATCTTGCCGTCGAGGAATCGGCCAGCGACGAGAAAAGTCCCATCGATGTTCTCGACGATTGCTGGGAGTGGTGTCTTCGCCAATCGATCCCAATCCGTCGCCACGATGCGTGATTTTAGACCGATCCGTCTCGCTACGCGAACGAGATCCTCCTTTTTCGACGCACCGCCAGCGGGATAGCGGCGCGCTAACTCCGCCGGTTGGGCCGGAATCCCCAAAAGCCGCGCGATCATGCAGAGGCTCAAAAGCCCTGTGTCAATCGTCTCGGGCTCGGCCGGAGGCTGGCGAACAGGAGCCGGACCAACTCGCTCCCCTGATACTTCTTCCTCCACGGGCGCATATTCCTAGGCGACGCTGATATGTTGAGTTTGTGATTGGAAATTGACTGCAAAGGTGTTTTTGTAAAGTGGGACGCTGCCGAGCGGAATGTTTATGGGCTGGTCGAAAACCGCGCCATCAATGCCGTGGAAATCGAACTTCCCTATGGTCAAGCCAAATCCGAGCGCGCCGGCGAGGCTCGTAATGTTCTGCAGACTCGCGTTCGGAGTGAGGTTTAAGGTGAGATCAATCGCGCCATCATGGTTGGTGTCATGGCTCGACGCGTTCGGTATAACCAGCTGCTGGCCGAAGGCGAAGGAATTCTCCACAGTCCCATCCTCCAACTTTAGCGTTGGAGTGAGGCCGAGTGCGCTGAGGTTGAGCTGCTGCTGAGTGTCAATATTGAAACCGGCGTTTAGCGAAAGAAGATCCACCGTGAGCCCCCCCGCGCTGAAATCCAATGGGTCCGGATTTATGCCGAGGGCCGCAAGAGCTAAAGCAACGAGGTCAAGATTAAAATTGAAGATTGGGTTGCTTGTGCCAGCGCTCGTGGCCGTACCTGGCCCACTGCCAGTAGGGGTCGTATTCAGGGTAGGCCAAGCAAAGTCCACCGTCGCAATCGGATCGCCGGGGGGAATCGGAATGCTCGTTGTCAACTTGCTGCTGTCTAAATTCAGGATTGGGATCGTGGTCTTAAATGGACCGAGAGTGCCATGGGGATTAACAACGGTTGTGCCAAAGGCGGTCCCTTTAGCAAAGTACTTTGCCATAGCGTTGAAGACGAAGTCGAGCTCTAGGTTTCCGTTCGGTCCGGTCGAACTGATCTGGCCGCCCGACAATCCTGTTTCGGTCGGATCGATGAACAAGGTGTCGTTGGTTTTGTTGTAGGTGTCGTTAAGGGTAACGTTGAATGGCAGATCCGCATTGAGGTCACCCGAGGTGATGTGCAAGTCAGCCTGAAAACCCGTTTTGATACTGACAGTGGCGCCCGCGCTAAGGCCAAAGCCGATAACTGTACCTCCTACTGGGCCACCGATACTTGTGTCGATGCCGAGGAACCTGTGGAAATCCGATGTAAACGCAGTCCCGGTAGTCCAGATGCTCTGGTTTTGCGCCTGGAAATCCAGGTTGGAGTTTGCCTGACTGTAATCGATAACGATCGGCTGAGAGACCGCTTGCGGAGCTTCGGCAGGTGAACCAGTCCCCTCCATTTCATCATTGAAGGCCGTGATACCCAGATTGAAGTTGGTACTCTGATTGCTCGGCGCAAAGACGTCTACTTCTTCAGTGACCATCCCCGGGGTACCCGTGGTGGTGAGAGTGTCACCAACGATTCCGGCCCCGCCCAGAGTGACGCCACCTGGCAAGCCACTGAACACGATCCTATTAATATAATCAGACCCCTGGGTGGCAGTCCCGAAATCCCCAGCTGTCGCTGTAACAAGGAGCCTTGTCTCAGTTTCTGAGTCCCCGGGTCCTGGTGCCAGCACTTGCACGTTCACAGTGGGCTTGTCTGCCACTGGCGTTGCATTCACCGTTAACAGCGTTACGGCATTATTGCCCGCGCCATCGGATGAATAGACCTGGAAAACATCCTGATCACCGGTCAGCATCCCGTTGTCGACGTAATCGAGTGTCGTCGGCGTGTAAATCAGGCTCTGTCCATCGGCTGCGATGCTCACCGTGCCGTGCTTCGGTCCGAGCGGTCCCGGAGCGACCTGAGTAATGGTCATGTTCGGGTCACTAACCAGGTGGCTAATCGGGATGGTGATCGGGGTATCCTCAAGCGTTGTCTCGGTATCCGCCGTGATGGTCTGGGTGATGGTCGTAGCGGCGGTGGCTGGGCTGCCTGTGTTCTCGGTCTCGGAATTGGTGCCGGTCATCGACAGGGTGTCCATGAACGTAGATCCAGCGGGCAACGAAACTAGAATTTCGTCCGTGAACTGCCCCTGGTTGGCAGGCGGGGTAATCAGGTTGCTGGACAACAAACCGGCGCTGTCCGTAACCGTGATTCCATTGGTGTTGGTGCCGGTCAACGAAAGGAGCAGGCTCTTGATATAATCCGACCCCTGATCGATCGTAGCAAAATCGTCCGACGTGATGGTCACGCCGAACCGGACAAGCGTTGCGGCGTCTCCCGAGTGCGGCGCGGCAATACCTTCAGCAACCTTTGGCGTGTCGGCCACAGGTGTTGCGTTCACGGTGACGAAGCTTGTGACCTCACCGCCGAAGTTATCGGTCACACAGACCTGGAATGCATCCTGATTGCCGGTCAGAATGCCATCGACCATATAATCGAGTGTCGTCGGCGTGTAGGTCAGGCTCTGCCCATCGCTGGCGATGGTCACGGTGCCGTATTGCGGTCCCTCAAAGCCCGAGCCGATCTCGCCGATTTTCAGAATCGCGCCAGGGTTCTTGTCTGTGGCGAGCGCGCTCACCGGAATCGAGATCGACACGTCTTCCAGCGTTGTCACCGTGTCGGGCGTGTCCGTGGGCGCATAAGGGGCTACCGCTGCAAGTTTCTGCCCAACGCTGAGCGTTCTGACGCCGACGGTTCCGGTTTCACCCGTTGGATGCAGATCGTTAATCGACAGGTCGTGCGCGCTGTCGCTCAAGACGAAACTGGTGGACTGGATATTTTGATGGTCGCTGCCGATACCGGCCAGCCCGAATTCCATCCCAACGTCAAATGCGGGCACGCCTAGCCCATTGAGGTTCACGCCATTCTTCAAATTGATGACGCCGCCGGCCTGGGTCACGAATTGCGTGATCTGGGGATCGCCACTCACTGCGAGCGTCGACAGTTTGCTATTGGTCAAATCGAAAAACAAACCCGACAGGTCAGCAGACTTCGAGTTAACGGTATTGGCCGTCAAGGTGAAGTCTAGGTTGCCACCGTCTTCGATGACATTGACAGTTACCCCAGGTGAGCCGTCCAGCGTGAACGTAATGCTCCGGGGGCACACCACGTCGGCTATTGGTGGCGACGACGAAGCGCTAGGAAGAAAGACTCCGTCTATGTTTCCGTAGAGCGCGGCAGGGAAGGTCGGATCTAACGGATTTCCATCTGACCAGTACCAAATGCCGTCCTTGTTTTTGAGGACCAAGGCCATGACCGCCCCCTTATCTATTTAAAATTGAATGCCTCTATTGAATGCCTCTATTTGAATTGATCGAGAGGTCCGTGCCACATGTTCGGTACCAGTAATCATGATCACCGGCACGCCCAGAATCGTAAAAGCGATCTCGCTCAGGCAAGGTTTGGGTTCTGTTGGAATCAGAGAGGCGAGGAAAGAGAAATGTCTCAAACATCGCACCCCCCTGCGAACTACAATTAGCGATTTCGAAAAATTGCGATTAAACTCAATTTTAACACATATTGAAATGTCTTTTCGCGTTGGTCAAGTAAAATTAAAACGCAAAAATATCAACAATGCTGACGCTTTTTGAAACTGGTGCGGAATTCGACACGAATGATCAAGCACTCCTCCCCGTCAGCGCGACGCGAATGACGATGATGGCGCGGAATTCAATTCGCGCATCTTGGTCGCGGAGATCGCTTCAATGCTCTCGTCCAGCACGATGCGCTCGACGCTGTAGCCGACGTCGCGGCCATAGAAAACATTGGTGATGTTCGGAAGCGGCACAACGACGAAGCGTCCTGCGTAGGCCGAGAGCGCAGCCTCGATGCGCTGCTTGACTGCGAAGAACGGCAGTGGATTGTTTGCGTCAATCCCGTGTGTATCGCGGACCGCAATACAAACCTGTCCGACACGTGACAAACCTTCCTCGATCAGACGCTGATGGCCGGTATGAAACGGCTGATAACGCCCTATGAATAAGGCTGTCGGCTTCTGCGGATCAAAGGGAGGTTGAAGTCGTGCTAGCGCCTGGTCCGCCCAATATTGCGGTGTGCCTTCCGCCCTCACGCGTAGGTCAAACTTTTCTGGCGCGACGAACATTCGGTTAGTGTCCTCAAATCGGCCAGCCGGGATGCGGTCAACCCAGATGGTGAAGGCATCCCCAAAGGCCGCGCGCGCCTCGACGGTCGGGCAAATGAAATCCGCGATAACAGTGCCGCCGGCTTCGACTATCCTGTCGCACATCCAGCCCATGCGGCGCGCATTCTCGACCCGGTCTTCATGGCTAAAGCCGAGGTCGCGAGAAAGATTGGCACGCACGGCGTCGGCATTGAATACTACCGCGCTCAATAGCGGCGCGAGCGCATTCGAAAGTGTGGTCTTGCCAGCGCCGGGCAGACCCATGATGAGAATCTTTCGTTGCATGTGACCCAACAGTTTATGGTCAATCGCCGATATTAGAGCCGGTTCCGGTTGTCTGAACAATAATCCCGAGTCGATAAGTGGAGCGTCTGCCGGGGTTAGGCCACCGCGCGGAGCGGAGGAAGATCGAAGTAGGCTTGATCCGGGGTGCGGTCGTCAAGACTCGAATGTGGTCGTCGTCCGTTATAAAAGTCGAGATATCGACCAATGGAGCTTCGCGCCTCACCGACGGTTTCGTAGGCACGCAGATAGACCTCCTCGTATTTGACGCTGCGCCACAGCCGCTCGACGAAGACGTTGTCCCGCCAGGCCCCTTTGCCATCCATGCTGATGGCGATGCCATTGCTGGCGAGCAGGCCGGTGAACGCCGCGCCGGTGAACTGAGAGCCCTGATCGGTATTGAAGATGTCCGGCTTGCCGTGGCGAGCCAAGGCATCTTCCAGGGTCTCGACGCAGAAGGCCGCCTCCATCGTGATCGACAGTCGCCACGACAGAACACGACGTGTCGCCCAGTGCAGCACCACGGCAAGATAGACGAAGCCGTGCGCCATCGGAATGTACGTGATGTCCATGGCCCAGACCTGGTTCGGCCGCGTAACCTCCATGCCGCGCAACAGATACGGACAGATCTTGTGGCCGGGTTCGGGTTTGGTGGTGCGCGGACGGCGATAGAGCGCCTCTATCCCCATCCGCCGCATCAGCGTCTTCACATGCCGGCGGCCGATCTTGCACCCCTGCAAAGCCAGCACCTGCGCTAGCTCGAGCGCGACGGCGTGACAAAGGATGGCGAGAAGGGCCAGGTCTATTCGGCCGAGCGCGATGTGGAGGATGGTCGCGCCTTCCTCGACCGGGGTCGCGAGGACCGGCACCAGTTCCGCTTCATCGTCTCAACTGAGGACGGCGGGGAGCTGGCTGATCCGCGCCAGACCACCCGCGATATGACGAAGCAGATGGAAGCCGACCTCGGGACCAGGCTGGACTGGATCGCTGTCGATCATCACAACACCAGTCACCCCCACACCCACATCATCGTTCGGGGCGTCACCGACGACGGCAAGACCCTCAACATTGCCGGCGATTATATCGCCCATGGCGTCCGCGAACGGGCCAGCGATATCGTCACCCGGGAACTGGGCCGCCAGACCGAGCTTGAGGTGACGAAGCAGCTTGAGCGGGAAGTGGACGCCGATCGGTTCACCGGGCTCGACCGGATGCTGATTGCCGAGCAGCAGAGCAAGGAGTTTGCCGACCTGCGCCCCGACCGGGACATGCGCTACACGTTCCGCCAGAATCTTGCGCTGCTGATCGATCGGGCCCGCAAGCTGGAGCGCATGGGGCTGGCAACCGAGGTTGAGCCCGGGCAATGGATTGTATCCTCGAAGGCCGAGCCGGACCCTGCGGGAACTTGGCGAGCGCGGTGACATCATCAAGACCATGCACCGGGCACTGGAACGCGAGGGCCTGGTCCGGGATCGGCATCGCGCAAGCTACGTCGTTCACCGCGAGGACACGACCGAACGCATCGTCGGTCGGGTGGTCGACAAGGGGCTCGGCAGTGACGAGATGGGCGAGCGGGTCCGGCTGGTGATCGACGGAGTGGACGGGCGTGTGCATCACATCGGGATGGATGCCGCCCGCGCCGAGGACGTCGGCCGGGGCATGATCATTGCGGCCGGCTCCGTTCCTCCGGGGCCGCGCGCCGCAGACCGCAATATCGTGGATGTCGCCGGCGAAGGGGGCGTCTATCGCCCATCTGAACATCTGGAGCAGGCGCGAGCGGTCGTTTAAACTGCGTAGCCCAGCGCCCCTCTGTCAGGAGCCTCGACAGCGTTTCACGCTACCGATCCAGATCGAATGACAGGCGAGTTGTATTACCTGGCAGCCGTCTAAGACTAAGCGGCTTCGGAGTGCTTGGCGGCGGTGAGCGAGGTTTGTTTCGAAGAGATGTTGAAATGGGTATTTCGCGAACCGTAATGTTCGGCAGAGAAACCCATTGTGAGAGCGGCCGAGATCATCATTCCGTTCGCGACGTAGTCGCCGGATATGCGCTCGGCGTCGTGCTTCGGGCTGCCGCGTTCGTAGCGGTAAACGAATGGCGGGGGACGACGGTCACATTGCGTTCAGGGTCGCTTCGGCCGTCTTGATCTGGCCTATGATGTCCTCGAACGATGGGACGTCGCCGAAGATCATGCCGGCCATCTTTTCGTAATCCGCCTTCAGCGGTTCGAGCATGCCGTCGGCAGGTACGATGCCGAACGTACCTGGGGTAGCCTGGTCTAGATCGAGAGGCTTTCGGTCAAAGTAGAGGCGGGCATGCTTCGCGCAGCTTTCGGCGAGCTTCAGATTCGCCAGCGCGGCGTTGCCATGTTCGGAGGCGAGAAGGCGGAATACGTCGTAGTAGTGCCGAGACAGCCGCTGTCCGTCCTTGTAGAGTTCGCCCCTGTTCTGAAACCAGTGGCGCTGTCCGTGCAGGATGATGATCTTGTCCCAGAACGTCCTCTCCGGCTTGATCGTCAGCACGTTCGGCACGGCGAGATCGAGTCCGTCGGTGTCGGGCGCGGAGTACGGAACGATCGTCTTGGTCTCATGCGGGTCAAGCGCAGACTTCGCTCCGGACTCGACCTTCACGACGCGGCGGACATACGACTCGTCGGAATCCGTGAATGCGCTCGGATAGTGGAAGAGCAGGGACTGGGCGTCGGGGTCGTCCGGATCGGGCTCGATCTTGAACTTCATTCCTTTGAGCTCGGTGGCGGCATACTTCGTCAGCACGGCCCGAAATTGGCCGTTGATGTAGCCGCTGCAGCGATCCTTGATCTCGTCAAGCTTGCGTCTGCGCTGGTTCGATCCCATCGCGCGGAGTTCGTCGTCGGACGGAAAAGGATCGCCCGGCAGGTCGTCACGGAATACGGTGATGTCTATGTCTTCCGAGAACCGCTGGATCAGGTCGAATGCCTTGGAGAGCGAAGTGCCTCCCTTGAAGAGCAGACGCTCCTTTATACCTGCCCTGTTGTAGAGCGCATCGAGGGTCCAGCAGACCCAGAAGTCCTTTTCGGCGTTCTCCGGCGCGCACGATAGACGCTGTCCGGTCGTCTGGAATAGTCCCCGACGGTCGTCGGCGCTCGCTCGGATGATCTGCGGCAGGTCGCTCATGGTCGCCTCTCAGGGAGCGCGAGCCGGCGACGGCGGATCCGGCGGCGTCGCGTCGGATTTCAGGATATCCTTCACCAGCGGAACGAGCCAGTCGGGCAGATCGCCCAGGTGGTCCTGCAGATCCCTGCGCATCCGTTGCCCGTCGTTGCCGTCGTTCAGGATCGACGTGAGGCGCTTCGCTATCTTGTCGCCGTCCGAGGGCAGAACGTCACGCAGCCAGATCAGAGCCTGCACCAACTGAGCCGCCGGGCGGTCGGCCCACACCAGCCGGCTGGACGCGACCTTTTTGAAGTCGATGACCATCTTGTCGAGACGTATCGGCTTCACGCGTGCGTCCGTCCACACGACTACCTTCGCCGGCACTGCGTTGGTGAGGCCCAAGTTGTTGGCGGCGGTTATGCCGTCGACCAGCACCTTGGCGCCGTCCCGTCTCGCCACCGCCTGAATCACCGACCTGTAGTCGGGCGGGGAAATCTTGTTCGTCAGCCGGTTGGTGCGCGGAAGGTCGTAGAGACCTTGGTCGATGCGCCTGATTTTTTTGTCGCTCCGGAGACGATGGAGGGCGACGTCCACCGCCGACCGGGAGCCGGTGTCCGCGAAATCGCGCGCGGTCCACACCTTGCTCGGCTGGGCGTCGTGGCTCATCCGGTCGTAGATTTGGGTGGCTGTACTGGCCATTCTCTCGGTTCCTTGTAAGAAATATGCATCAAAAATCTTACAAAACCTAGGATCCCGTAAGAAATATGCATCAAATTTCTTACGAATTGGGGAGGCGTGGTACTTGCCATTCCCTCACAAATCAAATAAGTGACCATAATGGTACATAGTTTGTCTTATTGACCATTGAGATCTTCGGGATCCTCTCGCAATCACAAATTCCCTTCAAAATTCTCTGTGAGCAGGGAATTTTCCGGTCGATCAGCACTGCGTCGCCAGCCACCCATTGCTGTTTTCAGAGAATTTTGTTGTCGCGGAAGGCTGGCAGTCTACTGCCAGCCCGGGACCCCGCGCATATCTGGCAGATGGTGCGCAATACCCTTGTGGCAATCGATGCAGGTCTTCTCGCCGGGGAACAGGAACCGTTGGTGCGCGACGGAGGCGCGGGGCGACTGTTTTGTGATGTCCATCGACGCCGCGCTGTGACAGTTGCGGCATTCCAGCGAATCGTTGGCTTTGAAGCGCGACCATTCGTGGATTGCCAACTCCAGCCGGTGATCGACGAATTTGTCGCGGGTATCGATGGTGCCGAAGATTTTACCCCAGACCTCCTTCGACGCCTGCATCTTGCGTGCGATCTTGTCGGTCCAGTTATGCGGGACGTGGCAATCAGGGCAGCTCGCGCGCACGCCTGAACGGTTGGAGAAATGGATGGTGGTCTTCAATTCGGCAAATACATTGTCGCGCATCTCGTGGCAGCTGGTGCAGAATGTTTCGGTGTTGGTCAGTTCCAGCGCGGTATTGAAGCCGCCCCAGAACACGACGCCCGCGACGAAGCCGGCGAGCACTAGTACACCGAGTCCGAATACCGAACTTGGCCGGCGCAACACGTCCCACAATTCGACGGCGAAGCTCCAAAGCCGTGCAAGCCAGGACCGGCGCGGCACGCCCTGGTCTGCGGCGCTCATCGGCGCCCTTCGGGCGTAGCGCGGCTGAGCATGGAGTCGATGTCGATGAAGTCGTTGTCGACCGGCGGCTTCACCACGTTCTGCGGAACGTGGCATTCGGTGCAGAAGAAACGGCGCGGCGACACCGAGGCGAGGAACTGGCCGTCGCGGTCCATGAAATGGGTGATGCTGACCATCGGGGCCTGCGATTCCCCAGTGCGTGCGCGGGCATGGCACGACAGGCATTTATTGCCGTTGATGTCAATCTGGTAACCGTCGATGCTGTGTGGAATCACCGGCGGCTGCTCGGGATAGTTACGGATTTCCCTCTCTGCGGTATTGCGCATCGGCGTCATCGGCGCGGCGGGGCCCTCCTCATTGAGCGGCGTTGAGCCGCGCAGCCCCGAACTGACGGTCTGCGCGACCAGCGATGTCGATGCGGTGGCGGAGATGACGGCCAGCATCAGAAGCCAGCGTTTTCCGATCATGTGGTTTGCACCCGCTCGATGCGCACGGCGCATTTCTTGTAATCGGTCTGTAGCGAGATCGGGTCGGTGGCATCCAGCGTCACCTTGTTGATGAGCTGCGCCTCGTCGAACCACGGCACGAACACCAGCCCGCGCGGCGTCTTGTTGCGGCCGCGGGTCTCGACACGGGTACGGATATAGCCGCGGCGCGATTGCACCTTGACCTCGTCGCCGCGCCGCAGCTTCAACTCGGCTGCGTCGTCGGGATGCATGAAACACACGGCTTCCGGAAAGGCCCTGTAGAGTTCGGGCACGCGGCGCGTCATGGTACCGGAATGCCAGTGCTCCAGCACGCGGCCGGTCGAGAGCCAGAACGGATATTCGGCGTCGGGCGATTCCGCCGGCGGCTCATAGGGCAACGCGAAGATGCGGGCCTTGCCGTCGGGAAAGCCGTAGAACTGGACGCCCGCGCCCTGCTTTACATAGGGGTCGAGGCCCTCGCGGAATCGCCACCGCGTCTCCTGGCCGTTGACGACGGGCCAGCGCAAGCCGCGCACCTGATGATAGGTATCGAACGGCGCCAGGTCGTGCCCATGCCCGCGTCCGAACGTGGCGTATTCCTCGAACAGGCCCTTCTGAACATAGAAGCCGAATGCCTTCGCCTCGTCGTTGGCGTAGCTGGCCTCGATATCGGATACCGGGAACTTGTCGACCTGGCCATTCGCAAATAGTACATCGAACAGCGTCTTGCCACGGTATTCGGGCTTCTTCGCCAGCAGGTCGTCCGGCCAGACCTCCTCGACCTTGAAGCGCTTGGAAAATTCCATCAGTTGCCAGAGATCCGACCGTGCTTCGCCGGGCGCGGACACCAGTTGATGCCAGACGTGCGTGCGGCGTTCGGCGTTGCCGTAGGCGCCTTCCTTTTCCACCCACATCGCGGTGGGCAGGATCAGATCGGCCGCGAGCGCGGTCACCGAGGGATAGGCGTCGGAGACCACGATGAAATTCTCGGGATTGCGATAGCCGAGATAAGTCTCCTCGTTGGTGTTGGCTGCGGCCTGCAAATTGTTGTTGACCTGGATCCAATAGGCGTTGAGTAACCCGTCCTTCAACATCCGGTTCTGTAGCACCGCGTGATAGCCCGGCTTGTCGGGAATGGTGCCCTCGGGCAGCTTCCAGATCTGCTCCGCCTTGTCGCGGTGCGCCTTGTTGGTCACCACCATGTCGGCGGGCAGACGATGCGAGAAGGTGCCGACTTCGCGCGCGGTGCCGCAGGCCGAGGGCTGGCCGGTGAGCGAGAACGGGCTGTTGCCGGGCTCGGAGATCTTTCCGGTCAGCAGATGAATGTTGTAGACCAGGTTGTTGCACCAGACGCCGCGGGTGTGCTGGTTGAATCCCATAGTCCAGAAACTGGTCACCTTGGTCTTCGGGTCGGCATAGAGTTCGGCCAGCGCCTCGAGCCGGTTGACCGGCACGCCCGACATCTCCGCTGCTTTCGCCAGCGTGTAGTCGGAGATAAACTTGACGTATTCGTCGTAGCTGATGTCGGTGGCGTCGCCGGCCTTGGCCGCGCCGGTCGCTTTCTTCTGCAGCGGATGTTCGGGGCGCAAGCCATACCCGATGTCAGTCTGGCCGCGCTTGAACAGCGTGTGCTGTTCGACGAAATCCTTGTTGACCCGCCCGGTCTTGACGATGTGGTTGGCGATGGCGTTGAGGATGTAGAGATCGGTCTGCGGCTTGAACACCATGCCGATATCGGCGAGGTCGAACGAGCGGTGCTCGAAGGTCGACAATACGGCGACGCGCACATGCGGCGCTGAAAGGCGGCGGTCTGCGACGCGGGTCCACAGGATCGGGTGCATCTCGGCCATGTTCGAGCCCCACAGCACGAACGCGTCCGCCGCTTCGATGTCGTCGTAGCAGCCCATCGGTTCGTCGATGCCGAAGGTGCGCATAAATCCGACCGCGGCCGAAGCCATGCAGTGGCGCGCGTTCGGGTCAAGATTGTTGGAGCGGAAGCCGGCCTTCATCAGCTTCAGCGCGGCATAGCCCTCCCAGATCGTCCACTGCCCGGAGCCGAACATGCCGACGCCGCTCGGCCCGCGCTTCTTCAGAGCGGCCTTGAATTTCTCCGCCATGATGTCGAAGGCTTCGTCCCACGTGACCTGCGTGAACTCGCCGTTCTTGTCGTAATTGCCGTTGGTCTTGCGCAACATGGGCTTGGTGAGACGATCATGGCCGTACATGATCTTGGAAAGGAAATAGCCTTTCACGCAGTTCAGTCCGCGATTGACCTCGGACTTGATGTCACCGTGAGTTGCGACCACGCGGTTGTCCTTGGTCGCCACCATCACGCTGCAGCCGGTGCCGCAGAACCGGCACGGCGCCTTGTCCCAGTTCAATTCGCTCGCGCTGCGCTCGGTGACGAGGTTGGCGGCGTTCGCCGCCACCGGCATGCCCCCCGCCAGGGCCGCCATTGCCGCCGCCTCAAGTTTTAGAACCTGGCGGCGGTCGAGTTTCGGTGCGGTCATGGCAGTTCCTTCCGACCACAAGCGTCAGCTTGCGTCGATAGCGTGAAAGACGAGCGATGCGGAGTAGACGTCTGGCAGGAGCGCAATGGTGTTGAGTGTCGTGCCCAGTGAACCCGCGTCCGGCGCATCGACCACGACGACCAGCTTGCCCCTGGGATCGCGGCCATGGATTTCGCATCCGGCCAGGGCCACAATCGCAGCTTCCACGCCGACGAGGCGTTCCGGCCGCGCCTGCACCAGAATGCTCGCGATTTCGCCGCCGGGCGGCGCAACAACGCGATCCACAGCCAGCGCGCGACCTGTTATGAGGGCCCGTCGGTCGATTCCTGGTTGAGTTCTAGCCACGATGATAATCCCCTAAACGGCTACGATTAGTGGGCGGCGGGAGGGCCGGGAGGACCGGCGGCCATCTGATAGATCCACACCGCAAGTCCGTAGCTGCCGACGGTTGCGACCGCCAAAGCGGGCATCAGCACGGCGGTCAGAAACAGAAACGCGAAGATTTCCATCCGCCTGCGGCGCGGCTTACCGTTCGTGTTGTCGCTGGCGACGGACATGCCGGATCTCGTTCGAATGTGATGATGTGCGGCATCGGGGCCGCTGCCCATGTTGAGGATAGAGAGCGGGCTGGCGGTGGCGTTGATCTAGATCAATCTGGAACCACCGAGCGCCTTCAATACGCTCGCCCAAGCCTTGGCTCGCGAAGCGTTAGCTTGCTTTGGCTCGCGAACCAGCCGGAACCCGAGATTGCTCGGCGGCAGGCCGGCGGCGCAGCCGCCGGCGCGGGCGTCGCGGATGAAGTCGGTGACATAGGAGCGATGCTGCCCCTCCACGACGCGTACGCCGCAGTTCGGGTTTCTCGACAGCACGCCGCCGGCATTGTCCAGCGCGGTGCGGACGAAGCAGGTGCTAGTCCATTCCCAAACGTTGCCGCCGAGGTCGAGCAACCCTTTCTCGTTGGCGCCGAAGCTGCCGAAGACATCGGTTTGCGGATCGTCTGGCCCGCGATCGAACTCGCGCTCATAGCGTGCGAGCCAACGCTTTGAGGGATCGTTGTCATCGACCGCAAGGCCGTCATCCCTGAATTTGCTGCCCGCGGCGAAAGCCCATTCCTCATCCGTCGGCAACCGGTAATATTCGCCGGTCTTTTTCGACAGCCAGATGGCGTAGGCATTGGCGTCGTGCCAACTGACCTGCACCGCAGGCCGGTCGGCCGCTATGACCACGCCGCGGTCGAGCGCCGGGCACGCAGCGTCGTCAACGCAGCGCTGGTAATCCGCCGAACTCACCTGATGCCTCATGATCGCCAGCGGCGCGTCGAACGGCACGGCGACCAAGGGAGATGTCGCCTGCTTGCCGGCGTGCGTAAAGTCGCCGGCGACGCGATACGAGACGGTGCCGGGCTGCAGTTCGACCAAGGCCTGCCTTTCGCGCAAGCCCAGGTCGACCGAGCCGGCGTCGGTGAGCAACGGCGCCACCGCCAGCGGACCGGCCAAGCCGGCCGCACATACCAGAGCCGGTTTGAGCTTGAATGCGATCAACATGGCCGTCTCGATCTCGTTCGAGCAATGGTGCCGACTTCAGGCCGGCGCCATGCTCCGTCAGTTCGTCTTGCTAGTTCGTTTTGGGAGCCGGAATTTCCGCCGGCGCCTTCACCTGGGTCATCAAATCGTCGTTCCACTTGCCCTCGACCTTAAAGTGCGCGGTGGCGCCAAGCTCGGCGGCCTCGATCAGATTGTGCGTGACATAGGCGTAGATGCCGGGCTGCAGGAACTTGTACATCGCAGCCCCCGCCGAGCCGCCGCGGATGAACCAGGTCTCTAGTCCGGTTTCCGGCGCGTTGGAGAATTTGCCGGTCTCCCAGACGTAGTCGCCATGGCCGCCGATCAGATGCGGGCGGCTGTCGCGATTGGCCTGCGAATGCACGATCAGCACGTTGTCGCCGACATTGGCGGTCAGGGCATTCTTGCCGGTCAGTGCGCCGACCTTGCCGTTGAACACGACGTGAGTCGGCGTCAGCTTGCGCATCACCTCGACGGTGTCGGTATAGGCCTCGCCGGGAGAATCGTAGGACTTGAACTTGCCGTTCGCGTCGCGCGGCACGTACATGTCCTGCTCGCCGACGTAGTAGATCTTGTCGTAATGCAGCGGGTGGCCCTTGCCGTCGTTGAGCCCATCGCGCGGCAGCACCATCACGGCGCCGTTCATGCCGGAGACCACGTGCCATGGGATCATCGGGCCGCCCGGCGCGCAGTGATAGACGAAGGTGCCGGTGCGGGTTGCCTTCCAGCGCAGCACCACCTGCTCGCCCGGATTGACCAGCGTCAGCGCGGCGCCGCCAAGCGCGCCGGTCGCGGAATGGAAGTCGATATTGTGCGGCATTGAATTGGTGTCGGGATTGATCAGTGTCACTTCGACATAATCGCCCTCGTGCACCACCATCAACGGTCCCGGCATCGAGCCGTTGAATGTCATGGCATGGAAAGTGGTGCCCTGTTCGTCGATGACGACCTTCTTCTCCTCGATCCTGAGCGTGAACTCCATGATCTTCGGGCCCTGCCTGGTGGCCTGTTCGTGGGCGTGCACGAAGGGCGGCGCGACCAGATCAATGTGCTGCCGGGGCAGCTTCAGTTCGTCGGCGAGGGAGGGCGTCGCCAGCATGAGGACTGCGGCGGCTGCGCCATACATGGCGGCTCTGCGGGTCAGCATCGGATCGTTCCTTCATCTGCATGTTCATCTAGCGTCAGGACATTGCGCCGTTCGCTGCAAGAGAGTTTGCGCTGGAACAAGCTTGCGATGGTTTTTCCGCTATCTACGCAATTGTACGTAGGCACCGGATCAGGATCGAGGAGACGGCATCCGGATTTGGAGCCGTCTTTGAGCGAGCGCAAGGTCGCCTTCGCTGCTGTCGGCTATTGAGCCGAACCGGAGGAGCGTCGAACGCTCCGGCTGCGATTCAATTCATTCAGGAGACGCGTACGACATGAGGCCAGATCTTGCGGCCTGCTACGGGCAGGAACGGTTGCCGCGATACACCAGCTATCCGACCGCGCCGCATTTTTCCGCCGCCATCGGTGCCGATACCTACGCCGAATGGCTCGAGGCCATTCCGCAAAATGCCAGCGCGTCGTTATATCTGCATGTCCCGTTCTGCCGGGCGATGTGCTGGTATTGCGGCTGTCACACCTCGGTCGCTCGACGCGACGAGCCGATCGCCGTTTATGCCGGGGCGCTGCGTTGTGAGATCGATCTGGTCTCGCGGCAGATCGGTCGGCGCTTGCAGGTCGACCACGTGCATTTTGGCGGGGGCACGCCGACCATCATGGCGCCCGAGGCCTTTGCCGACCTGATCGGATCGATCCGGCATTCCTTCATTGTCGGCCCCGCAGCCGAAATCGCCGTCGAAATCGACCCGCGCAGGCTCACGCCGGAGATGACCGAGGCGCTCGCCTATGGCGGCGTCAATCGGGCAAGCCTCGGCGTGCAGAGCTTCGATCCGGTCGTGCAGCGCGCCATCAACCGGGTACAGAGCTTCGAGGTGACCGCGGAGGCGACCGAAGGTCTGCGGCGGGCCGGTATCGCCGGCATCAATTTCGATCTGATCTATGGACTGCCGCACCAGACCGTTGCGTCGTGTCTCGATACGGTCCGCCAATGCGTCGAGCTGCGATCCGATCGCCTTTCGGTGTTTGGTTACGCGCACGTTCCGGCATTCAAGAAACATCAGCGCAAGATCGAAGAGGCTGTGCTGCCCGACAGCATCGAGCGGCATCGCCAGTTCGAGGCGATCGCCGGGGCGCTGATGCGGGCCGGTTATGTGCAGATAGGCCTCGATCACTTCGCGCTTCCCGGCGACGGGATGACGGCCGCACTGCGCGAAGGTACGCTACGCAGGAATTTCCAGGGCTATACGACGGATACCAGCAACGTCCTGCTGGGCTTCGGTGCCAGCGCGATCGGACGCCTGCCGCAGGGTTACGTGCAGAACGAGGTCGGCACCCGGGCTTATTCAGAGTCGATCGCGAGCGGCCGACTGGCCACGGTCAAAGGTTACGCGTTGACCGCCGACGACCGGCTGCGTGCCGAAATCATCGAGCGCATCATGTGCGACTTCGGCGCCGATCTCGGCCAAATCTGCGCCCGGCACGGATCGGCGGCTGAGGCCGTGTTGAAATCGGCGCCTCGTTTGCGGGATCTGATTTCCGACGGCATCGTCGAACTCGACGGAGCGTCCTTGGTCGTACCGGACGAATCGCGCTTTCTGCTGCGCAGCGTGGCCGCGGCGTTCGACGCACACCTCGATGGTTCGAAGCAACTTCACTCGCGCGGTCTAGACAAATGCGTTGAAGCTTGCGCCGGAACAAAGAGCCCCGGAGCCAGGTGACGCTACCGTCTCCCAGAGAAACGGAGACGCGGATGCAAGTCGGATTCGACGATCTGGTTGACGATGTCATGCGCTCGGCGCCGGATACCATCCGGGTGTTCCTCGAATTCAGGATGGGCTGCGTCGGCTGTCCGATCGCGTGTTACCATACCGTGGACGACGCTTGCCGCGAGCACAGCGTCGATCGCGATGCGTTCCTGGAGGCGCTGCAATCGGTCGCGGCCAAAGCTATGGCCTGACCGGCGGTTCGCTGTCGCCCGGCACGGTCTCGGCGAGCACGAACAATTTGTGCGGCTCGCGCAGCACGATCCGCTGCCGGCCGCTCTCGACCAGCCCGCGCTGCTCCCAGCCGGAGAGGATACGGCTTACCGTATGCAGCGTGGTGCCGGTCATCTGCGCGATGTCCTGGCGGCTGATCGGAAAGTCGATTTCGACGCCGTGTTCCACCTTGCGGCCGGATTGCTTCGCCAGCCGCAGCAGCGCGTGCGCGACACGTTGCTCGACCTGCTGCGTCGACATCTCGACCACGCGGGTATGGGTTTCCTGCAGCCGGCTGCCCACGGTCTGCAGCGTGTTGGTGGCGAGCGCCGGAAATTTCGCCACCAGACGCGGCCACGCCGCCGAAGGCCACGCCAGCACCACGCTGTCGTCGACGGCCGTGGCGGTGGCAGGATAGCGCTGCAGCCCGATCGCCATTGCGACGCCGAAAGTTTCGCCGGACGCGACATAGCGCACCACGACCTGTTCTCCGGTTGGCGTGGTCTTGCTGGCGCGCACATGGCCGTGCAGCAGCACGTAAAATGAATGCGCCTCTTCGCCCTGTTGGAACACAGCGTTGTTCCTGGCAAATCGTGCCGAACGCGCCTCGCGCAGGATTTCGCCGAGTTCGTCGGCGCTAAATCCCGCGAACAGCGGCAGATGGGTAACCAGCGAAGGATCGACTGTGGCCATGTTTCCCCGCTGAGTATCGGCAGTTTCGATCAAATCTAGACTTGCGATTATATCCGGCTATCAAGCCGTGAAGTTTGCGCTGGCGCAACATTGCAGTGCGGCATGACTCTCTAAATGAAAGCCTGGCTGGCCCGCATGGGCTGCGGATCATCAATGGAGAGTGACAATGCGCACGGTCATGACGCCGGCGGCGATCGCGGTTCTGATGGGGCTGGCCGGCGCGGCGATAGCCGCCGAAGTCGAGGTCAAGATGCTCAACAAGGGCGCCGAGGGGTTGATGGTGTTCGAACCGGCGCTGGTCAAGATCGAGCCGGGCGATACCGTCAAGTTCGTCGGCGGCCGACAAGGGTCACAACGCCGAATTGATCAAGGGCATGTTTCCGGCCGACGCGACGCCGTTCGTCGGCAAGAGCGGTGAGGACGTCGCGGTTACCTTCAAAAAGCCCGGTGCATACGGCGTAAAGTGCCTGCCGCATTACGGCATGGGCATGGTGGCGCTGATCGTGGTGGGAACGCCGGGCAATCTCGCTGAAGCCAAGGCGGTTCCCCAGGTGGGCAAGGCGAAGCAGGTATTCGCCGGGCTGTTCGAAAAGCTTCCGAACCAGGCCGCCGCGGCGAAGTAGATGGCAAACGCAGCAATCATGACGGAGGCCGGCGCCCCGCGTCTATCAGGGCTGGCCGTTGCTTGCGAGCGGCTTTCGCCCGTTCTTCCTGCTCGGCTCGATCTATGCCGGGCTCGCGGTCCTGGTCTGGTTGCCGGTGTTTTACGGCGAACTGACGGCTTAATTCCGCATTCGCGCCGCGCGACTGGCATGTTCATGAAATGCTCTACGGATATCTGCCGGCGGTAATCACTGGATTTCTGTTCACGGCGATTCCGAACTGGACTGGACGGCTGCCGATACGGGGTACGCCCTTGCTGGCGCTTGTGCTGGTCTGGATCGCGGGGCGGGTCGGTGTGACGTTTTCCGCTGAAACGGGCTGGCTACCTGCCATGGTGGTCGACGCCAGCTTCCTGGCGCTCGTCGCCGCGGCGGCGGCGCGCGAAATCCTGGCGGGGCGCAACTGGAAAAATCTCAATGTGGTGGTACTGGTTCTGTTGCTGCTTACCGGTAATGTCGCGTTCCACCTCGAGGCGCATTTTCATGGCGCCGCGGAGATCGGGATCCGGATCGGGATCGCGGTCGTAGTGCTGCTGATCTCGCTGATCGGGGGGCGCATCATCCCAAGCTTCACCCGGAACTGGCTGGTGCGTGAAAACCCCGGCCGCCTGCCGGTGCCGTTCGGCCGCTTCGACATGATCGTCATCGCGATCAGCGCGCTGGCGCTGTTGTGCTGGGTGGTCGACGCCAACAGCCGGCTTGCCGGAGCCGCGCTGGCGTTCACGGGGCTGCTGCATGCCGTGCGTCTCGGACGCTGGGCCGGCGAGCGGACCGCGCGGGAACGGCTGTTGCTGATCCTGCATGTCGGCTACGCCTTCGTGCCGCTGGGTTTCCTGCTGAATTCGGCGGCGGCGTTTGGGGTGGTCCCGGCGGGCGCCGGCGTGCATGCCTGGATGGTGGGAGCCGCGGGAACCATGACGCTGGCAGTGATGAGCCGCGCGACGCTCGGACATACCGGGCAGCGATTGACGGCATCTGTTACCACGCAACTTATCTACGCTGCGATCATCGTCGCTGCGCTGGCGAGGATTTGCGCGGCAGTCGATCCATCGCATGACGGCCCGTTGTTGCACCTTGCGGCCTTCGCTTGGGCCGCGGCGTTTCTCGGTTTCTCAATCAGCTTCGGCCGGTTGCTCACCAGCCGAAACTGACGAAGGCATCACGGCTTTTCGTCCAGCTCCGTCGATAGCCGGCGCGTTGGGGCAGTATTCCTCATAGCGTTGGGCGAGGGTGCCGGCGTCGAGATCGTGGTTGCACAGGGCCTTTTGCTGGCATGCCGCGCAGACGCGTATCATGTCACGCTGCAGGACCGGCTGCGTCCGCGACAGGGTCGCCTCGTCGATGCCGAGGGACTTTCAGCAGTCTCGGCAACTCATCGCTGGCGTGCGGTCCCTGGCGGACAACGGCATCGAGTTCGGCAGGGCTCACGCAAAGATCCCGCGCGATACGTGCGAAATCGCCGCTGTTCATATCGCGAAACTCACGCATCTCCTGGCGATGCTTGAGCCAGTCGCCGAACAGATTGATGGCGTTTTCGACGATCGGGTAGGTTTTGGTCCGGGCTGCCATGGCGCGCTCCCTTAGGTGGCTGAAACTGGCCCAGCATGGTCGCACCGACGCGGCGCGTCGTTGCGGTGGATCAAATAGCGATGGGCGCGTCAGCGCTTATCTGGCTGCGGTAAAACCCGGTGCAACGTGCTGGAATTCATCCTTACAGTCCTGCTGCTCGAACTCACCCCGGGACCGAACATGGCGTATCTGGCCACCCTTGCGCTCGACCGGGGTCGGCGCGCGGGCATTTTGGCGACTGCCGGCGTTGCCGCGGGTCTGTCGGTTCACGCCATCGTCGCGGCGCTCGGGCTCGGCGTGCTGATCAGCGAGGCCCCGCTGATCTACGATCTGCTGCGCTGGATCGGCGTCGCCTATCTTCTGTACCTGGCGTGGGAGACCTGGCAATCCAGTGCGAAAGACGCCGGGCGTTGCGGCTGCGGCGTCAAGTTCGCTGTTCTGGCGCGGGTTCTTTTCCAACGTGTTCAATCCGAAATCGATTCTGTTCTTCATTTCGGTCGTTCCCGGATTTATTCAATATGATTTCGAGCGGATCGGGTTTGCTGTTTCAGGCCGCGCGGCTGGGGGCGGTATATGTTGCGATTGCGACCACGATCCATGCGAGCATCGTGTTGCTTGCGAGCCAATTGAGGCCGTTGCTGATCGGCGGGGGACACAAGAGGGCGGTTCGGCGGATACTGGCATTTGCGCTGGTGCTGGTCGCGGCGTGGCTCGCCTGGTCGACACGCCGGATGTGACAGGGGATTGCCGAGCTGGCGTTCGCCGCGCCGCTTTGACCTGCGTCAAAACGAACGGCCTCGGATGCGATATATTAAAGCTGAGGTCATCCGGTTCAGTGGGAGCCAAACATGGCACGCTATGTCGCTCGGTTCATGAAGAATGTGCTCGGTGAAAACGGGCATGAAGCTGAAATCTGCCAGCGCTCGATCGAGATCGAGGCGCCCTGCATCACGGATGCCGCGGAATTGGCGAAGACGAAATTTTGTGAGACCGAGCACGTGGAGAATTGGTTGCTCCATGCGGACCACATTCACGTGGCCGACGCGGAATTTCCATCCTAGCGCCTCGTTCGAAGTGGCTCTGACGCCAATAGTGAACCCGTCGCGGACAGCGTCCGCGTCGAAGCCGCCGATCGATTGTCAGCAGCATGAGCCGGGGAAATTCGAAAGATCTATCCGTGCGATCAGGGCCTTCAGAAAGGCCCTGATGCGACGAAAACGGGTGGCAATAAAACGGCTGGCTGTCATAACGCCGCTTTCGCTTTTTAGGAACCGACCTAAATCAGGACCTCAGGCGTCCATGTTGCGCAGGCGCTGGCGATTGCGCAGCACGATCTGCCGGGCGCCGGAAAATCCCACCACGCCCTCGTCGTGGAACTGCGAAAACGCCCGTGACACCGTCTCCAGCGTCAGCCCGAGATAGTCGCCGATGTCGCGGCGGCACATCGGCAGCGCCATCATTCCGGCGACGGCGAGGCGGCGATCCATCTCGAGCAGGAAATTGGCAACGCGTTCCATCGCGTTCTTTCGGCCCAGCAGCAGCATGTGATCTTCCGCGTGCCGCAGCTCGCCGGCCGTTATGCTCCAGAGCTTGCGGGCGACCTGAACATCCATCCCGGCGGCCTGCTCGAGGCTGCTGCGCTTTACCAGGCGCACGGTCGTGTCGATGACGGCTTCCGCGGCGAGGCGATGGCTGGTGCCCGATTCGAGCCCAAAGACGTCGCCTGGCAGCAGAAACGCGCCGATCTGGCGGCGTCCGTCGGAAAGCAGCTTGTAGGTCCGAACTGCGCCGCGGATCACCTGATAGACATATTCAGCCGGCTCGTCCTCACCGTAGATCTCCTCGTCCTTCCGGTACGAAAATTCCGACGCCACCAGGCCGGCGTGCCCAGTCAGCCCGCAGAACTGGTCGGGCTTGGCAAACGGGATCGGAGCGGCCTTGGTCGAGCTAATTGAGGTGTTGAGCGATTGGGTGAGCATGAGCCATCTCCTTTGCGGCGGATGACCAAACCCTACGCGGGGTGACGGAACCTGAAAATTTCGCTCGATATCTTAAGGGGAGGCCCCTAAGTAGTTTACCGGAGGCGGTGCCACGGCTTTTATAGCCCCGCTGCCGGAGCTTCCTGGATGGCGCCCCGGATATGGCTGGCGAGGCTCTCTTCGAGATGGGGCTTCAGCAAGACGTGGCGGATGCCGGCCGCGGCGGCTTTTTCCTCGATGTTTTCATCCGGATAGCCGGTAATCAGGATGATCGGGGTGCCGGCATGTCGGCTCCGCAGGCGGTTCGCGAGATCGATCCCGCTCATCGCCGGCATCTTGTAGTCGATCACGAAGCAATCAGCCTTCCCGGTGACGTTTGCATTCAGCAGCGCAGCGGCGCTGCGGAATGTTCGAACGTCGAAACCATCGGTTTCAAGCAGAAATCGCAGCGATCCGAGCACACCGGTGTCGTCATCGACAACGTAGACAACAGGTGTTGGGGCAGCCGAGGCCATCAGGAATCATCGACCGGATTGCGTTGGTGGATTTGATACATCCCGACAATAAAAGCGCATTTCCGCGCGGACGACTTGATTTGCCTCAATCCTTGATCGCGCCGGCTCGCATCGCGAGGCGGACGAGTTCCGAGAGGCTGCCGGCCTGCATCTTGGTCATGACGTTGGCCCGGTAGACCTCGATGGTGCGGGGGCTGATGTCATATTCCCGGGCAATCTGCTTGTTCGAAAGCCCTGCGATGAGGCCCTCCATGACCTGGCGTTCCCTCGGGCTGAGGCTTTCGACCCTGGCGGCGATATCCAGCATCGCGGCTTCGCTTCGCGCGCCGGGCTCGGCCTGCTTCAGCGCGATATCGATCATGCCGATCAGGCGGTCATCCTCGAACGGCTTTTCCAGGAAATCGACGGCGCCGAGCTTCATGGCCTCGACAGCCAGCGGGACATCGCCGTGTCCGGTCATGATCAGCACCGGGAAACGTGCTGCGGTCTCGCCTTCAGGCGTTTCAGAAGTTCGATGCCGTCGATGCCGGGCATGCGGACGTCGGAGATCACGCAGCCAAAATCGACGCCGGGAAGTGCATCGAGGAAGTGCTGGGCCGACTCGAACAGCGTGACGTCGAAGTCGGCGGAGCCGAGCAGGAAATCGAGCGAATCCCGCATCGCCTCGTCGTCGTCGATGACGTAGACCTTTCCCCTAAGCGCCATCGGTCACACTCTCACTTGATGCGGCGGGCAGGGTGAAGCGAAACGTCGCGCCGCCCGAAGCATTGGTCTCGGCCCACATCCGGCCGCCATGCGCCTCGATGATCGAGCGGCTGATCGACAGGCCCACGCCCATGCCGGTTTCCTTGGTCGTAAAGAAGGTCTGAAACAGGTTCTGCTTCACGTCATCCGCAAATCCGGATCCGGTATCGGAAACCTCGATTTCGATCATGTCGTCGGCAACCGGTGTATTGGATGCGATGAGCTCGCGGTGCGGCGACTGCGCCATGGCCTCGAGCGCATTGCGAAACAGATTGACCAGAACCTGCTGGATTTGGACCCGGTCGACCAGCACCAGATCGTGCCGCGGGTCGAGATTGAAGCGAAGCTGCACGCCTTGTTCGCGGGCGCCGGTGAGACCGAGCGCACCGGCTTCCTCGATCAATTTGGAGAGGCTTTCGACGCGCTTCTCGGATTCTCCCCGCGCTACGAAATCGCGAACCGCCGGATGATCTGGCCGGCGCGGATCGCCTGTTCGGCGGCGCGGTCCAGCGCGTTTTCGATTTTCGCGATGTTGGGGTCGTTGCTGGCCGTCAGCAGGCGGCGCGAGCCCTTCATGTAGTTGCTGATCGCGGCGAGCGGCTGGTTGAGTTCGTGCGCAAGCGCCGACGCCATCTCTCCCATCGCGCTCAGGCGCGAGACGTGGACGAGCTCGGATTGCAACTCCTGTAGCCGCGCCTGGGTCTGCTGGTGTTCGGTCAGATCGCGGACGAAGCCGGTGAAGTAGGGCGCTCCGCCGGATTGCATTTCGCCGATCGAAAGATGCATCGGAAAAGTGGTTCCGTCCTTGCGCTGACCGGTGACAATTCGGCCGATGCCGATGATATGCCGTTCGCCGGTGGATCGATAGCGGGCGAGGTAGCCGTCATGGCGCGAACGGTCCGGATTTGGCATCAGGATACTGACGTTCTGGCCGATCGCCTCGCGTTCGGTGTAGCCAAACTGCCGTTCGGCGGCACTGCTGAAGAACTGCATGATGCCGTTGCCGTCGATGACGATCATCGCATCGGGAATCGTCTCCAGGATCGAGTGAAGGTGGCTTTCCCTTGTTCGAAGCGCCTCCTCGATCTGCTTCTGATCGTCGATTTCGATCATGATGCCGCTGAGATGGCCAGGCCCTCCTTGTTCGCCCTTGACGATGCTGCCGCGCGCGCGAACCCAGTGGCGTGACTGGGATTGCCCGTTTACCCGGTACTGCACGTCGAACCCGCAACCGGTCTCGATGGACCGCGCGACGGCCTGCCGTGTGCGTTCGCGTTCTTCCGGGTCCAGAAGGGAAAGGAACAGTTCGTAAGTGAGGGGTAGATCGTCGGATACGCCGAACAGGGCTCTGGTCGTATTCGACCAAAGCAGCTGGTGCGTCGCGAGATCCAGATCCCATACGCCAATGCCGGATCCCTCGATACCGAGCCGAAAGCGCTCGTTTCGGATGGGATCCTCAGACGCTGGATGCAGGATGGTGGTCACGTATGGCCTTCGTTGCCGGGCGGGGCTGAAGGATACCAAGATGCCCGGTGGCAGGCCAGCGCCTTGAAAGTGCTTCCTTTTACCCACCATACGGATTCAGGATTACAGCCGGATGGAAGCTTCAGCGGCAATTGGCATCGCCTACGGCGCGAGCACAATCGCAGCGAGAGCAACTGAGTTCAGCGGCGTGATCGTCGCTACATTCCGTCGCGAGCTTCAAACATCCGCGCGAACAGTCCAATTACGACATCCAAAATATCCGCCACGGCACAACCTCTTCGACTGAAGGCTGCATACTACCCGACGCTGCATCGATCGTTCTGATCCAGATCAAGGTTCGTCGGCCTGGATGCCGATGTCCTGCAACCGGGCATCGAAGAATTGCCGATTGCTTGATCTGCCTCAGTTCCTCCGCCGGCCGCCGGCTTACAAGATATAAGTCATGCCGGCATTCGGAGGGAGCAATGACGTATAAAACGGTGATGGTCGGCCTGGCGCTCGGCCAGCCAAATGATGCGCGGTTGGAAGTTGCCGCCCAACTGGCGGAGCGGTTCGGCGCCCGGGTGATCGGAATTGCCGCCGCCGAATTCAGTCCGCCGCTCTATTTCACGGAAGGCGAACCGGCCCAGAGGCTGATCGATCAGGGATGGGCTGCGGTCAAGAGCCGGCTGAAGGAGCTGGAAGGCGAATTTCGCGCGGCGATGCAAAACCGCGCCGTTGAGGTGGAATGGCGATGCGGCGAGGAGTTCCCGACGCGATTCATCGTCCGGCAGGCCCGCGCCTGCGATATCATCGTGGTCGGGGAAGCCGCTCGTGGCGGACTGGCCGATCCATTCGTGCAGGTCAATCCGAGCGATCTTGTGATGCAGGTGGGGCGCCCGCTGCTGGTCGTTCCCGAGGACTGCAACTGGCTGGATCTGCGGAGCGTCCTGGTTGCCTGGAAGGACACCGCCGAGGCGAGGCGCGCGGTCAGCGACGCGCTGCCGCTGCTTCGTAAATCCACCGAAGTCACAATTGTCGAAATTGTCGAGGACGAGGCCGATCGCGCCGCGGCGCTGGTCGCGGGTCAAGGATGTCGCGGCATGGTTATCGCGGCATGGCGTAATGGCATCACAGCAGGTGCCCGGGCAATGTGGCGATGCAGCTACGCAGTTGGAGCGCGTGGCATCGGACGTTGGCGCCGGCGTGGTCATTGCCGGCGCCTATGGGCACTCAAGGCTGAGCGAGTGGATTCTCGGGGGCGTGACGCGGCGGCTCGTCAAGCCGGCGAAGCGCTGCTCCTTGCTGTCACGCTGAATTGATCTTCAATCAACGTCGGTGGCAGACAGCCTGCTTGAATATCCTAATCTCGATCGAGGATCACGTCTTGGATAGCTTTATCGAACAGGTCGTCGCAGACCACATGACGCGCGAAGTCAAGACGGTAACCCGCGGCCTCACGCTGCGCGAACTCGGCGACCTCTTTGAAAGAGAGGATTTCAACACCTACCCGGTCGAGGAAAACGGGCAGGTCGTGGGGGTGGTTTCGAAGTTCGATCACCTCGCGTGTTTCGTCTTTACTCCGGCCCACATGATGCCGCACTATGATGATCTGATGAAGCGCACGGTCGCCGATATCATGACTTCGGATTTCATCTATGTCGGGACCGACACCAGGCTGACCAGGGTCCTTCAGCTGATGGTCGACCACCGCATCCGCAGCATGCCGGTGATCGATGGCGATCAGCGGCTTGCGGGTATCATCTCCCGCGAAGACGTGATGCGCGCTTTGCGGCGCTGTACCGGTGGCAGGACATCGCTGCCCGGCTGACACGGGGGAAACGGATGACCGGAATCGTTCGTTTCCAGGCCTTGGCCTTTGATCTTATCGACGGCCATCTTGTCGTGGAGCAACGGGTCGACTGTGAAAGTCCAGCGCTGGCAATACAGACGGCGCAGGGGCTGTGGAAAGTATTCGGCCACGCCGGCACGGTCGCATTGAGCCGCACCAGTTTTTTCGACGGGGACACGCCGGTTCAAAAGCACGTGCTGCGCCGGTTCGGACGGGTGCCCGACGAGTATCTGACGGAAAACACCGACGACTAGCTTTGGGTCCGGCTCTAGCTCGCCCTCGCCAGTTCCTCGTCCTCCGGTGCGATAAAGTACATCCCCGACATCGGGTCGACCCAGCAGAGATGATCGTGGACCTTTTTCACTCCGGCGATATTCTCCGCGCAGACGATGGTGGCTTGCCTCGAACGTTCGTCGGTAATGATACCGCTCAGATCAACGACGCCGTCACGGACGATGACGCTGAGGCCATTGGGACACCAATCATTCTGGCCGAGCGCATTGATGATGCGTTCGCGAATGTGATCGTCATCGGCTGTCGGGTCGGGAATCTCGCGGGCAAGGCTCGCGACCGCCTGCAGCAGGTTGGCGCGCGCTACAATGCCGACCAGCTTTTCGCCGCGCATCACCGGCAGCCGCTTGAGTTTGTTGTTCTCCATCAAGGCCACGATCGCCTCGAGCGGAGTATCTTCTGATACCGTTACCGGATCGGGCGTCATGATCTCGGCGATCCTGCGGCCATGTTCGTGAACGAAATCGGTTGCCGCCTGGCCCGGGCCGAGAATGAAGTTCAGAAAGCGGCCGCGCTTGCGCTGGGTGCCGATTTCGCCGCGGCGGAGGAAATCACCTTCCGAGACAATGCCGACCAATTTGCCTGCCGCATCGACTATCGGAAGCCCGCTGATGTGCCGCCGCAGCATGAGGTTGGCGGCTTCGACGATGGTCGCCTCCGGCAAAACGGTAAAGACCGGCCGGGTCATGATCTGATGCGCACGCATTGGGGCCTCCGCAGGTTGGAAATTGAAAGTGGCATTCGGCAGTCTAATCCGGCCAGCCGGACGCCTGTTTGATGCAGCTCAATGTCGGGGTCGGCACAGGAGCGTAGCTATTCGGAAGAACTCAAGACCGGAGGTCATCATGTCCATGCCAGAGCCTTCTGAAACAGTTGCGGCGACCCAAGAGCAAGCGACGACCGTCGTCGAAACCCAAATCGCAAAGGCAAATCAGCGTGCTGCCAACTTCGTGTTCGGAGCGCAAAAGCTGATGCTTGAGGAACTCGTGTTTGTCAGCAATGAGCTGGTCGAGCGGGCGCAAACCGAAATGCACCTGTTGTCGGAGTTCGTTTCGAAGATGGCCGGCGCGCATTGCGTCAAGGACGTGAGGGAAATGTACGAGGAATGCGGCAAGCACCAGATCGAGTTTGTTCGTCGCGACTGCAATCGGCTGGCCAGGAATGGCGAGCGGCTGATCGAAGCCACTGCCAACCTGTTCAAGAGCCATCCGCTGGACTGATCGGGACGCCATGCCGCTGATATCGACCATGCCCACGGCTGAAGCGCCAGCCGCGCCTCATTTTGTGCCCACGGTGGTAGACGTGGTGGCGAAGGTAGCCCAACCGAGCCAGCAGAGGGAAGGTGAAGTCCGTCAGGTCGATCGCGCATTTCATGCGATGCTGGCGCGTCTGACGGCGGGGATTTCGCCAGTGGCGCTGTTGCTCGCCTACACCGACTGGTTCTCGCACCTGGCGGCGTCTCCGCAGCGCCAGGTCGAGATTTCGCAGGAAGCCATACAGGATGGTAAGTGGTTACTCGAATCCGCGCGGTATCATTTCGAGCTGGACCATGCGCCCTGGTCGCTGATCAAGCCGCAGCCGCAGGACCGGCGTTTTGATCGCCCGGAGTGGGAAAACCCGCCGTTCAACCTGTTGGCGCAGGCGTTTCTGCTGAGTGAGCAGTGGTGGCACAACGCCACCACTGGCGTGCGCGGCGTCGCAAGGCAGAACGAGGCGATCGTCGAGTTCTCGGTTCGGCAAATGCTGGACGTGCTGGCGCCGTCGAATTTCGCCGCGACGAATCCAGAGGTGTTGCGCAAGACGTTCCAGAGCGGCGGCGAGAATTGTCTGTTCGGTTGGCAGAATTTCTGCAGTGACTGGATGCGTCTGTTGTCGGGCAGCAAGGGGCCGGCTGACAGCAAGGACTTCGTCGTCGGCGAAACGGTTGCGACGTCGCGCGGAAAGGTCGTGTTCCGCAACGAGTTGATTGAGCTGATCCAGTATTATCCGGCCACCGACAAGGTGCATCCCGAGCCGATCCTGATCGTCCCGGCCTGGATCATGAAATACTACATTCTCGATCTGTCGCCGCAGAACTCGCTGGTGAACTATCTCACCAGTCAGGGCTTTACCGTATTCATGATCTCCTGGCGCAATCCGGGAGCCGGCGACCGCGATATCGCCTTCGACGATTATCGCATGCACGGAGTTCAGGCGGCGCTCGCCACGATCGAAAATATCGTCCCCGGCCGTCAAGTTCATGCGTTGGGCTATTGCCTCGGCGGCACGTTGTTGTCGATTGCCGCCGCGACCATGGCGCGCGAGGGCGATGACAGGTTGAAGTCGATTATCCTGCTCGCGGCGCAAACGGATTTTACAGAGGCGGGCGAACTGACCCTGTTCATCAATGAAAGCCAGGGCGAAGACATGATGTGGGAGCGCGGTGTGCTCGATGCCACGCAGATGGCGGGCGCATTCCAGTTGCTGCGCTCGAACGATCTGGTCTGGTCGCGGGTAACGCGCGACTATTTGATGGGCGAGCGGGCGCCGCCGAACGATCTCATGGCCTGGAACGCTGATGCCACGCGCCTGCCATATCGGATGCATTCGGAATATCTGCGCCGGCTGTTCCTCAACAACGATCTGGCCGAGGGCCGCTACCTCGTCGAGGGCAAGCCGATTTCGCTGTCGGATATCCACACGCCGATGTTCGTGGTCGGAACGCTGCGCGACCATGTCGCGCCCTGGAAGTCGACCTACAAGATAAACTATCTGGTGGACGCTGATGTCACGTACCTTTTGACCAGTGGCGGCCATAATGCAGGAATCGTGGCGCCGCCAGGCGAGCAGGGACACTTCTACCGGGTCAGGACAAAGGTTGCGCACACCACCTATACCGGCCCCGATGAATGGCTGAAGTCGGTACCGCAGGTCGAGGGATCGTGGTGGCCGGAGTGGTCCAAATGGCTGGCCGCCGGATCCGGTGAGCGATCAGAGCCGCCGCGCATGGGCAAGGCAGACGGCCAGAACTTGCCCGATGCGCCAGGCGACTACGTTCGCCAGTGATTCCGGTGCGCGCGCGAATAACGCATGGAATGCCGGTACTGATGCAATCAAGACCGGCATTCCGGAGTTCTCTATTCAGCGTCTGGGGTCGAGTTACTGGCGAACCGTGCAGCTCGAAATGCCCAGGGCGGTATAGAGCGGGCAACTCCTGAAGAACGCCGTCCCCAGCAACACCAGGCCAATCAACCCGGCCCAATGCCATCCCTGAATGGAGAGGCCGTCCTGGAGCGCAAAGGCGACCAGCGCCAGTCCGACCACGATCCGCACATATTGATCAATCATTCCGACATTTACCGGCATAGTACTTCCTCCTGGTAAACCAATATTGGCCAGTCTTGCACGCCGTGTGCGATGGGGATTTGATCTGGCTCAACCAGGAATTGGCGGCCGGATGTAGGGAAAGCCACGCGAATTGTCATCGGGCCGAACCCGGACCGCGCTACAACGCACCATCACGGACTCACGGCGCGACAAGCGCGCCTCGGTTCACAAAAAAGCCGGCGCAGGCCAGATTGCCATACCGATGTCGACCTATCGTTTGAAAGACCTGCTTGCGCCGCGTTCGGTAGCGTTGGTCGGAGCCAGTTCTCGACAGGGATCGGTCGGCAGAGCCATTCTCGGCAATATTCGCGAGGCGAACTTCCAGGGACAATTCGGCGTGGTAAATCCGCATCATGCGGAGATCGATGGCTTTGTTACGGTGGCACGGTTTGACCAACTGCCGTTCGTTCCCGAACTCGTGGTGATCGCGGCGCCGGTACAGGCTGTAGCCGATATCGTCGATGAGGCGGGAAGACGTGGTAGCGCCGGTGCGCTGATCATTACCGCAGGGCTTGGCCACGGGGCAGGCTCGATGGCCGAGGCCACCGAGAAGACCGCGCGGAAATACGGCATGCGGCTGGTGGGCCCCAATTGCCTTGGCATGATGGTGCCCGGCGTGCACCTCAATGCGAGTTTCGCTGCGCACATGCCCGTTGCGGGAAGTCTGGCGCTGATTTCGCAATCCGGCGCGATCGCGGCCGGCATGGTGGACTGGGCCGCGCAGCGCGCGGTGGGCTTTTCAGGGATCGTCTCGATCGGCGACCAGCTCGATGTCGATATTGCCGACCTCCTTGATTATTACGCGCTTGATATCGAGACCCGTGCAATCCTGCTCTACGTGGAGTCCATCAAGGACGCCCGCAAATTCATGTCGGCCGCGCGCGCGGCCGCGCGGATCAAGCCTGTTGTCGTCGTCAAGTCCGGCCGCATGGCGCAAGGCGCGAAAGCGGCTGCCACCCATACCGGGGCGCTGGCAGGCTCCGACGCGGTCTACGACGCCGCATTTCGCCGCGCCGGAATCCTGCGGGTTTCGGACCTGCGCGAATTGTTCGACTGCGCGGAAACGCTGGGCCGCGTCGCGTCGCCGCCGGGAAAGCGGCTGGCGATCCTGACCAATGGCGGCGGTATCGGCGTTCTCGCGATCGACAGGTTGGCCGAGTTGGGAGGAATCCCCGCCGCGATCGCGCCTGCGACACGCGAAAAGCTCGATGCGGTATTGCCCCCGACCTGGTCGGAATCGAATCCGGTCGATATCGTCGGCGACGCCGGTCCCGACCGCTACGCGGTTGCGCTGGAGGCGTTACTGGCTGATCCCGGCAACGACGCGGTCCTCGTGATGAACGTTCAGACCGCGATCGCTTCCGCCCAAGACATCGCTGCCACGGTGATCGATATTGTCCGCAAATATCGCGAGCAACGCCGCGGTATCCCCAAGCCGGTGCTCGCGGTTTGGGTAGGTGCCGACCAGAAAGTTGTCGATCTTCTGAGTAGCGCCGGCATTCCGAACTACCCGACCGAAGATGACGCTGTGCGCGGCTTCATGCACCTGGTGCGCCATCGCGAGGTAGTGGAAATCCTGGCGCAGGTTCCGCCGACCATGCTGCAGGAATTTGTGCCCGACACGGACACCGCCCGGCAGATCGTTACCACCGCGATCGCCGACGGACGTCAATGGCTCGACCCGGTTGAGGTTAGCCGGTTGCTCGAAGCCTACGGCATCACGATGGCACCGACCTTTGCGGCCGTCGATGCCGATGCTGCTGTTGTTCAAGCTTCAAGGCTGTTCGCACAAGGTGCAACCGTCGTGCTCAAGATCATGTCGCGCGACATCGTTCATAAATCCGACGTCGGCGGCGTCGTGCTCAACCTTACCAATGCAGATGCCGTGCGCACGGCGACCGCCGATATTCTGGCGCGTGCGAAGGCCTCGCGTCCCGAGGCGCGAATCTCGGGCGTAATCGTGCAGGCGATGGTGGTGCGCAAGAAGGCGCGCGAGTTGATTCTTGGTCTCGCCAATGATCCAACCTTCGGCACTGTCGTCGTGTTCGGACGCGGCGGCACCGCGGTCGAGATTATCAACGACAAGGCGCTGGCGTTGCCGCCGCTCGACCTGCGGCTCGCTCGCGACCTGATCGAGCGCACGCGCGTCTCCCGATTGTTGCGCGCCTACCGCGACGTGCCTGCGGTGCAGCAGGATGCGGTTGCGGTGGTATTGGTGAAGCTGGCGCAGATGGCAGCTGATATTCCGCAGATCCGCGAACTCGACATCAACCCGTTGCTGGCGGACGAAGCGGGCGTGCTGGCCGTCGATGCGCGCGTCGTGGTCGGACCGGCGGAACGGAAATTCGCGGGAGCAGGCCCCGCCAATTTCGCGGTGCGGCCATATCCATCGCAATGGCAGCGGCACATTGAGGTCAAGGACGGTCAGCGGGTCTTTGTACGGCCGATCCGTCCCGAGGACGAGCCGCTAATTCATGAGTTCCTGCGCCACGTCACGCCGGAGGATTTGCGACTCCGCTTCTTTGCACCGATGAAGGAATTCACACACCAATTCATTGCCCGGTTGACCCAACTCGACTACGCCCGTGCCATGGCCTTTGTCGCCTTCGACGAAGCGGCCCGAGATCTGGTTGGTGTGGTCCGGATCCACTCGGATTCGATCTACCAGAGCGGCGAATACGCGATCCTGCTGCGCTCCGACCTCAAGGGCAGGGGGTTGGGTTGGGCCCTGATGCAGATGATCATCGAATACGCGCGGTCCGAAGGGCTCAAGGTCATCTCCGGCGACGTGCTGGCCGAAAACACGGTGATGCTGGCGATGTGCCGCAGCTTCGGCTTCGAGGTGAAGTCCGACCCCTTGGAACACAGCATCTGCAACGTCAGACTCGCGCTGTAGATTGACCGCTCGTCGGGCGCCGGCTCCGGCGTTAGAGATGCAATACCGTCGTCACGCGATAGGTGTGCATCTTGCCGCGCTCGTTGATCGAGACATACTCGCCGACGACGAAGCGTTCGTCGGCAAAATGATAGCCGGCTTCGTCCGCGAGATTGGCTTCGTCGTCATAGTGAAATCCCCAGGCGCCGCCGGCGTGATAGACAAGATGGCCGAGCCGGTCTTCTTCGCCGGGGCGTTGCCGCGCGACCCGGCACGCCTCGCGATGCGCCCGCCACAGTTTCGAATCGATGCGTCCCTCGGCATCGACCGGTGCCACGAAGATATAGGCAACTTCATCGTCGCCGTCGGGATGGCTGGGTTCACGGGCAAGCGCGATACGGATCTGCCGGAACTGTGCCGGTAGCGACGCATTCAGGATCGGCTTTCGTTGCGGCTTGGACATGTCGGTAACGCTCCTTTGGATTGTGAGGGGCAAAGCCTGGTCAGTGTTGATCGCTCGTGGCCGTCGCGGGCGGGGCCGCAGCTCTCGATTTCTTCAAGCTCCTGACGATGATTGTGATCAGGGGCACCAGCAGCACCGGCAAGGCGCTGTTCAGCGGGTGATGGACCATGCCGGAGAGTTGCGATTGCATCGTCCGTGCCTCAACTTGCAGCGCGTCAACCGCCGAACCGTGAATCTCATTCGCGAGTTCGAGTTCGCGGCCGGAGGGTGGCCTCCCGGCCATCACGAACAGAACGGCGGCAATTGCAAAATTGAATAGGCCCAGGATGGTGGCGGCGGCAATCGCACTCCAGATCTGCACGAGCGCGAAATAAGCGGCCAGTTCCAGCATCAGGAGGCCGAACGCCGCAATCAGCGCAGCAAAGGCCCGCAGGCCGAGGGCGACCAACATGTGCTTCATCCGGATTTCGGCAATGATTCGGTCGGTTCGCCACAGCGCGCGCAGGTTCTTGACGACGTTCTCGCTGTTCACGTCAGGGCCTCCTCAGCATGAAACCGGTGACAACGCCGAGCGCGAAGCGGAAGCCATCGTTGCAATCGGGCGTTCCGCGATCAGCGCCTCGACCTGGTCCTCCTGCTCGCTCAGGGTCTCGCCGAGTTCGTTCAAGGCGCTCGTGATCTGGTCGGCGAGGGCGTCGGCGCGGCTCTTGGTCGCGTCGAGCGTTTCGTCGCCACGATTGTTCAGGAGGCGCGACACCTCGCTCTTGAGCGCCTGCAGCTCTTCACTCAGCTCGCTTGAATTGAACATCCGCGCTCACCCGCATTGTCTCGACGAGTAGATTGTATGTGAGCCTGCCAAGCTGCCCTTTGATTTGGGTCAACAATGGTCCGCGAAGGCTGTTTGAGTTGTCTTGAGGCAGGTCAAGATGGGGATGTCGCGCGCGTCCTAGGAGAGGACGCCAGGAATCGAGGAAAGATCATGTTGACGACCGCGCCGCTGTTAGCGGCCACGCCATCGGGCGATGTCCTTGAGTTGCGTCCGGGCGGCTCCTGGACGGCGACCAACGCGGCCGCGCTGGAGCGGCTCTCCGAAGCCGTTGCGCCGCAACTCGACCAGTCCGCTATCGTCAGGGTGGATATGGCTGAAGTGCGCGAACTTGATACGCTCGGCGCCTGGGTTCTGGAAAAAATGTCACGGCGTGCAACGTCGGTGGGCCACCGGGCTGATGTCACCGGTATAGCCGACAATTATGTTGGGCTGATCGAGGAAGTGCGCCAGGTCAACCGGCGAACCGCTGCGCCGGTCCCGTCGCGCAATCCCGTTGTTGCAAAAGTCAGCGATATCGGCCGCGCCACCATCGGTGCAAGCGAAGACGTGACCGCATTTCTCGAGATGTTGGGTTCGCTGTGCATCGCTCTCCTTGGCGTGCTGCGCCGGCCGCGGTCGCTGCGGTTGACCTCGCTGATCTATCAGCTTTACCGGGTCGGCTGGCAGGCGATCCCGATCGTAGTGCTGATCACCTTCCTGATCGGCGCCATCATCGCGCAGCAGGGTATCTTCCACTTCCGAAAATTCGGCGCGGATTCCTATGTCGTCGATATGGTCGGCATTCTGGTGCTGCGCGAACTCGGCGTCCTGATCGTCGCCATCATGGTCGCGGGCCGCTCCGGCAGCGCCTATACCGCCGAGCTCGGCTCGATGAAAATGCGCGAGGAAATCGACGCGTTGTCGACCATGGGGCTCGACCCGATCGAGGTCCTGATGCTCCCCCGGATCGTGGCGCTGATCTGCGCATTGCCGATCCTGAGTTTCATCGGCTCGATGGCGGCCCTTTACGGCGGCGGCCTCGTCGCCTGGTTCTACGGCGGCATGGGGCCGGCGATCTTCATTGCGCGGCTGCATGAGGCCGTTTCCGTCACCCATTTCGAGGTCGGCATCATCAAGGCGCCGTTCATGGCGCTGGTGATCGGCGTCGTCGCCTGCAGCGAAGGCTTGCGGGTGAAGGGCAGCGCGGAATCGCTTGGCAAGCAGACCACGACTTCGGTGGTGAAGTCGATCTTTCTGGTGATCGTGCTCGACGGGCTGTTTGCGGTGTTCTTCGCGTCGATCGGAATGTAGCGATGCAGCAAGCCGCCGGACAGTTTGCGATACGCGTGCATGATTTGGTGGTCGGTTTCCGCCGCCATGTCGTGATCGATCATCTGGACCTCGACGTGCGCCGCGGCGAGATTCTTGGCCTGGTCGGCGCATCCGGCGGCGGCAAGTCGGTGCTGATGCGGACCATCATCGGCCTCATTCCGCGGCAGGCGGGGGACATCGAGGTGATGGGCTCGCCGATTGGCGGCAACCATGACCGGGCCACCCGAAACGCCGCCGGCCGATGGGGCATCCTGTTCCAGCAGGGCGCGCTGTTTTCTTCGCTCACGGTGCGCCAAAACATCCAGTTTCCGCTGCGCGAAAATCTCGTGCTGTCGGATGGGCTGATGGACGAGATCGCCACCGCCAAGCTCGAGATGGTCGGGCTTGATGCCGGAAGACGGCGACAAGTTTCCGTCCGAACTGTCCGGCGGCATGACCAAGCGGGTAGCGCTGGCGCGTGCGCTCGCACTGGATCCGGCGATCGTGTTTCTCGACGAGCCCACCTCGGGGCTCGACCCGATTGCAGCGGGTGATTTCGACGCCTTGATCAAGACATTGCAGAAAACACTGGGGCTGACGGTGTTCATGGTCACCCATGACCTCGCCAGCCTGAACACCGTTTGCGACCGCGTCGCGGCGCTCGCCGACGGCAAGATCGTCGCGATCGGGCCGATGCGCGAACTGCTTCAATCCGAGCATCCCTGGGTGCGGGCCTATTTTCACGGCAAGCGTTCCCAGATGCTGCAACCCAAAGCGAGCTAGACCATGGAAACCCGCGCTCCCTTCGTCATCGTCGGCGCCTTCGTGCTGGCGGCCATCGTCGCCGTGTTCGGCTTCGTATACTGGCTGCAGAACACCGGGGGGCTCGGGCCGCGCGCGATCTACCATGTCCAGTTCGAAGGCTCTGTGCCGGGGCTATTGGTCGGCGCCGCGGTGCTGTTCAATGGCATCCGGGTCGGCGAAGTCTCTGAACTCGGTCTCGCGCCAGACAAGCCGCGCGGCGTCAACGCGACCATCTCAGTGGCCTCCACGACGCCCGTACGCGCCGACACCAAGGTCGGCCTGGAGTTTCAGGGCCTGACCGGCGTTCCCGTGATCGCGCTGGAGGGTGGTGTGCTGGTTGCCAATACTGGCGAGGTGCTAACGCTGGTTGCCGAGCCCGGTGCCGGGCAGGGCATGACGCAGGCGGCCAGCAATGCATTGAAGCGGGTGGATTCGGTACTGGCGGAGAATTCCGGAGCACTGAAGGACACCATCGCCAATTTCAAGGTATTTTCGGAAGGCCTTGCACGCAACACCGGAAAACTCGACGGCATCGTCTCCGGCCTCGAACGCATGACCGGCGTGACCGCGCCGCCGGCCAAGATCACCTACGATTTGCTCGCTCCGCAAAATGCCGGACCTGTGGGCAAGACCGTCAACGTGCGGTGGGCGATCCCGGAGCCGACCGCGGTAGCGATGCTGGAGACGCAGCGGTTCCTGTTCTCGCCGGCGCAGGACTATCCGGGATTTGCTGAAGCGATGTGGGCCGATGCGCTGCCGAAGCTGGTGCAGGCGAGGCTGATCGAGAGCTTTGAGAACTATGATATCGCACATGCGCCGCTGCGCACCGCTGATCTGGGGCAACCCGAATTCCAGCTTCTGATCGATCTGAGAAGGTTTCGTATCGCAGTCGATGCAAAGCCGGTCGCCGAAATCGCATTGTCGGCGAGGGTCGTCGACAAGAACGGCAAGGTCGTAGCGTCCCACCTGTTCGAGGAAAGCGAAGCGCTGGACAAGGTCGAGCCGCCGCAGGCCGTTGCGGCGTTCAACGTGGCGTTCGGCCGGATCGCCAGGGACATGGTCGCCTGGACGGTGCAGGCGCTGTGAAGGGGTTGGGGGCTATTCGAGGGTCTTGAGATACGACAGCAGGTCGTGAATCTGGTCCGGATCGAGCTGGAACTGCGGCATCGTCGGGTGACCGGTCTGAATGCCTTCGGCCAGGGCCTCGGCCAGCGTTTCGACCGGATAGCGGGTGTGCAGGGTTCGGAACGGCGGTGCGATCTTGAGCGGGCTTTGCGTCACCCGATCGACGGAGTGACAGCGTGCGCAATTGTTGAGAGCGAAGGTCTTGCCGCGTTCCTCGGAAGGGGAGGCGGCCAGCGCCGGCGTGATCAGCATCAGCGTGAGAAGCGTTTGGTGCATGACGGGTCGCAGCATGGCGGTACAATATCCTTCAGCGGCAGGGCGTCGGCTAGGGCACGATAATGCCATCGTAATCGGCCAAGATTGATCTGCATCAACTCGCCCTGGCCGTATGCTTTAAGATGCGACGATCTGCGGCGATCGGGCCCTCGAACCCCTTGGGCGGCCGCTGGAGCCGTGCATGAAAAAGCCCGTTGTTGCAGGTCACCCCGATACGCAACCTTGCGCGGACTGCGCGGTTCGTCCGTATGCAATTTGCGCGGCGCTCGAACAGGACGAACTGCGCCAGCTCGAGCAGCTGGGCCAGCGTCTTCAGTACCGGCCAAACGAGCCGGTGTTCACCCAGGAAGAAATCGCCACCTCGTGCTACAATGTGCTTGAAGGTGTGATGCGCCTCTACAAGCTGCTGCCCGATGGCCGCCGGCAGATTGTGGGATTTGCGCTGCCCGGAGATTTCCTCGGCATAGCCATCAGCGGCCGGCATGGCATCTCGGCCGATGCGGTCGGGCCGGTCGTGGTCTGCCGCTTCGCCAGGAAATTATTTTCGCGCTTCGTCGAAGAGCGGCCAAACGTCCTGCGCCGGATCAACGAATTCGCCACCCGCGATCTCGGTGAGGCCCAGGAGCAGATGGTGCTGCTGGGGCGAAGGTCGGCGGAAGAGAAGGTCGCGACTTTCCTGGTCAAATGGAGAGATCGGTTGGCGATGATCGGTCCGGCCACGGCGATAATGCCGTTGCCGATGAGCCGGCAGGACATCGCCGATTACCTCGGCCTGACCATCGAAACGGTCAGCCGAACCTTCACCAAGCTGGAACGCGACGGGGTGATCGATATCATACATGGCGGCATCCGCCTGGCCGATGCCGCGCGCGCGGAAGCCTTGGCTGCCGCTTGAATTCAACGCCGCCGCGGCGTTTTTCACCGCAAGTTTGATCGACGTCAAAGACCGCCGCTTTTGGTTCGCCATACTCCCGGTGAAATCAAAAGGAGGTAGCTATGCCGATCGATTCGATGCTGGTTTCCGCAGCCGTGGTGGCGATGTTCGTGATCTTTGCCGGTGTGTTGGCCTGGGCCGAACGCCAGTCCCGGTCGTTGCAGCAGGCGCCGGCCGACAGCGATCCAAAGCGCCGCAGCTTCTGATCGCACGCACGCCGAGCGGCGGTCGCAGGCGTCTGCGGCCCGACCGCTGCGGCGGCGACGTTCGGCGAAATTTGACATTGATCAATTCATCGGTGGCGGAATCGAGGTTGATGGAGCGGTTCGGCTCCGGGCCGCTTCAAAGAGAATCATTCGATGAACCAGTCTCAATCCGAAAAATGGATGACGCACGGCGAGGCCGGCTTGGCCGCTTTTTTTTCGGCTTTGGCCTTTTTTTGCGTGTTCGCCGCGGCCAAGGCGGTCGATACCGCATTCGCCTTCCACGCCTCACTCGGCGCGGCGGCAAGCCTCGCGGCGGCCTTTGCGATTTTCAACCGCTATTTCGACCGTCCGGCCGCGTTGCCTCCCCAGCAAATCGATGGCCGGCCCAACTACAATCTCGGTCCGATCAAGTTTGCCGCGGCGATATCGGTATTCTGGGGCATAGCGGGCTTCACGGTCGGACTGCTGATCGCCTCGCAGCTCGCGTGGCCGGTGCTGAACTTCGATCTGCCATGGACCAGCTTCGGCCGCCTGAGGCCCTTGCACACCTCCGCGGTGATCTTCGCGTTCGGCGGCAACGTGTTGATCGCGACCTCATTCTATGTGGTCCAGAAGACCTGCCGGGTCCGCCTCGCCGGCGACCTGGCGCCGTGGTTCGTCGTCCTCGGCTATAACTTCTTCATCCTGATTGCCGGCACCGGCTATTTGCTCGGGGTAACCCAATCGAAGGAATATGCGGAGCCGGAATGGTACGCCGATCTCTGGCTCACCATCGTCTGGGTGACCTATCTGCTGGTGTTCCTGATGACGCTGGTGAAGCGCAAGGAACCGCACATCTTCGTCGCCAACTGGTTCTACCTCGCCTTCATCATCACCATTGCCGTGCTTCACCTCGGCAATAATCCGGCATTGCCGGTCTCGGTGTTCGGTTCAAAATCCTACATCGCCTGGGGCGGCGTGCAGGATGCCATGTTCCAGTGGTGGTACGGGCACAACGCGGTGGGCTTCTTCCTCACGGCGGGCTTCCTCGCCATCATGTACTACTTCATCCCCAAGCGCGCGGAGCGGCCGGTCTATTCCTACCGGCTGTCGATCATCCACTTCTGGGCGATCATTTTCCTCTACATCTGGGCCGGGCCGCATCATCTGCATTATACGGCGCTGCCGGATTGGGCGCAGACATTGGGCATGACGTTTTCGATCATGTTGTGGATGCCCTCCTGGGGCGGTATGATCAACGGTTTGATGACGCTGTCTGGGGCCTGGGACAAGCTGCGTACCGATCCCGTTTTGCGGATGCTCGTGGTGTCGGTCGCGTTCTACGGCATGGCCACGTTCGAAGGCCCGCTGATGTCGATCAAGGTGGTGAATTCGCTCAGCCACTATACTGACTGGACCATCGGTCATGTTCACTCGGGTGCGCTCGGCTGGGTCGGTTTCGTCTCGTTCGGGGCGCTGTATTGCCTGATCCCCTGGCTGTGGGATCGCAAGGGGCTCTATAGCCTCAAGCTCGTCAATTGGCACTTCTGGATCGCGACCATCGGTATCGTGCTCTACATCTCGGCGATGTGGGTGTCGGGAATCCTTCAGGGCCTGATGTGGCGCGCCTACACCTCGCTCGGCTTCCTCGAATATTCCTTCATCGAATCCGTCGAGGCGATGCATCCCTTCTACATCATCCGCGCCGCAGGCGGCGCGCTGTTCCTGATCGGTGCGCTGATTATGGCCTATAACCTCTGGATGACCGTGCGCGTTGGCGAAGCCGAATCGACGTTGCTGCGTTCGCCCGTTGCTCTTCAGCCGGCGGAGTGAGGAGCAAGGCAATGTCATTCTGGACCCGGCATCAGATCTTCGAGAAAAATTCGATCGTCCTCATCGTGGGCATCCTCGCGGTGATCGCGATCGGCGGCCTGGTCGAGATCACCCCGTTGTTCTATCTCAAGAGCACGATCGAGGTGGTCGACGGTATCAGGCCGTACACGCCGCTGGAACTGACCGGCCGAAATATCTATGTCCGCGAAGGCTGCTATCTCTGCCACTCGCAGATGATCCGGCCGTTGCGCGACGAGGTCGAGCGCTATGGCCATTATTCGCTGGCCGCGGAGAGCATGTACGACCACCCGTTCCAGTGGGGCTCGAAGCGGACCGGGCCGGATCTTGCCCGCGTCGGCGCGAAGTATTCGGATGAATGGCACGTCACGCATCTGACCAACCCGCGCGCGATCGTCCCGCAGTCGGTGATGCCTCCATATTCGTTCCTCGCCGAGACCGAGGTCGATACCAGGACGATTGCGGACCATCTGCGCACCAGCCGCAGCGTCGGCGTGCCCTATTCGGACGATCAGATCGCCAACGCCGTGTCAGACCTGAAGGCGCAGGCCGACCCGGACAGCGCCGGCACGGACGGGTTCGCAAAGCGCTATCCCAAGGCGGTGGTGCGCAATTTTGACGGCAAGCCCGGTATGCCCACCGAAATGGATGCGCTGGTCGCCTATCTGCAGATGTTGGGCACGCTTGTGGATTTCAAGCTCTATAACGAAAAAGCCAATCTTCGCTGAGCATGCAGGACGATGAAAGCAATCCTAACAGTCGAGAATTTCGCATCGAATTTCGTGACGACGTTCTGGACGCCGATCTTCGTCGGCATCTTTCTGGCGATCGTGACTTACGCGCTTTGGCCTCGCAATCGGGCGGCTTTCGACGAAGCGTCGAAAATGCCGCTGCAGGAGGATTGACCGATCATGGCCGAGCACGGCGAGCTGGACCACATCACTGGAAAAACCACCACCGGCCACGAGTGGGACGGTATCAAGGAATTGAATACGCCGCTGCCGCGCTGGTGGGTCATCACCTTTTACCTCACCATCGCCTGGGCGGTTGGCTATTGGGTCGTGTATCCCGCCTGGCCAATGCTCTGGAGCCATACCACGGGCGTGTTGCACTATTCGTCCCGAGCGAACGTCGCCGTCGAGCTCGCCAATCTTGAAAAGATACGCGGCGACAAGATGGTCGCGCTCGGTGCTGCCACACTCGCGGATATCGAGAAGGATCCGGCGCTGCTCGCGCTCGCCCGTGCCCGCGGCAAGACGGTGTTCGGCGACAATTGCGCACCCTGCCATGGCAGCGGCGCGGCCGGCGCCAAGGGCTATCCGAATTTGAACGATGACGATTGGCTGTGGGGCGGTACGCTCGACCAGATCATGCAGACAATTCAGTTCGGCGCGCGCTCTGGCCACGCCAAGGCCCATGAGGGCGCGATGCTGGCCTTTGGCAAGGAGGGTGTGCTCAAGAAGGAACAGATCGCCACCGTCGCGAACTACGTCCGGTCGTTGTCGGGCCTATCGACGGCTCAAGGCTATGACGCGGCGGCGGGCGCAAAGATCTTCGCGGACAATTGCGTGGCATGCCACGGCGATGCGGGCAAGGGAAACCAGGAGGTCGGCGCGCCTGATCTCACCGACAAGATCTGGCTTTACGGTTCTGACGAGGTGACGCTGATCGAGACGATTACCAACGGCCGTGGCGGGGTCATGCCGGCCTGGGTCGGCCGGCTCGACCCCTCCACGATCAAGGCGCTGACGGTCTACGTCCACTCGCTCGGCGGCGGAAAGTGATCGCGACGGGAAGGGGTTCCTCGGGGTTGTTTGAGGTGGATCAACTTCGCGTCTGAGCCATCCGGTTATGCTCGCCGCAAATGCGAGATGACGCCTTCAGATGAATACGACCGCACCCCCGATCGAAACAGAGATCGATGATTACGGGCCGCTTTATGCCGCCCGCAAGAAAGTCTATCCGCAAAGCGTCTCCGGAACATTCCGCCGCATCAAATGGGGCCTGATGGCATTCTGCCTCGGCGTCTACTATCTGCTGCCGTTCGTGCGCTGGAATCGCGGTCTCGGCGCGCCGGACCAGGCGGTGCTGGTCGATCTGCCGAACAGCCGGTTCTATTTCTTCTTCATCGAGCTGTGGCCGCAGGAGGTCTATTACTTCACGGGCTTGTTGATCGTTGCCGCCATCACGCTGTTCCTGATGAACTCGGTCGGCGGCCGCATCTGGTGCGGATATCTCTGCCCACAAACGGTGTGGACGGACTTATTCTACGCCGTCGAGCGCATGGTGGAAGGAGACCGCCGCGAGCGCATGAAAAAAGACGCAGCGCGCGGCACGATGAAGCTGCAACGCTTTGCCGAAATCCTGCTGAAACATTCGATCTGGCTGATGATCGCCTGGTGGACCGGCGGCGCCTGGGTGCTCTATTTCAACGACGCGCCGACGCTGGTGAAGCAGCTTGTCACCTTTCAGGCGCCGATGCTGGCCTATATCTGGATCGGGATCTTGACGGCAACGACCTATGTCCTCGCCGGCTTCCTGCGCGAGCAGGTCTGCGTCTACATGTGCCCTTGGCCACGGATCCAGGCCGCGCTGACCGACGAGTGGGCGCTTAACGTCACCTATAAATACGACCGGGGCGAAACCCGTACCTCGCTGAAGAAGGCCAACGAATTGCGCGCGCTCGGCGAGGCGGTCGGTGACTGCGTCGACTGCTATCAATGCGTCGCGGTCTGTCCGACGGGCATCGATATCCGCGATGGCGCGCAACTCGACTGCATCCAGTGCGGGCTATGCATCGACGCCTGCGACACGGTGATGAAGAAGATCGGCAGGGAAACCCGGCTGATCGGCTACGACAACGACATCAACATCCAGCGGCGCCAGGCCGGCAAGCCACCGATCTACCGCATCGTTAGGTTGCGCACGATCGTCTATAGCGTGATGATCGCCGCTGTCGGCGCGATCATGCTATATGCGCTGCTGACGCGATCACTGCTCGATGTCAACGTGTTGCACGACCGCAACCCGGTCGCGGTGAAACTGAGCGACGGTTCGATCCGCAACGCCTATACCGTTCGCCTTTTGAACAAGCGCGGCTTCGACCGCGTCATCGCCATCGATATCGATGGACCGGCGAATGCTGTCGTCCACGTCGTCGGCGCCGATTCTGTAACGCCTGACCGGCCCATGATCGTGCTCGGGCGGGATCAGACCACCGAATTGCGGTTGCTGGTGACGGCGCCGTCCGAGAATAACCCAGAGAAATCGATCCCGGTGCGGTTCCGGGTCACCGACATCGGCCTCGGCGAGGTCGCATCTGCGACCGACAATTTCGTCACGCCGTAGCCCCAGAACGGAGTATCGCATGGACCGAGTGTCTGACACGCCGAGACTGCTGACCGGACGCACGGTGCTTTTTCTATTGGTCGCGTTTTTCGGCGTCGTGATCGGGATCAATTTGGTCATGATGCGGTTCGCGATCCAGACCTTGCCGGGCACCGAAGTCGACAGCGCCTATAGTGCCAGCCTGGCCTATGAGGGCGAGATCGCGGCCGCCCACGATCAGAACGCGCGCAACTGGCAAGTCGACGCGCATGTTGAACGCGGTGCGGATGGCGGTGCCACGTTGCAGGTGGAGGCGCGCGACAACAGCGGCCGGCCGATGACCGGGTTGAAGTTTCAGGGGCGGTTCGAACGTCCAACCGACCGGCGGGCCGATCAGGCGGTGACGCTTGCAGAGACGGGGATCGGTATCTACCGCGGAAGCGTGTCGCCGATCGCGCCGGGGCAATGGGATCTTGTGCTTCAGGGCGATGCGGCCGGTCATCGGATGTTCCTGTCGAAGAACCGCGTGCTGTTGAATTAGGAAGGCATCGATCATGCAAGCCGTGCGGGACTTTTCGCATTATGTCAGAGATGCAGGCTCCGGACTGTCCCACATCGATCTGGCGGTCGAGGGCGTCAGTTGCGCCGGATGCATGTCCAAGATCGAGCGAGGGCTGTCGGCTATCCCCGACGTCACGCTTGCGCGGGTCAATCTCACCGACCGTCGCGTGGCGCTGGAGTGGCGCGAAGGTGCGCTCGACCCGGCCCGGTTCATCGACCGGCTCGCCGAACTCGGCTACAAGGCCTATCCGTTCGAAACCGTTCGCGCCGAGGCGCGCGAGACGGAGCAGGCACGTTTTCTGTTGCGCTGCCTCGGCGTCGCCGCCTTTGCCGCCATGAACGTGATGATGCTGTCGGTTCCGGTGTGGTCGGGGACCGACATGATCCCGGAGCAGCGCGACTTCTTTCACTGGCTGTCGGCGTTGATCGCGCTACCGGCGGCGGCCTATTCGGGGCAGCCGTTCTTCATCTCGGCCTTTCGCGCGCTTCGCGCACGTCGCACCAATATGGACGTTCCGATCAGCATCGGCATCGTGCTGGCGCTCTCGACGTCGGTGGTCGAAACGTTCCACCATGCCGAACATGCCTATTTCGACGCGGCGCTGATGCTGATTACTTTTCTGGTCACCGGCCGCTATCTCGACCAGAGCATGCGCCGGCGGACGCGCGCGGTGGCCGGAAACCTGGCCGCATTGAAGGCGGAGACGGCGACCAAGTTCGTCGGTGCCGATGAAATCTGCGAGGTGCCCATCGCCGCCGTGAAGGTCGGCGACATTGTGTTGCTGCGTCCGGGCGAACGATCCGCCGTCGACGGCGCCGTGATCGAGGGGCAGTCCCGGATCGATCAAAGCCTGATCACCGGTGAAACCCTGCCGGCCAAGGCGGGGCCCGGCACCGCCGTCTATGCGGGCACGCTCAATCTCTCCGGCGCATTGCGGGTGCGGGTCTCGGCGGCGGCCGAAGGCACGCTGCTGGCGGAGATCGCGCGTCTGCTCGAGAATGCAGTGCAGTCGCGTTCCCGATACGTGCGATTGGCCGACCGGGCGTCGAGGCTCTACGCTCCCGTCGTGCATGCCACCGCCTTCCTAACGATGATCGGCTGGGTGGCATTCGGCGCGTCGTGGCACGATGCCATCGTCACCGCGATCGCGGTTCTCATCATCACTTGTCCATGCGCGCTCGGTCTTGCGATACCCGCGGTGCAAACCATCGTATCGGGCGCGTTATTCGGCTCCGGCGTACTGCTCAATTCCGGTGACGCCCTCGAACGGCTGGCCGAAATCGATCGGGTGGTCTTCGACAAGACGGGAACGCTGACATTGCCGGAACTCGACGTCGCGAATGGGGCGAGCATTCCGCAACATGTCTTCGAGCTGGCAGGTCGGCTTGCGCTCACCAGCCACCATCCCCTCGCGGCGGCGGTGGCCCGGGCCGCCCGGGCAAAGTCGCCACTGGCCGGCGCGGAAGAGATCGCAGGGCAGGGCGTGCGCGGCTTCGCCGATGGCCTAGAGGTCAAATTGGGCAGGCCGTCGTTCTGCGGAGCGGGGGAACTTGCAAACGACATTTTAGGCCGGGATCCCGAGGCTTCGGTTGTCGCCTTCCGTCATGGCGAGGCGTGTCATGTCTTTGCCGTGCGGCAGCGCTTGCGCTCCGATGCGGCCGCCACGATCGCCGCGCTCCGGCAGGGCGGGTTTGAAGTGGAGATTCTATCGGGCGATCGCGAGCCAGCCGTCCGGCATGCCGCCCAATCGCTCGGCGTCGACAAATGGCGCGCGGGCGTCACGCCTGCCGACAAGATCGCCCGCATCGACGAACTGACGCGGCAGGGTTTTAAGGTTATGATGGTCGGTGACGGCATGAACGATGCGCCCGCGCTGGCGGCGGCGCACGTCTCGATGTCGCCGGTGACTGCGACGCATTTGAGCCAGGCCACGGCCGATCTGGTATTTCTTGGTGACCGCTTAGCGCCCGTCGTCGCGGCCATCGAACTTTCCCGAAAGGCGCTGCGGCTGATGCGGCAGAATCTATGGCTGGCCGCGGGCTACAATTTGCTGGCCGTACCATTGGCGATCGCCGGTCTGGCAACGCCACTGGTGGCGGCTGCCGCCATGTCGGGTTCTTCCGTGTTGGTGATCCTGAATGCCCTTCGCGCTCATCGCGGTGCTAGGGAGTTCGTCTGATGGAAGTCCTGGTATTCCTCGTTCCGCTGGCGCTGATGCTCGGCCTGATTGGCTTGATCGGATTTCTCTGGTCGCTCAGGAATGGCCAGTACGACGACCTCGAGGGGGCAGGGTGGCGGGCGATTGCTGATGATGATCAGATTCGGGAAAAACCGACGCCTTGAACGTCAGTATGGTCCGCGTGCCCACACGTAAATCCGACCGAGGCGACACAACTGGTGTCAGGACTGACGCCAAGAATCGTGCCCCATCAAGATACCGAGCGACCAGTCTGGCGCTCTCAAGAAGGTTCTCGCGACCGGCAGCTTCTGTGAAGGTTTGCGGATGGCGGCCCATGAAGGTGGCGCGGTGGTCACGGGGGCCGGCGTACGCAAACCTCCAGGGGAGATGCTATGGGGCGGGCGTCGACGAGGATATTGCATCCGTCGACGTTGATGGAAACCGATGGAGAGCAACCCCATGCAGAAGTTGAACGACCTGAGCCGATCCCTCACGCCTCTCAAACCGGATGGCACGCTGATCGCCGTGATCGAGATGAGCCTTTCGAGCTGGCTCGTTGCGGGGATTGTGCCTGGCATCGAGCGCCAGCCATTGAAGAAGCTCGAGGTCGACGAGAGCACCTTGCTGAAGCTGCTCAATCGCTGGCGAGAAGAGGCGCAGAAGTCAGGACACAGGATCGAACGCATCGCGGTCGCCTTCGAGGCCGGCCGTGATGGCTTCTGGCTGGCGCGTTGGCTCAGGGCGCGCGACATCGAGGCCCACATCATCCACGCATCGAGCGTAGCCGTATCGCGCGAGCACCGGCGCGCCAAGACCGATCGTCTCGACACCGAGTTGCTCAAACGCGCCTTTCTCGGCTGGCTGCGGGGCGAGCGTGATCACTGCAAGATGGTCGCGATCCCGACAATCAAGGACGAAGATGCCAAACGACCCAACCGTGAGCGCGAGAGCCTTGTCGGAGAGCAAAGTCGGATCGTCAACCGAATGAAAGCAGCGTTGGTTCGGCTCGGCATCCGCGGCTTCAATCCCAAGTTAAAGAAGGCCGTCGAACGCCTTGACGGCCTGCGCACACCCGAGGGCGAGCCGATCCCGCCCAACACGCTGGCTGAGCTGCGTCGCGACATGGCGCGCCGACGGCTCGTCAGTGATCAGATACGGCAGATCGAGGATACTCGCCTTGAACGTCTCGAACAGGCGCCCGGTGATGGACCACACGCAATGGTGCGCTTGTTGGCACGGGTGATCGGGGTCGGTATCGAGACGGCCGACATGCTGGTGCAGGAAGTGCTGTCACGAAACATGCGCGACCGACGGGCCATAGCGCGTTATGCCGGCCTCACGGGCTCGCCCGACGAGAGCGGCAGAAAACGCCGGGAGAAAGGGCTGGCCCGTTCCGGCAACGCTCGGGTTCGACGAGGCATGATCCAATTGGCGTGGCGATTTCTCATGTTCCAGAAGGACAGCACCTTGGCGCAGTGGTTTCGAGCCCGCACCGAGAACGCCCGCAGCACTCGCAAGACCATGATCGTGGCCTTGGCGCGCAAGCTACTGATCGCCCTGTGGCGTCTCGTGCGGGAGGGCGTGGTGCCGGACGGCGTCGTTCTGCGGCCGGCATAATGAACGGAGGTCACTGAAGGGCACCCAACAGTTTCGGCCCGGTCCGTCCGCTGGTCACGGGTCGCTGATGACGGTTCGAGGTGGCGGAGTCCCGACGTGTTTCCTTGGCTTTCAATGCCGAAAGGGAGAATGGGTCCGCCGCTTCGGAGTTTCGCTGCCGATGCGTATGACTGCATCATGGTTCGGGTCCTCGGACCCACCGAATACAAGGTTGTGGCGCGACTGATCCGCGCCCGAAAGCGGGCTCCCCTCTAATCGTCATCCCGATCGCACCAAGCGTGCCGTCGTGCTCGAAGCTGTCAAGGTGTGGCCTGGCAACGGCGGAGCTTGTCGGAAAGGGTTGGTGCGACGGCCAACCTTGACAGCTTCTGTGCGCGCCAGCGGCAAGCGAGGTGCAGGTCGGGACGAAGAAACGGGCTCTCAGATCGAACAAAGAAACTGACAAAGGAAAAAAGATGCGCCGACCTATCGCCTATTGAAACGCCTCCTTGACAAAGCCCATACAAGGAAACCGCGGAAGATGTGATGAGGTGGTGCGTCAGGCGCTATGGGGATTTAGCTGCTGCCGGTCTTTTGCCGAGGTGGGTTGGGAGCTTTCTCGGCAGGCGATCGCGGGCGCTACGAAGCGGGTCGGCCGGTTGCAAGGAGCAGAATTGGAGTTGCGCGGCGGTGATGGAATGAGACGGCGACTATCGTGAGCAGCGCGACGGCGAGCATGGTCATTTCCGACCGATAGCCGGCGCAGCGGAAGTGCAGCACTGGGATGTTGCATCGAACGTGATCTGATCATGATGTGTCGATTCTGATTGTGGCAGGGGCTGCGGCGGGACGGGTGCGCGGTGAGCATCCGCGCTGGAACCTCTCGATGATAATCATGCGACCGCCGCAGCACGGGCACGGCTGCGATAGCGGCTTGGGTTCCTCAGTCTCGGCGCGCCTTGTATCCGCGGCCTCGGGCTGTGCCGTTGATGGGTCGAGCAATCGGCGCGCTCGGGCGATGTTATCGGCGCGGGTGCCGCTGGCAAGCAGGCCGTAGTGGCGGATGCGGTGGAAGCCGTGCGGCAGGACGTGGGTCAGAAATCTGCGGATGAACTCGGCGGTAACGAGTGTCATGACCTTCTGGCGATCACGACCTTCGGTGCGATAGTCCTTCCATCGGAAGGTGACGCCGTTGCGGTCGGAGGCAATCAATCTGCTGTTGGCGATGGCGACACGGTGGGTATAGCGCGACAGATAGGCCAAAACGGCGTGTGGCCCGCCGAACGGGCGCTTGGCATAGACCACCCTTGCGACAGGAAAAGCTCAGGAGAGGAGAATGAACATGGCGTTCTGAAACCTTTCAACGCGATCCAGAGGGTTTAACTCCCTCCCGGCAAAGGCCAACCAGCCAGTCGGAAGCGCGCCTTGCCTGGATGGCGGCAACGCCATTCTTGAAGCGTAGGCAGCAGATGCTGAAGCCGCGTGAGTAGCCTCGAAATTATGATCGCTGGAGCCTTCGCTGTGGGTTGAGCGGGGGCAGCATCGACGGGACCGTCATGGTGAGGGACCGTCGATCCGGCCGGGGTCTCAGACCGGGGCAAAGGCATGGAATGGATCGCCTGGGAACCTGTGAGATCCCGCTCGCGTCCATGCGAGAACACGCCGGCACCTGGGCAGCCGGTTGAACAAATGCCCTGGCCTGGACCGGGTCCTCCACCCGGCCGGGAGCGCTGTCAAAGCGAGCACGAACAACGGAGGATCGCGTGGACCTCGGAAGCGAAGCAAATAAGTGACCGGGGATACGCAAGCGGGAAGTCGTAGCGCCTTCATCGTACTGCTGACCGCGGGGAACCGGGCTCACTGGGACCCGCACGAGGGAGGGGAGGCGCCATGGGATGAGAACCGTTGCCAGGAAACATGGGAGGAGACCTTGGGCTCCACAAACCTGTCCACGAAACGACAACGGATAGCCGAACTGGCGAGAACCAAGGCGGGGGCAGTTCTGTCCACGCTTCACCACGTTATCGACCTGGAATGGATACGGGAGGCGTACCGGCTGACGCGCAAGGATGGAGCGCCCGGCATCGACGGCGTGACGGCGGCGGCATACGAGGCGAACCTGGAGGCCAATCTCTCGGCCCTCCTGGAGCGCATCAAGTCCGGCCGCTACGTCGCCCCGCCGGTCCGTCGGGTCTACATTCCCAAGGCGGACGGCTCGGAGCGGCCGCTCGGCATTCCAACGCTCGAAGACAAGGTGGCACAGCGGGCGATCGTCATGGTGCTGGAGCCGATCTACGAGGCGGACTTTCTGCCGTGCTCGTTTGGCTTCCGGCCGCGACGGTCGGCGCATCAGGCCCTCAGTGCGTTGCGTCTGGCCTTCATGGGTCGGCAGGGGCTGCGCTGGGTGTTGGACGTCGACATCTCAAAATACTACGACACCATCCAACATCATCACCTGCGTGCGTTTCTCGACAGGCGAGTCACGGACGGCGTCATTCGCCGGATGATCGACAAATGGCTGAAGGCGGGCGTGCTCGAGCATGGTCTGCTTCAGCGCACGACCGAGGGCACCCCGCAAGGTGGAGTCGTCTCGCCTCTGCTCGCAAACATCTACCTGCACCATGTGCTGGATGAATGGTTCGAGCGGGACGTGCGGCCCCGCCTCAAGGGGAACGGCATCCTCGTTCGGTACGCCGATGACAGCGTGCTGGCGTTCGAGAGTCTCGACGACGCCAAGCGGGTCATGGACGTGCTGGGTAAGCGGCTTGCACGGTACGGGCTCAAGCTCCATCCTGACAAGACGCACCTCGTCGACTGTCGCTTTCATCGGCCGGAGGGCACATGCCATCCGGATACGGACGGCACCACGTTCGACTTCCTCGGCTTCACCCATATCTGGGCCAAGTCGAAGAAGGGCGTGAACGGGGTGAGGCAAGTGACGGCCAAAGGCCGGTACGCGCGGGCGCTGGCGGCGGTAAGAGAGTGGTGCCGACGCAATCGGCATCTATCCTTGCGCGATCAGCATGCCCACCTGTCCCAGATGATGCGAGGCCACTATGCCTACTACGGCATATCAGGCAACTCTCGACGCATACGATGGTTCGCCTGCCAGGTCGTGGCTCGCGAAAATCGAAGGGTGGGAGTGGTGGCGATGCGACAGCGCATGCGCATTAGGAGAGAAGCGATGGACTTGAAGGGCGTAGTTGCACTGGTAACGGGCGGCAATGGCGGGCTGGGGCAACGCATCTGCCACGCGCTCGCGCAGGAGGGCGCTCTCATGTACGCTAGCAGCCGCGACCAGGCGGAAAGCGTCGCTAACGAACTAACGTCGCGTTATCAAATCAACGCTCGAGCTTTCGCCTGTGACATAACCGACGGCGCGGCCGTGGATCGGCTGGTTGGCGAGGTAACCCGGGCCTTTGGCCGCCTTGATGTTCTGATCAACGACGCCGCTTACAACGTCTCGATCCCCTTCGGCGATCTCGACAACCTGACGCTGGAGGTATGGGACAAGATCATGGCCGTCAACCTGACGGAGCCGATGCGGCTGACCAAGGCCGTAGCCCCAATTATGAAGGCCCAGGGACGAGGCCGCATCATTAACATAGCTTCGGTGGCAGGACTCAGCCCAACCGGCTCTTCCATCGCCTATGCCGTGTCGAAGGCGGGGCTTATTCATCTGACGCGTTGCATGGCGGTGGCGTTGGCGCCTGAGACGCTCGTCAACTGCGTGGCGCCTGGTCTGCTGGACGGCACTCGCGCGACAGCCAATCTCCGGCCCGAGCAGGTCGAGCGCTCGGCGTCGGGCTCGCTCCTGAAGAAGCCAGCCGACAAGGACGACTGCGCTGATATGGTGGTCGCCATGTGCCGCACCGAGACCATGACCGGCCAGACCGTCGTCATCGATTCGGGGCGAATCTTCCACTAAGACAACAGGATCAACCAGACAGCTTCGAAAGGCTCGGGTTGCAGCGAACGGGCTTGCATTCGGTGCCGCCCAGCTTGAGGAATATCTGAGGTTCGATAGATGGCGGTTTGGTCTCCTTTCAGGTTCAACAGCGGACGCGAGATGGCAAATCGGTTTGCGATTGCTCCGCTGACCACAAATTCATCCCATGAAGATGGGACGGCTACCGAAGACGAACTCGAATTTGTCCGACGACGTGCCGCTGGCGGATTCGGAGCCACCATTTCTTCCGCGGCCTACGTCGAGCAAGACGGGCGCTCCTGGCAGGGAATAGGTGCGGCACATGATGGACACTTGTCCAGTCTCCAACGGCTCGCTGAAGCGATGCGTGCGGCAGGAGGTCTTGCGATCCTCCAGATATATGACGGGGGCCGCATCGCAAAGCCCGAGTTGACAGGCGAGCAATGTCTGCGTGCGCCTTCCGCGGTTGCATCGTTGCGCCCCGGAGCAAAGACGCCAAGGGCGATGACGGCCGATGAGGTTGAAAATCTCATTGCAAGCTTTCGTGGAGCTGCTTCCCTCGCTCGAAAAGTCGGTTTCGACGGCGTTGAGATCCACGGCGCCAACCACTACGCGGTTCATCAGTTTTTTTCACCGCGGGCCAATCATCGCGTTGATCATTGGGGAGGCACGCTTTCAAAGCGTATGAATTTTCCTCTCGCTGTCGCGCAGGCCGTTCGCGACGCACTCGGTCCAAAGCTGATCGGAGGGTTTCGCGTCACGCCATTCGAGGCCGAGCCGGACGGTTATACGCTTGAGGACGCCAAATTGCTTTGTCACGAACTTGCCAGGTTGAACCTCGACTACATCTCCGTTTCGCTCGATGATTATCGGAAGAGCCGGCCTACGGGAGAGACCCGTGTTTATGATGGTCCGGTCGCGCATGATATCCCGGCGGAGAGCCCGATCACGGAATTTGCCCGCGTCATAGCCGGCCGCAGCGCGGTCATGGCAAGCGGTGGGATCAAAACGTGCATGGATGCTGAGGGCGCAATCAAAATGGGAGCTGATCTGGTAGCCGTCGGACGCGCTGTTGTGGTTGATCCAGAGTGGCTTTCCAAAGTCCGTAGCAAGAGTGAAGCATCGATCCTTGCAGGACTACCGAAGGATGAGCTCGCGATAGCCAAAGGTTTAAGCATTCCTCCGCGAATGGTCGAATACCTGTTGAGCCGTCCAGGTTGGATCCCTCGCCTTTAGACCGAGCCTCTCGGCGGAGACAATTTTCGATCCCACTGAACGGTAGGCCTGGCTGTCCTTTCGCTGACGAATTGCGGTCGCGGATACGGCCGCTGGCAAAACAGTTTTCTCCGCCCGTGCCATCAAGTAATCGTTGGCAAGGGCCAAGCCTGTCCAGCAGGTCTGACATCGTCATCGATACCGAGGGTCTTTGCAGTTGTTGAAATCGGAAAAAGCAGCCGTGTGCCGCTCGCCACCCCAAATTTGATTACCCGCGCGTTTGGGGTTTAGGCGAAAGTGCTCGTTCCTTTCATTAAAATACCGATCTATGGCGGCTTTGGCCTCTTCCTTGGATGCGTAGTCACTGTTGTGGATGACCGCTCGCGCCATTCCACTGAAAATCGATTCTATCCGTTGAGGAATTGAGCCCGGGCGGGTAGTCGAGTTGCACCATGTCTCTCCCAGCCAGGCCGAAACGGATCCCCGACTGCTGCATGGGTCCCGCAGGGCAAATATCGCGTTAAGCCGCCGCAACTAGCGCGGGGAGCGAGTACAGGTCGGGTTTGATTGTGGTGCCGTACTTTTTGTCCAACCCTGCTTGCGTGGCAAGACTGGAAAAAAGCTTCTCGGCGACGACAATGTCTGCATGCGCAAGGACCGCGCAGAACGACTGCATATCGCGCAAATCGTTTTCCACGATCCGGCGGTCTAGTGCTTCAATGCGCACGCCGATTTCCCGTTCAATGAAATACGTAGGACAGTCTTCCACGACACGAAGACAGGCTGTTTCTTTCAACCGTTCCCAGTCAAATTCAGGAATACTAGCCTGGATGATGAGAGAATTTATTAGATCGAGTTCGTCGATCAGAAGTCGCGCGCTCATTGCTCGTTTGCGGAATTCCATAGTTTCGTTGGCGACAAGTGCGCGCCGCTTTTCGATACCCTCAAGAACTGTAGCGGCCCCATTCGAAAATCGTCCAACGCCAATTGTACGGGTTTCCTCTGAAATGCCTGCGAGATAATCGTACATGCATCGAGCCGGGCTTTGTTCGATGGCCTCAACAACTCGGTCCGATATAGGACGGCAACCGCGGATCAGTAGCTTCGCATTGTGCTTCAAAGAAAACGTTTGAGAGGAACCAGTGCCGCTCACGGTGGTGCATTTGAAGGCTATAAACCTTGCGCAGCACGTCGGTTACTTCAACTCTTAATCGTTCATGCCTTCCACGGAAAACTTTGCCTTGGCTAAGCGTAGATTGCACCCACGCCAGATGCTTTCGTCGTTCGATGTTACCAATTTTCTGTGTTTCGTAGAGATTTGCAAACGTGAGCCCAGCGACTTCAAATGCATCGGTCGGGGGCGACGGGGCCCTATGTCCTGAATAAGCCGTGAGACGATGAGCGCCAGAACTGCCCCAATGACTGTCTGCAATACTATTCGGCGCTCTGGTGCTTTGGGCGGAGCCACTGAACCACATCGCACCCAGCGGCAGCATTTTGAGCGAGGGCAGGTCACAAACGGTACCGATAAGCCAGGCCAGGACACGCGAATGATCTATGCTTCGATTGAGCGCCACCGCCAGATATTGATCTAACCCGTTCATTCATCATACGCTCTTGCATTCTCTCCTTTCTAAGTAATCCGGACTGCGCCACCCGGACTCGGAGCTAGGTATGCACTCGGTCAAACGACGTGAACCGGCGCAACGCAAAGTAAATCGCGATCGGCGGCAGGGAATAAACCAGAGCGACAGCCATCATATAGTTCCATGGCGCCTCGTCGCTGTCGAAGAACTGATCGATGGCCGCAGCCACGGTCATGTTGCGCGTCGATGAAAGCAGCATGAACTGGTAGAGGTAGTCGTTCCACGCCAGCAACAATGCATATATGCCCACCGCTACGAGCGCCGGTGTCATCAGTGGCAGGTAAATGCGCAGATAGATCTGGACAGGTGAAGCGCCATCTATCTTAGCGCACTCATCGAGCTCCATCGGCAGCAGCTTGCCGTATTGGTGCAGGATTAAGACGGCGTACGGCGTGGCGAAGGCGACGTAAGCGGCAATCACCGCCCAGAGGCTGTCGGAGAGCCCGTAAACATGCATAATGTGGACGAACGGGATGATCAGGATGGCCGTCGGCAGCACGTAGGTCAGTAGCGCGGCGTCACCAATGAGCTGACCACGGCGAGGCTGCATCCGTCCGATCGCAAAGCTGGTGAGCGAGCCGATGACGACGGTGAGCACCATGGTGGCTACGCCGAGAAATATGCTGTTGCCGAACTGATGCCAAAAATGTTCCAGATACCAATGATCTTGGGTCCAGACCGCACGGAAGCTGCCGAACGACGGATCTTGCGGCCAGAGGCTGCCAGTGAACTCGTCGCCTTCGTCATCGAGCGCAATGAGCACCATGTTGTAGATCGGTAGCAGCGTCCAGATCAGCAGTACGACGCCCACGGCAGCGCCGGCGATGGCGCCGGCAAGTCGCCGTCCGCGGCGGTAACGACGGCGCGCGGTGCGATCCGCGGCGGCCACGCGGCTGTTGACGGGTCGACCTGTCATAGTTGCACGCCGCTCCTGTGCAGGCGCCGCATCAAGAGGATAACGGCAGGGATGGCGAGCGGCAAAGCCGATATCATCGCTGCCGCCCCTAGCTCCGGACGGCCAAAGTCGAACGCCTCGCGAAAGCCGTAGGTTGCCAGCACGTCCGTGGTGCGAGCGGGCGCACCCGAAGAGACGAAATGGACGGTCGAAAAGTCACCGAGCGTCCAGACCGTAGAGAGCAGCGTCGCCACCAGATAGACATTGGCCATCAATGGGAATGTTACATAAACGGTCTGCTGGATGCCGGTGGCGCCATCGATCGCAGCCGCTTCATAGATTTCCTTAGGGATCGCCATCCGCGCGCTTAGGAATATCAGTGTCCAGAACGGCAGCCACTTCCAGATATAGGCGAGAATGTTGGCCGCCATTGCCGTGCCTCGTGACACCAGGAATAGAGGACCGTCTGCGCCGGTCACGACAGACCATAGGGTGTCAAGGAGCCCCCATTGCGACACCAGCATGAAATGGATCGACAGGAAGACGGACAGCGCGGGCAGCGCCCAGGGCAGCAAGAACACGACCAGGAGCGCCCGGACCCACCAGCGTCGCTGCATAAAGAAGCCAGAGACCAGAAAGGCAAGAAACATCTTCACGTTCACGCCGATACAAACGAACAGCAGCGTGTTGACGAGTGTGTCGATGTAGCGCGGGTCGGAGAACAACAAGGTGTAAAGCGTCGGCCGGCTGCCCATCCACAGGCCGAACACGACGGGGTAAGCGACAAAGGCCACGAATACGGCCGCGTAGGGAACAACGAAAGCGATTGCCCAGGCGGTGTCCGAACCTTGCAAGCGGAAATGCCAGCGGGGACGCCGCGCCCGGCCGGCAGGTATGGGAGTCTGGGGCGGCAGAACCTGCCGCGCGCTGTTCATCGTGCCGCGCAGAGCATCGGACCCGAGTCTATCCCTTCACGCCGCCCATGGTCAGGCCGGCCGCCATATTCCGGCGGAACATGTAGTAGATCATCATCGGCGGCAGCGCATACACGATCGCCGTCGCCATCATTAAGTTCCAAGGCAATTCGTCGCTGTTCAGGAACTGCGCCAGGGCGACTGCGACTGTCATGCTGTCTGGCGTGGAGAGCATCAGGAAATTGTACAGATATTCATTCCAGGCGAGCAGCAAGGCATAGGTGCCGACTGCAACCAGCGCGGGCGCCATGAGCGGCAGGTAGATGTACAGATAGATCTGGAGCGGGTTCGCCCCGTCGATCCGCGCCAACTCGTCTAGCTCCATCGGGATCGATTTGCCGTACTGCGAGAAGATGAAGATCGCGTACGGTGTGGCGAACGTGGTGATGGCCGCGATCACTGCCCACAGGTGGTTGGTGAGCCCATAAATTTGCATGATCCGATAGAACGGAATCGCCAGGAATGACGCCGGAATGACATAGGTCATCAGCGCTGCATTCGTCAGCAGCCAGCCGTTGCGAAGGCGCATCCGTCCGACGGTGAAGCTGGCGAGAGAGCCGATCAGCAATGTGAGAAACATCGTCATCAGCCCCACAAAAAAGCTGTTGCCGAACTGATGCCAGAAATGTTCGAGGTACCAGAAGCCTTCAGTGACGACGACATAGAAGCTGTCCAGAGTCGGACTGGCCGGCCAGATAGTGCCCGCAAAAATGTCGTCGTGGGCTGACAGCGCGATGACTGCCATATTGTAAATCGGCGCCAGCGACCAAACGATCAGCACGATGCCCAGCAATATGCAGGCGGCGTCCACCGCCCGGCGATTCGCGCGATAGCGCCATGGCGCAAGACGCCGGGTGCGAGCGACGCTCACAGCTGCCCCTCTGACATGCGCAGCTTGCGCATCAGGATGAAGATCAAGGGGATCAACACCGGCAAGGCGGTCATGACCTCCGCCACTCCGAGGCGGGGGAGGGATACCGTATAGGCATAGCGGATGCCGAGCGTGGCGAGCACCTCGGTCGACATCGCCGGGCCCCCGCCGGAGACAAAGTAGGTGGCATTGAAATCGCCAAGCGCGAAGACGGTGTCGAGCAGCACGCAGACGATGTACAGGTTCGCCATCAGCGGCAGTGTCACATGGGTCAGGCGACGCAGGCCGCTCGCGCCGTCGACCGCAGCGGCTTCGTAAAGTTCCTGCGGAATCGCCATGCGACCGGACAGCAGGATCAAGGTCCAGAACGGCAGGTTCTTCCAGATATATGCGCCGATGTTGGCGGCCAGCCCCATCCAGCGCGAGTTCAAATAGACGGGCCCGTCGATGCCGGTCAGCAAATACAGCACATTGTTCAGCATGCCCCACTGCCCGTTCAGGAACCAGTGTATCGACATGTAGGCAGGAAGCGCCGGCGTCGCCCAAGGCAGGATGAAGATGACCAGAACCGCTTTGACCCACCATCCCTTGCGCATGAAGAAACCGGACAGCAGGAAGGCCAACGCCATCTTCACGTTCACGCCGATGCCCACGTACAACAGGGTATTGATGACCGCCGTCAGATAACGCGGATCGTCAAAGAGCTGGCGATACAGCGCCGGATCGCTCCCCATCCACAACCCGTAGACAATCGGATAGAGGACAAAGGCAAAGAAGATGGCGACGTAGGGCAGCGCAAAGGCGACGGCCCAGATACGGTCAGAGCCATAGAGTCCGCCGCGCCGAGCGCGCCGCCTGATCGGAACGGCCGTCAGGCGCTGTCCAGCCGGAAGCGCCTGCAGGGTTACACTCATGTGGCCCTCGCGATGCTGTCAGAACGTGACGGTCGAGAAGATCGCCTCCGCTCGCTTAAATGCCTTGTCGATCGCCTGTTCCGGCGTCATGCCGTTCTTGATGACGTCGGCATGCGCCTGTCCCCAGACCTGCTCGGCAGCCACTTGGCCCCAGGCGGGGTTGAACCCTTCATAGTTCGAAGTCGTCGGCCCGAGGACGGCTTCGCGCACATAGGGGGCGCGATGCGGGTCCGCGGGATCGAGCCACCACGCGTCATCCTTGACGATCTGCGGTATGGCAGGCACCCACCGTCCAAGGCCCACCTTCAGGTTGTCGTTCATGACCTTGGGTTGCATCCAGTACTTCATGAGATCCTTGGCGACCTCGACGTTTTTCGCTCCCTTGGGAATGAAGCCACCGCCAGCACCGACTTGGGCTGCCATCGGCTCGCCATCGTTGCCGTTGGGCAGGCCCATGGTGACCGTGTCATGCATATACGCCTGCGTGTCCTTGATCATCGCCAGCTCAGTCGAGATCGTGCCGTCGAAGTCGACGACGAACACCTTTTCGTGGAAGGCGTTGTTGTCGTCCGCATCGTTCCAACTCAACGCCTCGGGCGGTATGTAGCCCTGCTTGTAGGCGTCGGTCAGGTACGCGACGGACTTGATCGCCGCCTCGCGCACCTTCGGGTCGTGGGTGTGCAGCTGACCATCCGGCGTGACCATATTGCCCCCGTTGGCGATCACGAAGGCCTGGAACAGGCCGTTACCGTCGTTTGGCCCGACTGTCGTGATTTGCAGGCCAAGCGCGTAAATCTTGCGCATGCCCTTGCCCCGGAGTTCCTTTTGCGCCGGCTTGAAGAAATCCCAGAATGCATCCCACGTCTTTGGCGCATCGGACAGGTTCAGGCCGGCCTTCTCGACCAGGCTGCCCCAAATGTGGAACGGGATGCAGGCCTGCTTGATCGGCGCGAGATAGTAGCTGTGGGCTTTTGCAGTCTTGTTATAGAAAGTCGAGCATTCCCTGGCCGTCTGCGCAAGCTGCGCTTCGAAGGGCTTAACGATGTCGCTGACATCGACCAGCTTATCGTCCCACGCGTTCTGCGGAATGATGGACTGGGGCGCGTCCATGAAAACCAGATCGGGGACGTCGCCGCTGGTCAGCGCAGAGATCGTCTTCTGGTTCTGCGCCTGGAACGGCATGATGCTGTAGTCGAGCGTATTGCCGCTCGTCTTCATATAGTCCGCGGCCAATTGCTTGAAGGCTTCGTCCTCCGCCTTCACGAACCCCTGGTTGACCCAGACGGTCGCGGTCGTAGCGGCAGCATTGGCAATATACGGCTTACCCAGTGCGGCCGCAGCAGCAACTCCAAGAGAGCCGCGCAGCACCGATCTCCGGCTATACTTGTCCATTCCCATCACCCTCCCATGCGGAGCGCAACTCTTTCGAAGCGCCCCAAATTTCGTTGGTATGATGTAGGCAAACAGCCAGCATTGATGTTCGCAAACGGCCTATGCGATGTCAATGACTGTGGTCCCGATTGAAATTCAACGGGCAGAAATCGGCCGCAGGTTTTGTGCTACGCAAAAAACCCGGTTTTTGCCCCTAAGTGGTCTCGGTCGCAAACGCGGCGATGTCCTCTGGACTTTGAGCGGTTATCGAGCGAGCTAAGCCGCTTATGTCTGCTCCGGGTCCAGGCTGTGTGAAAACGCGCCTCCGCGACGGATGCGCAGAATTGTTTTCTCAATTGCCTTCTTCCGAAAGAGGCTGCCAGTGCAATCGATTCCGATATCGACGAAATCGAGATGGAAATTCTACGCGCAAGTTGCGGATCGGAGTTTTCACACAGTCTGGGTCGGTCAGCAGACGACATTCGTCGCAGCTTCAGCAATGTCCGAAACGGGCAGAAGCAGAGTGGCGAGCCCTCGGCCAAATGACTACGGTGAATACCTACTGGGTGCGCAATATTCTTGACCGACTGTTCTCCTAGGCTGTCGAAACTACAGTATCGCTCCGGCGGCGGCCGCCTTGTGATTTTGGGCAGGCAGTCTGAGGGTAGTCTAGCCTTAAGGTCATATGGCGAATGTAGGTCAAGGTTTTAGGCACTGAACGTCGGCGCCGGTGGAGTTACGACGAGAAGGTTCGTCTAGTCGAAGAGACCTTGCAAGCTGGCGAGACTGTCTGTGGGGTTGCCCGCCGATATGGATTAGCTGAGAGCCTGCTGTTCACCTGGCGTCGGCGGCGCGCCAGGGCCGTCTGGGCGGCGAGACCGTCACGACCATTGGCTTCAGAATGCTCTACCGCTTCGTGATTATAAGGCTTGATTGCAGAGATCTCGTCTGGATTAACGTCACAGACCACCCGATGGCGAAGTGGCTTGCACATCAGATCACCGAGGCGTTTCCTTGGAACGGTGCTCCGGGTTACATAATCCGTGATCGCGATCGGATCTATGGCGCGGTCGTCACACGCCGCTTGCGCGCCCTGGGCATTCGGGACAAACCGATTGCACCAGCCTCGCCTTGGCAGAACGGCGTTGCTGAACGGCTGATCGGATCGATCCGGCGCGAGTGTGTAGATCACGTCATTGTTTGGGCGAGGCACACTGCGCCGAATTCTGAAATCTTACGCTCGCTACTACAATGGCGTCAAAACACATCGGTCTCTTGACAAAGATACGCTGGATTCTCGGCCGGTTCAGCGATCCGGTCTCATAAGTTCGCACGCCATCCTGGGCAGACTTCATCACCACGATCGTCGGATAAGGTTTTCGGTACACACAGCCCTTTCGCGACCCTGCCATCTATGGATAATCTCGCGGCTAAAGTTCAATCAGTCACAAGAGGGGAAACCATGGGCGAAGTCGATGGCGCGACGCTGATCGCGAGGAGCCTCAAACAGCAGGGCATCGATCACCTGTTCGGGATCGTCGGATTTCCGATCACCGCGATCGCCGTGGCGGCGCAGAAGGAAGGCGTCGCCTATCTCGGGATGCGCAACGAGCAGAGCGCCGCCTACGCGGCAGGGGCCTACGGCTATCTCACCGGCCGCCCCGGCGCCTGCCTCACCGTCACCGGCCCAGGCGTGGTGCACGGTCTCTCGGGCCTCGCCAATGCCCAGCAGAATTGCTGGCCCATGATCTTGATCGGCGGCGCATCGGAGACCTATCGCGGCGGCATGGGCGCATTCCAGGAAGAGCGGCAGGTGCTGATCGCCTCGCCGTTCTGCAAGTTCGCGCACGGTATCGAGAGCGTGCAGCGCATCCCCTATTATGTCGAAATGGCGACCCGGCACGCGATCTATGGTCGGCCCGGCGCCACCTATCTCGACATGCCCGACGATATCATTAGGGGCAAATGCGATCTCGATAAAGTCGTTGGGGTCGAGCGCGCGCCCGAACCGCCGCGCATGGTGGCGCCGGCGGAGAACGTCGAAGCGGCGCTGAACCTGCTCGAACGGGCCGAGCGGCCGCTCGTTCTGCTCGGCAAAGGCATGGCGTGGTCGCGTGCCGAGGACGAAGTCCGCGCCTTCATCGAGCGCGCGCAACTGCCGTTCGTGCGCTCGCCGATGGGCAAGGGCGTGATGCCGGACGACCATCCGCTGTCGGCCGGAGCTGCGCGCACGCTGGCGCTGCAGCAGGCCGACGTCATCTTCCTGATGGGCGCGCGGCTGAACTGGATCTTTCACTTTGGCCAGGCGCCGCGCTATGCGAAGGACGTCAAGGTCATCCAGCTCGACATCGCGCCCGAGGAGATCGGCCACAACAGGGCGACGGAGGTGGCGCTGGTCGGTGACGGCAAGGCCATCGTCGCGCAGCTGAACGAGGCGCTCGATAACCGCCAGTGGTTCCATGCCAAGGACTTGCCGTGGCGGCAGGCGATTGCCAAGAAGACCGCCGATAACGCGGCGCAGATCCGGCCGCAGATCGATGACGATCAGGCGCCTGCCGGTTACTACCGCGCGTTGCGCGACGTCGCCGCCTGGATGCCGCGGGACGCAATCCTTAGCGCCGAGGGCGCCGGCACCATGGATATCGGCCTCACGCAATTGCCGAGTGTCAATGCCCGTTCCTGCCTCAACGCCGGCACTTACGGCACGATGGGGGTCGGCCTCGGCCAAGCCATCGCCGCCTGCGTGGTGCATCCCGACCGGCCGGTCATCCACCTCTCGGGCAACTCGGCGATTGGCTTTTCCGGCATGGAGATGGAGACGCTGGTCCGCTACAATCTCCCGGCCAAGATCGTCGTCTTGAACAATGGCGGCATCGGCCCCGGCATGCCGCAGATCCCGGAAAACCCAATGTTCAACCTGAAACCCAACGCGCTGATCTGGGGCGCGCGCTATGACCTGGTGATGGAGGCTTTCGGCGGCAAGGGCTTCCTGGTCGCGGATCCGAAGACCCTGCGTGGTGCCCTCGACGAGGCGATGAACTTCCGCGGTCCCGCCCTGGTCAATGTCGTGATCTCGCAGGGCTCCGGCCGCAAGGCGCAGGAGTTCACTTGGCATAGTTGATTGAGTGACACATCAAAGGGCTGCGCCATTCCCGGCACGGCTCCTTATTGGGAGAGGTCGCCATGCAGGAAAAAGTAGCGCAGCCAGAGATCGCGACCGGGATCCAGCCGGCGCTCAAGGGGATCAAGGTGCTCGACCTCACCCAGTTCGAGGCGGGACCGTCCTGCACCGAGGCATTGGCCTGGTTTGGGGCTGACGTGGTCAAGGTGGAGGAGCCCCATCGCGGCGAGCCGGGGCGCTGGGGATTGAGCGATCGCCCCGACGCCGATTTAACCTATTTCATCTACTACAACCTCAACAAGCGCAGCGTGACCTGCAATCTCAAGAGCGACGGAGGCAAGGCGCTGCTGACGCGGATGATCGGCGAGGCCGATGTCCTGGTCGAGAACATGGCGCCGGGCACCTTCGCGCGCCTGGGCTTCGACTATCCGCAGCTGAGTGCGCTCAATCCGCGATTGATCTTCGCCCAGGTCAAGGGCTTCGCGCCGGAGAGCGAGCACGCGAACTATCTCGCCTTCGACATGATCGCCCAAGCGATGGGCGGAACAATGGGGGTGAACGGCTTTCCCGACGAGCCGCCGGTCCGCCCGGGCCCAACCATCGGCGATACCGGCACCGGCATGCTTTGCGCCATGGGCATCATCGCTGCGCTCTACCAGCGCATGACGACCGGCCACGGCCAGCACATCCAGATCGCCATGCGCGACGCGATGCTGAACTATTGCCGCACGCCGATGAGCCGCCAGGCCGCCCGCGACGACCAACTGCCGCGCGGCGGCAACGGCGTGTTCGGCACCGCGCCCGGCGGCCTCTACAAGTGCTCGCCGGGGAGGCTCGACGACTGGTGCTACATCTTTGCCTCGCGCGGCAACAGCGAGCATTGGCGCCGCCTAGTGAAGGCGATCGGCCGTGAGGACCTGCTCAACGATCCGCGTATGGTCGACGGTGCCACCCGCTTCCAGAACCGGGAGGCCGTGGATGCGGCCATCACCGAATGGACGTCGAAGCGCACCAAGCATGAGGTCACCCGGATCATCGCCGGCGCCGGTGTTCCCTGCGGCGCCCTCATGACCACGCTCGAACTGTTGCACGACCCGGATCTGCATCAGCGCGGGATGATGCAGACGATCGAGCATCCGGTGCGCGGGCCGGTCATCGTGGCGGGTTGGCCGCTGCGGATGTCGGACAGCAAGGTCCCGTTGAAATGCGCTCCGATCCTCGGCGCGGATTTCGAGGCGATCTATGGCGAATGGCTCGGCTGCTCCCCCGACGAGGTCAGGGACATGCGGCAAGGCAAGGTGATCTGAGGACCGCGATCCTGGCCGAGGAGCCGCTGCCGCAGCGAGCATCGCGCATGAACGCTAAGCGCGTTCGGATGTCCGTTAAGGGTTGCCGGGTCGGCGGCATGACGGCTCTGGACGAAGCGGTGCTCCGCAACATGGGCGACGAGGCGCTCGGGATTGTGATGGCGTGCTGGTATTCCGCTGAGCTCGACAATTCGCTCGATCATTGGCGCACAGCGGACGTTCGAGGCTCCCCGGACGTCTGTTTGGAGAACAATTGTGACATCGGAGACGGATGCTCGTTGCAGGAGCATAAAATTCCCTGTTCTCGCTAGAAAATTCCCTCTTCTCCAAAATATTTTCCCTGTTAGCCTGAGTAGGGAATTGTGCGAAAATCGCTGCGGCGCAGCGGCTTCCGGATTCAAAGGCGCGATCTGAAGCCCTAAAATTGGAAAATTCCCTGTAAAATTCCCTGTTAGCAGGGAATTTTGGCGGAGACGGGTGCGATCAGCACTGCCTCGCCAGCGTGGGAGTTTTGATCGAACTGCGACATACCCACTCACGAGATACTCGATCGTTAGACCTTGCTGGCTGGAGCTATCTCAAACTTGCCCATGATGGATTGGAGCGCGAGGCTAATTTTTTCAATTAGTTAGTGGGCAGCGTGTGCACAATGTGTGCACCGAGAGATCAAAGAAAATCTAGAGACAGCCGGCGAGAGCAGGCGCTCTAAACGCTCATTGGAGCGGGGCTGTGGGTGTCTCCGAGAGAGCTTGATCTCGTTCGTAAGGCGAATGTTGACGAGATCTATGGCAGACGCGCCTTACAAGTTCGGCATGAAGGCCTCTATCATGACCAATCCTGCTGCACGCGGCGGATGCAATCCGGAATGAAGTCGAGGACGTAATCCTCCATTATGCGAGCCTGGTACAGCGATCCAGGAGCTGCGCATAAGTGTAGCGCCGCTCGCCGTCGATTAGCGCATTTCTCGGCGGCGTGGCCGTGCAAAACCTCCCTGCGATGGGTCGGGTCCCGCCAAGACGGTGCCGGTCAGGCGTGTCGGCCATATCTCTCGGTGACCGCCGCAGCAACGAACTTTCTGCGTCCGATGCTGCCCGGGCTTGTGCCATGGGCGGCGCACCAGTCGGGGAATGTGGCGGGGTCGATGTAAACACGCAGCACGACGTGTCCATAGGCCTTGAGCCCTTGCTCCATTTCCTCGGCCATCTTCAGCCATTCTTTCCAGTTCGGCGGCATCTTGTCGCCATCGTCGAAAAGCTGCAGCAACGCTGGATAATCTTTCTCCTTGATCCAATAGGCCCCGACCGCGGGAGGCGGTTTATCCTCGGAATTCGTCATACGTGTTCTCCCTGCAGATGCTCCCTGTCACTGATACGATCGAGGCGGGTCCCCGCCTCGAACTGCCATAAATCAGTGATTTGATCATTGATGAAATTATCTCGGAATTGAAGCGCTTCCCCTCGCAAAGGGCAAAGATGACGACCCCGCAAGACTCAGTCGCGGAGTGGCCGCGCCAATTCTGCCCGGCGGCGCAGTAGATCGCGATCTCGGCCATCAACCCGGACTTCAGGGACTTCGGCGGCCCGATCAGCGATCGTCCATTACTTCTGGCTGGTATGAGGCGGTGCAAGCGGCGGATGGGGTCGAGCCAAACCTATCGTTCCGGGCGGCGCTTCGACGCTTGCACTGCGAGTGTCGACATTGTTCAACGTGGTCAGAAAGGCTGCGATAATCGCAATAACCAAAGCTGTGGCCAAGATGGCTAATACTGTACGGTGGCTAATCATCATTGTCCTCCTACGTCCCACCGATCATGCAGATCGGTCGGCTAAGGTTCCTACCAGCGCAGGGCAATTTACCTTGTAGAGAAGCGCGGTGGCGAGCAGGGCCGGTACGACCGTGTGGTCGCCGAAGGTCGCGCCAAGAAAATATCTCGAATGTTGTCATCACCACAACTCTCGCTGCCCAATCTGGCGAAGGCCACGGGTTAGAGACTTCGCAAATCATGTCTGGCAGCCGTAGATTGGCAGAATGAAAATATTCAAGCGAAAGACCATGATTGAAAAATTGGAAGCCGATCTCGCCGCGCTCCGTGCTCGTGCCGAGTCCTTGAGCAGCCGCCACACGGCTGCGGACACGGCGTTTCTGGAGGCAAAATCCAAGCTCCAGCGCTATCATCTCGAAGCCGATCTCGATGCCGACGACAGGGCTCGCGCGAAGCTGGAGGCAGCGGTCGCCGCCTGCGCTGTGACGCACGACGGTTACGCCGATGCGCTCGGCGAGGTGCAGGCGAAGATCGCCGATACCGAGCAGAAGATCGCCACGGAGCGCGCCCTCGTCCAGCGCAAGGCGGCCAGCGAAAAGCTCGCACGCGACCTCGACGAGGTCGAGCGGGTGCTGCCGGATTATCTGGGGGTGGCTCGCCGCTTTGTTGGTGCCTTGGAGGCGATCCATTTCCACTACGAGGCCAACGAAATGGCACGCTTCGTTGGCAACACCACGACACAGGTCGAGGTGGCTGCGGGCTTTGCGGTTGCCGAACTGCGGGCCATGGCTGCCTCGATCCTCATGGGTGCGGCACCGATCCCGTCGCCCAAGCCCAAGCCCGAACCGGTCGCGGTCATCGAGCCGCCGCCGCCGACGATGCAGGTGTTCATGTTGCGGTCGGCGAAATACCGCGACAACGACGATCGGTCGCGGTTCGCGGGCCAACATGAAGATGCCCTGATGCCGGTGTCGACGGCACAGCGGGCCTTTCGTCACGGCGTGGCGGTGTCGGTGGCCGATCCACGCCGTGCCCAGCTCCGTGGCTCCCGTGGCGGCAATTTCAACCCTTCCGCATCTGACGTTGTTGATCTCGACGCCATCGAGCAGGCCAAGGGCAAGCCGTATATTGGCTCTGTCGACGACCCGGTTTTGCATGAGGCCCACTTTACGATCATTGATCGCGGTCCCGCCCGCAAGCTGGAGATTGCGCCGTGAAATCTGGGCCGCCGGGCTGGGAGCCGCATAAAACTACCGTCCGCGTGGACGGCTGGATTTGCGATCCAAAGGACGAGCACCGCATCCCCGCTCGCGTCGCCAATCTGATCGCGGCGGCCATGCAGCACCCCGCAAGTCAAAGCCAGAATTGATGGCCGCCTGATCTGCGATCATCCGGATTAATTTGAAGAGCCGCCTTCGGGCGGCTTTTCTTTTGACCATAGTTCGACGGCCTTACGATTTATTCAGAAAATGTCGCCAAATTGCTGGCGGGCTGCGTATCACGCCCATTGTGAGAGGCCGTCGCCGATGTCTCAACCCGGCGACGGCCTTTTTCGTTCATGGCACTTTTCTCGGACATGCCGAGACAGCCTGACGAAGTCCGCTCATCGGATGCCGGACATCCCGCCGCAAGGCCGCGACTTCCGTTTCAGCGGACACGCGGACGCGATTGATGCACCGTGTTGCACGCACAGCAGAATTGCCAGCATCCTCGCCGTTGCGGGCTGTGCACGGCCGATGATGGTCTACCGTCGATCTGCGCACCAGCGAAGTGGTTTCGTTGTCACACCTCGAATAGATTACTGCGATTTAACTGGCTGATTTCGCCGGGTCAGGCGATAGCTGCACGTGGCGAGCGATAGCTGCACGCCGCCAGCACCAGCCGCGACGACTTCTACCGAGAGCGATGCCGGATATTGAAATCAACGAGGAGTGCCGCGCTCTAATTGCAGCCGAGTTCCCTTTCGAACAGACCGGACGGCGCTTGCCAAACGGCAAATGGCAGATGCCGGTCGATGCAGAAACGTGGAAGTGGTTGCAGAAGGTGCGGCTGCACGGCGAGTCAATGTCGGACTGCGTTATCCGCGTCATCATCATCGTCCAACACCAGCGCGGCTTGCTCTAGAAACAGCAACCCTGCTTTGCATGGTGATCTGTTCCAACCGTTGCATCCGATGATGATCGATGTTGAACATCATCGCGCGCACCTCGGGCCGCGCCCTCCGGCTACTTAGCCCCGGCTTCGGATATCACAACTTTCTTGGACGGTCGTGCTGAGGTCCATTCGGCGGTGACCAAAATGCCTCGATCGGCCTCGTCGGCAAGCAGTCGGAGCAACTCCGACTTTTCCTTGTCGGGCTCCGCAAGGGCTAATCTACGGTATCTGGCGGCGCGATCGTGGCTCATGGCTACGCACCTCCCAACGCTATATTTTAGCACAAAACCGACAATCGTTCCTGCAAAAAGTAAGGACCTACAGATCGACGGGGTACATCCGCCCGCCGATGTTGATGGCGCTGATACTGACACGGCAACCACGTCTGTAAACCCAGCGTCCAAGGCCGCAAGGCAGGCTAGGAAGAACGTCGCAGAAAACGCTATGCCGCCGCCTGATCCTGTCGGCTCCTCGTGCCACGACCTTTAGCGCATCATCCGGCAATGGCCTTTGCAATGCCTTCGCCTCATCCCACGGTGCGCGCATCCAGACATAGCGGAAACAGGTCGCTCAAAAGAAAAAGCCGCCCGAAGGCGGCTCTCTGTCACGTGCCGTGGACCGGCTTGATCAGGCCGCAGCGAGCGCGAGACCTTGATCCTTGCACGACCGGCGATAAGCCATGAAGCCAACGCCAGCGAAACCGAGGATCATCATCGCCCATGTGGAGGGTTCAGGGACGGCGGCTGACACGTCGCTCGCATAGGAGGTCCCGGTGATGCCCCCCGGACCACCGCTAAGCAAGTAGAACTCATGCGACGCCGTCGAGCCACCTAGCGCATCGTAAACCGACGTGAACTCACCAGGTGTACCAATTGTCCAACTGAGTTGACTTCGAAGGACCGGGCCTCCGGAGAAAGTGAAACCAGAGTTGAATTGACCGAATGGGCTCATCGTCGAGCTTGTGTCCGAATAAGATGAGGCTGAAAAACCCGAAGATACTTCGTGTGAGGTGGATTCAAATGCAAAGCTCAGAAAAGACTGACTTGCCTGCAGGTTTGCCGATATCGTGCCGTTTCCGTTCAAAGTGAACGTTACCGTGGCGAATGATGGAACGGTAACATCCACTTCGGTTGGACCGGAAAAGGTTGCTTTAATAGTAAAGTCTGCAACGAGCACGTCGGCATTTGCGATTGATGCTGTCCAAGACATTGCAAAACACAGGCAAAGCGCCGACGCACTGATAGATTTCAAATTCATAAGAGCCCCCAAAAAAAGCTATAGTCCGCGCCTAACGTCATGCGAAACTTGAACTCGCCTCACGATTGCGACGCCGATAAGCCAAGAAACCAACGCCAGCGAACCCGAGGATCATCGTCGCCCATGTGGAGGGTTCGGGGACGGCGGAGGCCAAATTAACCCCCACAGAACTTGCATCGATGTCGATACGTGTGAAATCGAAATCGGCGGCAATCGCATTGTTGGAAAAATCCGTTACGCCAGTCACGTTTATTGTGTAGGTGATACCGGTGAAGGAAAAGTCTTCTGTTGGGGAGTTTATTGACCCGAAATCCGCACCAATGACGCTATTGCCCAAAGCGGGCCCGAACGAACGAGGATTGGTAGCGCCTAATATTCCCGTGACACCCAGCAATGTTACATTCGCCGAAAAAGCAGTTTCGCAGCTGCAAAAGAAGTCGAAGTTTAGCCAATTGACATTTCCCAGAATAGATAAACTTCCATTCGTGAAATTTATAGTGCCTGTAAGTTGGTCACCGGCCTGAAGTGTAACCGGCGATCCCCCGGTGAGTTGGAGATATTCTCCACCTGTAACTGATGCCTGACTAAGCGCCACCGAGGTAGAAAAGTTGTAAGTATTCGCGTGAGCTCCTGGCACTAGGGCCATAGTCACCGCGACGACAACTGCAATAAGAAGCGCAATTTTGCTCATTTTAAATCCCTCAGTTGAAGCCGAAGACCTACGAAAGCTAAACGAACCTTAGGTTGTCCGGCTTTCTGTTACGTGCCGTAGTCTGGTTTTGATCAGGCCGCAGCAGAGACCTTGATCCTTGCGCGATTGCACCGAGTCTCTGCGATCTATTCACCGGCATATCCGAAGGTCCGCTCGTTCATGTTGAACTCTCCAAAATATGAGTTTGTGGCGTTACCGACTCCCAAGCAGACGGTTTATCCGTCGATTGTAGGAAACAAGCGACCGAACGGCATAACCCGCGAAGAAGCTAAAGAGAAATATGCTACCGATGATCGAAATGTCGGCCATAGACTTTCTCCATGTATTGGTCGAACGGCGATTGCGCCAAGCCTGATGATCGAAGATCGCACCGAGTCTTTTTGATCTAAACGATGCGAAGAACCTGATTGGATCGGTTGCGTTTGCGATATGCTGTAAAACCGATACCGGCAAAGCCAAGGATCATCATTACCCACGTTGAGGGCTCGGGCACGCCCGAGACTTCCGAGAATTGAACCTGCGTCGGGATGAGTTCGAGAACATTGCACGACCCTACTGAGACGCATAAACGAAACGTCCCTTCGGTAGAGTCGCCAACTTGTGCCGTATACGCAAATGGGGAATCTAACGAAGTCGGGGAAGGCACATCGGCTAACGTGCTGCTAATGTCCAAATCCAAGAGGCTAAATGAATCCGGTTGGGCTTTCGCGTGTATCTCGAAGCTGACACCCTGGGCCGAATTTATAATTGTCAAGGAAGCAAAATAGCCGCCGCTAAATGATTGAGAAATCCCGAATGCAACGAAGCTGCTACTAACCAACGGTGTTGGGAATCCAAAAGAACTACCGCCTACGTCCGCCAACACTCCTGGGCCACCACCGCCACTAAAGCCCTTACTTGTATCGAAGATGAAATTCGCGGTAAATGTATCTTGGTTGGTATTGACGGGGTCGGCGACGGTTCCCGTGAACGTTGCCTCTACAAGCGACGCAGAGGCGCTTGTAGAGGCGAGAGCCGCTATCGCGGCGACGACTAACCCAATCGATTTAATATTCACGCCATTCCCCCCCCGAATATGATCCCTCGCGATTTCGATAGCAGATATAAAAAACTCACGTGGTCTCTCCTGTGGCTTGAGTGTTCGGTAGCGAAGGGGTCGGACTTCGAGTTCGATTGTCTCGTTCAAGAGCAAACTTTAGAGATCGCCGGATCGACGTCGGATCTTCTGCTGCGTGCCGGTCAGCCGAGCCAAGCGTCGCTCCAGTTCCTCCTTTTCCGAAATCAACTTTGATGCAAGCAAGGCATCAATTTTTTCACGCAGCATCCAAAGCGAGTTAACAGGCATAACTTCTAAGGTGCGCTCGTTCATTCTTATCTCCTTAGTCTCGAGAGATGTTTGAAGGGGCGATGAGCAAGCCGCCCGAAAGCAGTTCGCTTTTCGCTATTTGCTTTAGGCCAAGCGAAAGCGTTGGCGTGACCGGTCCCGCTTGCGATAGGCGGTGAATCCGATTTCAGCGAAGCCGAGGATCATCATTGCCCAAGTGGAAGGCTCGGGAACCGCCGCTACCGCGGCAGGCGTATAGTCGTAGGTGATCTGAATAAGCGGATTAGATCCGTTACCGGGATTTCCGATTATCTCGACAAAGTCGTTAAAAACCGAGCGGGAGAAGGACTCTTGGAGTGTTAGCGTCCCCACGCCGATGTATTGCGCAAGGTTTGGGTCCGTTGCGGCTGTGAAGGATATACCGGCTCCCACTCCACCGGTAAAATTGAATAGGGAGTGAGATGTAGCTAGTTGTAGTTGGGAGGAGGGATCAAACAGGAAATAGAACAAATCGTCTCCAGCCGTTCCTGAAAAATCTGCAAAGGGGGTGACGCCATTCACAGTATATTGGTACGTAACCCCTGTTAGCGTTCCTAACGTCGGGTCGAACTGGGAGAAAGCCGAGCTGCCGGGCCCGGCCGCAGTTCTAAACGGGGATGTCAAGCTGATCAGCTCCGTGATTGTGTCTGCTTTTCCATCGGTTGCAAACCCGAGTGCCGTGGCTCCCAACAGCAGAGTCGGCAAAATTGAACGTCCAGAGCGAAACATGACAAAAATCCTTTCGGGATTGGACTGAAAGCGAGGGGTAAGGCTTAGGTCGATTTCGGAATCAGATCGTCCTTTCAAGAGCGAACTTTTAAGATTGCTGGGTCAACGTCAGTGTTTTCACGCATGTAGATAGCCGCGGCCATCGCATAATCAGCGACGGCGTTTTGGCATGGCTTCAGAACTTCTTCTTCAGCGAGTCCCTCACGTCGAGCGGTGAAAGCGAGCAACGTACCGAGAGCTTTGGCTAGAACAGCAAGCGCATCCGATGGGAGCATGTTATCAGCGGTGGCAACATAAATAAGCCTTTCAACAACCTGGTCGAATTGTCGCTCGCTTCGATGCCCGCTTTCCGTGCCGATAGCCGAAGGGCGCGGGGCGGACCCGTCAGTAGAGTTGGAGGAGTTCTTGGCTTGCTAGGTCGATAGTATCGCTCACATAGAAGTCCTTTGGCCTTTTCCCGACGCAATGCAGCTTGAGCTTTCGCTCAGTCAGACTGTTAACGAGCGCAACTCAAGCTGCGATCGAATGATCGTGCAGCGCTAGCTCGCCAACGCTCCGACCGGCCTCTATCTGTGCCGCAAACCAGCGCGGCTTCAGCCCGCGGCCCGACCATTTCTGCGAAGGGTTTTCCGGATTGAAGTATTTTGGATGAACTTGCGGATAAGGACGTCGGATCTTCTGCTGTGTGCCGGTCAGCCGAGCCAAGCGTCGCTCCAGTTCCTCCTTTTCCGAAATCAGCTTTGATGCAAGCAAGGCATCAATTTTTTCACGCAGCATCCAAAGCGAGTTGACAGGCATAACTTCCAAGGTGCGCTCGTTCATTTTTATCTCCTGAGTCTTGAGAAGTGTTTGAAGGGGCGATGGAGCAAGCCGCCCGAAAGCGGTTTGCTCTTCGCTGTTTGCTTTAGGCCAAGCGAAAGCGTGGGCGTGACCGGTCCCGCTTGCGATAGGCGGTGAACCCGATTCCAGCGAAGCCGAGGATCATCATGGCCCACGTGGAGGGTTCGGGGACGGCGCTTGTGTACCAAAATCCGCCACTGAAATCGGTCATTTCTAGTCCGCCGCAGCAGGGAGTTTCGGCGTTAAAAAATAGGGTCGAAAACGCTTGGTAACCGGAGCCATTGGTGTAACTCGCCAGAAATTGTTCGTTTACGCTGAACGAGCTGCCAGTCAGCTGTGCAACTTCAAGCGGGCTAGTGCTGCCTGTGCCTGATATCGGCACGCCGCCTGGCGATATCCATCCCAACGGCGCGCCACTCAGAATCGTGGCAACAAACTCCGTGTATACGGTGCGGAGGATCCCGCCATCATTGATAGTTGTGCTACCGGTCCACGTGGCGGTCATGCCTCCATTTGTTAAAGTGAACGGTCCTGCTAAGGGGTGATCATCTCCAGGTCCATTCATGGAGGCGGATATACTCTGAGGGCCCCACCAAAGGTTAGTGTATTGGCTAGGGTGAAGCGTATAGGTGGCGGTGAGACCACCCGTAGTAATGCTTGAGCCGCTACCAGAAAAATCCGTAATCGGATCTGACCCTGGCGCCGGATATTGTCCGGCGCCTATGAGATAATCAGCGTGAGCAGCAGTTAGGGCAGTCGTCGAGGCCAATGCGGCGATTAGGGATAAACCTGCAATTCTACCGGTCGCTCTAAATCTCATTTTGCAACCCTCCTGAAATCGAAAACCGCCGAATTGCGGTCTGGGAGGCTGATGCTGCGATCAAAAAAAAACCCCCGCATCACCCAGATGGGTTATGCGAGCTTAATATTTCGGACTGGCGTCGATTTAGTCGGGTTGGTGGAACTTTCCCCTTGTAAGCTCCCGATTTTTCAACCCATAATAATTTTTGTCGGGTTTGAGTGCGGGCGGGGGCTTGCAGTTCATGGGGACCTGGAATCTCGACTTGGTCGAGGCGGCGCTTTCTGACGCCGCTGTCGATCCGAAGGCTTGGCCGCGAGCTTTAAATATTGTGAGCGCACAAACCGGCGCGTTCGGCTCCATTCTTGTTCCTGTGGCCGGAAACCACTTACCCAACGTACCGATCAGCGATCGGATGAATGAATCCCTCGACGCTTATTTTCGAGATGGTTGGCATTTGCGCGATGAGCGAAATCGCGGTGCAGCAACTATGAATAAAATTGGCGTCGTGGATGATCTCGACATCAATACGTTTGAGGAAATCAAACAACGCCCTTACTATCAGGAGTTTCTGGCACCCAAGGGATTGAGATGGTTTGCTGGTGTTAAAGTCGCCTGCGGCGACGATCTGTGGTGCCTCTCAATTCAAAGAACGATTGATCAAGGGCCCTTCTCTCCCGAAGAAAAGCAGAAGCTGGCAAACCTTTCAAAATGCCTCTCTTCAGTCGCAGCGACATCGCGGGCACTCGGTTTTGCCACCACCAACGCCGCACTTGATGCCTTCGAAGTCAGCGATACCGCTGTTCTGCTGTTTGATCGGCTGGGGCGGGTTATTCGTGTCAATCAGTCGGCTGAAGCCCTTCTCGACCATGATGTCAAAGTATCTGGGAAGAAACTTGTCATCGCGGATAAAGAGGCGGGCCGGTGTTTGGACCGCGCGCTCAATGGACTTCTCTGGAGCCGAGAGGCCTCGCTTACTGCGCCAGTTCCATTGATGCGGTTTGGTCGGCGGCCATTGATCGCTTATTTATTGAAATTGTCATCTCTTGCCGCCAACGCGTTAGCGGATTGCCAGGCGGTGATGGTTCTCATCGATCCTGACAAACGGTGGCAGCCGCCGGAAATAGCCTTGCAGGCGGGGTTCGGATTGACACCTGCAGAAGCTCGACTGACAGCCAGGGTTGCGACCGGCGCGAAACTTGAAACCATTGCGCACGAAGCTGGGATCGCCAAGGAAACCGGCAGATATCAGCTCAAAAGCATTTTTGCCAAGACCGGTGTGCATAGCCAGGCAGAATTGGTTGCGCTGTGCAGTTCGGCTTTCAGCCAGGCTATGGGTTTGAACAAACCCGCTTCAGGTTAGTTGGTCGCTTCTTCGCCTTCCGAGTCTGGCCGTCCGGGGTCATAACGATGATCGTAGCGAAGTGTAGGAGAGCCCGCGCAAGGGACACTATTGGGACACCCGTTTCGGTTTCCCTTGACCCTTCAAATGGTTACATAGAGTCCCATTCTCCCACAAGGGGAGAAGGACCAGTTCGCACCCCGACTGCAATTCCGGCGGCCGGACGAGCAATGCCGCACACGGTCAGCTCGACCTTTAAGCCACGGACACCAAAAACTCAGGGGAAATGGGTCGGGGGGAACGTAGGTAGCCCTCTCTCGCTACCAATAAAATCAACACATTTGAGCAAGATTATTAGACGAAATTGGTTCGTACCACATTTCGCACTTGCTAAATCGTTGCGAGCCAAGCGGATCTTTCAAGCGGCGGTTTACCGCGAGATACGTGCCAGTGTGGTCCGCTCTGACTTGACGATGTCTGGAGACGTCGAGCAGTTCCGGGAGCGGCTGTTCCTTCAGCCTCCCCTCGGTGGCTGCGCGCCTAAAAGGCGCTTGAGGACCGTTTCCCTTCGCGAACAATCGTAACTCTCGTGATCTCTCTAGGGATCAAGAACGTTTGCCATTTCATCGATATGTGCGTCGATCCGCTGGAGTACCTGGGGTGGAACCACATTGCGCTCTGCGAGGACCGGCCACTTGTCACGCACCGTCGCTGCGGTCTCGGCCACTGCGGTCACCACGGCCCCTTCAGGAAGGCGGCTCCGATTTGCGAAGTTTCGCCAGCGCTCGGGCGTCAGCGCTTTGAACGACTTTTCGCCGGCGAGACTAAGGGCCAGGCCGTCTTTCGGGATATAGGGAATTGTAGAAAGCACGTCGTAAACAGGAGACAGCGTCGGCGTCCGTCCGTCTTCTGGGTATAGTAGCGACCAATTCTTGAGGTGCATGTCGCCGTTGCCGGTGATCGCAGTGAATGCGAGGCGCCGCACAAACTCGATCGCCGCGTCGAAGGAGATGCCGCTGGTCAGCGCTCCCGCGATGTTGTGATACGCGGCGCCGGTGTATTTCTCAGACGGATAGCGGCCGAAGACCTGCGCGAAGTCCTCCATGTGCACGCGCGCTCCGTCCACGCCGCGATCGAAGCGGCGTACAAGCAGCACCTTGCCCGTAGACATGGTATTGAACTCTTCCGGAATGCCGGCGAAGTCCGTTTTCTCAACCAGTTCGCGGGCCGGCACTTCCATTCCCAGCGCTTCCGCCAAGGCGAGGATTACGAATTCGTTTTCCGACAGCCCGATATGAGTGAGTGAGGGAAATTTCGCGATATACTGCCCTTGCTCGTCGTTTACAGCGAGCGTGATTCCACCTTCCTTTCCTGTATTTTTCATAACAGAAAGCTTCATCTGAACACCGGCGAGTGAGAAACGGGCCTTCTTGTTGCCCTCCGCCTCCGGACCAGTTGGAACGGGGATGCCGTCACTTGGCAGCGCGCGTACCGCTCCAGGAAGGTTTGTCCCCAATGCTGCGAGCAGATCGAAATCATTGCCCGGTCTCACTGACGCCGCGTGATGTTTTTCCATTGCCTCGCGCAGCTTCTCTTCGGGCAGCAGGTTCGCGAAGAACGGCGGAAGCGCGCCGCGTATAGGTTTAGGATCCCTGCGGAGGGTACCATCGGCCGAGCGAAGCGATAGGCTGAAGATCGGCGGGTTGTTCAGGCTCCGGTAAGCGGGCAAAAGGTTGAACGCGTTGTAGTCGCCTGGCGTCCGGACGAGTGTGCCGACGGGCAGATCATTCAACGAGATGTCGAGCGATTGAATGCGCTCAGCCGCGAGGGCTGTTGTAGGAGTCATTGTCCTTCCTCCGGTTCGACATCCGACGTGAACGCGGGGTGGTCGTCGTCGTCCGCGGGTTGCAACATTGATTGGACAGCGGGGACCATCGCTTGCGGAATCAGCATCATCTCCATCCCCAGGGCGCGGGCGATGTTGACGAGCGTCGTTGCGCGGGCGGCTGCCGCGCCTGTCTCAATGTCCCGATAACGGGGTCTGCTGATATTCGCTCGAATGGCGATTTGCTCTTGCGACAGGCCGGCAGCCTGGCGCGCCGTCCGGAAGCGTAGGCCGAGGTCTATGAGTAGGGGGTCGGGAGTTGAGGACATGATATGTTTTCGGATCATTTTCTATAAAATGATATGTAAACGTATCAAGGCAGTATGTCAATAAGATCCGTACACGGATCATACTAATCACGAATGATCCGTAAACATATCTAATTTTCTAGCTTTTCAATGGAGCGCGGGTTTCCGGGTTCCAATACCGCCGGTCATTGTAGTCGTGATCGGGAGCCTTCTATCCCTCCCATAATGCCATCAAGACAGCCAATACTCGCTGCCAATAAGGCCATTCTCGTCAGTCACGATCAGAGCAACAACTCGTCTGACTTCACAAGACGAGCTGCTTCATCCAGCAGCCAATCTGCATGCTCATCGCCTTCCTCCAGGTCGATGTCGTTCGATCTGGCGTACTCGTAGCTGACGACGTCGCGCGCCTGATGCCATGGCCACTCCATCAACTTCATTAGGCGCTTAACTTCCGCCAGCGCTTCCAAGGCACGGGATCGATGTTAACGATAGTCTCCGTCCGGCGATGTAGCTCCGACGTCAGCTCGTTCCACAATGGGCGTGCGATGTGCAGGGTCATGTCAGGCCACGCGCCCCAAATAGTCGCCGGAATTGAGCAGGTCGTGGACGATCCTAAGGTAGTGGACGATGCCTACCGTCGGATCCCAGATCAGGCTTGGATGTTCGCCATGCCAGTTCTCATGGCCCTCAATGGATTGGCGGTCGCAAGGCCGGAGAGCGAGCGCTTCAAGAAGCCGCGCCGGCCCATGAAGGTGCTGCGCGAGACCGACGTCTCTATCGCCTTTGACGGCGGCAACAATGTCGGAATGCTATCGCTGTTTTATGCGGCAGAGGCGACAATCAGCAAAGCTGCGGCGCATGGAATTGCGCTGGTTTCCGTGACCGACGCCTGGATGAGCGGGCGCAGCGCCTACTATATCGAGATGATTGCGACTCCGGCCTCGTTGCGATCCACACAGCGGCCAGTTCACGGCTGGTGGCTCCGCCCGCGTCGGCCGGTAACAACTTTTCGCCAGAGGCGTCGGATAGTCCGGCATTGGCGGTGGACCCAAGAGATTTGGACGAAGTCTTGCTGTCCCCGGTCTTTGGTCGCTGCGGCGTGTCGTGATCCCTTGAGAGCGGGTACCTCCATGCAGCTATCGCCGTCGAGATCGACGTGTGGCTAATGCCGAAAGGCCGGGCATCGCTGCCGGGCCTTTCTTTTTTCTTTTGAGCGCTGAACGGGTGGACTTAGAAATCCATACCGCCCATGCCGCCCATGCCGCCACCCGCAGGCATGCCGCCGCCTGCGTTCTTCTTCGGCACTTCGGCCACCATGGCTTCGGTGGTGATCAGCAGCGCTGCCACGGAAGCCGCGTTCTGGATCGCTACGCGGACAACCTTGGTCGGGTCGATGATGCCCTTCGAGATCAGGTTGACGTATTCGCCGGTCTGCGAGTCGAAGCCATAAGAATACTGGTCCTTCTCGAGGATCTTGCCGACGATCACCGAGCCGTCTTCGCCGGCATTGATGGCGATCTGGCGTGCCGGATAGGACAGCGCCTTGCGCACGATCTCGACGCCGGTCTTCTGGTCGTCGTTCTTGGTGCGAAGCCCCTTGAGGTGCTCGGAGGCACGCAGCAGGGCGACGCCGCCGCCCGGCACAATGCCTTCTTCAACCGCCGCACGGGTCGCATGCATCGCGTCATCCACGCGATCCTTGCGCTCCTTAACCTCGACTTCGGTCGCGCCGCCGACGCGGATCACCGCGACGCCACCTGCGAGCTTGGCCAGACGCTCCTGCAGCTTCTCACGGTCGTAGTCCGAGGTGGTTTCATCGATCTGTGCCTTGATCTGATTGACGCGCGCCTCGATGTCGGCTTTTTTGCCGGCACCGCTGACGATGGTGGTGTTCTCCTTGTCGATCATCACCTTCTTGGCGCGACCGAGCATCGCGAGCGTGACGTTCTCCATCTTGATGCCGAGATCTTCCGAAATCGCCTGCCCGCCGGTCAACACCGCGATATCCTGCAGCATGGCCTTGCGGCGATCGCCGAAGCCCGGCGCCTTGACGGCTGCGACCTTGAGGCCACCGCGGAGACGGTTGACGACGAGGGTGGCGAGCGCTTCGCCTTCGACGTCTTCCGCGACGATGACGAGCGGCTTGCCGCTCTGCACCACGGCTTCCAACAAGGGAAGCAATTCATTCAACTGAGAAAGCTTCTTTTCATTGATGAGGATATAGGCATCTTCCATTTCAACGCGCATCTTGTCGGCGTTGGTGACGAAGTAGGGCGAGATATAGCCGCGGTCGAACTGCATGCCTTCGACGACTTCGAGTTCAGTCTCGAGCGACTTGGCTTCTTCAACCGTGATGACGCCCTCGTTGCCGACCTTCTTCATGGCGTCCGCAAGGAACTTGCCGATTTCAGTATCGCCGTTGGAGGAAATGGTGCCGACCTGGGCGATTTCCTCGTTCGAGGTGACCTTCTTGGAGTTCTTGACGAGGTCGACGACCACGGCGTCCACTGCAAGGTCGATACCGCGCTTGAGATCCATCGGGTTCATGCCGGCGGCAACCGACTTGGCGCCTTCACGGACGATCGCAGCCGCCAGAACGGTCGCGGTGGTGGTGCCGTCGCCGGCAGCATCCGCCGCCTTGGAGGCGACTTCGCGCACCATCTGGGCGCCCATGTTCTCGAACTTGTCTTCAAGTTCGATTTCCTTGGCGACGGTGACGCCGTCCTTGGTGATGCGGGGAGCGCCGAACGACTTGTCGAGCACGACGTTGCGGCCCTTGGGGCCGAGCGTCACCTTGACGGCGTTGTTGAGGATTTCGACGCCGCGAAGCATGCGATCGCGGGCATCGACGCCGAATTTGACTTCTTTGGCTGACATAATGATCTCCGTTTAGCCTCATCACCATCGGCGCGTGATCGAGCGGGCGCCTTGAAGGATGAGATTTGAGCTTGCTGCCTCATCCCTAGAGACGCCGGCTGCGCCGGCTCCTCGGGATAAGGAAAACCTGGCTAGCGCTTACGCGGCCTTCTTCTTGGCGGCAGGTAGGTCGGTGAGGACACCCATGATGTCGCTTTCCTTCATAATCAGCAGTTCCTGACCATCCAGTTTGACCTCGGTGCCCGACCATTTGCCGAACAGCACGCGGTCGCCAACTTTGAGATCAATCGGGATCAGCTTGCTGGCTTCGTCGCGGCCACCCGGGCCGACGGCGGTGATTTCGCCCTGCGAGGGCTTTTCCTTGGCGCTGTCGGGAATGATGATGCCGCCAGCAGTCTTCTCTTCGGCGTCAATGCGTTTGACCACGACGCGGTCGTGGAGCGGACGAAATTTCATGCGTTCCTCCTTGGCTTTTCTGATTATTTCTGGATTGGCAGTCGCAATGAACGAGTGCTAGTCGTTCTTCACATAAGCCTGCGACACTAGGGCGCAAGGGCTTCGGCCCACGATGTTTGACTGGAACTTGATTTTGTCGAGGAGGAACACCTGGGGCGATTGCTAGCAGGCGAAGTAACATGCTGCTAGCGCGTTGATTACTATGACCTATTGAACGTTTTCGCTTTTGGCGAATTGAGAATCATGCAACTTTTTTAGTTGGGCTGGAGGTTGGCATGGTCGAGAAAGATGCGGTTTCCAAGGATTTCAGGAAGCAGGTCTTAGGCTACGGACTGACAACAGCGGAAATCGTTTATCGCCGTCCGGATCGTCACTGGTTGCTGCAAACTTACGTCTGGCAGGACTACGATTTGTTTCCGAATTTCCCGGCGCTAAAGGATTTCCTAGCGTTCTGGGAAACAAAGCTCGAAGGCCCGCTGTTTGCGGTCACTGTCGCGCACTCCAAACTGATCAAGCCTGCAGAACTACGCGCCGTGGACGGAGTCTTGCGGCTGCATTAACGCGAGGGCGCCGAGCTTTGGGGTGGTTTCTGTCGCTCTTGCGCAAATCGCTTTCGAGACATTTACTCTCTCCACGTAGGCCAATTCAGTGAATCGCGCATTTCCTGTTCGCCGGCGCGGACGAAGTGATCGAATAATCTTAGTTGTTTGCTGCGGTGCATGAGTCCAAATCTGGCACCTTTCGGACGTAACCAGTCGAACCGAGGATGTCCGTTCATTAGGGGTAAAACGGACTCTGCGACCGCGCGGACCTACTTCTGAAAACCCATCTCGGACATCAAGTTGGCTGAACTGCAGGGGGATTTGCGCGCGACCCCCTCATCCGTTGAAGCGGATTAACCGAGGAGCCTCTTTCATCCGCAATTCGACAGCATCTTCTGGAGTATTGCCTCGACCGAGTGCGGCGAAATCCCAAGTTCAACAAATCCAGGCATCTTCGGCGATGACACGGTGTCGATTTGCATCAGTTCCACTTGATTGCGCGTGAGGAGCGGACTTGGCAACATTTCGGAGGCCCATGCGAGTGCATGCCAAACGGCAAACGGGATTGGAATCAGTCGGGGCGCAAGTCCAGCTTGGTGCGCAACGGCTCTAAGAAACTCCTCGTAAGAGTAAACGCGAGGGCCGCCGAACTCGAAGATCGTTGAAGGCGTCTCCGCTCGCTGCATGATCCGCCCAATCGCCTCCGCAACATCCTCCACATAGGCCGGCTGCAATCTGGTCAGGCCGCGGCCGAACATCGGATAGATTGGAAGCTGGCGAAGCAGCCTGAGGATGGCAGTGAGAAACGCGTCGTCCGGTCCGAACATCACTGCCGGGCGGACGAAAAGTGCATCGCCGAACGCGGCCCGGACCGCCAGTTCGCCTTCGCCGCGCTTTCGGATGTACCGTGATTGTGAGGCGGCGTCGGCGCCAATTCCTGAAATGTGAATGAGCCGGTCGACACCGGCACGGTGTGCTTGAGCCGCTACCCGTTGGGCAGCCTCGACGTGAACGGAATGAAAAGTCTCCTCTCCGTGCTCGACGTAAAGGCTAACCGCATTTACAACGCCGTAGGCGCCGGCAAGCGCATCCGCGACTGACCGTTCGTCGTGAATGTTGGCCCCTACGGATTGAAGCTGCGGATCATCGGGACCAAACAGTCTGTGCCCCCGATCCGGATGCCTTGACGCGGTCCGAACAGGAAATCCGTGAGAGCGCAGATGCCGAACGATGCGGCGGCCGAGAAAGCCGGTTCCGCCGAACACGGTGACGGTCCGCTCGTTCGTTGCCACCATGATTCAATTCGCCAATTCTTGTGGAATCGAACGGTCCTCCGGATGCGGTGGCCCCGGCCACAAGCTATTGATTCTTTGCTGGTGCGCCCGGAAGCACGGCTGCCACACCTTCCGGATTGATGTTGAAGGCCAAGAATATCAACGGCTCGTTGCCTGGGTTTCCCCATTGGTGCACGAGGGCGTACGGTTCATAGATCAAGGAACCCGGTCCCCTTGCTTCTGTCTTACCGTCGACCGTGTTGGCCCCGGTGCCGGAGATGATAAAGTATAGAGCCGCGCCTGACCGATGGTGCGGCGGGTTGGAGGGCATCTGCGCCGGAAATGTTACTCGCGTGAGATTGAGATCATAACCGCCTGGCTTCAGGTCGGGGATCGGATTCGCTGTGCGATATAATTCTCTCACGGCGGCAGGTGCCGTCTCGACAGGCCGACCCAAGTCCACAGCGGGAGACAAGGAAGAAGTGGAGGAAAGTTGACGGCCCTCCGCTGACCCGCCGTTAGCGCCGCAGTCTTTCCGCCGGCGATGAACAGCCCCTCTCCGGCGTTGAGCATTTTGGCCTCGCCATCGAGCGCGACCTCGGTCGATCCTGACATCTGGTAGAGGATGCCGTTGGCCGCCGAGACGCTGCTCCTCTCGTCCGGCTGAAGGGTGATGCTCACCGCCTTGAAATGGAGCGGCACGTCTGTAACGGTCGGCAGTTTGGTTGCGGCGATCACTGTTCGTGTAATTGCCGGTGGAGCGGCGGTGGTTTGTGCGGCCCCGGAGGCGGGAAGTGCCATCGCGCCGAGCAACAGTAGTCCGGTTGTCCTGAACTGCATGATTGCCTCCCAGGTTCAGCGGATCATCGGAGCACCATACGCTCTCCCAGCGCCTCTTGGAATGGCAGGCCGCTTCGAGCTGCTATTGGACGGAAACCGGGAGCAAAGGCCGAGCGAAACTGAGTTCGTGGCCGTCGGGGTCAACTAGGTGGAAGAAGCGCTCACCCCATTCGGCATCGCGGGGCACGGTAGCTGGCTGGTATCCCGCTGCGAGTGCACGGTCGTAAAGTGCGTCAACATCGGCAACGTAGAAGATTACCCGCCCCCACCAGGACCAGCGCCGCTCGGCAGGCTGGGCGATGAGGTTGAGATAGCTCGTTCCTGCTCGAAAGCTGGTGAATGACGAAATCTTCGCCGCCATGCAGGACCTCAAACCCCAGCGCGCGGTAGAATCGGACGGCTCGTGGCATTTCGTGGGTGCCAAGTGTAACCGCGCTGATCCCCTCGATCATGGACAGAACTCTCCCGTTTCATTTCCCCGCGCCGTTGCCACCGGCCCAGACTGGCAATTGGCGGCGGACGCTCACCGCATCGGGCGGGAGCTTCTGGGTTCGCAATTTCCGCGAGGTGCTTACCTTCCTCCAAATATCTGCGAATTAACTCGCGTTTGAGATCCCTCGGCGCGCATACTCAAACAATCACCGCTCCGCCTCCTAGGCATTATCGGTGACAGAGAGTGTTGCGCTCCCGCCTGTTCGAGGGAAGCATCATGCCCCAATCTCAACGCCTGTCGTCCGTCATTCCATTCGCTGCAATTGAGCGCCCCGCCTGTCCGAAGTGCAAGGCCCAGATGATGCTCGTCAGCATCGAGCCAGCACGCGCCCGGGGCGTCGACTTGCATACGTTTGAATGCGCTGTCTGCAATCAGGTACTTACGACCTTTGCCGCGTTTGAAGATCCCATGAAGTCCAAGAGCCTTGGACGCTGGCTTCAAGGCGATTTGCACCCACCGACAGTAAGGCCCGCCGACGTGAAGCGGCGGGTCGAGTGGCGCGGGTCTAGCTCGCGCCCTCGTGGTAAAATCTCCTCGGTCTCAGCCTCCGGCTGGCTACGGTAGGCCTCTCGGAGCCACAGGCGCTTGAGGGGCCGTCCGCGCTAAACGCGCGCGAGCCGCTGGGTTTCCCCAGCGGCTCAAGCGTTGCGTAGCGATGTGGTGCGACGCGCAGCGTCGCGTGGCGGCACGTTGCGATGCGCCGAGGCGCGTCGCGTTGCCTACCGTGATGTCGATAAGTCCTACGCGTCTGATCGACGATCCCAACATGGTGCAGTCGCAAGGCGACTTCAAGACAGCGCTGCTGCCATAAAACGTACGCATCTGTTTATGATGCCATCTCTTTATGATCGTGCCTAAGAAGACCGCAACTGCTTGGTCTCCGCCGCTGCAACGCTCTGGAGGACCGATACGGCGGTCTGCGGTCGCTTCTGTGTGAAACGATGTGGTTCCTCACGTCGTCGCATGAACTCGTCGCATGAACGACGCACCAGCGGTCCCAAAAAAATCGTTCGTTAGTCAGAGAAGGCTTTTTCAACAATATCGGCGCGAAGCGGACAGTGATGTCCGCAAAGTGCCAGCAGGCCGTGTTGGCTGGCCGCGGATCGGGCGCAACCGTTGAAGGTCGCGTCCTGCCGCCGAGTGTGCTCAAATGAAACGATGGATGACGACGGCCTGACACCCATAATTCCGGGTTGACTGTCAGTGCGGCCATCGCGATGCGGATCGAACTGAGGTCAGTAAAGGAGGTGCCCGTCATGGCGCTGGAACGGATCAGCTTGAGTGTCGCGGACGCGCGCGATCTGGCGGAGGGTGCGCTGCGCGGCATCGGATTTGATGACAATGAAGCGCGCGTCATTGCCGATCACGTCGTCGATGCCGCGTTGTGCGGTTATGAATATTCGGGCCTGGCCAAGATCCTCAACCTGCCGGAGAGCGAGCGCTTCAAGCTGCCGCGCCGGCCCATGAAGGTGCTGCGCGAGACCGACGTCTCTATCGCCTTTGACGGCGGCAACAATATCGGAATGTTATCGCTGTTTTATGCGGCAGAGGCGACAATCAGCAAAGCTGCGGCGCATGGAATTGCACTGGTTTCCGTGACCGACGCCTGGATGAGCGGCCGCAGCGCCTACTATGTCGAGATGATTGCGAACGCCGGCCTCGTTGCGATCCACACAGCGGCCAGTTCACGGCTGGTGGCTCCGCCCGGCGGTACCAGGGCGGTGCTCGGCACCAATCCAATTGCGATCGCGGTCCCGTCGTCGCGCGAGCCGATCGTGCTCGACATCGGGACATCGGCCTACATGATGACCGACGTGATGCTGCGCGAGCGGTTGGGCGAGTTGCTTCCCGTAGGCGTGGCAATCGGGCCCAACGGCGAGCCGACCAGGGACCCGGTGCTTGCACGCCGCGGCGCATTGCTGCCTTTCGGGGGTTACAAGGGCTTCGGGCTGGCACTGATGGTGCAGGCATTGGGACTGCTCGGCGGAACCGGCCCGGAGCAGGACAGCGAGCCCGGCTACCTGTTCATTGCCTTTCGGCCCGACCTCTTCGGACCGAAGGATGGTTTCAACCGGCGGGTGACGCAGCTGATTGAAGATATCAAGGCGACGCCGCGCCAACCGGGCATCGAGGAGATCCGCATTCCGTCAGAGCGGGCATTTCGCTCTCGCGAAATTGGGCTTCGCGAGGGCCTGAACATCGATCGACTGGTGTTCGATTCGCTCGTCGCTCTGCGCGCGCGACCACGATAAGTCGAGCCCACGCTCAACGATGACCATTATAGCCTGCTCGTAGCAGGCGCCCCGGCATCGCGCCGGTATGCTCGCCTCGCTCGAAGATGGGAATGCCTGCCGCAAGCGTTGCTTCATATCCATCGACCCGTTGCACGAAACGCCGGCCGCCCGCCGGCATGTCGTGCACGAGCTCCGGCTTATGCAGCCGCAGACGGTCAAAGTCGATGATGTTCACGTCGGCGCGCAAGCCCGGCACCAGCCGGCCGCGATCCGACATCCCGAAGAAGTCGGCAGTTTCGCTGGTTTGCCGCTTGATCAGATGCTCGAGGGGCAGCCGCGGCCCGCGGCGGCGGTCGCGACCCCAATGCGTCAGCATGAAACTCGGCAGGCCTGAATCCACAATCGAGGTGCAGTGCGCGCCGCCGTCGCTCAAGCCGAGTAGGCACGCCGGATCGTTGAGCATTTCGCGGATCGGTTCGTGATCTCCCGCCACGTAATTCACTACCGGGAAGAAGAGGAACTGATTCTGTTCGACGATATAGTCGTAGGCCACCTCATCGGGCGTGCGCCCCGTGCGATCAGCGATCGCGGCAACGCTCTTGTCCGCATCCGGCTCGTAATCCGGCGGGTCGCCCATGGTGAAGAACTTGTCCCAGCGACTGGTGACGAGCTGGCGGAACTGGGAGAGCTTCGCGACCTCAGCGTCAGACGGCTTCTCGGCGAGGATTTTGCGTCGCAATTCGGGGTCGCGCAGCCGCTTGCGCTGCTCCGCAATGGGAAGGCTCTCCAGCGCCTTGTAGCTCAGCCGCACGGTGAACGGATTGAGCGCGGTGCCGATGCCCATCATCACGCCAATCGGACGACCGGCAATCTGCGCCGTGAGCGGCAGTCCCTCGGAGCGCGCCGTGTGTACCGCTTTCATCAAACGCCGCCAGCGCTCCGGATCTTCGAAGCGATCGGTGAGCAGGAACCAGACCGGACGACCGGTTGCCTTGGCCTGCTTTCGCATCCAGCGCAGCTCATAATCCTCGTCGTCGAAGTCGCTGTTCATGCCGAACGTGCCGGCGCCAACCTCGCCCAGCGCGGAGCCGATACCAAGCAGTTCCAGATCGTCCGCATCGCGCGAGGGCACTAACTCGCCGTCCGGTGTCTTGTGCGAATCCGTTCGCGACGTGGTGAAGCCGAATGCGCCGGCGCGCAACGCCTCGACGGTGATTTGCCGCATCTGCGCAATGTCGTCCGCCGTCGCTTTTTCGCGACGGATGGCGCGGTCACCCATAACGTAGACGCGCATTGGCAAATGCGCGGCCTGGGCTGCGATGTCGATGACGCGCTCGCGGCGCTCCAGCGCATCCATGAAATCAGGGAATGTCTCCCACTCCCAGGTCAATCCCGCTGCCAATACGGGGTTCGGAATTTCCTCCACCCCTTCCATTAAATCCATCAAAGCCTGGCGATGATGCTTTTTTACCGGCGCGAAACCCACGCCGCAATTTCCGAAAAGGACGGTCGTCACGCCATGCCAGCATGAGGGCGCAAGCAGCGGATCCCACATCGCCTGACCGTCGTAGTGCGTGTGCACGTCGACCCAGCCAGGCGTAACCATCAGCCCCGTGGCATCGATCTCGCGCCGGGCAGGTCCCTGCTTTCCGCCGACCCCGGTGATCCTACCTTCTGCAATGGCAACGTCGCCGCTAAATGCGGCCTTGCCGGTGCCATCCATGATCGTACCGCCACGAATAACGATGTCGTGCATGCCAACCTCCCGCATGGGTCACGCCGCCCAAGGCCGCGCAGAGACCTGTGTTTGTTCGACGAGTATTGCCTGCCAGAGGGGTTGGGAAACCTGGGCTCGTGGGGATCCCTCCGATGCAGCGACACTATGCCAATTTCCACAACACGAGAAGTCGACCCGACTGTTGCAGCGCACTGACCGATCGGCCCGATGCGAGGCTGAATGTCCAAACGGGTCAAAAGCGCCGATGGCGGAAGATCCGGTGTTGTGAAGGTTTGCGGACATCCGTGAATAAACGCCAGAAACAGCCGGGCGGCATGCATATGGTGCCAATAGACCAAAGCGAACACATGCATCTGCTCGACCCCGCGCGCGAAGTCGCCCGCAATCCCACCGTGGCCGTCGTCGGCCTGAAAGACCCTGGCAGCTATTTGAGGTAGGTCGCTCTCGAGAACCGGCTGCTCGTCGAAGCGCCTTATCAGATCTACCGGACGGTACAATATTAGCACAATCCACCGGTGAGATCGCGGCTCCGTAGTCTACCTCGGCGGATAGCCCACCGTTCATGGCTACGGCGCATGACACGATCGAGCGCCGCCCGCGAACCCAGCGTTTTCTCGGGCATGCAGGCGATGACTGCATTCCGGTCCTCGATGCCTTGCTCGTCAACGATCCAAGTCCGCAGTTCCTCACCGGCAAGCCGAGCGGCGATCCGGTCGGGTGTCGGATCAATGTCGTTGGACACCGTCACGTTCATCACTATCCGGCCGCCCGGTGCCAAGCGCGAGCGGATTGCGTCGCAGGTCTCGGCATCGAACTCATCCGTGAACCGAAATCCAGGTCCACCGACGTCGATCGCAATGCCGTCGTAATACGTGCGATCATCGAACACGAATTTCCGGAAGTCGGAGACGATGCAGGGCAATTCGTCCGGCAGGTCGAAAAACTTTTGTGCAAGTACGAAGCTGATCGGGTTGTTGTCGACGATGGTCAACCTGTTGCCAAGACGCGACAGTCTTGTCGCAAGATTTCCGCCGCCGCAGCCCAAAACGAGGATTTGTTCGGAGCGGGACAGTAGTTCGTCCATGAGCTTGACGTAGGTGAATACGCTTTCGCCATCGGGCGTTGCCTGGCTTTGCCTTACGCCTTCTTCGAAGTACACGCGTGTTCCGTCCCAGGAACACTCAACGATCTCGATCTGCCCGTTCCTCCCTTGATAACGCCCCAGCAATTTCACGGCAGACAACCACATTAAAATTTGAGCATCATAACACATGCACCAAACATCTATTATCATGTGATGTGCAGTGCGCCAACCGTTTCGGGAATGGCACATAATGTTTCCGTATCCTCGCGGGAAAATCGGGTTACATGGGCCCGGGCACCTCAGTTCGTCCCAATGAATCAAATTTTCAGATGATATATTTTGCATCTAAACTGATGCTTGAAACAATAGTTTGGATAGTATAGATATATCGGATGCAAATCTCTCTGGAGGCGGCCATTTCATGATTACGGCCAACCAACTCAGGGCAGCCCGTGCGCTCCTGAACATAGATCAGCGGCAAACTGCCGATCTTGCAGATCTTTCAGTCCCTACCATCCAGCGCATGGAGGCGAGCGACGGCGTTATCCGCGGGAACGTCGATTCGCTGATGAAGCTGGTTTCCGCGCTGGAGAATGCGGGGATCGAATTGATCAATCCGGGTGTTACGAGCTCAGCTGGGGGCCGCGGCGTTCGCCTCAGGGAGCACGTTACGAAGCCAAAGATGAAGAACATAAAGCAGTCCAAGCCCTCGCTGCTGCGGACTTTGGAGCGAACTCGATGAATAGCGTGGTTCTCCAACAACGGAGTTCCTGATCGAAGGCGATAAAAAAAGAAAATATTCTTGCATGCGGACTCTGGCGCCCCGAGACGCTCAGATAGCATTTTTTCCAAATCAATATGCGGCGTCGGTTGCGGCATGTGCGTTTGCTCCGTAACTGGCCACGCAGACGCTCGTCAGTGCCGACCACAATATGGGCGCGGCAGCGTAGGGGCCGAGATGCCAGTTCATCGCCGCAAGGATGCCGGGAGGTGGCTGCAGGGCAAGCGACGCGCATCCGAGAGATACAAGAAAGCAACAAATGGCGAGCGTGCCGGCTAAACGATCCGGCTCGGAAGACGACATGAGGTGCGAAGCGTGGCGGATTCGCGCAGTCGTCAGGGTAACATAGCGGTGCTTTGTCAGGGCCACCCCTGCGGCAAACACCACGTAGATCAATGGCAGCAACTCGATGAATGAGACCGTCGGGTCGCGACCGGATACGCTGGAATCATTATCCCGATATTGTGCAAAAAAGATCGCCAACGGCGTTATCACAAGGATTATTGCGGCTTGAACACACCCCGCGATCAAGCCGGCTTGAAATAGCCGAAGTCGTCTCCAGGGCGTCAAGTGGAAGTGGCGCTTTTTGCCGTTCGATCGAGCAGGGAAAGAAGTCCCTGCAAAATCGTAACGGGCGGTGGCGGACAGCCCGGAATATGAAGATCGACGGGAACGATTTGCGAGACCCCTCCGACCACCGCGTAGCTGCCGGCAAAACACCCGCCATCTCGTGCGCAGTCTCCGAGGGCAATGACCCATTTCGGGCCGGGGGTCGCATGATAGGTTCGCTCCAGTGCATCGCGCATGTTTTTGGTCACGGGGCCCGTGACCAAAAGAACGTCAGCATGGCGTGGCGAGGCGACGAAGCGAATACCAAAACGTTCGACGTCGTAATAGGCATTGCTCAGCGCATGGATCTCCAGTTCGCAACCATTGCATGACCCGGCATCGATTTCACGGATCGAGAGGCTTCTGCCGAGCCGTCGCCGGGCGGCGCGCTGCAAGGCCGTGGCGAGTTCTTCGACCGCGGCCTCGTCGAGCGCGGGTGCCTGCTCCGTGAGCGGGCCCCGGAAGAAACTTTGAAAGAGAAGTTTGCGCATCGTCTTCTCCCTACAGGTCCTGGCCGGAATAGGAACAGTTGAACGATTTGTTGCAGAGCGGGAAGTCGGCGACGATGTTGTTTTCGATGGCCGCTTCGAGCAGCGGCCATTGAAACCAGGATGGATCGCGAAGATGGCAGCGGTCGACCCGGCCACCGTCGAGCCGGAGCCAGACCAGGATGTCGCCCCTGAAACCTTCGACCAGCGCCATGCCCTCGCGTGGCCCCGCCACGGAGGCGATCGGCACGCTGAGCGGGCCGCCGGGAAGCCGCTCCAGAATCTGATGTACAAGGGAGAGACTCTCCTCGACTTCCCGAATCCGGATCCAGACGCGGGCATTGACGTCACCCTCGTCGAGCACCGGCACCTCAAAACGCAGATCGCCATATGGCGGATAGCCGGGAGCGCGACGGGCATCGAACGTCCTCCCGGACGCGCGACCCACATAGCCTCCCGCACCGTATTGTTTTGATAGCGCCGCCGTGACGATACCGGTGTCAACGGTACGATCCTGAAGCGATGCGGTGTTGTCGTAGAGTTCGATCAGTGCGGGAAAGCGGACGTGGATATTGTCGAGCGCCACACGGATGCCCGCTTGCCCCTTGTCGTCGAGGTCGCGAACCAGCCCGCCGGGAACGATGACGTCCCGCATCAGGCGGTGACCGAAGGCAGCATTGGCGGCGCGTAGAACGTCCTCGCGCAGCACGTTGCAATGGGCCTGCATCAGGCCGAAGGAGGCGTCGTTGCAGATCGCGCCGATGTCGCCGAGATGATTGGCAAGCCGCTCGAGTTCGGCCAGCAGCGCCCGAAGCCAGACCGCGCGCGCCGGCACGGCAAGTTGCAGCGCCGCCTCGACCGCCTTCGAAAACGCGTAAGCATAGGCGACGGTGCTGTCGCCCGATACGCGTCCGGCCAGTTGTGCGCCACGTTCGATGCCGGCGCCGCGCATCAGCCCCTCGATACCCTTGTGGGTATATCCCAGCCGCTGTTCCAGCCGAACCACGGTCTCGCCACTGGCGGTAAACCGGAAATGCCCGGGCTCGATGATGCCCGCATGCACCGGACCGACCGCAATCTGATGCAGGCCGTCGCCTTCGACCGGCAGGAAGCGGTAGGGCGCCGTCGTCGGCAAAGCGTCGATGCGATCACCCAAGGGAAAATGTACGCCCCAGCAATTGTGATCCAGCCAGGGGCGGGTGTCGGGCAAATCTTCCGCTGAAAGTCCGAACAGGTCGTTGATCGTCCGCTCCAATCGAATCGCCGGCGGATGGTGCTTGCCGACCGAGGGATAAACGCGATCGGGGCAATCGAGGCTGATGACCGCGATTTCCGCCGTATCGCGGTCGATCACCCCCATATGCACCGTCTTGGGTTCACCCCAGAGGCTAAGCAGGCCCCAGCGTCCCCGTGCCAGTTCGTTTGCCGCGAATGTCCAGATGGAAGCATCGACCACGGCGCGCGGCCACGGGCCGTGTTGCGGGATCGTGCGGCCTTCCTGCATCAGATCGATCAGCGATGGCATATCCCGTTCATCCCTCAACTATCCAAGAAGACGAGCGACGTGCTGAAACCAGACGACGAGCGGCGCGGGAAGGTAGATTCCCGCGCACAGAACCAGCGCGAGATGCGCGAACATCGGTACATAGGAAGCCTCCGCCGATGCCGTGCTGCCGCGCGGCGCGCCGAAGGCGACGCTGGTCAGGCGCAATGTCAATGCGCCGAAGGCCAGCAGCAGCCCGAACACCAGCGCGATCGCCAGCAGCGGCTGCCGCGCAAAGGTCGAACTGACGACCAGAAATTCGCTCATGAAGATGCCGAGCGGTGGCAATCCGGCAATCGCGACGACGCCGACCACGAACCCCCAGCCGAGCACCGGATGGGTCTCCGTCAGGCCGCGAATGCGGTTGATCCGCTGCGTGCCCTTGATCTGCGAGATGTGGCCGACCGCGTAGAAGATCGCCGATTTGGTCAGGCTGTGCATCACCATGTGCAGCAACCCGGCGAAATTGGCCAGCGGGCCGCCCATCCCGAACGCAAACACGATGATGCCCATGTGCTCGATCGAGGAGTAGGCGAACAGCCGTTTGATGTCGCGCCGGCGGTACAGCATGAACGCCGCGAAGATCAGCGAGACAAGACCCATCGTCACCATCAGCGGACCCGGCGCGATCGCGAAAGGGTTGGCGGCGAGCAGGATCTTGAAGCGGAGCAACGCGTAGAGCGCGACGTTCAGCAGCAGGCCCGACAGCACCGCCGAGATCGGGGTCGGACCTTCGGCGTGCGCATCCGGCAGCCAGGCGTGCAGCGGCGCGAGGCCGACCTTGGTTCCGTAGCCGAGAAACAGGAAAATGAAGGCGACATTGAGCAGCTCGGGATCGAAGGCGGCGGCATGCTGGATCAACAGCGTCCAGACCATGCCGTCCTGGCCTTCGCCCACAACCGGGCGTGCCGCCATGTAGACCAGGATGGTGCCGAACAGCGCGAACGCAATGCCGACGCTGCCGAGAATGAAATATTTCCACGCCGCTTCCAGCGCGGCATGGGTGCGGTAGATGCCGACCATCAGCACGGTCGTCAGGGTCGCGATCTCGACCGCGACCCACATCAGGCCGATATTGTTCGACACGAAAGCCAGATTCATGCCGAACATCATGGTCTGGTACATGGCGTGGTAGAAACGCAGATAGGTCGGGGTCAACCGGCCGGTATCGAGTTCATGGGCGATGTAGCTCGCGCTGAAGATGCTGGTGGTGAAGCCGACGAAGGTGTTGAGCACGATGAAGACGATGTTGAGGTCGTCGACCAGCACATACGGCCCGGGTTGCGGACGTTCGATGATGAATAGCGAAAGCGCCGAGAGAAATGTCGCCAAACTCGCAATGACATTCAGCCGCGCCGTTTGCCGGTAGCCCGGCAGCACGGCCAATAGCGCCGCCGAGCCAATCGGAATCAGCAGGACGGCCGCCACGGGATCGAAGGAATTGAGGCTCATCGGTGCTCGCCCCGGTAATCGTCGAGGGCGGAGACATCGACGGAATCGAAGCGCTCGCGGATCCGGAACAGGAAGATGCCGATCACGATGAAGGCGATCAGGATCGAGAAGGCGACGCTGATCTCGACCACGAGCGGCATACCCTTGGCACCGGTCGCCGCCAACACCAGTCCGTTCTCGAGCGACATGAACCCCACGACCTGGCTGACGGCGTTGCGGCGCGTCACCATGACCAGAAGTCCGAGCAGTACGACCGAAAGGGCGAAGGCGAGATCTTCGCGCGCCAGCGGATCAGCCTCGGCGGTCACCCGCAGCATCAGTACCATCGAGAGCGCGACCAATGCCATCCCGGCCAGCATGGTCGGGCCAATACCCACGGCCAACTCGATGTCGCGATGAATGCCAAGCTGCTTGACGATGCGATGCAGTGCCACCGGGATGACGATCGCTTTGAACACGAGGGCGATTGCGGCCGTGATGTAGAGATGAGGCGCGTGCTGGATGAAGGCCTGCCAGGCGACGGAAAGCGCAAGCACCAAGGCGTGGAACGCAAAGACGTTGAGCAGCGAATAAAGCCGGTCCTGGTACAGCATCATGAAGCTGATCAGGACCAGCCCGCCGGCCAGCGTATGGGAGATGTCGAAGGCGAGGCTGTGCATCTGCATCAGAAGCTCCTCGACACGAACAGCAGCAGCGTGCCGAGCAGGCCGAGCATCAGCGCGGCCCCGAGAAACTGCGGAATGCGGAAAACGCGCATCTTTGCCGTCGCGGTCTCGAACAGCGCGAGCAAGGAGCCGGCGACGGCGAGTTTGACGATGTAAACGCCGGCGCCGACGGCGTAGGCCAACGGGCCGGTGCCGAACAGTGCGATCTTCCAGGGCACGAAAACGCAGGCGATCAGCGAGATATAGAGCAGGAGCTTCAGAAACGTGCCGAATTCGATCATCGCGAGATGACGTCCCGAATATTCGAGCACCATCGCCTCGTGCACCATGGTGAGCTCCAGATGCGTGGCCGGGTTGTCGACCGGAATGCGCGCGTTCTCGGCGAGCGCCACCATGATGAGCGCAATCAGCGCCATCCCCAGCGATACCCGTAATCCGACGTAGGACGAAGCCAGGAAATTCGCGACCGTCGAAAGCTGGGTCGAGCCGGAAACCAGCGCCATGCAGAACACGATCAGCAGCATCGCCGGCTCCGCCAGCGCCGCGATCATGACCTCGCGGCTGGAGCCGATGCCGCCAAAACTGGTGCCGACGTCCATTCCCGCGAGCGCCAGAAAGAAGCGCGCGCTTCCGAGCAGCGCAACGATGGCGATCAGATCGGCGGTCCAGTTGAACAACAGGCCTGTCGCAAAGGTCGGAATCAGGGCGGCGGCAACCCAGATCGCGGCAAAGGTCACATAGGGTGTCACGCGGAACAGCCACGAGGCGTTGTCGGCCAGCACCACCTCCTTGCGAAGCAAGCGCAGGAGGTCGCGATACGGCTGAAAGACCGACGCTCCCTGGCGCAGCACCAGCCGCGCCTTGATCTTGCGCACGAAACCGGTCAGCAGCGGCGCCAGCACGAGCACCAGCAGCATCTGCACACCCTGTACCACGATGTCTGAGATCACGACCATATCGCGAGCACCAGCAGCAGCGTGACGAGGGTGGCAAAGACCAGACTGAGATATTGCCGGATGGTCAGGAATTGCAGGCCGTTGAGCCAATCGGCGGAATAGCCGACCGCGCCCGCGATCGGCGCATACATCCCCTCCCAGACCAGGTCGTGCAATTCCATTCTGAACCGCGCGGGCCTTGTATCGCCGGGCGGAGGCATCTCGACATGGTCGCGCGCGCTAAACACCATCGTGCCGAAAACACGGCGGATCGGCTGTGCGAAGCTTTGGGCCGAATACTGGGCCGCAGGCGTCGGGTCGGAGAAACCGCAGCCCCAGGCGGGTCCCCGCCGCAGCGCATGCGAGGCGAAGCGATGGATAACGAAGACGGCAAGGGAAGCGGATATCGTGATGAATAGCATCACCAGCAATCCGTTGTACGAACTGCGGCTCTCTGCAATCGGCACGATTGAAAGCCAGGATTCATTGGCCTGGATCGGCATGCGGCCACCGAGGATCTCGGTCGTGACCGGCGAAAGCGCATCGATCACGAGTTCCGGCAGGATTCCGGCCAGCAAGCAGAGTGCGGCAAGGACGAACATGGCAGTGAGTGAGTAACGATCGACCTCGTGGGCGGTTTCCGCGGCCGTGCTGCGCGGCCGCCCGAGAAACGTCACGCCGTAGGCCTTGACGAAGCACGCCGCGGCCAATGCAGCCGCCAGGGCCAATAGCGCGCCGACCGCGGGTACCGTGATCTTCAGCGCCCATTGCGGCAACTCCGGACTTTGCAGCACAGCCTGGAACATCAGCCATTCCGAAACGAAGCCGTTGAACGGCGGCAGCGCTGAGATCGCGACGCAGCCAACGAGAACGACGAAGCTGGTGAGCGGCATGCGATGAATGAGACCACCCAGTCTGTCCATGTCCCGCTCGCCCGTCGACGTCAGGGCCGCGCCGGCTCCAAAAAACAGCAGGCTCTTGAAAAAGGAATGATTGAGAACGTGGAACAGCGCCGCCGTGAAGGCCAACGCCGCCGCGAGCTTCAGCCCGTTGGCCTGGAAGGCCAGGGCGAGGCCGAGGCTGGCGAAGATGACGCCAACGTTCTCAATCGTACTGTACGCGAGCAGACGCTTCAGATCCTTTTCCATCATGGCGTAGAGGATTCCCATGACGGCGGTGATGCCACCGAGGATCAGCACGACCACACTCGCCCACCAGATCGGTTGTCCCAGCAGGTCGAAGATGACGCGAATAAAGCCGTAGATCGCGACCTTGGTCATGACGCCGCTCATCAGCGCCGAAACGTGGCTTGGCGCGGCGGGATGCGCGAGCGGCAGCCACACATGCAACGGTAACAGGCCAGCCTTTGAACCGGCTCCGAGCAACATCAGGATCAATACCAATGTCGCGGCGTGCGGTGTGTGTTGGGCGGCGCGGATGGCCGCGAATCCGTAATCTCCCGCCGGTCCTGCCAGCAGGCCGAAAGCCAGCAGCAATGCCAGTGTGCCGAAGCTTGCCATCACCAGGTAAACATAACCCGCCTTCGCGTTGCCCGGTTCACGGTGATGCGCCATCACCAGTGCCCAGGAAGCCAGCGACATGAACTCCCAACAGAGCAGATAGGAAAACGCATCATCCGCCAGCACCACAAGGTTCATGCCGGCCAGAAAGGCGGGAAAGAACGGCAGCACGCGATGCGGCGCCGGATCGTGGTGGCCATAGCCAAGACCATAAAGGCTGGCCGATGCGCCTCCCAGATTGACGACGACAAGGAAGAACGACGCCAGCGCATCCATGCGGAAATGTGCGCCAAGCCACGGTAGTCCGATCGGCAAGGTCAGGTCGGAGGTATCAGGGACGCCGCCGAGCAGCGATTGAACGGACCCGAACAATGCGAGCAGGGAAACAGCCAGAGTGAGGCCGTAGATAATCGCCGTGGCGCTCCTTGCGCGGCTGAGAACGATCGCAAGCACGGCGATGCCCAGCAATCCTGCGACGCCTGACATTTGCAAGGCAACGGGAGACATCAAGCGCCGCCCCTCGTTCCGCCCGATGCCTTGTGCTCGGTCTGATGGTCCAAATAGGTTTTGGCCGACCCCGAATTCATCTTCAGTCGCACCCCACGTCCCTGCGAATTGCTGACGGCGCCTTCGTCAATCATCTCGATCCCGGCGGCGTCGAATGCGGCGATCAACTTGACCAGCGAATCGACATTACCTCGAACCATCGTTTCGCTTGCCTCCATTCGCTGGATCGTCGGTACGGAAAGTCCAGAGAGCGCTGCGAGCCGGTGCCGATCGATGCCGAGTAGCAGCCGGGCAGCCCGAAATTGAGCCGCCGTGATCATCGGTTGGGATTCCAGCCAATATCAAACATCAGTTCTGCATCCTAACTAATGATGTTAGAGTGTCAATAAGTGATAGTTTGGATATCTATTCTAAGGGATACCCGTCACACGATAGAATACGCGCAGCATGCCGATCACCGAGCACTTGAGCGAAAGATTCCCTGACGTTCGTGCAGCAAACGAGTGCCCGCTGAGAGCCAATCCGTTACTTAGGCTGGAATGACTGCTCGTGGCGCAAAGCAGCCGCTCGTGGATACGTCCGTACCTAGAAGCAGAACGGACGTTGCCTTGGCTTCGCCCCATGTCCGATTCTGACGCAAGGCCGATATGCTGCCTTCAATCACCGCGCGAACCCAAACTCGGCCCCATTTACCATCGCGACGCGCGTGGTACGATCCGCTTGCGCGTCGCGAGTTGGGAGGACAACCGCCACGAACTGTTTGGACGGAAAGGTCCAGACGACATGGCATCCTCTCTCGCTTCGAATCCGCTTCACAGGAGGGACCCTTGAGCATGAAAACTATCCGATCGCCCAAGGTGGCGGAGGCGCCGCCGCAGACTTGGTCCAACATGAAAGTGGCAAACGGATATTTCCACATCGCGGGGATGACCGGCTCCGGGCCTAAGGGGGAGCATCCAGGCGACGACATGTACATTCAGGCCAAGTCGATCTTTCAGAAGTTCAAGGACCTGCTGGAGGCCGCGGGCGGCAAGATGAATGACATCATGTCTATCACGGTGTACGTCACCAATCTCGATGAAAACACCGAGGTGTGGCGCGCGCGCCGGGAGTTCTTCACCGGCGACTTTCCCTGCTCAACCTTGATCGAGGTAAAGCGCGTTGGTTCGCCCAAGGCCAGCCCGCCGCCCAAGGTGGAGATCAACGCGACCGGCGTAATCGGCGCGGGTGGCTAGTTTGCCGTTCCCGGGCGTCCAGCGAGCTTGTCACAGAGAACCCGGACCTACGGTCTGGGTAGTGCCAGTTCGGCTATTGGCGCGAAACGGACCTTCACAAACACACACAACTCTGAGCTCGTGATAAATTGTGCGGGATGCTTGGAGTGGTAGGCCGCGATACAATTCAGGCCGGTGTATATATGATGAGCTTCAGGTCAGGATCGTCATTCGCCTGGAAACTTGCGTGCGCAAAACGCAGCATGCCCTTCTTTGGATGTCGCAAGCGCTTGATTCCGCCGGCACCGCCTCGAATGTCGTGGGCTTCCCACCATTCTGCAAACTCCGGGCTGCCGTCGCGAAGGCGCGTTAGCAACGCGACGAATGCAGGATCGCCGGCCCAGAGATCGTGGGTCGCCCGGAACTGTGCGACTATACGCTTGGCCTCCTCGGCCCAGCTTGATCCAAACAGCCGGCGCGATCCCGGATAGAGCAGGACGCAGATGAGAATGTTGCAATCGTCTTCCGCCAGGCGATCGAAGGCAAAAATGTCGGCGGCAGCCTTGTTCCAGGCAAGAACGTCCCACCGCCGACCGGTGATGTAAGCTGGTTGATTGAGTGACTCGACCAAGCTTCGAAGGGCTGCGGAAACGGTTTCCCGGGTGAAGGCGCGTCGATTGGTTCCTGATGCCAGGGCACGCAAATGCGCATGCTCGACTTTACTGAGGCGCAGCGCTCGCGCCAGCGCGTCAATTGTGGTGACCGAAGGACTGACGGCCCGCCCCTGTTCCAGCCGGATGTACCAATCGACCCCGATCCCGGCCAGTTCGGCGACTTCCTCGCGCCGCAAGCCGGGAGCGCGACGTCTTCGCCCGTCGGGAAGACCAACCGATTTGGGGTTAAGTTTGGCGCGCCGCGAACGAAGAAAGTTGCCGAACTCGCTTCGGCTGGGGTCTGGCATGGCCTCGTTCCCAGAATGCAGGTACTAACAGTCCTAGGATAGTACTAGTCCTTCCACGACGCGCAACCGGTAATTATAAGAAAATGCCGGAAGCATCACCGGCTCATGTCCTGGCTTTTCCAGCCGGACTTCCCAACCGGGAGCTTAGCTCCAATTCCAGCAATGCTATTTTAGGAGAACCCTATGTCGCCTGGTTCGTCCATCGGTATTTCGCTCAAGATCAATGGCCGGAATCGCGAATTCGCGGCTGCAGCCTGTGACACGCTGCTGGACGTTCTCCGGGACAAGCTCGGCATGACCGGAACCAAGAAAGGATGCGACATGGGAGCTTGCGGCGCATGTACTGTGCTGGCAGACGGCCGCCGGATAAAGTCCTGTCTCACGCTTGCAGCTTCCTGTGACGGCCGCTCGATCACCACGATCGAAGGCATCGGCACAATCGAAAAGCTGCATGAGCTGCAAGCCGCCTTCGTTCGACACGATGCACTTCAGTGCGGCTACTGCACGCCAGGGCAAATTATGTCGGGCCTGGCGCTGCTTGAAGAAAAGCCCGCCGATCTCGACGCGATCCGCGAGGGCATGAGCGGTAACCTCTGCCGATGCGGTGCCTATCCGAATATCGTGGCAGCGATCGCCGAGGTGGCGGGGCTATGAGCGGACCTTCGTTTCAATACGGCCGCGCGGCGAATGTGCCCGACGCTCTGATCCAAGCGTCTAAACCGGGCGCCGCGTACCTCGCCGGCGGAACCGACTTGCTCCAGCTCTGGAAGGCCGGTGCGATCGCGCCCGCAGGGGTGGTCGACATCTCGCACTTGCCGTTGGATCATGTGGAATTTGTCGAAGGAAAGCTCTCGTTGGGTGCGCTTGCCCGGCTGAGCGATGTCGCCATCCATCCCGATGTGATGCGATATCATCCGCTGATCGCAAGGGCGATCCTGGACAGCGCCAGCGGACAGATACGCAATATGGCGACAGTCGGCGGCAATCTACTGCAGCGCACCCGTTGCTCGTATTTCCGCAACGAGGGGCTTGCCTGCAACAAGCGAATCCCGGGCTCTGGATGTGGCGCGCTCGCCGGTGAGAATCGCCAAGCTGCCTTGTTCGGTGCAAGCGCGTCCTGCGTCGCGACCCACGCCTCGGACTTAGCCGTCGCGCTGACGGCGTTGGACGCGGAGGTCGAGGTGTTCGGAGCAGAGGGACAGAGGCACTTTCCATTGCGCGATCTCTACCGCCTCCCCGCAGAGACACCGGAGCGCGAGACGAACTTGATAGCAGGCGAGCTCGTCACTCGTATTCGCATTCCGAACGCATCTCGCTTTGCCGCTCGTTCGACCTATCTCAAAGTTCGCGATCGTGCGTCGTTCGAATTCGCCGTCGTATCGGTCGCCGCGGTGCTGCGCGTCGAGAATGGCAGGATCGTCGAGGCGGGATTGGCCGCTGGCGGTGTCGCACCGCTGCCGTGGCGGCTAACCCGGAGTGAAGCGTCATTGGTCGGCCGTGCACCGGACGCCCAAGCCATCGCCGCAGCCGGTGATATGGCCGTCGAGCACGCCCGACCACTCGCCCACAACGGATTCAAGATCGCGTTGCTGCGCAATGCCGTGATCCGCGCCTTGCAAACTGTCGGAGGCCAGCCATGAGCACTCATTCCGCCTTGCGATACGAGTCTGCGCTGAAGGTCACCGGCAGCGCCGTCTATGAGGCCGAGGTTCCCGCGGCTGGCATGCTGCACGCGGCCCTCGTGGAGGCGTCAATCAGTTGCGGGGATGTGCTGTCCGTTGACCTAGCGCAGGCGATAGATCTGCCAGGATTCGCCGCGGCGGTTTCCTATGCGGATACCGAGGTGCTGCAGCCGTCTCCCGCAACAGCCCTGATTCGCGAGCGCGCCATTCATTTTGCGGGCCAGCCTGTCGCACTCGTCACAGCAGACACCCTGCAAGCGGCAAAAGAAGCGGCACGCGCAATTCGGGTCAGCACACAGGCGCGTCCGGCGGTGACGGCGCTGGCCCGGGCACTCGACAAGTCATTTGCGCCGGCCATGGTCGGACGCTTTCCGGCTGAGACTCGTCGTGGTGACGCGGCCGGGGCACTGGCTGATGCCGATCTCGTCGTCCGAAATCGATACGAAACCGCTGTCAACAATCATCACCCCATGGAACCGCACGCGGTCGTCTGCTGGTGGGAGGAAGGCAAAGCCGTAGTGCACACCTCGACCCAGGCCATCTTCGGCACCCGCGCCATGATCGCGCACGCCTTCCAGATGCGAGCATCAGACGTCCGGGTCGTCTCGCGTTTCCTGGGCGGCGGCTTCGGCTGCAAGGGGCAGCTGTGGTGGCCGTGGATGTTCTGGGCGATGCTGGCCTCCAGGAAAACGGGCCGGCCGGTGCGGCTGGAACTGACACGCGCGCAGATGTTCACCTTGGTCGGTCGCCGCCAGGAGACGATACAAGACTTGGGGCTGGGGTTCAGCGCGGACGGTCGTCTCACCGGCATTGAACATCACGCGCTCGCGCAAACCTCAACCCACGCCGATTACTCGGACTCCATCGCAGTCTATTCGCGCTTTCTGTATGCCTGCCCCAATGTCACGACGACGCACCGTCTCGTCCGTACCAATGAGCCGCAACCGGTCCCGATGCGCGCGCCAGGCACGGCGCCGGGAACGTTTGCGCTTGAATCCGCCTTCGATGAAGCGGCCGAACAGCTAGGGATCGATCCGGTCGAACTCCGCGTGCGCAACTTTGCAGATCATGATCAGGAAGTGGGCCGCCCGTGGAGCAGCAACAGCCTGCTTGAATGCTATCGCGTCGGCGCCGAACGGTTCGGGTGGTCGCAGAGGCCGGCACAGGGCGTCGCTACCGACGGACGCTGGCGGATCGGTTGGGGCATGGCAAGCACGCTTTATCCGGCGATCCGCCAGGCCTGCAGGGTCCGCGTCAAGCTGGCGGCGGACGCCTCGTTGTGCGTTCAATGCGGCACACAGGACATGGGCTCGGGCACCTATACGGCGCTCGGCCAGATGGCGGCTTCTGCTCTCGGTGTTCCCCTTTCGCAAGTGACGGTCGAACTCGGCGATACGTTGCTGCCGGAGGGCCCGTTTTCCGGCGGCTCCCAGGTGACCGCGAGCCTCGCGCCCGCGACCGAAATGGCGATGGCCAAACTCCGCGCGACGCTGGCGAACATGGCCGTGACCGACGAGCGGTCGCCGCTCTCCGGCCAACGGATAGAGGAATTGGAAATTCAGGACGGAATGATCCGAAGCCGGACCGGCAATGTCGGCGAGTTGTTGACGGATGTGCTGGCGCGCGGGCCGGCTGAGGGTCTGGAAGCGGAGGGCGAAAGTGCGGCGACACAACACCAGTCGTTGGCCGCGAGCAGCATGGGTTACGGCGCGGTGTTCGTCGAAGTGGGTGTCGATGCACAGCTCGGCGAGATCCGGGTGCGCCGGGTATGCGGCGCTTTTGCCGCGGGCCACATCCTCAATCCGCTGCTGGCGAAGAGCCAGTATGTCGGCGGCTTGATCGGCGGCATCGGCATGGCGCTGCATGAGAGAACAGCGACGGATCGCGCGTCAGGTCACATTGTCGGCGACAACTTCGCCGACTACCTGATCCCTGTCCATGCCGACATTCCGGAGTTCGATATCGCGATGATTGAAGAAGAAGACCCGCATTTGCCGGGCGGTGTTAAAGGAATCGGCATGCTGGGCACGGCGGGTATCCAGGCTGCCATCGCGAACGCTGTTTACCACGCGACCGGCAAACGAGTTCGCACGCTGCCGATCCGTATCGAAGACATTATCGAATAAGAGCCATGGCAGGCCAAGGTTAGGCCAAGTCGCCGAATACCAAGGTTCTAGGATCATAAAGCGAGAGCAAAGAGACGTTTAGAAACAACCGTTCCGGAACGGCCGCTTCTGGCGGATATTGTTGAAAAAGTCGAAAATCGAACAACCCAAAAAATCTCGCGAAAGTCGATCTTTAGACTTCTCCGCTGCTGCGTCGCTTTTCAACGCCACTACGGAGGTCCGTGATCGATTTTGGATAGAGCAATATGGTCCCTCACGCCGCCGCGCGCCAGGCGCAGCAGCGGCTCTAAGAATTTTCGGTCGCCAGCCCGAAACGGCTTTTTCAACAGTATCGGCGCAAAGCGGTCTCAAGGCGGTGACGACGTGGAGCGCGTCGAGCCGGAAGAGCTTTTTGGCAAGATGAGCTTACGGATCAATGAGGACGCCCGGGTTGAGCATGCCTTGCGGATCTAATTCGCGCTTGGCTCCCCTTAGTGCGGCGGCGAAAAGCTCCGGCCGCTGTCGGTCGTACCAGGGTCTGTGATCTCGACCGACGGCATGATGATGCGTGATGGTGCCGCCTGCCGCGATCAGCGCGTCGCTCGCCGCATTCTTGATGGCCTGCCATTGCTCGAGAAGCGCGCCATGCCGACCAAGCGCATGGAAGGAAAAATAGGGTGCAGGCCCGTCCGGGTAGACGTGGGTAAAGCGGCAGGTGACTTCACCCTTCACGCCAGTCGCGTCCAGAATGGCGCGCTCGGTTGCGGCTTTGACCTTATCGTGAAGGTTTTCGAACCGGTCCCAGGTGATGGCGGTCTCGAACGTGTCGTTGATGAGGCCTGCGGGCGTCAGAAATTCGCGCGCATAGGGCATGCGAATGAACGCGTTGCGCCAGATGCCCGCCGCGCCTTGCAGATGCGCGTCGCTGGCCTTCGCAGGCTCCGGCGTTCCGCGATGGTCGGCGCAGCACTCGAGCGCGCGCGCTATCCAGGCGTCGAGCCGATGATCGCCCGACTCGAACGCGAGTACCATGATGGCCGCGCTGCCGTCTGCCGCACCGGTGTTGAAGGCCTCCTGCGGATCCAGGATGCGGCAATTTGACGGGTAGAGGCCGGCTTGCGCGACGGCACGCACGGCGCGCGCGGCATCGAAGAACGAGGGGAAACGCAGCGATGCGCCGGCGCGGAAGCTTGGGCGCCGCTGCAATCGCATCCAGGCGCGCGAGATCACGCCAAGAATTCCTTCCGAGCCGATGAACATGCGGTCGGGACTGGGCCCGGCTCCAGATCCGGGAAGTCGGCGCGTCTCCAGCACGCCAACCGGCGTCACGACGCGCAGGCTTTCGACGAAATCGTCGATATGGGTATGAAGACTGGCAAAATGGCCGCCCGACCGGGTCGCAATCCAGCCGCCAAGCGTCGAAAATTCAAAACTCTGCGGGAAGTGCCGCAACGTGAAGCCATGCGGCTTGAGTTGGTTTTCCAGGGACGGACCATAGGTGCCGGCTTCGATCGATGCCGCGCGCGATACCGGGTCCACTTCGACGACTTTGGAGAGGTTGCGCAGATCGAGGGTGACGGCTGCCTTGTGCTTGATGCCGTCAACGCGCGGCTCGACGCCGCCGCAGACGCTCGAGCCGCCGCCAAAAGGCGTCAGCGACGCGCCGACGGCGCTGGTCCAGTCCATCACCGCCGAAATCTCGGCCTCGTTGCGCGGATAGGCCACAACGTCGGGCGCACAATTGTAATCGCCAAGCATTGCCCTGACGTAATCCGGATAGGACTTGCCGTAGGTGTGCGCGGCGCGATCGTAGCGGTCGGTCGTGCAAAAGGGCGCAAGTGACGCCGGCGGCGCCACGCGTGGTTCCCGCAAGGAGAGATCGTCAAGGCCCGGAACAGCGATCGTGTCGAATTCGTCAGTTGCAAATTTCGCTCGGTAGCGGCCGAGCACAAACTTTCGCTCCTCCGCGCTCATGCCTTCGCCTTCGCGCCCCCAGCCGTAACGTTTTAGCCTTGCGCCAGTCATGAGCGTTCCCTCGTGTTTGGTTTCGAGCGCTTCCCGGATCGAAGAAAATATTCTGAACGACGGCGCCGCGCCAGAGCGTTCTATTGTTTGCCGGCTACGGCTCGCTGGCGGTAATCTTGGTTTCATGAGTCCATTTGTACGATCGCCCGCCATGAACGATCTAAGCATCCGGACGATGCGGCCGGACGAAATCTCGATAGCGGTGAACTGGGCCGCAGCCGAAGGCTGGAACCCCGGCCTCGGCGACGATGCCTGCTTCGCCTCGGTCGATCCGGAAGGCTTCTTGATCGGCGAGCTCGACGGCGCACCCGCTGCGACCGTCTCCTGCGTCAACTATAACGCAAGCTTCGCCTTCCTCGGCTTTTACATCGTGCGAGCGGACTTGCGCGGGCGCGGCTATGGACTGCGCATATGGGATGCGGCGATTGCGCACGCCGGGCCACGCGTGATCGGGCTCGATGGCGTGATAGCGCAGCAGCAGAACTACAGAAAGTCCGGGTTCGAGCTCGCTTATGCCAACGTCCGTTACGGCGGCGTCGTCGCGGCCCCGGATGCACCGGAAGCTGGCGTCATGGCGCTGGCGGAAGTCCCATTGGCGGCGGTAGAGGCGTACGACGCGACGGTGTTTCCGGCTCCGCGCTCCGCGTTCCTGCGTGCCTGGATCGGCTCGCCCGGGCATGTCGGTTGCGCCCTTATGCGCAATGGCAGGCTTGTCGGCTGGGGCGTGATCCGTTCATGCCGCAAGGGCTGCAAGATCGGCCCGCTGGTGGCCGACGACCGCGCCACCGCCGAGGTGGTCCTGTCGGCTTTGTTGGCCAGCGTCGGCGGCGGGGAGATATTCCTCGACGTTCCCAGCATCAACCGCAACGCCGTCGCGTTGGCGCAAGACCTGGGGCTCGTGCCAGTGTTCGAGACCGCGCGTATGTATACCGGCGCGATCCTGCCGTTGCGGCTGGAGCGGGTATTCGGCGTCACCACCTTTGAGCTGGGGTAGTGTCCCGCGAATAATAGCGACGTCGTGCTCTCTCAATTGGGAATGGCTGCTCCTGGCGGATATTGTTGAAAAAGTCGTTTCGGGCTGGCGACCGAAAATTCTTAGAGCCGCTGATGCGGCTAGCGCGCGGCGACGTGAGGGACCATATTGCTCCATCCAAAATCGATCACGGACCTCCCTAGTGGCGTTGAAAAGGGACGCAGCAGCGGAGAAGTCTAAAGATCGACTTTGCGAGATTTTTTGGGTTGTTCGATTTTCGACTTTTTCAACAATATCGGCGCAAAGCGGTCATTTAACTAGTGGCGCGGCGTAAACGTTCGCGCACCCGCGGGAAGGCATCTGCTCATGGCCGTAGGTAACGGCCGTAGTTTGTTGACGTGGTAGGATCAAGGAGCAATTTCTGCTGAGTTTGCCGTCGAAGTTTGGAGGAGGGGGTCCTCTCTTTCGACAGCGCGACAAAGGCATTTAGCTGGAACTGCGGCGAGGTCGGACGGTCTGATGGGATCGAGGTTTCCAGTAGGTGCACATTAGTTGGCGCTCGCCAGCGCTATGCTTTTGACGACAAGCAGCTCCGTCCGGAAGTCAGAACCCGCTTTCCTTGACTGGTCCAATCAATTCGGGCGTCGTGAGCGGGTGGCAGAGACGCTTCGCATAGGTTCTGGCCTTCCCACTCGACAGGCGACAGGCTAGGACGAGAACGAAATCATTCTCGTTTCGCTTGCCCTCGGCCGACGGCTTGCCGGATCATTTGAACCATGACAGGCTTGGCGCTCAACACATTCTGGGCACGACCGACATCGGAAAAGCGGAGCGGGGATGATGCGAAAACCTTCTGCATGGATTTCAGCCACTGGGGCGCTGGTTTGCGTTTTTGCCGGTATGAGCGTCTCTCAGGCGCAACAGACGATCCGAGTCGGCTGGACCATTCCGGCCGAGGAGTCAAAATATTGGATGATGCGCCGGCCGGCGGAATTTCCCGACCTCGGCAAGACCTACAGTGTCGAATGGACCCAATTCCAGGGCACCGCGCCTATGACGCAGGCGCTGGCCGCGGGCGCGCTCGATTGCGCGACCCAGGCGCCGTTGTCGCTGGCGAACGGCGTAGTCGGTGGAAACCTCAAGGCTTACATCGTCGCCCAGCACGTGTTCGAAAAGCCCGGCGGTTTCTCGGTCTATTGGGCGGTGAAAGACGATTCGCCGATCAAGACCATTGCCGATCTCAAGGGCAGGACGGTTGGCATATCCGTCATCGGTGGAGGCACCCAGGGGCCGTTCAACATGCTTCTGACGAAGAATGGGGTCGATCCGAAAACCGACGTCAAGCTGGTCGAGGTTGGCTTTGCGGTTTCCGAGGACGCCCTGCGTCAGGGGCGCGTCGACGCCGTTAACATGAACCAGCCTTTCGCGGCGCGTGCCGAAGCCAAGGGCGGCACCCGCAAGCTTTTTTCGCTTTCCGAGGCAATGCCGAATATCGTCCACATCCTCGAAGCCTGCCGCGCCGACTTTGTCGACAAGAACCCTGAACTCGTGAAGGCCTATGTTCGCGACATCACCTTGGGTATGAAAAAGGCGCTGTCCAATCGCGAGGAAACATTGAAAGTCGTCTCGGAGCAGTTGAAGGCGCCGGTCCAGGTGCTCGATACCTACTTGCTCAAGGACAATGATTTTGGCCGGGATCCCGGCGCCGCGCCGAATTTCCCGGCGATCCAGAAGATGCTCGACATCTACGCCGAGACTGGAATGCTGCCGAAGCTGGACGTCGCGCAGTTCAAGCACCCGACCATCGTCGCGCCGCTGCAGTAACCGCCCAACGAGTCGTCCCGGCGATCGCCGGGACGAGCGGAGAATTTGTACACATGAAGAAGCTGCGATCCCGTGTGACGACCGATGGTCTCGATCGTGCGCCGCACCGTGCCTTCATGCGGGCGATGGGGCTCGACGACGAAGCGATCGCCAAGCCCATGATCGGCGTGGTTAGCATGAGGGGCGAACAGACGCCCTGCAACATGACCCACGATTTCCAGGTTGATGCCGCCAAGGCCGGGATTGCCGAGTCCGGCGGCACGCCGCGCGAATTCACCACGATCTCGGTATCCGACGGCATCAGCATGAACCACGAAGGCATGAAATTTTCGCTGCTCTCGCGCGAATTGATTGCCGATTTCGATCGAATCCGTCGTTCATGGCCTTGCCTACGATGCCCTGATCGGCTTCGGCGGCTGCGACAAGACGCTGCCCGGCGTGATGATGGGGATGATCCGGTGCAATGTACCGTCGATCTTCATCTATGGTGGCAGTGCGCTGCCCGGCAGGCTCGAGGGGAAAACCCTCACCGTACTGGATTCCTACGAGGCGGTCGGCGGCTTCATGACTGGCGAGATCGATGCGGCGACGCTCGAAAGCATCGAGCGGACCTGCCTGCCAACGATTGGCGCCTGTGCCGGGCAATTTACCGCCAACACCATGGGCATGGTCTCCGAAGCGGTGGGGCTGTCGATGCCCAACGTATCGATGATCCCCGGTGTCTATGCCGAGCGGGCGCAGGTTGCGCGACAGGCGGGGCGACTGGTGATGCGGATGCTGCAGCGCGGCGGGCCGTTGCCACGAGAAATCGTCACGCGAAAGGCACTGGAGAACGGCGCGGCGATCGTCGCCGCGACCGGTGGATCGACCAATGCCGCATTGCATTTGCCGGCGCTGGCCAACGAGGGCGGCATTGCCTTCACGCTGGATGATGTCGGCGAAGTGTTTGCGCGCACGCCCTTGATCGGCAATTTGCGGCCGGGCGGGCAGTACACCGCCAAGGACGTCTATGACATCGGCGGCACCGCGGTCGTCATCCGCGCGTTGGTCGAAAGCGGCCACATCGACGGTAGTTGCCTGACGATCACGGGGCGGACGATCGCCGAGGAATATGGCGAAGCCAATGCGCCCGACGGTGAGATCATCTTCAATACCGGTACACCCATCATGGCGGATGGCGGCGTCGCGGTTTTGAAAGGCAATCTCTGTCCTGATGGCGCCGTGATCAAGGTGGCCGGCCTGAAGAACCTGCTGTTCGAGGGTCGCGCACGCGTATTCGAGGACGAGGAACAATGCGTCGATGCCGTACGTAACCGCAAATACGCCGCAGGCGATGTGCTCGTCATCCGCAACGAAGGCCCGGTGGGTGGTCCCGGCATGCGCGAAATGCTTGGTGTCACCGCGCTGATTTACGGGCAGGGCATGGGCGAGAAGGTGGCCCTCGTTACCGACGGACGCTTTTCCGGCGCGACGCGCGGGATGTGCGTCGGCTATGCCTCACCGGAGTTGTTCATCGGTGGCCCGCTGGCGCTGGTGCGCGACGGCGACCGCATCAGGATCGATGCCGGCGCGCGCCGCATGGATCTCGTGATCAGCGACGACGAATTCGCTGCGCGCCGGCAAGCCTGGAAGCCCCGTCCGCCGCGGCATCGGGCAGGGGCGCTCGCAAAATACGCGCGTCTGGTCGGCCAGGCGCCCGGCGGCGCGGTAACGCATGACGGCGCGGCGGAATGGCCGTGGTTCGACTAGCCGTCCTGTGCCTGCACGCGGCAAACAGCACCGTCAACCCCGGCATATTTCCTGCTATGTTCAGACCCGCAACGGGAGAAGATAGAGAAGCCAATTGTGTCTGATGGACCCATGCCGGGAAGAACAGCGGAAATGAAGGCCTCGCCGTCCCCTGCCAATGCCGAGGTCGTAGCCGCGCCGGCCCACAAGCCGACGGCCGCCATGATCGAGATCGATCGCGTATCGCAGGTTTTTCGCACCTCCAGCCGTCAAGACCATCTGGCGTTGTCGGATATTTCGCTGACAATCGGGGATGGCGCCTTCGTCTCGATTCTGGGCCCGTCCGGCTGCGGCAAATCGACATTGCTTTATATCGTCGGCGGTTTTGTCAGCCCGACCGCCGGCGTGGCCAAAGTCAAAGGCAAGGCGATCACGGGGCCTGGTCCCGACCGCGGGCCGGTGTTTCAGGAGTTCGCACTGTTTCCGTGGAAGAGCGTGCTCGGCAACGTGATGTATGGCCCGCGCCAGCAGGGCACAAAACCAGCCGAGGCCGAGGCGCAAAGCCGGGCGCTGATCGAAATGGTCGGCCTCAAGGGCTTTGAGGATTTTTACCCCAAGGAATTATCAGGCGGCATGAAGCAGCGCGTCGCTCTGGCGCGCACGCTGGCCTATCACCCAGCGGTCCTCCTGATGGATGAGCCGTTCGGGGCACTGGACGCGCATACGCGCACGCGGCTGCAGAACGACCTGCTCAACATCTGGGAGCGCGACCGGAAGACGGTTCTGTTCGTGACCCATTCGGTCGAGGAAGCAGTGTTTCTGTCCGACAAGGTCGTGGTGATGACGCGCTCACCGGGGCGGATCAAGCAGGTCGTCGATATCGATCTGCCGAGGCCGCGCCGCCGGGCGGAACTGCTGCTCGATCCCCACTACCAAAAATATGTCGTCGATATCGAGGGCATGATCGATGACACCGGCACCGACGAGTTGCGGCCATGACCTCAGCCCGCTCACTTCTCGCGCGCGCGGCGCCGCTACTCGCCTGCCTTGGCCTGCTCGTCATTTGGCAGGTTGCGGCGCTGGGCGTGAACACCGACAGTTTTCCGACCGCCTGGGAAGCCATCTGCGCCATTCCCTCGATTCTCGGCGACAAGGAATCCCTGATCAACATTCTCGCATCGCTACGCCGGATGGCGATCGGCTTCGGCGTGGCGGTCGTCGTTTCGATTCCGCTGGGATTGATGATGGGCCGCAGCCGCGCGGTGGCGTCTTTCTTCAATCCATTGCTGATGGTCACCTATCCGGTGCCGAAGGCCGCCCTGATGCCGATCATCATGCTCTGGCTCGGCGTCGGCGACCTCGCCAAGATGCTGGTGATTTTCCTCGGCGTCAGCCTTCCCGTGATCTATCACAGCTTTCAGGGCGCCATGGCCGTCGAGGAGAAGATGCTGTGGTCGGGCGCCGCCATGGGCCTCTCGCCGGCGCAGCGCATGATCCGGATCGTATTCCCCGCGGCGCTGCCGGAGATTCTCACGGGCTGCCGGACCGGGCTGGTGCTGGCGTTGATCACGATGGTCACCAGTGAGATGATCGCACGGCAGTCCGGCGCCGGAAACATCCTGTTCAACGCGCTGGACATGGGACAGTACGACACCGTGTACGCGATGATCATCATCATTGGCGCGATGGGCATCGGCCTCGATGCCGCGTTCGAAAGGATGCGATCCAGGCTGGTAAAATGGTCCGAGCCGGGATTCGACATTCCCTTGAGCTTTGCATGAACGCGCGCGCCGTCACGACGGATGTCCTGCTCGGGATGGTGCCGATCGCGCTGCTGATCGCGCTGTGGCAGGCGATTGCCTCGTTCGGCTATGCACCGCCGGCGTTGCTGCCTCCGCCCGGGGTGGTATTCATGCGTCTCGCGCAGCAGCTTACCACCAGCGCGTTTCAGCAGGAGATTGCCGCTACGCTGTTCCGGTTGTTCGCGGGGTTCTCGATCGCGGTGGTCCTTGGCGTTACCATCGGCCTCGTGGCGTCAGCCAGTCCGGCCATCGACGCCGTGGTGCGCCCGATCGTGCGGGTGCTCGCCCCGTTGCCGAAGGTCGCGCTGTACCCGGCACTGTTGTTGTTGCTCGGCTTCGGCCACGAATCGAAGATCGTGCTGGTGGTCGCCGACGCGTTGTTTCCAATTCTGCTGTCGACCTATTACGGTGCATCGATGGTGGAGCAAAAGCTGATCTGGTCGGCGATGGCCGCGGGAACGCCGCGCCGTCAAATCCTGTTCAAGGTGGTGCTGCCGGCGGCGGTGCCGTCGATCCTCACGGGTTGCCGCATCGGACTTGTGATTTCGTGCATCGTGGTGTTTCTCGCCGAGATGATCACCTCAACCGACGGCCTCGGGCACGTCCTGGTGACCGCCGCCCGGACCTTCCAGGCTGTCGACATGTTCGTGCCACTGATCACGATCTCGCTGCTGGGGCTGCTCCTGAACGGCTTGTTGCAGGGGCTAAGGTCCTATTTACTGCGCGGGTTTCCTGAAGTCTGACGCAAATTCTTGAAATGGAGATAACGCATGTTTGCGGATCGCATCGAAGCAAAATGGATCGACGCATTCTGCGATATATTCGAACGATGCGCGGTCAAGCCCGGCGACACCGCTGCGATCCTTTCGGAAACGCAGTCGCGCGCGCTCAACGTCCATCTGGCCGAGCTTGCGTTGTTAAGGATGGGCGCCAGGCCGTTTCACCTTGTGGTGCCGACGCCGCGGAACCGCGAGGCCGTGCCGATCCGCTCGACCGGCGCAAGCGTCGCCATTCAGCGGCTTGGACCTGTTGTGACGGCGCTGCAGCAGGCCGGCTTTGTGGTCGATTGCACCATCGAGGGCCTGATGCACGCGGTGGAAACGCCGGAAATCCTGAAAGCTGGCGCGCGCATCCTCAACATTTCCAATGAGCATCCGGAAGCGCTCGAGCGCATGGTGCCCGATCTCGCGCTGGAAAAACGCGTGCGCGCGGCGGCCAAAATGCTGCGCGGGACCAAGCGGATGCGGGTGACTTCCAAGGCAGGCACCGAGCTTGACGTCGAAATGGTCGGTGCCTCCACGGTCGGCGTCTGGGGTTGGACCGATCGGCCCGGCACGCTCGCGCATTGGCCAGGAGGCATCGTCGTCAGCTTCCCCAAGAGCGGCAGCGTCAATGGCACGCTGGTGATGGCGGCGGGCGACATCAATCTGACCTTCAAGCGTTATCTGACTTCACCGATCCGGATGACGCTGAAGGACGATTACGTCACCGATCTGGAAGGTGACGGCGCTGATGCAGCGATGATGCGCGCTTATCTTGCCGCTTGGGGAGACCGCGAAGCCTATGCGGTGTCCCACGTCGGCTGGGGAATGAATCCCGGCGCGCGCTACGAAGCGCTGGCGATGTATGACCAGCGCGACACCAACGGTACCGAGCTGCGCGCGGTGTCCGGCAATTTCCTGTTCTCCACCGGCGCCAACGAGTTTGCCGGGCGCCATACCGCTGGGCATTTCGACCTGCCGATGATGGGGACGACCATCGAACTCGACGGCGTCGCCGTGGTTCGCGACGGCGTACTGCAGGATGTGTTCGGCTAGAGCACAGGCGGTCGCGCCAGTTTGAAATGCCTGAGCAGATCAACCAGCGTCGCGAGCCGCTGCTCGCGATGGGCATCGATGTCGAGGCCGGAATAATCGAGGAAACCGGCGCCGGTCCGCATGCCGATGCGGCCCTCGTGCATGTTGCGCGCGATCACCTCAGGCGAGCGATAGCGGTCGCTACCCAAGGCGCCTTCAAGATAGCGGCTGGCGTAATAGAGGATATCGCCGCCGCCCCAGTCGATGAACTCCAACAAGCCCATCACCGCATAACGGAAACCAAAGCCGTATCGGATCGCTTTGTCGATATCCTCGGGGCTGGCAACGCCTTCTTCCACCATACGCGCCGCCTCGTTCATGGCGAGCGCCTGGATGCGCGGCACGATGAAGCCGGGCGTGGCGGCACACACCACCGGCACCTTGCCGATGCCTTCGAGCAGCACCTTGACCCGCGCGGTGACAGCGGGGTCGGTCGCAACCCCCGGCGACATCTCGACCAGCGGGATCAGATAGGCGGGGTTGAGCCAGTGCACATTGAGAAAGCGCTCGGGATATTCGACCGCGCTTGAGATGTCGTCGACCGGGATGGTTGATGTGGTCGAGGCGATGATCACCTCAGGCCCGACACATTTCGAGGCCGCCGCCAACACTTCGCGTTTAAGCTCGACCACTTCGGGCACGCCTTCGAACACGATGGCCGCGCCGGCCAGCGCGGCGTGCATATTCGATGAAGGCGCCGCGGTAACCCGCGCCACGATGGCCTCGGCCTCCTTGTCCGTCAGCAATCCGAACCGGGCCAGGCTTGCCAACGTCTTGCTGACTTCAGCGAGCGCCTCGACTTCAAGCGACGCAAATTGCTCCGCTGAACGTGTCTTTACGTCGATCATGGTGACGGCGTGGCCGGCATAGGCGAACGCCACCGCAATGCCCCGGCCCATCCGACCGGCGCCAAGACAGGCGATTTCCGGGCGGGTAGCCGTCATCTGACAAATCCGTCGCGCAACAGGGTTTGCAACTGGTCGCGGCCGAAGCTGCCGAGACCGAGGGCTGCAAGCGAACGTCCGTCCTTCATGAAATCTTCTCCGCAGATCGCGCCGCCGATGGCGAGAAAGGATTTTGCCAGCGGCGTCGCAACGCCAGCCAGTTCCGCTGTCGAGACCAGAAACGACAGGCCGAGCCGCAGATCTTCCCGCATATAGCGATGCTCACCAAGCACGATCCGCTCGCGCCAGTCGCCGGAATCGGTCAGGCGATCGTGCGATCCGCGACCATACATCCATTGCTCGCCTTCGGCAGCGTAGTGATGCACCAACGGAAAATGCGGGCTGCCATAGCCGAAGCCTTCGCGTACCGCGATCCGCTCCGCATCGAGCGCGTCGGTGACGCGGCGGATCGAAGCCTGCGTCCCTTCCTTGTGAATGTCCCAGCGCTGGAAATGCTCGATCGGCCCTGCATTCATGACGATCAACGGCGGGTGGATGATCGGGCCGGCATTCATCAGGGCGGCCGACAGCGCGTCGCCGCACGGCTCGATCACACCGGGAAAGGCGCGCCCAATCACATCGATCGTATGATCCGCCGATTTGAGCGGCAATACCCCGACCGGCAGCCGCTTGGCGCGGATGGTGATGGCGACTTCAAAGGGACCATGCTTGCGGGTTAGCCACGGCAAGGTGCCGGTTTCGGCGAAACTGACCGCGGCGCGGTTGCCGATATCATGCGCAGCCTTGGCAAAAATCATCGAGCCGAATGTTGCCGGTGGCAGGAACACGACCTGGCCATCCCCCAGATGAGGCGCGAGCAGGCGCGCGATATCGTGCTGCGCAAATGCCGGAGCAGGGCAAAGGATCAGTTCAGCTTCGCGGATGGCGTCGGCAATGTCCGAGGTCACCAGCGCCAGTTGAACGTCGTCCCGGCCGTTCGAGTCCTTCAGCAGGATGCGCGAGCCCGCCGCGCGATGCGCGGCCACTTGCCCGGCATCGCGCCGCCACAGCCTGACCTCATGGCCTTGCAGCGCGAAATCGCCTGCGGCCGCGAAAGAGCCGTTGCCGCCGCCAAGCACCGCGATCTTCACGTGGCGTCTCCCGATGCCGGCGCCGTCTCGTAGAGCTGTCGTAGCAGAAAATGCTGGACCTTGCCGAGGGCGGTGCGTGGCAGGTCATCGACAAAGACGATATCGCGGGGCACCTTGAATCGCGCAAGCTGCGTCAGCACATGCGCCTTGAGGGCTTCGGCCTCCACGAAACACCCCGCCCGCCGGATCACATAGGCGACAGGGACCTCATCCCATCGCGGATCCGGCCGGCCAATGACACCGCATTCCACGACGTCGGGATGCTCCAGCAGCACGCGCTCGACTTCCGCCGGATAGATATTTTCGCCGCCGGAAATGATCAGGTTCTTCTTGCGGTCGTGCACCCAGAAATAGCCGTCGGCGTCGCGCCGGCCGATGTCGCCGGTGCGATACCAGCCGTCGTGCAACGCCTCGCGGGTTGCGGCTTCGTTGCCCCAATATTCGTAAAATACGTTGGGTCCGCGCACCGCGATTTCCCCCGGCGTGTCCGGTGGCAATTCGAACCCGGCATCGTCGATGACGGCCGCTTCGCAGCACAGTCCGGGCAGGCCGGTCGAACCGACCCGCGACAGATTGCCTCCAAGCCGGGTGTAGATCGCGATCGGACAGGTCTCGGTCGAGCCATAGACTTGAAGCACCGGTACGCCGCGGGCGACGAAGCGATCAATCAGATGGGGCGGCACGACGGTCGATCCGGTCGAGATCGCCTTCAGCGAGGACAAATCCGTCGTATCCCAATCGGGATGATCGGTCACCGCCTGGATCGTTGCCGGCACCAGAACCGTCAAGGTCGGGCGTTCGTGCGCGATCGCCGACAGCGTCGCATCGGGGGTGAAGCGCGAATGGATCGTCACGGTCGCGCCATGGTGCAGGGCGGGCGTGGTCTGAATGTTGAGGCCGCCGACATGAAAGAATGGCAGAACCGTCAGGACATGATCGTCTGAGGTGAGGCCATGCATGTGCTGGCTCATCATGCCGTTCCAGAGCAGGGCCTCCTGCCGAAGGACCGCGCCCTTGGGCCTTCCGGTCGTGCCAGATGTATAGACGATCAGCAGCGGGCAGCTGAGATCCGCATGCGGATTGCGGCCGTCGCCCCCCACCCGCGACAGCAGTTCGTCGAATACCGTTCCCCGTGGAGGTAAAAAATCGAACCCCGCGATGCTGGCGTCGGGCGAACGCTTCTCCAGCGCGGGCAGAATATCGGCAAAGGCGCGTTCAAGTACCAATACCTTGACCGAGGCATCCGACAGGATGAACAACTGTTCGGCTACCGCAAGCCGCCAGTTCAGCGGCACCAGGATGGCGCCGAGCCGCGCGCAGGCATAGAGCAACACGAGATAGTCAGGCCGGTTCTGGCTGAGGATCGCGATGCGATCGCCGCGACCGACACCGAAGTCGGCCTTCAGCGCGCTCGCTGTCTGCGCTATCCGTTCACTGAGCGCCGCATAGTCGAGAATCTGGCCTTCAAAAACCGTCGCGGGTTTGTTCGGCGTGAACACCGCGTTTCGTTCAATGAGATCGGAAAGGTCCATCTTTGAACTAGTCGTCCGATTCGCCAGTCTCATACAGCGCCTCGCGGCCGATTCGGTCGAGGCACAACTCGGCGGTCCATGGCAGCATCAGCGAGCCGCAGCGGCTGTCGCGATAGATCCGCTCCAGCGGTAGCGATTTGAGCATCGCCTGTCCGCCACAGGTGCGGATCGCCAGCGTCGCGATCTCGTTGGCGCCTTCCATCGCGGAATATTGCGCGGCATAGGCCCGCAGCACCTGTTCCTTGGTCGGGTTGGCGCGGGCTTCGGTGACCGCCTGAAACCAGATCGCCTTGATCTGCTCGAGCTTGATCTGCATCTGCGCCACCGCGATCTGCTTGGTCGGATACATCCGCCGCTTGACCGGCTGCGTACCCGGCATTTCGCCGCGCAGATAGCGTATGGTGAAGTCATAAGCCGCCTGCGCCAGGCCGACATAGGTCGGCGACAGCGTCAGAAACATATGCGGCCAGCGCAGCGCCGCCTGAAAATAGACGCCGCGCGGCATCAGGGCTGCATCCTCAGGCACGAACACGTCCTTGAACAGCAGCGTGCGGGATACCGTGCCGCGCATGCCCAACGGGTCCCAGTCGCCGACAACCGATACGCCCTCGGACTTGGCGGGCAAAGCGAGATAAAGCGTGTTGCGGCGAGAGGCCTTTTCCCCTTCGGCGATCTCCGTGCAGAGCACGCCGTAGTAATCGGCATGGCCCGAAAGAGACGCAAAGATCTTCTTTCCATTGACGATCCAGCCGCCGTTGACGGCTTTGGCCTCGGTACCAAAGGCGACGCCGCCCGCCGCGGCGGCCCCGCCTTCGGAGAATGGTTGCGAATAGACCGCGCCTCGATCGACGATGCGCTTGTAATGCACGGCGCGCCGCTGCTCGTGCTCGGTGCGGGTCGCGGCGTCCATGTCGAGATCATCGGCAAGCGGGCCTGACCACAGCGTCGAACATACGTGCATATTCCAGGTCAGCGCGGTCGCGCCGCAATAGCGGCCGATTTCGGCGGCCGCCAGAGCGTAGGTCCGATAGCCGGCGCCGAGACCGCCATGCTTCTTCGGGATGGCGATGCCGAGTAGTCCGGAGCGGTGCAGATCCTGGTAATTCTCGGTCGGAAACGTCGCCTCGCGATCGTAGGATGCTGCGCGGCCTGCGAACACGCTCTGGCCGAGTTCGCGGGCGCGGGCGATGATTCCGGCCTGTTCGTCATTCAGCCCGAACGCGCCGGGATCGAAAATCGGCGCATCCAGATTGATCTTGTCGATTGCGGTTACGCTCTTTCCGACTTGCACTGTCATCATGCCGTTACTTTGCTTGAAGCCACATTGGCCTTTAGAAACCGATCCAGCGCCGCGTTGAAAGCCCCGGGACGTTCCAGATTGAGGAGGTGACCGGCACCTTTGATCTCAACGTAGGTTGCTGATGGAATATAGCTGGCCATCTTCGCCATCATCGGTGCCGGCGCATTATTGTCCTTTGAGCCGGATAGCACCAGCGTCGGAACGGCGATGTCCTTCAGCGCACTGCGTTGATCAAACCCCAACAGCGCCAGCATCATGGCACGATAGGTTGCTTCCGGTACGGCTGCCATGCAGGCGCGCGCTAGTTCAAGTCCGCCTGCGTCGGGAGCGTCGCCGATCAATTCCCTGACAAGCGTCGGCGCTAGAGACGCCATTGTCGCGCCGCGATCAAGCGGACCCAGTCGGGCGTCAATGAAGGATTTCTGCCAGTCGCCATCGGCTTTGCCAAAAGCCGGGCTGGTTTGAGCGAGAACCACTGCGGTCGCAAAGCGCGGGTTTTTCGCAAGCAACTGCTGAACGATCATGCCGCCGATCGAATGCCCAACGAGGATCGGTTTGGTTGCATCGATCTGCTGCAGGAAATCCCGTAAGGCGTCCGCAAGGGCTTCGATGCTGACATCGAGGAGCGGGGTCGATCCGCCATAGCCTGGCATGTCCCACGCAAGGGTTCTATAGCGGTCGGCGAAGAAGGCAAGCTGGCCGCGCCACGCCCGTGCCGCGCCGCCAATTCCATGAAGAAGCACAAGCGTGGGTGAAGCCGGATCGCCCGCGGCCTCCCATGCGAAACGGCCGTCTCTGGTTTCCATGGTCGTAAGTCCAGTCACACCGAACCTCCGCGGCTGCGATGCCGTCGATGCTAACAGGCGGTTGATCGATGAAAAGCGAAAAGTTCATATTTAAAGCAACGCTGCGGGCGGGTCGATACGAACGGAGCCGCTTCCGCGCCGGGAGGGCGATTTCAAGCCACGTGGGTTTATATTCCCGCTTTCGGCGATGCCGTCCGCTTTCGGCGCAAAAAACGCTCAGCCCGTTATGTGACGCGCCGGAGTGCTCGCCAACCGTGGGTAACGACCGTAGTTTCGTTAGCTCGGGAACATCGACGGGGGTGTTTTTGCTAAATGTGCGGGTGACGTTTGGAGGATTGGTGCATCCGCCTCGGGCTCGCGCATCGAGCGAGTGACTGCAAAGCGCAAAGCCGCCGTTCATTCGCAAACGGCATCCGAACGGAGACGACGGCACTTTGATCGATAAGATCTTGATGTGCATTCGCGGGCCGCCAAAGCGCATGACGGAAGCGGGGATGAGGCCAAGCCAATGGTCCGTCTCGATTAAGCGGGTGAAATCTCCAAGCGTTATGCGGGCTTGAAACTCCATCCGAGAAGAGCCCCACTTGCAATGTTTAGTAAGTCGTGTTTCACTAAACAAATCGGGTTTGCCTGAATCTCTAAGAATCCCGGCAGGCGCGAGGAAACGTCCGTTTAGTCATTCAGCCCGTCAAGGACTGTGTCGCTCTGCTCGAAGCATTCGAGCGGGTAGGAAAGCCGCGCCATGTCGATGGCCGGCCCCACTGGGAGGGATCGCGTAATGAAACAGACAATGAAAGCGCTTCTTGTTACATGCGGGGTTCTTGCCTCCGCACTCGGCGTCGGAGCGGGGACCGCGCACGCGCAGGGCAAGACCATCACGCTGTGCTGGGCCGCATGGGACCCTGCCAACGCGCTGGTCGAACTGTCGAAGGACTTCACCGCCAAGACCGGTATCGGTATGAAGTTCGAATTCGTGCCGTGGACCAACTATGCCGATCGTTTCCTGAACGAACTCAATTCACACGGCTCATTGTGCGATCTCATCATCGGCGATTCGCAATGGATCGGCGGCGCCGCGGAGAACGGTCAGTACGTCAAGCTCAATGATTTCTTCAAGAAGGAAGGAATCAGCATGGACGACTACATGCCGGCGACTGTGGTCGGCTATTCCGAGTGGCCGAAGAACAGCCCGAACTATTGGGCGCTGCCCGCCATGGGTGACGCGGTGGGCTGGACCTATCGCAAGGACTGGTTCGCGCGGCCGGAGATCCAGAAGGATTTCAAGGCCAAGTACGGTCGCGATCTCGCGGTGCCGAAGACGCTCGATGAACTGCACGACATCGCCAAGTTCTTCCAGGGCCGTGAAATCGACGGCAAAAAGGTCTATGGCGCCTCGATCTATACCGAGCGCGGCTCGGAAGGCATCACCATGGGGGTTTCGAACTATCTCTACGACTACGGCTTCCAATATCAAGACCCCAAGAAGCCCTATGCGATGGACGGCTTCGTCAACTCGCCCGGCGCCGTCAAGGGGCTTGAGGCCTACAAGGAACTCTACAAGTGCTGCACGCCTCCCGGCGCGTCCAACTCCTACATGTCGGAAGGCCTTGATGCGTTCAAGTCGGGCCAGGTCGCGCTGCAGATGAACTTCTTCGCCTTTTTCCCGGGCCTCTATAAGGATCCGAACGTCGGTGGCGATAAGATCGGCTTCTTCAGCAATCCTGCCGGCCCCGCAACACAGGCGACGCAACTCGGCGGACAGGGGATCTCGGTTGTTTCCTATTCCAAGAACCAGGGCGAAGCGCTGCAATACATCAAATGGTTCTCGGGCGGGGATGTGCAGAAGAAGTGGTGGGCGCTGGGCGGCTATTCCTGCGCCAAGTCCGTGCTGAACGACCCGAGCTTCCCGGGCAGCGCGCCGTTCGCCGGGGAGTTTTTGAAGTCGATGGGAATGGTCGTCGACTTCTGGGCCGAACCCTCCTATGCGCAGCTCTTGCAGGCCGAACAGAAGCGCGTGCATGACTACGTGGTGGCGGACAAGGGCACTGCGCAGGAAGCGCTCGACGGTCTGGTGAAGGACTGGAAGGCCGTCTTCAAGGAAGAAGGCAAGAAGTTCTAAGGCAACCGCCTGGAGCACGCGCGAGCGCGCTCCAGGTTCTCTTCGGCAATACCGGCAGCCGTCGCATCGCTGACGGTCCCGGCGCCAGGATCGACCAAGGCCATGAACGATTTGAGTGCCTCATCGCAGATCACCTATCGGGCTGTCCCGGTCCGGCCAGGCGTGACGCGTCGTATCCGGGGCCTGTCGGACCAGGCGCTCGCCTGGCTCTTCATCACGCCGACGATCGTGCTGCTGCTGGCGATTAATATCTTCCCACTGGTGTGGACGATCTATCTGTCGTTCACCAACTATCGCGCCAACCGGGCGAACGCGCCGACGATATGGCTTGGAACCGATTGGTACCAGTCGATCCTGACCGATCCGGATATCTGGGCAGCGATGCAGGTGACGGCGCATTTCGTGATCTGGACCGTGCTGATCGAGACCGTGCTGGGATTCGGTCTTGCCTTCCTCATCGACAAGAAATTCCGCGGCCATGGCATGTGGACCACGATCATTCTGCTGCCGATGATGCTTTCACCGGCGGTTGTCGGCAATTTCTGGACCTTTCTCTATCAGCCGCAGATCGGATTATTCAATTACGTGGTCGCCTTCTTCACCGGTCGCGACGCTTCGTCGTTCCAGATGCTGGGAGACGTGACGCTCAGCCCCTGGGCTATCGTCATCGTCGATGCCTGGATGTGGACGCCTTATGTGATGCTGATTTGCCTGGCCGGCCTGCGCTCGATTCCGGACTACATCTATGAAGCGGCGGAGGTCGACCGCGCATCGAAATGGCGGCAGTTCTGGTCGATCACGCTGCCGATGGCGCTGCCTTTCATCATGCTCGCGGTGCTGTTCCGCGGCATCGAGAACTTCAAGATGTTCGACATGGTCAACCTGCTCACCGGGGGTGGTCCGGGTTCGACCACGGAAGTCGCCTCGATCACGCTCAAGCGCGCGGCCTTCGAGAGTTGGCGAACCGGCTATTCCTCGGCCTTCGCAATCATTCTGTTCGTGACGGTGTTCGGCCTCGCCAACATCTACGTCAAGGCGCTGAACCGGGTGAAAAGCCGATGAGCATCGCCAATGCAGCCCATTCGGTCGTCGAACCGTCGGCAGGCACGCGGCGGTTCGCCGGCGCGCTCGTGGTGCTCTATGCCATCATCACGATGGTTCCGCTGCTATGGATCGTGCTTACCTCGTTCAAATCGCCCGACGACGCGATCTCCTATCCGCCGAAAATCCTGTTCACGCCGTCGCTTGAGGGCTATTGCAATCTCTTCACGACCCGTTCGCGCCAGACCCCGGAATTCATCCAGACGCTGGGCCCGCCGCAGGGGCTTTGCGACGGCATCGCGCGCAGCCGCAACATGGTCGTCGCCGGACCGTCGAACTACGTGCCGCGTTTCGTCAATTCGCTGATCATCGCCTTTGGTTCGACGGTGCTCGCCGTGGCCCTCGGCACGTTGTCGGCCTACGGTTTTTCGCGATTCCGCGTCCCCCTGAAGGACGACCTGCTGTTCTTCATTCTGTCGACCAGGATGATGCCGCCGATCGCGGTCGCGATCCCGATCTACCTGATGTACCGCACCGTCGGACTGTCGGATACCCGGCTCGGGATGATCCTGCTCTACACCTCGGTCAACGTCTCGCTCGCGGTCTGGCTGCTCAAGGGCTTCATCGACGAAATCCCGCGCGAGTACGAGGAAGCGGCGATGATCGACGGCTATACGCGCTTTCAGGCTTTCGTGAAGGTGGTGCTGCCGCAGGCGACGACGGGGATCGCGGCGACGGCGATCTTCTGCCTGATTTTCGCGTGGAACGAATATGCCTTTGCGGTGCTTCTGACCTCCGGCAACGCGCAGACGGCGCCGCCATTCATTCCGATCATTATCGGCGAGGGCGGGCAGGACTGGCCGGCAGTGGCCGCCGGCACAACATTCTTCCTGGTGCCGATCGTCGTGTTCACGGTGCTGTTGCGCAAGCATCTCCTGCGCGGCATCACCTTTGGAGCGGTGCGAAAATGAATCTCGATGCGAACACATCGATGCCGCGCCGCAGCTTCGCGAACATGATTCTGCGACGCGGTCCGCTGGAGGCCATCGCGACGACGATCATCGCCGCGGGCGTCGTGATGTTGATGCAGCCATTTTTCCTCACGCTCTATTCCTGGTCGTTCGCGACCACGCTGTTCGGGACGGTGATGTTGATCATCGTCTCGAAGGTCAGGGAGTAAGCCGCGATGGCGCAGATCAGGGTCGAGGCGCTCAACAAATCCTTCGGGACGTTTCATGCGGTCAATGCCGCCAGCTTTACGGTCGAGGACGGCCAGTTCCTCTGCCTGCTCGGACCTTCCGGCTGTGGCAAGACGACCACGCTGCGTATGATTGCCGGACTGGAATTGCCGACGTCCGGTACTATCAGACTGGCGGGTGAGGACGTGACGATAAATCGCGCCTCCGCGCGCGATATCGCCTTCGTGTTCCAGCTGTTTGCGCTCTATCCGCACATGAGTGTCCGACGTAACATCGGCTTTCCCCTGAAATGCGAGGGCGTTGGCGCGGCGGAGCGCGACCGGCGGGTGGTGGAGGCCGCGCGGATCCTGCGTATCTCCCATCTCCTCGACCGGTCTGTGTCTGGCCTCGCCGGCGGTGACCGGCAGCGCGTCGCGCTGGGGCGAGCCATCGTGCGCAAGCCAAAATGCTTCCTGATGGACGAGCCGCTCGGTGCGCTCGATACCGAAATGCGCGAGGCGATGATCCATGAATTGCGCGCGCTGCATGACCGGCTCGGCGCGACGACGGTCTACGTTACGCATGACCAGCTGGAGGCCATGGCGATGGCGGATATGATTGCGGTAATGAACAATGGCGTCGTCGAGCAAGTTGCGAGCCCGCGCGACATCTATGACCGGCCTGCCTCGCTCTTCGTCGCAGACTTCATTGGTTCGCCGCCGATGAATTTCCTGCCGTTTCGCGGCAGCCTGGCAGCCGGCGCGCAGGCGATCCGGCTCGGCGAGCGCGAAGTTGAGATACCCTGCGCACGTGAGGCATTGGCGGAGAGCGATCTCGTCCTCGGGGTCAGGCCCGAGCATGTGCGATTTGCCGATCGCGGCATGGTGCGGGGCGAGGTCTATGGGTCGGAATATCTCGGCACGACGCAGATCGTGACGGTGACGACGCGTTATGGCGCACTCAAGGCCCGCTCGCCCGCCAGCATGTCCTTTCGGACCGGAGAGAACGTCGGGCTCGACTTTCGCCCCGATACGTTGTCGATCTTCGACCGTGAGTCGGGCCGGGCGATCCGCACGGCCTTATATGAAGGAGGCGCGCATGGCTGAAGTCGAGATCCGGGCGGTCTCCAAGGCGTTCGGAAACACGCGGGCAGTCGTCGACCTGTCCCTCTCCGTTGGCGACGGCGAATTCGTCGCGTTGCTGGGGCCGACGGGGGCCGGAAAAACCACGACGCTGCGTCTCGTCGCCGGACTGGAGACGCCAGATGGCGGTTCGATCCGGATCGGCGGGCGTGACGTGACCGGCGATGCGCCGGCTGATCGCGACGTCGCCTTCGTCTTCCAGCAATATTCGTTGTATCCGCATCTTAGCGTGTTCGAGAACATGGCCTTTGCGTTGCGTGCGCCGATCCGCCGCGTAGCCGAGGCCGAGATCCGCGCGAAGGTGGAGCAGGTTGCGCGTCTTCTCCATCTCGAAACCAAGCTCCACAACAAGGCGACGCAGTTGTCGGGGGGGCAGATGCAGCGGGTGGCGATCGGCCGCGCGCTGGTGCGTTCGCCCTCGATCTATCTGATGGACGAGCCACTCTCCTCGCTGGATGCCAAGCTGCGCGGCGAAATGCGCCTCGAACTCAAGCGCATCCAGACCGATCTCGGCGCCACGATCCTCTATGTCACCCACGATCAGACCGAAGCGATGACCATGGCTTCGCGCATCGGCGTGATCGAGGCCGGCCGGCTGATGCAGATCGGTACGCCGCGCGAGATCTACGAGAATCCGGTCAACGCCCATGTCGCCGCGCGGCTTGGCCAGCCGATGATCAACCTGCTGCCGGCGGCTCTATTTGCCGGCGTTCCGCCCGGCGCCAGAACCATCGGTGCGCGTACCGAGCACTTGACGATCGCACGTAATGGCGGAGACGTGTCGGCAACCGTCACGCGGGTCGAACATCTCGGCGACCAGAGCCATCTCCACCTCGACCTCGGTGGCCAACCAGTCGTGACGTTGGCCGACCCCGAGGCGAGGTTGGGCGCCGGGGACATCGTGTCGATCCGACTCAACAAGCCGCTTGTTCTTCGATGCGGCCGGCGGGAGGGTCGCGGCATGAGTCTCGATCGGGCTGCCAGGGAAAAGCTGGTGCGGGCGCTCGCGGAATCGGTGATCCAACACGCCGACGAACTGACCAGCCTCGATCAGGCGATCGGCGATGGCGATCACGGGCTGAACATGAAGCGCGGCTTCGAGGCCGTGCTCGCAACGCTGCCCGGCCTTGCGGACAAATCGCTGCCGGAAATGCTGAAGGCGATCGGAATGACGCTGGTCATGAAGGTCGGCGGCGCTTCCGGACCGCTGGTCGGCACGTTCTTCATGGAATTGGGCAAGGCGCTCCCGGAGCAGCTGGTGCGTGCCGATCTCGTCACGGCGACCGACAAGGCGATCAATGCCGTCAAGGCACGCGGACGCTCGGAAGCGGGGCAGAAAACCCTGCTGGATGTGCTGGTGCCTGTGCAAGCCGTATTGGCGGGCGGTGGCGATGCCGGGGCGATTGCGGCGGAGGCCGCGCAAGCGGCCGATCGCACGACGCCGATGCTCGCCATTCGCGGCCGGGCTTCCTTTCTCGGCGAGCGCTCCATTGGTCACATGGACCCGGGTTCGCGCTCGGCATCCCTTTTGATCGGCGCGGCAATCAAGGTACTGGAATTCGAGGCAAGTTCATGAACAATTCAAATTCCCGCAATGTCGGGATCGTCATCGTTTCTCATTCCCCCAAGATCGCGGAAGGCGCGGCGGATATGGTGCGCCAGATGGTGGGCAACGCCGTGCCGCTCGCCTGGACAGGTGGCGATGTCGATGGGGGGCTCGGCACCAATGTTGCCGGAATCCTCGAGGCGATCGAGACGGCATGGTCGCCGGCGGGCGTCGCGGTGCTGGTTGATCTCGGCGGGGCGGAGACAAACTCTGAAATGGCGGTGGAAATGCTGCCCGAAGATCGGCGGGCGCGCGTCGTCGTCTGCAATGCCCCGGTGGTCGAGGGAGCCGTGATTGCGGCGACCGAGTCTTCGGGTGGCTCGCCGCTTGCCGCCGTCAAGCGTAGCGCGGAGGAATTCTATGCATGATGCCCACGCCAGCCGGGCGGGCGAAACGTCGGTGCCGTTGACGGCCTCGGCGGTTCTCGTCAACAAAGTCGGTCTTCATGCGCGGCCGTCGGTCAAGCTCACGCAGTGCGCGAAGGGCTTTGTCGCGAAGATCGAACTCGCCCTCGCTACGGACGGACCATGGACGGACGCCAAAAGTCCCGTGAAGGTGATGCGCGTGAAGGCGCCGCAGGGCGCGACGCTGCATTTCCGCGTTAGCGGCTCCGACGGCAAGGCGGCGCTCGCGGCCATGCTCGGGCTGGTAAATGATGGATTCGGTGAGGCCTGACGGTGGCCGAGATCCATCTCACCGGCCGTGCCGCCTCGCCGGGTCTCGCTATCGGACCGGTCACCGTGCTGACGGCCGCTGTTGCGAGACGCACGGCGAGCGGCGATCCCGCACGGGAGGCGGCCGCATTGAAGGCGGCAATCGAAGGTGCGACGGTGGAGATTGTCAAACTGGTCGGGACGCTTGAAGGCGAGGTGGCGGACATTCTGGAATTCCAGGTCGCGATGCTGGAAGACGATACGCTGGCGGAGGAAGCCTACGACGCCATCTCCGCTGGTATTGCCGCCGACCAAGCCTGGCGTTCGGCGCTCGACGCGGAGATCACAGGTTATCGCTCCGCGGAAGATGAATATTTCCGTGCCCGTGCCGCAGATCTGCTCGATATCCGCGACCGCGTGCTCGCGCGTCTCAGCGGCGCGGACGCCGCCGCAAAGATTACCGGCGGTTCGATCGTTGCCGGTGACGATATCTCGCCGTCCACCTTTCTTGCCGCCGACTGGACACGCGGTGGCGCCATCGCGCTGGCCGCCGGCTCGCCCTCCTCGCACGTCGCCATGTTGGCACGTGCGCGCGGTGCCCCCATGGTGGTCGGGCTCGGGCCGTTGTCGTGGATCGGACCGCCACCTTCATTGGCGCTGGTCGATGGCGATGCCGGCACCGTAGTCTTCGACCCCGAGCCGGAAACGCGTCGGCTGTTCGAGCGCCGCTTAGCGGCGGCTAATGCCGCGCAAGCCGCCGCCGATGCCGGCCGCCTCGAGCCGGCGTGTACGGCCGACGGGCGGCGGATCGCGGTCCTTCTCAATATCGCCGCACCCGAGGACCTTGCGGAGATCGATCCCGCCATCTGCGACGGCATCGGCCTCGTGCGCACCGAGTTTCTGTTCGAGGCTTCCCATGGGCTGCCGGACGAGGGCACTCAATATACGGTCTACCGGCGCATTCTCGACTGGGCCAAGGGGAGGCCGGTGACGATCCGGACCCTCGATGCCGGCGGCGACAAGCCGATCGCCGGCTTGACTGTCGACGGCGAGCGCAATCCGTTTCTCGGCCTTCGCGGCATCCGTCTTTCGCTCGCGCGGCCGGAGGTGTTTCGCGTCCAACTGCGGGCACTGTGCCGTGCGGCCGTGCATGGAGCGCTGAAAGTGATGCTGCCGATGATCGCGGTCCCCGGGGAATTCGACCGTGCGAGCGCCCTGCTGGATGCGGCGTTCACGGCGCTGAGGGCGGAAGGGATCGCCTGCACCCGCCCGCCGCTCGGCATCATGGTCGAGGTCCCGGCGGCAGCGCTCCGCGCCGAGGATTTCGGCGCGGCATTCTATTCCATCGGCTCGAACGACTTGACCCAGTACACGATGGCGGCGGCGCGTGACATCGGGGCCGTCGCTGATCTCAACGACACCGGCAATCCGGCGGTGCTGGCGCTGATCGCCCGGACCGTCGAGGCCGGACGAAAGCGTGGCGTCGAGGTCTCGCTCTGCGGCGACGCTGCGGCCGATACCCGCTTGACGACGGCGCTGCTCGCTACCGGGTTGACAACTCTCTCGGTGTCGCCGATTGCCGTCGCACGGCTCAAGGCCGCAATCGCAAAGGTGCGTTCATGACGGACGATGCAGGCGAGGGCACCCGCGTGCCTGGTGACAGCAATGTCGCCGAATACAAGGTCATCCTGCGGCGGGTGCTCGACAATCGGCCCTCGGGAACGCGGCTGAAGCTTGCGGCGGCGCTGGGCAAGAATCGCTCCTTCGTGACCCAGATCACCAATCCGGCGTATCTGGTGCCGATCCCGGCGAAGCATGTCGCGATCATCTTCGAAGTCTGCCATTTGTCCGGCGCCGAGCGCGCGGCATTCCTCGATGCGTATGGACGCGCGCATCCCGGACGGCTGCGCACCCCCCACCGCGAAGCGCGCACGCGCAACGTTACGGTGACCGTACCCGACCTCGGCGACGACAAGAAGAACCGCGCGCTCGAACAGCTGATCGTGGATTTTGCCGCGCAGCTCGCGCGCTATGCCGAAAGTGTGGGTTAAGCCTTTTCGAACTACAGACGAGACGGGAGGATTTCATGAAAAAGCTGATCAACAGCGCCGATACGGTACTCGAAGAAAGTCTTGACGGTCTCGCGGCGGCCCACGCGGATATCCTGCTGCTCGGCGCCGAGCGTAAATTCGTTCGCCGCCGCACCCTGAACCCGGGCAAGGTCGCGCTGATTTCGGGTGGTGGCTCGGGACATGAGCCGCTGCATGCGGGCTTTGTCGGCCTCGGCATGCTCGATGCCGCTTGCCCCGGCCAGGTTTTTACCTCGCCGACGCCGGACCAGATGATCGATGCCGCGGAAGCTGTCGACACCGGCGCGGGTGTGCTTTTCATCGTCAAGAACTACGAAGGCGACGTGATGAATTTTACCATGGCAGCCGAGATGGCCGGACGGGAAGTTGCGAGCGTGATGACAAACGACGACGTGGCGGTCGAGCAGTCAACCTACACGACCGGTCGTCGCGGCGTCGCGGGCACGTTGATCGTGGAAAAGATGGTCGGAGCCGCGGCCGAGACCGGAATGCCGCTTGCTGCCCTCAAGGCGCTCGGCGAACAGGCCAACCGGCGCACGCGCTCGATGGGGGTAGCGCTGTTGCCGTGCACCGTGCCGGCGGCTGGGCGGCCAAATTTCACATTGGCCGACAATGAAATGGAAATGGGTGTCGGCATTCATGGCGAGCCCGGCCGTCGCAGGGTGCCGTTGGCTTCTGCCGATGCGATCGCCGCTGAGCTGCTCGACGCGATCCTAAAGGATCTTGCGCCCGGCAAGGGCAGTGAGGTGCTGCTTCTCGTTAACGGGTTTGGCGCGACGCCTTTGATCGAACTCTATCTGATGGTCAATGCCGCAAAGCGGATTCTGGACGGCGCGGGGATCACCGCGACGCGTTTCCTGACCGGTTCCTACGTTACGTCCCTCGACATGGCCGGTGTCTCGATCACCGTATCGGTGCTCGATAGCCAGGCGACGAGATTATGGGATGCGCCGGTGCACACCGCAGCTCTGCGTTGGGGCGTCTGATCTCAACTCGCGGCTTGGTTTTTCGTTACAGCCGAAGACAAATCGACTCGGTCCTGCCGAGGCCAGTCCCTGCAAGAGAGCCGCTCCCCATCGGGCTCGATTGATCAAATAAGGGGATCCGCGCCGCCAGGGTAGCACGCCTGCCGAGAAAGCCTTGATCGACGGCAATGGGGAGTACGCTTCGACAAAAAGGAGGTTCTGCTCATGGGTCAAAACGGACTTCGCGGGAACGTCGGCGTTTGGCGGATATTGTTGAAAAAGTCTTTTCGGGGTGGCGACCGAGAATTCTTAGAGCCGCTGCTGCGCCTGGCGTGCGGGCAACGTGAGGGACCATATCGCTTCATCCAAAATCGATCACGGACCTCCGTACGGCGCTCCTATTGACGGAACTTATCTTTTGGAAAGCGCGGTTGACCTATGTCGCGGTGACGCGCTCGACGCCGGCGTGGCCGTCGTCTGCGCGATGCGCGCGAAGGGTTGCGATGTCTGCTTCACCCCCGAAAGACATCGTCGGGCTGGCTCGGCATGTCCGAAAAGTGCCATTAACCGCTGTGAGCAATCGCAGCACAGCGGCCTCCGAGCCGCCGCCGCTTCAACGCAGGTACCACCCGTCCTTGTGGAGGGGTTTCGCCTTTGAATTAGCCTTGGCCTTGGGTCAATTGCTGCATAAGCTGCTGAAACATTTGGGCCGGGTCGTTTTGACCACCTTGACCACCAGACGTTCCTTCGTCTGCTTTGCACACTCCCTCAAGTGCCCCCTTGATGCTGCCGCCGCTCACGCGGTCGAGTTCTTCGCAGCTAAGCTCGTTGTCTGAAAGCGTATCCATGACAGTCTCCTGTTGGTTTCGACTAAGCGACCATTCCGATTGTCCATGGGCAGGAGACTAGGCGCGGGCCGAACGAAGTACCGTGACCCACGTCACGCCCCAAAACAGGCCAGCACCCGAAAGAGGTAACGCGCTGGCGGGGACGCGAGACGGCGACCCTCCGCAATCGGGTCGCCTGCCTTTGATCGTTATGTCGGCGAACCTGTGTTGAGCAGTTGGGACACCGCCGTAACCAGTTGCGCGGGAGCAAACGGCTTGTTCAGCAGGATGCTGTTGGGCACGCCTTCCGACGCCCAGTCGTCGGCGGCAGCGCCCGTCATATAGACGATGGGAAAGGCAGGATCGATTTGCCGGACCAAACGCGCAACCTCCCAACCCTTCATCGGCCCTTTGAGGTTGATGTCGGTGACGAGCGCCGAATACTTGACCACGCCGCTTTCGATCATCGCAACGGCTTCCTTGCCCGACCCAACCGTCGTCACGTCGAAGCCGCCTCCCTTCAAGGCGTCATGAACGATTTCCTGCAATGGCTCTTCGTCCTCGACCACGAGGACTACAGGCATGTCTTGCAATTCCCCCTCCTCGCACGCTCAACCACGGCCGTTCCGCAATGTAACGCAATCACGGACGAAATGTTCAAAAGTGAACATTCGGGGGCTTCCGGGACGAGCGGACCCTCCGCATCAGGCCGCCAAGGTACTGTGGAGAGCGCCCCAAGGCGCGGGGACCGCGCGACCGCACCTATCGAGAATATCTCGTGCGAGAAAATCCGTGGTTGCAGTTGCAGGGCGGCGTGCGTCCTGCTCAATGTCCCGTGCAGTTGCGAGCAGCGAGGCGGGAAACGTCAACCCAAGCTCTTTCGCGGTCTTGCGGTTGATCGCCAACTCAAACTTGATCGGTTGTTGAACGGGCAGGTCGGCAGGTTTTGCGCCTCGCAAAATGCGATCTGCGTATGACCCTGCGAGCCGGAATTGATCGGTATAATCGATCCCATAGGACATCAGACCGCCGGCTGCGACAAACTGCGAAAGTGGATAAACAGTTGGAACGCGAAAGCGCGCTGCCTGTGTCACAATGCGCTCTTGGTTCGATGCGGTAAAGACGTTCGGCATCACGATGAGACCGCTGCCCGGATGCTCGGCTATAGCAGCGAACGCACCATCAATTTCGGCGGGGGCGCTAACTGGACTGATGATGAGTTCTACACCTAGAACGCCGGCGGCTGCCTTCATCGATTGCAAATACACACCACCACTTGCGCCGGCGTTGGCGGTCGCCGGATTGAACAACATCGCGACCCGTTGGACCGAGGGTGCGATCTCGTGGATCAACTCCACCCACTTGCTGCCCATGGTGGGTTCGAAATTAGTAAAACCGGTGATATTTCCCTCGGGATGAGAGAAGCTTTTCACAAAGCCGGTCCCAACGGGATCAGAAACGGCCACAAACAAGATCGGCACGCTGCGAGTTGCCTGATGGACTGCATTCGTGGAGGGCGTCGTATAGGTCAGGACGACTGCCGGCCCCAACTCTATCAATTTGGACGCAAGTGAGCGCATGACTTCGGGATCGGTAGTGGCCTGAACATCGATTTGAAGGTTTTGTCCGTCCCTTCAACCTAGACCGCGAAGCACGTCACGGAACGCGCTTAGATACCTGGCCGCCTGCGGATCACCTTCCACCAACCCCATAAGGACGCCAATTCGCCGCGTGCGGCCATCCTGCTGGGCAAGCGCGGGCAAAGCACACGCCGCCGCAGGAATATTTGCGAGAAAGGCTACGAAGTCGCGTCGTCGCATAACGCCTCCGACGAAATCGCTTTCAGTCAATTTAGCACATGCGAACGGACGGATTAAGATGCGGTATCGGGCCGCCGGCCAGCCCGGCCACGTCCACTATGCCGCCGAAAGCGGAAGTGAGCTATCCTACCGCGACGCAACCGGAATGAACATGATGGCCGGGACCGTCACCATGGATCGCCCGCCCGTCGCCACGCCTGCCTCTCGACGGCGATCCGCAAAGCCCGTAACCGTCAGCGCGTCGGCGCTGGCGCTGCACCTCGATTGCAGCCGGACCTATATCGGCAAGCTCGAAGCCGATGGCGTGATCCAGCGGCAAGGTGGCGGCTTCCTCCTCGACCAGAGCCGCGTTGCCTACTTGCGATACTTGCGGCGCGCGCGGCAGCAATCGTCGCGCAGTGAAGCGGACGCTGATCACGTCAAGGTCAAGACCGAGATGGTGCAGTTGCGCCTGATGCAGGCCCGGCGCGAACTGGTGAGCCGGGATGCGATCAACCAAGATTTCAGCCAATGATCCGCCATCGACGTGGTGGCCGGGCGAGCGGTGATGCTGAGAGAGTTGCGATTAGTCGGAAAGGGAACAGATGACAGTGTCAGCCATCTCCCACTATCGTGGTGGTACCATCGGCGTTGTGACACCCGTGGCCAAGAAGTTGAAGGCCGCCTATCTCAAACACGGGATCGCCTATCGGCTGAGCCGCTTTGAAACCGGCCCCAATGTCGGAGACTGGTTAGTCGTTGTGCAGTACGACCAGGCGGACGAGGAGAAGTTGCAGGCAGCTATTGCGCAAGACCCCGAATGCCAACAGGCCTTTGCCGAGATTGCAAAATTCGCGAAGAGGATTAGCCGAGAGATGGTCATCGATCTCGATCTTTGACAATGTGCAACCTCTACAGCATCACCACCAACCAAGCGGCCATCGCGGCGCTGTTCCGCGTCGTCAACCGCTATGCCGGCAACCTCGAACCGATGCCTGGCGTGTTTCCGGATTATCCGGCTCCGGTGGTGCGCAACACCGACACCGGGCGCGAGTTGAGCATGATGCGGTGGGGCATGCCGCCGCCACCGCGCACGGGCGGGCCGCCGGTCACCAACGTCCGCAACACGTCGTCGTCGCACTGGCGCGGTTGGCTCAAGCCGGAGAACCGTTGCTTGGTCCCGGTCAACAGCTTCACCGAGTACGTGCCGGAGCCGAACCGCGAGACGAAGAAAAAGGACGTGGTGTGGTTCGCGCTCAACGATGACCGCCCGCTGTCCGCCTTCGCGGGCATCTGGACGACGTTCAATGGTGATTGCGGTACGAAGTCGAAGCCGGTGCCGCATCTGGTCTATGGGTTTTGCTTGTTGTAATTAATTTGCTGGCCCCCATAGGTAAACGTTACACTTTCGGTCGGGGTTGACCCACCGGTCACCTTCTCGTGCTGTAGAACGACCGTTTTATCGCCACCGGTCACCTTATCAAGATCCTTGTCGTCGAGAGCGCCAATGATCTGATGCTCCATCATCGGTCCATGGTCCAGCTTCTCGTCGTGCTTGCTCATGATCGTCTCACTTTGTTGCGGCACCAACGCCGTCCGCCATTGCGACGGTCGACGACTTTATGCCAAGGCGGCTCAGGGCGGGATGTGACCGGGGTCACACCAGCGATGCCTATAGTTTTAACTTTAAAACGGTGTCCCCGAGCAGGCATTTTTAAAAAACGTTGGCGACGCGCTGTCGGTCTTCCGGGTGATGGAGCCACCCGAAACCTCTTTCAACTGCTCTTCGCTAAGCTCAGCATCCTTCGTGATACTGTCAGGCGTCGCCGGGGATTTCTGCTCCAGCTTCTCTTCCAGCTTCTCGTGCTTGCTCATCTATGTCTCCTTTGGGTTTGGGGTTGCAGGAGCGAGCGGATGCACTCTATCGCCGTAGAAGACTTGGCTCAAGTCGAAGTCCCACGGAGCGCTGCGGTGCGCCGGGAGCGCGAGCAGCGGTGGCGATAATCGGCCCTCGAACCGGCCTTTTGCGCAGCGGCATCAACGGTTTGGAGAAGCGGACTACAACGCCCTGTCCTCACGGCGACGGCGCGGCTGTCGCCCATCGCCGCGAGGGCAGGCGAGGCGGCCCCGACACTAACCGCCTCGCCCGGCGCGAGACACTGCGCCAGCAGATGCCTCGCCCTTGCGCGCCGTCGAGCAAGCGCAGCGGCGCGGTCTGTGATAGTTGGTGCGGGCAGACCGGCCAATGGATCGAGCCCTGTCTGCCCGCGCGCATCCATCCCCGCCGAGTTGGCACGCGAGCCGGAGCGGGATGCGCATCTCGTCATCGGGCGGGATGACGATAGTGTCGCCCTGAACCTCCGGCCATGATAGCTGCGCGGCCTCGTTCAACCTCAGTCCGGTCAGCAACAACAATTTGTAGGCCGGACCAACCGGATATTTCATCCGCTCGGTCGCGCGCCAGAATGCAAATATTTCGGCGTCGTTGAGGCTTCGGTTTCGCTTCGGCACCGGGCCGATGATGCGGGACACGCTGAGCCGGTCGCATGGTGACGCGGTCAGACCGTAGACGTGGGCATCGCAAGCCCAGTTGAAAAACCGCCTGATCAGGACCATCAGCGCGCGGGCCTGTTGCGGTGCGCGGCGCTTCTTGGCGTTGATAATCTCCAGCACGTCGAGCGCGGTGATGTCGCCGATTGGGCGATCAGCCCATGCGGCAACGAAGGTGGTGCGCAAAACACGTTCGGCGTCCTTGCCGTCGCACTCCTGCGCCAACTTGTCGGTGATGAACGTCTCGGCGACGGCGGCGAACTAATGCTGGACGCGCAGCGCCGCCTCGCGGGCCGCCTTCTCGCGGTTGGAATCACGCCAGCCAACTCCGATCAACGGCAAACTAACTCAACAATATCGGCGCAAAGCGGCCGTTCATACGCAAGCTGGATATCGTGGTCGATAAGGAATGAGGCCAGACCGGCAAGGAGACAGCCAAACGGCCCGGGGTGTTATCTCTACTCAGAAGCCAGCGTCACTTTACGAGGACGAAGGTACGTAAAGGACCAACGTCGTGGCCAATTTGATCTTCTTGGTCACCTGCTGGTCTCCCAGGCTCAGCGCCGCCATTACGCCGCCAACTCGGATCTGCCTGACATCAGCTTGGCCTCATCAACGAAGTCCAGCGCGCCTTCGTTCTCGACCGCATACATCAGATCACCCTCTTTGATCGTGAAGAAAGCGCGAACTACGCGGTCGCCACCCTTGTTCTTCGTGACCACGTCTCCCAGCGTAAACTTCGCCATTTGTCTGTCCTTGTTCTCGCCTACGAAGCCGCCCTTCGTGCGTAATCCAGAGATGGTATGGTTGATGAACTCCTAACGGCGGACGTGCAGCACTGACAGGTTGTCGTGCCTGAGTTCCGGGCGCGATCAAATTAACCAACAAAGACGCCTGGACTCGTTCTGAGCCGAGTGAGCCGCATTCCGGGCCGATTTCGCGATGACCCTGGCATCCTTACCATTAGGGGGCGACCACTTGATTAGGGCCATTGCCTTTGGCGTAGTTTGCCTTGCTGGATTGGGCGCTATTGGCGCGACCGCAAAGAAATCGGCGTCGTCGTTGTCGGAGGTGTTTCCGACCGTTACCGGCAATAAGACTGATCGCCTTTCATTTGCAGACGGCCACGACACTCTGACGTCCGCTGATAGGGTGAATATCGCGTACGTTTCGCCAACCGACCGAAGCAATTTAGCTACGATTCAATCGGGTAACCAGGCGAAACGTGGGCCTGCTCCATCCACTATAGCACCGCGCCATTGGCACGATCCCAGCGCCAAGAGATCTGCAACCGTGTCTCCTGACCGACACATCATAATCCAAGAGCCAAAGAAAAGTAAGAATGTCGACCATGCCAAAACAAGCTTTGACCTCAGGTCCTGCCGACGCCCAGAGGGCTTTGCGGGGTTCTTAAGGGCATTGAACCTCTCGAGGGGATGCGACACCTAGTTCGCTTTGATCGGCAAGATCTGAAGCACTGATGATGACTACAATCGTGCAGATTGGCCCGGTCACCGACAATTTGTCGGAAAGACGACTCCTCAATTTAGGTTGAGCAAGTTTCTCGCCAGTCGCCCTGAAATAATATCCATAAAGGATAATTTGGTCGGCGGAACGGTCGTCGCCGAGTTGCCACTTGCAGCTGTGGGGGTGATCGCCAATGGCGATTGGTTGCCCGCAACCTTAGGCCCCTGCCGTTTAACGACCTTCCGCTTTTTGTAATTGACCTCGGCTACCGTCGTAGGCGGAGCCGCTGACGCGTACGATTGCAGTGGCGATGGCTCGCCTGGAGCTGCGTTCTCGACCGGTGTTGGCGGCGGCACTATCGTTGGCAGACTTGTGTCGATGACGATCCGTTCGGGCAGACGCTGCACCGAGACTATCCGAATGATAGGTCGGTTGATCCGATCGCCAGTTGGCTCCGCTAAAAATTGCGGAAGAAACCAGTTTGTCACGAACAGCAACACAAGAAGTGCTGTGCCAACCCACGCGATGTATCGTCCGATGGGCATAACGTCTCCCGCCGCTATACTAACGGTGAGGAGAGCAAACGCCTTAATTGCTGATGGATCGTAACTGAACGTGGTTACTGCTGGAATTCAGGTTGCGGAACTCTGAAGCCTTAATTGACGTCACAGACCCACAACTGTCTCCAGCTCGTGCGTAAACAGACGCATTAGTTGCAAGCGAGGCCCCTGCGTTATCTGCGATGCCCAAGGCTGACGCCGAGCTTGAGTGCCTTCTGACGCAATGAACCTTCCGTTCTCTTAGTCAGCTTCATAATCTTAGCTAGTGGCGTTTTGGCTTTTGAATGAGCTCGTAATTCCTTCACGTCGGCCTTCGTATATTCGCGGCGAACAATTTTCGTTTTTGTTTTCTTGGCCACATCGATCTCCATTCTTACTTTGAAGCGGCTTAATATCATGACGGCACTTTTCATCAAGCGAGCCGGACGTGAGCGATTGAGGAAGCCGACTTTATCGCAGTGATAGCTTCGCATTGTAGCCACAAATTCAGCTCACGGATGCGTGACCATCGCAGGGGAGCGAATCATGCAGTCACAAAGGGCTTGGAAACCAGTCGAACCAATCAAGAATATCACGGAAATGGAGCGCCTTCACCATGAGCTTAATGCAATCAACGATAAGATTGAGGCGCTTGAAAAGCAGCACCCAGACGAAACGAAGATCAATTCACTAAAGGCGAACGCTCTGCTGTTGGCGCGACAGATCGATAAGCTTCGCTGTTCGAGTGCGGCTGATGACTTGAAAGATTTACTCGCAAGGTAGCGAAGTCCCTCTGACCAGCTTCACTTCAGTAATGCTTCTTCTCAGATAAAGCACCGGGGTTCTTAAGAGCCGGTGACAGGCCGGAAGCGTCACCGCGCGTGTGGGGGCTCATAATCCGCAGGCGTGGCCGACGTCTGCTGTGGCGCGCATTACGGACTCAAGTCAGACGTTGCGCACACTTCCGAAAAGTACCCTTGGCGGACATCAGCAAGAGATTGAAAAGGCTCGCGACTTCGGGGCGACGAACACGGCGCAGCATCGCAGTGACGCGACCCTTCCGTTTGCTCCGTTGACAGCACAACAAGCTGATGCCGATCCCTGATCTGTTCCCGGCTTCCTTGTACATGCCCGTTGTCTTGGAGGATCTCGTGCGCCGTTTCCTGAGAGCGTTGCTTGGGTTTCTTCTGGGATATCCGGTCTTTGCGTTCCTGGGTTACTGGGCCAGTGTTTTGCTTTCAAACAATCAGTTCAACCCGCAGCGTTGAAGCCAGCATGACGGCGGCGTTTGGCCCGGCGGGCGCGGTTAGCCCCGAAGCGTTGGACCGAACCTGTCGCAGCTTGCGATGTCAATCGCTAAGGACCTGCGGGGGAAAGGTACTGTTATTTGGCTGTGAGAGGCGAGGCAGCGAGCGGTTCGTTTGGACGATCAGCGGTGACACCGCCGTCCCAATCGCCAAGATGGCGGCGCGCTTTGAATAACTCGTGCACCCGCTACGGGCTATGAGAACATAACGTCTGGGCAGGGTTCACGCGCGGTGTAACACCATGAGGGATCAGACGACCTTGAAGACACTCACGCGCTGCAAATCCTTTTGCAGAGCGTCAAGACATTGGCAGAGAAGGGATTGGGACGTTCGAATTGACGCTCCGTTTTCACGTTTACGCCGTTGCTTATTGCGGGGGTATGTCTATGGCGGTTCGACGTCGTTCGCAGACAATCTCACGCGGCATCCATAAAGCAAGGCCCCGGATTGCTCCGGGGCCTTGCTCTCGAAGGTACATCAGCCCCTCGAAAGAATGTCAATATTTGCTGCCGCTTTTCGGAGCAGCCATACCGGCCCCGGAACCAGCGTCGTCTTGGTCCGATGGATTCGCCGCGCCGCCTTTCTTGGCACCGCTACGCGTGCTTGACCCTGTCGTCATGCCGTTTTCATGTTGCATTTTTTCATGTTGCAATTTCTTGCCACCGGTAGCGCCAGGACTGACGGTTCCTCCACTGGACGCGCCGGGCGCCGTTTGGTTTTGAGCAGACGCAATGAGCGTCGAGCCGAAGAACGACGCTACGACGAGAGCAGAGATTGCAAGTTTGGATCGCATGAGAAACGTCTCCGTATGGTTGCAGGATTCACACAAAACCTCGGGCTTGCATTTTGTTCCGGCCCATTGGCAAACATTGCGTAAGTTTCATATTCCAAAAAACGCGTTCTTGATTGCGCCGCGGGCGTCCATCACTTTTCCAAACATCCGTCACCTTCAGAACATCGGATTTGCGCAAAGCGCGTCCAATGGTGCAGTCCACTGGTACATTTGCCTGTTGGGGGATACGTAGTGTTCGTGGACGTTATCAAGAGTCCTCGTTGCCCAAAATGCGGGGAGGTGATGGCATTGCGGCTCATCGAACCTGAAAGACCGGGGTTCGATTTGCACACTTTCGACTGCCCGAAATGTTGCGAGACTGAAACCTTAGTGGTGCCGATTTCCTGCGAAGTAGACGTATCTCTTGCGCCAGCACGTAGCAGGCGCTCCGGCTGATAAGTGGCTTTTCGACTGGGAGACCGTTCGGACGATGCGAACTCGTATCCTTAAAAGAAAGGCCCCGGATAGCTTAGCGGCGCCCGGCATGAGCGAGGTTTTTCTCGCTATCATCGTCGTAGCCCTCGGCTCGCTTATCGGGCTATTCGCGTTTGTAGCCCTCACACTATAGGCTGTCTCAATAGGCGGCTAACGAATAAAGAGAGTCCACAATGAAAAGGCCCACTGTCTCGGCCATCAAGGGCAACACCGCCGCCTCAATCGCCAAGATCGCTTCGTGCTTCTCTTCGAACATGTGCCAACGCGCATAGATGCCGCTGACGCCTTTGTCGTCATGGTTCAAGAGCGCCTTGACGCCGTTAAGTGCTGGCCAACTCATGCTAATACGGCCTGGCTTTGGCGCAGCGATCTCAAGCTATCCTGGTCTGCCCTAACGTCTGCCACAGCTGCTGCGACGCGCCAATTGCTGTCGCGGATTTGCCCCGGGGGCGCCTACCCGGCGCGGCCCCGCGAGGGTTCGCTGCGGTTCTTAGGGCAGGTTGTTGTCGGTCTGATCGCTGTTGACCTCGCCTTGCGAAATCGACGCGGCAGGGCCGAACTTCGGGGTGCGAATATTTGGGATCTTGTCGATCGAGTTACCGCCGCTGACGCCGCGGAGTTGCTCATCGGTCAGCTCGACGCCAGCTTCTGGCGCGTCGGTTTTAGTCGTGGGCTTGCTCATGAGAGTCTCCATCGCTCTGGTCGTGGTGAGTGGATGCTAGACTGCTTGCTAATGTGAAATGTGAGCTTTTCAAGAAATCTACGGAACACGTCTCCGGTTCGCGTTACCCTCGATTTCGGTCCCAAATATTGCGGCCTAAAATCGAAAACTAAGGACGCCTGAAACCCAACATTCCGGAACCTGCCGAGACGTCGCGGGCTGTAGAGCTTTCGCGTTTCAAGAGGTGAGTTTAGGTGATTTTGCCTTCCTTGATGTGCGTCCCCGTTGCGCACGCTTCAAACAGTTTAGTGCTGCTGCGGTCAGGGGTGCCGCCTGACACCTGCGACAATTCCTCGTCGCTCAGTTCAATTTTGATAGCATTGGGGGAGGCTTCGGCGGGCTTTTCGTTTTTCCCCAAATCGAATTTTTTGTTGTCCATGGCGTGTACTCCTCTTTCCTGTGTTTTCCTTCTTTGCAGCAGCATTGATATCACTTTCAGCAATCCCTCGAAAGTGCGCAAGATCACACTATCCGGCTGCGTCAGCGCGGTTAAGCCGATCGGTCCCGCGCGAAAGACAGCGATTGACGTCGCGAAGCCGGCGGACCCGTCTTCGCCCTTGCACAATGCGAAACGCGCCGGCGTGAACCGGCGCGTTCCGTGCAAGTACTTGATATTCCGGACTCAGTTGCCCCAATTTCCTGCGCCAGGAAGGTTGCCATTCACGACACCCCACGAGCCATCTCCAGACGTACCGCCCCACGGGATTCCATCGATCGTGTCGCCACCGCCGACTTCGCCGCCCTTGTTGATGGTAGGACCGTGATAGCCCGGATCGTTGGCGCGGTTGCGCATTCCGCCACTGACGGCTTCGAGGTCGTTGAGGCTCATTTCGCTACTGAAGTTGGTCATGACGCTTCTCCGTTTGATTTGAGGACGAGCGGCCATTGCCCGTCATGACAGCAAGCTAGCCATCGTTTGGAAAAGCCACCGTGCGTTGGGTCACACAGAGAAAGCCCGCCGGCGCGAACCAGAAAGGCGCGCCGAGCCTCGGTCAGCCCGAGTTGGGAGATGGCGGCGATCCGATGGTAAACTTGATCTGGAAGTGAGGACAAAATCCCTAGTTCGAAAGTCGGCTTCCGCTCAGGGTCCTCAACATTCGGCTAAATCGTTCTCCCGCCGCGGTAACACGGTCAAGAATACCGACGTCGAGTTCGTCGGCCGAGATATCCAACTCGTCCGAGATATTGGAGTTTCCAGCCGAGCTTCCGCGCGCTTCTCGAAGCCGGTCGGCAAGAAAGACAGCGAGGGCGTGGTAGAATTTGCTGCCAAAGCCATCATCCTTGTCGAGCTTCTGCATCAGCTTTGTCTTGTCGAGGAAGAGTGCCAGACCGTTTCCGCTGGCCGTAATGGTGGCCGATGGCGGCGCCGAATCCACCAGCGATATTTCGCCGACGACCTCGCCGACGCCGAGCCGCGCGATTTGTCCTAACCGCCGGGTTGTCACCAGCAATTCCCCCTCGAGCATAAAGATCAGGGAATCTGTGCTCGTCCCCTCTCGGATAATGATTTCGCCGTCACTTAAACGTCGCTGAAGTCCCGTCTGCGCCATCCACGCGACGTCGGCATCGCTGAGCAAGCCAAAGATGTACAGGACTTTTCGCATGATTGTCCTCTTCCGTTAGAGTAACTGCCGCTGGGCGAAGGCGGCGAACATTCCGGGCGTGTTGCTGAGTTCGGCAAAGCTGCCGGTTTGCACGACCTTGCCGTCGACAAGCACGATGATGCGATCTGCCTGGCGCACGGTGCTCAGCCGGTGCGCGATGACGATCCGCGTTACGTTGAGGTTGCCGAGCGATGCGCTGACGATCGCCTGCGACTGGTTGTCGAGTGAACTCGTTGCCTCGTCGAACAGCAGAATACGGGGCCGGCGCGCGATCGCGCGGGCGATCATGATCCGCTGTCGCTGCCCGCCGGACAGCGTGTTCACGCCTTCTGCGATCACCGTATGCATGCCCATCGGCATACGCTCGATATCGGCATCAAGACCGGCAAGGCGGGCGGCCTCCCACGCCTGCTCGAGCGGCAGCTGGACGCCACCGCAAATATTGTCATAGAGGCTGCCTGTCGCCAATTTTCCATTCTGCAGGACCACGCCAAGCTGCCGCCGCACCGCGCTGATGTCGAGTGTGTCGAGGGCCTTTCCATCGAGGAAAACCGCACCGGTTTCCGACCGCTCGAAGCCCAGAAGCAATCGGAAAAGCGAGGATTTCCCGCTGCCTGACGGGCCCACAATCGCGACATATTCGCCTTGCGCGATCCGAAGCGTGACGTTGTCGAGGACCGGCGGGCCGGCCGGCACGTAGCGAAAGGTCAGCCGGGAAAACTCGACCGCTCCGGTCAGCTCGCCCGGAGGCTTACGGTCCTCCGAAACCTCGACCACAGCCGAGATCAACGGCCGCAGGCGGGTAAGGCGGGGGATTGCGATCAGCGCTTCGCTCACGCCTGCCGCCCACGCACCGATCGATCCCATCGATTGGCCGAATGCCGTGAAGAAGGCGAAGAAGCCGCCGATGTCGAGTAACAGTTTGCTCCCTGTAAACGACACCGCCGCGAAAATGATCAGCGTGGCGATGGTTGGAAACGACGTCTCAAAAACGCCGAGGGCGTTGGCAGTCCGCTGTGAGGCTATGAAATATTGTTTTTAAATCGCGAACTGCCTCGACCACACCGCGAGCGCACGAAACGTTGCGGCTGCGACGCGGAGTTTGCTGATTCCGGAGATCAGCTGCAGCACGAAACCGCCGATCTTGCCCTGCAGGTTGAAGTGGTTGTTCTCGTGATAGAGACGTATCGCGCTGGTGGCGATGATCAGGATCGCTCTGACGATCGTCAGCGCAAATGCGACCAGCCCCAGTCTGAGATCGTAGTAAAACATCAGACCTATACTGAACCAGCAGAACAGGCCGGCCATCATCCCGCGCAGGACACGCCCGGTAAATATCCGGCGCGCAGCATCGATTCCCATCGAGCGATCGACAAAGTCGCCAACGGTGTATTCGCGAAACAGCGACGCAGGCAGCCTGAGCAGACGGTCGATCACCGCCGCCTGCAGTTTCCAGTCGATCAGGCCTTCAAGCCTAAGCATCGCGAGTCCTTCCATCGCCTGGACACTGGCCATGGCGACGGCCGTAACGGCAAGTGCGAGGGCGCAAAACGCGAGTTGGTCGAGCTCGGTGCGGGGTATGACCGAGCCGATGAGAAGTTGCGTAATGAGTGGCGCGACCAATGACAGCAGACCTATCGCGACGACGGCGAGTGCGATGCGACCGATATTGCCGCTGGAATGGCGAACCGAGAATGTGAGCAGATCCCGAAATCGAACCGGGTGCGATGGCAACGCGGGATAGAACGTCACCGCTTCCGGGGCCAGCTCCATCGCAAGCGAGCGGTCGACCGGACGGTGCGTTCCCGTTCTCGGCTCGATCATGGTGTAACGATGTCGCGGGCCGCGGATAAGCGCGACCGGATTGCGTTCCTCGCCGTGCCAGGCCACCAACGGGCCCACATCCTGCCGCCACCATTCGCCCCGCAACAGCGTCTGGCGAACGCGCAGTCGTACGGTTCGTGCGATCTCGACAACGTCGGCAAATTCCTGCCGAGCCGGGGCGGCTCGGGCAGGTGCGACAAACGGCGTTCGATCGGCTTCCGCGACCATCCGGCAGGCGGCGAGCAAGGGATCCGACGGGTCTGCTTCTATTTTTGTGCGGCCGGAACGCCGCACCACAATCGCGGAGAGGCGGTCGAAGGATTCGAACGTCTGCGCTGTCGTGAGATCGCTGCGACGAACCAGGCGTTGCGTCTCCCGGCCAACATCGCCCGCCAGACGATCCCGGATACCTGCGACGACGCCAGGATGGAATTGATCGATGGCGCGCCACAGCACATCCGCATCAGGCGTGTCGGCGCTGCCGACAACGCCGCATGCAGACGGGCCGGCCTCGATCCACATCCCCGACGTCAGTGGCAAGGGCGGGCCACCGGCGACAACAGCCGGATCGAGCGCCATAAGCTTCGCTTCGCCGGCCGCCAGTGCGACCCAGACGATGTTGCGCACCGGACCACGCCGCCGTTCACCGGGCGGAATCTCCGCCGCGCCATCGCCCGGTACCTCGCGCATCTCCCAACTTGGGTTTGGACCCGCGATCATCCTGGCGAGCCGCGTGATCCAGGCGATGATCGAATCGACGGATAGAAACTCCGAACGCGGCACCATCAGCGCTTCGGTGCCCGGGCCGCCGACGGCGATCACCTGGATGCGGGTGCCCGAACTATCGGCGGTTTCCGGCAGATCGAGAATGACCTCGCCGCTCTCGACCCGAAACAGATGGTGCCGGGCGCCATCGGCACGGCCATCGACCATGCTGACGGCAAAGACATCGGCATATCCTGCCACGAGCTGCAGCACGTGCTCGCGATGGTCGAGAAGCTTCGGGTGACGGCTATCGAGCACGATGCGGATCGGCAGACAAGCGGCGGCCTCTTGATCGGCCGTTGCTTGTACCTGCTGGAGAACAGGTTCGGTCATTCCTGAGCCACGAGTTTCGCGTAGACGCCCTGAAGCTGTGATCAGCTGCTCATGGGTTCCGCGCTCGACAATCGTGCCCTGCTCAAGCACGATAATCTCGTCACAGTCGCGGATCGTGCTCAGGCGATGGGCAATGATGATGCACGTGCAGCCCCGGCGTCGCAGATTGTCGTCAATGATTTTTTCGGTGATCGGGTCGAGCGCGCCGGTCGCCTCGTCGAGCACGATCACCGCAGGATTGGAAACCAGCGCCCGCGCGATCTCGATACGTTGGCGCTGCCCGCCGCTGAAATTCGCGCCGCCTTCGTTGATATAACAGTCGTAGTTCCCCGCCCGCGTCGCGATGTCCTCATGAATCACCGCATCCTTCAACGCCTGTGACAGGTCCTCTTCTGTGACGGTCGGGTCCCACAGGGTCAGGTTGTCGCGCGCTGTGCCCTCGAACAGGAAAATATCCTGGTCGACGTAGGCGATCGAGTTTGCGAACACCTGCGGTGGAATTTCCGGCAGGGTCCATCCGTCGATACGAATTTCGCCGGCCCACGGCTTGTAAAGTCCGCAAATCAGCTTGCCGAGGGTGGATTTTCCGCTGCCGGAGGCGCCGACCAAAGCCACCCGCGCGCCGGGCGGGATGGTGATGGAGAGGCCGGTCAGCAACGGCGGCTCCAGCACCGAGTAGCCGAATTGAATGTTGCTGAGCTCGATCCTGCCCGTCAGCTTCGGCGCGAAGCGATCCGCCGCGACGGCGCTCTTGCCCGAATTGTCGAGCGGGTAATTGTAGACATCCTCGAGGCGCTCAAGCGCGCCCTTGATGGTCTGAAAGTTGCCGGCATAGTTGACGAGGTCGGTGACAGGCCCCGAAAAGCTTGCCATGAGCGATTGGAACGCCACCAGACCTCCAAGCGTGAGGGAGCCTTCGATCACCCGCAAGCCGCCGATGCCAAGTATCGCAGCGACCGTCAGTCCGGTGAACAGCGTCGGCAGCATGTCCAGAAAGATCGAGGATACTCCGAGTTCCTGCTCCGCGTTCAGGGCCTTTGCCTGAATCCCGGACCATTGACCGAATGCCTCATCTTCCAGTCCGCTCGCCTTGAGGGTTTCGATAGTGCGCACGGCGCTCACTGTAGCAGCAACAAGCTTACCCTGTTCGAGCCCCAGACTGCGGCTGAGATCCTGCCGGCGCTCGCCGATTAGTCTCAGTGCCAGCACGTTCAGAAGCGACATGCTGACGCCGATCGCAGCGAGCGGAACGTCGTAGATCGCCATCGCGGCGGCAAAGAACACGATCGATGTCAGGTTGAGCGCGTTGGCAGCCACGCCGCTCGAAAGCAGGCGGGCAACCTGCTCGTTGGCGGACACGCGGCTTGCAATGTCGCCGGCATGGCGCTGGGTGAAGAACTCGACCGGTAGCGCCATGACGTGCCAGAGAAAACGGCTGATCATGACCACCGCCAGCTTGGTTTGCAGCCGCAACAGCAATGACTGGCGCATCATGGTCAGGATGGAGCGGAACATCGCGGTCACGGCCATGCCGATCAGCAGCGGGACCAGCCAGCTGGTGCTGTGCCGGATCAGGATGTCGTCGACGAAGATCTTCGAAAATCCCGCGGCCACGATACTGGGAACGATGAGCGCGAAGCTGACGACCACGAGCAGGCCGACCGCCGCCTTCGAGCCGCGCAATTCGCGCACCAGCAAACGCAAGCCCTGCGGTTTGTGGCCCGATTTCCTGAACGCTTCGGTTGGCTCCATGGCGAGCACGACACCGGTGAACGCAAGATCCAGTTCCGCCATGTCGATGCGCCGCCGTCCGATCGCCGGATCGTTGATGTAGACGCGGTCGCCAGCGATGCCCTCCAGCACCACGAAATGATTGAAGTTCCAGTGAATGATGCAGGGCATCGGCAGTTCGTGCAGGGTCGAGGGCTCCTTGCGAAAACCCTTGGCGGCGAGGCCGAAGCGGCGCGCCGCCCTGACGATGTTGCTCGCCTTGCTGCCGTCGCGCGAGACCCCGCAGGCGACGCGGAGCTGCTCCAGCGGAATCCAGGCGCCGTGGTGGGCGAGCACCATGGCGAGCGCCGCAGCCCCGCATTCGACCGCTTCCATCTGCAGGATTGTGGGCGTCCGCTTCACCGCTTTGCGCCAGAACGGTTTGCGGGCTCGCCGTGGAAGCGGCTGCGCCTCGTCCGCCATTGGCTGGGGCAAAGGGGCGTTATCCATCAATTCCAGTCAGCCGCTTGAGGAGAGGTAGCACCAGGTCGAGCGGGCGTTGATTTCGCGTGGTGACTTCGGCACGCGTCAGCGTTCCGCTGCTGAGACGAACGGGTGGCCCCTTTCCAACCGCCCAGCGATAGCCGCTGGCGGTTGCGGGGTCCTGTTCCAGGCTGACCCTTGCCGCATAGGGCGCGCCATCGTGCGAAAAGCGGCTGACGAGGCTGTCGTTGTGGAGTACAGCAGCCATGCCCTGTGGCGTTATGGGAAAATCGGAGACCGTCACGATGGTGCCGACCATGGTTCCGAACTCCTCGCGCTTCACCGTGCTCGGCTCGATGCTGACCTGCATTCCGGGTTTCACGTTCTTGCCGCGCTCCGCCGGAATGTAGACCAGCGCCTCGAGCTCCGTACCCTCGCTTTCGATGGCGATGACCGGCGTGCCGACCGCGAGCACCGAGCCTGCCGAGACCTTGACCTCGAGCACACGTCCTTCGATCGGGCTGATGACCTCGGTATTCTGCTGCAACATTCCAGCGATAGCGTCCATCTGCCGACGTGCGTCATTGAGGGTGAATTCCGATTGCTGGATTTCGCGGGTGCGCTGGGTCTCCAGATCCGTCTTTTGCGATCTCAACTTCAGGATTTCGTTCCTTGTATCTTCCTTTCGCTGCTGCGCATCGGCCAGGTCGCGACGGCGATCCTCGACATTGCGTCGGGTGGTGTATCCCTTGGCCAGCAACTCCTCGAGGTTCTTGAGGTCGACCGTCAGATATTCGATGCGCTGGTCGGTCGCCTTCACGACCTGATCGAAGGCGGCCTCGAGTTTCGCAAAGTTCTGGCTCTTTGACGCGAGCTCGCTCGCAATTTTCGAGGTCAGGTCGGCATGCTCATGCTCGCGCTCGCGAAAGACCTCGATAGCGCTAGTGTGGCGCTGCTGGATATCGGTTTGCGCGATCTGAGCAATCGCCTGGCCTTGCACAACGTGATCGCCCACCGAAACGTTGATCGACGAGAGCCGCCCGGCGGCAGCGGAGATGGCATCGACGACGCGACCGCCACCGCTGATCAAAATCCCTTCCCCGGCCGCGCGGGTCGGGATTCGTCCGACCACGCCCCATGTCAGCGCGGCCGCCAGAGCCAGGCAAACCACGAAAGTCAGAATCCAGTCGAACGGTTTGGTAATGCTGACCAGGTGGTCGAGCTGTTCGGGCGAGGCGGCTCGCTGCAGCGCCACGGCGCGGAATGCCCGTTGCGACTGCTCAGTCACATCGTCGTCCTCCGGCTCAAGCTCGATCCGCGGATCGGCATGTCGGGTGCGTCCAACGGTGGATTCAGCCGAATATGCACAGCTTACCCCTGCTCGCCGTGCCGGATCATACACCAAAGCCAATGCCGGACAACCAAACCGGAGGATTGATCGAAACCGATCGGGGAGGGGGCGCTTCGGGACCGAGGTCCGCGCTCGCCGAAAGGGCGCGTCTTTCCCGTCTGCCCTAGCGAAACGAAACCGTCAGGACTATGCTTGATCCGGCATCCTTCCGAGGTTGATCTGAAATGGTCGCGACCGACGTCAGGAATTCTGCGCTCGTGGTCGCCAGCCATGCGCGTGGGTGGGTGAAGTCGTTGGGCTTCGGGTTGGCTATTACTTTACTCGCGTCGAATGCATCCAACGGCGGTGTCTTGTCTGAGAGTGACTTCAAGAAAGTCGAGGACATCAAGCCGCTGTTTCAGAATTTGATGGGAGATCTCGTTCAAACCTCCAAACGACCGGACATTTCCACCGGCGATGCAGACTGCATCAAGTCGACAATCCGGGAGCTTCTTCAGATCTCCGAGGAGCTTTCGAGCTACGAATATCTGATCACGATCGAGAAGGAGATGACCGATTTTGGCGACAACAACCCGATGCGGGGTATCGTCAAATTTGCAGTCGAAAAGTCCAACACCATTTTGGCCAGCGAACGAAAACGACTGGCTCAGCTCTCGGACCAGTGTACGCGTTATCCCTTGTCGTTCGGCAAAACGCAGCAGGCGCTGCAATTCATCGACACCACGACCAATATTCTCAATTCAATTCGCCTGTGAGCAAAAAATAATAGCCGACCGCAGCCAACTGGTTTGTCAATTTTAGGGATTTGCCGAATTGTGATGTCCGTCACAGCGGCAATGAAAAGCCCCGCGTATCCCTGAAACTATGAATGGAGGGGATGGTCCCTTTCTAACCAATCAGGAGAGAGACATGCGCAACGAAATTCGCGAACTGAGCTTCGGTGAACTCGATGCCGTCAGCGGCGGAATGCGCAACCGCGCCAACGATCCGGGCTATCACGGACCAACCCTGCGCAAGGGAGGCCGGGTCGGCCAGGGCGACACCATCGATACCGACATGGAAGTTAACGCCAATCTTCCCAGTCCCGGCGTGTGGGGCAACTGAGCTTTGACGAAGACTGTTGCGGCCCCGCTCAGCCGGCCAACCCGGCCGCGTTTCTTGTAGCGGCGCAACAGCAAACGGGTTGGCGCGGACGGGGTCTCTTGACTTATCGGATCGAGACTCCGAAAAATGTGTCACTTTAGAGGGGGCCTCCAATTGAGTGCCGCGAGCACTACGCTCGGTCGCACGTACGAGGATCGCATGACCAAAAAGCCCACTAGCAAAGAAGCCGAAATCAAGCAGGGCCCGAAGAAGCCCGTCGCGCACGAGTTGCAGGACGACGAGCTGCAGCAGGTGTCCGGCGGGCTTGCGGCAAGCCGCCCCGCAGTGGCCGCGGATCCCGTCTGCATCAGCAAGCTCTAACGTTGCATTCGGAGCCGAACGGCTCCAATCGCGCTTTGCGTGGTGTAACATGAAACCGCCGATCGCTTGCCACGAGTGGTTGGTAGCGATGTGCTACGCCGGTGCGCAGACGCAAGGCGCAGCCTCTCACCTGCCGTTTTGGCTTGATGCACATCGTAACCGGCGAGGCCCGTTCACCGCGGCCGGCGGTTTGATACGGGCGATCATTGATGACGCTACCCGTGCGACGCCGGAGCTGGTTGCGACTCACCTTTTGACACTGCTATCGGTGGCGACCGAAATCGGCCGTTACGTCGACGTGCCTGCCGATGTGCGTCAGGCGTTGAGCGTCTCGCGCGAAGGCAATCCCCCGACCTGGACACGTCGTATTGCGAATGGCGTTACCGATTTCATCCTCGGCTATTTCGCAGGGGAGCGCTCCGGCCGTGTGGCGGTCTTCACGAATGTGGATGACGCCGATCTCACCGACCAGGAATTTATTTCTGTGTTGTTGCGCCGCGCCGACCCGAAGAGCCTGCGCCTTTGCATCTGCACCAGATCCGATCGCCTGGACCCGCTGCTGGCTGCTGCGCTCGAGCAATATGCCAGGCGACGGCGGCGGAAGAAGAGTGGTTCCGGAATCCTGGAAGTGCCGATGGTTTGGGCGGCGTGGTTAGCTGCCTGCGGACTGGGTGACGAGATGGCGGCCGGTCTTTGGCGCGACGTTTCGGTCTACGGTCATGGATGGGGCTCGCCGCCGCGCTCGCGCTCGCTCGAACCGTTCCTCGATGAATGCATCGCAACCCTGTCTGCCCACGACCGGGACGCTCTGGCGCGGGCGCACGTGAACGCTGACGGCACATCACATCGGGTGCTGGCGAAGCATGTTTATCACCGATCGCCGGCATCAGAGCGCAAGGCGATGCATCTCGCCCGCGCGGCTTCGCTCGCCAGTCTGGGCGAACCTTCGCTCTCCCTCGGCGCAATCCCGTTCCACCTCGAACAGGCCGGAGACGATGCCGAAAGGCTCCTGACGGCCTCGCGCTCCTGTCTCGACATGGCTTGGTACGACGCGGCGCTGGACTGGTCCGTCCGCGGACGACGGATGTTATCGCGCGCGACGCGGGGCAAAACTTACAGTGACCTGACCAGGAACATGCTGTTCGCGCTGCTGTTGCTTGGCCGCTACGATGAAGTCGCAGCGTTGTGTCAGGACTTGCTGTCGCAGAGCGAGGACCCTGCGTTGCTGGCACACGCTACTTACGCGATGGCGATCCTGAATGCCCGCCTCTACGAACGGTCGCGCCGGGATTATGATGCGGCGAAATCCTGGATTGAAAAGTCACAGAAATTTACCGAGAGCATGCCAGCATCACCAACGCGCGCGGTTAACACCGCATTCCTCATGAATACCCTTGCGCTCGTGGAGATGCGGAAGGGCCGCCTGGATGCTGCGCAGCAAAAACTTGTCGAAGCTGTCGATCTGATGGCGCGATCGGCACCGGAATTGTATGCCACGGAGAGCGTCATCCTGTTACACAATATGGCACGTCTGCACGTGGCGACCGGTCGTAACGACCTTGCAATAGGTCAGTTGACTACGTTGCTGTCGCAGCAGCCGAGCGACAGCGCAGCCTGGTTCGATCGCGGTCTCATCCATCAGCGGGCAGATCGACACGAGGCGGCGCTGCGCGACTACGATATGGCAATTCGATGGGAGCCGGCCCATGTCGAAGCCCATTTTAATCGCGCTCAAGTGCTTGCCGCCCTGCATTGGAATGACGAAGCGGTAGCTGCTTACGGGCGGGTTATTGTTCTGCAGCCGGACCTCGTCGATGCGCGACTGAATCGCGCTATCCTGTTGCGCGAAAGCGGCGATCTCGCGCTGGCAAGCAGCGATATCGCCCATATTCTTCAACACCGGCCGAACGACGCACGGGTGTTTTGCCTGCAAGGCTTGATCGAGATGGGGATCGGACATCATGCCGCCGCATCCGATGCTTTCACGCGGTCCATCGAAGTGGATCCGTTGCTGGCCGATCCGTGGGCGAACCGGGCCATTGTTGCTATCGGGCGTGGCGACCACCGCGCGGCTCTCCACGATCTCACAAAGGCTCTGGCGCTCCGTGAAGATGCTGCAATTTTCTACAATCGCGGAAGGGTGTTCGAGTCGCAGCGACAATGGCAAAAGGCCGCTGATGACTATTCGCGGGCGCTGGTCCTGGATGGCGGTGACGGAGAGGCGCTCAACCGTGGATATAAACGGTGCCGCGAAGCACTGAGCCGGATTAAACCGCGTTCTCGTTGAACCCGGTTCGTCTGAGACGGCGAAGACATGTCCTGCGTCATCGTCGCAGAGGCGCTCAAGCTCCTTGAGCACCGCCTCTTGGCACCAACAGCCGTCGTTGTGTGACATGGCTCAGCATCATTGTGTGAAGGCCTCGATCTCCAAGGGTCCGAGGCCCAACGCGCGCTCTTCGGCTGTGACGGTTGGATATTGGACTGACTCACGGCAAGCGCGATCGTTCATCTCAATGGCGAGAAGCCACGCCCCTGACGTACGCCGAGAGATGCAGGCGTCTTATCCGGAACGGTGTGGTTCCCGTGCGGGCCTCGGCGTGGAGCTTCTTGAAGCCTTGCGTTACCGCGCCTCAAAAATATTTGGCGGTAAGAAGCGTGAGCAAAACCGCGCCGGAGGTCGTAACGACCGCGACCATGTTGGTCAGGTTTTGCGTCGCCACCGATACCATCGTTGCTGCATAGGCCCGGCGGCGGGCTGGTCTTTGCTTTTTTGCGTCTGGATCGCTGTGGCGTTGTCTTCGCGCGTATTGCACTGAGAAGATAGCGGGTCACGCGCTTGGTGGCCTGACCCCGACGCTTTCCCTGTCGAACTGCCCCGATCTCAAGACCACGTAGAACATAAAGCTGGGCCAAATCCTCCCGTTGCAAAGCCAACACGCGTCCGCCATGGAGGACCGCTATTTGATCGTCGCGTGCACAGTAATTATCGACGTGCCAGAAGTCGTCGGCCCCCGACCCGTTGCCTTGATGGCAAAAGTATCGCTTCCCTTATATCTAGCCTTCGCCTTGTATTCGTAGGTCGCTATGTTGAGCTTTTTCAACTTGCCGTGTGCCGGGTTTTGTAAAATGTCTGAACCACTGATGTTGCCGCGCATCTTGATCGAATATTGGCAACTTCCCCCAGATGTGACGCTAATGTCGCCGGTCGAATTCTCTCCCCAATCCGCCAGTTCTGTTAATGTTGGACAGTCAGAAGCGGCCAGCGCTAAAGACACGGACATGAAGCTTGTAGCTCCAACGATAAGCGCCAAGGCGGTGAGTTTTGACAAACGCATGATCGACTTCCTCGTTCTTATGCAAAACCGACACTGACCAAGTTCGTCGGGTGAGGGGCGTATCATACCCTCGAATTGGACGAGCGAGTGGCGCATGGAGCAGTTGACCGATACGGAAGCATTTCCCCTTGCGAAGAGGACGCGCATTGAAATGCTTCGTCATTGTTATTTTCTGTCATTCCACGCTGTCGTAGTTCGGACAGTTCGAGAGCGCGTTGCAAAGGGGGCGACGGTGGTGATCAAAGTCGCGGCCGCAATATGGGTAATTCCAGCTTTGCCTGCATATTTTATCCCGATCCTGCGCTGTTAATACTCCATTAACCATGTCCGAGCAGCATTCGTCCGTCCTTTCTGTACCCGTGTGTGCGAGCGAGAAACCGTCACCGTTTCGTCCCGGTGACGGCTTCTTGCCTTGCCGAGCCGTGGAGTAGAGCCATGTCTGAATTGGGCAAGGTGCAGCCTGAGGTAAAATTGCTTGCCGAATTCACAGCGACGATTGCCGTCGCCTTAGCCTGAGGCTTGCCGATGGCGGTAGCGATTATCTGGGTTTGTTTTTGATTTCCTCGCCTGGCCGGAGGGCAAGGCGCTTGTTTGACTGGTGGCAATCAAGAAAGCCGTTTGACGGAGAAATCCGCCGACAAACGACGAGTTGGCGGGTTCTTCGGACCGCACGTCATCCTTGAAGAATTGCGCAGCCGCATTCCTCGATACCTCGATGAAGTCGATCATGGCAACGGATCTAATAGACGAAGCGTCCGAGTGCGGTGCCGCGCCGATCTTTCGTCAGTTCGAATTTACCCGCCGCAACGGATTCCGTTTCGCCAGGAAGCGTAATGTAGACAAAGCATTCCGCGCTGGCCTTAGAAGTCATTGTCGAGGCCTCCACGCTTGCGGACGCGTTTGCGCGACTTCGCTGCTTCCAGCGCGAGGCCCTCCTTGTCCTTTAGGGGATCAGCGAGCTCTTCGAATGACCCGAGCAGGTCGTAGAGCCAGAGCAGTGCTGCATAAGGCCCTGTTGCCGGAACGTCGTTGGTTGCGGCGTCGTCGCGTTGAAACTAAGCAATGACCTTGCGTCGGCTAGCGTCATGAAGCCGATCCCCGCCCGGTGCGAGGCTCGTCGAGTTGTGATCCTTTTTTGTCGCTAATGGTCAACAGACTTGATTTGATCCACGCAGTCAGGGGAACCGCCCAGAAATAGCTGGATGGAGTCCGATCTCGCTTCGAGCCTGTCGAGATAACGGCTATGGGCACGGCCAGCCACGACGTTGATTGCACAAATCAAGACGAAAACGAGCAGCCAGATCATGTAGACCCCAATCTTCGTGGACCCCCTGTCCCGCATTTTAGGTTCCACCCGATTTGGTGCTACTTTGTGGCGCGGGCATGCCTGAGATGCGTAGCTGCTAAGCAGTTTTGATGTCGCTCGCATCACGCCAATGAGCGCGAACATCGCCGGCTCGCCATGCTCAACCACCAGCATCAGCGCTTCGATCGCCGAATGCCATTCGGGGAGAGCAGCGTCCTTTTTCGGCAGACTGGTGATGTAGCTGGCCGCATCGCCAAGCGTGACGAGTACCCACCGTCAGGCAGCGGTAACAGATCCTCGAATTTGCGCTGCCAGCCTCGTTCGCTCACGCTGGGGCCTTATCTTCCTTGTCGACGCCGCCCGCGACGATCTTGATCGCGCTATCCTGTACTTGCAAGATCATCGGCGATATCGGCAGACGCTGTCAGGCAGTGACCGCACCGAACGACTTTGCCATGATGATTTCTGGCGTAGGCTTCTGCCTCTCCCAGCGTCGCGAGCGGGGGCGACCACACTGTGTTGTTGCGCCTGGCCTTGAAGATTGATCCGAAACCCTTGCCGTCTTTGCAATAGCTGCAGGACGACTTGTGAATTCGAGGTTCACCACGGCGCCGAAGCGTCACATAAAAACTCATGAAACGCTCCACATGATCAGGCGAACAACTCGGCGCCGACCTCGGTAAACTTCACATGGGTCCCGGACTCGTGCATCCATAGCCAGCCGCGGGCGATGGCGAGCTTAAGACCGGCGCCATATTCGGCCGGGCTGCCACCTTCCTTGAACAAAAACGGGCCGTTGATCTTCTCGATGTGGATACGGCCGTCGTGGATCGGCTTGACAGCGTTGGCGATCTCCAGCAGCTTGCGCGCTGCCTTTTCCGGGTCGGCGAACGGTCGTTCGAGCTTGCCCATCAGTGTACCCCTTCTGCATCATCCCTCCGCCCCGCCCGAAAGAGGGACGCTACCTAGGGCTTCGGTGATGGCCTCTCGCGATTGAGGTCCGTGTGAGTAAACTTTGCTTCGTCCATTTTCAATGTGCGGACATTCGCCTCTTTGAGCGACGCTAATTCATCGGCAGGCATTCCAGCTATCTGGTCGTTGAGTTTGTTCTCAAGAGATTGCACGCGAGAGTCGAGGTGGTCCGCCGCTGTTTGCATGAAACTCGCAGCACCCCGTCCGCTTTATTCTGGCCGCGATATTTTGCAAAAAAAGATGTCCAATTCCTCTCTATCCTTCAAGACAACTCCGACCACGACTGGCGTCGAGCGCCGAACTTGTGGGCTGTATATGCGTCTCCAGTGTTTTTGAACCATTCAAAGAAAGACAGGCATCGCAGTATTCCTACCTGCCGCTAGTCAGAGAAAGTCCCGTAGCCGCGCGAGTTCGGCGATGATCTCTCCCGATAAGACATCAGCTACCAGTGGCGGTTGAGGCGCTGTGTGAATCTCATATAGGTGTCGCTGGGGCGCCGGCTTGGCCATGAGCTCCCGAATACACTCATCCAGTGTGCCGTCGAGCAACAAATACGGACCGGTAGCAATGGCGCGCCGCTGATTGTTGAGTGAAGGCCATTTCCGAAGAACAGCCGGCACATCGAAATTGACGTGCGTCTCGTCACCGTCGATCGGCCCTCCTGAAGGATTATCTGACGGCATCACTTTCCCTTCGCCTTCAATCCGATCCGTCCAGCTCAACTAAATACGCCAAGAGAATATCATCGGTCGGGTCCGCCTGTTCCGCAGCTTCCTGATAAGCAGTTCTCTCAACTTCGTTGGCCATTCGCGCCCGGAGCTTTGATCCGATCCCACAGAGTGGGACGCCGTTCGAACTAAGGGTGTTTAAGTCGGCCCGCAGCCATTCTTCTTGACAAAGTTCGGCAGCTTCCCGGAGTTGTCTGGCCTCGAAAGTGACCGTGGGTTTGCCGTCGACTTCGATTGTGAAAACCAGACCCAACGGCGAAACCATCATTTCCCCTTCGCCTTCAGCCCGAGCTGTGCTCGCCGCAAATCGGTGCCTCGCAGAGCAGCTATCTGCACGCGAAATCGCCCGATCTCCCGAAGTGCGTTGTGATGTTCCTGACCTGGCGGAAGCTCGCGAGCGGTCGCCAATAGCTTCGCCGCTATTTCTTCCAACTCTTGTAGTCTCGCCGCTTTCACTTCTTCACCCTCAGCCCGAGTTCGACCAGCCGGCGGATGGCTTCGGAGCGGCCGGGTTGATCATCTTGTTTTGCAGCCCATTTGTCGACCACGACACGAAATTCTTTTGACAGCCTTATAGCTGTTACGGGGTCCCGACCGGTCGCCGGACGCCCACCCTTATTCGGTTTTGGTAGTACCGCTCTTGACTTTGGCATGTTTTGGTAATACCACCCAAGCAAGCCGAGGGGAAGCTGTAACTTCGACCCCGGCCACCCGCCGTTACCTAGATCACGATGTGAAACGGTAGGCGAACCACGCCCTGGCGCCGATCGACGGTAACCTGACAGCCTACAGGCTAACCGGCACCAGCGAGTTGCGCAGGCCCGGGAAACGGCATATTTGTTCGTTGCTATTCTTTGAATTCGGTCGAGAAACTAATAAAGCCGCGGGGGATTGCCGCGCTGTTCAGCCAAGCTTCCGCAGCTTCTTTGTTGGTGAATAGCTGGACGTCGGTTTCGGTGAGGGTATGGTCGTCCGCCTGTAAGCTAACGACATAGGCGGCTTGGGGACCATCAGAGGTCGTCTGAATCGTGGCGCTGAAGCGAGCGCCATCTTCACGTTTCAGCATCGGTTGGGCTCTCAAATTTGGAGTGTTGCAATTGCCGATTTAAAATGGCCGCCGAATTCGGGTAATGCGGCGGCCCAAATTTTCGGGTGGAACGACTTGAGTGCTGGAAATCAAAATTGCACCCAAGCCGGTTTTCGACGTGCAGGTTTTGGGCCGCTAGGTGTGTCCAGAAGAGGAGAGGATAAGGCCGCTGCCAGTCACGGATTATTTGTTTGCGTCAATCGCCTGCCGGAAAATGTCGTATCGCAAATTCAATCTGACCGTCGGGGAGTTGCCGCCATTTTTCGATGATCGGTGTGAGGCCGCTTCGCGGAGACTGATCGATAATTTCACGGGCTTTGCAGCGGGCGGATTCCAGCGGCAGCGTGAATAGCTCTTGCTGATCGCCAGACATTTGGTCTGCCAAATCACGAGGACGAACGAGCATGTCGGAACTCCAAACTGGGTCCACGCCGACGCGTCGTAACCATTCGATCGTCGAACTACAATGTCGGCAATCGAGGAGTTGCCTTTGTCCCCACTGTCCACCGAGCGACCAATCGAAGAACGCCGCTTTTCGTGAACGATTAGTGGACACGCGTTGGGTAAACCATAAGCCGCAATCGCTCTGTAGCGCGATAGCGGCGGTCGACCGCCGCCGGCCTGCGGCGGGCAGGCGCACCGGCGAACCTCCTGGAGTTACAGCGAGGCCATCCACATCGGTCCCGCGCCTGTGGCCAGGCAAACGGCTAGCTTCACAGCGAACTGCAAGCGCCGTCGGGGAGGGCGCATCGATCTTGGCGGCGCTCGTGCGTCCGGCGGGAAGTGGCCGAGCTTGCATAAATTGCGGAGCCCGGCAAACCTTGCAACTATTTTGCACCTCAACTCCCGAATACTGGCCGGACGAGAGGGTATCGGGTGGTAAGAGACGCATCCCAAGACCGAACAAGATCAATCGCCTAGAGACCGAAGCTTATTGGTCGGTACGACGCCAAGCGAACTGCAAAACCGTTTCCGCAGCGCAATTCCAGTCGTGGTTACACCAAAATTCATTTGTGCCGTGAACAACCGGGATTAGAACTTCACGCGAGCGCGTTTTGTCAGCATGCCGGCTCTGACATTGAATTGAATGGAGACCGACGGCGAGCGAACCTACGTGAACTCCATGCCCTTATTTGTGGAAGGATCGAATGCCGCCAGCCGACTGGCCAACCGGGCGCTGTTGGTGAAGGTGGGTCGCGGTTCGCTCAGGCCTCGCCGCGAGGACTGGTTTCAGCCCGGCAAGTGCGATGAATTGACGCCGCACGTGGCGCGGCTTTCGGCGTCCTGCGCCGACGTGAATAGGCTGGTCGCCCTCGGTCCGCGCTCTGCGAGGTCCGTACACTGACGCAGTTATCTGTTGCCAATATGGGTCCGCCCAATCGGGGTCCCTGGCCGCGACCGTTCTGCGCTCTTGTCATCGAACAGCCCTGGAGCGCGCGACTAATCAGGCTGGGGAACAGCCCTTGGTCGTGGCCTGGACGTTTCGCGGCTCAGTCGAGGCTTGAGTTCCAACAAGTCGGTAAAGACGTCGGCCTGCCGGCGCAACTCATCTGCGATCATCGCGGGTTGGGTCGAAATGGTTGAAACCACCGTAACTCTAACGCCGCGACGTTGGACTGCTTCGAGCAGGGAACGAAAATCGCCATCACCGGAAAACAGAATGATTTCGTCCACGCGACCGGCTATCTCCATAGCGTCAACTGCAAGCTCAATGTCCATATTGCCCTTGAGCTTGCGCCGTCCGCTCGCGCCGGACTCCTTGGCTACCTTGGTGACAACGGTAAATCCGTTATAGCTAAGCCAGTCCGTCAACGGCCGGATTGACGAAAATTCCTGGTCCTCAAATATCGCGGTATAATAAAATGCGCGCACCACAACAACGCGACTTTGAAACTCGTGGAGTAGTCGCTTGAAGTCCAGGTCGAAACCCAGCGTTTTCGCAGTTGCGAAGAGATTGGCTTCATCAATAAAGAGAGCGATCCTGGCAAGTGGTGTCATTCCTGCTATGCGCCTCGGAGTTTGTTCGGCAGTGCGACTGAGCCATGCTTCAGTCCAGACTTGCGATTGAATTTCAGATACCGCCGACCCAGAACTCTCCGTTCGGCGAAGATTATTTTAAAGTATGCAGAAGGTTTGACGATTAATCCACGCCTGGCACCCGTTAAGGTCTCAATTTGCTTAAATCGAGCCAATCGGGTGAGTTTCGCTATGATTTCGCCATTTGCTAAAATCTCATTTTCTCAGTTGTGAGAAGTTAACCAAACGACTTCGGTCGATCGGTTCAGGCCTGCAGAAACGGCCAATCCATAAAAGTCTAACGATCGCTTTGAGCGGGAAGAAATAGCCGCTCGTTCAAATGGCCCCATGGAGCCCGCTAGAGGCTCTCGATGGGGGCATCCAGAGTTTTCTCGCGATTTCAACTTTGAAGCTACAGCCTTCGCAGGCGATAACTCAGGCCGCGACGCGGTCGACGGCTTTGCCGCTATCGCATCGGCTCTTGATCATGGCCTTGACGACCGAGCCGACGATGAAACTCGCCCTGTCCGAGGCCAGGAAGGCCACGACCTCGGCGATCTCGTTTGCCTCGGCAGCGCGGCCGATCGGCGCTTTGCCGCCGTGATCGGCGAGGAAGCCCTGTCCGTTCTCCATTTTGTCAGCCCAGATAGTCGTCACCACATCGCCCGAGCCGACGGCGTTGACGCGAATGCCGTGTTCGATGGCTTCGAGCGCCAGCGTCCGCGTCAGTCACCAGTGCGCCCTTGGACGAGGTGTAGGCCGAGATCTGTGGGAAGGCGCAATGTTGACGATCGCGCCGCTTTTGTTGGGGATCATCGCCTTCATGGCCTCGCGCAAATGCACTCGCTGACCCGACTTCGGCGCTTGGCTGATGGAAATTCAGGGACATCCTAGACAGCTGCGCACGCAATCGAAGTGAGCAGGCGACTGATGGTGGTTCCCCTTTGAAAAATGCGCCGCAATAAACGGCGCCAGCAAACCTACAATCTCTCATGAGAGAGATGGCGCGCCATTCAGAATAAAACGGCGAACTCATATGTAATTGAAATTGCTATATAATTTTTGACGGTCGATACCGTTGGAAGCAACACCTCTCCTGCCACGTCTCCCAACTCGGCGAATAGGCGGCGCAAAACGCGACCCCGGCTCTATCACATCCGCCCGGTGTCCCTGAGGACCGCTATCGTCCGCAATGCGATATCGCGCATCAACCCGATCTCCGTCATATCCCGTCCGTCGACGAGCGCTTTTGCAACGATTGCGAGCTCGCGCCAGCACAGGTCGACCTCCGGTGGGGCCTCGCGCATCCATAGGGCCGTGCGCAAAACAATGTCAGCCCATCTGTCACGATGTCGCGCAATGACGCTCTGCAACAGATAGGTAGCAAGTTTGGCGCGATCGCGACCGTGGGCGCGCTGCACCGCTTGAGCGACCTGCGGGTCGTCCTCGAACCAGGATGCTGTGACGGCCTCCAGCTCGGCAAATTCGCTACCCTTCCGCAACACCAATGCGAGCGTGGCGGGCTCAGACATCGCCTTGGGGACCTCCGCGATCAGCCCGGCGAGCGTTTCACCAACCTCCATGCGCGCCGGTTGCCAATCGGCGCCGCCGATAGTTTCGGCGACCTGGAGCAGCCCAAACGGCGGCGCTTCCCGTTTCTCTATACTGAGCGCCAGTTCGTGCGCCACGATGCGATCGAGATATGACCGGGATACGGCAAGCGTAGGGCTATTCATCCCGGCAGCGGCAAGACTCATCTCGATCTGGCGGCGCGATTCCGGTTCGCCACTCCAAGCATCCGCAATACCGCCTTTGATAAGGACCGACGAGATCCGCTTTTTTCGTCCGGCCGGGGATATCAGCAAGAATCCCTGCGCTGCAGCACCATCGACGGCGGTCGCGACGATTGCCTCGATGCTGCCAGCGCCCCATGGCGCGCAATCGATCCCAGCCGCCCGCGCCTTGCGTATGACCGCGTCGACTTCGGCTCGCTCGTTCTCTGGTCGCCAATTGCGCATTGCGATCAGCCGGCGGACCTCTGTCGACGTCAGCGAGGCGGCGACCTGCGAAAGTGCGCCGGCAACCGCCCGGCGCACAGTCGAATTTGGGTCGAGCAGGCACAGAACCGCGGCTCCACGCGCTTCGGGGATGCCAGCAAGCGCTAGGCCCACGGCCAAGGCGCTGCGGGTTTCCGCCGGCATGGCATGACCGCTTTCGATCAGCGAGCCCACGGCCAGAAACGGATCGCCGTCGCAGGCTTCGAGGATTCCGGCGAGAGCCGCGTGGACCTCGGTCGGAAGCGGTCCATCCTCGTCTGGGTCGACGGGCTGCCTTGCGAACGCCGCGGCAAGCTCAGACGATGCCGGGATTTTCGACTGGTGCAGCGCTCCTCCCACAAAGGCAAGCATGCGGCCGTCGACGTTTCCGGCCTCGACCTGTGCGACGACGTCGGCCTGAAAATCTGCGATCAGTTTGGCTGCGTCCACGTAGCCCCGATCGGTGCGATAACGCAGATGCTCGAGCAGCCGCTGCAGCAGAAACAGATAACCGATCGCAAGCGGCTCATCCTGGCCGGCCGGAGGCATGTGGCGAGCCGCGCCCGTGAAGGCGGCAAAGATTTCGCGTGGGGAGCTTTCGCAGTACCGATCGAAGGCATCATTGAACGGGGGCGGTCGACCCTTGGCGATCGCCCGCGCAATTCGTCTCGCATGCTCATCCGTCGTCGTGAATTTTTGCTGGGCTCGGTCCATCGAGGCGCCTCCGCGAATCATTTGCAATGATAGCCGGAAGCTGGTCTCGTTCCTTTCAAAAGCTGGCGATAACCTCGAGCGGCAAGTCGGCAGCGACGGGGCAATCTGGCTCGACCGGGAACTTGCCTCGCGCAACCGCACACCTCTCGTCGCGGCTGGCTTCGGCCGCGAGGTTACCGACGCCATGCAGCGGCGCAGGCAGAGCCTAGCTAGTCAGCATGGGATATGCCACCCGTCTGCCGGACGGCAGGATCCAGGGTCCTAAGGACCTGGTCGCGACCCTGGAGCGAGCCGAGATCACTCGCGTCGACTCTGAGGGCCGCCGCACGCAAGCTGACGTTCCGACCACCCAAGGCGGGGGAGACTATGTCAGTGGCAGGCTGCTCGGCTCGGCCAACCTCGCCAGCGGGCGCTTCGCGATGACCGAAACCCTCATTGGCGACGGGGGCCTCGGCTTCAGCCTCGTACCCTGGCAGCCCATCCTGGATCGGCGGATTGGCCAGCACATCACCGGCGCCATGCGCGGCGATGGCAGCGGCATCGAGTGGAGCTTTGGACGCAAACGCGGACTTGGATTGTGAGATCGGCGATGGCGTTTCCTGCTTGGGGCAAGTGGGCTGGACCGGCGCCATCTGGTCAAGGCTGGCGCTACCGCGCCGCCGCTTTGCGGCCTTGACCGGCGCCGGCCCGGCAAGGGGTGGCCAGGGCAGGTAAGGCTAGATGGGAGTGGGTGCGCCCCTATCTGCGGCGGGTGGGCCAGGTCGATATTCTGCGCCTCAGGTGGTGAGGTGCCCTTTGCCTAGTTGGAGGCACCGCCGCGCAGCAGCTGCTGGTATCCATGCTCGGTCATCCATTTGGCGCGGGCCAACTGACTGTCAAACGCTTTGCGCGCCCGCCCTGGCTCTCGACCGGGATCGATACGTAGCAAGGTCTGTGTGATCTCGCGCCAATCAGCACCATCCGCATCCGCGTCGAGTAAACGCAGATAGGTAGGCAGATGCTGCTCATCATAGACCGTGATCGTCGCGGCGGTTGGGGCGGTGTCTGCGACAGCGAGGTTAAGCGGCGGTTTCGTCATAAGAGGCACCTCAAACATCCAAGCGTGGAAGCGCTTGTGAACACGCCGCCACAGCCGGAATCCATCCACATAGGTCTCTTTACTAAAAGGCATATAAAGAACCTTATGGGGTTTATTTATACCCTTATAGTGGCATATTTTCCAGCCGTGTCGAAGGTGGTCAACATGATCACCTCTCGACAAATTCGGGCTGCCAGAGCGTTATTGGACTGGTCTCAACAGCAGTTGGCGGACGCAGCGATCGTGTCGTTGAATGCCGTTGCGAGGCTGGAAAAGGGGATTGTGGATTCTCGAACGAGTACCCTGCTGGCAATTCAAAAAGCCTTGGTCAAAGCAGGCATAGAGTTCCTGGATGCGGACCAAAAAGGCGAGGGTGTAAGGCTCAAGAGCCCGAAGTCCTAGCCGTTTTCCTTGCTCCGATCGGAACGACGAGGAATGGTCCCGGCTCAAATAATAGAGAAGTTCGCGTTGGTGCGCCGCGACTGGCATACGCTCGCGCGAGCCATAGAAGAACACGCAACCGCTGTCCACGTTCGGCAGCCCCACGAATAATTCGTATGGCGTGCTAAGAGCGACTTCACCTTCGGTGACGTGCGCAAGCGCTCTGAGAAAATAGTCCTAGAGGTTCCACTTTCGATTTGCTGAGTTGGCTCATCGCAAGCACGATCGAACGTAACCGGCATGAGTGCCCCACCTCGTCATCGCGGGGTTCGCCTGCGATACAGCCTGGCATGAGCTGATGGGTGGAGGTGAAGCGATGGCAAATGCCATGCTTGATGCCAGGCAGGAAGGTGACTCTTATCGTCGCGTTGAGGTGATTACCGGGGAGCGCCGGCGGCGACGGTGGACGAGCGAGGAGAAGGCCCGGATCGCGGCGGAGAGCTTTGAGGAGGGTGCGAACGTCTCCGAGGTGGCGCTGCGCAATGGCGTTTCCCGTGGACTGCTCACAGTGTGGCGACGCCAGGTTGCGGCGGCGGTGGCCGGCAAAGCCCAGAACTTCGTGCCGATCCAAATTGGTGCCGAGAGCGATGGCGGGAGAGCTGGCGCGTCCGAGTGCATTTCGCCGGTTACGATGAAGCCCCTGGAGATTGCCGCACCGCCGGCCAAGGTCTGTGGAGTGGTCGAGATCGAGATGAACGGGGCGCGCATCCGGGTCGAGCCGGGAGTGGATCCGGCGACGCTTTCGGTGGTGCTGTCGGCGCTTCGAGGGATCCGGTGATTGCGCTACGGTCAGACCTCAAGGTGGTTCTGGCGGCACAGCCGGTCGACTTTCGCAAGTCGGTGCACACCCTGTCGGCGCTGGTGAGCGAAGCGCTACGTGCGAACCCGTATTGCGGCGACGTCTTCGTATTCCGCAGCAAGCGCGCGGACAGAGTAAAGCTTCTGGCGTGGGACGGCAGCGGTATGGTGCTGGTGACGAAGTGGCTGCACCAGGGGCGCTTCACCTGGCCGCCGATCCGCGACGGCGTGGTGCATTTGAGTGCGACGCAGCTCGCGATGCTGCTCGACGGGCTTGAGTGGACGCGCGTCTCACCCAAGCCTGTGAAGCAGCCGGCGGTTGTCGGCTGAGAGGTGAGGATTTCGCTGGAGCCTGTAGCGTGCGGATGTATCTTTTGATCATGGCGATTCGCTCCGATGCTCTCCCGACCGATCCAGCAGCGCTAACCGAGATGGTGCTCGCGCTTGACGCTGAGAACGAGAAGCTGCGCGTAGCCATGCAGACGCTCAAGGAGATGATCTTCGGGAAGCGCTCGGAGCGGCTTGCCGCACTAGTGGCCGAGCAGCTCGCGCTTGAGCTTGGCGATCTTGAGACCGGCGTCACGCCGGCTGCAGCCAACGACGATACAGCTGCGGCGAAGCCGCTGGGCAAGCCGCTGCGGAAGAAGGCGCGCCGCAACATCGGTTCGCTGCCCAAGCACTTGCCGCGCTGCGAGCAGGTGCTGGAGCCGGAGGCGACCGCGTGCCCGTGCTGCCAGGGCCAGCTCCACAAGATCGGCGAGGACGTCAGCGAGGTGCTGGACGTGATCCCGGCGATCCTGCGGGTGCTGCGCACGATCCGTCCCAAATATGGCTGCCGCAGTTGCACCGATGGCGTCGTGCAGGCGAAGGTACTGCCGCGCCTGATCGAGAGCGGCATGGCCTCAACGGCGCTGGTGAGCCACGTGGTGGTCTCGAAGTTCGCCTGGTATCTGCCGCTCTATCGGCAGGTGCAAATTCTGGCCGGCCAGGGCATCCATCTTGACCGCGCAACGCTCGCCTTGTGGGTGAAGCGTGCCGCCTGGTGGCTCAAGAGCCTCTATGAGCTCCAGCTGCGCACGATCCGGGCCTCGCCGCGGATATTCTGCGACGAGACGCCGATGCCGGTGCTCGATCCCGGACGACATCGCCCCCGCATCTGCCAGTTCTGGGCGCATGCCATGGATGACCGGCCATGGGGCGGTCCCGCGCCGCCGGCGGTTGCCTACGTATTCGCCGGCGGCCGCGGCACCGAGGAGATCGCCGGACAATTGACGGGCTTTTCCGGCATTCTGCAGGTGGATGGTTATGCCGCCTACAAGGCGCTCGCCCGCGGCCATGGTGGCGCGATCCAGCTCGCGTTTTGTCTTGCTCACGCCCGCCGCAAATTTGTCGAGGTCTACAAGACGACTCAGTCGCCATTCGCGCGCGAGATGATCGAACGCCTGCAGGCGGTCTATGCGATCGAAGCAGAGATCCGCGGCAACAGTGCCGAGCAGCGGCTTGCCGCCCGCCGTACCAGGAGCGCACCGCTGATGGCAGCGCTCAAGGCGCGACTGACCGAGATGGTCGACCAGCTCTTCTCCCAGTCGAAGCTGACGGAGGCCATCAACTACGCGCTCAACCACTGGGACGGGTTGACGCTGTTTCTCAGCGACGGTCGCGTCGAGGTTAACTCCAACACAGTCGAGCGTTCCATGCGCCCGATTGCCATGGGAAGACGCAACTCATTGTTCAGCGGCAGCGAAGGTGGCGCCGAGAGCTGGGCGATCCTGGCCTCGATCGTGAACACAGCGAAGCTCCATGAGCTCGACCCGCAGGCCTACCTGACTGACGTGCTGGAACGTATCGTTTCCGGGAGAACCAAAAGCCATCAGCTGCACGAGTTGCTCGCCTGGAACTGGAAGGTGGCCCGCCAGCGCATCGCACAGGCCGCCGCATGAGCTCGCGTCGCCATTCAGCATCGTCGCCGATGGCCGCCGCCGCGATGCCGCTTGCGGACCTCGAGCGATGGCTGCAGGCTCGCATCGATCAGCATCCTGCCGCCACCAGTCTCCCCATGCTCGACGGCTACGTCGCCGCGATCGTGGCCGGACCAGTGTCGATGAGCCCGCTCGACTGGATCTGTCCGCTGCTCGCCATCGATGCCGATGCTTTCAACCACGGTGGCACTCCGGAGTTCGCGGCGATCTCCGCCGTCGCACAGCGCCATAACGAGATCAGCAACGTCCTTACGACCGCACCCGACCGGTTCAAGCCGATGCACCAGCGCAAAGCCAATGGCGATGTCGATCCGGAACCCTGGTGTCAGGGATTCTACACCGCGATGCGGCTCAGGCTATCGGCATGGGCGCCGCTGCTGGACACCAGCAACGTCAATCACGGACTGCTTCTGCCCATCCTGCTACACTGCCGCGACGATCAGGGCCGTCCGCCGCTCGGACCGCCACGAGTGGACGTTCTGCGCAACGCCTACGCCGATATTCCAGCGGCCGTCGAGGCCATCCGCCAGTACTGGATGCCGATCCGCTACGCACGCGCCCGCTGATTCCCACAGACGTGGGAGCTCATGACGGTTACGATCGAACGATCCTCAGGCGTCAAGGCAACCGACTGGTATGGAGGAAACTGACCGGACTTATAAATCGAGGGTAATTAAATCGCGCGAACTCGCGGAAGACGCGCCGACCTTCAGCGAGAGCTCGGCCCGTCGCGATCTGGTGAGCGCATGCTAGCTAAACGGTAGTTTCCCGCGGACCGCACTGCCGATCACGCGCCAATATCGGAACTCTGTTGGTGAGTCCGTGGTGAGTTCTGATTTTCTTGCGCCTTTAATGATCTGCGCATTGGCGGCGTGACCGGCTGGTTAAGGGCGTCGGCCATCGCGGGAGTGGCGGGCATACCGATGTCCACTCATCTTTACCCGGAGGTTGCTGCCCACGTGATGCGGTCACGGAGACGGCTCATTGGTTGGAATGGCAGGATTGGGCCGATCCTGTCTAAGACTTCTTAGCAGTTCGAATAACGGGGATCGGGACCTTCATGAAGGATACGCAGATAGGCTAAGCCATAGTGGGTAAGTTCTTCAACGTCTCGGTGACCCGCGGATGCGAGCTTCTCGAGATATTGACCCACCTTTGTTCTCATATCCTCGCGCCCCTGACATTCAGAATTTTCGTAGGAAGTTATTACTCGTTCAACGACGTCATCCATTCCCCACTCGCCCTGAATAGTTGAGTACCTCAGTGCTTCATTATTGCGCTGCAAGAGTCAAGCGTTGGAGAACAAGGTGATTTGATACCGTACGTGCCACCGCCCGCGCCGCAGCCGCACGCCGGAGAGGACGGCAACGACATCCGCGTTACCGTCCGACAGATCGTCGCAGGCGGCGACGAGGGCGATGAGGTTTTGCAGCATCAAGCCCGACGCTGGCTATCTCTCGCGTCATTTCCAGAGAGCAAGTAACTCGTCGATCATAAAGTAGCCGATCGCATAAGCCGCTGTCCCACAGACTATCAGAGCAAGCGCCAACCACACCCAGAGCGGGCTGGCCTCTCGCGGCTGATGTTGCTTCATTGCTCCCCCAGTCCGGCGGTGAGCAGCCTCACTAAAAGTTCGGAGGAAGGCAAGAGACAGGAAGCCGCAGGCCTTAATAGTAATGAAAAGTGATGCTTGCCGGTCGCCACCACTTTCGTGATGCCAGCCATGAGACCGGCGGCGTCCTGGCGCACGGTTATCGGCGACAGCGCGAACGCCAACGGCTCGAAACCGATCAGCAACGGGATTTAGCCTGCCTTGAGGTTTTCGGCGCAGGTTCGAACGATCATCGAGCGCCGAGCAACGCCGCGACACAAGGTCAATAGAGCCGGGACCATTGCGTTCGTCGGTGGATCGGTGAACTGCACGATACGGAATATTTCTCCGACTGGAGCGGCGCTAGAGGTCTCAAGCGCCTTTTCAATCCCGCATGAGATTACTTTGCTAATGGCTGAGGATCGCCTCAGCCAACATTGCTATGTTTTTGGAGAGCACCAACTCTGGCGTAATGTTTGATCGCTTGAACGAACCAAGTATTGATCTTGTTCCGATCGGGATCGATCCACAAAAGGGTTCGAGGCGGGCGCAAGTCACACGCAGGCGGTATGCAGCGCTAAATATCTTCGATCAAAGCAGCTAGGCGCAAAGCAGCCGTTCAGTGTCAGCGAGACCATCACTGAAGGATAGCGACCGCTGCCTGTCCCGCGCGAGGGAAGAGTTTTCTTTGCACCTAGGGCGAGGACTCATGGATCAAGCTTGGTTGTTGTGGCTGGCTCGATGTCCGCTTGCCCGATAGCGACCAAACTCAGTATCGCAGCGAAACGACGGAGGACCGGAGCATTGGCGTCAGCGACTTCTTGGAGAAATCCTAGACCCTCCGTTCGTGTGGTCACCCGTGCCGATTATCACCTCCTGGCGGGCTCCGCTTGAGCCGTCGATGATGGTCACCGTTTTATGCTGGCCGGGCGCGGCTTGCCTCGGTGCCGCCCCGGTCTCATCTTTGGACGAAGCGGCTGTTGTGGTCTAGCTGACGAATACGACCCGCGTTTCCACAGAAACGCGCCGGTACAAATCCTCGACGTCGTCGTTCACGAGCCGGATGCATCCGGAAGCGACGAGATGGCCGATGGTCTTGGGCGAATTCGTGCCGTGAATGAGCAGCCCGGGCTTATCCAGCAACAGCGCACGTGCGCCCAGCGCACTGCCGGGCCGGCCGGCCGCCCCGAGCAATGCGTCGGCGTCCTTGGTATTCACGCCCGAAGGGCGCCAGTCCGGCCATTCAAGCTTGTTCGTGACCCGAGAGAGGCTGCCTCCGTTCAGGCACTCCTGCGCAATCCCGATCCCGTAGCGGCGCGCGGAATTGTTGCCATCGATCAGATAGAGAAAGCGGTTCTCCCGATCGACCACGATCGATCCCGGGACAACAGTGGTGCGGTAAAACACCACTTGCCGCTGCAGCGCAAACGCCAGGCCTTCGCCTGAAGAGCCGCCGTCAATGCCGGCCTTCAAGTCCGTCACGACGACGTCTTCGCGCCCGCGCGCCGCCTTTGGCGATGACTTCGTCACGCCGGCTGTGACGATGCCGGGGGCTTTGGTTGCGACATAGGCGTAGAGCAAGGCCGAGACACCGATGACGACTGCGATCGCGGCGGCGCCGATGGCAAGCGGCTTCCAGTTCCTGCGCGTCGACAACACTTCGTTGATTGCCGTCGCGGAGTTCGCCTCCTCGGCGGCGATGTCATCCTCGATCCGCCGGATGGCGTCTTCGAGCGCGGCAGCGTGCGATGCGGCGGCCTCGCGCGCGAGATGGGACCTTGTGATCAGGCTGTAGGCGTCCTTGTAAATCTGGTCGCGCGCGACCGCGTCCTTGCCCGAAACCGCTTTCGTCAGCAGCGAATAATAATCCACGGTCATGGTCTGACCCCTGAAGAACTACCTGACGGGAGGCGCATACTGAATGCCGCCTTGGGTCCAGAGCGCATTCAGTCCACGCGGGATGCTGAGCCTGGATTGCGTTCCAACGTTTCGTTCATAGATCTCTCCGTAATTGCCGACCGCGCGGACGGCGCGCGCAGCCCAGTCCTTCGCAAGCCCCAGTTGCTCGCCAAATTCACCTTCGGTGCCGATCAGACGCCGGATATTGGGGTTTGAAGATTTGACCGCGTCGTCGACCGTTGTCGATTTGACGCCCAGTTCCTCGGCATTGATCAATGAATAGAGCGTCCATTTAACTAGGTTGAACCATTGGTCGTCACCTTGCCGGACCGCTGGCCCGAGCGGCTCTTTTGAAATAACTTCCGGCAGGATGATATGGCTGTCGGGTGCGGACAGCTTGAGACGCTCGGCGTAGAGCTGCGAAACGTCGCTCGTCAGCACGTCGCATTTGCGATCGTCATAGGCCTTCCGGCTTTCTTCGGCGGTGCCGAGCGCCAGAACCTTCAGCGTCATATCGTTGGCGCGGAAATAGTCCGACAGGTTCAATTCGGTGGTGGTGCCGGTCTGGGTGCAAACCGTCTTGCCACCAAGCTGCAACGCGGTGTCGATCCCGGTATCGCGGCGCAGAAGGAAGCCCTGGCCATCGTAATACGCTACGCCGGCGAACATCAGGCCGAGCGAACTTTCCCGTGACATCGTCCATGTCGAGTTGCGCGACAACACGTCGATCTGGTTCGACTGCAGCGCCGCGAAGCGGGCAGCCGCATCGAGCGGCATGAACGACACCTTCGCGGGGTCGCCGAAAATCGCCGCCGCCACTGCGCGGCAAATATCGACGTCGAAGCCGGTCCAAATGTTTTTGTCGTCCATGCTGGAAAAGCCCAGCAATCCCTGGCTGACGCCGCAGTTGAGCGTGCCGCGCTCCTTGACGGCTCTCAAGGTCTGCGCACAGGCGGGATGGCTCCCCGCAACGACCAGGGCCAGCAACATGACGGCCGCAAGAATGACAGGTCGCTTTTTTGAATCGGGCATTCGAATCTCACGATCAGTTGCGACAGCGTCTCCGGCAGGCCCTCTTTCCGATATGCTCGTCATCGCGGCGAAGCTGAGCTTTTCGCAATCCAATGTCCAGAAAACAAGGCTTGACGACTGTCCCAGCATAGCCAGAACGGGTTATCTTATTGGCGGCGCGTACTGGATGCCGCCATTGCTCCACAGCGAATTGAGCCCGCGCGGGATCTTCAGTCTCAATTCGGCGCCGACATTGCGGTCATAGACTTCCCCGTAATTGCCGACGTGGCGGATGATGCGGGCGGCCCAGTCCTTGGTGAGGCCGAGGTCTTCGCCGTAGGTGCCTTCGGTGCCGACCAGCCGCATCACGTCCGGCTTCTTCGACTTCAGCGCCTCGTCGATGTTCTTTGAGGTGATACCGAGCTCCTCGGCATTGATCATCGCGTACAGCGTCCACTTCACGAGCATCATCCAGTCGTCGTCGCGTTGCCGCACAACGGGCGCCAGCGGCTCCTTCGAGATCACGTCGGGCAGAATGACATGGTCGCTGGGCTGGGTCAGATTGAGGCGCAGCCCGTAGAGCTGGGAGACGTCGGAGGTAAAAGTATCGCACTTGCCGGACTCATAGGCTTTGACCGCGTCTTCCAGTTTGGGAAACTTCATCTCTGTGTATTTCATGTTGTTGGCGCGGAAATAATCCGCGAGGTTGAGCAGGGTCGTCGTCCCTTCCTGCACGCAGACCTTGCTATTGTTGAGATCCAGCGCCGAATCGATCTTGCGCGAGCGCGGCAGCATGAAGCCCTGGCCGTCATAATAGGCGACCGCCGGAAAATAGAGATCGAAATTGGTTTCGCGCGACATGCTCCAGGTCGAGTTGCGGGAGAGAATATCGACCTTGCGGCTCTGTAGTTGCTTGAAACGCTCGCTGGCTTCGAGCGGAATGAATTTCGCCTTCTTAGGGTCGTCGAAGATCGCGGCCGCGAGCGCGCGGCAGAAATCGACGTCGAAGCCGGTCCAGTCGCCCTTGTCGTCGGGGATCGAGAAGCCGGGCAGGCCCCTGTTGACGCCGCACAAGACTTCGCCGCGCTTGACGGTCCGCTTCAGGGTTCGCGTGTCGTAGCGCTCATAGGCGATCGCGCCGGCCGCGACCGCGACCGCGACCGCCAGCCCAATCAGGAGGCCGCCTCGAAATGTCCGCAGCATTTTTTAAATCACCAATTTTTCGGGAAATGGATCGGTTGGGAGACGGCGTCGCGGTTACAGTTCCGGCTTCTGCCGGATGATGACCTTGGTGCCGACCGGAACGCGCTCGTAAAGGTCGGCAACGTCGGTGTTGACCAGCCGGAAACAGCCGGAAGACACGGCGGTGCCGATGGTGTCTGGCCGGTTGGTGCCGTGAATGCGATACACGGTGGTGCCAAGATACATCGCGCGCGCGCCGAGCGGGTTGCCGGGACCGCCGGCCATGAAGCGCGGCAGATAGGGCTGGCGCGCGATCATCTCGGGTGGTGGCGTCCAGTCTGGCCACTCGGCCTTGCGGGTGATGTTCACCAGCCCCTGCCACTGGAAGCCTTCGCGGCCGACGCCGATACCATAGCGCAGCGCGCGGCCGTTGCCCTGGATCAGATAGAGATGGCGCTCGGCGGTCTGGACGATGATGGTTCCCGGCGCCTCATTGGTGCGGTAGAGCACCGCCGTCTTCCTAAATTCCGGATCCAGCTCCACGGAATCATCGGCGATCAATCCTGGCTGGTCGCCGACATCAGGCTGTCGCAGCTGCGCCTGGCTCTGCGATGCCGACAGAATCAGGCCGCTTGCGGCGATCAACGTCCAGATCAAGTCCCGAAATTTCGTCATCCCACTTTTCTCCTTCTCGCGCCAACGGCATAAAAATGTTGACATGGGGAATCACCAATTCAACCGCCAATGCGCAGTTTCAGTTACAAAAGGAAGGTCATGGTGCTGCTTTGATCTGGATCAATACCAGGCAATTCTCGATATTGTGGATGATACGTCCGCCTGTCAGCTTCCGCTTGGTTCAGCAGGCGAAGCTGCCATCTACACAGATCATTTTCGCGAGCTGTCATTGTTGCGGAAAATTCTTCTGCGCATGCGAAGCTGGCAGAATTATATCTTCCTCGAGGGTATTTGAAGATTGGCTGGAATTTAAGCCGGCTGCTGGCGGGAAAGTCAGAGATCACTGGTACCTCAAGTCCGCGAGGGCGATCGGATTGGAGATATCGTCCATGGTGCTTTTTCGCGCCGACGAGGTCATCGAGTAGACGTTCTGATGTCGCCTGTTGGCAGATTGTGTTGAAAAACTCTCTTTTCGCTGATGACTGAAAATTCTCAGGACCGCTGGTGCGTCTCTCTCGCTGCGGGTTGGGGGACCACATCAATTACCGCAAAAACGATCGCTGACCCTCGTATCGATTCTACAGAGCTGGTGCCCGACGTTCACCGGTTGGCGACTGCCGTGAGGGATGGCAGCGCGGGATAGCCGCGCTGCCCGAAAGCCGCCGAACCGGTCCCCATGCCTGAGCCGTCGCTGCCGACCATGACCATCTTCATGCTGCGGAGCGCGAAATACCGCGACCACGACGGCAGAAAGCAGTTCGCGGGCCAATATGAAGACGCCATGATGCCGGTGTCGACGGCACGGCGCGCCTTACGTCACGGCGTGGCGGTGTCGGTGGCCGATCCACGCCGCGCCCAGCTCCGTGGCTCCCGCGGCGGCGATTTCAACCCTTCCGCACCTGACGTTGTTGATCTCGACGCCATTGAGCAGGCCAAGGGCAAGCCGTATATTGGTTGCCATGTTCTCCATTAATTTCAATGACTTATCGGTAGGGCGCGACCCTGCGAAAGTGACGCAGCCGCCCCTAGATCAAATTGGATGGATTGTCCGAATTTTGTATATGCATTTCGGATAACAAATTTGCCCCGCGTCCGAAAAAGGGCTACAAGTTTCGGACATGAGCCACGACTCGCCCGATCTAAAGACAGCCATGCTCGAGCGCATTCGTGCGGACGCGCCGCGCAAGGTCTGGACGCCAAGCGATTTCGTGGATCTCGCCTCGCGAGACGCCGTCGACAAGGCGTTGCAGCGGCTAGCGAAGGCCGGAACACTGAGGCGAATTGGTCGCGGCCTATACGATCAGCCTGGCTTCAACAAGCTTACCCGGAAAGCTAACCCGCCCGATCCACGGTCGGTTATCGACGCTGTTGGACGACGCGACCAAACGCGGATGCTTGTCGACGGCATGACCGCAGCGAACGATTTGGGCCTGACTGACGCCGTCCCGGCCAAAATCGTGGTGCACACCGACGCCCGTCGCCGCGCGATCAAGCTTGGTAACGTGACGATCACTTTTCGTCCGACCGCGGCCAGCAAGCTGTTCTGGGCCGGACGATCGGCAATGCGCGTCGTCCAAGCGCTTCACTGGCTGCGCGATCTCTTGGTTCGTGAAGGCGAGAGCGACCAGGTCAAGCGCAAGCTCGCCAAGCTTTTCGAGGATCCCACAGTGGGGCCGCCGCTCAAAGCCGATCTCGCTGCCGGTCTGTCAGCTCTACCGACATGGATGCGGGTGTTTCTTAAGCCGCTCATCGATGCCGACGCCGGCGTTGGTCGCCGGCGCATCGACGATGATCGTGACCATGCTGATCATGATAGGGCGGATCATGATCGTCATCGACAAAGAAGGAGTGACGGTGATGATGATCAGCGTCACGCTGCCGTCGCACCTCCGAAGCCGAAGCCGCTCTCCACCCAGAAGAAACGAACCGCCAATCGCGGCGCAACCCGGAAGGCCAAGGCATGAACCCGGCTTTCGATGAGGTTCTCGCGGCCGGGTTGGACGCGATATTGAGCGCCTTCGATACGACGGCGCTGCGCCTCGGCACGGCATCCCAGAATATCGAGAAGGACTTCTGGGTCTGCTGGACGCTGGATGCTTTGTTCAATGGCCTGAAAGAGGGAGGACCCCGCCTCCTCTTCAAGGGCGGAACCTCCCTGTCCAAGGGATTCGGGCTGATCAACCGCTTCTCTGAAGACATCGACGTCACGGTGTTTAGGGACGACATCGGCGAGCCGGCGACGATTGAGGAGCTCAACGCGCTGAGCGGTAACAAGCGCCGGGCGCGCCTCGATGCGATCAAGGGAGCCTGCCAAGCCTACATCAATGGCCCACTGCGCGCTGAGTTGACCCAGATCCTCCAGAACCGGATCCAGGCAAGCGGCCTCGAGGCGGGGTCGGCACGGGTCGAAGCCGACGACTCTGATCTCGACGGGCAGACTCTGTTGATCTGGTATCCCGTAGCGACGCCGCGATCTGATTATGTGCGGGCGGCGATCAAGATCGAGTCGGGCGCAAAATCCGCGCTCGACCCAAACAGCGAAGTGCCGATCAAGCCCTATGTTGACGATGATTTGCCGGCGCTCGATCTGACCATCCTGGCCGTGCGCACGGTCGATCCCGAACGCACCTTCTGGGACAAGGTTGTCATCCTCCACGGGTTACGACGCTGGTTCGACAAGCGCGGCGAGCTGCGCGGGGGTGGTCAACGCGTGTCCCGCCATTATTACGACTTGCACCTCCTCGCCGGGAACCCGGTCGGCGAAGCCGCCATCGCTGAGACGGCGCTCGGCGTGGACTGCGTCGCACATGCCCGAATGTTCTTCAATCGACCGGACTTCGATCTCGCGAGTGCGGCGCCCGGCTCGTTCGCGCTCGCCCCGCATGACGCGATGATCGAGCAGTTGCGCGTCGACTACAGGGCCATGCAAGGAATGATCTTCGGTGACCCGCCGGATTTCGAGGCTGTGCTCGCCAGCATTTAGCTCGCTCGAGACGCGTCTGAACAATAACCGGATTTTATTGCGGGAATAGCGAGGTTGGCGCAAGACGCTCGGCATTGCGAGTTTCTACCTGCGCGCCGTCTGCATGAACCGCAATCTGTGGGGCGTGGAGAATTTCGAGGAAATCACCATCCGGCACTCGAAATTCGCGGCGCAGCGCTTCGCGCACGAAGCAGCGCCAGCGCTGACGAGCTTTGCCAATTCCTCGCCTGCGCCGTTCGTCGCCGGGATCAAGGCTGCGCGGGAACGGATCGTTGCGCGTACGGACGAGGATCGGGAGAGCTTCCTGCGCAGTAGTGGGTTTTCCAAATCGGAGACATCGAAAATCATCGAAACCGTCTTGGGCGAGGAAAATCGCAAACCGGAAAGCATCTTTGATTTCGTGCAGGGGATTACGGCACTGGCCCGCACCAAGACGCATCAGGACGCGAGGCTTGAACTGGAGGGGAAGGCAAAGCGCTTGATGGAGCGCGCAATCTGAAGGCCTGGGTCGCGCAATCGGGATCGGTTGTGCGGTAGCGTCCTCGGCCTCCGTGGATCGCCGCCGATCCGGCCTACCGGATCGGCGGCGATGACGCGTGCCTGCGTCCGGTGCTCGCCGGGCTTGCGGCCCGGCTGTCGGAAGGTCAAAGGCCCGACATCTGTCATTTGTTGGATTTTGAATGAGCCCGCTTACTTCCGCTTGGAGTCTTGGCTCGTTCGGTGCGCGCTTCGTCATCTGGCAGCACCAGATCGACGTGGTTCACGCCCAATGTGCTCGCAAGTTCAAAGAGGGTCACAACCGTCGGATTGCGGCGGCCTCGCTCTAGGTCGCTAATATACTGCTGGGTGAAGCCGGAGGCCTCGGCAAAACGCTCCTGGGTGAAGCCTTTTTCCTTCCGTATCCTCCCGAAATTTCGGCCGACCAACTTGCGCATGTCCATCTGCGCAAATTGCGTCTTTACATAGTATGAGGTTTATCTCCTATAATATGTATCTGCGCATGCTGCTGGCAGTGCCAAATTGATTTGGGCTAAAATTTGGCGATCGGTCTCGAGAAATTAGAATAGCTCGCGCCTACGGAGATCTATGAAAAAGCCGCCGCTCGATCCTGACATTGCCGATGTGGCGCCAACATCTTCGGCCCTGACCACATACGACGAGGAGCACATCATTACCTATCTGCGGCTGCTTGATGCCGACGCTGAGGGCGCGGATTGGCGCGAGGTGGTACGGCTGGTGCTCCATATTGATCCAGAACTTGAACCAGCTCGAGCAAGAACTGCATTTGACAGCCATCTGACCCGCGCGAAATGGATGACAGAGCAGGGATATCGCCATTTGCTGCGCGGTGGCGCCTCCAATTCAGAATAATCATCTGCGTTCTTGCATTCGCGCAAGCTGTGGTGCTTCGTTTTCCTTCCTCGCTCCGGGAGCACGTCGAGCGAAGGCCACAAGCGCCCTTTGTGGCAGGAATAATTCGAGCGAGAACCTCAACAGGTCGCGAAATTTCATGGTGTCCGCGGCAGCGGTTCGAGAAATTGCGTCAAATATGGAAGGGTAATATAGCTCCGACAGCCGGTTCGGCAAACACCAAGGCAGGGGGAACTAGGCTCGCGATCGTGCTTCGCACCGGCGGCTGAACATCGCGACAGCGATTAATGATGGTTCAGGTCAGCCCGAGCGATCAGCCCGGACGAGGCGGCCGGATTGAATCAGTTTCGCGTGTTGAGGCAATCGGTGTAACATCCCCCATAAGGGAGCTACGGAAAGCGACTTGAGGTTGAAATGCCAGCATTTCAAGTCCGTTCGTCGCCGCGCGACAAACAAACCGATCGAGAGCGGATCAACTCGGTCGTTACTGCCATCGACGCAGCAATCGCATCGGCTGAAACGGAAAGATCGTCGCTAACTCTCCGGGTCGAGAACGCCCGAGATCTGGCTGCGTTCGCAGCAATGATAGCGATGAATACCTCAGCCGGGAGCCGGAAGACACCAAGAGAATTGCCGGTTATGAGCAGCAACTCATCTCCGGCTACAGGAGAATTGCAGAATTAGACGCCCACATCGCCAGTTTGAATGCCGTCCGCGAAGTGTGTCAGTCACGATTTCCGGACTACGCTGCCTAGTTCGATTTTTTGACTGCCGGAGCATTCTGATCAGGGTTGCCAAATGGCCCCGCGGCTTTGAATGGATGGCCACCACGGTCTGTTGTCGAGCTACCAAGCTAAGGAATTTCCAATCTGCGCGGCGTCCCGCTCTGCCGGTGACATAGCGCTTGGGCGTTGCCATAGGATAAGGTATCTTCAGCGCGGCCTTTCATAGGAAGATCGTCTGGACGGTCCGATGGATCTACAGCGTTTGCGCTATTTTGTTGCCGTTGCAGAAGAACGCCATATTACGCGCGCGGCCGCTCGGCTTGGCATGGCGCAGCCGCCGTTGAGCCAACAGATCCGGATCCTGGAAGCCGAACTCGATACGCGGCTGTTTGATCGCTTGCCGAAGGGAGTTGCACTGACGCCAGCCGGCGAGGCGCTGCTAGAAGACGCGCGTGCATTGCTGGACGCTGCCGATCGTGCCGGTCGTCGGGCGCGACGGGTTGGTGCCGGGGAGGAGGGCGAGTTGGTGGGGGGGCTCACCACCTCCGCGGCGCTGCACCCATTGGTGCCACGCCTGCTGCGTGCTTTCCACGACGCACATCCGGCAATCTCTTATGACTTACACGAAAGCAATGCTGCCGAACTAACGGAGGCAGTACTGGCCGATCGTCTGTCCTTTGGCATCATGCGTGCGCCGGTGGCGCGGCCGCCCGCATTGTCCTTTATCGATCTCGCCAGCGAACGGTTGTTAGCCGCCCTTCCTACCAATCATCACCTGCCGGTTCGCAAGGGGCGCAACGGCATTGGGAAGATCGCAATGGCGGCTCTTGCGGACCAGAATTTTATCCTGGTGCGCCGCCGTGCTGCGCCGGGATTATATGCCAATATCATCGAAGCCTGCCGCCTTAGCGGCTTTGAGCCGCGCGTTATCGCCGAAGTGGGCCGCATGTTGACCAACCTAAACCTGGTTGCAGCGGGCATCGGTGTGTCCTGCGTCCCAGAATCGATGCGTCAGATCGACAATCATGGTGTTGTTTACGCCACGCTGGAAGCGCCGGCTGCAGCGCAAAGTTTGTTGCGCGCTCCCATGACCTTGTTGCACCGCGCCAATGAATCAAGGCCCACCGTCCTTGCCTTTATCGCCGAAGCACGTCGTCTGGCAGCCACCTAATTGCCGATGCTCGTGTCATCGGCAAAGGAGGCAGTTTGCGCGTCGCTCAGAAACCAGAGACCGGTAAAAGGCGATCTCTGCAATCGAATTGATCTCGTTTAGGCTGCGACGAATGCGCTTTTACGACGTCGGTACGCCATGAAGCCAATTCCCGCGAAGCCCAAGATCATCATGGCCCAGGTGGATGGTTCGGGAGCAGCGGGGGCGCCGGCGAGCAACGTGTCCTCCGCGGCGATGGCGAGAGCGTAGGCTATATCAGGAGAAATGCCCAGCGCCTGCGACGCGGAAGCGGAAAACAGCGGATCGTTTGGATCCCACTCGGCGCTAAGCGTCTCCGGGTTCACGCCGGTGATCTGTCCGAACAGCACCAACCCATCGAGATAATCGCCATACTGGCTGGGGTGATAACCGATCGGCACCGTGCAACAGGCCAACAATGGATCGCTGTCCCATAGATCGATCTGGCCAGCTGGCTGGGTCGCCAGGAATGGATCGAGTTGCGCGATTCCCTGATTGATCGCGGTGACCCAGGCATCGCCCGCTAGCGCGACGCTGACGTGGCTCATGGTCGGGTTCGCGGCGTTGAAAGCTGCCGCTTCGGCCGTGTATGCATTGTGCAAATCGGACGCCATTGCGGTAATTGGATTGGCATCGCCGACATAGGGCGCATAAGCCCTGTTGCCGCCCTGCTGTGCGACCGTGCTCGAGCCAAAGATCGGTGCGTTCGGGTTGGTGCTGGTAAAGCCGAAGGCGGCGATCGGCGGCGTTTGATACAGTGTGATCGCAGCGTTAGGCTTGCCTGCCGCCTGATCCGCCGCATCAATGCCCGTGATCAATCTGTTCACGCCGGACTGGAAACTTGTCGGGTTGCCCCGTGTCGGGACCGTCTGCCCATTGACTTGGATGGAGGTCGGAAGTGGCTGAAAGCTCTGATCCTGCAGGACAACCTGGTTGTATTTCGAATTCGTGATCTGCGGCAAAAGGCCAAGTTCGTTGCCGGTGTTATTCGCATACCCCGTCAGGGTCGCGCTGCTGACCGCGAGCGTCGAAACATTATAATTCAGGCCGACGTCCTTGGTAAACTGCAGGAAAATGCCGGCGGCCCCTGCGCGCGGCCCCACCTCGTTATATTGCGCGCTCGGATTGGCCTGAAGGTAACTTAGCTGTCCGCTCAGCGTCCCGCCCGGCGTGTTGGCGGCGGTCGGCGTCACTTGGGGACCGGCCTCTACGCCCCCGCAGGGCGCGCTCGGGCAAAGCAAATCATGAACCGTGTCATTGCCGGGGGCGTCGGCCGGGCCGGCGTTGTAATTCAGCACAGGATCGTATCGCCCATGCGTGTAGCTGTTGCCGACAAACAAGATGTTGACGACGTCCGCGTGGGCTTGGCTTGCCATGCCCAGCACCAAAGTCGATGCAGCAAGCATGCGCGGCAACGGCGCGCCTGAAAACAGTTTCTTCAACACAAACATTTCTCCCTCCGACTAATCATCTTTTTATCTTTGTCTCGGTCGATGATCCCGTGCGCAGGGCTTGCAAGTCAAATACCGAGAGAAACTGTCTGCCAGACGATTTTCCTATGAAGCGAAGTGCGGACGTGCAGTTTGTCGGCGCGTCGATGCCCGGGTACAACCACGGCCCGGTGCGCGCGAACGATGTTCGAATTGTTGCATTGCGTTTCGCATCTAGCCGCACGTCCCCGGAAATACCGGTTGTCCAGTCTTGCTGATTGAAGACATCCATCTGGATGCGATTCAAACGCCCAAACGGAGCCTCGAACCGTGCGATATGAACTCACGGACTGCCTCAGGTCGTACGTTCTGAACAAGCGGCGTGGCAGTCCCCGTGTTGACGACCGGCGCGTCTATCCGGCCTTCATCAAGCTCGCATCAACCCGTATTTGACTGCGCACTTACAAGTCCGCCCCCGAGCTCAAGCTTAGGATGCGATGGCGATCAGGATATATCACAAGTAGCAGAAAACCATGGCCGCACAGCAATCCAGGTGCGCCAGATTAACCATGCAAGATAAGTATCGTCTTGGAATATCCAGCTACCGGAGGGCTAGACCCGTTTGGATTGGACAATGTTCAGCCGTTCCAGAAGCTGGGCAAACATATCCCGGCCGGTGAGGCCGATCATGTAGCCGCCATGGAGCGCAACCGCCGGAACCAAAATTACGGCAATCGCGGCGCCGAGCCCTTGCCCGTGGGATACGAACGCAACGGTGAGTGCGCCGGCCAAGGTCACCGGGAACAGGACAGCGACATTAAAAGTCAGTCCGAGTAGGACGCCGGCAAGGCATGCCAGAATTGTAAGCATTTCCCTCAGTCCGCTCTGCGATCCCATTTATTTAAATGGGCGCTGCAAATCCATGGCTTGCTAAATTATTGCAATGCACGCCCTTTGAGCCTAATCTGCCGTCGTTAACGAAAAGTTACTTTCGCAGTTGGTCGGGGCGCATTTCTGTGTTTTCTGCGCCTTCGAACCGAAGCACTAGTGGTGAAGAGTAATCCATGTCGGTGGGCTCTGATATTGACCAAAAAACCGGGCGTTTAGCGCCGGCGATAGAGCGGCGGAAGGCAACATTTCCCTGCGAGTCCGTGCCCTATGTGCTTTCGACGGCCGATGCAGCAATCATTGTGTTGTCCAGCCTGATCGGCGGGACGGTCTATCAATGGTCGACGGGAAACCCGACACCGAACCTGCTGCCGCATTGCGCCGTTGGATTGCTCGCAAGCTTTATTCACATCTTGAGGGTCAGCGGCAGCGGTTACTACGACTTTCAATTTGCGTCGAAGCCACGGGTTGAGGCCGTGGAAATTATGGTGTCCTGGGTAACGACCGGACTGCTGCTCGCGTTTTTTGCGTTTCTGCTCAAGATCGGCGTCGCTTATTCGCGTGGGGCATTTGTAATTTTCTTTTTTCTGGCGCCCGTTGGGTTGCTGGGTGTCCGGAAAATCTCGAAGCTGATTTTGAAGCGGGCGATCGCGCAAGGCATGATTGGCCGGCGTGACATCGTTTTGATTGGAGATGCGTTCGAACTATCCGTGCTCGAGCCCGGGGATTTGCTCGCCTTCTTCGGAGCGGGCGACGTCAACCGCTTTATACTCGGCAAAGAGGACGACCCCCTGGAGCGCGAATCGAACGACATTCGTGTTGTCAATTCGGTCGCCAATTTTGTCAGGGAGCGAAACGCACGCGAGATATTGCTGGCTGTGCCGTGGAGCGATTCCGTGCGGATCGATTTCATTCGCGAGCACATCAAGATTCTCCCGGTCTCTGTTCGATTGTTGCCGGATATTCGCGTACGATCATTGACGGATTATTCTTCGTCCGCGCGTCAAAACATCATGTCGGTAGAAATTCTGGGCGCGCCGCTCAGCTCGGTCGAGCAGGGCGTTAAGCGCCTGATCGATGTTGTGCTGGCTTCGGTTGCTTTGGTCATTTCCGTGCCGATCATGTTGTTGACGGCGATTGCGATCAAGCTGGACGGGCCCGGGCCGGTCATCTTCCGTCAGCTCAGAAAAGGATTTAACGGGCAGCAATTCGTTATGTTTAAATTCCGTACCATGACCGTTCAGGAAAATGGACTTGAGGTCACGCAGGCAACCCGAAATGATCCGCGGGTCACGGCGATCGGCAAGTTGTTGCGGGCCTCGAGCATCGACGAGCTTCCGCAACTCATCAACGTTCTGAGCGGCGAGATGTCCTTGATCGGACCGCGTCCGCACGCCTTGGCTCACGACAGTCAGTTCGAAAAGACGCTAAGCGACTATGCGTTCCGCCACCACGTCAAACCTGGGATAACGGGTTGGGCGCAGTGCAATGGTGCGCGCGGAGCAACGCCTAAAATTGAACAGATACAGGAACGGGTCAAACTTGATCTGTGGTACATCAACAACTGGAGTTTGTGGCTCGACTTCCAGATCTTGATCAAGACGTTCTTCGAAGTATTGCGCAAGCGCAACGCTTACTGAGGGCGTGGACTCATTAGCGCAGCCAGCTGCAGATTGGCCCAGACCAGATAGTCGGCCGCTAGCCTGGCATATCGGGTCGCGGCACACCGACCTTGATTGATCTTCTTGAAGGGCCGTTCGATCAAATTGCGCGCGCGATACAGATGCGGGCTAGATGCGAATCGGACCAGCGTTGCCTTTCACCTTCAGCCCGGCTTCGATCAACCGGCGGCATTCTGTGCCGCATCCAACCCGGTGACTAAATTAGCGGGAGATCAGGGAGTATCCGTGCTGGTTTAGTTTCTTTCCACCACGCTGAGCCATTTTGAGGCGGCAGCTGTTGCCGTTCTCCAGGGAGACGCCGCCACCGCTGAAACGCGAAGGCCCTCGGCCAATTTTTCGAATGCCTCTATGGCTTCAAAGTGGAGCGAGGCAACTTCCCGCAGTTCATCGGGGTGGGGCAAATCCCTTGCTAAACCGAGAACCAATCGCGCTGCTGTTTCTCGGTCGGCCGCTTGCGCAACCCTGAGGACGGCTAGGGCATAGCGTGCTTTAACTTCGCTGTCCCTGTTGGACTTCACGGCTCATTTCTTCGCGTTCAGCCCGGCATTTGGATCAACGGGTCGTCGCTCGCCGTGAAGCCAGTCCTGTTCCTCAGCCAAAGTGAACCACACGGCTTCCATCCATTTATCTTCCGATCGAACGACGTACCAAAATCGAACTGATCATAAATCCGAAGACGGCCAAACAACTTATAGATCCCGTAAGAACGTGATCCGGACGGAGTAAGATCCACGAATATCGCGCACTTGATGTCGGGGGCGCCCGGCCTTTGAGCTCGGGGAATGACGTTCGCTCCGCACCGTCCGGTTGAAACCCTTTCGAACCCGGTCGATGTCCGGTACTAAAACGGGCGGTCGCCGACCACTCACGGGTTCGAGCTAAATTATTCGTTGCATTTTGTTCTTGTAATGTTTTCCGTTTGTTTGATCAAGATGGTTGCATAAATTGGTCGTGCACGGGCTTCATTAAGGTAGGCCGCATCTTGCGCGCTCCGAATTTTGCGAACTTATGGTCGATTTGAGGGGCGGCCGTCTGTACCTGGGTACAGGTTCGATATGTTATTGTAATGTCAGATAAAAAATTTGCCATGCATCGCCAAGTCTCACAAATATTGTTTAAATTCAATATCTTAGGTCAATTCTTGGGTGTTCGGCGAAAATCCTGTCATTTAATTTGCCCCTGTAATACCAGATTGACACTGGAAAGCCGTGATCAGGCATTCGTATACTGAACGACGAATCGACATGAACGCAGAGCCGGGACGAGTAGGCGGGGATGAACAAGAAGATAGATCTGGACGCAATGTCCGTGGACGAGATGTGGAAACTGCACGAGAGAATCGGTCAGGTCCTGTCAGTTCGTTTGACTTCCGAGAAGCGCGAGCTTGAAAAACGCCTCGCGCAACTGCGTCGCGAGAATGAGATGCACTCCGCATCGACTGAGCAATTGGCTGTCCCTCGCGAGCGGCGGAAATATCCGCGGGTTTATCCAAAATATCGAAATCCCGATGAGCCTTCGGAAACTTGGTCGGGTCGCGGGAAACAACCGCGCTGGCTGTCCGCCGCTCTCAAGACGGGTCACAAGATCGAGGAGTTCATGATCAACAAGGTTGATATCAACGAAGAAGGCGCGCGCCGGCGCCGCGCAAGAGCGATTAGCTGATTGCTGCGGCCTTCGTCCGGCAGCCAGATCCGGAGTTTCTGATGAAATCTCTGTTAAGTGCGGCGCTTTTTTTCGCAGTCATTGGGACAGCAATGGCCGGGCCAGCCCTGAGTAATAGTAAGTGGCGGTTGGCTGATGCGGCCGCGGACGCCTGTTTTGCCAGTTGCGCCAGCCAGAGCGCGTCCTGCCAGCGGGTTTGTCCGACCACATTCAGCACGCCCTGCATGAGTGCCTGTGATAGCCAGGCCCAGACCTGCAGGCAGAGTTGCCAGAACAAGTAGGACTTGGTTGGCCGCAGCGCGCAAGGCCTAGCCATAATTCGTTTGCCCGGGCGAACGCATCCGAATCGTCGCTAAGTGTTGGAACCCGCGGGGTGAAGGCCTTTGAGGCGAACACAGCGAACACCATTCGTCAGTTTTCTGCTGTCACGGGGCCGCCAGGAATGGTTCTTATGCACCGCAACGTTCCCACTTTTTCGCCGAGCGAGATATTGATCTGGGCAATCGACATCGGAAGGGCGTCTGCCTCGAATTAGCGCCGAAGAAGCGGGCAAAAAAACCGCGGTTGCTGCCCGCGCTTTCGAGTTCAATCTGGGCGCGGTGAAGCGTCGGTTCGGCACGGGTCTGTGCAGCTTCCACTGTTTTTGACTCAAGACACGGCTTGTTTCGCCACGGGCGCTTTATCGGTTGATCGGGTCCGGTTGCACCCTTGGGGAGGCGAAGGGTAGGCCCTAGATGGCAAAATGGTTGATTTGGCCAAAGCCAGATCGACTACGATACGCACAGCGCGGAGCGATCGCACGACGATTGCAGCGCTGATTGTGGACAAAATACTGATTGCGGCTCTGCTGGCGTGTCAACCTGGGCATCGTTTGGTCGACTGGAGCCACCGAATCCCGCGCGGAACCTGTCTGGCGGACATTCTCGTTACCGTTGAGCCTTTCTATACGCGGTTGTCGATCTATCAGCCGGGTCATTTCGAAACCGTGCAGCGCTGCTGTAACGGACGACAGGCATCGGTGATGCACGTCCCGATCGAGGACGGTCGATTGTGTTTGGCGCAAAGTCAGCCGCAGATGAAGTGGTCGTTACGTTTGAGCTTTAACCCGGGCGCAGAACTTTAGGATCTCTCGGACCGCCTTGAGGTAAGGTTGAGCAGTTAGCTTAATGGACGAGTTTGATTGCGCGTAAAATGCGCGGCGTTATCTATGCCGCCATGACGCAGAACCCGCCGCCCAAACCGACAGGGCCCAAGAAGCCGCCGCGATCCCGATCGCAGAACCTGGCGCGACGCTATGAGGAGCTGTGCAGGCTCCGCCGCGAGGTTCAAATTCTCTCGGACAAGTCTTTTCGGAACAAGTAAGCAATTTTCAGCCGGTTGAACGCCGCTGCATCCCAACACATGTGGGGCGGATCGACGAGAGCAGCGCCGATCCTCGATTTACGGGCTTGTCAGGCGCAAGGTGCCGATCCTTGCTCATCCGACCGTCGTCCGCTCTGCGATCTGGACAGAGCGATCTTGCGACGCTCAAAATGACCGGCCAGGGCAAATCCGATCAGGATCACGACAAACGTGGCCGTGAGGCTCGCGGACCCTGTGCAGTTAATCCACGAGCCCAGGATGACGGGCTCACCTTGCGGATAAACTCCAGCCGTTCATAAAAATCTCCTTTAAGCCGCCCCTGGCGCATTCGCCTTTCGCGATGATGAACTCATGCCAAGATCCGTTGGACTATATTCGACCAATTTAATGAGGTCACGCGCCTCGACCGTTATCGCGAGGTCAGGGCACCGGTTTTCATCGATCTTGCTTCCGTTTCCTTGTCATACAGATTTTGCGAGGATTTGCGGCCTCCCACAAGAAATGCTGTTTACGTTCGATTAACCATAATGATTTACCGATTATTTACGCGCGAAAATTCTGCCGCGCAGGGTCTTTGGAGCCTTCATCCGTGCCGGTTGCTAGTAGCCTTGCGACGAGGTTTGCCGCATGCTCGCTGGCGATTATCGCCGTTTCCGGCTGCAGCGCGCCAGGCGCCATTGGTCTGGCGGTCAACGCACAGCCCAAGCTCTCCGGCCAGCCGGCATCCCTAGATGCGTTAGCCTACGACCCCACGCCGACCGGGGCCGTCCCGTTGCCGTCGCCCTCATCCAAGGCTGTCGCGACGACCGAGCCTGGCGATGGCCAGATGATCGGGGAAAGCCCTGGACGTCAGCGGGGCAGCAGTTCCGAAGCCAATGTCGTGCTTAATCTGTCGAGCGTGCCGTTGCAGCAGGCCGCGAAGACCGTTCTGGGTGACATGATCGGGGTAAACTATGTCGTCGACCCCCGGGTCGATGGGGTGGTGTCGGTTCAGACAACGCAGCCTGTGAATAAGACGGACGCTCTCGAACTGTTCCAGGCTGCCCTTGCGCCGATTGGCGCGGTCTTGGTGCAGAGCCGGGGCATTTACCGGATCGCGCCGGCCGACCAGGCCGCAACGGGCGTAGTTTCGACTGGCCGGCCGGCCGGCGGGAATGCCAGTGCCGGCAATGGCACGCGCGTCGTCTCACTGAAATATGTTTCCGCGACGGAGCTTGCTCGCGTTCTCGAACCCATGGTCCCCAAGGGGGCTATCGTCCAGGCCGATGACGCGCGCAACATTCTGGCGCTGAAGGGATCGCCGGCCGAAATTGACAGCATGCTCGACTCAATCTCCATTTTCGACGTCGATGTGATGCGCGGCATGTCGTTTGCGGTCGTTCCGGTGAAGACGTCGCAACCGGAAAAAATGGTCGACGAACTGAAAGCCATCTTTGCTTCCGACAAGGAAGGACCTCTGAAGGGTCGGGTCAGGTTCATGGCGAACACCCGGCTCGGCGCAATCCTGGTCGTAACATCGCAGCCCGGTTATCTGTCGCGCGCCCAAGGCTGGATCAGGCGGCTCGATGCCAAGGCAAGCGGCACCGAACGGCAACTGCATGTCTACCAGGTGCAGAACCGTCCGGTCGCAGAACTCGCAACCGTGCTCCAGTCGATGTTCTCCAATGAGATGAAGATCGTGCGTCCGACAAGAAGTGTCTCCCCCCGCGCGAAGCAGGTCAATTTGACAGGTAGCTCAGCGAGGGCGCCGGGACCAGGTGGCGCGATGATGGATCAGGAAACGGCCCCACAAGGCGGCTTTGCGCGCGGTCCAGGTGGCGGCGCAGACCCGCAGAACCTCGCGCGGGCCTTGAATAGCAACGATGCCGACGCGACGGCGGGCGATCCGATGGAAGGATCGCCTTCATCCACCGGATCCGTTGACGAACCACCGCTCAAGATCGTCGCCGACGAAACCAAGAACTCGCTGTTGATCATGGCCAATGACCGGGACTATCAGCGCGTGCTGAGGGTCATTCAGGGACTGGACGTCGTCGCGAGCCAGGTTCTGATCGAAGCGGTGATCGCCGAAGTCACGCTCAATGATCAGCTGCAGTACGGCGTGCAATGGCAATTGGCAAAGGGCGGCACACCGACGGCTTCATTCAGCAACGCGGTGACCGGCGGCGTGGCTGCAGCGTTCCCCGGTTTCAACTACGCTGTCAACGCGGCCAATATTGCGGCAACGCTGAGCGCGCTGAACGCGTTGACGCATGTGAACGTGATCTCGACGCCATCGCTGATGGTGCTGGACAACAAGACGGCAAGGCTGCAGATCGGCGATCAGGTGCCAATCACGACACAAACGGCAACCAGCACCGTGACCGCCAGTACAGCGATCGTCAACTCGATCACCATGCAGGACACCGGCGTTATCCTCTCCGTGACCCCCCGGATCAACGAGAGCGGTCGTGTGCAGCTCGAGATCGAACAGGAGGTCAGCGCGGTGGTCAAGACCACGACCTCCAACATCGATTCTCCGACCATCCAGCAACGCCGGGTGAAGACGACCGTTGTCGTCAACGATGGCGAGGTGCTGGCGCTTGGCGGCATGATCCAGGAGCAGGCCACCAAGACGAGCAACCAGGTGCCGTTGCTCGGCGACATTCCGGGCCTTGGCGCCGTGTTTTCCAACCGAAACAACGAAGTCAAGAAGACCGAACTGGTCATCTTGATCACGCCCCGTGTCGTTCGCGATGGTACCGAGAGCCGGCTGGTGACCGAGGAATACCGCCGCAAGATGAATGTCTACATGCCCCATACTTCGACCCGCGCGCGAACGCCGATGAATACCATCGCCCGGATAGGCGCACAGTGAGCAAGCACGGCAACAGTATCCGCGCTGCAAGGCTCGGCCTGTTGTGCAGCTTCGTTTGCGCGCTGAGCGGCTGCGTGACGAATACCGTTCCGGTGACGGATGCCAATCTTTTCGATCCGCCGCCATACATGTTGCTTCCCGTCGATAAATCGATGAGCTGCAGCGGAATCGCGTCCTCGTTCCGGTTTGCGGCGAGGCGGGCCGCGCGGCTCGAATACTGGCTTTCGGTCGGGCCCTTGGCCGGCTACGGCAACGAGCGATTTCCGCTTGATGCTCCCAAACAGCTGGTCGACGAGCGCAGGCGGCTGGACGCGTTGTCGGACCTGCAGCGCTACAAAGGCTGCACGGTGATGGAGCCGGGTCCAGCGGTCGTTGAGGAGCGTCTGAGGCTTGAGGGGTCGATCGTCCCGTCGTCCCCACCGCCCGTCGTTCTGAAATCCCGGGGCTGAAGCGCTGATCCGCGAGAGGGGAGCGGATCAGCTGGCGACCGCACCCACCGCCCGAAAGCAGCCACGCTCCAGAGCTTGCGGATCGTCGCGCGGCACCAGTGGTGTCAGGCCGGTTGCATCGATGTCGCCGTGTCGCCATTCGCGTACCAGGAAGGGCCGACCGCTCTCCGCAAGGGATACCAGCGCTTCGCGGATGAAGCGGGTACCATCCGACAACCTTACGTCGGCCCGGATCGTGACACTGCCCCCAACGGGCAATCCGCGCGCCGGCGACATCGGCTTTTGCTCGAGACTGAGCAACCGTCGCAGGGCCGGCGGGGCTGCCTCCATGTCGGGTTCGGGGCGTCCCGAGCGAACCGTCATCAGGCGCAAGGCGGAACGGAAAAGTCCGGGCGAGATGCCGTCGACCTGATCGAGCTGCATGATGGTCGTAAAGCCCGGTTCAGGCGAGGCATTCTCTGGCCGCGTATTGCCGTCCTTCGTCTTCGGCTGGCGCAACTCGATGATGCGCTCGGCGATCCGCCCACCCAGCGACTGGTCGCGCGTCAGCGCGGTGAAGAAACGGACGAGGACGGCGGGCGAAGCCGTGTTCAGATCGATCTTTCCGGTTTCTTCCTCGACGGTGACGAGGACACGCTCGCCACCGGGCATCCGGCACCGCAACGGAAACTTAACATTTTGTTCGGCAACTCCGGTCAAAGCGGTCGCGATTCCCAAATTGATAGCACTCTCGGCGGCCGCTTCGGCTGCGACCACGGAAGCATAACTCGATGCGACCCGGGTGCGGTATCGAGCTCCGATCATCACCGCCATTCCGAGCAAGGTAATCAGTCCCAGGCTCCAGATTACCGCGACCAGCGCAAAGCCGTCGTGGTTCGAACGAGCGTAATGCGGCCACAGGCCCCGCAAGGGGCGTCCGGCTCCGGAAGAACGGGTCAAAGGAACGGTCAGCCGGTTTGTCACGCGGAGAAGCCTTGTTCGGATGGCGATGTCATCCACTCCAGCCCAGGTCGGATATCTAGCCGGAAATGGCAAACAAAGGGTCAAACAGCTTGTGTTAATGAAAATCTCCTAACATTCGCGCGAATAAGCACCGAAATCGCCCGAGCGCGCATATGTCATTGGAAATCCAGCAACTGCTGCGTCCTGTTGCGGCGCCTGCGCCAGGAACGATTCCGGGCCCCAGGGAGGCCGGATTCGCGCAGGCCTTTGCCGATGTTCTTGCCGCGGAGGACCTCGTCGATACCGCCGCGATCGCCCGGGCACGCCGGGCGGCCGAGGCCGCATCCGAGCGCCTCGACCTGGTGATGGTGAAGCTTGGGCTGATATCGGAGGCCGATCTTTGCTTCGCCTATGCGACCTATTGCGGGCTTCCGGTGGTCGGCGGCGACGGGCTGCCAGATCAGTCAGTGCTTGCGGATCGGTTGAAGCTTCCTTTTCTGAAGGCCAACCGGCTGCTGCCGATTTCATTCGACGGCCGGCGCGTGCTGATCGCAACTGCCGATCCCTTTGTGGGCGAACAGGCAAAGGCAATCAGCTACATGCTGGAGGTCCCAGTCGATCTCGCGGTGATTACGCCGGCCGAGATCGAAAGGGCGCTGCGCACGCTCTACCATGACGCGGGCGCGGAAGCGCATGGCGATGTTGCGGAGGCTGCCGCCTCGGTCAGCGATGAGGGCAGCGAATACGATGTCGAACGGTTGCGCGATATCGCCAACGAAGCGCCGGTGATCCGGCTCGTGAACCAGATCATATCGAGAGCGGTCGAGCGTGGTGCATCGGACGTCCACATCGAGCCCGGACGCGATGCGGTTGCGGTCAGGTATCGCATTGACGGCTTTCTCCAGCAGGACCGGATCGTGCCTGCCAACCTTCGAGCCGCGCTGACCACGCGCATCAAGATCATGGCCAAGCTCGATATCGCCGAGCGGCGGCTTCCGCATGACGGCCGGATCAAGACCGCGGTTCGCGGCACCGAAATCGACATCCGCGTGTCGACGCTGCCGACGGTGTTTGGCGAAAGCATCGTGATGCGAATCCTCGACCGTACCCGTGTCGAACTCGATTTCACCAAGCTCGGTCTCCATACCGAGACCCAGGAAAAGCTGCATCGCCTGATGACACTTCCGAACGGCATCGTGCTGGTCACGGGACCGACCGGGAGCGGCAAAACGACGACACTTTACACCGCGTTGAAAAATCTCAACCGGCCCGAACTGAAGTTGTTCACGGTGGAAGATCCGATCGAGTACCAGCTTTCCGGGATCAACCAGATTCAGGTTCAGCCGCAGATTGGGCTGGATTTTCCCACCGCGCTGCGCTCGATCCTGCGCCAGGATCCCGACATCGTCATGATCGGCGAAATTCGCGACCTCGAGACGGCACGGATTGCCATCCAGGCCTCGCTGACGGGACATCTCGTTTTCTCGACACTGCATACCAACAGTTCCATTGCCGCCATCGCCCGACTGATCGATATCGGGCTGGAGCGGTATCTTCTCGCTTCGACGGTATCGGGGGTGATGGCGCAGCGCCTGGTTCGAAAACTCTGTCCGGCGTGCTCGCGACCGCACTCCGCCAGCGAGCGCATGCACGGGAAGTTCAAGCTCGCGGAGTCAGGAACGGCGCTCGATTTGTCGAACAGCCGCGAGGCGGTTGGCTGTGAAGCCTGTGCCGGTACCGGTTACCGCGGACGAACCACGATATCCGAACTGCTGATGGTGGATGACGACATCCGCGAGGCGATCGGCCGGCGAAGCCAGGACCAGCGTCTGATCGAGCACCTCGCGCGGACGAAAGGATTTCGCTCACTCTATGAGGACGGCCTGGTCAAGATAGGCGCCGGCGAGACGACCCTGGAAGAAGTCCTGCGCGTTACACGTGCCTCCTGAGGGAGTATCGGATCGTGGCCACGTTCCAGTATAAGGCTTACACGGCGCAAGGCGTCATCACCGCGGGCACGATCGTCGCCGAAGGCGTCGATGCGGCGATTGACGCGCTATACGGATCGGGTCTCACGCCGTTCGAGACCAACGGAATCCCCGACCGACAGGCTGATCGGCCGGACCGTGCCCGCGCGGCGTCCTCTCAATCCGATGTTCCTATCTGGAAGCGCGAACTTTTCGAATCAAATCGGTTCAGCCTGAAGGAACTGACGGCCTTTACCGTCGAGTTGGCCTCGTTGACCAATTCCGGTCTGCCGCTGGACGCCGCGTTTCGGATCATCGCAGGCCCGGGGGCTGCACCGAAGACGGTTCGTCTTGCGAACCAGCTTCTCAAGGATGTTCTTGCCGGTGCTCAACTTTCGGAGGCGATGGCACGACGTCCCGAGATCTTTCCGGCGGACTATCGCGCGATACTGAGTGCCGGCGAGGCCGGTGGCGTTACCGGTCAGGTTCTCCAGCAAATCGCGGACCTGCTCGGCCGCCGGCTCGAAATACGTGGCAAGATTACTTCCGCGCTGGTCTATCCGATCATCCTGGTTCTGATGTCGCTGGTCTCGGTGACCGTTATCGTATTCGTGCTCATTCCCAGTATCTCGCCGATCTTCATCGATGCAGGCCTTCCTCTTCCCGGTATCCTGAGCACGTTTGCGGACATCCAGGAGAATTGGACGAGCGTCACTTTAGCGCTTTGCGTAGCTGCGGCCGCAGGTGCCGCGCTGTGGCGTAACGCCAGACGGAATGACGATCTCATGCTCGCGATCGACCGGCTAAAGAGCTCTCTGCCGGTGGTCGGCAAGCTGATCCAGGCACGCGACGCCGGCGGCTTTGCGCGGGCGCTCGGTACCCTGCTCGGTGCAAGGGTTCCGTTGATGTCGGCGATGCACACCGCACGCGCGCTGGTGACCAACCGGCATCTCAATGCGCTCTATGCGAATGCGATCGGCCGGGTTCCGGAAGGAACCCCCCTGCACAGCGCCTTCAGCGAAGCGGGGCTGCTGCCTGCCGCGTCGCTACGGCTGATCGCGGTCGGTGAGGAGTCGGGCCAACTCGGCGCGATGTTGATGCAGGTCGCCAACGTGATCGAAACTGACCTGCAGCGGCATATCGAACGGGTGGTCGGCCTGCTGACGCCGATCCTGACGCTGGCAATCGGAGGCAGCATCGGCGGGCTGATCATGCATGTGATGAGCGCGGTACTTTCCATCAACAACCTTGCATTCCAATGAGACGCCCCGCGATGCCGTCGGCCGGCTTTACCCTGGTCGAGTTGCTACTTGTCATGGGGATCATGGCGCTCGTGCTTGTCGTCGTGCTCAATGCCCGGCCGAAAGCGGCCACGGCCAGGATTGCCGTCACTGCGCGAGCGGTTGGCGCGACACTGCAACTGGCCCGGGCGCAAGCCATGGCCAGCAATGCCGAAACGGTATTCCGCATCGACACCGACAAACTGCAGTTTGGCCTGCCGCGCTCCATGCAGTCGCTCCCCAAGGGAATGACGGTCGCGATGACGGTTGCAGAGACCGAGCGTGTGGCGAACATCGGTGGAATACGGTTCTTTCCGGACGGTCAGTCGTCCGGTGGCGAGATTGCGCTGACGCTCGATGGACGGTCTGCGCGCATCGCCGTGAATTGGCTGACCGGCGAACCGCAGTTGAACCGATGAACCCTACCTCACCGGCGCGAGCTTTATGGTAGCCGACCGGCGTTGCGGCCAACGGGGCTTTGCGCTGCTCGAAATCCTTGTCGCCTTCGTGATACTGGCACTCGGTCTTGCGGCCATCCTGGCCGGCGTGTCGACCGCGATGCGTTCCGACGCCAAAACGCAGACAGGTCGGGGCGCCCTGCGTTTGGCCCAGTCGCGGCTGGATGCTGCGGGAGTGACCGAAGCCCTGGTGCCGGGGCATCGCGAAGGGCGGGTTGGAAATAAGTACACTTGGCGGCAAACGGTCACCGCCATTCAGACCGCCGCCGGTTCGCGCGACCCTGGAGGGGGCAAGACCAAACCGCCCGCGGCCAGTGCCGTGGCTGCGTTCTGGGTCGAAGTCGCGGTGCGGGCGGGGGATGGCACCACCGCCAGGCTCGCCGGCCTGAAACTCGCGCCGATCGCCAAGCCATGATTATGACCTCGCGCAACAGGCGATGGGCGCGTGTGGGGCGCCGGCACCAAAACCAGCAGGGGCTAACCCTGATCGAGCTGCTGCTGGCACTCGCAATCCTGGCTGTGCTGACGGGCTTTCTTGCCGGCGGATTGTCGATCGGGCGGCGGGCTTTCGACGCCGACCGGAACAGCGAGATCAGCGGTGAAACGGACGAGGCTATCCAGGCCGTTACTTCCCTCATAGCGTCCGCATTACCCGCACCGGCCACCGCAAACCCGAAATCAGGAATCATGTTCGAAGGACATCAGGAGAGCCTGATGTTCATGGGGCTAAGCGAAGGCCGCTCGCTGCGGGGCGGCCCGCACCTGATCCGTCTCCGACAAAGCGGTGTTGATCTCGCAGTCGATGTGGTTGGGTCGGCCCCGGCAAAGCCAGCAGATGCGGCCGGTCTGACCCCAACGCGGGTTTTGGCGCTGAGCGGGGTCCGCGGAATTCGCTTCAGCTATTTCGGCAGGATGAACAACTCGGCGCCACAGGGCTGGCGGGCCGAATGGCTCCGTGCCGAACGCTTGCCCGATCTGGTGTCGATCCAGATCGATTTCGAGGACGCGCGCCGCAATGAACCCGCCCGGATCGTCGCGCTTCGCCAGGGATAGTGGTGCTCGCCAGCGTGCAGGCGCTGCGCCCCGTTACGCTTCGTAAAGAATTAGTAAATAGGCTCACCTGATTCGAACCTGATGGATCGCCCCGAGGACATTCGAGCCTATGGCTTACGTATCGGCAGCCCGTTCCGGCGCATCGCACGTCCTAGCGGCAAGATGGCAAGGTTTTGTCCGATGGTGGCTGTCAGGCCTGAAGGAGGTCCTTCCGCCGGCGTGGCTGGACTGGGCCGATGGCGAAGCCATCCCGAAAGTGACGATCTGGCACGACGGCGAAACCGTTGTTTGCCGTTTGACGTCGGCTACGGGGGCAGTCGAAGCCCGGTTTCCGTCGGTCGGCTTCGACGCGACGACGCTGGCAACCTGGGTCGTGGAGCAGGGCCTGAGCCGGGAAGAGGTGATCGTAGGCCCGGTCATTTCCCGTGATTTGTTTTTCCTGCGTGAGCTGGCCGTGCCCAAGGCAGCACTCGGGGCGCTGCCCAAAATTCTCGATCAGGAAGTGGTGCGGCGGACGCCGTTCCAGCTTTCCGACATCTGGCACGCCGCATCCGTCGTGCCGGGCGGCACGAGCGACGTCGTGGCGATGTGCCATTGGATCATTCGCAAGGACCGCGCCGAACAGGCGCTGGCTGAGCTTGGCCTCAAGAGCACCGAGGTCGATTTTCTGGCGGCGGGCGAATCCAATTACGACGCCACACCGGTCATCAACTTCCGTCTCGCAGGCGATGAAGACCCGCCATGGGCGGGGCGCGCCGTCAGGCTTCTGGCGGTGATTGCGCTTTTGGCGGTCCTATCCGGACTTTCGGTCTTCGAATGGAGCCAGGCCAGCGTTGCCACGACGATAGAGACCGCGCTCGCCGAAGCGCGACAAGGCGCGCAAAGCGGCCACGATGGTATCGATCCTGCGGGGCGGCTGCTCGCGATGAAATCCGACGTCAGTGTGCTCGAGGTCTGGGACGAGCTGTCGCGTATCCTTCCCGATCATACCTTCCTGACGGAATCGCGTATGGCCGACGGCAAGGTGACACTGTCTGGATTTTCGGCCGATGCCGCGCGGCTGGTCCGGATCATCGACCAGTCGCCGCTGTTCTCCGGCGCGGCATTGACGGCTGCAATCACGCCTGATGCGACCGAACACAAGGAGCGTTTCAGCATCAGCTTCAAAATACAGGGCGGACGAATGACGCGATCGACGGCAGGCGCCAGGAGTGCCTCCCGATGATTGCGACGATTTCCCGAAAGATCAACCGAGGGGCGCTGTTTCTGGCGTTCAACCTATCGGCCGTATTGTTCATTGTGATGTTCTTGCTGGCGCCGATCCTGGCCCATTTCGCCAGTCGTGGTGAGGACATTTCGGAAAGCGCGGCGCAACTGGCGCATTTTCGCAAGATCACACGTAGCGCGAGCACACTGACCGACAGGTCGTTGCAAGGCGGTGATCCGTTTTTGCCCGGGAACGAGGAACGCGTTGTCAGCGCCGACCTGCAGGCCAGCCTGAAGGCGATCGCCACCAATGCGGGCGTAAACCTGCTCGGCATCCGCGGCCTGCCGGCCAGCCGCTCGCAGCAATTGCACCTGGTCGCCGTCGACGTGGAGCTGGAGGGCTCCCTGCTGGCGGTGCGCGACATGATCGTTGCCATCGAAAACCAGACGCCGTTCCTGTTTGTTACCGCCGTCTCCTTTCGCAGCGTGGCCGATGGCGAAGACGGCCCGATCCGGGCGGAACTGAAAGTACAGGGCGCAATGCGCGATGGTGGTCCGTCCGTCGCCGCAGAGGCGGGCTCGAAATGATTGGGCGTCGACTTATTTCTGTCTTGGCTGGCGCGTGGAGCGTCACGCCGCCGGTCGCCACTCAAGGCAAGCTGGCAAGGCTCGCAGGCTCGTCGCGGCGATTGGCCGCGTCCGGGACGGCGGCATTGCTTGGCCGAACCGAATTCCCCGGCTTCGGCGAGTTGGCCGCGCTACGGCCAGCGACGCGGGTCCTGATTGCCGGTTTGGCTGGCTGGATCATTCTGGTCTTCGTGGTCTCTTTGGCGGCCGTGGTTTCGGTGGAGATGTCCACCATCAGCCTGCCGGAATGGTTGGGCACGCCTTCATCCTCGGGTGGCGCCTCGGCCCGGCCACCGGCCAGTTTTGAGAATATCGTGCGGCGTCCCTTGTTCTCGCGCAGCCGGCAGGGAATAAGCCAAGTGTCGGTCCCGGCGCCGGTCGCACCGCCACCTCCTCCCACGCTTGACCAAGGCATCACGCTCAGAGGGGTGTTCATGAGCGGCCCCTTGGCCAAAGCCTTCCTGTTGTCGTCGCAAAGTCCGCTTGGCGCCTGGGTTCAGGCCGGCGAAGAGGTCGCGGGATGGCGGGTCGTGGCTGTTAAGCGTGATCAAGTGCTCCTGGAGGGGCAGGGCCAAAGGCTGATCGTGCCACTCAATGTCGGCGGCGCCAAATGATGCTCGCCCTTCGCAAGACGTCCGGCCGAACTGGACGCTTCCTCGGGCGGGCGCTGGTCTGGCGGGCGCCGGACCGACAGCACTTCGCCGTGGCATGGGGACTGGTGGCTGGCGCCATCTGGCTCTCGACCGGATTGCCGGAGGACCCCGTCTGGCCCGAAGCCGCACTCGCTGGACTTTACCTCGTGACGGTCCTGGCCGCGATCTGCGCGATCGATGCGCGCTACGGGATTATTCCCGATAGCCTGGTCGCCGCCCTGGCGGCGGGTGGACTACTCCAGACCTATCTGGGCGGGCAGGCGGAACTTCTGGAGCGGGGGCTTGAGGGGATCGCGGTATTTGCAGCGGCGACGCTGTTTCGGGCTTCCTACCGCTGGATGAGAGGATTTGACGGGCTTGGATTTGGAGACGTTAAATTTGTAACGGCGGCCGCACTCTGGATCGGCATCCTGGGCTTGCCGATACTACTCCTGACGGCCGTCCTATCGGCTGTGGTCAGCTTGCTGATCATGCGGGCAGAAGGGCATGACCTGCATGGCAAGCAGGCGATCTCGTTTGGACCCCATCTGGCCGTCGGGCTGTGGCTGACATGGGTGATCGGGCCGGTGCAGCTTGGCGCCTGAAGCGCGGCCGTTCCGGATCACAAGGCGCTGAAGTGGATTGGCTTCGTTTTGGCAAAATGACGCGCTAGCTAGCCCTGAACCGAGAGGTAATTTAATACCATGGGGGATTGGATTGAGCTTTTGTCGCGGTGCCGTTGGGAAGGTTAGGTCAATCTGTCGCGCTTCAGGGCGAAAGCAAAATGATTGATAAAGCCTTCGATCCCTTGCGAACGTCGACCTGCCAAAGCCTCAGCGGCCAAGCGTAGCGATAAATGCGGCCGTCGTTCGATGGCATCCAGGTCTTCAGATACCGCCTCAAGGGATCTGCGCAGTCGTTCTAATTCTGTAAGGGAATCAGCCAAAGTACCCGCCAAACCAAAAATTAAAAGAGCGTCTCATATTTTCAAAGTACCATCAGTTTAATTCGAGTCAATAATTGAAAGAGAAATTTAAGTATAACCCGCAAATCGAGAACTTGGCGCCGTCGGCCGGCCAATGCGAGGCTTGGCAAACCAGCGCTCAGGACCTCATCCGTTTAGGAGGTGAGGTTTATGCCGTCCAGAGACCTAGGCAGGCTCTCGGTCGTTTCGAAGTTGCATCGCATTTGCTAGTCTACTTCCCGGCGCAAAATTAGGTGGACGTAGTCAGGGTTCAGAGTCGGCCGATCGGCGGAAAACTGCAAGGTCGAACGGATCGGCGCTTGACTTGTTTGGCCGCCATTGATTCATTCTTATGAATGATTCGTGAGCGAACCCTTAGAGCGCGCGACAAGCTCGTCGGCAAGCTGCCGGCCACCGGCGAGTTGCTGCGCGGTTCGTTGCTGGAGCGCACCGTCCGACATACCAAGGGCTGTCCTAAATGCGCTCGCGGCGAAGGGCACCAGGTGTTCGTGCTGACCGTGACATACGCCGGCGGGCGAACGCAGCAGTTCAGCGTGCGTCGCGAACGGGTCGCCGAGGTTCGCCGCTGGCTCGACAATTATCAGAAGCTGAAGCAGGCGATCGAGGAGATCTGCGAGCTCAATCATGAGCTGCTACGTCCAGAGCCGCATCGAAGGCGCGCGGGGCGGCGAGATGATTGAGATGCGGCGGGCGCAGCTCAGCTTCGGCGACGGGTTTATCACCGAGGAAGTGAGTGATCTGCGCGAAGACTGGATGGAGTATGCCGATCAGGCGCTGGCGGACGAAGAGATTGTGGCGGCGGTCTACGAAGCGCTGGCGAAGCGGCATCCCAAGAGCCGTAGCCGCGGCAGGCTCGGTACGCCGGCCGAGGTGGTGTTACGTCTGCTGGTCCTCAAGCACATCCGGAACCTGAGCTATGCCGCTTTGGAACGCGAGGTGCGCGCCAACCTCGTGTACCGAGACTTTACTCGAGTGGGCAGCGGGAAGATGCCGGACGCCAAGACCATCGGGCGATGGGGCGTGGCGGTCGGGCCACGGGCGCTCAGGCAGATCCACGATCGATTGGTGAAAATAGCGCAGCACAATGGTGTGGTTGCGGGGCGACGAATGCGCGTGGACACGACCGTGGTGGAAACCAACATCCACCATCCGACAGACAGCACGCTGTTGGGGGATGGAGTGCGGGTGCTGACCCGCACCATGAAGAAGATTACGGAGATCGCGGGCGCGGTCGGGACCAAACTGCGCGACCGCAGCCGGAGTGTGAAATTCCGGCTGTTCGAGATCGCGCGAATAGCGCGCGCCAAAGGTCCGCTCAATAGGGACCGGTTGCAGCAACGTTATCGCCGGTTACTCGATACGACGAGCCGGGTGGTGGGTCAGGCGAAGCGCTTCTCGAAGGAAATATCGGAACGAGTGAAGTGGTCCGCAGACGTTGTGCAGCAGATCGCATTGGAGGGTTTGCGCGAGGAGCTCGACAGGATGTTGCCGCTGGTTCGTCGGGTGATGCATCAGACGCGGGCGCGTATCGTCCATGGCGACACACACGTCGAAGGCAAAATTCTCAGCGTGTTCGAGCCCTCGACCGAGGTCATCCGCAAGGGCAAGGCCGGCAAGCCCAACGAGTTCGGCAAGATGATCAAGCTGCAAGAAGCGGAAAACCAGATCATCGTCGACTATGAAGTCTATGCTCGGCGACCCAATGATTCCGATCTCCTGATCCCAGCCATCGCAGCCCACCAGGCCAAGCTGGGGCGCGTGCCGCGACTGGTGGCGACTGATGCCGGGTTCTATTCCGCCAGGAATGAGGCGGCGGCGAAAGCGATGGGTGTCAAGCGTGTGTGCATTCCCAATCGCTCGAGCAAGAGTCCTGAGCGCAAACGCGAGCAGAAGAAGCGCTGGTTCCGCAACGGCCAGAAATGGCGCACCGGATGCGAGGGACGCATCAGTGTGGTCAAGCGGCGAAATGGCCTCGATCGTTGCCGATACAGGTCCGACGACGGAATGCAGCGTTGGGTCGGCCTCGGTGTGATCTCCGACAATCTCCTCAACATCGGTCGCGTCATGAGCGCGCGAGCTGCCCCGTAAGCCTCGCCCCCATTACTGCTCGCTTCAGACCCCCGCCGCCCACCCCGGCGGGTTTTTCTTTGCCGAACGCTGTTGACCAAAGGCTCGAAAGCATCAATTTTGCGCCGGGAAGTAGTCTAGCGGGCAAGGCTTGTTCCGGACGGTCACGTGAGGCCAAAGATGAAATTCCTGATTGCGGTGTTCACGGTCCTATCCATGAGTGGAGCGTCATTGGCCGATAACAACGCCAGTCGATTTAGAATCGACAATGGTCAAATCATTCTTGCGCAAAGTTATTGCCAGATATGTGCTGATAACGCGAGGGCGTGCCGTCTTGCCTGTAACGGCTCGGGCACGTGCATTCAGGCATGCGATGACGCGCTAAGAGATTGTCGCGAACTGAATTGCGGATTGCGAAGGTAGCGTCGAAAGGTGATGCGGACAGCCAAGAAGTCTTTGGTGAGCGTGACGAGACGACGCCAACCGGCTCGGAAGCAGGCTGATGGGATGATTAGTCCGCGCTGATTTCGCGCTGCTGCCAGAAGTGCTGGATTGTTCTGGCAAACAGAATTCCGATTGCTCCACCGGCAATCTTTTCCAGCGCATCCACCAATGTTCCGTGGCGGTCCGGGGTCAGCGTCTGCGCAATCTCGAGAAGCGCAGCGGCACCAAGCACAATGCAGCAGACCAGCAACGTGCGTCGGGGATAGGCGAAGCCGAACAGCGTGCCGAGGATCGCAAAGGCGATGATATGTTCAAAGTGGGCATAGGTCTGCATCTCCGGCCGCATCAGGTACGGCGAGAGCTTGAAATAGATCCCGTAGACGAAGCCGACCTTCGTGACGGTGGCGTAGGCAATAACGAGAATGGCCGCCCATGCCGCTGCGGTGACCAGCCTGGTGACGTTCGTTCGTTGCATGCCGTCCTTTGTGCAATGGCGTTGAGCCCGACGCGAGCGAGAAATGCGTTTAACCTTACCGTTGAAACGAGGCCATCTGTAGCATAGGCCGTGCTATTCAGTCGTCGGACCGTTCTGGTCAAACCCGGTGTTCCGCCGGGCTGTCTTGGTAAACAAGACGGCAGATCAGCGCGCCGACATCGCGACAGTTGCGATTGGATGGCTCCTGTCAATTTCCGATAGAGAGGTCTCGGAGCCGAGGGTTTCTTTGTTGATCTTCTTGACGTCAACCACGTTTCGAGGCCGATCTGGAGCTTTACCGATGATTCCAAGAGCTTTGCGCAACGGAATTCTAGCGCTGTCCGCGGTCTTGCTGGCCGATGCATTTTTGCCGGGCGCCGCAGCGGCACGAGGCGGCTTCTATGCCGGGCCCCGCGGTTATGGTTTCGGCCTACCTAGGCTGGCCTATGGCGCCATTGCCGTGGGCCTGGGTGTTGGTCTCGGTTATGGGTATTACGGTTATCCCCTGGATGACTCTTACGACTATCCATACGGATATGGTGAGTATGCCGAATATGGCCCTTGGGCCTATCGCGGATATGCCGGCTGCCAATTAACCCAGCGACGGGTAAGGACCGCGTACGGGCTGCGGTGGCGAATTGCCAGGATTTGCTACTGAACTCTTCGGCGACGATCGTAAGCTACTGAGACAAGCGTTCCGTGTTGCAGTCGCCCCATTACCTTCGAACTTTAGCCGCCGAATGCCAATCCCAAGCCCTGCAGGAGCAGCCAACCCACCCAACATCGCACCAGCAATGGCGGTCAGGTAGTGAACCTAGTGATACGGGATCGCACGGTCTTGCTTCGATATGGCGTGATCCGCGGGGGACGGAACCCTCGCCTCGGACTGGGAGTTTTCGACGGCCTTACGAAGGCGGAGGAGTTCGGCGTAGCGTACGCCGAGCGACTTCGTCGTCTTCGTTTTTTCGTTGCTGCATCTTGTCTTGGCCGATCTTCGACGTTTCACGCGCCGCTCCAATGAAATACCCGAACTGATCGTTCAAAATTGACTGAAAACAACCCTAGCAAATTTTTATTACATCGCAACTAAACCCACGTATTAAGCTTGATAGCCGCGCAAAAAGTTAAACCTGGAAACCGCATATTTGTTCCGCTGTTTCGTCGTTGACTGGCGCAAAGAACCGGTTGTTCCCGAATTCCTGTTGAACGCCGACATTCAAAGCGAAATGCGCAAAGGCGTCTGTTTAATTTCATACCCAAGAGGCTCGATTTTTCCCCCGTAAGATTGGGGAGACCCAGCCTATGCGCATGGGGGTGCGCAAGCGGGAGCACCAACGAGCAGACGACGGTGTTTAAGAAGACCGCGCAAGAAGCGGGCACACGGTCCGATGTCATCCTCGACCAGGTGTGGCGATAAGGCATCCGGCGCCGGGCTATCGATCAAAATCCTTCGTAATTATCCGGATTGCTTTACCTCGTGTTGACCGTTTGCTGAGTGGAACAAATTTGTAAATCGTTTGGAGAGAACTACCCGACAGTATCGCCAGTGAAGCTGAATTCCAGGGGGCGATCAGAATGTCGTCGAAAATGACACAGATTTTGAGAAACCGTTTGTCAGGCGGGCACCGGGCACTGCTGGGCCGTAGCCGAAATGACGCAGGCTATACACTGCTCGAGTTGCTGGTGGTGATGGGCATTCTCGCCGTGTTGACTGCGGTCGCTACGCCGCAGTTAATGGGCTATTTCGGCAAGGCCAAAACCCAGTCGGCCCAGATTCAGATCGAGAACATCGGTACCGCGCTCGAAATGTATTACATGGAGAACGGCTCCTACCCGAGCGCAAGCGCCGGCCTCAGGGCTTTGGTCGAAGCCACGCCCGAGGCGCCAAGGTGGAACGGTCCCTATCTCAAGAAGGCCAAGAACCTGCTGGATCCCTGGGGACACCCCTACCAGTACAATTATCCCGGTTCGAACGGGGAGTATGAGGTCTATTCGCTTGGTCCGACAGGCAAGGCGGCCTCCGCGTCGGCGGGCCAGGCGGGATCGTACCGGAGTGCGGGGGGCTAGGTTGCAGTAGAGCAAGAGGCGTCATTCGGTGATGCCGTCGCTCGCGGGGACCAATCAGCCTCGGGCGCGAGCTTTGTAGAACTCCGCTTCGGCATCCCAGGCCGCAGCTTCATTCCATCCAAAGGCCGCGCCGTCAACGCGGTCGGTGTTGATCCGCACCATGGGCTCGCCGAACTCGCTCTGCTGGAGCAGCGTGATGGGGCAGGCGACGCCAAGCCGGGGCGCCATTTCCGACGCAAACCGATTTGCGAAGGCCCCCTGGGTCTCGACATAGAAGCTCGGATTGAGCTTGGTCACACCTTTCTGGGCCGGGACAGCGCCAGCGAACGCGGCATACGAAGCCGCCAGCAGATCGATATGGACGTTGTCGCGCACGTAGAGCGGGGTACGTATCGCCGGCACCTCACCCTTAAACCACGTTTGAACCAGATAGTTGCAGAAGCGGGGCTCTTCGAACGGCCCGAACGGGTTCGGGATGACAAACTTGCCGAGCGGGAAACCCATGGTTTGGCTGAGGTAACGATAAAACTGCCAGGTCAGTCCCTTCGAAAGTCCGTAAGGCGAAAACGCCCGCAAGGGCGCATCGCCGGCGCCTTCATCCTGCTCGAAAACCGTTCCTGTCAGTACGACGCCCGCAAGCCCACGCGCCTGCATCGTCTTAAGCACGTTGACCACATGGTGCGTGTTCTCGGCAACTGCTCCCAGGATATCGAAATCGGGGTTCCGATAGTCGCCGGTAAGAGCAGCGTGATGGCACAAGAGGTCCCAGGAACCGCTTGAGCCGAGATCCAGGAACGCCGCCGAGCCGAACGGACAACCTTCAACCACCTCAACCACGCGCTTTAGCGCCGCGACCCGCTCGCCACGAAGGCCGGAATAGTCGCGGATCATTCCCTTCAAAGGCGCCATAACCGTGTGCCCGGCCGCCGCAAGGCTGCGGGCGAACCACAAGCCTGTGAACGAACTGCCGCCGGTGAGAAGGATTCTCACACCATTCCCCGCAATAATTCGGTGCCATGGAAGGCGGTATCGAAGTCGGGCCAGACCCGGTCCTTGGCGGAGACATCGACCGGAGTTCTCGGCCAGACCACGCCGAAACGAGGGTCGTCGAAGCGAATGCCGCGCTCTTCCTGGGGCGCGTAGAAGGCGTTGGTCAGATAGAACGCTTCGGTGCTGTCAGCCAGGGTAATGAACCCGTGGGCGAAACCCATCGGGGCGTACATCATCAGGCGATTCTCGGCCGTAAGTTCGGTGCCGAACCATTTTCCGAAGGTTGGAGAATCCGGCCGCAGATCGATGATCACATCGTAGAGCGCGCCGCGGATGCAGCGAACCACCTTGATCTCGGCAGCAGGCGGTAGTTGGTAATGCATGCCGCGCAGGGTGCCCGCCTTTTCGGTGAGCGAGTTATTGATCTGGACGATGGGGAAGGCAAGGCCTGTGGCCTCGAACTCCTTCTCGCAGAAAAAGCGTGCGAAAAATCCGCGATCGTCTCCGCGCTTTTCGAGCTCAATGGTGTAGGCGCCTTTTAGCGGCGTGGCATGGAACTTCATGCGCTTTCCCTTGGATTACTGCCAGCGCAGGTCGAGCGAAAGCCGGCCCTGCTCGATATGATGCTTCAACGTCCGCAGCCGCATCAATGGGGAAGCGCGAAACTCGCCGTCCGAAAATCCCATTGCTCGCAGACCCGACGCCAGGTTCTGGACTGAGTTTTTCAGCGGCACTTCCGGCACATGTTCGGGCGCCAGCGAGGCGAACAGCGAGAAATCAACCTGATAGGAACGCTTGTCCGGAGGGGCATCTCGGTTAATGCTGACCTTGGTCCCCGGCAGTTCGGAGGACACGACTTCTGCCAGCTCTCGGACCTGGTAGTTGGCCTTCTTGTTGCCGGCGTTGACAACAAGGAAGCGACCGCCGTGCTCGGAGGACCGGCCGATGGCCCATTCGATCGCCCGCGCCATATCGGCGACGTCGATCAGGGGGCGCCATGGGGTTCCGTCGCTGAGCACAGTTATCTCGCCGGTCGCAAGTGCACTGGCGACAAAGTCATTGAGGACGAGGTCAAGGCGCAGCCGGTCCGACATCCCGCATGCGGTAGCAAATCGGAGACAGGTTACCGTCATCCGTCCGGCGTTACTCGACCGAAGCGCGTTCTCCATAGCGACTTTGGAGCGCGCGTAGGCCGTCAACGGATTGAGTGCATCGCTCTCGCGCCTTGGGGCCCCTTCTGCGGCACCGTAGATGCTGCAGCTCGATGCAAAGACGAAAGTGCCAACGCCACGCTCCTGCGCCATCTGGGCAAGCGAGATACTGGCTTTTTCGTTGATCGCTTCGGTGACGGTCTCGAATTCCTTGCCCATCGGGTCGTTGGAAATCGCGGCGAGGTGAACCACGGCATCGACGCCATCGAGAAGATCGGGTGGGAAGTTACGGATATCGCCAAAATGCAGCCGGTCCAGCAGCGTTTCAGGAAGCCGCGCCGTGCCCGTCAGATTATGGGCAAAGTATCCGCTGTCGAAACCGATCAGCTCTGCGGTGGGAAAACGTTCGCGCAGCCGGCGGATGACCCCGGGGCCGACATAGCCCATTGGGCCGGTGATGAGAATGCGCATAACGGATGTGATCCTATCTACCATTTCTTCCAGGGAGCCTTGCCGCTCGACCAGAGGTCCTCGAGATACCGCTTGTCACGCAGCGTATCCATCGGATGCCAAAAACCGTCGTGCAAGAAGACGCTCAATTGGCCGTCTTTGGCCAGATTCATCATGGGCTCTTTTTCCCAGACAGTTGCGTCGTTCTCGATATAGCTGCCCACCTTGGGCGACAACACGAAAAATCCGCCATTGATAAACCCGCCGTCGCCGCTCGGTTTCTCTTGAAAGCTGGTGACGCGGCTTCCCTCGAAATTGATAGCGCCAAAGCGGCCCGGGGGTTGGGTTGCGGTGACGGTTGCAAGCCGCCCCTCGCGGCGGTGGAAGGCGATGCTTTCCGTGATATCGATATCCGACACACCATCGCCGTAGGTCAGGCAAAAGTCCGGGTCGTCTCCGAGATAGGGAAGAATCTGCTTGATACGACCGCCGATCATCGTGTTCTCGCCGGTGTCGATCAGCGTGACCGTCCACGGTTCCGCATCCTTGCGCAGGACGTGCATTTTGTTTTCGCGCAGGTCGAACGTGACATTGGATTGGTGAAGGAAATAGTTCGAGAAATATTCCTTGATCACGTAGCCCTTGTAGCCGAGGCAGACGATGAAATCGTTGATCCCGTGGCTCGAGTACATCTTCATGATGTGCCACAGAATCGGCTTGCCGCCGATTTCGATCATCGGCTTTGGGCGTACGTCGGTCTCTTCCGCAAAACGCGTTCCCAGGCCGCCGGCCAGCAATACCGCTCGCATCTATGTTCGCCATTTAATCAGATTGAAAACGGAAAATATTCGTAGCAACAATAGAAAGCAATCGACCGTTGCCACAACTGGTATTTAGCTACACCAATCCGTGCAGGCAAGCGAGTGAACAGCCCGCGATGCCTGGCAAGATGGTTTATTTGGCCGCCGGTTTGATCGTTACCAGCGCCTTCTCGTACCCAAGCGCGCAGACATCTGAACGAATCGGGCATGCCGAGGGAATTATGGAAAAAATACTGATTGCGGCCATATTGGCGTGCCAGCCCGGGCACCGTCTGGTCGATTGGAGCAATCGGTTTCCGCACGGAACTATTTTCGCGGATATCTTCGTGACGGTTGAGCCCTTTTACACGCGACTTTTGATGTATCAGCCCGGTCATTTCGAAACGGTCCAGCGCTGTTGCAACGGACGCCAAGCGTCGTTCGTCCACGTGCCGATAGAAGACGGCCGGTTTTGTGTCGGACAAAGTCAGCCGCAAATGAAGTGGACGTTGCGTCTTAGCTTCAAACCAGGCCTTGAACTCTAGGGATTCAGTTAAGGCTGAAAACTCGGCTTAGATCAATGCGGAGCGGCAAATGTCAGTTTGGCTGTAGCCGCGACTTGAGCAGCCTTGCGACGTTCAAAATGACTTGCGAATGCGTATCCCGCGAGGATCAAGACAAAGGTGGCAATGAGGCTTGCCGAACCGGTACAGTTGATACATGAGCCGAGAATTTCGATGTTCTCGCCGGTGGGTAAATTCAAGCCTGTCATAATAGTCTCCGATTGAAATGGCTTCGCGCCTTCACGGCGGTCTACATGATCGAGCCTCAACCACTCGACCATACCGGAAACTGCCGAAGCCGTCATGAGCCAAGTTTCGGCCAAGGCGAGCGATCTGGTCCTGGCGCGGCCATGGCCGCGGCAAGACCAGATCCGTTAGTTGGGGCTGGCGTTCGCAGCGAATTTCAGGCTGCAGCTCAGGTGAGGGCGGTTTCGTCCGACGTGCAACATGAAGGCGTTCCGGGATTGCTTTTGGTGCTGTCGGCCGTCGCTAACCTGGTCATCCTGCGAGCCGAAGGATGCGAGTTGGAACGCACACAAGCGATCGCGTTTGGGCCGCATCTCGCGGTCGGTCTCTGGTAGCTGGGCTGTTGCAACCCTGGTTTTAAATCGCGCTGTACGCCAATCCTTTTTTGCGCCGCATCAATTGGCTTCGTTCTGGCAAAATGACGCGTCGCCAATCGAGAGGTATTTAAATACCATAACGAAGATTGAATTGGAGCTGCCTGAGGAATCAGCAAGAGCACCCGCCAAACAAAAATTAAAAGAGCGTCTCATTCTCTCAAAGTACCCTCAGTTTAATTCGCGTCAATAATTGAAACGTAATTATAGCCCCCGCAAATCACGCTCAGGGCTTCATCCGTAGGGGGTGAAGTTTATTTCGTCCGGAGATCTAGGGAGACTCTCGGTCGTTTGGAAGTTGCGTCGTATTTGCTAGTCTGGCGGGGCGAGGCTTGTTCCGGACGGTGACCTGAGGCCAAAGATGAAATTCCTGATTGCGGCGTTCACGGTCCTGTCCATGAGTGGAGCGTCATTGGCCGATAACAACGCCAGTCGATTTAGAATCGACAATGGTCGAATCATTCTTGCGCAGAGTTATTGCGAGATCTGTTTTGATAACGCGAGGGCGTGCCGTCTTGCCTGTAACGGCTCGGGCACGTGCATTCAGGCATGCGATGACGCGCTAAGAGATTGTCGCGAACTGAATTGCGGATTGCGAAGAAGGTAGCGTCGACGCGGCAAGCCAAGAAATCTTTGGTCGTGCGGACGACACTAACCGGCTCAGAGCAGGCTGATGGGATGATCAGTCCGCGCTGAAATTTCGAGCGGTATTTCCCTCAATGTGCGGCATATTGCGGCTTCCGCTGCCTCTTACAAAGAAGGCCGCCCAAATGGCGGCCTTCCAGTTTTAAGCTGTCGGACTGCAAACTATACGAGACGGAGCGCGCCCTGACCCTTGCGGCGATAGGCCATAATACCGACGCCAAAGAAGCCAAGGATCATCATGGCCCACGTAGAGGGTTCGGGGACGGGGGCCAGGACCGGATTGATGGTGTTGCCAGAACCAGTAAGGAAGAGCGCGCCCGAATTGGCGGTAGCGATCATCCCGGGGGCGGTGGTGTCGAGGAAGCCAACGATGTATTCACCCTGTGCGCCCTTGTCGGCATCGAACAACGTGAACGGCCCGTTGTTGTTCTTCGGTAACGTCTCGGTGCCGATGTCGACTTGGAAGACGTAGAAGCCGGTAGCTGTAGGATCGAAGACTTTCGTTGACGGCAAGTAAGCCCCGATTGGATTGTTTGGAGAAGCGCCACCGGAAATGCCGAGATAGCTGTCCAAATCTCCGGCTGTCCACGCCGTAGACGAGAACAGCGTGGCCGTGCCGACCAATGTTGTCGTGCTGCCAGAAGTGCTGGATTGTAAATCACCGGCGGGAACGGCGGTGTTGGGTACCAGGAAGTCGAGAATCAGATTGCCGGTCTGCGGACCCGGATCGACCGAGAACCCGAAGTTCTGCGGCGGGTTGGTGTGGATCGGAGTATTGGTGCCATTGTCGGTGCAAGTGGCACAACCCTGAACAAAGCCGTGCAATGGATCATCGACAACGATGTCCGCTCTGGCGACGGACGACAATGCAAGCAAGGCAGCAGTCGCTAACAATGTTTTATTTAACATTAACCTCTTCTCCCGCTTGGATTGAAAAAATCCTTTAGCCGTATATTAAGTTGACCTAGTGCTTTTTTATTTAGATTTCATTGAATATACGCAGGTTTTAACGTCCAGTTCAATGCTTTATTAGTCAGCTTAATGACAGAAAAAACGACATTTATTTCAACGACATAGAAGGACTGGCCAGTTTCGCGGCAACAAACCCGCCGCATAGATGTGCAATGAAAGTACACGTTCTAGCCGCGACCCATTGCCACAGCTTTCCTCAAGACGGAGCCATTCGGTCAACCGCGTCGGTTTCAACGTTAACCACGACTTCCGCTCATTGTGTAGCGAAGTCCATTTTCGCTGAGGCCTCAAAGGACCGATCGGTGCATCTCATGTAATAAGATCGCGTATCTCCGTCAGCATTGGCCACGGAGGTATGGTCACATTCGCAACGCCGGGCACATGAGTTCGAGTAGCCATTTACGCAGGATCGGGTCTGGTACTGTGATCGCGCTGGGCATGGTAGCCATGGGGCTGGCGTTACTTGCGCTTGGTCGCGTAGTCGGATGGGATGCAACTTGGCGTGCGTTTGGTGTCACACCGCTGCCGCCGCCGTTCTTTGACATGCACGTCATTAATGATTATGCGGCTTGCGCCTGGAAAGGTGCAGATGCGTATGCGCCGCAGGCGTGCAACGTGGACAACTTCAATATCCCGCCAACTTGGTTGTGGCTCGGCTTTCTCGGCGTCGATGGGGCGGACTCGTCTTGGCTTTCAGCGGCGGTAATCGCCGCTGCCACGATTGTGATGGTGCTATTGCTTCGGGGGCGCTCCTGGTATCACGGAGTAATTGCGCTGGGAGCTATGATTTCACCCTCGGTGATGATGGGTGTCGAGCGCGGCAATCTCGACCTGCTAATCCTGGCGCTAGTAGGGTCGGCCGCTTTGATTTACGAGGAGAGACGAGTCGGACGCGCATGCGGGGCCATTGCGCTCCTCGGCCTTGGCGTCGCGTTGAAGCTATTTCCAATGTTCTGCGTCTCGCTTGCGGCTCGCTTTAGCAAGCAAACGTTCATCTTCGCGTGTGCTACGGCGGCATTGTCGTTGATCTATTTAGATTTGGCTTTGGAATATGTTTTCCTAATTCGGCGGAACGTGCCGACCACCTTTATCCTATCGTATGGGCACAAAGCGATTTTCCTCGGCGTCGATCATATACGAAGCGAAGCGGGGCTGAGCCCAATTGGACTGGCGGATACGTGGGTGCCAGCGTGCACAGCTGCCGTGGTCCTGATGTGTGCTGCCATTGTCGCCGTAAATAGCTTCCGTAACCGTCGCGAGTTTTGCTCAGTTGATATATCTGCCGCCGGAACCGCGTTCCTGTTCGGGGCTGGAATTTATTGTGGAACGTATCTACTGGGCACAAATTTTATCTACCGGCTGATGTTTCTGCTGCTCTGCGTTCCGCAGCTTCAGGACTGGCAAATCCGAAGGTGTGAAGGCGACAAAGCGGGCGGGATTGTTGAGCTGGGCCTCTTTGGCACCGTTTTAGGTGTGCTCTGGCTAAACGGGAATGCAAATGGTCACTCGATCTTCCTTTTGCTTCCGCAGCTGCTCGACTGGTTCCTATTCTTTTGTTTGGCCGCGGTGCTGATGTTGAACCTTTTACGCACCTCGGCTGCCTCGGCGTTCGCCCATCGTGGCCAGGCGAGGTCGACGACGCCAGTGGATGGAGTTTAGAGGGCCACTTCCGCGACCGGTACTTTTCGGACCTCTCGCGTTGTCCAACTTGAGTCCGGAATGCGCACCGGCAAAATCGGCAGGAAGCGAGTGCTTTGCTCAAACCGTTTCGCGGATTCGCAAGTCATCAATACTCATGCCGGCGTCGAGCATCTCGATGACCCAGCGTGGTTTCGTGCCGCGGCCCGCCCAGGTCTGTGATGGATCATTTGGATTCTGATACTTCGGACGGACCTTCGGGTAAGGCTGTCGCGGCTCTTCCGTTGATGAGATGCCCATCGAATCGCCCTGGAGTTTGCCGAGCCGCAGTTCAACTTGTCGTTTTTCAGATGTCAGTTTTTCGGAAAGCGAACGACCGATTTGCTCGTATAATTCCCAGAGCTGATCGACCGACATTGTTTGGAAATTCGGCGATTTCATCACTAGCCCCCCGGCATGCGATTTCTCGGATCTTAAAGAAAAAACATCGACAAAAAAGCCGCCCGTAGGCGGCCCTTCATGAATGGATGACGCCGCAGGCCGCCTACACGATGCGGAAGGCCAAGCCTTGGTTCTTGCGACGATAAGCCATGAAGCCAACACCAGCAAAACCCAAGATCATCATCGCCCAGGTCGAAGGCTCAGGGACGGGTGCTACGGATTGGTCGGGTGCTACGGATTGAAAGCCGACATTAAATCCGTACCAATATTCGTACTCCGGATTGGTCCACGTTAGCGAAGTAAACGTGCCAACAAATTCGACCGTGCCGTTTGCTTCTTGTCCGCTCACGGTATTGCCAACCACGCTGATGGCTGAGCCGTTGTATTCAGCATTAGGTCCGCCTGCGACAAAGGTCGGAGTTTGACCAAAATCAAACGATGACGTAGTTCCAGCCTGACCTAAGCTCCAGATCGCAAAAACAGGATTTACGACAGCTGACGAAAAGGTCAGAGTTTGCGTCGCGTTGTTGCCTCCAGTAATCTGCAAGATGCCGTTTGCTGGCGTTGGGGCGTTGTTGACGATTGAGCCATCGGCAAACGTGTCGGTCGGCGTATAGCTTGGATACGGTTGCTGGAGACTGAGTGCGGGACCGGCATAGGTAACGGTGATCGGGCCAGCCTGTCCAGACGATTCAGAATTCCAAGTCGTCCAAGTTATTACGTCAGCGGCGGCCACCGACGCGCTACCGGCAAGGATCAGGGAACTGATGCCGGCAATAAGAAGCTTTCGCATTTATAACCTCGAAAATAGCTTTTTAAACCAACCACATTGGTCAGTAAGATTGACTAATAGGGTGTAAATTACAAATTCGCAACGATAAATTTTCGAAATAAACCATATCTTGTGAATAATTTAAATAATCGATGCTTATGCCGGCGTGGAGCATTTCGGTGACCCAGCGTGGTTTCTTGCTGCGGCCCCTTGTGCGACGCAAAAGAAAAGGCCGCCCGAAGGCGGCCATTAGAAAATTGCAACCAACCACCGACGGCATCACGCCATCGAAAGTGACAAATCCTCTTTTCGGCGACGGCGGAAAGCGGCATAGCCAAGGCCTGCGAAGCCCAAGAGCATCAGCGCCCACGTCGAGGGCTCAGGCACGGGGCTCGTCCGCGAGAGATCCGTGCTCTCGGTCACGAGCGTCTGGTTGTTGGCGTCGCCCGGATTGAGGAAGCTCAGAGCGAAGCCGAGTGGCGCGGCGTCGCCGGCGGCGGTGATCAAGCCATTGACGTCGCTGAGGAAGTTTCCGTCCGGATAATCCATTCCGAAGGTCGTCGTACTCCGTCTTCCAGATCGCGACCTGATATTCGGCCGAGACCAAGGCGGTGGCGCCGGCGGCAATCGCCGCGTTGCCGTTGTGCACCAGCCAGCTGATCGTATTAAGATTGTCCTGGGTGAGCGACGTGGGCACGCCGTTGAGCCCAGGAAGCGTGGTAATGGTAGTGATAGTAAACGGATCGACGTCGTAGTGGCCCGAGCCCGTCAAGAAGTTCGAAACGTCGAGACACCACGCCAGTAGGCTCGTCGGCTGGCCCGTCGTCTGGAGTGTGATCTGGCCCGCGCCGCCGGAAACGTTCTCGGGGCCCGTCAGATGGACGTCAATCCCGTAGAAGCTGTAGCTCGTGTAGTCGACGGTCTCAGCGTGAGCACCATGGGCTGTAACGCAAATAGCGACCGCAGCTAGCAAAGACGAAAATCTCATGAATCACCCCAAGTTAAGCACTGATTGGAACTAGCTTGCGATTTATATGGGAGTCAAGGGCATGGCCGCGGTTTTCAATAATTTAAATGATTTAATACGGGTCTGCGTTAATTTCCGGCCTGGCGCTACGGTAGGTAGCGTCTATGTTCGCGCGGTCCGGTAAGTTCCGGCCGCTAGGATCGCCACGTGAAGAACGCCGTAGACGGCCCGTGGGCCTATCGCCGTTATCCCGGTACTGCCAGCTACCTGGCTCGGCGACGGGTGTGGACCGTTGACGGGTGTGGACCGTTTATGGCTCGCGCTGGCGCGAGGTTAAGCTCTGCGATTGAAGATTTGGAGCCAACGTTCGCGCGGCGGTTACCCCGCAAAACGGCAGCGAAGGACTGTTGGATCGACTGATATTTTGCGGAAAGACTTCGCTTTGCGTCAGACGCTCGGCAGCGCTTTCGCTCAGCAGGCCTACCTAATGATGGCCCAAGCCAAGCCTACTGCGTATCATCGCACCAGCGATGGCTAGTAAACGAGTCTCTAGTGATACGGAAAGGCACGGTTTTGCTTGGAGTCCTGTGGGGCATGAAATTCGGACTGGATTTTCACGCCAGACTGGGTTCGTGAGATAGCCTGTCGCAGTTTCAGAATCTCGGTATATCTGACGCTGAGCGATTTTGGTGTTGCTTGTCCGGTCATAGATTTGGCCTTCGTTGACCTTCGACGTTTCACGCGCTGCTCCTGCCCATCAATAAATTTGTCTAAGCAAATGAAAGGAAGTTTTTTAAGCCTTTTTTTGAGGGTATCCGATTTTTGCGAACTTACAATGAAACTTAAGAATTAAGCTTGATGGCGGCGCAAAGCGTTACATCTGGAACCGGAACCACATGGTCTAATCGCTTTTGCTGTGAGAGCGGTCAGCAAAACCCAATCCCCGCGAACTCAATATTTTTGCGTCTCCCGGAGAGAAGCGCCATTGGGCAAGTTTAATGTAATCAATAAGGGTTCAACAAATGCGTATGGTCCGCTTACAGCCATGGTAACGGTAACCGAAATCAGCTGTAATCCACTCGGAAATTCTCCAGATTGATCTGAGTTTTGCCGGCCACAATGGGACGCAGGCTCGCTGCAGGCGTAGCGTATAAGCCGAGAATAGTTCATTGCGTTTCCGGCAACATCTATGACCAGCGAGGATGAGCTGTAATTTGTTCTCTCGAATGTGGTGTCAGGGCCAAAAATCCTTGGACCTCCGCTGTAACTAATTCCAATGGAATACGGCTTATCGGGAATGTAACCGACCACCTCGAATTGTTTGCTGTATTGTTTGTCCGGATATGGGAGGGCAATACGATAGGGATCAGCGAACGCCTCGCTGCATACGGCCATCATAAACAATGCCAACACAAACAATCTCAGCATGGCCTCGAGCTGAGCTGGCAAAAGAGGTTATTGTTCTGCGAAGATGGGGATTGATTGTGGCGCTACAGGCGGTCGTGGCCCAATGTTCGGCGCCACCATCTGAGCCTGCGAACAGAGCATTTTTCGGTTGAGCGCGATCGGGTGGATGGACGGTGTTGTTGTCGAGCTCGATGCGGCCATCGTCGATGAAGCGCGCGACCGGGGCGTCGAGTGCGGCTATGCGGCGTAACTCCTACGAAGTTGCCGCCCCTATCCAGGCCCAAAACCTAACTTCCCGAGGTCGCTATTTCGTCGGTGCGGCAGTGGACAAGGTAAAAAACCGCGGTCAAGCAGCCCCGTCTACAGCCTAGGGCGTTTCGCGGATTCGGAGATCGTCAATGCTCATGCCGGCGTCAAACATCTCGTTCACCCAGTGCGGTCGCTTGCCGCGGCCTGCCCAGATCTGTGAGGGATTATAAGGATTCTGATACTTCGGATGGACTTTCGGGTAGGGTCGGCGCGGCCGTTTCGCCGACGGAACGTGCACCAGATCGCCCTGCAGCTTGCTGAGCCGCTGTTCGACCCGTCGTTTCTCAGCCTTCAGTTCTGTGGAGAGCAAACGGCCGAGTTGCGTGTACAGCTCCCAGAGCTCTTCGACCGGCATCGTTTGGAAATTGGGCGGTTTCATCACTTGCCTCGCGGCATGCGATTAAGTTGGACCTTAAATAAAAAGAATTGACAAAAAAGGCCGCCCAGGGGCGACCTCTTTGTTTGTAGGCAGACTCCGCGTGCGACTTACACCAAGCGGAAGGCTGAGCCTTGGTTCCGGCGACGATAGGCCATGAAGCCAACACCAGCAAAGCCAAGCAACATCATCGCCCAGGTCGAAGCCTCGGGTACCGGGACAGTGAGTGCGAGGTCGGACGGCGCACCGTTCGCCTCGATGTAGGCGACTTGGAAGGCCCCCGCAGCGATCCCGAAGGCTGCCGTTATATCGGAGGTCTCCGCCGGCGAACAGTAAATGCAAGGCCCGCCCTGATAGACCGATGCGCCATCATCGTGACTGATCGTGGCGATGCCTGCGCCGCTCGTGCCAGTAATCTCAAGGTAGGACCACCAATTGCCGGGTGAAGTGTCTAAACTGCTCATCGACGTGGCCAGGAACTGAGCCTCCGTAAGCCCAACGCCGCTGGAGTAGTTGGTGATGTTGGCCAGGGTCCCGCCGTTGGTGAGGAAGAATGAGCCGAACAGGTTCAAAGTCCTATCATTGCCGTTGTTGCCGAGGTTGTCTGTCCAGTCAATAGCCCCGGTCCAGGTAAACGACGCTGTTTGCGCGCCCGTGGGCACGGGGAGGCTGGCGTCGTTAAGGGTGTGGTTGTTGATGTTCCCGGTGTAGTTAGCGCTTAAGTTGGCGCCGCCCCAGACCGTGACCACTACATCCGCCTGTGCGGCGCTCATTGTAACCACACTGGCCGAAAGGGCGAGCGCGGCCAATACATATTTAGATTTTCCCATAGCTCTATCCTCCTGAAAGTGATTCGTCAGACCCGACGCACTGGGTCAGCAATCCCGTTAGTGAAACCCAAAATTGACGCCGTTGACGAGGTTGAAACTGCGAGCAGAAAAAGCGTAGTTACGGTTTGCCTTAACCGCCTGAGCCCTCCCTTGTTCGACCAAAAACGCCACTGAAATTATACCTTACCTTAACCCTTTTAGTGTTGGGCACAAGCCTAATTAATAGCTTTGGTTGCACTTATTTTTGCCTGCCACATTTAATTGTGAGCGGCTAATTGTGAGCGATGCCCCTTTGGCGCCAAAGCCAATGAAATCAACGATTAGATGAAGCGAGTGCCGGATTTTCCACGCTGGTAACCCTGAAGCCCTTCAAGAACACGCTATGCCTTATCGAGTTGCCCAGCAGGTGAGGGGGGATTACATCTTGCTTGCCAGTGAGCAGGACGCGCAGACGCCAGAACGACAGGCCCATGATCGTGACTGCATCCACCGTCGCTGCATACAAAGGGCCGTGGTTTTTCAAAAAATAACGTCGGCGCGCTTCCAGCAGGTATGGCGGCAGGCGCTTGGGAGTTTGGTTGATACCGGTCGTTTGGCCGACCAAATGCACCACACGGCTTGCCGGCACATACCAGGTCGGCCAGCCGTGCTTTTTAGCGTTAAAGCAAAAATCAATATCGTCATAATAAGTGAAATAACCCTCGTCCAACAATCCAATGGCGTTGAATACTTCGCGCCTGACGATCATGCTGGCACCGGCAACCCAATCGGTTTCAATAGCATGGTCCACCACCGGTGGAGCTACGGACCACCGACTGAGCAGTCGACTAAGGAGCGCAATCTTAACGGTTCCCTCTAGCGCATCCAGCGGTGACTGGAACCGAAAGGCCGAGCGTTGGGGCGTACCATCGGGGTCTTCTAGGCGGCTGCCGGCGATTCCGACCTTTGGGTTTTGGTCCATGTAGTCGACGAGCGCCCGGAAGGCGTTTGGTCGAACGATGGTATCCGCGTTCAACAACAGAACGTATTGCGGCGGGTCGGGCGATTCGAGCGCGGGCCGAAGGATGGCGTTATTGCCGCCGGTGAAGCCGAGGTTGACGTCAAGCGTGGTCAGCGTGCACCAGGACGCCCACCCATTTTGATCGATCGCATCCCGAATGCGCGTGGCCGAGTCGTCCCCCGTGCCGTTCTCGCAGACCGCGACGTGCGTACCTGGCACGCGTCCGATTTCGTCTGCGACCGAATGCAGGCAATCGATCGCAAGATGCGCGACACGATAGTTAACAATGACGACGAGCAATTTCAAAAGAGCACACCGGTTTTGGTTCGGAGCGATTGTCGAGAGATAGGCCGGTGAATCAAAAAAGAAAGGCCGTCCTATGGACGGCCTTTCAATCTTAGCGATATTTCTCGTGTCAAACTAACCGAAAGGAGGCGTTCTGCTTCCGACGGTAAGCGAGGAATCCCAATCCCGCAAATCCAATCAGCATCATGGCCCAAGTCGATGCTTCGGGAACGGGATCGATATTTTGGGGGGTGCCATTTGGGCCGGCCACTGTGAATAAGACAACAAGGTCATCATAATCACCGTCCGAGAAATGGCCACCGGTGGGGGTGCCACCGCCGTCATCAAATAACAGGATCCCCGCCGAGCCACCACCGAACGCGCCTAGATTGTTGACAGTGAACTGTGTCGGATCGCTCGTATTGAAGAACGATACAAACCAGTTTGGCGCGCTTGACATAGTGCCGTCCGGGTTCAAAAGGTTAGTCGCCGCACCCGGGGTCCCACCGCCGGATGTCGAGAAAACAAAATTAAGTAATCCCGCCGAGGTGAGGGTCTCGGTAGTCGTACCAAAGGTAGTACCAGTACCCAGAACGTGGCTCCCCCCGATAAACCCGGTGTTACCGCCCCCCGTCTCGCCTATAGACGGCGAACCGACCGGCGTGAAGCTGTTGTCAAAACCGGCCTCGTAACCGAGAAGCGTGTATGTTATGGTCATGGCGCTTGTCCCAGCGAGCGTCGCGCCGTAGTATCCAAATATACCATTACCGACGATATCATTTGTCATTGCCCCGGTCGGCAGGGGCTCACTTCCAATCGAAAATGCGTTTGCAGGTCCAATTAAAGCCGCCGCAGCCACCGCCGCGAGAGCCAGTCGTCGCATGTATCCGTAGGTGCTAACAGTCATGACACTCTCCCGCAAAAATACGTCTTCGGTTAAGTTGTAAGTTGTAAATAACGACCCCCGTTAAATAATAATTAACGAACGATCTAAGGCGAGTCAAGTGGGAACAATTGCCGATGCAGGGCTTTTTTCGCGGTTCTTCGGAGGGGAGCGGAAATTTAAAATGCAAATTAAAGCGAAGTTGGAGGCCAAATTAAATAAACGTGATTGTCTAAGCCACTTGCGCAAGGTTGCAGGTTGCATCGATGCTCTCCTCGCCGTTTAGGGCTTCATTCTTAAATGGCTATATTCTATCGCGCCGGGCGAACTCTAAAACTTAAAGACGTCTTTACCGCGCGCGAGGGCGTGAAGTTCGGTAGGACGCGAACCGGATCGCATCGCGCGCTTGCTACAGCGGTGGCTGGTTTCGTCCACCATAAAATTGAGGTTCGTTCGGTCAAAAATTGGCACCTCTCGTTCCCGGCAGCAACAGCTTGTAAGAGGCCGCCTGCGCTCTGTGTGCGCCAAACAATCCGATCAGTTGTTCCTCGCCACGATCGCTGTCCAATAGCCGCTGTGCTATTGCGCCCGCAGCAAGCGCTGGATTCGCAACCAACGGGCACGGCAGACCGTGTCGATATGCGTTGCGGCTGGATTTTTACCGTCCAGCCGCAGTTTTGCGCGGTTGGATCTGCTTCTCCGTCGCCATCCCGGATTTCTTACCGTCGATCATGGTTAGATTTCCGAAGGGGTGGCCCGTTTCGATATCCGCACCCTCCCGACCAGCCGAAATTGGGTTCGTTTTGTCTCTTCCTTCGATTATTTGTCTCGTCAGCTTTGGCAGGCCCATGCTCCCGGTCATATCCCCGACCAGGACGCGCAGGGTCTCGCTGAAAGGCTGCTTGCGCGCCGCGGCGAGTCAGCGCGGCGCAGGGTGCGTTATTTCGGCTTGCCAACAGTGGGGGGCACCAGCCAAGGGCCAAAACGCACCACGGGCCTTCCTACGGGCACCTGAGTCAAAATCGCCTGATAGACGCCGCTCCATCGAGCGCAGACGGCGCCTCGCCGCCTCCGGACCGATGCCGCCGACCCTGGCGTGTCAGTACACGGTCGGCGAACTCGCCGTTCTGCGCATTGTCGGCGACGAGATCCACGCCAGGGGCGCCTGCGACCGCAGCCTTGCCGAGATTGCGGCCCGCGCTGGTGTGTGCAGGAAGTTGGCGCAGATCACCCTGCGGCTGGCGGCCCGCGATGGTCTGATAACCGTCGAGCGTCGTCCGCGACCGGGCCGGAAGAACCTGAGCAACGTCGTCCGGATCATTTCGCAACCATGGCTGACCTGGCTGCGACATCGAAACCATCGGCCAAGGGCGATCATTCGACCATACAGGGGGAAAAAAACCTCCGCACGGACCCAGATTTCAAACAAGAGGCTTAGCAAGGGAAGAACGGGGCGGCTGCGGGCTGCACGGTATGGTTGAAGCACCTCGATATTGGGCACGAAAACGCCCGCCAGGATGACCGGGCGGGCTTTGTGGACCTCGAAGCCTATTAGTGGCGGGTTAGAGCCACAACGCAGCGTCCGCCCGGTTCGGCTCTTAGCTTGGAAAGCCATCGGCCTTTTACTCACCAGGCAAGCTCAGTTAAGACAGCGAAATGATTCACAAATTCATCGCCGCCGCCGCCTGGTTGCTTCTAGTCTTCATAGCTTATGCGACGCTGACATCTATTGAGGCGAGGCCGGACCTTCATAGCGGTGGTTTCTACAAGGCATTTTTTACAGTTCTAGAACGGTTTGGTGCGTACGCGGTTCTCGGCCTCCTCTTCTATCTCGCCTATCCGCGCCAAGTTGGGTTCGTTTGCCTTCTCGTTTTCGGCAGCGCCGTTTTTCTCGAAATCTTACAAATCTTCGTTCCAGATCGTGATGCGCGCGTTGTTGACGCATTAGAGAAAATGGCAGGTGGTGCCGTTGGCATGCTTGCGGCACGGGCATTCCTAACGTTGGCACGTCATCGAAGCCGCGAAATATAATCAAACGAAGGCGGTCTCTGCATGTCCGATCGGCGGGCAATCAGGCTGCGCGAAGGGAATCAATCTGACACCCTACGAGGAGCAGTGAGTGAGACAGGGGGACGCGATCAAGCGTCAGGGGTTGCGGCGGAACGAACTCGAGAGGGAGGTGCGGTGCAGTTGCACAGCCCGCTCCTTGCGTTCCTTCTCGCGAAATTCGCGTTCTCGACGCTCAAAGGCGGCGAGTTCCTTCCGTACCGCTTCAAGAAAGCGGTCGCGTGGCTGCTGCTCCAAGGGAATATGTTCCGTCATTTCGAGAAAGGCAGGCGGTAGAGCGCGAGACTTTTAATCGTGGGGTCGAACGCTCTGATGCCGCAGGCGAAGGCCTGGGCGCGGCCGCTGGACGGGCGGGGGCATCGTTGAATGAGGATCGGGGTCGGGCTTCGGTCTATGGCACATCGGGTGACGCTTTTGACCGAAGCAAATGACAGTTCAGTGGCGAGTTTTTGGCTCTGAGAACAAACATTCCCGGAGGCAAAACGAAGAACGGCTGCGTCACAGGGTAAGGCCGGCTATCCGAAGGGCGAGAACCAGCGGCATGGGCTCGGCCTATGGCTTTGGCGGCAAAGCAAATGGGATGTTTCATCATGTCCGTACAGTCGGGAGCATGTTGAGCTGCGCCGAGCCATACGAATGCCGAGCCATACGAATCCTGAGCGCGCGAAGCCCGTTCAACGCTGACGACGTTCAAGTGAGACGTCCCACAAAACATGAAACAGCGAATGAGACAGGGGGCAGTGAAACAGGCGGGCGGCGACCACACGGAATGGTTGAGGTTCGTGGCCCGCGGCGGCATCGGGTAAGAAAAAGCCCGCCAGAATGAACCGTTCGAATCCAGGGTTGGCACGCCGATCGTGGCGACGTTTAGACCATGAAGCCAACGCCCGCTAAGCCGAGAAGCATCATCGCCCAGCGACCGCGCCTAAAGGCTCCAGACTGCCGCCGTTCCGCGCTCCCGAAACAGGAACTGCCCGGTGATCTTCTCGTTGTGGAATCGGTCTTGCATGGCGTACTTGGAAAGGAAGATTATTCAGTGACAAATTTCATACGTAATGTATTAGTGTCGCGCGCCGCAAAAACGATGACAAGAGCCGCGACCTGTGCTGCGCTCCTATCCCTGCTCATGTGGCCCGCGATGTACAATGGTCAGCCATTGTTTTCGCCAGATACCAGCGCGTATGTCCGCGGCTTTGACGCTGGGATAGTGTGGCTATCCGGACGAACCACGGTGTGGACGACCTGGGCCTCGCAGCGGCGTGGCCCGCGAGAAGTGGCGAATAAACTCACGGTTGAAGACCTATCGGGCTTCCAGAGCCCGAAGTTTATTATAGCGGGACGATCAGTTTCCTACGGGGCGCTGCTCTATTTAGGTGAGTTGCTCGGAGGGCTATGGACCAGCATTGCATTTCAGGCAGCCGCGGCTCTCGCTGTCGTGGGTCTGACGCTCAGACACTTTAAACTATTTAGTTGGCCGAAATTAGCCCTAACTGCCGTTGCGTTGGGGTTGGCCTCATCGCTCCCATTTTTCACGTCATTTCTGCTGCCTGATATTTTCGCCGGATTGGCGCTGCTCGCCGCTGCAAATCTGCTTGCTATGGGGGACCGATTGACACGGTGGGAGCAAGTTTTTTGGATCTCAATCGTGGCCGTAGCGATGGTGTTCCATCCGTCTCATGTCGCAATTGTAGTGGTGCTTCTAGCCGTAGCGATCATTGCGCGACTTTTGAGCAAAAAAATTTCGCGTGTTGGCATATTGGCTCTCACCATCGCGACGGGAATCGGGTTCGCAAGCGAAATCGTCTTTACTCTTGTCGTTCAGAAGCTGCAGGGCGTGCCGGTTGATAGACCGCCTGTAATAATGGCCAGAATGGTCGCAGACGGCCCCGGAGCCGCGTACCTACGTAACAAGTGCCCTCAGGCTGGGCTAGTCGCCTGCGAGTTCGTCGATCGGCTGGTCTCAGATTCCGACGCATTCCTGTGGGATACTTCGCCAGAGACCGGCATCTACGCGCCTGCGTCGATAGAGAAACGCCGAGCGCTAGGAAACGAACAATATCGATTCGCAGCCGCGGTGTTGGCCTACGACCCGGTGGGTCAGGTTGCCGCCTGGTTGAAAGATGCCTTTCAGCAGCTGAAGATGATTGGACTTTCGGATTTCCCTGCGGCGGCGGAGCAAGCGTTCCCAAGCCTGCCGCCCGTTCATGCCGAGCGTATGGCGCGATCTTCAATATGGAGAAAAGAGTTTCCCATGGAAACTTTTTCTGCACTGACGATCTTTGCCGTAATCCTTTCTTTTATGTTCGTTTGCGTGACCTTGATCAGGCATTGGAAATATGTCTCGGTGGAGCAAAAGATATTTTGTTTCGTGATATTCTTGGGTGAAGTGTCGAATGCCTTCGTATGCGGAGCGCTGTCCGGACCTCATGAGCGCTATCAAGGACGACTTTCGTGGTTGATCCCACTACTAGCGCTTTTGCTGTTTTACGGAAAGCGTCGTTCTCAGGCCACGGCTGAGAGGACTTGATCTCGGTGTTCGCACGGTAGCATACAATCCTGGTGAGGACGTCGGTCAGAGATCCCAGCGGGTCGGCGTCTTCCATCTCATCGATGCAGGCCCTCCCCGTTTAGGTATTAATTCTTAAATGGCCCTATTTTATCTGCCCCGGGCGAACTCTAAAACTTAAAGACGTCTTTACCGCGCGAGGGCCTGAAAAGAGTGCCCCGAACCGAATCGCATCGCGCGCTGGCTACAGCGGTGGTTGGTCTGGCCACCAAAATTGGATTCGTTCGGTCAAAAATTGGCACCTCTCGTTCCCGGCAGCAGAAGAGGCCCGCCTGCGCTTGGTGTGCGCCAAACCCTCGTATTAGTCGAGCGCGGATCGCAACTCTCCAGGTCGACGGTTTCATCATCTGAGCCCGCACCGAACGGATCCGCAATAGCTCAAAGCTGAGCTTCAGCGACGTTGGCTCCGAACAGTTGTTCCTCGCCACGATCGTTGGCCGACAGCAGCTCTGCCATGGGATTTGCCAGCTGGACTTTAATCGTCCAGCCGCCGTTTTTTTGGTCCAGCGTTTAGCGTTGCGCGGTTGGCCGCGATCTGCTTCTCGGTCGCCATCCCGGATCCCTTACCGTCGATCTGGTTAGATTGCCGAAGGGGTAGGCCCGTTTCGATATCCGCACCCATCCGACCGGCCAAAATTGGGTTCGTTTTGTCAAACGATTATCTCTTTTTCTTTCTGGTCGGCGAGAAGTTTTGGGATGCCCGTCTGCGTTTGGTGTGCGCCAGACGCTCGTAGCGGTCCAACGCCACCAACCGCGAAAAATCCTGCAGGTCGTGGCACTGCCGTTCCAACTCAGCCAGCATATCGAGCCGAACCTTGCGGATTTGTAACAGCTTCATTTCCGCCTCAACGACCTCCGCTGCCGCGGGGATATTCTGATCCATGGTCTCTTCGCCTAGCAGCGCCTGCATCATTGCGTCCTTGGGGGCCCGGAACGCCGGATCCTCTAACGGCAAATCGAGTGACAGGCCGTGCCGATACGCGTTGCGGCTGGACGTTGCTCGTCCAACCGCGGTTTTTGGGCCAGTGCTGCGCTTGGCATTGGCGCGGTTGGCGATGATCTGTTTTTCCGAGGCCATGACAGATTGACACTCCGTTCTGTTCTCGAGCTCCTGGTCGGTAACGCGCACTGGCGAAGCGCGGCTCCGGTTAGGAGACCTGGAACGGAACGCGGCTACTCGCCATCTGCGGGTTCGTTTCGTCTGGCACAGGCCTGGCTGGTGGTGACGCCGTCTTCGCCCCTCTTTTTTGTAGGCGATCGTACTCCTTGAGCAGGGTTTTGCGTGCGCCCGTCCGATTGGCGAGGAGGCGCTCGAAAAAGTCGAACTGCTTCGTGGCCATCGTACACGCCTTGGCCTGGATCTGATCGTCGGTGATACCGAACTTCTTCAGTTCGTCTCTCGCGGCAGTCTGTGCAGTTGCATCCTCGCTATAGTAATTCCGGGCGATCGAGGCTGATCGGTGCAGCGTGTTCCCGCACAGGGGTACCAACAATTGTTCCAAAGCCTCGCGGCACAAACCGCTAATCAGCCGCGTTCTCAGTCGCTTGAAGCGTTGTGATTCCCAGATGCTGTCGATGAGGTCCTGAAGGCAGATTTCATCGAGAATATTTTCTGGTTTAAGTAGTTCCCGCAACTGCATGGAGAGCAAGGCATAAGCGTCCCGGCTTTCTCCGGGCGGCAGGGTTGGCTGGCCAAATATGGCGGTGAGGGCTGTTTGGTGGTGATCATCGGCTGACATGTGGATTCCTTCGTGGTTTGAAGGATCGAACTGTTTTCCGGGAAACGTAAATAATTTATTTAGGAATTGATTCCTTGTCCTCCGCGCGGAAGGTGCTGGCCGAGGGTCCGCTTGAGGCCTGCCAACCAATTGTTCGACGCGGCGAAGACGTCCGCTCCCCACACGTGGGACGGGTCATCAGGGAGAGGGAAATGTCAGCAAGGGTGGATCGCAGGCGGATCATCGGCGGATCGGATGCTCGGATCATTATGGGCGGTGACGAGGCTCGATTGCTGCGGCTGTGGCGGGAGAAGCGGGGCGAGGTCGAGCCGGAGGATCTGTCCGATAATCTGATCGTTCAACTTGGGACCGTGACCGAAGAACTCAATCGGCGCTGGTATGAGCGAAACACTGGCCACGTCATTAAAGACGTGCAGCGGCGGGTGAAGCACCCGATGATTAAATGGATGGCGGCCACCCTCGATGGTCTCGTGGATCCGAGCGGCGCAGTGTTCGAAGCCAAGTTCATGCTGCCGTGGACGTTCTCGGAAGAAGCGGCGGCTGAAAAGCATATGGCGCAGCTGCAGCACAATATGTGGGTCACCAACGCCAGATCGGCGGTCCTTTCCATCATTACCGGCGGTGGCAAATGGGTCGAACTCACCATTCATGCCGATCCGCTCTACCAACATCTCTTAATCACCGCAGAAAGGAAATTCTGGCGGTGCGTTCAGAACGGCGAGATGCCGCGATTGTTCGGCGTGGAGCCGCCTCCGCCCAGATTGGAGGCAATTCGAATTGTCGATATGAACTCGTCCAATAGTTGGGCGGAATTCGCGGCCACTTTTAAGCGCACCCGAGCAGCTCACCAAGAACATGAGGGGGCAAAAGCGGAGTTGAAAAAGCTCATCCCCGAGGATGCCAAAGAGGCCGCCGGCCATGGTCTCAAGGCGAAGCGCTCGAAATCGAGAGCGATCAGCTTTGACCTGTTGGACGAGGAGGCGACTGATGCATCGATCCAGTGAATCCATCGGTGCTATTGCCGCAGCACTTGCGAAGGCCCAAGGACAGCTCACTAACCCGGAAAAGTCACTTACTGCCACCATTCACTCACCGTTTCCGCGAGAAGGGGATCGGACGTTTCGCTATGCGTCACTGGCGAGCGGGCTTGATCTGGTGAGGAAAAGCCTTGGACAGCACGAGATAGCTACAGTCCAAACAACCAGCATTGATGAGGGGACTGGTCAAATCCGGCTCACGACCCTTCTGGCGCATGCATCGGGCGAATGGATCTCGTCGGACTGGCCGGTCTGCGCGATCAGCCAGAGCAATACACCACATCTTATGGGGGCCGCTCTTAGTTATGCCCGGCGCTATGCACTGTTCGCGCTGGTTGGGATCGCCGGTGAGGACGATCTTGATGCTCCGGATCTGCTAGTTGAGCCCTCTCCCGCAAGCAATATTCCGACGAGTCAGAGATCGAAACGGTCATCTAGATCGAAAGCCCCCGGCTGGGTCGATACACAAACCTCGGCAAGCCCGATCCATTCTCGCTCCCGAGGCGTCGGCTGTGCTGCGCGACCAACTGATTGCAGAGATCAATAGCGCGCAGGACGCGGACGAGCTGGCGCTGTGGGCACACAGACGGTTCGCCACCAAGAACACACTCAGAGCGGAGGACGCGAAGGCAGTTGAACTTGCCTATCTGGCGTCATTGAAAGCGTCATCTCGCGACGATCTCCATCAAATGTTTGGGCCTGGCAGGGAATCGTCGGAAATCGATTCCAGATCGATCCAGAGATCGAGACAGTTCCTGCCACTTCGGGTAGCTTGACCAAAACCAACAATCAGGGACGATTGCCCCAGCAAATCGTGACGCCGTTGCCCAAGTCGACCAGAGAGCGAAACAAGGCGCATCTTCGATTTGTGGCGGCGCAGCCTTGCCTCGTTTGCCAGCGTTCTCCGTGTGACGCCCACCATCTGAAGTTTGCTGAGCCCCGGGCACTCGGACGGAAGGTGAGCGACGAATTTACGGTGCCGTTATGCCGAGATCACCATCAACAGCTGCACCGGTATGGCAACGAGAGGGCGTGGTGGGCCAACGTCAACTTGGCGCCACTCAGATGCGGCAAGAATTCTATGGGATGCGACTATGTCGGGACGCGGTAACGGGCCGTTGATATTCTCAGATGCGGTTCGCGATGTATCGCAGAGCACAGCAGCGAAATGAGCAATTCCGGTCAAGCCCTTTCAATACCAGCTGAGTTGAGGGCGCTGGAAGAGCCTTCTTGCGTGCTGCCCGGCGAAAGCAGACGTGAATTCGAAGCTATCCGACAGATGACATTCGAAGCTATTGATCCAAAAACCAATTTAGAATGGTTGTGGGCAATAGATCTAACGGAGCTGTCTTGGGAGAATTTTGAGAAGCCGTTCCATATGCCATCCGTGGAGCAGGCCCGAGCGGAATGGCCACGATGTTCTGCGCCCACGTCAGTGTCGCGGCGAACACGTGCCTCGAACAAAATCATCCGACACCGATGACTGTCTATCAAATTCCAGCCGCTCCGCAGTGGCAGGCGATCTGCAACTTCAATTCAGCGAAGCGGTCTCTGAGTTGCCGGATGCGTTGGCACACATAGCCCGCGCGATGATTCTGGCCCGCTTTTCGTGCATGGTTCTGTGAGTGAATTGTCTGGCCTTCTTAACGGCCTCTAGCCCCATTTTGCGAAGGCGCTCCCTAGGGCAGCGGTTGATAGCTTCAACAATGGCATTCGCATCCCCCGCAGGAAATAACACACCATTTGTTTCGGTCTCGACTACCTCGCGTATTCCTCCGGTATTCGAACCAAGAATGGGAAGGGCTTGAGAAAATGCATCGAAAACAATCCTGGGCTGTTCTCCGGAAAGTGAAGGCACAATTACAGCATCAAACTGACGTAGCAGAGCGAAAAATTGCGGCCCATAAGTGATTGGAGTTAGTAACAACACACGTTGCGCCGTTGCGCATTCCGCCAATAGAGGTCCTTCCCCTATAATCGATAGCGATGAATTCGGCGGAAATTGCAGGGCTGCTTCGAGCAAATATCTGACGCCTTTTTCGTCTGTCAGTCTTCCGGCAAATAGTAATTTGATTTTGCCCGTTTTCTTCGACCAACTGTTTTGTGCATCACTGTCGGTAAGTATCGCAGATTTATCTATCCACGCTGCGGGTATGACGTAAGCTCGGGGCGAGCCGGGTGCCAAGAAATCGTTCATGTAAGATTGGGACGTGAAAAATCTCAAATTCGCACGTCTGATACACAATCGGTTCAGCCGCTCAAGCACGACCGCGCGGATCTTATTGTGCCAGCCTGCGTCGCCAGAAACTCTCCAAAATGAAGATTCGACATTCGTGACAAGAAACTTTCTCTGCAAAATCGCCATCGGCGTTGCCAGCAACCCTTCGCTGATCGGCCAGCCTCCGAACCCCGTGTGAACGATGGCGTTGCATCTAACTGCCTGCCACATCTTTTTAATTGTTTCGGGTAGCGTTTTGAGCGCCTGCAAATGATTTATTGGTTGCGGCAAGTCAACAAACTTAATTCGGTCAAACGGATCGCCGCTTAGCGGTACGTCGGAGTTTGATGGCAGCGCGAAAATGCGCGGGCATGCTAGTGTCAGATTTTCGATATGGTCCAAATGAAGGGCCAAATCTTTAGCCCACAATGTATCTGTCCATCTGTTTCCGCTTGCATCAACCTTAATGGGTACGGAAACAGTCAACAAATAAGGCTCAATTATCATCTGATCCTCTGTTTGAGGCTTGAACACCAAGAGAGGTTCGTCGCCTGCGATTGTCGGTCATCAAATGCATCGGGACAGTTTGCGGCTTGAGTTCATCGGTCTGGTTAAGTTAAGCGGCTTTCCTTGGATGCTGCAAGCGGCGGTTTTGGATGGTGTCACGTTTGATCCTTTCTTGTTTCATCAGGATGGTTTGCCCGCGCCCGAAATATTGGCCTTGACCATTGGAACAGTCGTATTCCGTCGCTTCAGTCGATCGAGCACCAAGGGCTTTTGGCGGCGAATTTTCGAGGCGATGTCCGATGATCCGGACTTAGAATGTCTGAAGATGAGCGGAGCGACGCCCACGATACGGAAACGATGGCCGGGCATGAGAACAAAGGGCACGAGATTGCCGACCGCGTCAGTCAGCGACAGAATTTTGGTTGTCATGCCGCCTTTGGAACGGCCGGTCGCCTCTGGGTCCCCTGTTACGTCCTGTCCGTGGCGGTGGACTGTGACGATTGGTGGCGTTGATTTTGGCGTAATCTATGTCCGGTTCGTCCGAGCAGGCCTCGGAAAGCCTGACGAAAACCCCGGCTTTGACCATTACGGTAGCGCTTGAAAACAATGTTCCAGTTGCTGAAGCACTGCTTCAACAAAATGGCGATTGTCGCTGTCGCCGCGTCGAGGGTCGGTCGGCTTGCCTAACAATGCAGTTCAACAGTCCGGAACGAAGATTTCCGGGCTAGAAACCCTATTCAGCGTGGGGTAGCGTTGAGGTTTTCCAACGAGGAGTAGCTATGATGGCCACTGCAAAATCTTTATCGAGGGGGTTTCTCGAACGGATGGGGTATGCGGTTTACAACACCAAACGCCCCGGAATTTGGTCCGAGGACGGCCTTTCGACCTACCATAACTCGAGCTTTTCCAACGATCCTGACTTCCAACTTGCCTACGCGCGCGCCATTAAGGCTAACGATGGCAAGGACCATCACATCCGTTGGCGGGCCCATGTCGCCCTTTGGGTCGCACGCCAAGCAGCGCAACTCGATGGCGACTTCGTTGAATGCGGCGTGAGCACTGGCTTTCTTGCCTCTGCCATTATGCAGCACGTTGACTGGAACAAACTCGGCAAGCGCTTCTTCCTGTTCGACACATGGCAGGGACTTGACGCGAGATTTCTAAGCGATGCCGAACTGAAGGCAAATCGCCTTGGATGGTACTCCGATGTGCACTTCGAAAAGGTCGCGGCCAACTTTGCCGAATATGGGAACGTGCGACTTGTTCGCGGAAGCGTTCCCGAAACATTATCGCAGGCCGATATCCAAAAGGTATGCTATCTATCACTCGATATGAACTGCACGCTTCCGGAAATCTCAGCCGCAGAACATTTTTGGCCGAGGCTTGTACCGGGCGCGTTCATGCTGCTCGATGACTACGCATATTCCGGCTACGAAGAGCAACACGACGCTTTCGACGCATTCGCAAAGAAGGTCGGAACCTCTGTCCTTTCCCTGCCTACCGGGCAGGGGGTCATTATGAAGAGCAACGCCGGCTAATGATCGACAGCGGGAGAGATCAGAAATGATCCCCAATCGCTTCAACAACAGACGAAATTAAACAGCGACCAGGTTGAATTTGAACCGACCTCGAAATACGCTGGCTCTTGCGGACATAGCGCATTGGTTTGAGGGAACCTGACCTTCGGGCGGGCCAAGTGAGGAAGCTAACTAAAGCCTTTAGGCCATTTGAATGTAAAGACCACTTCGTCTCGCGCTTCCACTACGACGGAACGGGCCGGAGGTCGAACTGGCCCACGCGTCATAGGGCACCGCTCACAGCATCTCGTAGATAAACGCCGAGACGTCCTCGCGCTGATGAACCTCGGGAAACAGTTCGGAGAGCGCGGCGAGCTTAGCCCCGAGCCCTTCAAATGGCGTGCTCTGCCAGAATGCATCGAGCGTGGCCGCGACCTGTCGGGGATCGCCTAACTTCAGTTCGAAGTCGCGAGGCTCCAGCCTGCGCCACGCGCGCCGCTTGTAGTAGCTCGTCGCGGCCAATTCGGCTGTGGGCGGCACGCGGGCGTCAAGCAGCCGGCGCGGCGCGAGCGGCGCTAGCTCCCGGCGGAAGAATTCGATCAGCGCCCGGCGCTGTGCGTCGTTAATCGAGCTCGTACTCATCGCGCCACTGCTCCTTCTCTTCGAACTTCGGTTGGCGATCACGGTAGAGAACTTGGTTCTCGAGCACCAGCAACTCCATGTCGGTCCGCATGAAGCACTTGTAGGCATCCTGCGGCGAGCAAACGATGGGCTCGCCCCGCACGTTAAACGACGTGTTCACGATCACGGGGACGCTGGTGATTGCCGCGAGCTCGTCAAGCAACGCCTTGTAGTCGGGCTTGTCCACACCATCAACACTCTGCACGCGAGCGCTGTAGTCAACGTGGGTGATCGCGGGCAAGGTGCTGCGCGACTGGTTAACGATCTGCAGCATGTCCTCGGTGTCGGCCTGCTCCACGTTGGTCCGCAGCGCCTTGCGGACGGGGGCGACCAGCAACATGTATGGGCTCTCGGCGTCGAGCTCGAAGAAGTCGCGGCTGGCCTCGGCGGCGACCGACGGCGCGAACGGACGGAACGACTCGCGGAACTTCACACGGAGGTTAATCGTGCGCTGCGCGGTCTCACTGCGGGCGTCGCCAAGGATAGAGCGCGCGCCCAGCGAGCGCGGCCCGAACTCCATGCGCCCGACCATGTAGCCGACGACCTGGTCCTCGGATAGCGCCTTGGCCACGATGCGCGCGCGGTCCTGGTCGCTGAGCACCTCGTAAGGGTAACCGTAGTAGTCGAGGAACGCGCGGATCTCCGCGTTGCCGTAGCGTGGCCCGAGGTACGCGCCCTTCATGCGATCACGGCCGGGGACGACCGGCGGGCGCGGGACCTCGAAGTACTGGTGCGCACCGAGGAGCGCTGCTCCGAGCGCCCCCCCGGCGTCGCCGGCCGCTGGCTGGATCCAGATCTGCTCGAACACCCGCTCGCGAAGCAGCCTACCGTTGGCGACGCAATTGAGCGCGACCCCGCCGGCTAGGCACAAGTTCCTGCTGCCGGTTTCCTTCCGCAGGTGCTTGGCTATGAGCAGGACGACGTCCTCGGTGACTTTCTGAATCGAGGCAGCGAGGTCCATCTCGCGCCGGGTGACCCGCGACTTGGGTTCGCGCGGCGGGCCGCCGACAAATTCGCCGAAGCGCTCGTTAGTCATGCTCTGACCTTCGAGCCAGCCAAAGTAGTCGAGGTTCAGGCGAAATGAGCCGTCGGGCTTGACATCGATCAACTCTCTGCGGATGCGATCAGCGTATACGGGCTTGCCATAGGGCGCCAGGCCCATGAGTTTATACTCGCCCGAGTTGACCTTGAATCCGCAGAACTGGGTGAACGCACTGTACAGCAGGCCGAGCGAGTGCGGGAAATCGATTTCCTTGGTGATCTGGAGCTGGTCGGTATCGCCCCTGCCCAGCGTGGTAGTCGCCCACTCTCCGACGCCGTCGAGCGTCAGCACAGCCGCCTCTTCGAACGGCGACGGATAGAATGCGCTGGCGGCGTGAGAGAGGTGGTGTTCGACGAACAAGACGGGTACGTCCCACCCCAGCTCCTGCCGCACGAGCCGCTCGACGTGAAGCTTGACCGCCATCCATCCCGGGGCTCCGGCGAGCCAGGCGGGCAAGCCGCGATCGCCCGCTTGCGAGAGCGTGTGGACAATGCGGTCGAGGCTGAGCAGCGGATTGTCGTAGAACACCACCGCCGACAGATCCTCGGCCTCAAGCTCGGCCTGCTCGAGGCAATAGTTGATCGCATGTCCGGGGAAGCGAGGGTCGTGCTTCTTGCGTGAGAAGCGTTCTTCTTGCGCAGCGGCGACGATTTCCCCATTTCGGACGAGCGCCGCGGCCGCGTCGTGATAGAAAGCGGATATCCCCAGGACGTGGTGCTCGCGGTTCATGGATTGATCGCCTTGATGTGCTCACGAAGGTGAGGGTACAGCGCATCGGCGAAGATCGAGTGGCCGAGGCGGGTGGGGTGCTCGTCGATCGCGAAGCGGCAGCGAGCCCGGACCGCACGCGGCTCATCGGTAAAGCGGGGGAGTGCGTCGACAAAGCCGACCCCCCGCGCGACAGCGAACTCACGAAACCGCGTGACGTATGGCTTGGGATCCGGCCCACCCTCGATGTGAGCGAACGTTGGCCACGGGGCGAGGATCACCCGTCGTCGCGGGTCGCGCTGGGCATCGTCGATGAAGCCCGCGAGGATCGCCCGCATTAACCGCCATGCGGGATCCTGGGGGTCGTCATACTGGGGTGGGTGGGTCACGCCGCGCACACGCTGAGTGAACGCGCGAAAGCCCGGGACGCGCCGGTCGACTTCGGTGGTCACGCGTCGCAGTAGGGTGTGTACTAGGCCGCGGGTCGACGCGTGTGGTCGCGTCTGGCTGGGCTCGGATTTCGCGTCGGGCTCCCGCGTGTCCTTGGGCACCGGCACATGGTGCAGCTGCAGCCCAGCGCTGTGTAAGGTGAAATACGGCTTGGGGCGTTCGACGAGCGCGCCCGAGAACGCCGAGGTTGCGAGCCGGTGCGCATCGAGGTTGCGCAGGATGTTCTCGACCATAGGGGCGAGTACGAGGACATCGTACTCGACCCCCTTGGCCAGCTCGCGAAACAGCAGTAGCTGCTGATCGGTACCCGAGCCCGGGAGCCCGAAATTCAGGATCTGCACACCCGCGCCGCACGTGGCAAGAAGGCGCTGCTCGAGCCGATCGGACCAGCGAAACGCATTACTGACACCGTCACCTGCGGTGTAAGAGTCGCCGACGACGATGACCCGCACGGTGCCGGGAGGCTTGGCTGCGGTAACCTCGTGCCGGCAACGAAGCCCCGCTTGGTTGCACTGCACCAAGTAGCCGCCGCCCTCGTGTCGCACGCGTGCCCGGAGCCCCGGAATGAACCGGTAGCCGATGACGGGGTGGTATTCAAACAAATTGCGGGCCAAGGCGTACCCCAAGGTTAAGGATATGCAATCGATGTATGGTCATTGGACGAAGGCAGTGTTTCTATTCGGCTTTCGATGCGGCAACGTACTTTTACCCTTTGCGTTACCTCAAATTCACCGTGTTATCAGCGGTTCCATTTTGTCAACGCTTTGGAGAGAAATAACCGACACCATTGCGCTCGCAAATTCGGAAAGATGAATTTCGGGGCGATCGATGCTGATGAGAACGAAAGACAGGTTCTGGAAACCTTTGCGCGGACTGCAGGCGGCGTTGCGGAACCGCCGACGCAACGACGCGGGTTACACACTCCTTGAATTGCTGGTCGTCATGGGAATTCTTGCCGTCCTGACGGCAGTCGCGACGCCGCAACTGATGGGATATTTCGGCAAGGCCAAGACCCAGTCCGTGCAGTTACAGATCGAGAATATCGGGACCGCGCTGGAGCTTTACTTTATGGAAAACGGGTCCTACCCGAGCGCGAGCGTCGGCTTGAAAGCGCTTGTTGAGGCAACACCCGAGGCGCCGCGATGGAATGGTCCTTATCTAAAGAAGGCCAAGAACTTATTGGATCCTTGGGGTCGCCCCTACCAGTACAACTATCCGGCCGCAAACGGCGAATATGAAGTCTATTCGCTGGGTTCTACCGGGAAGGCTGTGTCTGCGTCCGCAGGGACCGCGAATTCGTTCCGGGGAAGTTAGTGGAAGATGACGAAGGGATTCATCGGATATGTTTGTCTTGAATCTTCGTCGGAGTGAATTGGGTCTATTGTCTGCCAAACCATGGCTTTGTTTGCGCAAGATACGGTAGAAAATAGCATCCGCTGCGTGATCACTGTCCCGAAAATCTCTCTAACCAACAGTTGGGCTTGACCGATGATAACTAAAATGGACCGTAGACACTTCCTGCAGGGAACAAGCGTAGCGGCATTATCGTCGATGTTGCCCGCGGCTGTATTTGCTGGCGCGATTAGGCCGAAGCCGGCGCAGGGCCCGGCTGGGGCACCAGGCAACGGCGGCGGACCGCAGGTGAATTTGAATTCACCAGCCAACGGCGGCCGATCGCAGGTGAATTTGAGTGATCTGCAGTCCGGCAGCGATTATCCGTTCTTGAACTGCCTGAAGACGGCCCAAAACTGGGGCCTTGCTGACAATAGCGGCTGGCCGGATCCGGACACGCTGGATAGCGACGGCTACCCGATCAAGATCGTACACGGCGGAGTTTACACGGTATTCTTTGTGCCTTCACAAGCCTTGCGCCCGGGAAATTACGTGATCACTTGGAACGGCAATGGCACCGTCTTCGTCGGAATGGCCAACACAACTGTAAGCGGTAGTAAGACGAGCACGAACGGCAGCGGACGATATGTGTTTTCAACAACTGAAACGCGGTTCGTGATCGGCATTGCCGCGATCGGTAACCCGCGCATCAGCAATCTGCAGGTGTTTCACATCAATGACGAGGCGGCGCTGAGCGCCGGTCAGGTTTTCGGAGCGAAGTTTAAACAACGGCTGATGGAAGCCAATTTCGGTGTCATTCGCTTCCTCAATTGGCAGCACGGAAATTCAACCAATGTAACGACCTGGGCGACGCGAAAGCCTATTAGCCATGTCTTTTATGCGGCGACGGAGTTTCGCCCCAGTCTGTACGCGGGTCTGACGACAAATGTCGGTTCCGCCTATTCGGCCCAGCTTCCGGGGTTTAATCTGGTAGACAAGGCTACCGTCATCGTCAAATTCAATGCCAGCAACAACGGCGCTTGCACGTTGAACGTCAATGGAACGGGCGATATCAACATTTTGAGCGAGTATGCCGGCCCAATTTCTGGGGCAGACTATTTCTACGTCGTCGGAGGCACGTGGCAAAGCTTCGCGACATTGGTTTATGACGCAACATTGAATGGCTGGATCAAGCAAGGCGGGGATACTGCGGTCGGAAGCTGCGGCATCAACAGCGGCTGTCCGCCGGAATTGATGATCCGGTTGTGCGCGGAAGTTGGCGCACATCCCCATTTCGTGACACCGGTGTTGGCGATCGATCCGGCTACGGACTACATGCCAAGCCTTGCCGCCTATTGCCGTGACAATGCTCCGTCCTGGATGATTCCTCGCTTCGAGGGCCCGAATGAGCTATGGAATTATGGGGCGGGATTCTATCAAACCTCATACGCAGCCAGTAAAGCAACGGCATATGGATGGGGCGCGGACTTCAACAATTGGTACGGTAAGGCGATGTCCGTGCTGGGTCAGGCTGTGAGTTCCGTCTACTCCGGAGATCGAACGAAGTATCAGGTTTTGTGCGGAGTACAGACAGCTACGAATGACAGCCCTGATACTAGGCTGACGTCCGCCAATTATGTCGCTCAACCTGGAGCGGCGCAGTCGCCCTACACCAAGAGCCCGGCCTCGAATTGGGTGACTCACGTCTGCTGCGCTCAATATTATACGCCATCCGAATACAACACTCCCCAGGAGGCAACGGACGCCGCAGCCTACGCGGCCGCAGCCGGCAATCCGAGTTTGCAGTTATCGATAGCTGCTGCCTACGCAAGCACCGCTAACAGCGGCGCTGGTCCTTATACGATCTCCAAAAACGCTGCCTACTACGCGCATTGGAAGGCGTGGGCGCAGCGGTTCGGTATCCAGAAAATGTGCGGTTATGAAGGTGGGTATTCACCCGACTATGGCGGAGTGCCACAGGTCGACGCCCTGCGAGCGGCGTCGAAGCAGGTTGCTTCATTGAGTGGCCTAACGACACTCAATTACAATAACTTCGTTGGTTTATCCGGCGGTGGCTTCGTTGCCGAATTCCCATCGTGCTTTCAGCTTTCAGGCCCTCCTGCGCCCGGCGGCAACGCTTGGGCAGTTCTTGAAGATGTGTATCAGACCCCAAATCCGCCGCAGTGGAATGCAATCGTGGCGTTCAATCACTAGCAATCGTCGCCGGTACGGTACTTGTTGTTAGCCGACGCCTTTACATTGTGCAGCGAGCGTTCACGGTCGAGAAACAACGACTCGGGAGGTTGTGCGCGGTACGTTTCTCATCGAAAGGAAAGGTTTCTCAATAAACCTGAAACTGAGCTCGGAAACAACAAATACGGACCCTGCATATGCGACAAATGTAGCCAGCGTATGATTTTCGGCGAAACCGCCCAAAAGCCACTTCAGCCCGATCAAGACAGGAACATGGTAAACATATATCCCATACGATATTACGCCGGTTCGGCTGAGAATGCTGTTCCGAAGAAATCCGACCGTAGGCAATCTTTGGATGGCGCAAATAACCGCCGCGGCCGAAAATAGGTTAAGCAGCGAGTACGCCCAAATAAATCCATTGTCCGGAAGCAAGTACATTTGGTATCCGAGACTGGCCTTGAAGGCCGCCCTGTACGCAAAATGCTGATGCAAAATTACCGCGGCGCCGAGCAACGCGGTCAACAGTCCAACTGCCACGATCAGACGGCGTGGATACTGGAAATTCCGCAAATTCCATACTGAAATTGCAGCTCCGAATGCGAATGCATCGAATTGCGTAAATGGCAAGACGTAGACGGCGCGGCCGGCCAATTCGTCATAACCCAGGTGGCGAATGGCGAAGTATGATATAGCTCGCACGAAAGGGCCAAGAACAATGGTAGCCAAAATGACGCGCTTCAGCGATGCCAAGGAACAAAAATACACCGCGAGCGGCCAGAGCAGATAGAATTGCTCTTCTACGGCAAGCGACCATAAATGGCCAAAGGCCGGGCCGACGTCTGAAACCCGAAGTCGCCCGAAGTTCGTCGTATAGGTTACGAGAAAGGGCCAATCTATTTCAAATGACTTCGGCTCATCGGTAGCCGCAAACAGCGCTGACGTGATAATCAGATAAAAGAAATAGAGTGGAAAGATCCGCAGTGACCGCCTCCAATAGAAGCGCGAAAGATAGGTTGGAAATGGCTTCTCCTTTTCAATGAGTAGGATTTCCGAAATCAGGTATCCGGACAGCACAAAGAATAGCTGGACACCGATCCAGCCCGGCGGAAACAAACCGAAATGAAACAAAACCACTAGCGCTATGGCGATTCCCCGCAGCCCGTCGAGTTCCACCAGCCGAGTGGTCATACAATTTGCACCTTTGGAATCGCAGCGTTCTGGCGGTATAGCAAAACGACGTGGGTCAGCTTCTGGGCCATCCGTCCCAGCCAATTGTTCATCCTGTCGCATCAATAGGAATATATCAAGATGAGCGGGTCGGAGGGCGCAAACTGGTTTGCATACGTTGCCCTTCTGGCATGGCCGCTGGTCGCCATCCATTTGTATCGGACCCGGCCGGCTCCTCAAGCCACGGCATGGACAATTCTGGGTGCGCTGTTATTGCTGCCATCGGAACTCGCCATCAAGATACCGATGATTCCGGCCCTTGATAAGGCGTCCGTCTCGGCCCTTTCCGCGGTCGCCGGGTACTTCTTGTTCGTGCCGCGCCTAAGGCGCTTTGCCCCAAGGTTTGGGCTGGCCGAAATTCTAGCTGCTACTTACATTGGAGGCCCGGTCGTCACCTCCCTGCTGAACAATGACGCTATCGTCATTGGTGACCGGATGTTGCCTGGCGTGGGATGGTACGACGGTATTTCAGCGCTGCTCAGCCAGACGATATTATTTCTTCCGTTCTTTGTCGGGCGCCGCTTTCTGCACAAGGCGGACGATATCGAGACCATCCTGCGGGTTCTAGTCCTGGCTGCACTGCTTTATTCCCTGCCCATGTTGTTCGAGGTTCGCTTCAGTCCACAATTGTCGAATTGGATCTACGGATATTTTCCTTCGACATTTGCCGGCGAAAGCCGGTTCGAGGGATTTCGGCCGGTGGTGTTTATGAACAACGGCTTGACAGTAGCCTTCTTCATGTCGACGTCTGTCCTGGCGGCGGTGGTATTGTGGCGCGTCAACAGCCGTTTCAACAAACTGCCAGCGGGAGGAGTCCTTGCTTATCTTGGCGCTGTTCTGATCCTGTGCAAATCGTTTGGATCACTAGTGTATGGGATCGTATTCGGCTTCCTTGTTCGTTGGACCAAGCCAATCACACAGGTCCGGGTAGCTGTTCTTCTCGTCGGCATCGCGATATTCTATCCGCTGCTTCGGATGGCTGATTATTTTCCTACGGATCAGTTGGTCAGCGTCTCGGCGACGTTCAATTCTGAGCGGGCAAACTCGTTAAAGTTCCGCTTTGACCAGGAACAACTGCTTCTCGCACGAGCTTCGGAACGTTTCTTCTTTGGTTGGGGCAGATACGGTCGTAACCGCGTCTATGATGACGAATCCGGAAGAGATAACAGTACTACCGACGGCTTGTGGATTTTGACGCTCGGATCGTTTGGGTTTGTGGGGTTTCTTGCTCAATTCGGTCTGCTCACCCTTCCCGTCTTTCGCGTCGGCGCTGCAATTAAACGCGTCAAATCTGAGCGCGAAAGAATAATTCTGGCCGGTTTCACGGTGATCGTGGCGCTAACGGCTATCGAGCAGTTGCCGAATGCATCAATCACGCCATGGAGTTGGCTGATGGCCGGGGCCCTATTGGGGAGGGTAGAAAGTGTTCGGTCAAGACCTCTTCGTTCAAGAGATTCAATTGAGCTAAGAGATTCAAAAATAACAGGAGAGGCCATCACCCATGCGAGCTAGTACCCGGATCAGAGCTGAGTGATACGACCGCGTCCTTGAACCTACGTTGTGGTCCAGACGAAGGGTTCGGCGCTTGAATTCGAGACTCATGTTCCAACAAAAGTGGGTACTAGCTAAATCTATTAGCCGCATTGTGCAAGCCTCTTTGCTTCAAGTCACGCGCGTCATTCTGTTTCGGCCATATCCGGTACTGCCAGCATGTCAACTCTTAGCCAACTCACGCTAAAGAAGCGAGTTATCAATGCGGGTGCCTGGAGCTTGGTAGGCTATGCGCTAAGTTTTGCGATCCGTCTAGGAAGCAACTTGTTCATGACGCGACAGCTGCATCCAGAAATGTTTGGGGTTATGGCTATAGCCGGCATGATCTTGGCTGGTCTCGCGATGTTTTCCGACGTCGGACTGAAGCCAAGCATTGTGCAGAACGAGCGGGGCAGCGAGCCGGCCTTTTTGAACACGGCTTGGGTCATTCAAATCTTGCGGGGCGGGGTGCTTTGCGGCTTTGCAGTTGGCCTAAGCCTCCTAGCGCTTCTGGCCTCTCGTCTGGATATACTACCCAGAGGAAGTGTCTACGATGCTCCCAGTCTTCCCTACGTCATCGCGGCGTTATCGGTTGCGACAATTATCGGGGGGCTTGAATCAACGAAAATGATTGAAGCAAGCCGTAATCTTTCGCTTGGGAAGGTCACGGCCGTCGAAATCGCGGCGCAGATTTTCGGCTTACTTGTCATGGTCGCCTGGGTGTTGGCCGATCGGTCGATTTGGGCCTTAGTCGTGGGGAGCATCGCCTCGTCTGTCGCAAGAACTCTTCTCAGTCACGTTTGGCTTCCGGGAACAGCGAACCGCTGGCAATGGGATCGCGTCGCTTTCTTTGAGATTTTGCACTTCGGAAAATGGATATTTTTGTCTACGGTGTTGTACTTCTTTGTCACCAACGGCGATCGGATGTTTCTAGGTGCGTTGATCGACGCGAACTCTCTCGGAATCTACGCCATTGCATTTCTTATCTTCAGTTCAGTCGACCAAGTCTTGACTAAGATTATTGTTGATGTGTCTTTTCCGGCTTTGAGCGAGGTTATACGCGAGCGTTCTGCGCAATTGCCGCAGACGTACTATCGCTTCCACGCGATCATCGCTTCTTTCACTTATTTTTTCTGCGGGATTTTGATAGCATCCGGTCAAACCGTAATCGATCTATTGTACGATAAAAGGTATCATCAAGCTGGTTGGATTCTCCAAATCCTGGCGGTTGCACTGTTGACTCTTCCTTTCCGCGTAGCGACCCAATGCTTCCTCGCTTTCGGACTTTCAAGACTTTATTCGCACCTTCACACAATTCGACTGATTTCTCTATTTGTCGCTCTGCCGTTGGGATTCCACTTTGCGAATCTTGCGGGCGCTGTGTGGGGCGTTGTTTTTTCCTATTTCTCGAGTTTACCATTAGTTATGTTCTATTCGGCTCGGCTCGGATTATTCGATCCAAGAAAAGAACTTATCGCGCTGTCTGTTCTTATCGTCGGATTAATTTCTGGAGAGGCGTTCAATATGGCTTTCGCATTAATCAGACATCTGACGCTCGACGCGAACCAAATTTGAACACTTGAGGCACGAAAAATTCAGCTAAAGTGCCGCTTATCTGCCAATAAGGCAGAGTCTTCTCGAAGGAACAGAATATCAATTTGGTTCAAAGCTTGATCGAGCGGCGACGATGAATTTCCAGAAGATCGTAAGTGACGAAACCAATAGACTTCATATGTCCGAGCACTTCGTGCACGAGAGGGGCGCCTTCGTTGATCTCGATGATTGCGACTTCGAGCAGGATTGCGTCAATGCTCCGCAAGATGGATATCGATCCCTTGAGGACTTCAAGCTCGTAGCCCTGTGTATCGACCTTGAGAAGTGCCGGGGCCTCTATCTCTCCCAGAATCGAATCGAGCCTGCGTAAGCTTCGGCTCTCAACAATTCTCTCGAGCGGGCTTCGTTCGCTTAGCACGGACGATCCCGATTCCATTACGTTGTAAGGGACAACGACATCATCCTCCGCTCCCAATAACTCGCAAAAAACAGACGCATTGATTCGCGAGCAACGACGGCTAGGTGAGCCTGCTTAGCAAAATTCGGCTCGACCATCAGTATGCGGCTGTCAGGCCAAGATTTGCGGGCCATCTTGCTCCAGTCGCCCTCGAACGCGCCTACATCAATAACTGTCTTTGGCAAGAAGCGCTTTGCCATAGCGGCCAATCCATACTCCATATTCGGCGCGAAATTGAATTCGTAAGCAAAGCGATCAAATTCGGACTTCGCCAAGTGGAATGAAAGATGGAGCAGCGAGTTTTTAACTCGCTCTGGCAAAGTGCTACGCAGAACATCGATAATGGCTGTCTTAAACTTATTCATTGATATGCGCGAAGTACGGACTATTAAATGAGCGGTCGATTTGAGCATAAATTAGCACTGCTTTCAATTGCTAGCAGCTCAGCACTGGACGTATAGGTAGTAAAATCGAGTCCGGAAGGGAACGGGAGTAGGAGTTGAATATCATGTCTCAATTCGTTTCTGTCATCGGGCGATCAGGGTGGCCTTCATCCAACTTTACGATGACTTGGGTCCAAATGCGATATATGAGAGTGGATGCGTGTCGGTGCAGCTGACCAACCAATTTCCGGGATTTTAACGAGTGCGAATTACTTTTGTATTGCCAACCGTCACGATGACTGGAGGTAATAAAGTCATCGTCATCTACGCACAGCAGCTAGTGCGAAACGGACACGTCGTCAAACTGGTTTCCCCGCCGCCAAGTTCTAGACCTTTTCGAACAAAGATTAGATCGTTGCTAACGGGCAAAGGCTGGCCCATAGACACGAAACGTTATCACTCCCCGCTCGATGGAGCCGGTCTTGATCACTCTGATCCTTGATCGGTGGCGCCCGGTTGTGGACGACGACGTCCCGGATGCCGATGTTGTCGTTGCCACTTGGTGGGAAACAGCCGAATGGGTTAGTCGGCTGGATCCAAGGAAGGGGGCGAAAGTCTACTTCATACAACATCACGAGGTTTTTCCTTACCTGCCGATTGCACGCAGTCAAGCGACTTACCGGCTGCCGTTTCACAAGATTGTCGTAGCAAAGTGGCTCAAGGATATTGTGGAACGCGAGTATCAGGACTTCGCTGTAGACTTGGTTCCCAACAGTGTTGATCACGCGCAGTTTTTTGCGCCTATTCGCGGAAAGCAAGCAGTTCCTACGGTCGGATTTCTTTATTCGACCGCCGCGACCAAGGGGCTGGATGTTTTGTTGCTGGCGCTAGAGCTTGTTCGCCAGCGGGTTTCAGGCCTGCGATTGGTTGCTTTCGGAGGCGAGACACCAACGTCATCGCTGGTTCTTCCCGAAGGTACCCATTTTTCATATCACCCTAAGCAGGATGAAATTCGCAATATTTACGCGCAATGCGACGTCTGGGTGACTGCGAGTAAAAGTGAGGGCTTCAATCTTCCAGCAATGGAAGCTATGGCTTGTCGAACGCCGGTCGTTTCAACGCGAACGGGTTGGCCCGATGAAGCTGTCAAATCCAGATGGAATGGCGTACTCGTTGATGTCGACGACGTAAGCGCGCTCGCGGCCGCTGTCGAATGGGTACTTGCGCAGACCGATGAGGCGTGGAGAACATTATCTTCAAACGCTTTTGAGACGGTTGTTGAAAGTTCGTGGGACGTCAGCAGCGCGATGTTTGAGAAAGCCCTCGTTAACGCACAAACGCGAGCGTCGCGTGGCGAGATTGCAGGTGGATCCATAAGCAGTATCTGAAAATGTTGAGCGTCGGTAGTCGAGGGAGCGGCTAATGAGTGTAGTGTAGAATGCTGGCCGGCGTTCAATCGGTAACGCCCAACGAACGGTTCAAATAAAATAAATACTCTCCTACCTCACCTTCGTAGTTGAAGTCATTCTTCGTGGCGGCTTTGACAGCATCGGCGCAGCCAGGCTCGAAGCGGTCGTGTGACGTTCATTCACGAACGACGATGGCTCAGTGTCATAGTAGTGTAGTTCCCGGAATGTATTATTTTTGGCGTTGGTCAGCTTAATAATATGCATAGCTGGAATTTTATGACGGCTAAGATCCGATTTGTAAAGCTGTTTCCAGGCGCGGTTGCGGTTATTTGTGCAGCCTTTCCAACTCTTCATGGATAGGCGGCGAAGTAAAAACAAGCGACTTCGCCGCGCCGATAAGGATGTTCGCCATCTTGGGCGCCGATTTCCCTTCGTAAGTCGAACGCAGTCGTATCGTAAACTCGGCGACCAATTCAGTTGCCTCCTCAGGGGGAAGCGTACCTCTACAACTTTGGCGATGGTTGGGAGCGCACGATCAAGGTCGAGCGCCATTTTCCATCAATTGCATTGTATCGTCTCGGTGGCTTGCTCAGCCGCTCAGCCGTGCTTCGCTAGCCGATAAATCTTCACCTCGGTCTCGGAAAAATGTGGGCGGCCGGCAGGAATGGTTGCAATCAGTTCGCCTCGATCCTTGATCTCTTGGTGCAGCTTGCGATATGCCGCGACATCGCTTTTGAGAAACGCATCTTCGTCTTGAACGACGAAGATAGTGATGCCCTGGGCCGCCCAGTAGTCAATGTCCCACTCTTCGTCCTGGATGGGCCAGTAGTAAGGCTTCACCACTTTTTCCGCCTTTTCCTTATCGAGGTCTTCCATGCCTCCCATAGCGAACGGGAACGGGCGAACGTAGTAAGCATTCGCGAACCGGTTGCGTCGGTTCCCCTTCTGGCGCTCTTCCGGAACCTCGTTGAGCTTGACGTTATACTTTCTTGCCAATCGCTCGTGCCGCTCGGCCTCGTCTTCCTGAGCGACGACGCTCACGGGCAGCCCGCAAGTGACGACGTTGGCCAAAATTTTGTCGTATGAGGGGTTAGCGACCTTCGCAAGGACTTCAGCACACCTCGCCGAGATTGGAGCCGTCAGCCCCTCTTTCACCAGAATTCCCGAGCCTACCAGCTCTGAGGCTAGGACCAGTGCTCCCAAGCATGAAGCGACGAGTCGGCCCCTCCTAGATCGCTCATACAGCGACATGATCGCAATACATCCAAAGGTGAACGCTAATTCCACATAAGGATGTACGTAGCGCGGCACGATGTACCTCCCCGCGAGGTACGAGAACGCACAGAATCCAATAGCCGCCGATATCCAGAACAGGAGAAATCTTGCATCCCGCCGAATGAATGGAGCAAACAGGTAGGCAACAAGTCCGGCAACTGTCAGTCCGCCGATATTGTCGAGGAAGAAGGGAACGGAGTTTGTAGCGAACTCGGCAAAGGTCGCCTGCCGCGTGTTGATCGTTGCACTCACGCGCTGATAGTCAAAAAACTCACGAATGTCACTTAGCACGCCGATAGTGAGGGGGATCGCCACGACGGCACAGGTCACGAACGAGATCAGCAATCCTTGAGCCATGCGCGAGCGAGTGAGCCGCCGATCTGCGATCAACAGCGCCAGGCAGCCGGCAAGGGCCGGAAAAACAACAAACAGATTAGTCTGCTTGATGCTCAATGCGAACGCGACTGCGACACCAAGGAGCACGTCCGCCCATTTCGCCTCAGGCTCCTTCAGCTTGCATAAGATCGTCCAGCACAAGAAAAGAATAGCTGTAGCAGCCCCGGCGTCAGGCCGCGCGAAGTGAGATAGCAAGATGTTGATGGGCAGCAACGCGACCAGCAGTCCGACAACGAACGACGACATACGGGATAGTCCCATGCGGCTCGCTATCAACACCGCGAGCGGCGCAGACAGTGCGCCGAGACATGCCGACGCCAGCCGGCCCACAAAGAGGAACGGTGACAGGTCCGAAAAGTACTGTGCCCGAAAATCGGCCAAGCTTGCCCAAACGCCGATCAGTCGGCCAACCGCAAACAATACGACGAATGATGCGGCGTTGATGTAGTTAATCAAGGGCATATTAAGTCCGGCGTCTCCGGAGAGGTCGCCCGTGAGAACGCGGACTGACGCATGCCAGTTCTCGTCTACATTGATAGCGGTCAGGAGCCCGCTCACGCGCGGAATGAGTGCCGCGAAAAAGAGGAGAAAAAGTACCCAAGCGGGTACGCCTTTGGGTACCCTTTGAGGGCCGTCCGACAAGATTTCATTAGACATCGTGCGCGTCTCGCGGGTGGACAATTGCATATGCCACAGCCTATCGCGACAACAAAGGCGTGAACACCTCGTCATCATATGTTTGAAAGGTCTGATACTCTCTGACGGGCTTTGACGATCGGATCAAAACTCGCGCGCCGACCCGCTTTGCGACAAGGCCGTCACGATCCACGCGATCCCCAATGACGACCGTCTCGTCTGCCGTTGCTTCGGCTGCAGCCATCAGGCGCTCAAGCCCTCGAGGATGGGGCTTTAGTACACCGACGCCGTCATCGCTGGCTGAGACAACATGGTTCGCAGTCAATCCCATTGCGGCCAGCTTCTCCTTGGCGGGATAATCAGAGAGAACACCGATGCACTTAGCTCGGCTGCCGCAATCCTTCGAACAGCTCCGGTACTCCCGGATATAGGCAGCGGGCAAGATAAGAAAGAGGTCTTACTTCCATCCATTCGAACACGACGGCGCGGACGACCTCCAACGAACTGGCAGTAGCCGCCGCGGTCTTCGCAATGAGCAACCGATCAAAGTCGATAACCTGTTCATTGCCCATTTGCTCTCGGATACGGCGATACTTGGCGAGCACTGATACGACTTTCAGGTCACGATTCCATATCGCGTGCGCCGCCAGATCGCGCGCTATTTTCATACGCAACGGACGCTGCTGGTAAAGGGTGCCGTCTACGTCGAATACAACAAGACGTATGCCGTCCCAGTCGATCTGCGCCTGCAAGCTCGATTGCGTCATGGAACACTGATGTATTGCTGATTTGCTAAATCTTCGAGCAGAGGGATTTTCACGAACGTTGCTGTCACAAAGACTGCGGCCAACAAGATGACCGTTGCGATCAGATGATGTTCGCGAAACAGCTTTTCCGGCTTTTGGGCGGACGAAGCCGGCTGCATCGCTAGAGCGGTATATTGTGCGAAGAGCGCAATGACGACCGGGACCACGAGCAAATATTCGATGTGGTATTTGATGAGGAATATTGCGAGAAAAAAACTGGAAAATAGAGCGTAGACCATGCATGAAACTGTAAGCGACGTTTCTGAATAGCCCGCAAAGCTAGCCCTATATCGTACGAGCAGCTCTCGGCCGTGCGACGCCACTATTTCTCTGTGTTCGGAAAGACGCTTTGCGGCCATCAGAAAGGCGCCACCTGTCCAAAAAGCCAGAATGATCGAACCAGGAGGGAATGTTGTTGGGTCTATCATTGACCAGCCGATCATTAAACGCAAAGGATTATTGATAGATTCGGAGATCACATCAAGATAGGCTTTATCCTTGGTGCGTACTGGTGGAACATTATAAACAACTCCTTGGAGTGCAAAAATGATGGCAGTAACAAACATGGTCTTGCTTGCAACAAGCGCGCTTGCCAGACCGACACAAAGAAAGAAAAGCCACTCGATGATTACTATTTTTTTTTGCAACTGATGTTGCACGGCTGAGCGACGAGATTTAGTTGGGTGGAACTTGTCAAAGTCGCGATCAAGCCATTCGTTGATGACGTAGTTGGCGGACGCGATGCAGATTGCCGCCATGAAGCCGAGGCCGACAGAAATTTCCATCGAACCTGTTCGATCTCCGCGAAGCAAATATGCAAGCATGATGCCCGGGACGATAAAGATATGTTTGGTAACATGATCGAAGCGAGCCAGAGCCAGATAGGCTGAAATACCTCTGTACTTCTTCTCCGGCTCGTTCTCCGGCTCGACCTTTAGTTGACTGTTGGGCATTGAGCAGACCTCAGTCGGATTGCGATCATTTCAGGCGGATCATATCGATCACCAGAGTCCGCCGCAATACATTGCTGCGCAGCGAGGGAAGTTTACCAAAAGACGAAATAGCCAACAAGGGGCGCCTCGCTTCGCTTCGACGTAAAGTTACGCAGCCGATCGAATACGCCCAAGATTACGAATAATCTCCGCAACTTGGCGATACCCACTTACGTGGCCATAACCGGTGCTACGTCACAACCACCGCCCGAATGTCCGATCGCGCGAGCTCAACGAGCGGTTCACATAAAGCAAATACTCGCCTATCTCGCCCTCCAAGTGGAAATCTTTCTTCGTGGCAGCGTTAACGGCATCGGTGCAACCAGGCTCGAAGCGGTCATGCGTCTCAATAAGGATCATGCGCACGCGGCTTAACCAACGTTGCGCACGTGGGGGCCGAAAAAACCTCTTTTTCGCTGCCTTCTATGTCTATCTTTAGCAGGTCGATCCTTGGCAGATCATATTTCGTGATGATGTCATCGATCGAAATAGCCTGGATGTCTCCGTCGATCGCCTCGCTTACTTGAAATGCATTTGTTTCTGCATCGGGCGACTTAATCGATAGTTTCGCCGTTTTGGACCACACCGCGCGCGTGCTCAATGGAGATGTTTGAGTAGTTCAAACAATTCCTTCTGAGCTGCGTCACATTTCTCGATTCGGGTTCGACGGCGACTATCTTGCAGTTGGGAAATTCGGATCGGAAGCGAAGGACGGAATACCCTACGTTGGATCCTGCATCGACGATATATTCCGGCGCAAATGGCAATTTGAGCGGAACTCTGTTTCGGCCAAGCAGGTGGGCATACTCGTAGATGTCCGAAGATATGACACGGCAAAAAACCGGATGCGCTAGACCATCCGCCTTGAAACGGACCTCCTCGATTCCGAGACGTCGAAGGTACTTCTCCCTAACAATCCATCCCCACCCCAGGATCGGAGCTGCCGTTCTTGCGTGGGCAACCGATTTCTGAAGCCGATCAATAATACCCATTTAGATGGTACCCGGATGTGATGATAGCAATTTTGTAGCGGCATCAATTATGCGCACGCGTTGAGCCTTTCATTCAATCCTGCTAAAAATCGCAGTGTAGTCGGAGAGCGCCGGTTGAGCAAGAACACGCGCCAGCAGACGATCCAGGGCCGCCGGGTAGCTTTGCGCCCGATCGAGAAATTGCGGCGCGACCTTGGGGCATTCGGACCGCGACCGCCGGTATAATTCCGGGTCTTGGATCAGCGATCGGATCGCCCTGACGTAACTTGCTACATCGTCGGTCTCGGCGCGGATGGCCGCGTCCCCGATCACGTCGAAGGCATTTGCTACCTTGCTCGTGACCACTGGAATTCCGGACAGGACGGCTTCCGCGCAGACCTGCGGCATGCCCTCCGTAAAGTTACTGCGGGTCGGAACGATGACAGCGTGACAGTGGCTATATACGTCAAGCAAGGCGTCCCGCCTGAGGTGACCATGAATGATCACTTGGTCAGCCAAATTCTCCTGCCGAACAAGTTCCTTGAGTGCGGGCAGGGCCGGGCCCTCTCCGCAAATATCGAAGATAACCTTCGCCGAAGCATGCGTCTTGAGGTCGACGGCCATCCGGGCAATATCCAGAATTCCCTTGCTTGCTTCGGCTCGGCCAACAAACGCGATACGAAAAGCGCCGTCCACATAAGGCTTGGAAAGTTGAAACCCGCGCGTGCCGAACTGGCAGCGATACTGAAAAAAAGGCATCCGATCGCGCGATTCCGATAGAATCTGCCGCTCGCATTCGGGAGAGACTCCGATTGCTCCGGTTGCGACGTATCGGAAGAACAGGCCATTCAGGCAGCGGATCATGCGCTGGACGATGCCTTGCGGAGGGTAGCCGGCCGGCCAAAAAACGTTGTGCAGGTTGATGACTACGGGAATTCCGAGCATCGCAAACAGCACCAGCGCAAAGTGGTGCGTCGTCCCGGAATTGACAATCGCGATATCGGCCCGGAATCGGCGGGCGCGAAGGGCCAAATACAAGCTATAAAGAATGAGCGAGACGTGGAATTGAACTCCTCCACGATGGCGCAGCGGCCTGGCCCGATTTTCCATCGTGATGCAGCCGTCGCTTAATTGATCGATCCTCTCATTCGAGGAGATCGCTAGGGTCTCAATCTGCCGGAGATGGCAGTACGCGAATAACTGCTCAGAAAAGGCGATGCTCGTTACATTGATTTCCTTGCCAGCGAGCTGCAACCTGTGCGCGCCGACGATGTCGCCTGGCCCTACCGCCGCGAACAGTCTGATCCCGTCTTTCATTTATTTGCCATACGCTGGCAGTTCCTGCGATTGATCAGGGCCGATGGGGAATCGAGCCAAGGACCAACAGCCGAAAGTGGACTTATTGATAAGCTGCCATCGTGTCGGGAAATCGGTCGTACATATGAACGACGGGGATCACGCTTTTATCCGCGGCTCGCTTGATTAGGCCATCCTCGGTGATCGTGCGAGCATGGACATTATCGTCGGCGAGCGTTCCGATTGTTTCAAGGTTCGGCACGATCCGATAAGGCGCTTCGATGAGTTCATTTTGGAGCATGTAATTAAACTTCGGCTGGTCAATTCCGAACGGAAAGCGCAAAATAAACCTGCAGAATTGCCCGACAAGTGACCGAACGTGCTGGTTCGGGCCCAGGATTGTTCCGAGGCAGACCGCAGATTTGCCGAGCACCTTTTTAAGTTCAACCTCCCCCCACGCTTCGCGGTACCATTTGGTGTCCCAATTAGATTCGCCGAAGATCACGTCTTGATCGAACAGCGAGACGACGTTGTCAGACGCGGAAAAAAAACGTGCTTGAAAGACGACGTCCTTCACGTCTGCCAGCAAAACCTGATCGTACTGGCGGTTGAGCGTTAGAAAGCGATGAATAGCCGAACCATCGCGCGAAAGTGGGATGATGCCACGTCTCCAGAAGCGTTCGATAGCTGGCCGAAATCTCGGGGATAGCATTTGCGAGCGCCGGAAATCCATTGATAGCGCGCAGCGAATACAGTGCGGCTCGATTGAGTACCTTGGATGGCCGTCCGGTTTGCTTGCTGTAGTTGTTCGGGGTTTCAAAGAAGGTGACGCCAAGTCTGTTCAGTTCAAGAAAATACGGCTCGTATTTGTTGGTGATGATGACGATGTCGCATTCTGCTTCGCCATAAACGCGGCGTGCGGAAGCACAGAAAACCCTGACCGATTTTTCGTCCATGTTGGTGGCAAAGCTCATCACAAGATTCTTCATCGTGCGTCCTCTGCCGCTGCTACGCCAATTGCCTGAGCATGACTTCAATCTCGCTAACGTATCGGTCCATTTTATAGCGGCTTTGCGCGGTTAGTAAAGCCGCACTGGCGAGCTTTTGCGCATGGCTTGGATCAGACAGAACAAGCCGAATGGCGGATGCCATTTCATCGGGGGTGTCCGGTTTGATGGTGACGACTGAATCGTCCAGGTATGACTGGAGCCCGGCCGTCTTTGTCGCAATGATCGGCCGTCCACACGAGGATCCTTCCATCAATGATTGAACGCCGGCGGCGTATTTGTTTTCACGGCAACTAACGACGACGGCGTCGGCATCGCGATATAGCTGCACCAGTTCAGGCCATTCATAGAACCGCCTTTCCATATTTGCGGGCAGGGGATCGGGAAAAGCGCTGTTGGCCTTCGCATCACTAGAAAAGCCGCTGACGCGTACGTCTATGTCCAAATTCGATGTCGCGAAAGCCAAGGTTCTATAATCGCGCTGTTCGAGCCCGACGCTCGCAACGATGGGTCGTTTCTTCGAAGAAGATTTTGGACCCGGAGTAAAAAACAGATCGTCAGTGTGGTCGTTAACGAATCTCACTCGATCTTCAGGTAGGTTCAAATAACGCTTCAGAAAGTCTTGTTGGTACTCGGAACACACGATAAACAGGTCAACTGTTTTCTGCATGCGCCATAGTCGCATCGCAGCTTTCGTCCTCGGACGATCGACATTGTGCACAAATACCGCAATCCTCGGGCGTTTGGAGAGTCCCGCATATTGAGCTGCCAGATGGAATCCCCCGGCCTCGCTCGCACAGAAAATGACGTCCTGCGGTGCGGCGCATTGTTTTACTTTAGCCGCGAGTGACCACAGTTCGTCGGTTGGCAATATTCTGCCGCGCAAAGGATAAGGGACAACTCCGTCCGGCTCATGGATAGTCGCTTGCAGATCGTTGGCGAGTAACGCAATTGAATGGCGAGGAGCCAGCTTTTGCGCTGCCAATTCCATCTGCTTGAATATGTCAGCTTTGCGAGGCAGAACAATCCGAAAGGCCATGAGGTCCACTCAAAATAGTTGTCGGAACAAGTCTTCTTAGGTACAAAAGTCTATCCCAAGTTCTTCATGTTGAGCCAGGAGTATATCGAGCACTATTCTTGCTGTGGCCGTTAGCTAGGGTGAAAACCATCGACACATCTTTCAAAAACGTCAAGACAGCTGGCAGCTCTCCCTTCAATCGGTATCAGGAGGGATTGTTAATCGGGCAATCGTTAGCGCAGGCTCGCGGCATCGGGAATCTGCTTTTAGGAAGGCCGCGGCAATTCTCCGGACATAAACTCAGCGACATCCGTCAACGCCTTCCTGCTGGCATGCTTTTGACTGACGCGCCGAATTCCTTAACGGACGGTCTTTTACAGCTGAATTCTCGTCATGTTTCCTGAATCAAAGTAATCACGACCGGTAGCGTTGGCTGCTCTAAGTGACGCTGCCAATCAGTATTTCTTGTTCATGACGAACAATAGTCCGCGGCTGCACCTCTCGCCGACGCGGCTGTTTTGGGTAAAATGATAGTATGGCAAGCCTCGCTCAACTACCTGGCGCTCAAGCGTAGCCAGTCCGGGGAACATTTCAGGATTGTTGGTGTCATGGAAGAACATGAGCCCGTCAGGCTTCACGATCCTAAGGTGCTCATCAAGCCATTCAAAGCTTCGCATATGGTCAGCGTCCGAGACGAGAAAGTCATATCCGTCTGTGGGTGCCTGCTTCACGAAGCGTTCTTCGGTTGATAGCACGACATTGACACCAGACTTTCTAAACTCACTCACAACGGCCGGTTCGGTCCCGTCTGTATCATACCAGCTATCAACGGTCGTGAGGGTCCCGACGCCATTGTATTTTAGGGCGTGAACGAGGCTGCTGGTGAGATACCCGCTGCCCATTCCCAACTCGAGTATCATCTTTGGCTTTTTTGCTAGAACCGAACCGACGATAAAAAAGTTGTGAGCGAGGTCAATGGCGACCGGGTTACTGTCATCGAAGCGAGACAGCAAACCGAAATACGGCATGAGCTCTTGCGCGGAATTGCCCCCAGCACCCGACGCTTCTTGGTGCCTTACGAACCGTTGGTAGCCAGTCGTCCACTCTCTGAGACGGTTCCACAATACGAGGAGAGGACCCAAGATTGGCTTTGGGCATTTTTCCTTAATTAGACGCCGCAATTGTGCCGTTGGCATTATCGATTCCATTTGTAGTTCGAAGCACTGACGCTACCCCACGTTGTCGGCCCCTTCAACCCGATATCGGGAGGGATTGTTAAAAGGGGGCATCGTTAGCGTCGCGGCATCGCTATTTCTATGAAGACGGCAGCTATTCTTCGGCGGCTTGCCTCGCTGACCACCGATCGGTTCGGCGTAAAATCTGGTGCCAGCAACGCAAGCAGATGTTTTGATCCAACAGTGTCACGCTACCCCACGGTGCAATTCGGTATGCTCCATATCGGTAAGCGTTACTTGGCCATCCATTCGCATAAGCCACGTCGGCATTGTACCCCCAAATCTCTACCGGCCACAGCATGGAAATCGGCCAGCGTCGGGGCGTCAGCTAATAGATACGTCATCCTCGTACCGGTGGCCTTTGGGTCTTGCTTGTGGAAATAATTTGAAGCCTGTGCCGAAACCTGTCGTCGCGAATTTCCTTGACCTCTCTCGCCACGGCGCTTCGATGAAACGGTATGTCATGACCGATATCGCGACGACGAGAAGATAGAACCCAATAATCGCCAAGTCCGACCAACCAACGCCCCAACCGGGGGCATTATATAAGCCATACGGGTGATTGGGGTCTATGGCGACCGGCAGTGCGAAGCGCTTGGAGGCAAGTTGAATGATATTGAGGTATCTTGCCAGTATGAATTCATGAGTGAGGTAGATCGAGTACGAAAGCGTGCCAATCAAGACGAACGGCCGAGTTTCGAACAGTCTGCCAAGAAGTCCGCCGCCGGCCGCAAAAAACAACACCGCGATCGAGAAAATCAATGGGCAAAGCATTGATGCGAGACCGGCGCAAGACACCAAGAAAAGAGCCAAGCCGCAAACCGCGCATACGATGGCTGTCATGACCATTCGACTACGTGGCTTGAGCGATTCGACCAATCCGGTAGCCCAAACCTGGTAAGCCAACACGCCGAACGAAAAGCCGAGTGCGCATCGTGCGAACCCTCCAGCTCCTTGCTCGACCTTCAAATATCTATCGGTACTAACGAGGATTACGGGAATTGCTATTACCGCGATCGCGGCAAACGCAATTACGTAGCGCCCCCTGGTTATCCTGCATACGACGGCAAAAAGGATATAAGCCCAAAATTCGCCCGAAATACTCCATCCCGGAGCGTTCCATGAATCCGAAATCCCCGCCTCGTATGGTATCCATATTTGCAGCATGAATAGAGTTTCTAAGAACGGCTTGATCTCATAACGCTGGCCAGATTTGACCTCGAAGATGTATTTCAGAGCCGCCAACACGAGAAAAGCGAACAACATCGATACGTACAACGGATAGAGACGACCCAGCCGAAGGAAAAGGAATTTTAAGATTGGGTATTCCGACGCAATTTTATCACGATAGTTTGCCGCAATGACGAACCCACTTAGAACGAAAAAGAAATCGACGAACAAGAAACCATGCTGAATGAACGGAACCTGCCGAATGAATGCATCGCTTTCGAAGTGGTATATGACTACGAAGGTCGCGCAAATACCTCTAAGGCTGTCGAGTGCCAGAAAATGATTTTTCGAGTGTGGTAATAAATCAGACTTCATGGTGGGCTCGCATCCGCTGTCACTCCAATTTCTTCCTAGCAAGATTGTCGGCCTGTCAGTGCAAGTTGGGAGGCCAATTGCAAGTCTTTCCAAATGGGTCGGCGAACGGCCTAGCCCGTCTTCAGTTGGTCGCTTCCTGTTGGTTCCAGGACCACTCCCGCTAACACTCATTTGTATTCGATGATCTTGCCGCGTATTCCGATTAATCGCTCACCCATGAATTTCATCTGTCCAAGACTTTCCGGAAAGCGGCCAATCAATTCAAAAAAAGCGGATCTGAATCGGGTGCGCAATGTTCCTGACAGGCGCGGAATCCTGCGCAACAGTTGCAGCGGATAGATCAGCAACACGCCGAACCCGGCCAGTCCGAACCACGCTACCGCTACCACACATGCCAGCGGAAGCAGTACTCCCCATATCCACGCGCGGCGGCTTTCCCATATCCAAAGCCGCTCCGGCGCAGACCTGTGGAGATGGCTCACCTCGGCAAACGCGTGGCCGCTGCGAACCATCCGCAAGCCACCATTGCCGGAACCTCGTGATGGCCGCGTCGTGCAGGGTCATTTCTTCGTCAATGCGCCAGATCGACCACCCGGACGCGCGCAGCCGCACGCAAAGCTCGGGCTCCTCGCCCGCAATCAACTCGTCGCGATACCCACCCACCGCCGCGAGCGCAGCCGCCCGCATCATCACTATCTCCTCCACATGATCTTGCCTCGCCGACCGGCACGTCCCATTCCTGATCGCAAAGCCGGTTATAAATCGACCGATCGGGATAGCGCTCTCTTCGTCGACCAAAGACTGCGCAGACCTGCTCCATGCGCACGGAGGAAAGCGATCGCGTGACGCGGCCACTCCTGGCGCAATTCGCAATCACCATCGACAAACTGAACATATTCCTGTTGCGGCGCTAATTCCCGCAGCCGTGCAAATCCGGCGTTGCGTGCCCGCGCCGCAGTGAACCCGCGGCTCATATCGAGTTGCACCACCTCGACGCCTCGATCCCTGGCCCATTCGACTGACCCATCGGTCGATCCGGAGTCGACATAAACGGTGCATTCGGATCCCGCCGCCGAATTGAGACATTGCTTGAGACGCTCGCCCTCGTTGCGGCCGATGACGACGACGCCGTACGTGGAACGCTCGCCGGATGGCATCAAGTAACCGAGGGGGCGGCGCATTGCGAACGGCGCGGCTTTATGATCGCCGGTACGCCGGTTGCAATAGAATTTTCAGGAACATCATCAAGCACCACCGCGTTCGCTCCGATGATGGAATTATCGCCGATCTTGATCCGTCCTAACAGTTTTGCGCCGGCACCGATATCGACGTTATTGCCGATAACGGGAGCATAAGGCTCCTCGATCCGGCGTAAGCCGACCACGACGCCGTTGCGGATTCGGCAGTTGTCGCCGAAGCGTGCATAGCCGCTGACAATAATGCCACCGAAATGATCGATGACGAAATTTCGACCCACGATCGCCTCGCAAGGCAACTCGATTCCAGTGAGGATCTGCACGAACTTGAAGAGGATCTTGTACAGCAGCGAACACAATTTGCGAACCAAAGTCGGTCGCACGCCATAACGCCACCGGCCAAATCGGTAGACGATCATAACCCAAAAGCCTTGGGCACCCCAGTTGCAATCGTGAGCGCGAAAATCGCTGCGAATATTATCCAACATCAAACCACCGATACCGGACCTAACTTTCCGTCTATAAGACTTTATGGAAACGATTCATACCTGTCGTGGAACCCGGGGCCAAAACATGACAAATGTGTGAATGCGTCTGCTTAGAGATTGCGGCCCCCGTCGGGCGAAGGCATCCATAACAGTTCTGGCGTGCGGCGTGATCTGTAAGTCTCCGGTCCCCTTGGGGCTCGTAACCATTTTCAATGTAATTGCCGATCAAAGGCGCCATCGCGGATCCAGGTATAACCGATTGAAAAACCTATAAGATTTGAACTAGTATGGCAACATGACGATCGTTCGGATAAACCCTCCAGCCGATTTGGCTTGGCAGCAGCCGCGCCGCGCTAACCGCTCAGCTGCCGCGCGTTTCCTCAGTGCCTCACCAATTGTGCCGCACCTGGGGCTCGGGAACTGTCAAATGCATTGCCAGGCCCCGCTTCGCGCACGGGCTCGGATAAACAATGGCGGGCATTAATCACGTATATTTGCGGGCATTAATCACGTAGATTAAATGTGGTTTGTAGCGAAGAAAATTGGTAGTAGATAAGACTTTGTTAAGATTGCGCCGTCTGAGGATGGTTAACACCTAACAGTGTGGAGCGGTAGTGTCGAAGGTTTTGCGATTGCTCGATGCAAACCCAATTCGATGGCGGGTACGAGAGGTGCCCGTGGCCATTCAGGCGGGTGGAGACGGCGCCCCCAAGACCCCAAAGCGCTCCGATGACCTATCGCGAAATGTGTTTGGCCTCTTGGGCCTGCCCGTCGACGCGATCGATTTCCCTACTTTGCTTCATTCCATAGATACCGCTGTGGGGAATGCATCGCCATTCCTTGTCGCGACGTCGAACGTCAATTTCTTGGTGAAGAGCCAACACAACCGAGAGTTCCGCGAATCGATCTTGTCGAGTGATTTGTCTCTTGCAGACGGCATGCCGCTTATCTGGATCGCCAAGCTTCTCCAAGTGCCGATTCTCGAGCGGATTGCAGGAGCGGATCTTTTCGGAAGGCTTAAATCGACGAATGGTGCGATACCTCGCTTGAAAGTTTTTCTGTTCGGCGGAGGGGAAGGTGTCGCAGCAACCGTTTGCGAAAAACTGAATGCCCAACCATGCGGTTTGGAATGTGTCGGGTTCCTGAATCCTGGCTTTGGCACCATTGAAGAGATGAGTGAAAAGCACATCATCGATACAATCAACTCGAGCGGTGCAGACTTGTTGGCAGTGTTTTTTGGCGCAGAAAAAGCGCAGCAATGGCTGATTCACAATCATTTCCGGCTTCGCCCGCCAGTACGCGCGCAGTTTGGCGCCACGATAAATTTTGAGGCGGGCACGGTAAAACGGGCACCGCATTTTCTCAGGAGTACAGGGTTTGAGTGGCTGTGGCGCATCAAGGAGGAGCCCTATCTGTGGCGGCGATATTGGAATGACGGGATGGCCTTGTTCAAATTGCTTGCGACGTGTGTATTGCCTCTCGCCATCGGCGCTCGCTTCAGCCGAGGCAAGACGGATTTTTCCGTAAATTCCAATGAAAATCTGACATCTGTCACACTCGAATTGTCGGGAGCAGCTATTAGTTCGAACGTGGACGAAGCGATTATCCAGTTCAAAAAGGCACTGGACACCGGAAAGCAAATTACGGTCGACCTATCGAAGATACAGAGTGTCGATCCCAGATTTTTCGGGCTCTTTCTGATGGTTCGAAAGCAGCTTACCAACCGGGGCGCGCACCTAGAGTTTACGGGCGTGTCACCGCGGAATCAGACGAATATTCCGGTTGAACAGATTTGAATATTTGCTTCCGCGAGAAGGATGATTCCGAAGGCTGTCGGTCTCGGCGTTGTTACTCAAGTAGGCTTCAACAGAGTATAAAAATGCATCAACGGCTTTTTTCGATTTCTCGTGTCACTCGCGCGCTTGCAGTCCTGCCGATCGTAGCCATCGCGGGATGCGGGTCGCCCGAGCAGTCTGCGCAAAAGTACTATGAGAGTGGCATGGCTCTCATTGAGAAAAAGGATGACCTCGGGGCGCGTCTCGAGCTCTTGAAAGCCGTGAAGTACAAGAGCGACAAAGTCGAGGTATGGAGGGCACTTGCCGGAATAGATGAGCGAACAAAAGCGAGCTCTCTCTTTCTCGATTTGCGCCGCATTATCGAACTTGACCCGAACGATCTCGATGCAAGATTGCGCCTTGCCCGGATGATGGTTCTAGGAGGGGCTGCCGAGGCCGGGCTCAAAGTGCTCGAGGCTGCCAAGGAAGAAAAGCCGAATGCTTCACTTCATTCCCTGAGGGCGATAGGTCTGCTGCGGACCAAAGACAGTGCCGGCGCGATCCGTGAAGCGCAAACAGCCTTTGACATTGATCCTGGCGACGTAGACGCGGTTAGCTTGCTTGCTTCCAAGAAGCTGTCGGAGGGTGACGCCGATGGCGCATTGAAGCTGCTGGACTCTCTGACCGTCGATCAAAAGGATGAAATCGCGAATCTCACTGCTGAAGATGCAGGCATATGCTCGGAAAGGCGATATCTCGCAGGCCGAAAGCTCGCTGCGAGAGGTCATCTCGCTTAATCCCAAGGATAGGACATATCAGGCGCAGTTGATTCAGCTCCTTATCTCGCAACGGCGATTCGACGAAGCTGAGAAGGAGCTTCGCGCAAGGGCTGAGGCCAATCCGGGCGACAGCAAAGACGTTCTTGATCTGGTTCGCTTCCTAAACCTCGTCAGAGGGCCCCGATGTTGCCCGGACCGAGCTGGAATCCCGCATCAAAGCCGGGGGCGATGTTTTCGACTATCAGATCGCGCTGGCGGAGCTCAACTTTGCCCAAAACAAGGTCGCAGAGGCGATGAAGGCGTTGCAGTCGTTGGCTGATACCGCTCCAAGCTCCGGACAAGAAGCTCGCCGCGCAGCTCAAGCTCGCCGAGATGTACGTCAGCAAGGCGAACATCGCCGCTGCGGAGCCGTTAATTTCCGAGATTCTTGCAAAGGACCGCCGCAATGCCGGCGCATTACGACTTCGCGCGGCGATAAACATCGAAAAGGGCCAGATCGATAGCGCCATTTCCGATCTGCGTGAAGCACTCAATGATCAGCCGAAGTCGCCAGAGCTGTTGATGTTGTTGGCGACTGGCCTATGAGCGTGGTGGGAAGAACGAACTGGCTGATCGCCAGTACGCGGATGCATTGAAATCGTCCGGGTCGAACGCCGATGTGGCCCTTCGATATGCCGCGTTCCTTCAACGCAGTGGCGACGCCTCTCGCGCTGAGCAGATTCTGACGGATGTTTCCAGCCGCAATCCGAACAATTTACAGGTCCTGTCGTCATTGGGCCAAATCAGACTTGGCCGTCAGAACTGGACGGGTGCTCTGGCCATCGCCGATACGATAGGCCGGCTCAACGACGGCCGGGGGCTTGCGGATCAAATTCGCGCCGCGGCGTTTGCCGGTCAGAATAAGGTCGACGAGAGCATTGCGGCGCTTGAGGATGCCGCCAAGGCTGCACCGGATGCGCTTCAGCCCGTTGTCTCGCTTGCTTCGGCGTATGTGCGGCAGGGCAAGGCAGACAAAGCCGTCACCTTACTGCAGGAGATAAACAAGAAATATCCTGCGAACGCGCAGGTACTTGTGCTCCTCGGACAGACCAAAATCGCCCAGAAGAAAGACGAAGAGGCGTACAAATCTTCAAGGAGGCGATTGCGCAGCAGCCGAAAGATCCGGTCGGCTATCGCGCGCTGACGGAGCTCTATATTCGTCAGAAGAATTGGAACGCCGCGGGGGAGGTGTTGCAGACTGCTCTAAAAGAAATCCCGACCGATATGAATCTCCGCCTCGACTATGCGGGATTGCAAATTTCCAAGGGCGATCAGAAGGCCGCGATCGCGCAATACGAAGCAATTTTGAAGGACCAGCCCAATTCTCTGGTGGCGATCAACAATTTGGTCAGTCTGCTGACTCGATTATCGCTCCGACAAAGCAAGTCTCGATCGCGCGTTTTCCCTGGCCGATGCTCTCAAAAATTCGAACGTTCCGCAATTCCAGGATACGATCGGTTGGGTTCAATACAGGCAACGCGAATTCAAAAATGCGATAGCGACGTTGGAGCGCGCGGCAGCGAAGGCGCCCAATCTCGCTGCCGTCCATTACCATCTTGGCATGAGCTATGCGGCAGCTGGACAGCCGGAAAAGGCCGCCGAGCAATTGAAGATGGCGCTCGCGCTCGAACCGGATGGAACGGCCTTGAAGGAAAGTATCCGTGCCGCGATGAAATGAGTTAGGCTTAGTTTCCGCGCGGCAGGACGGTGTAGCTGTGCGAAACAACAAGCATGATGCTATTTGAATCTGCCGGGCCGGTTCCGGAAACGGTGGGGGTGCCGGTAATCGGATCAAAAATTGTCGTGCCTCCGCTGCTCGCAAAGCGGTGTTGATACCGATACGTCAGCTGCGCGGACAGTTCTCTTGTAAAATTGTAGCTATACGTTGCGGAGGCCGACACGAAGTCGGTTGTCGTGGTTGAAGTCTGTCTGCTTGCGGACGCGAAGAATGACAGCGAGGATTGTGCATTGATGGAGTGATTCAAGCTTGCGCTAATCGTATCTGATTTGAACAGTGAGCCCACAACGCTCGGCTCCGATCGACTGACTCGCGATCAGCGTAAGCGTGGTGTTCTTCAGCATTCTGTAAGTCAGAGCCGCGTCGCCAATCCAGCGCCATAAGTGAGCTCGACGTTGACGCGCCGAGGCTGTTGACGCTGGTCGCGGCCAATGGATTGACGCCGCCTTCAGTTATCAGATTGATCGCGCCAATATTTCCGCGAAATGAAAGAAGAGGTGACAAAGTGGCGTCAACGCCGACTTGATTTCGATAAATCTGGATGCGCGAATTGGAGGCGTTGTCGTAATTAAGCAGTTCGAACTCGGATGATACGCTTCCCGTTGTGATCGAACTAAAATTGTGTCGCCACGAACCTCGGGCGACAGTATCCGTGAATGGTGTTCCGCCGCTTGAAGGTTCGTAACTGGTGCGTGTGGACGTCGCAAACAAACTCACATTGTCCCGTGCCGTCACCGAGCGGTCGATGCCGCCGTTGGCCGTCAGCGTATCGAGAAATCCATTCACGGGCAGTGCGACGCCGAGCTGGCCCAGCACAGGCAAGAGAGGTGCTTTGTTGCCTCCAGGCCGTCTCAATATACTCTCGATCCGATTGGGTCTTCTCGGTCGCCTCGTAACGAGCCTTGAAGCCGTAATTAAGAGATTCTGACGGGAACGCCTTCGACCCCCGGTCCCCAATATTTTCTGTAGGTGCCATCTGCGTCGAAGTCGAATTTCGAGGTGGGCGTTCGGGCCTCGGCGTTGGCTGTAATCGTCGAATAGGATCCAACCGACGGTAATTGCGAACTTCGTAGAAACTGATTGCTGTTGAGCTCGACCGTTTCGCTTTGGGTTGAACAAAGCGACCAATCGAATGCAAACGCAGCAGTTGGCGCCATGCCGAAGCACATCGAGACCGCTATGGCAGTTCTCTTCACGGCGTCTCGCCTCTGATGCACTTCAACTTAATTTCTAGTCAAACAAGCCTCGTTCAGGAACCAGGATGACGTCGCCGGCGCGCAACCTGATGTTGCCTTCGAGATCGGCTCCGGCTTCATAGGCCCTGTAGTTAAACATGAAGATCGTTTCGTCGCCGCCGGGTCCGCGCCGCCTCACCTGGATGCGCTGCTTTGCCGCAAACGGGCCTATGCCGCCGGCCAGCGCGATGGCCTGCATCAGCGTCGTCGGTTGCCGGACCACATACGATCCGGGCCTGATGACTTCTCCGGTGACGAAAATCTTCGGTTTCAGATCTTCCTCCGGGATGTCCTTGGGGGAGTTGAGCCACAGCAACGGTGACGTCGAGATTTTCATCCTTATAGTTGCCTTTCAGCTTGGCCTTCAGGATGTTTTCCAGTGCCTGCGGCGTCAGACCGCGCGCGCGAATGTGACCCGCCAGCGGAAATGCAATTTCGCCGCTCGGGTCCACCACCACGGTGCGGTCAAGCTTCGAGTCCTGCAAGGACCGAAATGCTCAAACTAGTCGCCCGTCTTTAAGGGTTTGGGCGCTCGGCACCGGGAACCCAGGCCAACGAGGCAAAGCAGAAAAAACAGGATCCGCATGGTTCGTTCCCCATCATTCGCGCCAAAGATGCATCGCCACCAGGCCACGCCTTTGGGGGTGTACTCAAGCATCAAAAAATCGTCGGACGCTGGCCTAACCGACTCAGAAAGGAACATAATGGATTACAAATACTTAGGGAACCCGCGAGACCTGCTTGACAGGAAAAATGCTGTACTGTTGCTTGTCTGCAATGACGTCTCTAACCAATTGATCTGAAACGACTTTCTTGTCATTGGCGAAGCCGTAGACAAGGGCGGTGTCGCAGAGCACGTTGATCATGCGCGGTATTCCACCGCTGGCGGTTGCGATCAGATCTGCAAGCCTCGTTGGTAAATAGCGGCCTTGGTGACCCAACCGCCTGCAACCGAAAAGCGATGTAATTGGCGACCTCTCGTTCGTCCAAGGGCCGCAGATGGAAGTCGGAGGAAATTCGCTGGGCAAATTGATGCAGGCTCGGGGCAGAAGAAGGTCTCTTAGCTGCGGCTGCCCACCAAGATCAGTTGCAGAATTTGAAACTTATCCGCGTTGATGTTGGAGATCATCCGCAAGTGCTCAAGCGCTTCCGGCTCGAGGTTTTGGGCCTCGTCGATGATCAGGATGGTGCGTCGTCCATTGGCGTATTGTCCGTAGAGAAAATCCTGTAAATGCTTGAAAAGATTTGGATAATCTCCTTCAAAGGGCTGGCCGAGCGACATCAGGATCCATTGCAGATAGCTCCTGGCGTCCCTGCGGCGAATTGGAGATCAGGCCGACTGTGATGGCAGGGCTGATTTTCTTGAGAAGATGCCTGACCAGCGTGGTTTTGCCCGATCCAATTTCCCCGGTGATGACAGTAAAGCCAGCGTTGTTCATGACGCCGAATTCCAGCATCGTGAACGCCATCGAGTGCATTTTTCCCCAGTAGATCAGGTCGGGGTCGGGGAGGATCGAAAATGGCTTCTCCCGCAGTTGATAGAAGGCCTCGTACATCGAAGTTCCTTAATCGGGCGACACGTGCACTATAGCCGATCTGACCAGATACTTAGCGGCGCGATTCAAGTTTCTTCAAACTAACGTAAAGCCGCCGGCGGCGACTGAGCCGGGACGGGCTGGATCTGATCTGAAACGATTAAGATTGACCTCCAAAATGCCGCTTAGGACCACTATTAATATTAATTAAATCGCCACATAGTTTAGATGATAGGATTGTTCATTGTTATCGCGTCGAACAGGCTACTGCGGTAAGAACCTTGCTGGGATGTGCTACACAGACGTTGGATGACAATGCTTCAAAAAGTCGATTACGAAGAAGATGATTTTCAGGAGACGCTGGAGGATCGTAGCCATCTTCTGCGGCCATCTTTCTATTGGGCATTGTTCAAGCGGCGTTGGGCTTATTTCTTTATTCCGTTTGTTTTGATCGCACCGGCTGGCGTTGCAGTAGCGTATTTGTGGCCCCCGACGTTTCTTTCAGAGGGCAAAATTCTCGTTCAATCGCAGCAGATTCCGTCCGAACTTGTGCATTCAACGGTCACCAGTGCGGCGCAGGAACGCATCCAGGTCATTCAACAGCGTACGATGACGCGGGATAATTTGATCGCCATTGCCGACAAGTTTCAGTTGTTTCCGGACAAGCGAACGTTGATGTCGGTTACCGAGCTTGTCGAGCTCATGAAGAAAAACACCAAGTTTGCGCCTGTTGATCTTCAGTTCGATTTTAAGCAACGTTCGCGCGCTGCAATGGAAAATCCTACTATCGTCTTCTCCGTTGGATTCGAATATCGGCGACGCTGCCACGGCAGCGCGCGTGGCCAACGAGTTGATGACGCGCATTCTGAATGAAGATCTTCGCGACCGGACAAGCCGGGCCACGGATACGACAAAGTTTCTCGCGCGCGAAGTCCAGAGATTGCAGGTGGAGAACGCTGCGCTGGATAGCAAAATCGAGCAGTTGAAACTTTCGCAAGGGAAGTCGGTTACGTCCACACGGGTCGACCAGCCCTCAATGCTGGATCAACTCAAATCCGAACTGGTTCAGAAGAGTGCCCTCTATTCGGATCGGCATCCCCAGATCCAAGCGTTGAAACGTCAAATCGCGGCGATGGAGAAGGCGGCGCCTCCGGCTTCTCCAGCTCCTGCAGGTACTGATCCCGGCGCTGTGACTGCTACGGCTAGTGTGGATGCACTGACAGCACAACAAGAAGCCCTGCAAAAGAACTTGGATGTTGCTTCGTCGAAACTGGCCGCAGCGCGGCTTGGAGAAAATCTGGAGAAGGATCAGCAGTCAGAAAAGCTGGAGATCATCGAGCAGCCGACGATCCCGCAGGAACCCATCAAGCCGAACCGCCCCAAAGTCGGCGCACTTGCCGTTCTCATGGGCTTGATGGCGGGGGCGGGCTTGGCGTTTCTCGCCGAAATATCAGACAAGGCAATCCGCCGAAGCAGCGATATTTTTAGCATTGTCGACAACAAGCTTATTGTTTCGATCCCCTATATCGTCACGACTGCAGAGATGCGTCGGCAAAAACGGCGTGTGGTCTTGTTAGTTCTATGCTCCGTAGTCCTTCTGACGGGTGCGTTTATCGGGGCTTACTTTTTCTTGCCTCCTCTCGATCTCATGATCGCGAAAGCGCGGGTTGGTTTGTTTCGCTAGTTGCCCAGGAGAACAAGTTGGATTCGATCAAACAGGCAGTTGAACTGGCGCGAGCTGCCGAAAACGCACCTGGACAGGTTACTCGGCCCTCGCCCGACCTTTCCGAAGGTCATCGGTTCAGTCCGTACGATGGACATGTCAGAGATGTGCACCTCAATTTAGCGCACCTCGAAAGGTCCCGAATAGTTGCGCAGGGTGCGTCAGCGCAGCACGGGCGTTACTACGACATGCTGCGAACTCAGGTCCTTCAGGAAATGGACAAAAAAAGCTGGCAGTTTTTGGCGGTGACCTCGCCAACGGCAGCGTGCGGCAAGACCGTAACCGCCTGCAATCTCGCGATTAGCATCGCGCGCTTGCCTGAGCGTTCGGTGCTGTTGGTAGACCTGGATCTGCGTAAGCCGATGGTCGCAAACTATCTGGGCATTGAAGACGCGGGTGGTGTGCTCAGCGTTCTGGAAGGACGCGCAGCCTTGTCCTCGGCGGTTCTGCGGGCCTGTATTGGACCGAACAGCTTTATGGTTCTTCCTGGAACAGTGTCGACGGCGGGCTCTTCCGAATGGATGGCCTCTCAAACAATGGGAACACTCCTGCAAACGATCAAGAGGGAGTTCAGGTCGAGCATTGTGATATTCGATTTGCCGCCGATCCTGCTGGGGGATGATGTGATTTCGATCCTGCCACGAATGGACGCGGCCCTGCTTGTCGCTGCTGTTGGCAGTACATCCGTTTCCGACATCAAGGAATGCCAGAGGCATCTGCAGCGGACTCCGGTTGTCCGAGTAGTCGTGAACAAGGCGACGGAAACCGCAGATTCTTACTACGACTATTACTAGCCAGCCAGGGCGTAGACTCATCAGCGCGTTGCTAAGGCGCGCATCAGCTTGGCGAAGACAGGCTGAATAATCCTCTCTGGAAGTGGAGCGTGCGTCGCAGCAGGATGTCCTGTATAAGCAGCAGAACATGCTACACAAATTTGTGCACAAGAACTGCTGAGATCTGTTTATGCTTAATAGCTTGAAGCAATTAATCCTTGGCACACAACAGGCGCAGCTTGCTTTGCACGTAAGAGAAAAGATTGACCTGATTTGCGCTGCTTGCTTTCAAATTTCCGATGTTGGTGGATTGGCCAACGACCAGCTCGCCACACACCTTATTGCGCGCCTTTGCGCACCCGGAAAAACATTCATCGACATAGGTGCGCACATTGGCTCGGTAGTCGCTTCCGTACGGACGCAAGTGCCTTCAGCAACCATCATTGCAATAGAGGCTATCCCCGAGAAGGCAGATCATCTCCGTCGAACTTTTCCCACTGTCCAGGTTCACCAGGTCGCGCTGGGTAATTCGGAAGGCGATGTCAAATTCTACATCGACACCAAGCAAAGTGGCTACAGCTCCCTTTTCCGCCCCGCAGATCGGAAGGCCGACACAGTGATCGAGATTACTGTTCCGATCACCCGGCTCGATAGCCTCATCAACTCAGAAGCCATCGATGCCATTAAGATTGATGTCGAAGGGGCCGAGCTGGACGTATTGCGCGGTTCCTTGAGTACAATTACGCGAAATCGACCAATCATCATGTTCGAAAGCGGCCCGCCAGTGAACGGTGAGACAAACTCAGAAAAGACGCCGCAATGGCAATTCTTCAGAGACAATAACTACATCCTGGTAGTACCAAATCGCTTGGCCCACAATGATGATGGGCTGACAAGAGAGGGGTATTGCGAAAGTCACCTCTATCCGCGAAGAACCACGAACTACTTTGCCGTACCGATCGAACGGCAAGCGGAATATCGCGACCGCGCACGTCGAATATTGTCGGTGACTTGAAAGGTAAGCGAGACCGCGGTACCCTTGAGAGCCATGCGATGACGGGGCTGTGCAAACAGTCGCGATTGGCACATCGCGACATTTCAATATTTCCCTGTGAAGCTGAATTTGGTCCTATCGATGCATAGCGGACGTCGAACAAGTCCTACCGATCAAGCGATCAAGCAGTATTATGAGTGGCGCTCTAATTTGCCAAGAACGCAAATCCCGTGGGCAAGAAAGTCGCAATTTCCGAAGCCGGCACGAAATATTTGGCGATATCGCGCATTTCGGTCTTTCCGGTTTCAGGCTGGAACCGCGGCTGCGAGATTTTCCGGCTCATAATTCCAAGCAAACATCGGCGGTCTGCGTCATAGACCCCAGATCCTGAATTTCCGGTTCGGGCGACGTCGGCTATCACTGTATTAAACCTGCGCGCGCTCACCGGAAGTCGCTGGGGCGAAATTATGTAGGAACGTACCACTCCCTCCGGGACGACGGTTACTACCTTTTCGCCAGGCCAAGGTGCCTGCTTGCACAGCGTGGTTCGGCGCAGCCTCAAACGCATTGGTAGCAGGATCTCGTCGACCGACAGAAGAGTGAGGTCGGTGCCCTCAAAGCTGCCTTCCTTAATGACGCTGGTTGGATAATCCTGCCCGGCGATTGAGATTTTTGGCCTCGTCATCCAGGCCCGTCCCACCACATGGGCTGCCGTGATGAACATGCCATTTCCAATATAAATGCCGTATCCCGTCCAAGACTGTATCGGGGTCCTGTGAACATTTACGGCATAGGCAAGGAGTAAATCGTCCGCATTCTCGGCCCAGCACGGCCTCACGAGAAACATCAGGATGAGGACGCCGAACAGAAGCTTATGCCGCATGGCAAACCATCGGTTGGGTAAAAGCCAGCATCGCCGACCTGTCAGACGGGCGCAAGCCCCAGCCTGCCAGCAAAACCCAAGCCTACTGAATATCCGTTAGGATACACCTGTAAAGAACTTCAGCTCCTGGGGCGGGATCGCAGCAAATAAATCGCGAATGAATTGATCCTGCAGTTTGAACGAGGCTTCTCGAGGTAAGCCAACCGTGGAAATTCTGATCAGAGCCCCATCAGGGACAATCCCGCGCAAGCCGTATTTTAGCCGGCTCAGTTGATGGTCAATTACGTTGTTGGAGATGTCGTTGCCAACCCTCATCCAGTAGGTTAGCGGCTCAAATCGGGATTCGCGTTGGGCGATCAGCCGCACCGACCTGATCGGCGGAGCTCCTTCGCGGTAGTTGATAACGGCGTCGGTCTTGTCCGAAATGGCAAAACCGTTTGCAGTGTAGCAAATCTCGGGCCGATGGGATTTCAGCCGATAATTTTGTACCGGCCCATAGGCGACGAGCAACATGACAATGTTGCCATGGCCGTCGGTATAACTGCGCCCTACCTCTTGGCTGTAGATTTTTGCCGAAAGCGGATCTGGCTGAACATATCCCTCCGGATCCGTTGGTTTCACGATGTTGACTTCCGGGACCAGCGTCCAGGTGCCGAACTGGCGCGGAATTACGCTGTCAAGGCTGGGTGCCGCTAACTCGCGTGCCATCAATTCACGGGGAATAAGGACTTCTCCGAGGACGGCGGAACCCAAAATGGCAATGGATGCCAGGATGACCTGAATTCGATTGAGTTTCATGTATTAGGCCAAATCCCAGTTTTGGTGCCTGAACTAACGTAAATGTTATGACAGCGTCGGCACTCTTAAATATACAAGATTTCAAGTGATTGCCAGTTAATTACTTGAAACTATGCGCCGGCCTAAAATTAACATAAACAGCCGAAATCTATGGATGTTCTGACTGTTTGCCTCGACGTGGACAGACGATCTGGGTAGTCATATTACGTTATTTTGGCGCTTGGGTGGCCTTCCAGCTACAACCAGCAAAAGCGGCGGATTGGCTAAACGACGGCGTCGACATCACGGAGTTTTGAGATGAGAAGTTTACCGATGCGGCTCGGTCGTCTGGCAGTGATCGTCGGATGCTGCGGAATCATCCTCGCCGGGTGCGGCAAGAAAGAGGGCGATCAGGGCGCGGCCTCAAGCGGGCAAGTCGTTGCGCGCGTTGGTGATCAAGTCGTAACCACACAAGAGCTTGAGAACGAATTGCGCCATACGAATATTCCGCCCGATAAGCAGAAGGATCAGGAAGTCATCAAGCGGGTGCTGAGCGAACTAGTGGCCCGCAAATATATTCTGCAGCAGGCACTTGCCGCAAAACTCGATCGTGAGCCAGGCGTACTGCTGGATTTGCTGCGGTCTCGCGAACAGGTTTTGGAGAACGCATTCCTGATGCGTGCAGTCGCGTCTAAAGCGCCCGGGAAGACTGATGTCGATAATTATATCGCGAATAACCCGCTGAAATTCGCCAACAGAAAGCTGTTGAGTGTCGAACAGATCGGATTTCCATTTGGACCTTCAGGCCAATCTTTCGTCGATGCCAATAAGGACGCAAAATCGCTCGACGAAATTGACCAGCGGCTAACGTCGGCTGGAATTCCTCACGCCCGCCAAATGGGCGTGCTGAATAGTGGTGACATCGCGCAAGATCTCTACAATTCGATTGAAGCCAAGAAAGCCGACGATGTGTTCTTCGTTCGCGCTGGTCCAAATGGCGTATTTTTCAAAGTGAAGGGCGAGGAGTCCCGCCCTCTCGAGGGAGAAGCGGCAGCCAGTCTCGCTCGACAACTGCTGAGAGTTGATGCTCTCAAGGCTGAAGCGGGCATGGCGAGCTATTCTGCAAATCTTGAAGCAAAATACGAGGGCGTATATGCCGAAATCATGAAGCAGGGTGACGACAAGAAAAACTGACGGTCAAACGAACGCGTCGCGCATTCATTTTTGCGCAATTGGTTTTCATGGGTTGGTATCGTTGGAAAGATGGCAACATTCTTTGATGTGGTAACGGTCACTTGCTTTGCTGGATTGGTGATTGCCTTTTTCCAATTCACGGAACGGGAAACCCGAACGCTGATTCATTTTATCCTGGCTGGCGTGGTGTTTGCCGTGGCCAATCAGGTTGGCAATGCCGGCTCGACTGTTTTGGCCCTGATCTTGATTTTTGCCGGGGCCGGCTACGCCGTTCTGGTTGCAAGAAGATAAACCGGTTGTTGGGTTTTTCACAGAATGCTAATCACTGAAACAGCTGCCATTGGTCGATATCGGAAATGACTTATTCGCAAGTGATTCAGTCCACGAAATCGGAAACTCTGAAAAACCTGCTTTGGCCGGGACTGCTCGTGGTATCCGTCCTCGCGGCGTATACTCCTACCGCCTTGAGCTTGATCGAGGGGCCATGGCAGACCGAGCAAGAGGGACACGGTCCCCTGATCATCGCCGCCTCGCTTTGGCTGGTGTGGCAATCGCGCGAAAGGTTGAAGTCTGCGGAGATTTCGGCGGCGCCTGTCATGGGTTGGATCGCACTTTTGATCGGACTTGCCCTGATGTTTCTAGCGAGAATTCAGCAGGGACTGCTGACTGTCGAAGTATTCTCCATTATTCCCGTGATCGCAGGCTGCATTCTGATTTCAGTAGGCTGGCCAACACTTCGCGTCCTGGCATTTCCGATCGGGTTCCTGTTGTTCGCGGTTCCTATGCCGGATTGGCTGATTGATGCGGCCACGGTTCCGCTGAAGGTGTTCATCTCGAATATAGTCACGCGCATCCTGTATGCCGCAGGCTATCCCATCGCGCAAAACGGCGTCATTATCATGATCGGATCCTATCAGGTCATGGTGAAAGATGCCTGCTCCGGAATGAATTCGATCTTTGCGCTTTCGGCGATAGGTGTATTTTACGCATACGCATTTCGCTGGGCATAACAAGGTTCGCAGTTTGCTTCTCCTAGCGGCAATAATTCCCGATCACGGTTATAGCGAACTTTATTCGCGTCTTGACGCTCGTTTTGATTGCCTACTATGGCGGGGTCGATAGGCTCGAGGGCTTTTTACATGATCTCACTGGAATCGGTCTGTTTGTCGTCGCAGTTGGTATTACTGTTCCTGTTGGATGCGGCCTTGGGCTTGGCTCACAAGCTTTTTCATCAATTGCGATCACGTCATCGACGATTGACAAGCCCGGATGTTAAGCCATCATCTTAGTGAGGCGTTTGCACTAAACTTATCGGCCTTTTGAATGGAGCACGACATCCGCGAAAGCCGTCTCAACTGGGTGGACACGGCCAAAGGAATTGGAATCGTGTTGGTGGTCGTTGGGCACGTAGTCCGCGGACTGGTCACCGTCGACTTGATGGAGTGGACACCGAGCGGCTCGGTTTGCGGACACGTGGATCTATTCGTTTCATATGCCGCTGTTTTTCTTTTTGTCTGGGTTGTTCCTCTGTCGCAGTGTTGCGAGACTGTCCGCATGGGATTTTCTATCGGATAGGATCCGCGCGATTGCTTACCCTTACTTTGTCTGGTCCGCAATTACGGTCTTGTTGAAGTCGACGCTGGGATCAATACCGAACACCCCGCGGGGACTTTCGGATTTGTCTCTCTTGGCTTTCGCTCCGATAGAGCAATATTGGTTTCTCTATGTTTTGTTTTTGCTGACACTTCTTTTCGGTGCGCTATTGAGATCAATGTCGCCTTGGCTGGTCGCTGTAGTCGCCACGGTGATCTATCCCGGCATTGTACCATTTTCATCAGGGTGGTACGTGTTGCAGGAGGTGCGGGAGTTCGGCATCTACGTCGCGCTTGGCGCTATTGTCGGGTCGAATTATCTTAGTCAGCGTTTTGCGGTGCAATGTCTCGGTTCTTGCTATTGTCGCAATAGTCGGTTTCGGTCTTCCGGCAGCATATATTGCGATAGGCTTTCTACAGATTGCTCCACTTCTTGCTGTGAGCGGCATAGCGGGAGCTACGGCATTAGCTTTGTTGCTGGACCGCGTGCGCGTGGCTGCCTTTGTCAGTTTTCTTGGCCGCCATTCGTTGGAAATTTTCGTAGCACACACGATTGTATCAGCGGCAGCCAGAACTTTGCTCGAACTGATTTCTGTTCGTTCACCGGTGTCGCACCTTCTCGTGGGGATTGCCGCCGGAATTTTGGTGCCGATCATATTGAGTTATGCGTGCAAATTAATCGGCTTTCGAATGGCATTTACGTTTCCCAAGGCTCGCAGGCAAGAACAGGTCGCACAGCAAATCTAATTCTGTGAGTGCAAACGGCTACGAATATATATTTTGGTAATGCGCCAATTCGATTGCGAACCCTAAATGAGGGAGGATCGCGAAGAGGCTTGAACGGCGCCCGACTGATTAGATCAATTCTGATTCTTGAGACCCCAAATCCTGTGGGTTTGGAAATCAGATTTTTAGGCTCCATCTAAATCAACAAAGTTGGGCAAGTATGGCCTAATGTTTAACCGCGCGGCCCCGCAGGTCTCAATGAGTCGAACATACGCCATACCGGATATTCACGGTCGCCTAGACCTACTTGAGGCCGCCATCGCGAAAATTGTCGGGCACTCAAAAGGAGAGTACTCCACGGTCGTTACCCTGGGCGATTATGTCGACCGCGGACCGAGCAGCCGCCAGGTAATCGAGCATCTGATGAGTTGGCGATCAGACACGTTGAGGATCGTGAATTTGAAAGGCAACCACGAAGCGATGATGTGGGAAACCTGCAGCAATCTTGCGGAATTGAGTTGGTGGATCGAAAATGGCGGCGATCAGACGCTGATGTCTTACGGTCAAACCTGGCCGGACAAGCCCAAATCAACGCATTGTGCCTCGTCCGCATCTTCAATGGATAGCCGGATCTCGCCCTCATGCATGTCGATCGGCACAGGGTATTTGTTCACGCCGCAGTCGATCCGAAGTATCCTTTGCACGAGCAGAGTGAGCAGACCCTTCTTTGGAAGCGATATCCCAATGGATTTGCTCTGGGTCACGGTCCGGCGCCACGTTGTGCACGGACATCACGCAAACCCGAAAGCGCCGATCGTCACTGATGGCAAGACTAACCTCGACGGGTTGGCGTGGATGACGGGCCGGCTCGTTGTCGGCGTGTTCGACGACGATCGACCCGGTGGCGCGTCGGAATTCTTGGAGATTATCGGGCTGCCGGACCGGCGTTAGGTGCCAAACAGGTTCGACCTGGCGTGTGGTCGTCTGCGCGTGTCGTGGTGGTGACGATGATGCGGTGACGGTGCGAGCCGTTGCCGTGCTTGCTCCCGGTTCGATGCGTGCCATGCCGCCATCTCATGTCGGACGACAATTGCCGTCACCGGGGTTCAGCGGTGATGGCTTCTTGCACGCTCAGGTGTCTTAAGAAGGACGGGACCGATGGTGTTCTGAGCCGGTTAACGATCCGTTAACGACATGGGGCACTTGGCCGCATTGATCGACGGGCGGTGTCGTCGTGGTGATGCTGGCGCTGCTGTCGTTCGTGTCGTGATGACGCGATGAGCGCGAAGGGCTTGCGATGTCCGCGTCACGCCGCCCAAGAACAAAAAGCCGCCCGAAGGCGGCTTCTCAATTCAAACCTGATGATTGTGGATCAGGCGGCCATCAATGCTGGCTTTGACTTCCGACGATACGCCATGAAGCCAACGCCGGCGAAGCCGAGCAGCATCATAGCCCAAGTAGAAGGCTCGGGAACGCGAGACGGACACTGCAACGAGCGGAGTTGTCGCTATAGTTATTGTCGTTGATCCAAGTTCGAGCAGGCTAGCTCTACTGGGGCAAGTTCAGTTATCGGTCCATCGCAATCACAAATGGTGAGCCAATAATCACACCGCTAGCTTGGTAAAAACTCCAACGAGCTCGTCTAAGTACGGGGCAGTGGACGTATAATGACGGGAGACCCACCGTGAGCGGTGGGAAGAAGGTATTCCGTTCGCGTCTTCAGCGGGATCGCTTGCGGTAGTGATCGTTGTGCTGAGACATACTGAATCAAATAGCTCACGCCGGATGTTACAGAAACGCTGGTTGGCGCAGCTCGGTGCCACCGCCATATGAAAGCCAGGATTGAGCGTAACATCCAAGGTCCGGTTTTGCTCCACCGTCACCGTGCTCGCGCTTGCGGTCTATACTAAACACACCGTTACGAAGCGGTTGCCGCCAGCGCGCCCAATCGAAGCCTCTTGCTGATATTTACAGCGCATGGTGAAGGATGCCTGCTCGGGGATGAATTCAATCTTTGCCCTGTCGGCGATTGGCGTTTTCTACGCTTATGCATTCCGCTGGTCAGAAAAGATCCGCAGTATGCTCCTCTTGGTTTCTATTATTCCTATCACGATCGCAGCGAACTTTATCCGGGTTATTGCCCTCGTTTTGTTCGCGTATTATGGCGGACCGAACCTTCTTGAGAGCGTGCATGAGCTGACCGGCATCGGTCTATTCATCGTGGCAGTTATGTTACTGTTCCTATTTGATGCCCTCCTCGGTTTTTGTATTGCGATATTAGGAAAGCTTCGCCGGCTGTCACCCTAAAGTGATCGACGGGCGGTGTCCGTCGTGGTGATGCTGGCCTTGCTGTCGTCGGTCGTGATGACGCGATGAGCGCGATGGGCTTGCGATGTCCACGTCACGCCGCCCAATTTCGGAAGTTGCCTGACTGATGTAACCGAAACAAAAAGCCTCCCGAAGGCGCACGAATTTATCTCCCAAATACTGCCATTCTGGCGATGTGAAGCTAAAGCGGTCAATAAACGCAAGCGCGTGCTGCCGCCGTTGCTCGACGTTTGATCAGGTCTGATGTTTGATTAGGCTTGCCCACCGAGGGGCGCAGGTGTTGTCAATTGAATTAGCGGCCACCTCGGAAATTGGCGGCCTTCGACAATACGCGAGCGCTTCGTGGTTTAGCGCCCGTTTGCGGAATCTGCATAGTTTTAGGTTCCACCACAAGAGGAAAGATTATGGTTCTGATCTCTGCCCCAAATAATTCAAATTGATTAGACAGCATTGGGGTTCGGCTGAGCGACTTCGCCTCGCGATAAGGCTTTTCAGAACATGAATATTCGATCCACCTTACGCGACTCCGCGCGATTTCTGAGAAGAAACCGGAATGCGATCAGGTTCAAGCTGGCCGGCAGGGATCTGCACGTCGCATTCGTGCGGTCTATAGGCATGTTCGCGCAGATGAATTTCTGCCTATACATGGCTCGGTATGTTGAGAGCAGCGGGCAGCGCCTTCATATCACTCTCAACAGTGAAAATTATAGAGATCCGGATCACGGACCAAATTGGTTTGACTATTTTTTCTTTCACAAAAAATCAGAACGCCTTCCCACACAGGCTCCAATAGCGATCTGGGATAATTCACAATTGCCCCTGACTTGGAGCGGTCTAACGCTGGATGAGGCCAATCGAATTTTCTTTTCTCAATTCGGTATTCGACCGGAAATCATGCAGGCCGCAGACGACTTTGCGCAGAAGAATGATATCGGGGAACACACTCTCGGAGTACACTATAGGGGGACGGACAAGTACATCGAGGCCGCGCCGGTTGAAATTTCGGACGTGCTAGACAAGGTAAGGTCAGCGGTCTCTTCAGGAGAAAATTATCGCAACATATTCGTTGCAAGTGATGTTGCTCAGTTCGTTGACGCGGCGCACAACAAGCTTTCAGAGTTCCACGTGACCTCGCTGGATGATTTTGTTCGCAGCCAAAGAAACAATCCGGTGCATATGGGTCGTGCCAGAGCTGGCAATTACGCCATGGGAAAAGATGCGCTTCTCAATGCCCTGGTGCTTTCGAAATGCGGAAGCCTGATCCGAACCACATCGTTTCTCTCCGCTTGGGCTTCCGTCTTCAATCCGTCAATATCTGTCTCGTTGCTAAATGTGCCTTATTCAAAGGCGCTCTGGTTTCCCGAAGCGGTAATACTCCCATTTTCGAAGCGGCTATAATTGCGCTCCGGGGGTCGGAACTCCCTCAGGGTTTGTATCTGCAGTCCCGCGAAGGATAAAAGAAACGTAAGGGGAGAAAGCGAGCGACCCTCCGATGAGCTTGACGTACGCGATACCCGACATTCACGGGCGGCTCGATCTTCTCGAATCGGCGGTCGATACGATCGTTCGGCATTCAGGCGGCAAACAATCCACCGTCGTTACCCTGGGCGATTATGTCGACCGCGGGCCGAGCAGCTGCCAAGTGATCGAGCATCTGATGAGTTGGCGATCAGACACGTTGAAGATCGTGAATTTGAAGGGCAACCACGAAGCGATGATGTGGGAAACTTGCAGCAATCTTGCGGAGTTGAGTTGGTGGATCGAAAATGGCGGCGATCAGACTCTGATGTCTTACTGTCAAACTTGGCAGGAAAGCCCAAAGCAACGCATCGTTCCTCGCGCGCATCTTCAATGGATGGTTGGTCTGGCACTGATGCACATCGATCGGCACAGGGTATTTGTTCACGCAGCAGTCGATCCAAAAATTCCGTTGCACCAGCAAACTGAACAGACCCTTCTCTGGAAGCGATATCGGGACGGATTCGCATTAGGTCACGGTCGCCGCCACGTTGTGCACGGACATCACGCAAACCCGAAAGCGCCAATCGTCACTGATGGCAAGACTAACCTCGACGGGTTAGCGTGGTTGACGGGCCGGCTTGTTGTGGGCGTGTTTGACGACGATCGACCTGGTGGGGCGTCGCAATTCCTGGAGATTGTCGGGCCGCCGGGCCCGGGTCAGGGCTGATACTCAGAACATCTAATTCGCCGCACCAGGCACAATATTTCCATTTGAAATGAAAATTGGTGCAACGTCGCAATGTTAGCGGCAAAAGGATGCCGCAAACCAAAAGGGACCGCCTGAAGGCGGCCTCTCTGTCGCTCAGGCTAGGAGTGGAGGATCAGGTTGCGCTTAACGCGAGCGTCTGGTTACGTCGTCGATATGCCATGAAGCCGACGCCGACAAAGCCGAGGATCATCATGGCCCAAGTGGATGGTTCGGGGATAGCTGTAACCGTGAGTGTGTCGCTAATGTCGGGGCCGTTTGATAGGCTAAAGATGCCGGTGAGTAACGTAGGCGCAGCTGTCGATCCCGAAAACAATTGAGGTCCGAATAAGTTGAAGTATGCCAAGTTGGGATCTAACGTGAAGAATGGCCCAGCGAAAAAGCCACCGCCATCATCTGAATCAAAGAAGGCTAGGATTTCAAAAATTGGGTGGGCGGACGTATTTGGCACATCTGTAAGATAGAACGCTGTAAATGCGTCAGTTCCAATCGTATCGCTGTCAAGAACGAAACTAAAGTTATCGCTGCCGGACACGTCGTATTGCAAAAGAGTGGCGTTTGCGGGTTTATCCCACGTTACACTCGCAAATAGGATGGCAAAGCATGCAAGGAAAATTCTCAATTTCATAGTCAGCCCCCAACCATTCTGAAGTCTTCTCAAGGAGTTGCTTGAAGAAGCCCAGCAAATCAGCCCAACCTAAGGATGGAACTCTTAGTTGAGCGCGTCAAGGACGGTCGCGGTCTCATCCTTATTTTATTTCAAATGCGTGGTTGCTCAATCTGTCCGCTGCCCATCCAACCCTGTGACTAGCTGGCGGGCCTGCGGTGCCTCCGAAACAGATCAATCAATTTTTCGGCCTCCTTATCCACGTCATGACGTTCGATCACCCGTGCGCGGGCAGCATCCCCCATCTTGGCGATCGCGTCGGAAGGTGTATCGAGGCACGTTTGCATGGCCGAGGCCAAAGCCTCGGCGTCTCCTGCCGGCACCAGCCAGCCGTGTTCGCCCGGATGTACCAGCTCAGGTATTCCAGCTACATAGGTGCTGATCACGGGTCGTCTCAAGGCCATTGCTTCCATAATGACAACCGGGAGGCCCTCGGCGAAGCTCGGCAGCACCAGCGCGCGCGCGGCCAGAATTTCCTCGCGTACCTGATCGCTGCCGATCCAGCCGGTGATGCGTACAACGTTCTGCAACTTGAAACGCGCGATAAGGCTTTCGATCTCGCCGCGCATTTCGCCGTCGCCGGCAAGCACCAACTCGAACTTTGTACCTCGCTCTGACAAGCGTCGCGCCGCATCGATCAGCAGCAACTGCCCTTTCTGCTCGCACAGCCGTCCAACGCAAATCAGGCGTTGCTCTGCGCCTGGCCGGTTCGGCGCGCTTGCGTAGAACGCCGGTTCAATCCCGCAATGAACCACCTGTATCTTTTGCCAGTGCTCGTGAGAAACATTGCGAAAGAGCTGGCTACGCCCAAACGAACTTACCGCGACTACGAAAGCGGCTCGCCGGATCTTTTCAGGCAACCCGATGGACTTCGCCTTGTCGAACTCTTCCGGACCGTGCGCTGTGAAGCTCCAGCGCGGTCCTCCCAGTTCTCGCGCCAGCATCGCCACTTCAGCTGAGTTTGTCCCAAAATGCGCGTGCAGGTGCTCACTCTTTTCGGCGCTAAGCCATTCGACGACGACGCAAGCTTCAAGCAGATAAACTAGATGGACGGGGAGAGGACGATCGGCTCGTCTGCTGAGTTTCCACGTGAGCCCGACAGTCTTAGCCAGGCGGATAGGACGTTTGAAGAGGACCCGCAGGAAGGCCCCCACCATGGGTCCCGCGCCGTCTCGCAATACGAAGCGCGTACGGCCGTGCTCAACCTGGTCTTGTTCGCCTGGTGGAACCTCCTCCCATCCCCGTAAGGCTATACGCAAGACCTCGTGCCCCTGCCGTTCAAGGGCTAAAATTTCACGCCGGATGAAACTGTGGCTGACGGCAGGATAGTGATTGATCAAATAGGCTATGCGCATCAAGGCTGCTCGTTCATTGGACAATGTAAGACATCGCACAGGAAATCTAACAATACTGGGCCGACCCCCGCATTCTGAGTTAACCCAGAAGCTCGTTTGGGCCTACGTTCAGTGTACGGAAAGCTACCCTATGGCAAACGTTCTCCAGATGCCGTTTAAGGATACAAGCTTTATGATACGCACGTCTCCCGAAGACAACGGGTTAACAGGATGCTGTCCGTGATTTCATTGGCCCTCATCGCCGTCGCCGTTTTGCTGAGCCTTCCTGCGACGGTGCTATTGGTGGAGGTCATTGCGGCGCTCAAACTAGTTGAAGCGAAACCTGCAAATCCGAACAGCGCCAAATCTGAGGGGCGGCTAGTTGTAATCGTGCCGGCGCATAACGAGAGCGCCGGGATTATCTCGACCATCGAGGACGTCAAGCCTCAACTTGAGCCTGGCGACCGCCTGATTGTCGTCGCAGACAATTGTACGGACGACACCGGCGAGGTTGCATCATCAGCGGGAGCTGAAGTCATTCCGCGCAACGATCTCACCCAAATCGGCAAGGGCTACGCACTTGGGTGGGCGATTGACCATGTCAGCGCCAATCCTCCCGATTTTGTTGTTTTCATCGATGCCGATTGTCGGATTGAGGCCGATGGGATCGCAAGATTGCGGGCGATATGCTGCGAACTTCAGCGACCAGTCCAGGCCTGCTTCCTGATGAAGACTGCGGAAAATTCCCCTATCGATCACAGCTTTGCCGAGTTCACTTTTCTTTTGCGAAATTGGGTGCGTCCGCTCGGTCTCAGAAATCTCAATTGCCCGGTCCAGTTGATGGGCACCGGGATGATCTTCCCCTGGGATATCGTTCGTTCCGCGCCACTGGCAAGCGGCCACCTGGTGGAAGATCTAAAGCTCGGCCTCGATTTGGCAACAATTGGCAAAGCCCCACATTTTTTCCCGTCCGTAAAAGTGACCAGCGATTTCCCGGTAACAGCCAAGGGCTCGGACAGCCAGCGCCAGCGCTGGGTGCAGGGGCATCTCGGAATGATTCGGACGACGGTACCGCGATTGTTAGTTCAGGCGATCGTTTGCCGAAACCTAGATTTACTGGCGTTGACGCTCGACTTGCTCGTGCCGCCACTGTCCTTGCTCGGCTTGCTGATCTTTGGGATGCTTGTGTTGACGTCTTTGACCGCAGCGTTCGGGTTGTCTTTTGCGGCCTTCGCCATAGCCTCGCTCAATTTTGTGATGTTTGCGCTTGCGCTGCTTTTGGCCTGGCTGAAGTTCGGAAGGGACATCCTGTCCGTTCGCGCGCTGGTCTCGTTGGGCCCGCAAGTCCTCAGAAAACTTCGTATCTTCGGCCGGATATTGCTCGGGCGAACCACAGCCGTGTGGATCAGAACCGACCGAGGAAAATCGGACTGAAATCAAGCTTTTAGGGCGCCCGATCTGTTGCTTCGCCTGTCAGACAGGGGTCACGCGACCGTTATCGAACCTGATTATCGCGAAGCCCGACCTAACCCTTAGGGAAGAAGCTGTGGCTGCAGGTGGCACGTCACTTGCTTCGACTTACGAGGGCGTAGCGGGGTAGCTGCAATGAAAACAACCAATCAATCTAACGTTAATGGCCATCAAAAATCCAAAAAGCAGAAGAGGGCCACAAAGACCCGTTCATCTGCCAACATTGCGAAGCGCTATCTGGAGCTCTGCCGGCTCAGGGAACGCATTTCCGAGGCCGAATCGAGGCTCTACGCGCGGTGAACGGCTTCCGGCACAAGCTTGCTCGATCGGCCTATCTCGCGGCCCTGGCGGCTTCCATGGTGGGCTGGGTTTGGGTGCTCTTTCAAGGAGTGGAATGGGTTTTGGGCGCCTAAGCAGGTTTCATGTGACCGCGCTCAAACCGAGGCCGTTCTTGATTTAGATTTGGTTGGACCTGGCGCAAATATCACTGCGATTCCCGAGCCCTCCAGTTGGGCCTTGATGATCCTGGGCTTCATGGGGGGTGGCTTCATGGCCTATCGCCGCAAGGGGCACTCGTCTTTCCGGATCGTCTGATACGTTCCCCTATTGTTCGAAGAAAGCCGCCCCTTAAAGGGCGGCTTTCTTCGTTGATCGCGTCGATCATTCATATTGCGCGGCGGAACGTCGAGCCCAAAGGAAATTCGATTGATGCGTATTTCCCTTGATTTCAATATAGTTAATATGATTTTAATGTTTTGTGACAGGTCGCGCGTTGGCGACGCTTTTTGATGTTTTCTCGTTTAATATCCGAGTGGAGTCGCCTGCTGGGGGGCAAGTGATGAAACCGTTAAACTTCCAAGCGATGTCGGTCGATGAGCTTTGGCAAATTCACGAGCAAATTAGTCGTTTGCTTGCCGAACGACTGACGTCCGAGAAACGACAGCTTGAGCAACGGCTCAGCCGGTTGGGGGGCGATTTGGTGAACACCTCGTCGGCAGAAGTAGCGCGCAGATCCTACCCGAAAGTCCGTCCAAAATATCAAAATCCGGGTGCCCCCTTTCAGACATGGTCTGGCCGAGGGCATACACCACGCTGGATTCAAGAGATGATCGAGGCCGGCGGAAGCCTTGATGATTTGCGAATCCCCGAAACGACTTAAGCAACCCGTTCGCCCACCGGGTGAGTTTGGGGGAGATTGGGTATGAAAGATCCAACCGAAGCTCTTAGTGACATCGAACGCCTGCAACGGGCGATTGAAGCTGTGTCAGCAGACCTGGACGCAATTGAGCAAAGACCGCATTTTCTGCTTAGGCGTGCCGCAGAAACCTTGGAATATGACAGCCCCAACGGGATAGAAGGCTTTATTGATCACTTTGCGTTTGCCGTTAAACGCGGAATCCTAGCCTAATCCAACCTGGACAACCTACCGAACCTTAATTGAATATTCCTACTAGATTAAATCGCGCGGCTTCTGAGCGCGTGACCTGTCGTAAAACACACATTTTAGGCTTTGGGGACTTTGGCCGTTTCCTAGAACAGCCACCAGCGCCAGCGGAAGTTCGGCCAACCGTAATTTCCAGGTCCAGTGTAGGGGCCGGAGAAGTTCTTTTCCCCATAAACCCAATGGGCCACAGGACGGCGGCCTCGCTGATAACAGTAGCCGTCTTCGTTGCAGATGATCTTGACGTTCACCGTGTTATCGGGGCCGGCGATGGTAGCACGCGGCGCCAGGGGCATCGCAGAAGCGCTCGAAGTAGCGAGAGCCAATGCCATCAGGAAAAATGACGTTCTGATCAAGGGGCAGCCCTCCGCGCGATATGGTTTATTGTCTGGCGATCAGTAAGACTCGTTGTGAAGTTATCGCGTCTGTCAGCACCTGTCGACTGGGCGACGTCCTTCATCGACCGACGCAGGCTTCGTCGTTTTGCTCTCCCTACAGCCACAGCAAAAAGCTGCCCTCAGGGGCGGCTTTTTTCGACCGGTGGATCAGGCGATAGCTGGGGAACGACCGGTGGCCTGGCCCTGAGACCCCCTTTTGCGCCCTATCCGTGGCGATGGACTTTGACGATCGTGGCGTCGGCCATGGGGTATTCCATGTTTGGCGCGTCGGAGTAGGAGTCGAAAAGCCTGTGAAGACCCCCGCTTTGACCCAGTCGCGATAGCGCTAAAACAGTGTTCCAGTTGCCGAATAACGGCGGCTTGTCGCAATTCGCGGATCAAAGGCCAAGCTTAGACCAGAGTTGGCGAGGTCGCGGTTTATCGATAGGCTCCCTATTGAGAAACGCTTTTGGCGGACGTCGCAGGACATTGGCGCGCTACCAACGACTGATAAACAAAAGCGTATGATGATTGAAGATACCCTTGGCAGCGTTCGCGCATTGATCTCCGGATACTTGAATGAGCCGAATCATACTTCCGCTCGCCATCGCCGTGATCGCGTCCATGATGGCTTCCGGCGCCGCCGTTTCGGAGGAAACAGGCCGCATCAAGCGAAAGCCGCCGGACGCCGCCGAAGCCGAGCGCATCGCCTCTGAAACCGTCATGAATGACAACCTTCTTCAAAAGGGCGATATCGTCGTCACCGATCGCGGCTTCCTCGTTTTTCAGGGTTTGGCATCGGACGGGTTCACCAATGAATTCCTGCCGCTCCTAAATCCGGAAACGTCAAATAAAGCCCGGAGAAGGACCCCTTGAACGGTCGAAATTTGCGGAGTGGATGGGCGTTTCGAAGATTGGGGAAAAGGAAAAAATTCTCTTACCTTCCTGAAATGGCTGGCATATTTGATTGCTCGCCCGAACTGAAGCGGGCGGTCGAAGACGCGTGTTCGCGGAAGGAAAGGAATGCCCACCCTGTAACCTAACCCGAAAGCGTGCGATGCGCGACATTGCTGGCGGCGCTCGAGCGGACCTCGTTGATCTAGATCGTATGGTTCCACTCCATTTTAATGGACGCGGTGGCGGCACCCACCGTCCTTGACATATTGCCTATTGGGATAGAGCGCAGGCCATCGATGTTGCTGCGCAAACTGCATGATCGATACTCCCGAAAGCAGAGGACTCAACTCCGACATCGCGCCATGTCCGAAAAGTGCCGATATTGTTGAAAAAAGCACCAGATCAGTTTCTCTCCACCACGCCGAGCCATTTGGAGGCGGCCGCAAAGGCCGTTTTCCATGCAGATACTGTCGCTAAAACGAGAAGACCCTCGGCCACGAGCGGCTGATCAGCCTTTCCGGTATCGGCCCCATCATCTGCAGCGCGATGTTGCACCCAAGGCAGGGCGTTCACGATCGAAGTGGCCGGGATCGTGATGGTCATCGTCAGTATCGCCACGGTCGCCTATCTGCTGTGGTTCGCTCGATGAACTTGGGCCCCCCACCGCCGCTTTGGCAGGCTTAGGCGGACATCCTCGTCATATTCGGGATCGTGCGGCTTTGTTCCATCCAGGCGCAGCCGCTTTGCCTTGCTGCGTATCGCCCAGCGCGGGCGGTGCAACCGTTTGACAATTTGTGACACCGAATGTGTGGGCCACAAGGTGATGAGTTCGCGAAGCTCCTCGTCGGTCCAACGGGACATTGCGGCCTCGGTCATGGAGGCCCCCAGCACCACGTACCGTGCCTGCAGATTCGCGTCGCGACTTCGGCGATCGCATCTTTTCCACATGGAACAATTCTGCTGCGCAAATGGCGAACGGGCTCAACGATTAGATTAGCACATCGCGGACGCCGGAGCAGCGATAGGTGAAATTTGGTGGGGTGGGGCACGACTAATGAAAAAATCTCTTGCGCAACGCCTTCAGGAATTCCCTTTGAGTGCTCGCGTATTCCTCAATGACCTTAAGAATTTCTTTCGTGATGCGCGACGGCTTGCGAGCCGTTGGTGGCTTCTGATCGCGAGGAGCGGTCTTGTCCGTCGGCCTTTTCATTTTTGCCAGCCCGAAGCAAACAATGACAAACCCAAGGGTTTGGTTGCCTGAGCCAAGCTTTCCTGTCGGTGCCAAGCGAGGGTTTGATCTATGTCAGTGCCGAAGGGTGTATGCGCAGTGGGCATCGGACCTCATGATCCGACGCCGACGCACCGACCCGTGCTCCGCCGTCCATCCGAGGTCGGACATCCAGCAGTGAGGTAATGTACCTCGGGACAATGCGCTTCGGGACAATTGTCCCTGACTTGGTGCCGGAGTTTAGATGGCTAGGTACCATGGCTCCCCATCCGGATAGTCAGGTACACGCAGCGGACACGGCCCCGGTTTGAGAGACCGGGGCCGTACCGATGGGGAGTGATGGCAAGGTGTCCAAAATTAGCGGAACACATTCATAAGCCGTAGTGATCGCAAACCAACTGAAGCTCCTGGAGATCGCCAACACCGTCGAGGTCGTACAGGAGCAACGGGCCGTTCCTGTTTCTGCGACATAAGCTACGCCACCGAATACAAGGCCGGCTTGGACCGGGTGATTGCCCACGGCTGGCTGGAGCTGCACGAGAGCGGAACCTTCGTCCGCTTCACCCCGGCGGGTGCCGATCTGTTCGCCTGAAATTACATTTTCGTCATTTCTTTGGAGCGCGCGACGGGGCGACTATTTCATGCAAGGGGGCCTGTCGCATGGAGGTGTTCCAATGCCCAACAGGGAGCTTTTAGAACGCGCGCGAATGTTCGAGGAGCGCGCCGAGCGAGCCAAAGATCCAATCTCGCGCCAGCATTACCGGGAGATGGCAGCGCACTACAGGGCGCTGTCAATCGAGCAGACGGACAAGAACAATCTCCTTGGAACGGAAAGGATCACGTCGGGAGCCCCGGCTGGCGCCTTGAACTGTAGATAGTAGCGGCGATCCTCCGCCAAAGGGCTGCCATCTGGTCTCCTTAAGATTCGCATTTGTTACGCCGTCGCCTATCTTTGCCCCATGCCTAAATCAGCGTTCGAGCCCTGCATCCGAACCCGCGGCACCAAGGTTCCTGACCGGCCGGAATGGCTGATCGTCCAGCGCGACGGCATGCGCGTGCGGCTGTTCACCCGCAACGGCCATGATTGGAGCGATCGATTCCCGCTGATATCAGAGGCCGCGCTGCGCAACCGTACGTCTTCGTCGTTCGTGATCGACGGCGAGGCGGTGCTGCGTGCGTTGAAAGCCGGCGCACCCGACGGGCGCGGTCCGGGTGATGGTGGCGACCTCGACTTCCGCAAGGGAGGGGAGGGACTTGCGGCGCTGGCTGTCAATTTGTTCCGGGCCAAGCGTGCGGACCGGATCAAGTTGATCTTTTGGGATGGCGGCCGTGGCGACGCCGGCAACCAAGCAACGGGTTCCAGAGTTACTTTGTGAACAGAGGGGTGAAATCCCGCATCAACTATCGATACCGTCCTTCGCAAAAATGCCTGAGGTCTTCAGTGCCGCGCGGCAGGGGGAAAGGTTCCAAAGGAAATTAAGTCCTTTTCGCCAACTTCCTTTCGTATCCCACGTCAGGCAGACGGGAGTGAAATCAAATATTGCCTTTCAATGCGGCCGGCTGCTATTATCGTTAAATCAAGTCCATTATCGCGTTGACTACCGAAGACATTTTAAAGTTTCGTTTGTCACTCCTGTACAGGAGGGTTCAATGAATTTTAAAAACACGAGCTTTTCAACGGACGTAACTATTTCTGGACTTGTAACTCCCATCATCTGCCTAAGGGACGTGACCCGAATCACAGATTGCAAATCTGGGAAAGGTCGCGGCACGCGGTCTCTCCATTCACCAAATTATTTTCTGCCAATGCCAATGTCGTTTGCCGGCGGCGGTGCTGTCCTCAACTTACAACATAGCGGGCCGACGCCAGCGAAATGAAGTTTGATCCTGGCCCCTGATAACGGGATCTCTCCAACATGCCGACGGGCCGCTTCGAGTTAAAGGTCTCCAGCCGAGACGCTTTTGGAGGATTTGGATGCGATGGAAAAGTCCCCACATCTATCTTTGCGCATTGCTGCCGAGAATTTAGAGCCGAGCGCATCCTATGGATTGAATACCTTCGTCGATCAGTTCGCTGTGGCTATGAAGCGCTCGCCCTCACCAAACACTGGCACCAGGACCGGACGCCGACCGCTTGAGACCGCACCGAGGGACGGGGGATTTCTAATCCTAGAAGAGGATGCGAACGGGAAGTATGACATCGCTCGCTGGGCGCCTGAGGCGGGTGGATGGGTCCGCGAAAACGGCGAGCCCATCAAGATCACGCCGTCGTATTGGTATCCAATAGAGGGGGAGAACTATCTTCAAGGGCTCGATATATCGACTAGCCCCTCCCAACCCGGGATGTCAGGGTTGTCTCTGCGCCGAGATAGCTTCCTTTTTGCCAGCGACATCATAGCGTCTCATTCGGATGCGGCACCTCCCGAGACAGTTGCGGCAGTCAAGACAGCGTCCACGGCGGTCGAACCAAAGCGCGCCTCCCATGCGCGGAATCGATTTGCGGCTTTCTCGATCGCAGCAAGCCTCGTCGTGGTGGTATGCATCGGCATGTATTTCCGCGCCGAGGTCACCTCCTATATGGCGCGAGACACCGTTCGTCAGGATCTTTTTCGGATCAGCACGATCGGCGGCCAAGTGGTTGGGCAAGCAGGCCGGTGGTTGAGTCGGAACTTGGAAAGCCAAGTCTTCCCGGCCCAAATGTCACAGGGCCAGAACACGCAGGTCGACGCATCAACGCGGCATATTGCGGCGCTCCAGCCACAAACCGAACCCGATAGGGTAGGAACGCAGGCTTCGGAGACGACACCGGCCGAACCAGCTACGCTACTGGAACCGGCGGCGATTACCGTGGAACATAGCCAGGCGCCGGAAGGGGAGCGCGATCGCGGCGCCACGCTCGCGAGCGAACTGGCGATGGCGCGCCGCGATTTCGAGACGAAGGCGGCGCTGTTGAGCAAGGCGGCTGACGAAGCCGCGCAGCTCAGACAGACGGCGGAGGCTACCGCTACGGAACTGCGGCAGTCTTTGTTGCAAGAACGCGACCGTGTCGCCGCCCTGGCTCGCGAACTCGCCACGGCGCGCCGCAACCTCGAGACAGGGGTTGCGCTGTCGAGCGAGGCCCGCGAGGAAGCGGAACAGCTTAGGCAGGCAGCGAAGGCCGCCTCGGCGGAGCTGGAGCAGGAACGCAATAGGTCGGCTGCGTTGGCCCGTGATCTTGAATCCGCGCAGCGCGTGATTGGAGCACAGTCGACGACTGAGCGCCCAGCGGGCAGCCAGATCGACCCGATGAAACAGGTCGCGGAGCGGGCTGTGGCGGAGTCCTCGCGTACCGCGGCACAAGGTAATCCGGAAGCGGCCAGATTGATGGCCCGCGCCAGCGCGCTGCTCGTCCAGGGAAGCATAGGCGCGGCGCGGATCGTGCTTGAGCGGGCTGCCGAGACGGGCAGTGCAGAAGCGAGCTTCGCGCTCGCAGAGACGTATGACCCTCTCGTTCTTTCCAAGTGGGGCACGTACGGAACGCGCGGCGAGGCGACGAAGGCGCGCGAGCTTTATGCGAAGGCCCAGGCCGGCGGCATTCAGGAGGCGAACGATCGAATTAACGCGTTGCGCCAGTGATGGGATGACGATTTTACGTTTGTGCATCGGCGCAGGTTGACGAGGGCAGGCGGCCGGAAAGTCAAGTTGACACTCAAGAGGCTCATCGATGATGTTTCTTAGGACACGCTTCTTGCTGCCGCTCGCCGCGTTGGCGTTTTTCGTTCTGGCGATGCAGCCCGCCAGTGTGGATGCACAGACGCAGAGGGTTCGCACGCCGCGAACCGTCGCGCCATCCGAGGTGCAAAAAGAGAAAATGAACGCCTGGACGATCGGCCTCGCCGGCGGCCTGCTCGAGGGCGCTCCGATCCGCCTGGCTGCCGAGATCGCCCGCGTGGTCGACGACGGGCCGAATATGCTGGTTTTGCCCATCGTCACCCGGGGACCCGTGGAAAATATGAATGCGCTGCTTTATCTGCGAGGCGTCGACATGGCGATCGTCAATTCCGACGCGCTGGAAGAGTATAAGATTGAGGCGCCGACAATTCAGAGTCACATCGTCTACCTTCTCAACCTGTTCCCGTCGGAATTGCATATCTTCGTTCGACCGGAAATTCAGAGCCTGCAAGATCTCGCAGGCAAGAAAGTGAATTTCAACACCCAAGGCACGGCGGCCGCCTATTCGGGACCGCTGATCTTCAGCCGCCTCGGCGTCGACGTCGAAAAGACCTTCATTCCCCATCAGGTCGCGCTGGAGCAGATGCGCCAAGGCGAGGTTGCCGCAGTTGTTTTCATCACGTCGAAGCCGATTGACGCTTTCCTGCGTGGGCGCTGGGAGCCTGGGTTCAAGTTCCTTCCGGTTGCTTACGAAAGGAAATTCGAAGACTACTATCTTCCCGCAACGTTGGAGGCGAGCGAATATCCCAACCTGATCAAGCAAGGTGAACGCGTGCCGACGATTGCGGTGCCGACCGTTCTGATCGCCTTCAATTGGCCGGCGCAGTCTAACCGTTACCAGCGTGTCGCCCGCTTCGTCGACTACCTGTTTTCTCGGATCGACAGGTTGCAGGGGCCCGGCTTCGACCCGAAATGGAAGTCGGTCAATCTTGCTGCGACAATCCCCGGATTAACCCGCTCCCCAGCGGCCCAGGCATGGCTGGATCGTCAGTCACACGGAAAACAGGCCTCACCATGAGGGCCGCGGTGATCCCGGTGTCTGTCGCGTTCGAGGTGGCGTGCAGAGTTGCCTTCGCACAAAGCGTGAGCGATCCGCTAGCACATCTTCGCGCCTGCTCTTTGATGGAACGTGCTGAACGGCTGGAATGTCTGGACAAGCTGTCACGCAGCCTCACGCCGGCGCAGGCGCGCCCGGCCCCGGCAACCAACAACTGGGCGATCAGCGAAACCGCCTCGCCGGTGGATTATGGTCCGATCGTTGTTGCCGTCACCCCCTCTCGCGAGGACGCGGAAAGTTCCTCGATGCAGCTCTCCATGTCCTGTCGCGCTGGCCGCACTGAACTCGTGGTCGTAGGACCGGCCGTCGCCGGCAGGGGCGAAGATTACGCCATATCCTATCGCATTGATGGCAATGAACCGGTGCAGGTTGCGGCAGGTCCACCGTCGTTTGGAACCGGCGCCGCGTTTAAGGGCGACGTTGTGCGCTTGTTGCAGTCGCTCCCCGAGGAGGGTGACATCGCCGTCCGGCTCTCCCCCCGAACGGGTGCTACCCGTGAGGGATCTTTTTCGCTCAACGGACTGAAGTCGGTGCGAGACAAGCTCGCCATTGCTTGTAAGTGGCCGCAGGCCATTGCCAAGCCCCGCAACTGATCGTCATTGAACAGGAAACTTTTTACGGGAGTTACATGATGATGTTTTCTGAAAAGGTAGTGAAAGCAGCGGCGTTGGGCGTGGCCGCTCTGCTCATCGTCACGCCGCCATCGACCGCACAGGGGAACAAAAAGACCAAAGTGCAGACGTCGACGCAGACCGTCGCGGCCCAGAAGGCGCATCGCGTTGTTTTGCAAGTGGATACCAACGAACCTGCGATGATGAATCTTGCACTTAACAATGCGATGAATGTCGCGCAGCATTACAAGGACCTTGGCGAGAAAGTGTCGATCGAGGTCGTCACTTTTGGCCCCGGTCTCCATATGCTGCGCGACGATACTTCGCCGGTGAAGGCGCGGATTGAGGTAATCGCGCTGAGTACGCCGGAAATCTCCTTCAAAGCTTGCGGCAATACCCAGGAAAACATGCACAAGGCCGAGAATAAGGACATTCCCCTCGTTCCACAGGCGCAGGTCGTGAACTCCGGAGTCGTGCGTATCTTGGAGTTGCAAGAGCAGGGCTGGTCGTATGTAAGGCCCTGACGCACATACGTCAGCATCTCAGCCGCCGTCGTGACCGCTGGTATGTTGCGTTCTGATTTGGGAACGGCTTTGGCGAGATAGACGATCGTCTCCCGCATCGTGTTGAGCTGTGTGCTGGCGCCTCGATCGGATCATTGAACTTGTGATGGCAACCGCGCTCTTCCTCGGTGCGGGACGCGTTCAAAATAACCGTTGAGCCTCAAAAGGCTGAAATTCCTGCACTTTCGACCTAAGCCGTTGCGATCATTAAATCGCTGACTTTGGGTCCATCTTCGATCTAAAATTAAGCGGCTGGATCGCGAAGCGCGAGAGCATCAGCAACAATTCGAACAGCCAGGATCGACCGGCTGCTCGATGAGGCGGCGTCGTTACGCCGGGTGACCGATAAGCGGCACGCTAAAGCGTGATGAATCTAGGTTGAGTTATAGCCTGAATTCTTGAAGTAGTTGGCGCATTCCTGGGTCGAGAAGGTTCCGAGGATTTGGCCGATCGCGGCGCAGATTGTCTCGGCAGTTCGTGCGGCGGCTTTTCGCAACAGGTGTTTGAGTTTGGCAAAGACCTGTTCGATTGGGTTCAGATCGGGCGAGTATTTGGGCAGGAAGAAGAGCTTGGCGCCGGCCGAGCGGATGAGAGTTCGTACGGCTTTTGCTTTTGCCGAGATTCTCCATGATGACGATGTCGCCTTCACGCAGCGTGGGCACGAGAACGTTTTCGACATAGGTTCGAAAGCTTTCGCCGTCGATCGGGCCTTCTACCATCCACGGGGCAACGATCCGATCATGGCGCAGGGCCGCCAGCAATGTCGTCGTCTTCCTGCGACCGTGTGGGACTTTGGCGGGGAGCCTATCGCCGCTCCATTGCCCGACATAACGCCTACTCGTTCAGCAAGGGAAACGAGTTCAGCCAAAGATTGGACCTGCATTGTTTCCATCACCCTGTGGCGATGCGCTTTGATGGTGCGTCGCCATAAACGGGGTTTGGCGCGGTTGTTGGAAGCTTGATGCAAAAACTCGATCCATTGGGTGTGCGCGCCGAGACCGAAAGGAGACCGCCGTGAGATTCGACGATTGAGCGGCAAATCGACAACCCCATCCCCATGCCGAGAGCTTTCGTTGTGAAGAACGCCTCAAAAACACGGTCTACAAGGCTCGGATCAATTCCACTGCCAGTATCTTCCACTGTGATTTGCACGCAACCGGACTCTCCAATTTCGGATTTCACGATTAACACGCGTTCTCGAGTGGTGACTGAACTCATAGCTTCGATAGCATTCATGACGAGGTTGAGAAGTACCTGCTGAAGCTGTGTCGGTGCGGCCAGTACAGTTGGGAGACCGTCACTTAACTCGCTCCGCAGTGATACCTGATGAACGTCCAGTTCCCCACGAACGACCGCGAGAACCGCGCCGATGAGGTCGTTCACCGTCACGGTGGTCCTTGCTCCATGATCGTTTCGGAACATTGAGCGGATACCATCGAGCACCGCACGGGCACGGTGTCCGTCATCGGCAATATCTTTCAATACCGCACGCATCTCGTCCATATCGGGCTTTGCTGTGGCGAGTAATTGCAGGCCGGCATCTGCGTTCAGTATAGTTGACGCCAGCGGTTGGCTCACTTCATGCGCGATTGAGCCAACCATCGCTGCCATTGTCAGGTGCCGACCTATCTCGGAAATTTCTCGGCGTGCGTCGTCCCAGATGCGGACTCGCTCCTGCGCCTCCGCCACGACGCGCTGTTCCAGTAATTCATTCAAATTGCGCAAACTGCTGGCGAGTTCGCGAGACTTGGCCTCGCTTGCAGCAAGTGCCGCTTCCATTCGTTTACGTTCGGTAATATCCTCGGATGCGACGTTGATACCGAGGATGCTGCCGTCTGCCGCAATAAGAGGATGCCAGTTGGTAATCCAAACGCGGTCTGCGTTTCCGCCGTCCGGTCGCTGGCCGCTAACTTCTATGCCTGTGATTGAATTTCCAGTCCGTAAAATCGTCTGAACGATATTTTCGACCTGTTCGGCAACTTGCGGAACCGTCTCGCGCACCGACCGGCCAATATGATCATCGACAGAAAGCCCGCAAATTTCGCACAAATGACGATTGATCAGCCGATAGCGGCAATCCGGGGTGAGAAATGCGAGACCGACAGGAGCTGTCTCATAGAGAAGTCGAAACTCGGGCGTCCAGGACCCGCTCCCCGCACCAGCGAAAGAACTGGCTAGCGCTTGTCGATCATTAAGCTCCATTGTCCGTACAAACCCTTCCTCGTCGACCAAACACTAGACCGCGACGCAGTCCCCCACAACACCGAGGAATGGTCGCAGCCTCATGTCTGTTTCCCCTCCTTGGGCATCCTATAGGCATATACGATGGGCGGAAATCGGCTCAGCAGCGACGGTCAGCAGTTCATTCGCGACCGGGTTGAGCAGCGCCCAACCAGCCCATATCGACTATGCCGCCGAAAGCGGAGGTGAGCTATCCTACCGCGACGCAACAGGAACGAACACGATGACTGAATCCGTCAGCAGTGATGGATCGTCCGTCCCCACGGCGGCTGGCTCGCGACGGCGATCCGCAAAGCCCACGACCGTCAGCGCGTCGGCCCTGGCGCAGCATCTTGACTGCAGCCGGACCTACATCGGCAAGCTCCGCCGTAGCAATCAGAGCGCCTCCCTTCGAGTGGTCTGATCACACCAGCCGATCAGATTTGCAGAGCCTTTGGCGGTCTTTTTGTTTGTGGTTCCCGAATTAACCCGCAGCGCCATGAAACCCATCATCATCACAGAAACGACGCTCGCCTCTTTTGCGGCGGTGCCGGCTGGCCCCACCGGCTTCAACGAGAACGAACCTTGGGACTTGCCTTGCGGGGTTCTTCAGCTATCTCACTGATCAAGGGCTCTTCGGGGTATGGCGACGGACGATCCTGCGCCCGATGTCCAAGTCCTCAAGAGCTAGGCCTGTGTGTACGATCTTTGCTATAGGTCGCTTTGCGCGTCCTCCCGGCAGGGCTTGGGTGGCAGGCTCCGGAGCTGGAATGGCGCATGGAGTTACGGAACGGCGGCAATTCAACGAGAACGAACATTGTGACTTGCCTTGCGGAGTTTTTCAGCACTGAACAAGTGCTCTTCGGGCATGGCGACAGACGACCCGCGCCCGATACTCAAGTCCTCCAGAGATAGGCCGGATGCAAGCTTTTCCGTAACCCATCGCGGCCGCTTTCCGCGTCCAGACCAAACCTGGCTCGGTTCATCCGGATTCGTGAACTTAGGAACGACCGGCGGATAGGGACGACGGGTGTTTAGATCGGCAGGGCGCAGACTAATAAGCCGATCGTCGAGGATCTTCTTCTCAGCAAGCATTTTCGCCTCGAGGAGTTTAGAAATCTCCTCATGAATCTCCCACAATTCTTCGACCGACATCGATACAAAGTTGGCTTTTCCAATCACTGTGAGCTACTCCGATGAGAGCCCCCAACCTAGAAATGAGCGTGATCAAACGATATTAAAGAAAAATTAAATTTACAAATACCGAGCGGTTCCCCATCTGGAACCTGGTTGCCGTGTTTGCATGCGAAACATAGCGTCAGCCGCGCCAAGTCAGGCAATGGTTGCGCCCGCTGTTCAATATGGCCAAGCGCCGGTTTAGCTCTTCAATCCGGCTACGCAATAGCTCGGTGAGCTCTTGATTGCCTAGGCTGAGGTCTTCGTTCGACGAGAGCCGCGCGGCTAGTTCTTTTTCGATGGCCCGCTTTTCCAAATGTTCGATGCCCATGCGAAAGTTACCCATCCTCGGTGGATATCCGATCGCATCAAGAGTGACGGATTGAACCTGAACAGTTCATGAATCGTTTCAAACATCCGCTCTCGAAAGCGGCTTGACATCGACGTCGTGACCCCACGGTCCGTGTCGATCACGACCGAGTGTGCGCACCGATAGTCAGCGCATTAGACCAACAGTCGATGCGGCCGGAATCGCGCATTTCGCCCAATGTGATTTCTGTCGTGATGACCGGATTTTGCCAAGATTCCTTCCCAGTTTGATGGGAACGAGACGCTCGTTCTTCGGCCGGTTCCTACGATCCCGCGCGGAACTCCGGTGATGAAATGAAAGACGACGAAATCCAACCTGGTCTTTAGCGAATTGGCCACGCTGATGGCCAAGAAAATCAATAGGGCGATTGATGATCGATCCCGGCCGATACATGTTTAGGTTCGGATGGCTCACGATCACGGCAGATGATCTTGCTATATGGCAAACCTATCCCAACGCGGTCTTTATTCTGATCAGGACGTTAACGTCGCCCCCGGCGGAAACGGCCGAGGAGTCAGTTGGAGAGAAATTTCGTCTGGGCACATTCGATCTGAGTATCGCGTCGAACTATTCGCTTGGCGAAAAATGACAGTTTTTGATTTTTGTCGTCGTCGTCCGTTAAGAAGCCACCGATTGAGGTTGGCGAGCGTGCGCCATAGCGGGAAATAGCCCGTGGCCGCTAATTCACACGGACCAAGTACGCAAGTCACTGGCCGATGAACTGGACCTGATTGACGTAACTCCAGCGTCGGCCGTTGAAGACATCGTGGCCATCAGCAATGATGAAGTCGAGCACGCTGAAGAACCCACGCCCTCTGCCACGGAACCAACAACGCACTTGCTTCTTCACAAGGAGCAAGCGGAGGCGATCAAGCACAATGAACCGCTGGACTTTCTGCTGCGGCCGACCTTCCGCGACTACGCGGGTGATTGACAACGACCCTGATGACAGCACCACGACCGCCGCATGAGAGCCCTGTAGCGCCTCGCGAGCAATGCTCTCGATTGTGATGCGTGAGACGTGATCGCGGTTGGGCTCCAAGCTCTCCGTAGTCCGCTGAATTCTCTCCAAAATGGGCCGGTCCTGTGACGTGGGGCCCTTCAACCGACACACGTATTGGTTTTTGAAAGCCTCAAAATTGACGTTGTTTCCTAACGATCTGTTAACCGTGGCCTGTAAACGTTACCTCCCCGACCGGGGTTGAACCATGACCAGATTGACGTTGCGTGAAGCCAGTCGCCTGATAAGTAGCCGTTTGTCTGCCACCACAAAGGGCACCTGCGGTTACCAAATTGACGCCGGCGAGCTGCAGGGGATTTTCCAGTCCTCCCCACCCGGCACGAGTGAAACGTTGACGTTGGTGCCGAAGGCAACCCCGGACCTCACACCGGTCTTGGAAGCGCATATAGCCGCCTTGCGTGCCGTCTCCGAACTGTTACGGGCGCAACTGACAGATACCCGCGATGAGTGCGACCGCTGGCGGGAAAAAGCCGAGCGGTTAGCCCTGCCACCCCCGGCACCGGTACCAATCCGCCGCCGACGCCGCCGCTGGTGGCAACCGGCGTGGTAGCTCGTCTTTTTCCAAGGACGAATGACGCACCTCCGGCTTCATGAAACACCCAATCTCGGTGTCCATCAAACCGGCGGCAGCTCAGAGCGAGGCTCTCTTGGGGAAGCGGGATGGGAATCGAGGCGCTTCAAAAGTTTGTCTGGGCATCTCCTGAATGGTTCAAAAGAAAACCCCGGCTCTAGCCGACTCTCAGATTTTCGGCGGATGCCTTGCCACGGTTGCTCATTTCTTCGTAGCTCACCCTGGCACCCTCATTGAGACTGCTCAGTCCCGCTTTTTCGACCGCCGAGATGTGCACGAAGACATCCTTGCCGCCGCTGTCGGGTTGGATGAACCCGTATCCCTTCGTCGGGTTGAACCACTTCACAGTACCTATCGCCACGTCCGCGCTCCCTGTTTTAATCGAGGAAGGCAACCTAAGTCCGTCTGACAGTCCACCGCAAGGACAAACCCGCCAGCGTGAATCCGCGGGCTTGGATTGCATGAATTGCCGTCATTAGGCGACCGCAGAATGCCGCTGGTCAGCTCTCCCGCGGCGCACCGGGCGCGGTTTGGTACCGATGATTACCGACGAAGCCAGCATTGGAGTGAGTAACAGAGCAGGTTCTGCGGCTTTGTCGATTGCGCCGCCATCTGTATGGGCGCTTCAAGAGCCGCGAGAAACGCTTTTCCGGCATGGGTAATTTGCCAGCCTGCTTCATCGCGGAGAACAAATGCTTGAGTAAAGATATCGAGGCCAGGGGCACGCGCTGCCAGGCGCTTCGTCCGATTGGTCCAGTCTGAGCCGCTAGAAATCAGAATTGCCACCGCGCGTCTGAGATCGTCTAGCGACGCCCGTCCGCCGGGATGCCCGGCCAAGACCTTCAAAACTGTAATCTGAAAACTCATCACACGCCCCCGATACGCAAGGCCATGGCAATGTGAAAAAGTTACTTCGACATCCCCTGAGTGTCAGTCAGCTTGTGAACGTCCATTTTGTGGCGGAGCGATTTTTCTACAGGGTGCGCCAAATATGCAACATATCCGCACCGGAAATTCGCAGAGTTATCCGCAGCATGTCCCCAGTAGCAAACAGCGAGAATTTCGTGGTATTCCAGTGACTTGCTGCGCACGAATGCACAGGCGCTCATTGGAGGACGCTGGTTGCGTGGATTGATAAGTAGAAAGAGCCGGACACTCGCCCCGAGGCTATCGGTGGCATGATCGAAACCATTGTGTGTATCGAAAACTTAAGCTCGGGCGTAGTGGTGGTGAAGTCCGCCGAGGATGGCGTGTGATTTGATGCTTCCGATTCGATGAATTTGGCGGGTGACCGGCGCATCTTTGTCCAATGATCGATGCGTTCTGACGTCGTTGTAGTAGCGTGCGTACGATTTCAGTATTTGGTGCGCTGATGCACCTCGCCCAAGACAATGATGTGGTCCACACATTCACGCCGGATGACGTTCTCGGCAGGTCTGCTAATTTTGTTGAAGCGTTGTTAAGCGTTGACTTAGATCAACGGGGCGAGCGTTTTAGCACTCACGATGCGCGTCAGGTCGCATCAGCACTTCAGTTCTTGGAGGAGATATGATGAGAAGAAGTAACAAGCAAGTCGCTGTGGCTGCGCTGTTAGGAATGTTGGGACTGGCCGGTTTCAGCACGCCTTCACGCGCGGAAACCGGATCGGTTGCCGTCGTCTTCACCAAGGGCGGCTTCATTGTCGGCGTGGGCGGGGGACAAGGCGTGCTGACCTTGCACGGTAAGCATTATCCATTCACCGTCTCGGGGATGAGCGTCGGCTTCACGATCGGAGCCTCAACCACCAAGTTCGTCGGACACGCGCTCAATTTGAAGGGGCCAGCTTCAATCGAAGGTTCATACAGCGCTATCGGAGCCGGTGGGGCCGTTGCGGCTGGCGCTGGAGGCGTTCAACTGCAGAACGCCAATGGCGTGATTTTGCAGCTCAGTGGCCCGAAGATCGGCGCTGAAGTGTCGGCTGCGGTGGGAGGCGTCACCATCCGGTTGAAATAGGGGGCCGTGCATATTCCCACGGCGATTTGCATGTTGGATCTCAATCTCAAGTTGGGACTTCTCACACCACACTGGCTTATGATCGGCGGCGGTTTGCTCACGTTCATCGGGCTAGTCGGCACCGCGCTTCAAAGGAGACGAACGGCAGCCGATCCGTCAAGCTTGGAGCAAGGTGAGGTAACCGATGGGCAACCGGTGTCGCTGCCCAAGTTCCTTGAATGAAGCAAATCACGCGGATTGATCTGCCTCAATGCCGACCAGCCGACCCTGCTTCCTAAAATGCCCGGTCAGTACCGAAGGAGTTTGACCATGAAGAAAGCCGCATTTTGCCTGATGCTTGCCGGCACGGCGTTGCCATCTGTAACGCACGCCCAGGTAAGCATCGATATGGCTCGTGTCACCTGCGCAGATTATCTGGCTCTTTCAGCTGCAAACTCTGCAGTGTTCTCTGCATGGATGAGCGGGTGGTTCAATCAGAAGACCGGCTATGTGTTCGTGGATCTGGATGCCTACGCGCGAAACGTCGCAAATGTGAAGTCGTGGTGTGCCTCTAACCCGACGCAAACCGTCATGGCGGGCCTTCAGCGCGCTACGGCTCGATAGGCGATCACAAGCGAGATACGGAGTTCTCATGAAACGAAATACCATTGCGAGCATCTGTGTGCTGCTGTTCACGTCCATTGCGCCGGGCCATGCGCAGGTTGTGATCGATCTATCGCTGATCACATGCAAGCAGCTTCTCGAATCGGATGCGGAAAGACAGATACTGATCAGCTCGTGGATGAGCGGTTATTTCAGCGCGACAAAGAACCTCAATGAGCTCGACTTCCGTTATGTGAAACGGAACGCGAAAGTCGTTGGAAATTATTGCAAGGCGCACAAGTCGGATACCGTCATGAACGCGATGCAAAAGAATTGGCGCTAGGGTTGGTGGCCAATCATGAGATTGGCACGGCGTACGAACACCACCGGCCCGCCATTTTCGTTGCGGAAGTGCCCGATCGCCTGAAACGCTAAAGGTGGGCTTTTGATAGAACGCAACAGTCGAGTGCCCTGACGTTTCGCCAGACATCACTGTTCAAACTCTTGGCAATTCGCAACTGGTTTCAAAACGTGCGCTGCTCTCGCGGGAGCGCCCCGGCGCAGCGTGACCTGCAGCCGGAAGCCCATTGCGTCGAGAACATTAAGAACCGTTGTGAAGTTTGGTTTTTTTGGATCACCGGCAAACGCACGATGAATGCTCGGCCTCGCAAGGCCAGATTTTTGCGCAAGGTCAGAGATATTGTACAGACGGGTGGCGGCGCCAATGGCGTGACAAATTTCGGCGATATCCGACTTCTCAAGCGCTTGATTTATGCAATCAGCGGCCTGCCGGCGGCTCGAATGTGGGCGGGTCGCGGGCCTGACGGATTTCTTGGACATGTAACCCTCCAACAAAATAGGCCGGCATTTCTGCCGGCCTACTTTACTGGAGACTACGTAACTGGACGAGATCAGTATTTCGATACAACCGGCGCGCCACCCCAGCCGAAGCGGTAGTTCACGCGCAGAGTGACCATATCCACATCCTGGCTGATCCGGTCGTTGAGCACACCGACAAGACGCGGATCGGTAGCCGTGAACGAATTATTCGCGTGGCCCATGAACAGATGGTCGTATTCAATACCGGCGGACCAGTTCGGTGCGAAGCCATACTCCCAGCCAACACCCACGGTGCCACCCCAACGGGTCGCACTTGCCGCGGCCAGTTCAACGCCGGAGGCGGTGTCGAGGATGCTAAAACGGTTGTCGGTCACCGCCGCGCCGCCCTTCACGTAGAACAGCGATGCGTTCCAGGCATAACCGATCTGGCCGGTGAATAGGCCGATGCCACTGGTTTTGGTGCGGGTGGAGAGCGAAGGAATGGCGAGGCTGACGCGCTGGTTGCTGAGATCCGCCCAATCGCCCTGAGCTTCCAAGCCAAACACCCACTGGCTGGCTTGCCAGCGATAACCGAGCTGACCGCCGAAGAGGCCTCCGGACCGATCGCGGCAGCCCTGAGCGACGGCTACGCCGGCCGTGTTAAGGAAATCCACACAGTTGTGGCTGTCACCCCAGCCGCCATTGGCGCCGATATAGAAGCCGGTCCAATCGTAGATCGGAGCGACGTACGGGGGCGGTGCCTTGGTGTAGGGTCGCGCGGCGAGGTCAGCGGCTGACGCGGGAGCAGCCATCCCGAGCGCAATCAATCCGACCGTTCCCAGCAAAAACTTCTTCATCATCTCAATCCCCATTTGTCTTGCGCTTCGTTGAAGCGAGCCGTTCCGGCGCGAGCGCCAATCGAATACCGAGAAGACTGTAGGCGCTATTCGTCGCAAAGGCTGTATCCGAACTACAACACCCCGGCTTTAAATGAGCGGCGCCTTAAGTTGATGATTTATTTACCTTTTTGGAACCAAGCTTCCCTCGGACGCAACGGCGCATCCGACGGCAAAAATTGGACGGCCGTCCGATGGCGCCAGCTTGGCCTCAGTCTTCCGGATCGTCTCTTGAAACGTGCCAATTCTTCTGCGCTTTGGTGCTGGGAATGTGTTTCGCAAAAATGCGGACCAACCCCGTTTCCATAGTTGATGTTTGGTCGAACTGTTCGGACGCTAAAGCTTCGATAAGCTTGCGATGCGCCTCAAACTCAGCGGGCAAATCCCGCGCCCCGGTCCTCCAACGACCGGCCAAGTCACCAAGTGCCGCATTGCTAATCTGGCATTGCACAATTCGCTCGCCATTCCTCATCGTGAACTTAAACGCCATCAAGTCGGGGTCGTACCCAATTGTCTCGCCTCGCATCAGCGGCATTGAACCCGGTTCCTTTCCAATGACCCGTTGAAGCGAACTGCGAGGTGGGCAACTGAGCGTCTGATGTTGCACCGACTGTAACCGACCCCGCCGTCTTCGAGCCAGCCGGCGCGCCATAAGAATTTCGTCGATGATGCCGCGCGGTCGATCGCTACCACGCGGGCGATTCGCGATGCTCGACGTGCGCCGTCAGGCAGGGCGCGCTTTTTGTATTAGATTATTCGCGTGATTGCCGCCGCGCTGGGATGCCAGCGCCAACACGAGGGGGTAGACCCACCCCGTAAGCATTTGCCCCGAAAGACAATACCTGCCGATTTACGGTCGCTGGCGCGGGGCACACCGCGCTATGCCTCAAGGTGCTTGCCGGGATCGTCAGCCAAGAGGCCGTGCCACCATCCGCGCGTGGCGGCGGCAGGCATTTTGTTGGATCGCGGCTGGGGCCGAGCGTCGCAGCCCCACGCCGGTGAGGACGGCGGCGACCTCCGCGTCACTGTCCGGCACATCGTCGAGGGCGGCGACGAGGGTTAACGCCGGTCTGCCGTTTAACGGCTGGGACCGGGCGAAGAACCAATCTAAGGCGGTTTCACGAAATGCCGATTGAGACGTTAGGGGCCCGCAGGGTTCTGACCAGCAAGCGCCTGTCTAAGTGTCTGTCCGGGGAGAAGTTGAATCCTATTGAATCATTTGTGATTCAAGAGGGGTGGCCGGATTCGGAGGGGCCGCCGATGTGGACGAATGAACGTCGCGCGCGCTATGCCTGCAGCCACTTGCGCTATCCCAGCGACCTCACCGACGACGAATGGAACTGGTCGAACCGTTGATCCCGTCAGGCAAGCACGTCGGCGACAAACGCACAGTGATCATGCGCGAGGTTGTGAACGGCGTCATGTATATTCTCTCCCCCGGTTGTCAGTGGCGGGCCATCCCGAAAGACCTGCCGCCGATTGGCCGGGAAGCCAGTCCCAGCACCGCCGTCATCGCTAGCTAAAGCGTTAAAGGCGTTGAAAAAGGGAGCTTCGATTGATCCGCCAGGCTACGACGCGGGAAAGAAGATCAAGGGCAAGAAGCGGCACATTCTCGTCGATGCGCCATCGTTCATGCCGCTGACATTCAGGATCGCGACGGCGGCGTATTCGTCATGGCAACCGTGTTCGGCATGTATCCGTTCCTGATGAAACTCTACGCCGATGGCGGCTATCAAGGCCCGCTGTTTCGCCGCGCCGTGGCAAAAATAATGGCGCGAGTGAACGTGGAGATCGTCAAGCGCTCCGATCACGCAAAAGGATTTGTCGCCCTCCCGAAGCGGTGGGTCGTCGAACGAACGTTCGCATGGCTCGGGCGGTGCAGGCGTCTCGCCAACGATTGGGAGAATCTCAATCGCAAGCTTTGCGTCAATCGCAAAACGAGCATGACGTCAAATCCTCCGAGGCGGCAATTGGCACGTGTCCTCGGTCGCAAACGTGTTTAGGTGGACGTCAACTTAAGGAACCTCTGAGCAACGTCACTTTTTCGCAGTGGTTGATGGCGGTGCCGGGTTTTCGTCGTTGATCGAGGTTTCTGCAGTGTTACGACCTTCCGCAGCGAGGCTTTCGCCCCCGCTTCGTCATGCGGACGCGAGTATCCTGCGGGCAAGGAATAGGTTGGCGAGCGCGAGCAGCGCGAAGGCCTGCGCGCCGTTCTTGGCGATGCCACGATAGCGAACCTTGCGATAGCCGATGGCATTTCATCACCCGGAACACGTGCTCGACCTTGGCGCGGATTTTCCCGAACCGACGGTTGCGTCGGCGTTGTGATATCGACAGTGGGCGCCCGGGCTTCGCTTTCGCCTTTACGGCCCACAGAACGCCCGCGGCTTCCGCCTGCCGTTGCTTCCGGTCGTTGGCATAACCCTTGTCGCCGTACACCGCATGATCATCCTCACGGATCAAATTGTCCATCACCTTGGCGTCATCCACGCTGCCCGTGGTCACGCCCACCGTATGTACGAGCCCGCTCTTAGCATCGACGCCGATGTGTGCCTTCATGCCAAAGTACCACTGGTTGCCCTTCTTCGATGAGCGCATCTCGGGATCGCGCTTTTGCGCCTTGTTCTTCGTCGACGGGGATGCCGCGATCAGCGTCGCGTCGACGATGGTGCCGCCGCGCAGCAGCGCACCGCGGGCTTCCAGAAGCTCCGAAACAGCGGCGAATACCGCCTTCGTCAACTCGTGGCGCTCCAAGAGATGCCGGAAGTTCAAGATGGTCGTCTCATCGGGAATTGCGTCGCGTCCGAGCTCCACACCTGCGAACGCGCGCATCGAGCAGATGTCGTAAAGAACTTCTTCCGCGCCGGGATCGGAGAGATTGTACCACTGCTGCAGGCAATAAATCCGCAGCATCACGGCCAATGGAAAAGGCCGCCGCCCGCCATTCGGACCCGCCTTGGGATAATGGGGCTCGATCACAGCTTCGAGCGCGACCCAAGGCACCACGGCCGCCATTTCAGCCAGGAACACATCGCGCTTCGTGCGCTTCTTCTTGGCCGCATAGTCGAGCGACGCAAAACTCAGCTGGTCCATCCGAGCACTCCCCGAATCAATCGATCCAAGTGTGCCACGATCGTCAGATTGTTCAGAGATTCCTTAGCTAGCACGTGCCGGAGCGACCACGTCCAACTCGGCAATGCGGCGGTCAATCTCACCGATCACGCGCTTCGAGAACGGTCCGAGGTGAAGGTACAGTGCCATCAGCATCACGATGTACCGTAGCGCGTCTGGATTGGTCTTAGCGACTTCGACGAAGGTCTTCCAGAACGGCTCGCGAACCTCCGGTAGGGTCCGCATGATTTTGTATACGCTGTCGATGCCGCCAAGCCTCTTGCGCATGTCGCCATCCGGCGCGTCGCGGCGGCGGTCGGAGCGGTCTAGCATGACGGCGAGCCGTGACAGCCGCCCCGCGTATGCCGTCGGGCAGAAAACGCGCCCGAGCACGGCCTTGTAATCCACAAGGATGTCACGAAGCGGACGCTTGGTGTCGAAATTGCATCCGAGCGTGCATTGGTCGCCCGCGTGCTCGACCTTCATGAGGTCGTGGCCGTTGTGCAAGCGGCCTTCCTTGGCTAGCCGCCGCGTCAGCTGTGTTCCAGGCAGCGCATAGAGCAGTCCAACCATGCAGACTGGAATGTTCGTCTCCTCGATGAAGTCGATCATCGCCTGTCCCATCGAAACCTTCTCGGTATCGAATCCGACGATGAAGCCGGCGGTAATGAACATGCCGTAGCCGTAAATCTTATGGATGCACTCCGCGATGTTGCGCCTGGTGTTCTGCTTCTTCTTCATCTGCACGAGCGCCTCTGGATCCGGGCTCTCGATGCCGACGAAAATCGCGAAGAAGTTCGTGTCCTTCATCGCCTGCAACAGCTCGTCGTCGTCCGCGATATTGATCGAGGCTTCGGTCGAGAACTCGAACGGATAGTCGCGCTCTTCCAGCCAGGCTTTGAGTTGCGGCAATAGCGTGCGAAGGTTTTTCTTGTTGCCGATGAAATTGTCGTCGACGAAATCGACATGCCCGCGGTAACCGTGATCGTAGAGCGCTTGCAGCTCGGCGAGAATCTGATCGTTGGTCTTGGTGCGTGGCACGCGACCATACAGCTCGATAATATCGCAGAACTCGCAGGTGAATGGGCAGCCACGCGAATATTGCACACCCATGAAGAGATAGTGGTCGAACTTAATCAGATCGTAGCGGGGCATCGGGCTTAGCGTGACGTCGATCTTGAATTTCTCGGCGATGAACACGCCTTTGCGCTCGCCGTTTTCCCAGGCGGCGATGAAGTGCTGGATGATTTGCTCGGCCTCGCCGATCACCTGGAAGTCCGCGTTCGCGTAAAGATGCGGGCTGGAGGACACGTCAGGCCCACCGACACACACTGGCTTGCCGTGCAGGTGGGCGAGATCGATCAGGTAGATGAAATCAGGCTGCTGGTTGAGCATACCGCCGATCATTACGAGATCGGCCCAGTCGAGGTCCGCGTCCGTCAAAGGCTCGGTGTTACGGTTGACGAGACGGATGTCCCAATGCTTCGGCAGCATGGCGGCGACTGTGATCAGGCCGAGTGGCGCCGCCGGATACTTCGCGCCGATTAGCTCGCAGGCTTCCGTATAGTTCCAGAACGAGTTCGGAACGAACTTCGGATAGACCATTAGCACGCGGCAGGGGATCGTCATGTGTGCTCCGGCCCGAGATCGAGCAGACGCTCTGCCTCGTCCGTTGTCGGGGTAGAGCCGACGTCATTCGATGTGTCGAACAAGTCGAAACCATGGCAGCGCTTCCATCAAACTGCCCAAGTAAGCGGCCCCATAGCTCCCCGAGATTCGCAGTAAGGACACCCAGCGCCCGCATAGGCACAACGATTGAGGAATTTCGAAAGGTGTTGCGGCGGAGACACGTCGTATGGAAAAAAATCTGCTGCTCGCCCCACTATTGTTGCAGTTGCGCGCACGCGGGCGCTAGGGTCACTCGGCGCAACACCTCGCCGGAAAAGCAATGAACCCAAATCGCGGCTACAGCGGATCTGTCGGTCGGCCTTCCCTTCTCAGCCGGTCATCGTGGCATCGGCTCCAAGCGATAGCGATCGCAGTCTTGCTGCTCTTTCCAATCGGCGTAGACCCCGCACGCGCCGTGACGCAATCTGCGTCGGGAGCCGCGACTGCTCATGTCTATCTACTCCGCGGAGTGCTCAATATATTTTCTTTGGGTCTGGATGACATTGCGGCAAAACTGCAGGCGCAAGGAATCCCGGTCACCGTTGCGAACTTCGCCTCATGGTCGTCGCTCGCCGAAGAAGCCGCCGCTCAATACAAAAGTGGCAGGCTCAAGACTATCATTCTGGTTGGGCATTCCTCGGGCGCGACCGCGCTACCCGACGTGGTTGCCAAACTGGATCAGCTTGGCGTTCCCGTTAAGCTGGCAATCGGCTTGGATTCGGTGTTTCGCACCAGCCTTTCGGGACGTGTGGGACGCTACATAAACTTCTACATCGCCAACGGAGCTGGCACACCGGTCGGAAAGACTAGGCAATTCCAAGGCACGCTGGAGAATGTCAATGTGCAAGGCGTGCCTGGCGTTGGGCACATGTCCATCGAAAAGAACGCGATTATGCAACAGAAGGTCATAAGCGAGATCGACGCCGTCGTCTTCGGCCGATCGATCACAACTTCAGCTGCTCCGAAGCCGCATCAACCTGCGACAGTAAGCGCGGTGAGTAGCGGCGCGGCACGCGCTGCGTCCGTACGGAACTGATCCGTTCGTTTGATTGTCAGTTCGATTGCTGGCGCCATTGCTAACAACGCGCCGCAAATTTTGCCAATTCCTTTGCGATAGACATTCCCTGGCTCTGGGCAAAGTTCCACCCGCCGGCGTTTTGCGGTCCGCCGTGCCTGTACGTCGAAAATCGCAAGCGGAAAACGCATGAGCAATCGGAAGGTTGCAGCCATTGTCATCTGGGCGACGCTTTGCGCTTGCATCCTGTCGACCAGTTGCAGTCTGACGCGCGCCGGTCCGGTCGGGCGGTCCCCCGATGTTCCGGCAACGTCTGCGACCGTAGTGCCAGGCGACACGCAGCCCGCGACCCAGCCGCGGGCCCGCGTCTACCTGTTCCGTGGCGCCTTGGGTCCGATCTTTTCGCGCGGGATGGACCGCCTGACCAGGCGTCTCGAAGAAGCCGGTATCCGGGCTGATGTCTACGAATTCACAATTTGCCGGCTTATCGCCGACCAGGCCATCCGCGAATTCCGCGACGATCCAGCTCCGATCACCCTGATCGGTCATTCGATGGGTGGACTTTGTGCCTTGACCTTCGCGAGGATACTGCAATCCGCAAACATCCCGGTAAGCCTGGTCGTCACGATAGATCCAGCTCACGCAAGCCCAAAGGTGCCGCTGAACGTCGAGCGGTACATCAACATTTTTCTGTCCACCAGCATATTGGGCGGTGGCGATGTGGTGACGGAGCAGGGTTATCAGGGTCACTACGCAAGCTTCGATCTGAAGGAGCACCAGGAAGTCACCCACATCAATATCGACAAGATGGATTCCATCCACGAACAATTGGTGACGGCGATTGCGCAACTTGCGACGACGCCTGCGCAGACCAAGGGTGAGGCGGCACCCCTTCGCTATGTCGTTCCCCCCGACGCTCCAGTTGAGCTGTGGGACAGCGGCGCGCCGCAATTCGCCCGTTCGGGCGATACCTTGCAGAGGCTTGCGGCGCTTAACCACGTGCCGCTCTGGTCACTCACCCAGGCCAATCAGTTGTCGGATAATGCACCGCTGGCAGTTGGCCAGCGCGTCATTGTTCCGCGCCGCCTCGTGCCACTTGTCGCGACGTCCGCAGCGTGGCTGCCGAAACGATAAGTGGCGGGGGTCCTGCGGCGTCAGCTGGGTGGAAAGAACGGAATCAGCATCGGAACGCGACGGCAATACGATCCGTATGCGTCTGCGCCGAGTTCAGCCCTAAGGAAACTTTCCTCCATTCGGGCCTTCTGCCACATACCGAGCGAGATCAGCACCGCTCCCAGAATCGCGGTCACTGTTCCGACCGCAGCACCCGTCGCCAGCATACCCACGATGAGCCCCGTATAAATCGGGTGACGCACGAGCCTATACGGGCCCGTTTCAATGACCCGATGGCCTTCTTTATGCGTGATCGCGTTCGACCAGAAACGTCCAAGATGAATTCTCGCCCACCATGTGAATGAAATCCCGGCAAGCATCAGGCCGACCAGCACGTAGATACCAAGGTTGCCGAACAGCCAGAGCGGCTTTTCCCCCAGGACCTTCCCGGTCCACGGGACAAAAAGAATGGCCCCCACGAGAATAGGCAAGCGGTACCTTAGGGACTCCCGGGTCATCACGTATTTCTTCGTTTGACCGGACCAGAACGACGCCACCACCCAGCTGATGATCCATGAAATCCAGATGACGGCGAGCAACTGGGTGGGCCAGGTGGCCGTCCAGCCGCTCCAGACGAAAGCCAGCAACTGACCAGAATCGTGCAGCATGCCACGGACCATCCTGCGCGATTAAATCAAACACCAAACCGGCGCACGCTGTGAAACGGCTGAGCGCGAGGACAAAGCGCTAAGCCCCATTCAGGCTGATTGTGGCCGGCATCAAGCAGATGCGCAATGGTTTCCCGCAACACGGGTTCGATGGAGCCTGGCGCGTAGCCCAGTTCTTGTCGGGCTTTTTCGGTCGACAATGCCTCAGCCCGCATTGCGATACGAACGCCCTCGGTCGTACCGGACGGCGGCCGGCGCGTCACGTAATCGGCGACGAATTCCAGCATTGCCGTGGCAATCTCGGCAACTCGGCCGGCAACCTGAACGCGCCGCGCGCGGCGGCCACTGATCGCTTCCATGAATTCGAGAACTTGTTTCAGCGGGAGGGTTTCGCCGCCCAGGATGTAGCGATGCCCAGCCTGTCCGCGTTCCATGGCAAGGATCAGCCCTTCGGCGACATCGCGCACATCGACGAGGTTAACGGCGAAATCGAGATACAATTGAAAACGGCGACCGAGAAAATGGCGGAGCATCGCCGTCGGAGGAGTGACATTGTGGTCATGGGGCCCGACGGGCATCGTCGGACAGCCAATAACCACCGGATATCCGGATGTCGCGATCTGCATGGCGAACTGTTCTGCGAGCATTTTCGAGCGCGTATATGGACCCGGCATGTCGCCAGATGGTAACGCATTGTCCGCAAGAAACTCGTTCGACGGCGAGGCGCGAAACAGAATGGATTCCGTCGAGCAGTGCAGGAAGCGCTTTATGCCGCGCTTCCGCGCCGTCTCGATGACGATTTCAGTGCCACCGTAGTTGACGGTATGAAAATCATCCTTCCGCGGCAGCCACATCCCGGGCAGCCCGGCAAGGTGATAAACCTCGTCGATTCCGTCCATCGCACTGTGCACCAAGTCTCGATCGAGGACCGACCCGCTGACATACTGAATCTGCGACAAGGCGCGGGGCGGTAGCTGAAGATCGAGTACCCTTACATGTCGACCCCGCGCGGCAAGCGCTGAAACGAGGTATTTTCCGATGAAGCCGCTGCCGCCTGTAACCAGTATCCGTGTCATGTAACCAGTATCCGTGTCCTGCGGGTGCGTGCGGCTCCGGCTGACTTTGCTTAAGAGAGCGATGAAGAGCTTTGCGGCCGCTCCTGGATGATGATGGCGAGATCGCGCCGAAATCCGAGCGCGATAAACAATTTGGCCATTACAAATATCGGTCCGAGCAACAGATGAGTAGGATTGTCTACCAGCGCCGGCTGCCGACGCTCGAACACCCGGTGACCAATAATCTGCGATGTAATGCCAATCACGATGAGGAGGGCGGTGAGCGACCACATGCCGGCAGTCGTCGCATGACTGACGATGATGGCAGCGGCAGAAAGCAATACGATCGCAGCCGCAAGGATCGCGGCTCCAAGCGTGAAGTCGAGCAGGAACCAATAGATGAGCACCGGTACAACAGCGATGGTCGCCACGCTGGTCTGGATCCCGAGCGCCGTGATCGACCACGTGCTGATTGGAAGAACGGCAGCCAGGAACAAGACGACGATACCAATGACGTGCATCGCGCAATTGCAGGGATCGCGATGGTACTCAACGTATTCCGCAAGCTGCCGGCGAAAATATGAACTCATGCGATCCTCGTTCAGGCAATTGTTTCGGCAGGCTCGATAAGATTTATCAGGCGCATCTACCTAGTCCCTGTCGGAAGCGTAGAGGCACCAAACGTGGGAATCAGCCCCAAGTCAAAGCCCGGCGGCGGTGAATGTTTGCTGCCACACGAGCGAGCGATGCCGCCGCCACCATTCAAAAATCTCGCGGAAATTCAAGCGACTAACTGGTTAGGGCATACCGTTGTCGCTTCTCCGCCATACTTTGCCATTTCTCCGCCACACAAAAAATCCGCGTTGTTGCGCTTAGGTCGCAGCATGCCCCACAGACAGACAGACAGAGAGAGAGAGAGAGAGAGAGAGAGAGAGGGAGAGAGAGAGAGAAAAAAAAGGAGAGAGGGAGAGAGAGGGAGCCGGGAACCTTAGTTCATCAGCCTGCATGGATTCGCTTCTGGCACGGAACGGGCCAGCTGGGCCGGACTGATGATGCCCGTTCATAGGAGGTGACCGGAGTGGCGTTTCGGTGCCGTCAGACCGCTTTTGATGCTGTGGACGGCGCCCACTCTGCGGCATCGAACTGCCATAGGGTGGTTGCGTTAGAGCAAACCACATCGAGGGGAGCCGTAGACATTCTCATCGGGGCGCAGTCTTGCGGCCTGGATCGGGTGGGTGCCGAAGCAGCACAGCACCGGCGGCAAGGACAGGCTCGGCAGCATCACCAAGCAGGGCAATCGATATTTGCGGTGGCTGCTGGTGGTTGGCGCAATGGTGGTCATCCGCTACGCGCGCAAGCACGGAACCGAGAAGCGCCCATGGCTCGGCCGATTGATGGAACGTCGACCAACCAAGGTCGCGGCCGTAGCGCTCGCCAACAAGATTGCGCGGATGGCCTGGGCCATCATGGTCCGAGGCGAGAGATACAAGGAGCCGAAGCTGTCGCTGGCGGCATGAGGCAGGCCAGCAGCCGCACCGGCAACACCCATTGGCGAGGGCATGACGACGTAATGCAGATATGGTCGTTCCGGGGATCGGGAGAACCCGCTTGGGTCAACGCACCTCTTCTAAAGTGCGTGTTTTTGTTTGGGACCCGATCCGCGCAGAGCATTAGGGCCAGCGGCCATACCTGCCGCATCACCAGGCCGGACACGTGACCGCACCCGACCACTGCAAAACGTCAGAAAGTTCTTGCCAGGGCGCCGTCCACGACCTTGGCCTTGACATCAAAACCGTCAAAAGAAACGCTAGTTGAATTCGGTTCGCGCGGGAAACGGGAAATGGTCGAAGCAACTTTAGGCAGCGCGAGGTTCTTTTGCCGAAGTGGACCATATCCGCCTGCAGTTGTTGCGAGCACGGCAGGCGGGGTTTTTGCCGATGAACTCGAACCGCTTCTCGAAGGTGTGGCCCCTCTGGAAACGGCTGGCCCGAATGAAGTAAGTTTCTGGACAATCGACTTTACTGTTCTGCACTGGATCAGACGTTGGCCGGTGCTGTGATCGTGCAGGATCGGCTCCGTTCGGAACCTATTCCGTCCGTTTAGATTGGATTGCAGCAGGACTTTTCGGTATGCGTACCTGTTTAACAGCAATCCTATTAGTGATGACCACAGAAGTGGCCGTAGCGGGATCGCTCGAAGAAGCCAAAACAGCCAATGACAAAGGCGATTTCCATACTGCCGTACGAATTTACACCGAACTGTCCAACCAGGGCGACCGCACTGCGCAGCTGCAGCTTGGCTTGATGTATGATGAAGGGCATAGAGTCCCGAAACATTATCAACAAGCAGTGCGATGGTACATCGTCGCCGCATCTCAAGGCGATCCTGAAGCACCATATTATCTCGGTCGAATTTACCAGGATGGCCGGGGCGCTCCAAAAAACTACGCCAGCGCCCGACAGTGGTATCGTGTCGCTGCTCAGCGAGAAAACCACAATGCAGCAGTCAATCTGGGAGGGATGTATGTACTCGGCTTGGGTGGGCCGAAGGATTATCAGGTGGCGGGACAGTGGTTCTTGCTTGCCGCTAATCACGGCGACATCAAAGCCCAAGATAATCTTGGAGTCCTGTATCAGAATGGCGAGGGCGTGCGACCGGATTACGTAAAGGCGTACATGTGGTTCACCCTCGCTGCAGCGCAAGGTGATTTAGAGGCGGCTAAGCACCGAGACCAGATTGCTCGGCTCATGGTGGCCGATCAGATTAAGCAAGCCCAGAGGTTAGCATCTGCGAAAATGCTTTCGCTGATACGCTGCAACATTGTTCCAACGCTGCCTTGTCACTGGAGGTGAATAATAAACTCATCAGGAATTTCGCATGATAAGCGTGGCAGCTTCTGCAACCAGTTCTGACCGCAGACGGATCAAGTCTATTTCGACCGTTCCATATCCAATCATTTACCAAGCCAATCAACATCCTGAAAACCATCCCACCTAAGCGGCTCGTAAGAAATCGACGGTAGTCTTCGTCCAACACAAAGAAAGGGGAAGGCGATGTCCATTAGCTTTCGGGTTGTCATGGTTCTTGTTTGCGCTTACGCAGGTTGGGAGACGGCAAGCCTCCAGTTCGGAGAGCTGCGAGAACCGCAGCTACTAACGCAAAAGAGCAGTTCCCAATCCCAATAGGCCTAAAAAGCCAATGAAGAAACCAAGGCTTCAAGTTGAAGAGCAACCGCAACCCCGCAATATCCAGCGTGCCGACATCGCACCAAGTGACGGGTATGCGTTGGTTGTCGATGGACTTTTTAAGACGCAGTTTGCAGAAAAGGGAGCCGCAATGAAGGCGGCAATCGAATTGCTTGCGAAGTATCCGATGTTGCAGGTCGAAATTTACGACGCTTCATCAAAGTCACGAAGTTTGGTTAAGTTGCAGTAACCGCGCATTGCAGCAGCGCTAACCAAGTTTTCAGTTTTAATCCACCGTTAGGATTCCCCCAAGAATAAGGGCTTACTTGTCGTCTCGAGGTGGAGGCGTTCAAATGCCCTTGCTGAGATACTTCGGGTTTGCCGGCAGCGCTCTCATCCTGTTGCTGTTCGGACTAAGTTGGTACTTTCCACAACCTGTCTCGGAACCTATCCGCAGCGGAATAGACAGGCCGGTCATTAGGATCAGTTCAGTCGAGCAACTACCTGAGCGGGTGGATATCGATACCAGTTTGTCGACGATCGTACCTCCGCCGAGCGTGATGGATTTTGCTGATCGGTGGCCGGCGGCGAAGGCTGTGGAAACGATCCCTGGTCCGAAACCAACAACTCCGACCGCAGGTGACGGCGCTTCGAAGAAGCAAAGCCTTGCAAAGCGTGACCCCTTGAAGAAAGTCGTTGCCCATCGAGCAGCGCAACCCGCGCAACCTATGAACAGCGAGCCCGCATCCAACTACAGGGAGCAGGCTGCAGCTCCAGTTACCAGGTTGTCGCTATTGGGCATCCTGAAGGAGCGGTTCGGACAAAGTCTTTTCAAGTTGAACTAAGGCCCTGGACCATCGAAACTGGGCCGGACAGGAGCCGAGAAGCGGCAACATCAGCAGCCGCAAGTCACTTCCAATTCATGCAACGGCATCATCGGCAAGAAGTTCCCGCTGGCAATTGTTCAGATGTCGGGAACAAAGGATTAGCCCCTTAGTTGAACGACTAGCTTTTGGGATTGTGGCTTGAGGCTAGAGATGGGCGTCATTCATCAAGTTGCGAATGCTTCTGCGGCTCTCGCATTCATCGTTGTGCTGCTTCTCGCTTCGCAGATGTTTGCTGCCTCAAGGTCGGGGAAAATGGTTGCGGGTCATGTCGAGTCGATGACTTTGCCGCTCTAAGTATGCTTTCCATTCCGCTGGAAGGATTGATCTCATGGCAGACCCGCACCAAATCCATTCGCTAATTGCGTCAGCGATATCAGAATGCAGCAAGCATAATCCTGCTGGGGTGGTTTATCCGGAAGAAGCAAAGATAATGGCGAAGTGTGTTTTGCAGCAGCTTGGTGATGCTGGATTTCACATCGTGGCCGTGGCGCCAGATAAAGACGACGCCTTATCCGCCACCGCTGGGTTAAAGTGAACTCGATACGAGAAAGCTCCGCTAATGGGTGAGCTGCTCGATAAACTTAATGTTGCGAACACCTGTCACAGCAAGCATCCCGACAACAGGTATCGAGCAACGCAGGATCAGTGTGCGGAGGATTGTTCTTTCGTGAGTGAAGCAGTCCGCGCAGCCCTGAACAGTTGCAATCTCCGAGTAGGCCGTTGTACGTCCTCAGACAATGGGCGCGCAAATATGACGGCGGCGCTTGAGTTTGTTTATCTGAAGCTTCCGCCGGGCGACAATCGAAAGGCAATTGCGGATGCGATTACGGCGGCCGCCACCGATGGCAAGACGCGCCTCAAAGATGGCGCCACAATAGTTTAGAGCCACACTACAGCCATCTGCTCAACGCAATTGGTTGTGAACCTGCCAGGGTCGAAACGGATTTCATGAATGGGGACCTTCATGAAGAAAACCGACCTTGATGGGATGACCATCGATGATTTGTGGGCGTTGCATTTGGCAATATCCAAGGCGCTCTCTGCAAGGATAATTGCCGAGAAGAACTTACTTGAGAGGCGTCTTTGGGCGCTTAAGCCTGCGGCTAGTAGCGAGCCGCAATCGCGAGCGCGCGAACGTCGACCCTATCCACCCGTGTTTCCCAAGTTTTTCAATCCCGAAGATCCGTCGCAAACCTGGGCCGGTCGTGGCAAGCAGCCGCGCTGGTTGGTGCAGCAACTGAAATCGGGCCGTCATGTAGACGACTTCCGTATTCAGCAGGCCGCTCAATAAAGAGAACTCCATTGCGGCCGCATGGAGGGCACTCGGCTCGAAGCAGCGACAGCGGCAAGTCTACAATGGTCAATGTCTTGGTTCTGCAGCAGCTGCGTTATTTCGCCACATAACGTTATATCCCCACATAAACAGGGCAGCTTCGATTTCTCTCGGGCTCGCTTGGCATTCTTTCGCGACTTGCCAGATTAGCTGCGATGCCCATCGCACCATCGAGGCATGGCAGCGATCTCTGGTTTTGCCGAACAATGCCGGAAAATGAATGCGGTTCGTCTCCGGTCTCCGTTTGGCCTCTCGGTCCACGGCGAAAAGTAATTGGTCGGCAAGATCGTATTGATGAATTTCTCGTTCTTCCGCAAACCTGGCAACGAAGTAGCCGAGCGCACCACCGACTCGACCGTCGTAGATCACCAGCTTCTGTTCGGGGTCGGCGAGGCTCACGATCTTCGTCATCGTCGAGTTCATTATCAGATTTGCACCGTCAAACGACTCAAGCGAGGCCTGTTCGTCTTTAATCAGATCGACGGCGTTCGAAAGCTTGGCAGAAATCTCGTCCGCGTTTCGTTCGATCCACTCAAACGTCCGCTTCTGTCGATGCTTATTATCAACACCGCCCCAATGCATTATCGCCTGCAAGATCGCGCAAACATCATTATTGGAACCCTCGTGAATAGCGGACTGTAGATCGGCAGCGAGTCGCTCTAACTCGGCCTTATTCTCTGAAAAGTTTTTTCCGCTCCAGGCGTATTTCGATACCGCATCCGCCAGACCAACGGCCGACCATTTCCCATCAACCATTCGGGACCATCCCCGCGATTTTCCTCTGGAAGGAACGACATAAGAATGCTGACGGTTTCCTCCCCACTCATGGGCAAGGAACTGGCAAAATTCGCGTATTTGCTCATGGTTACGAGTTGCGCGATTTTCCCGCTGCCCATACGGGGTTAGCGTAGATAGGTGCGACCGCGAGGGCACGGAGCATGCGCCCGCCAACACTGGGAACGGTTCCGCCATGATACTGCAACTGCGTTATCTTGCGTGAACGACGTTTTTGCGGATCAGGTTCGATAGTTGAACCAAAAGCCCTCGAAGCCGGGCATTCTCCTCAAGCAGCGAGTAAACCTCTTCGGTGTGTTCGCCATCCCAAAGTGGAGGTTCATCCTCTCGAAGGGCATTCTCAAGTAGCGAGAGAGAGTTGTCGGCAGGTTCGGCAACCCAAAGCGACGGTTTAGCGAGGTGGGCTTGCTTGTCGCACAGTGGATGAACTGTTCCCATCACCAATACTCCAAATCAAATAACCAATGTACCCCCAGTCGCCCTATCCAAGTGATTTGAGTCGGGAGGCAAATTTGAGTCCAAAGATTGAAAGGCTTGGGGCACGTCGCAACGACGCCGCGTTAGCGCCAGGAAATCTCCGGTGTGTTAAGGGCCCGCTATATCAATAGGACACCGATGTCCTTTGAACCGGCACACTCCGCACGGCTTTGGAACTCAATTGCGGACCGGCCAGTTAGGAAACCTGAATTGACCAAAGCCGACGAGCAGATAGATCAGGATTACGGAAATTACGTCGATTCATGCCTGGATTGCTAAGCGGGCTGACGAAATCAGCCACTCCGACGTCACGCTGGCCCCGCGATCTCAACGCCTCGCACCCGGCCGCATCGCCCCCGCGTCGCGCAGTGGCTTAACTGCTTCATCTCGAATTGGTGTCTCTAAAACGAAAGCCCAAAAGTCAGGCACCACGAACTGGGCATAACCACGAAAACGCCGCGTCGGCGCTGTTTTCCCACCGAAACGGAATGCGGGTTGTGACGTTGAGACCTGTTCGTTGTTCCAGCGATCGGTTTCGACCTGCTCTATGCCTTCGTCATCGTCCGGCTCGACCGCAAAGACCTTGTCTGGATCAACGTCACAATGGCGGCAATGTCCGGCGCGTGGTTACGCAAGAAGGTTCGCCATCCCTGGCTGGGCGGTCCCCGCCGCTTGACCATGTACTTGGCGACGCTCGACTGCGCGACCTCAAACCCGAGCTTGAGCAGATCGCCGTGAATGCGTGGCGCACCCCAAAGCGGATTCTCCATGCTCATCCGCCGGATCAATCCGCGCAGCTCCGTGTCGATCTGCGGTCGCCCTCCCAGTGGGCGCGACTTACAACCCCAGTAGCAGCGAAAGCCGGCCCTATGCCAACGCACGAGCGTTTCGGGCCGGATGATGGTGAGAAGCTACAGGATTGACGGAAATCAGCGATACAGCTGGATAAAGAACCAGCGATCATGGTTCGTGAGCCGGACGCGACCATGCAGCCTACGCCTCAAGACAATCAACTGATGTCGAAGCACCGCGTTCTCAGCTTCAAGCCGCAACTTCGACTTGAAGGGCGAGGCCAGGACGGCCAGCGAAACAGAGCAGCCCGATCATTCCGCCAGCTTAGGCGATTCCATCACGTCATCAACACGGATAAGGTTTTCGGTACACACAGGTGGAAAGATGTCCCTTGCGGGACGATGGATGAAAGTGAGTTCGTATGTCTGCTTGGACCTGCCGTCGCACTGACGGCCAGGTCGCGGTAAAGATTTTTCCGCCTCGTCCTCGGATCCCATAATGGAAGGGCCTAGTTAGGTGCCGATTCCGAAGAGAAGCACGAGCCCGCGAGCGACATCGACACCGCATTGGTGGATAGTCTGAAAGTGCTTGGCCGCGAAGGGCCGATTAGAGAAGCAGACATCCCACCGCCAAGGTCGCGACTTCCGTTTTTGACCGCCGGCCGCACGCGGCGTCCCGCCATACGGACCTAAACTAACGGCAACACGATATCGGCCCCTACCTTCCGTGGTGCTGCTCGCGGTCCAGCCGAAGGATTTAACTGCACATTGTTGAGCAGATTTTGGTTCTCAATGGCGTTTCGTCATACTAAAGTATTTTTCAACAATAAGTTTGAAGGTCTCTCTCAAGGTCTCAATACCAAAAAGATCGGTCAGCAGCACTGACGTGCCCGGAGTCCACATGACCGTGGTTATTGACGCAAACTAGGGAGGTAAAACAATGACTACCTTTGACGACAAACTTAGACTCTCAAGAAAGGTCTTGAAGAATGCTGCCACCGCCACGCTCGCCGCCACAGCGGTCGCCGCGGCAACACCTGCAAGTGCGGACAATTGCTCGAGCTTGGCCAGCAGTTTCCATCGGCCGAATACAACCATAACAACGGCTCAAACGGTTCCGGCGGGGACGTTTGTCACACCAACCGTTCCGCCCCAATCAATAACGGGATTGCCGCAATTCTGCCGGGTGGCGGGGTTCACGACGCCGACCAGTGACTCCCACATCCAATTCGAAGTTTGGATGCCGTCGGGTTGGAATTTAAAATACCTTCAGGCAGGCTGTGGTGGCTTCTGTGGCTCCATTTCATATAGCGGAATGGCCGAGCCGCTTCGCAGAGGGTATGTAGTCGCGGCGACCGACGACGGCCATGAGGCCAGCGGCATCGATGCGAGCTGGGCCGCAGGCCATCCCGAGAAGGTGGTCGATTTCGGATATCGATCGCTCAAGGAGACAACCGATGTTGCCAAGGACCTCATTCTTGCGTTCCAGAAGATTGGTCCTCGTCGCTCCTATTTCATGGGCTGTTCGGATGGCGGTCGCGAAGCCTTGATGGAAGCGCAACGCTTCCCGCAGGACTTTGATGGGATCGTGGCTGGGTCTCCGGCAAATTTTTGGACCCACCTGATGGCCGGATTCGTCTGGGACCAGCTGGCCCTCACCGCTACCTCCAGCGGGGATCTTTCGCAAGCCGACCTTAACGTCCTCAGCAATGGCGTATTGGCACAGTGCGCCGGGCATGACGGCGGGATAAGCACGGATCAATTCCTCAACAATCCGCTGGCCTGCCGCTTCAACCCGGACAAGCTGTCGTTGACGAAAGACAAGGCGGAAGCAATCGAGAAGATCTCATCCGGGCCGCCTGGCATCTTCCCGGGCTATGGTCCGGGCGGCGAGGCGAGCAATCCCGCTGACTGGCCGGCCTGGATCACGGGTAGCGGCGACCCAGCCTTTGGATTGCAGGAATTGTTCGCGAGCAACTACTTCAAGTACATTGTGTTTCCGAACTCCGGGTGGACCCCGAACTCATTTAGCGTTGCTGAAAACGCCCATCAGGCGGATGTTCGGACCGGCGCGATCTTGAATTCCGTCGACCCCAATCTTGGTGCCTTCAAATTGCGAGGAGGCAAGTTGATCCAATACGTCGGCTGGAGTGACAGCGCCATCTCGCCGCGGAACGACATCAATTATTATAAGGCCGTGACTGACGTGATGGGTGGCAAGGAAGAAACCCAGGAGTTTTATCGTCTCTTCATGGTTCCGGGAATGGCTCACTGCGCCGGCGGACCGGGTCCAAATGCCTTTGGGCAAATATCCGGGTTAAACGGCCCGAGCCCCTCTGACCCCGCGGACGATATACTCTCAGCCCTCGACCGATGGGTGGAGCATCGAGTTGCGCCTGATAAGATCATCGCGACGAAATACGCGAACGATGTTCCAGCGCAGGGCATCGCCTTCCAGCGGCCGCTCTGCACGTTCCCGAAGATTTCGAAATATAAAGGAATGTTCAGCACAACCCTCGCATCCAGTTTCGAATGTGTCGACCAAGACAAAGACCACGACAAAGACCTCGGTAAGCAAGCCGCCGATCAGTAACACAAGTGTTATCGGCCGGAGGCGCACTGACAGGACACGCGCCCCGGCCACTCCCTTTGAAAACAGCGGTTTGTCCAGCATCGATCTCCGAGCCAGCACATAGGCAATGATGACGCAGGCATTGGCTTTTTTGCGTATCGGCGGAAATCGAAGACAGCTTGCTCACCGTCTGATCCACGACCAACCGGTTTGAATTCGAGCGGCCTTTTCGTTTGCGCAGAACTCTTATAGATTTGGTGAAATTTCCGAGGCGATGATGGAGAAGCTGTTACTTGTCGCAGCACTAGCCTGCCAGCCAGGCGATCGCCTGATCGATCTTAGCGGCAAGATTCCGCGCGGGATGCGGTCGATGGACTTCGTTGTGTCACTCGAACCGTTTTACACGCAGTTTTACATTTACCAGCCCGGCTTCCCGATCGTGGACGGACGCTTCTGCGTCACACAAAGCCAACCACAAATGAAATGGACAGTTCATGCGCTCTTAAGGCCCGACATCGAAATGTGATAAACCCGCGCGAGCAGAATGTTCATCCTGTCCCTGTCGGAAACTAATTCGATTGGCAAGTGAAGCCGTATCACGCAATGTTTCTATCTTATGAGAGAACTTGCAGCCTGATCTGATCGGCGCTGGTATTATTGTTCCGATCGCGGGGCCTCGTTGGCAGGCGAGATCTTGCTCCTTCGGCATCAAGATGAACATGCTGAGACGGCATTCGTCGGAAGAAGCAGACGTTCAGCGCCATGCACCGCTTGATCTTTGCCGAGCTGTATCGATTGGCGCCAACAGTCCTAAGCGCTCTGGCGGTTTTAAAGCCAGATACCGTTGTAAAGTGGCACCGCGCCCGGTTCAGGTCGTGCTGGCGCTGGAGGTCGCGACGCCGTGGTGGCCGGCCAAACTCATCGACAGAGATACGCAAGCTTATCCGCGAGATGAGCATCGCCAACCCGTTGTGAGGAGCGTCGCGGATCCGCGGAGAGTTGATCTTAAGCTCGGCATCGATATCGGCCAGACGAACGTGGCCAAGTATATGGAGGCCGCTTGGCTTGTGTTAGCGGGGGAGCAAGACTGGTTGGATGGGGAGATATCAGCTCAGGTGGCCCGTGGCTCCGACGGGTCGGTCTAGTTTGTCTAGCGTTGTTAGTTTAGGCGTATCGGACAAAGTAGTAGAGCGCCTCTAGCACACCGAGGAGTAGACAGAAGGAGAAGATCACGATCAAAAAGAGGCGTTCGCGCCTATCCATGGCTAATGAACAACCCGGTTTCTTCCGGGTGATCGTGTCGCAGCTGATGGCCAACTGCTAACGACGTTAGACGCCGTTACGTGACGATATCAATCAGCGATTTCGACTTTGCTATTCCTTGAGCGTCAGTCACCGCCTGCTCGTCGGCTTTGATTGTTACCGGTTCGGCATTTGCCGTTTGATCAGCAACGAGCCGTATCTCTGCTAGGGCCACGAGAATTTGCGCTGGGTATGTGGTGCCGACCGTTGTACGATACTCACCTCCTTTTCTAAAAAAATAGAGGCGGTTTGTTTACGCCTTGTTAAGGCGTTTGGTTAACGCGCTTGCTTCGATTGCTGATCTAACGCACGACGGGACCGTGCTGCTTGTCAATATCAGCGCCGAAACTATGGCGTGGACCATAGGCGCGTAACAAAATCCGAATGGATGCGAGTTTGATGAACGCTAAATTAGGTAGTTATCTTTGGAGAAGGATACGCCGGTCGTGCACGCCGTCAAACCGGCCGGGACCATTCTTTGGCGCGTCCGGGCGGGCTGCACCACCAATATGCTCGGATTTGAATTACGACAGGCACAGTTCTCAGAAACTCTCCAGAGTCCAGCAAACGCCAATGTTCACCCGGGCCATCTGGTGAGGTAACCCGATAATCCGGCTCATTGAATTGCTGCCCGCGAGGGGCCCATCAGGGCTCAACGCTTCCTTGCTAGAAATGTTTCAGAGACGGTATAGAATTTGGTCGGTCCAGAACCGCTCGAGCCGGTGCAGCGACTTGTTCAGTGTCGCGAACTCTTCGTTCGAGATGCCGCGGACCTGCTCCATGGTCTTGACGTGCTTCTGATAGAGCGCGTCGACGATCCTGCGGATTTCCTGGCCCTGTGCGGTCAGGCGGATGCGTACCGAGCGGCGATCGACGCGCGAGCGCTGATGATCGAGGAAGCCGAGCTCGACGAGCTTCTTGATGTTGTAGGAGACGTTGGAGCCGAGGTAATAGCCGCGTGTGCGCAGTTCGCCTGCGGTCGATTCCTTGTCGCCGATGTTGTAGAGCAACAGCGCCTGCACCGAATTGATATCGGCCCGGCCGCGGCGATCGAATTCATCCTTGATGACGTCGAGCAGGCGCCGATGCAGCCGCTCCACCAAAGTCAACGCTTCGAGATAGAGCGGCTGCACCGGACCTTGGTCGGCAGAGCGATCAGCGGGTTCCACCGCCGTTGCAAGGGCTTTGATCATGACACTTCCCCTGTTGTCGTTTTTTATCGACTTATTCGACGAAACTTTTGTCCCGCCAGATAGCCACAACATAAAGCGTCGATTTGAAGATCAGCCTAAATAAGATAATAAAGAGATCATGAATTTAATACAGTGAATTGTCGATTATGCCCATGGATAAAGGGCTTTTCGAAACTTTTCGTTGATGATGCGCCCCCTCTGTTCCCACTTCGTCTGCTCCAACTGTCGCATTCAGGAACAGCATCGCTCAAATTCGAGATAATTGCCTAACGCTTTATTCCAATTCTGCTGGCCATCACATGGTGCGTCGTGGATCGATCCCTCGATTTATTTTCCGACGGATCATCAATAACATCAAAAATTGCATTTTGGCTCTGGTTACGATTTAGGCTTGCTCGCGCTCGATGGCCACAAGTGGCCGAGGTAGCGGCGTGGTTGGATATGATGTTCAAGGCGCCGTCGACACCAGGCATCATCTCATAGTTATCCATGAGGTGACCAACGTTAAGTCTGACCGGAGTCAGCTATCCCGCATGTCCGAGCAGGCGCGCGCAGCGATTGGCTCCGAGGTCATCGAGGTCGTTGCCGATCGCGGGTATTATAGCGGCTAGGAATTGTTGCCTGTGAGCAAGCCGGCGTCACTGTCTATCTGTCGAAGCCAATGACCTCGGGCTTCAACGTAAAGGCCGCTTCGGCAAGCAGGACTTCGTCCCGACGGACGACGTCTAAGCTCGGCATCGATATCGGCCAGACGAGCTGGCCAAGTATATGGTGCAAGTATATGGTGGAGAGACGGGGCCACCGTCGCAAGGCTGGACGCTTCCTCATAACCATGCCCACGGCATCGCGGCGATGGATTTGTTCGTCGTGCCGACGATCCGTTTCGCCTCCTCTGTTCGCGTCCCCGTCATTGCCCGACAGAAACACGACGCGATTTGACGCGCCTTGGTAACGCCGTCGCAGACCTGGTTTCGACCTTAGGGTCAAAAATACGCCGGGAACTCTAAGTAATCGATGAATTTCTCCACAGTCCTGCAGAGAAAGGCTCCATTAACCAACCGTCGCGCCATCAGGACAGCGGAAATCGGACCGGGCGGTCAATACAGACGGCACTGGCGGGTGCTGTCCCATTAGGCACTCGTTCTGACGAATTAGGACAGTCGGTTTGGTTTCGGGACGCGCGTCGCGGAGATGCAGGCTATCAACGCCCTCAGACCAATACATTTCTAGGCTCGCATCAATGATCCAGACCCGATCCGCCACGCCAATGGCGACGCCCCCGGAGAGCCTCGTGGACGAGGCAGAGATCGTAATGGGTTACGTGCAGATCCGTCGGGAGTAACCGCGCGCGGAACGGCACGAGAGAGCCGCGCTGCTGGATCGCCAGCCGAATGAAAGAGGCCATAACCCAGTCCGTCGTGTCGGCTGCACACCCCTTATCTCGTCAGAGCCACATCCTTGAATGCTGCAACCAGGGGCTTCTCCAACTTGCCATCCATCCTCCTGATGATGTCGTATGCATCTT